>CAVSWT010000010.1:0-565146 GCA_963731745.1 uncultured Ignavibacteriales bacterium
GACTGACACTTTCATTGTCACACTGAGTTTATCGAAGTGTGAAGATTTATTGTCAGTGTTATCTTTCGTGCTTCAGCGGACTCATGCTTCGACTTCGCTCAGCATGACATTCACATTGTCACACTGCATATGTCACACTGAGTTTATCGAAGTGTGACGTTTAAATGACAATCATATCGTTCATGATTCGACTCCGCTCACCATGACATTAGCATCATCAGAAAGATTTGTCATTCCGGACTCGATCCAGAATCTGAGATTCTGACTGAAGAGTAATATTCTATTGTCAGTCATGTCCTTCATGCTTCGACCGGGCTCAGCATGACACTTTCATTGTCACACTGAGTCTATCGAAGTGTGAAGATTTATTGTCAGTGTTATCTTTCGTGCTTCAGCGGACTCATGCTTCGACAAGCTCAGCATGACATTCACATTGTCACACTGCATATGTCACACTGAGTTTATCGAAGTGTGAAGATTTATTGTCAGTGTTATCTTTCGTGTTTCAGCGGACTCATGCTTCGACAAGCTCAGCATGACATTCACATTGTTACACTGCATATGTCACACAGAGCCGAGTCGAAGTGTGACGTTTAAATGACAATCATATCGTTCATGGTTCGACTTCGCTCACCATGACATTGTCATTGCCAGAAAGATTTGTTATTCCGAAATATTTGTATTAAGGGATGCCCAGCTTATCGCTTCTTCTTTTTTAATTACTGCGGCAGAATATATTATCATACTATTGTAGTCACTAATATCTTTTAACTCTTGTTTTGTTAAAATTATTTCTGCTGAAAGGGAAGAATCAAGTTCTTCATAAGTAAATGATTTGGATACACTGATAAATTTGTAAGTGCCGGATTTGTTGCTGTCTTTTGGAGAATGTAAATAACAAATAACTGCTAAATTTAAATCAGAAGAGATTAAATTAATATCAGCGGCTGAGTCCGGTTCCAATACTATTCTTATGGCCATGCCGTCAAATATAATTTCCTTAATAATATTTAAGCCGGAACCCGGGACAATAATATTTTTAACAGTAAGGCATGAACCTGAAACAAATTTGAGATTCTCTTTTAATATTTTATGGTAAACGGGTTTGGTAGTTTGTAATGATTTCTGCCAGGCTGAAACTAAATTTGGATTGGAATTGATTATTGAAGAAAATTTTGATGAAATTGCAAAATTATTTCTTGCTCCCTTCGCCGGTTCGGACTGGCTTATTTTGTATTTGCCGGGACGGTAAGAAATGAATGTTTTGCCGTTCATTTTTCTTACTACATAATCACCGATTTTTCCATTAACCTCAAACAAAAAGCTGCTTTTTAATCTTGCCATTTAATGTAATAATTCCATTTTTATCCAAAAAAAACACTTTAATTGATACTTGAAGTTTAAATATAATAAAATAAAAGGTGCTAAAATAGAAGATAAATATAATATTAACGTAATCAAGACGTATTCAGAACGGATACAAATACCGGATTTGATATGAATTGGTTAGAATTTAGCGACAAAATAACGGGTATAAGTCTTCACGGGTAATTTGGGATAAAGGCGGAAGGCAGAAAGTAGAAGCGCCTGTTGAAGAGCCGGTGAGTATTTAAAGGAATGACTGAATTGATTAAATGGTTAAATTGCTGAATTGTTTGAATGATGCATACGAATATGATTGGATAATTTATAGATAGAGTAAGCAATTGATCTAAATTATTTATTCTTAAATTTATTTAACCCCCGGTTGGGGGTTTTGCTTTTTTAAATGTCCAAAACAAATTAACTCACCCCGCATAGCGGCAGTCAGGTGTGAAGTTTTATTGTCTATGCCATCGTTTATGGTTCGACTCCGCTCACCATGACATTTACATTGTTAGACATGTCGTTCAGTCTTCGACAAGCTCTGACTGACATTCTCATTGTCACACTGATTATGTCACACTGAGCTCAGTCGAAGTGTGGACGTTTTATTGTCAATGTTATCTGTTCATGGTTCGACATAGCTCACCATGACATTTGAAATGACACATTGACTATGTCACACTGAGCCCAGTCGAAGTGTGGCGTTATTACTGGAAATGATGTTATTCATTCTTCATGTAAGCTTTGTATGAGAAATAATTTTTACAACTTTGACGGAATTTCATTTTTGAAGAGTATTAGATAGTAGGATATTACAAATTATTGATACTTGTTAAGCATAATTTATAATTATAAACCCGGTTTCTTTAAGAAACCCGGTTTATTTAGGTGATTTGCAATATAAATTATAAGTTGTGAAATAAAACAATAATAAATAAATTAAATTTCTTAAACGGAAAGGAAGAAAGGAACATCATGGATAACCAGCGGTTAAAAATATTATTCGATATGATTTTAAATACAGAGGAAGATGAAGAAGATATCCGGGCCTATTTTATTTCTCAGGGTGAAGATCCGGATGAAATAATTAAACAGGCATTAGACTTTGTAAAGCAAAAGACGGAAAAGATAAAATCAAAACTCAAGGAAAATGAACAGAACAACTAATGATTAGGCTGCATGAGATTTAATCCGG
Organism: uncultured Ignavibacteriales bacterium; assembly: GCA_963731745.1. GTDB lineage: Bacteria > Bacteroidota > Ignavibacteria > Ignavibacteriales > Ignavibacteriaceae > CAVSWT01. The sequence goes on from CAVSWT010000010.1 coordinate 2,561, forward strand.
CGGTTAACTATATCTTTATGTTACATGTATTGACCCAAAAAAGTTGACAAAAAAACCGAAGGGATATAGATTATGTCAACAGAAAACACACAGGTTTATCCACAAGTTGGAGGTTATAATGAGACCTTCAAAATGTCAGTTGTTGCCGAAGTATTATCGGGTCAGATAACTCAGACAGCAGCATTAAAAAAATATGGAATAGGTGGCCATACTACAATAAGTAAATGGATAACTAAATATGGCAGAAACAAAGAATTAAAAAAAATAACAAAGGTCAGTATGCCGAATGACAAATTAAAAATTAAAGAATTGAAGACCAGGATTCATCAATTGGAAACGGTACTGGCAGATCTGCAATTAGAGAACAAGTCATTAAATAAAGTTATTGAGATAGCAGAGCGGGAATATAAAATAAGCATAAAAAAAAATTCTGGTCCCAAACTATTTTTGAACTCATCGAAGAAGACCGAAGAATGAAGATAAAAAAGTTATGTTGCTTTTTGGGCTATTCAAGACAAGCATACTATAAGAGCCGAAGACTAGAAAGGAAAACAGATAACCCCGGGTTGTTATCCTATATAGTCCAACGGCGGAAGGAACTTCCATTTGAAGGAGTAAGAAAACTGTATATGCATATAAATAAACAAACAAATTTTACAATAAGCCGAAAAGTTTTACATGAGCTACTGGCGCAAAATGAGCTAATAATCAATAGAAGACGCAGATATAGGGTAATTACCAACTCATTGCATAATGGAATAGTATCAGAAAATCATCTAAAAAGAAAAACGCCCACACGCATATTTGAAGTACTGGTAAGTGATATAACATATCTTAGGACCAGGGATGGTGAATATTATCTTACAGCAATAATGGATTTATATGCAAGAATGATATTAAGCTACTGTTTAACAAATAACTTGGGAGTTGATGGATTACTAAGATCATTTTTACTAATTCTAAAAAGATACAAAAATAAACTTAATGGGTGTATTTTTCATTCTGACAGAGGAATACAATTTTGTAGTAAAAGTTTTAAGGAATTAGCAGAAGCTGGCGGTGTAATCCTCAGTAATTCCCGAAAAGGAAATCCATATGATAATGCATGTATGGAAAGAGTATTTGCCACATTAAAGAATGAATATATGTTAAAAATTATTTTCCCTGATCTACAGAGTTTAAGCCGAGCTGTTAAGGATGCTGTTTATAGTTACAATAACAGAAGATTGCATATGTCTTTGAATCTAATGACACCAAAGCAATTTTTTATTGCTAACATGAAAAATTATTAACATCTTAACAAAGAATGAAAAAGTAACAAAAAGAAAGAAAACATTATTGTTAAAAAGTGTCAACCTTTTTTGGGATAGGTCAACATCCTCCTCAATCCTCCTTGCAAGGAGGACTTTTGTTGGAGCGTTAAAACATATTATTATTAGCTCTATCTTTACATTGTTAAAATTGGCCTAACACGTAATTCCCCCTTGCCAAACAGCAGTACCTTTGGCAGAAGGGGGACGAAGGGGGATGTAAAAATACAACTAAGTTATTTCTTTAAATGAGCTGAAATTTTTTATTTTTCTTTCCCTCTTTACCATGATAATTAATATTCTTATCTTGATTTCCGCAATTGATTACTAAAAGGGATATTAATTGGCTTCACACTTTTCAATTCGCTTCTTATATGGATTTGTTCAATGACTCCCGAACAAGAAGCACGAATAAATATTGATAAGAAATTAGAACAAGCAGGCTGGGTTGTTCAAGATTTAAAAGATTTCAATCCTTCTGCAAGTTTAGGAATTGCTGTTCGCGAATATCCCACTGAATCCGGTTCAGCAGATTATATTCTTTTTGTAGAACGCAAACCGGTTGGTGTTATTGAAGCAAAGAAAGAAGGGCATACTCTCAGCCAGGTTCATGACCAAACTATTAGATATGCTGCAGATGATTTGAAGTATGTCAAAAAAGTTAATGAACTTCCTTTCCAGTATGAATCAACAGGAAATGAAACTTTCTTTACTGATGGAAGAGACCCAATCCCAAAGCAAAGAGAAATATTTAATTTTCACAAACCCGAAACTCTTTACGAATTTATCGAATCAGCCTGATACTCTCCGCACAAGATTAAAGAATTTCCCAACTCTAAGTTCAACCAGGTTGCGAGTTTGCCAGGTTAATGCAATTATAAATCTCGAAGAATCATTTGCAATGAATAGGCCCCGTGCCTTAGTACAAATGGCAACCGGTGCCGGAAAAACTTTTACAGCAATTACTTCAGTTTACCGTCTCCTTAAATTTGCAAAAGCAAAACGAATTTTATTTTTAGTTGATACAAGGAATTTAGGCAAGCAGGCTGAACAGGAATTTCAGGCATTTAAGCCGAATGATGATAAAAGACTTTTCACAGAACTCTACAATGTTCAAAGGCTGCGTTCTAATTTTATTGACCCGGCTGCACAAGTTTGTATCAGCACCATTCAAAGAATGTATTCAATTCTAAAAGGCAAAGAGCTTGATGAATCTCTTGAAGATAATTCTTCTTATGAATAAAAATAATTGATAAGCCTGTTGATGTTGCTTATACCCCAAACTTTCCAATTGAAACATTTGATTTTATAATTATAGATGAATGCCACCGTTCAATTTATAATTTGTGGAAACAAGTGCTGGATTATTTCGATGCTTTCTTAATCGGACTAACAGCCACACCGGATAAACGCACCTTTGCTTTCTTCCATGAAAATATTGTAAGCGAATATACATTAAAGCAGTCCATCTCTGACAAGGTTAATGTCGGTTATGATGTTTATACTATTGAAACGGAAATAACACAGCATGGCGCATCAATTAAAGCAAAGCAGTATGTTGACCTCCGAAATAAAATGACCCGCAAAAAAGAATGGAAGCAGCTTGATGATGAAATAAATTATGAACCTTCTCAGCTTGATAGAGATATTGTTAATCCCAGCCAGATAAGAAATATTATCCGTGAATATAAAAGAGTATTGAAGGAAGAATTTTATCCCGAACGCGGTGAAGATTATGAAGTTCCCAAAACTCTAATCTTTGCAAAAACAGATAGCCATGCTGAAGATATTGTTCATATTGTGCGGGAAGAATTTGGAGAAGGAAATGACTTCTGTAAAAAGATAACTTACAAAGCTGTTGATGAAGACCCCGAATCAATACTTCAGCAGTTTCGTACCGGCTATAATCCGCGTATTGCGGTTACAGTTGATATGATTGCAACCGGCACAGATGTAAAGCCCATTGAAGTGCTTATCTTTATGCGTGATGTCCGCTCACGGAATTATTTTCAGCAGATGATTGGAAGAGGAACAAGGTCGTTCAGTAAGGATGAGCTTATAAAAGTTACTCCAAGTGCCAAGCTGAACAAGGAACGTTTTTATATTATTGATGCTGCGGGAGTTTTCAAATCTGTTAAGGTTGATTATCCGGTAGTTGATAAAAAGCCGACAGTGCCGTTAAAGGATTTAATGAAGATGGCAATACTTCAGCCGGATGAAGATATATTAAGTGCGCTTGCATCCCGGCTTACAAAAATTGATAAGCAGATAACCGAAGCAGACAGAAATAAGTTTATCAGAAATAACAGAAGGCAAAAGCATTACCGAAGTTGCCAAACAGCTTGCAGATGTTTATGACCCTGATGTAGTAGATAAAAATGTTAGAGAGAAATTTAAACTACCGGATGATGCCGAACCAACAGAAGAACAAATCCAATCAGCTATTCAGCCAATCATTCAATCAGCAATTAAGCCGTTTGATAATCCAGCGCTGAGAGATTTTGTTGAAACAGTTCGCCAGAAAATATATCAAGTAATTGATGAAACAAATCCCGACAGAATTACTCACTCTGGTTTTGATAAACATGCAAAAGAAAATGCAGATGAGATAATAAATAATTTCCGGAAGTTTATTGATGAAAATAAAGATGAGATAACAGCACTAAAAATTATTTACAACTCACGTAAGAACATCATTAATGATGTTCCTACATATAAAATGTTAACAGACCTTCGCGATGCAATGGCAAATCCTCCATACATGTTAACAATTGACAGATATGGAATGCCTACCAGAGAATTGAACCGAAGCGGACAAAAACACAGAACAACAGTTGGAATGCTGACGGATATAATTTCTCTGCTGCGCTTTGAGCTTAAAATTGATAATACACTTGAACCATACAGCGAAATAGTAAACCGCAGATTTAAGCAATGGGTATTTAAACGGAATGCCGGGCCTGTGCAGTTTACTGAAGAGCAGATGGAATGGCTTAGAATGATTAAAGATTATATTATCACTTCCGTTAAAATGGAAAAGGAAGCATTTGATTATACACCTTTTATTGATAAAGGCGGATTGGGAAAATTTTGGAAGCTGTTTGGTGATAAAACAGATAGTTTAATTGAGGAATTAAATTCAGAATTAGCTGCTTAAAATAAAAGTGGAGACTTAGATGAGTGATTATAATAAATTCGAAAGGGGCTCAGAATGGAGTAAGTGGGATTTACATATTCACACTCCCGCTTCGTTCTTTTGGAGAGGCGGTAAAAATCTAAAAGATATGAATGCTGTAGAAAAAGAACAGAGTTTGAAAGATTTTATTAAAACGGTTAATGATTCCGATGTTGAAGTTTTTTGTATTATGGATTACTGGACATTCGATTGGTATTTGGAGTTAAAAGAATATCTAAAAGACAAACCCTCCTTATTAAATAAACTTATTTTACCAGGAATGGAATTAAGGATTGAATGTCCTGTTGATTATAGATTAAATATCCATTGCATACTATCAGATAAACTAACTAAGCAAGAGTTAATAGATTTTAAATCTGAATTATATATTAGATCAATTGATAAAAAATTATCAGATGATGCATTAATTATTTTTGCGAATAGTCTAGATGAAAGTAAAGCACGAAAACATGGATTTAATTCTCCAGAATCTTTATCCGAATCTGATTTATTAAAATTAGGTTCGAGTACAGCAGAAATTACTAAGGAATCATTAAAAGAAGCGTTTAAACAAATTCCTAAAGAAAACGGGTATATAATATTACCGTATGATACTTCAGATGGATTATTGAATTTAAATTGGGAAGAACATCCTCATGATGACAATTATTTTATGCAAAGTACTCATATTTTTGAAAACTAGAGATCAAAGAAATATTGATTTGATTTGTGGAAAGAAAACTTCCGAAAACGAAAAATTCTTTGAGAATTTTTTTAAAACTCTTGGCTCAAAACCAAAACCATGTATATCTGGAAGTGATGCACACAAATTTTCTGATTATGGAGTTTTTCCATCTGAAAAAACAACTTGGATTAAATCCAATCCAACATTTGAAGGTTTGAAACAAATTATTTATGAACCTCAACTACGAGTTCGAATACAGTCACATAAGCCCGAAGAAAAAAATAGCTTTTTGACAATAGATAGTGTAAGATTTATTGATGATGATTCTAGGAAAGTATTACCCTCAAATACCATAAAATTAAATCCATATTTAAATTCAATCATTGGTGGAAAATCCTCCGGCAAATCCTTATTACTTTTTAATATAGCAAGGTCAATTGATGAAGAGGAAGTATTGTATAAAGATAAAGACTTATTGGAAAAATATGATGCTAAAGATAGTAGTTACGATTTTGAAGTAAATTGGAGTGACGGTTTCATTTCACAAAAGTCAAAAAATGATGCTACAGAAAAAAGGAAAATTACTTATATCCCGCAATTATATATTTCAAAGTTAGTTGATAATGAAAATGATCTAAGTAATTTTAATAAGCTCATATTAGATACCATAAAAGATTTAGACAAACGAATAAATATTGATGGCGAATTACAAAATATCTCAGATATTTATAATGATTCCATTGTAGATATCAATAAGGCTACATCGGAATTATCAAAATTGATTAATGATTTGTTTAATGAAATCGATGTAATTAACCAACTAAGAGGCAATCAAAAAAAGATTGGAGAAAAAAAGTCAATTAAAGCAGAATTAGAGAAGAAGAAAAAAAGTATAGATGAATTAACTTCAAAAGGAGAACTAACTGAGGAAGAAAAGGAAAAACATGATTCATTAACACAAAGCAAAGAAGATAATAATTCTAGCTTAACGAATTTCAAAAATAACATTTCAATTTTAGAAAAATATGAAACAGAATTACAGCAGTTGGTAGACACCTTTGCTGATGATGTAGATAATATTGAATCACTAATTAATGATGAGTCTGAAATTACAACAGGATTAAATACAAAGATCAATAATTGGTCAGAAACTATAAAAAAATCGCTAAAAGAAAAACTTAGTGAAATAAAAGTAGGTATTAAAGTTAGTACTACTGATTATAACCAACATATATCGAAAATAGAGAAGGAGATTGAGGAACTTGATAACGCTCTCGTTCCAATACTAACAAAATTATCAAATCAGCAACAGCTTACTGAATTGAATAATGACATTAAAGATTTAAAAGAATCACTAAATAAGTATGAAGAAAATGAAAAACAGTTAAGTAATTCAAAAAAGAAATTTGACTCTTATAGAAATAATATTTTAAAAGAATATGATAAGATATTTAATACTTATATGGATCTTATAAATTTTTTAATGAGAGAAGAAATAAGAAAAATTGATAGCATTGAGATAGTAACCAGATTAACAATAAACAAAAGGCGTTTCAGAACTAATTTTACAGAATTATTCGACAACCGCTCACATTTTAGAAATGATTTGGAACTTTTTGACACAGCAAATGAAATAGTTTTCAATTCAGAATCCTATCTTAGTCTTTTTCATGATTTATTTTTAAAACTGATTGAAGATAAAACTGAAAATTTTGTTTTAAAATATGCTACCTTAAAGGAAGCTATGTTAAGATTATTCGAGAATTATTTTGAAATAGAATTTGATATTCTTTATAGAGGTGACAATTTAATGCAAATGTCCCCTGGTAAAATTGGACTTGTTTTAGTTCATCTTTATCTACAGTTCAGTAATGCAAAATATCCAATCCTTATTGATCAACCGGAAGAAAATTTAGATAACAGAACAGTTTATGAAGAATTAGTAGGGTTTATTCGAGAGAAAAAAATACAAAGACAAATTATCATAGTGACGCATAATCCAAATCTTGTAGTCTCCACAGATTCCGAACAAATAATCGTCTGTAATCAAGGGGGACAACAGGCAAATAAAGACAATAAAGAATATTTATTTGAATATGTAAGCGGTTCATTGGAATTTAGCCAAGAAAAAGATGAAGCTAAGCAAGGAATACTTTATAAAATGGGTATTCGCGAACATGTTTGTGATATTCTTGAAGGTGGCGAGGAAGCATTTGAAAAAAGAGAACAAAAATATGGATTTGCTTAATCTTCCTCCCAACTGGTCTTGGGCTAAACTTTTTGATATAATTGGTAAAGATGGCGTTTTCATTGATGGAGATTGGGTCGAAAGCAAAGACCAAGATCCGAACGGCGAAGTACGACTAATTCAATTAGCTGATATTGGTGAGTTAGAATTTAAGGATAAATCAGATCGTTATTTAACCTATAAGAAAGCAATTGAGTTAAATTGCACGTTTTTATTAAAAGGAGATATTCTAATTGCTCGAATGCCAGATCCATTGGGAAGAGCTTGCATTTTCCCTTTGAATGGGGAAAATAAATACGTGACGGTTGTGGATGTAGCGATTGTCAGAGTAGACAAAACAATAATTGATAACAAATTTTTGTGTTATATAATTAATGCTTCGCAGAGTAGAAATAACATTTCTGCACTTCAAAGTGGTTCAACTAGAAAGAGGATATCCCGAAAGAATTTAGGAACAATACTTTTCCCGTTACCCCCACCATCACATCAAAAAAAAATAGTCGCCAAAATAGAAGAACTCTTCAGCGAATTGGATAATGGAATTGAGCAGCTTAAAAAAGCAAAAGAGCAATTAAAAACTTACCGGCAAGCTGTCCTTAAATTTGCCTTTGAAGGAAAGCTAACCAACCATGAACGCTTGAATGGCATTCAAGAGGTCGATAACATTCTCAAAGCAGCCGAACCAGAAGTTTCATATAATCCAAAAGATTTACCGGAAGGTTGGAAGTGGGTGAAGCTGGAAGCAATTTGTGAAAAAGTAACAGACGGTGAACACATTAGACCTAAAACTATAAATCAAGGAATACCGTTTCTTTCTGCTAAAGATGTTAGAGATAATAACGTGACTTTTGAAAATCCTCTTTATATATCTGAAGAAGATGCAAACAAATATTGGAATAGATGTAATCCAGAAAAAGGAGATATATTAATTGTAAGCCGAGGTGCAACAGTTGGGAGACTTTGTGTCTTAAAAACTGAAAGAAGGTTTTGTTTATTGGGTAGCGTTATCTTATTAAAAATAAATAAAGATGTGAATTCGAACTTTCTTTCTTATTTATTAAAGTCATCTAAAATAAATAAAGAAATAATTGCTGTATCTGGAGCCACTGCACAACAAGCGATTTATCTGCGAGATATTAAAAAGGTAAATATTCCATTACCACCTTTAACATCACAATATCAAATAGTAGAAGAAATAGAATCTCGCTTTTCATTTGCAGACAAATTAGAACAAACAATAGATGAAAACCTAACTAAAGCAGAAACGCTAAGGCAATCAATTCTTAAACAAGCATTTGAGGGGAGGTTGGTATGATTCCTACAAATATTAATCATTATCATTTACTAAAAGCAATAAAAGAGATTGATAAGGATGGAATTCCTTCACACCAAGATTCTAGTAAATATGATTTATTATACGAACGGAAAAGATATCCCATAAAACTTGTTGTTAGAATTGCTAATGAGTTTGCAAATGGGGATAAGCTTTGGGGTTTTGGTGGTGGTTTAGAAACAAATAGTTTTATGGAAAGTAAAGGATTTATTATCGTTGGTAAAGATAAAATTCCTGTCGACAATTTTTTCAATGTAAACGAAATTGAATATTATGATAATATAGCTGGTGAAAGCTATGATAAAAATAATCTATCACATAAAGTATTATTACACTTATTAAAATATTCTTTACGACCCAAAACAAATTATTGGGGAGAACAAGTTACACCTTCAGGTTTTATATTTAATGGAAAAAGTCATCCTCTACAAAGAGCATATAGGGAAATGAGAATAAGGCCATATACTTGGGCTAGTATCCAAAGAGAAAAAGACAAAGAAAAATATATTTATTTTACTGTTGGAGTTATTACTTCTAAAGATCCTAACTCAGGTTCGCAATCTGCTTTAGTTTACAAACTTGATTGTCAATCAGAGAGTTATACTAATTTAACCGAAAATCAAATCAATAGATTTTATGAAATTACTAAATCAGAAAAAGTAGATTGGAAGGTTGTCAATTTAAATCAACTAACTACTTATACGTGGAACAAATTAATTAAAGAAACAAAATCCTTCTTTGAAAACAATATTCAAATTTACGAAGATGTTATTAAGGAAATTTGGAGCGGTAAAAAGTTTAGTTTTACTAAACCAAAAAAGGAATTTAAAATATGTAGAATTTGCTGGAATACAAATGGCTGGACAAGTCCGTCAGGAAGACAAGGGAAAGCCCCAACAGATAGTCACGAAAAAAGATATGGTTTCGGTCATGAAGAATGGCTGTTTGACACAAGTAGAATAATTGATGGTTATCAGTATGGATTTCTTGAACCAATAAGAAATGTTCAAGAAACTTATAAAGGCAGAAAATTTCAGCTATTTCTATACAGTAGAGATTCACGAAAAAAACAGAATTTTTGGATTGGCCAATTAAATGATGTTGAGGTTATTAGTAAAGAAGATGCAGCTATTATCATTGATAAATATAAGACTAAAGGATTACTTGATATTATGAAAATTCAACTTGAAGAGGTTGGCCTGGATGGAAATAAAATAGAGAATGAATATTTAAATGAAAACGATATAATTAATATAAGATTTAGAAAAAATGAAATACAAAATATTTTCGAAAATCCCATACAAGTTGAAGAAGAGGATAAAAGAATTTCTTCACCACGATATGCTTTATTACCTTGGGATGGTATAAATAACATAGACCCTCCAGAAGAGGAGGATTATTTTAATACAGGCAACTCCGGTAATGGTAAACTTAAATCAAAAGCAAGAGCAACTCATCACTCAGGCACAAAAGAGATTGAGTTAACACATAATCTTATTTCAGATTCATTTCTTGAATATCTAAAAAAGGAAAAAGGTCAAAATAAAGTTAAAAGAGAATGTAGGGTTGTGGGAAATAATAGAATAGATATAGTAGCTAGAGAAGAGGATGGAGATATATTTTATGAAATAAAAACATACCCATTTCTTAAAACTTGCCTTAGATATGCGCTTGGTCAGTTAATAGAATATTCCTGTTACCCTGAAAAAAATAGAGCAAAGAAATTTTATTTAGTATCAGATATTGAAGCTGACGATAAATTTGAGAAGTATATCAAACACCTAAACAAAAGTTTTAGTTTTAATTTAGGATATATATGTTATAGTATTGATCGAAAGGAAATAACACAACAAATATGACAACTTCATCAATAGTATCAAAAGTTTGGAACTACTGTAACATACTTCGTGATGACGGTGTAAGCTACGGTGATTATCTTGAGCAGCTTACTTAATTGTTTTTTAAAATGGTTTACGTGTATTGCCGTAATAAATTATAAAGAGTATTTTAGATTAAATAAATGAATAGAATTATGAAAAACTTGAATGAAATAAAAAAGCTCCTCGAACAATACAAACCGATGCTAATTGAGAAATATCATGTTAAAAATATAGGTTTGTTTGGTTCCATAGTAAGAGGCGATGCTACCGAAGTGAGTGATGTTGATATACTTGTTGAATTTGAAAAACCAATTGGATTGGACTTTGTTTTACTTGGAGATGAACTTGAGGAAATATTAGGAGTGAAAGTTGATCTCGTTACTCCTAATGCAATAAAACCCCGTATGTTGAGATTTGTTAAGCAAGATTTAATGTATGTCTAAATGAATTGTGACGCCTTTTAATTCGTGGAGCGGTGAAAACCCAAAATAAACTCATGTTTCAGGCCAAAAGATTTGGCTAAAGCCGAAAGATTTTATTATTAGTAATCCACGAGCTAAAGCTCATGGCAATTCAAAATTTGAATAGCCACGACTTTTAAGTCGTGGGATTTAAAAAACCAAATTCCAAAAGGCTTTAGCCAAATATTTAGGGAAGGAATAAAATGCCATATATAAAAATATGGATACACATTATTTGGTCGACTAAAAATAGGGAGAGAATAATTACAAAAGAATTAAAGCCTAAATTGATAAAACACATAATTGAAAACGCCAAATCAAAAAATATTTTTATCGATTTTATTAATTGCGTAGAGGATCATATTCACATGATAATATCATTAGGAAGTGATCAAACAATTAGTAAGGTAGTTCAATTAATGAAGGGAGAATCTTCAAATTGGATAAATAAAAATAAATTAGTAAATGGACATTTTGAATGGCAGGATGAATATATTGCTGTTTCAATAGCAGAATCTATTATTAATAGAGTCAGAGATTATATTAAGAACCAGGAAGAGCATCATAGAAAAAAGAGCTTTGCAGAAGAATATGATGAATTTATAAATAAGTATGGTTTTAATAAATATTCAAAATAATTTGGCTAAAGCCGGATTTATTTTTTATTTATATCCACGAGCTAAAGCTCGTGGCAATTCAAGATTTAAAAGGAATTTATTTTTGTATGACAACATCTTCAATCGTATCAAAAGTTTGGAATTACTGTAACATACTTCGTGATGACGGAGTAAGCTACGGAGATTATCTTGAACAGCTTACATATTTGCTGTTCTTAAAAATGGCTTATGAGTATTCCAAAGCCTCCTTACAACCGGCAAACAATAATAGAAAAGAAATATGACTGGGAATCGCTGCACAGCATAAACGGCGGGACGGAATTGGAAGTCCATTACCTTGAGATATTAAATGCACTTGGCAAGAAGAAAGGAATGCTGGGTGAAATATTTTTCAAAGCACAAAATAAAATACAAGACCCGGCAAAACTATATAAGCTTGTCCAGCTTATTGATGAAGAAAACTGGCTGACCCTTGAAACAGATGTAAAAGGAGATATTTACGAAGGACTTCTTGAGAAAAATGCTGAAGATACCAAAAGCGGAGCGGGACAATATTTTACTCCGCGTGCATTAATAAAAGCAATGGTGGAATGCATTCAGCCGGAATCATTAAAAACAATTGCAGACCCGGCATGCGGAACCGGGGGATTCTTTTTAGCAGCTTATAATTTTTTGAGTGAAAAGAAATTAGATAAAGCGGAAAAAGAATTTCTAAAGTTCAAAACATTCAAAGGATGGGAAATTGTTCCAAGTGCTGCAAGGTTATGTTTAATGAATTTATACCTTCATGGAATAAGCGATATTGATAATACCTCTTCCATATTATAGAGAAGACAGCTTACTTCAAAAACCATCAGAGAATTTTGATTATGTAATGACAAATCCGCCGTTTGGAAAAAAGAGCAGCATTACAATTACAAATGAAGAAGGAATACAAAAAAGAGAATCGCTTACTTATGAACGACAAGATTTTTGGGTTACAACATCAAACAAACAATTAAACTTTGTACAGCATGTCGTTTCAATGCTTAAAGCAGATGGCAAAGCGGCAGTAGTAGTGCCGGACAATGTTTTATTTGAGGGCGGAGCAGGGGAAACGGTAAGAAAAAATTTACTTCAAAAAACTGATCTGCATACAATCCTGCGTTTACCAACTGGACTATTTTATGCACAAGGAGTAAAAGCAAATGTAATCTTCTTTGATAACAAACCTGCAAGTAAAAATCCATGGACAAAGGAAGTTTGGATTTATGATTTCAGAACCAACCAGCACTTCACTTTAAAAACACAGCAGTTAAAATATGAACATTTAAAAGATTTCATTGAATGCTACAATCCTAAAAACAGATTCAAGAGAAAAGAAACAGAATGCTTTAAGAAATTTACCTACGAAGAAATAACTGCAAGAGACAAAACCAATCTTGATATATTCTGGCTGAAGGATGAAGTCATTAGGCGATATGGACAATCTTCCCGATCCGGATATCTTAGCACTGGAAATAGTTGAAAATCTTGAAGCCGGATTAGAAAGCTTTAAAGAGATAGTAGATAATTTGAATGGGAAGAAATAAGGATAATATTTGGACTTGGATTTTGCTCCAATAAACTTTTTGAACTTGAAACAACTAGTCCTGATATAAAAAAGTTTGGATTTCAAAACAATGGATAAACAACAAGCCACTCAATTATTAAGAAAGGTACTCAACAATCCCGCCGCAGAATTCAGAGATGGGCAATGGGAAGCGATTGACTCGGTAGCAAACGGAAATAAAAAACTTCTTTTAGTGCAGCGCACCGGCTGGGGAAAAAGCATTGTATATTTTCTTTCAACTAAAATACTAAGAGAAAGAGGAAACGGAATAACACTTATAATTTCTCCTTTGCTGGCTTTAATGCGTAATCAGCTTGAAGCAGCAAAACTAATTGGAATAACCGCAGAGACAATAAATTCAAGCAACACAAGCGAATGGAATGGAGTAGTTCAGAAAATTCGTTCTGATAAAGTTGATGCCTTATTAATTTCACCGGAAAGACTTGCCAATGAAAATTTTATTGAAGATGTAATAATTCCTTTGTCGGATAAAATCGGTTTGTTTGTAGTTGATGAAGCACATTGCATTTCGGATTGGGGCCATGATTTCAGGCCGGATTACAGGCGAATAATTAATGTTTTAAGAAACGTTCCGGCAAATATGCCCGTGCTTGCTACAACAGCCACGGCTAACGATCGTGTGGTAAAAGATATTAAAGATCAATTGATAAATCTTGAAATAAGAAGAGGCAATCTTTCGCGTAAAAGTCTTTACCTGCAAAACATATCTTTACCTGATCAGGCTCAAAGGCTGGCATGGCTTGCTGAAAATTTGCCCCGGATTCCGGGCACAGGTATAATTTATACATTAACAAAACGGGATGCAGAAACTGTTGCCAACTGGTTAAAACAAAATAATATTACTGCAGAGGCATATTACTCTGATGTAGAACATGATGATTTTGATGACGCAAATGCTTACCGTATTGCAGCTGGAAGAATAAGCTATTGAAAAATGAAATAAAAGCATTAGTGGCTACATCAGCATTAGGAATGGGATATGATAAACCGGATTTAGGATTTGTTATTCATTATCAGGCACCGGGAAATGTTGTTTCTTATTATCAGCAGGTCGGAAGAGCAGGTAGAGCAATTGACAAGGCGTATGGAATTCTTTTAACGGGAAAAGAAGATGCGGAGATACATGAATTTTTTAGAAGAACAGCTTTTCCTTCCGAGCAGGATATAAACAAAATACTTGATTTACTAAATCAATCCGATGGTTTAACCGTAAGAGATATAGAAGAAAAATTAAATTATTCGTATGGAAGTATCGAGAAAGTATTAAAACTATTATCTGTTGAAAACCCTGCACCTGTTATTAAAGTAAAGAATAAATATTTTCGGACTTTAATTCCATTTAAAATGGATAATGATCGAATTGAATTCCTTACAAATAGAAGAATAGCTGAATGGGAAGAGATGCAGGTTTATGTTAATCATAATGAATGCTTAATGAAATTTCTCAGAAAATCATTGGATGATCCGGATCCGTCCAATTGCAATAATTGCCAGAACTGTATCCATGATTTGAAGCTTCCTGTAACGACAAATAGTAATCTTATAAATGCAGCTATGAGGTTTATTAAACAAAGCGAGATGCCGTTAGTTTTAAAAAAGCAAGTTGCAAAAGATTCTTTTCCTGTTTATGGATTTAGTGGAAACATACCGGTTAATTTGAGGGGCGAAGAAGGCAGAATACTAGCACGCTGGGGTGATGCAGGATGGGGTTATAAAGTGAGAGAATGCAAAATCAATAATCACTTTTCAGACGAACTGGTTGATGCTTTAGCTGAGATGATAATAGACAGATGGAAACCTGAACCCAAACCCGGATGGATAACTTGTGTGCCTTCATTAAACCATACAGAGCTTGTTCCGGATTTTGCGCGAAGATTAGCAGATAAGCTTGGAATACCTTTTTTCAATTCTGTAAAAAAAGTTAAAAATAACTCACAGCAAAAATTGATGCAGAATCGTTTTTATCAATGTAATAATCTTGACGGTGTGTTTGAAATTGAAAGTAATATTTCGAATGCCCCTGTATTATTAGTTGATGATATTGTAGATTCGGGTTGGACTTTAACCATTATTTCTTCATTATTAATAAAAGCAGGTTCAGGGAAGGTTTTCCCTGTTGCGCTTGCTTCAACAACATCAGGAAATTAGTAAATGGAAACTTTGGATATTGAGAAACAATCAATAGTATTGCTTACATCTTATTTTAAAAAACCAGGTAATGGAGATGTTAGTCCGCTTACCCCAACCGAATGGAAAATATTTGCGGGCTGGCTTAGAGATAGAGGATATACACCCGGCAGCTTATTATCAGAAGATGGTGAGAACATTATAGAAAGCTGGAAAGACAATAAAATTGCTAATGAAAGACTAATTGCACTTCTTAAACGGGGTGCACAAATGAGCATGCTATTGGAAAAATGGAGCAGAGCAGGTATATGGATTTTAACAAGGGGTGATTCAGAATATCCCCAAACACTTAAAAGTAAATTGGGACAATTATCTCCTCCTGTATTATTTGGCTCAGGCAATAAGAATTTACTCAACTCTGATGGAATAGCTGTAGTTGGCTCCCGGAATATTTCTGATGATGATTTGAAATACTCAAAAGAGATTGGCAAAAGCATTTCTGAAAACAATATAAATTTAATTTCCGGTGGTGCAAAAGGAGTAGATGTTACAGCCATGTTAGGAGCACTAGAAAATAATGGTAATGCAATAGGGGTTCTATCTGACGGTTTATTTCAAAAATCAATCTCGCAGACTTTTCGAAAATATTTAAGTGAAGGGAACCTGGCATTTGTTTCTCCTTATTATCCTGATGCCGGATTTAATGTTGGAAACGCAATGGGCCGGAATAAGTATATTTATTGCCTCTCTATAGCTGCAATAGTTGTTCATTCAGGATTGAAGGGCGGTACATGGACAGGAGCGAATGAAAACTTAAAGAAAAAATGGGTGCCTTTATATGTAAAAGAAAACAATGATAAAGAATCAGGAAATATATTGCTAATAAAGAACGGAGGAATTGTTATAAAGGATGATGCAGTATTAAATGACCTGATTAGTAATGTAATCAACAAAAATGCATTTGCATTTGATGATTTTAGGATAACAACAATTCACGAACCACGTATTGATATGCAGGCTGATTCAAGGAAAAATCCAACGCCTGAAGAAAAAGAAAGACCATCTTTTGAATCAATTACCGGTAAAAGCTTTTATGAATTCTTTATATTAAAGTTAATGGATTTATTAAAAGGTAAAGAGGTTAAACAAAATGAATTAAAAGAAAAATTTGATTTAAGCCAAACACAACTTGGCGAATGGCTGAAGAGGGCTGAAAAAGAAGGTGTCATTCAGAAGTTAACTAAACCGGTAAGGTATAAATTAGTAGTTAAACAGAAATCGCAAACCGATTTATTCGGTTGAGAAATATCATCTATATAAAAAACCACGAATAAAAAAAATTAGTAAATCTCATAAAATAGAATCACTTTGCGAAAAGTAATTTTCAACAGATTGCTTCACTTTGTTCGCGATGACAAGGCTGTTTTAAATATTGTCAAACTAAACTTGTCGAAGTTTAAATTAATTCTAAGAATGTCATACTTTGATAGTCCGCCGGGGTGGACAGTGTGACAGTAAAATTAATTCTGCAACGCGCACGGTAGTAGAGGTTCATAACAGCCTGGGTTAATTCTCACAATTCAAAAAGACTGTAAACTTTCTCTTCAAAAAAGAGAACTATAATAAAATTATGTAACATTTTTTTGGAATTATGCAACGGCACATATATTGACAATCGTCAACTATTGTTATAAGTTTAGCGCAAATATGATTCGTAAAATTTTAATATCAACTATAGTTTTAGTCTTTTTTGTTTCCACAACAGGATTGCCATTGACTATTCATTTATGTTCAATGAGTAAAACTGAAATGGCGACTTGCAAGATGCATTCAAAATGTATGCATTGTGAAAATGTAGAGCACTCAAAATATTCCGGTTCGAAAATTGGGAAAGATGACTGCTGCAAAACTGAATTTAAATACGAAGCTATTGGCGATAAATTTTTACAAATCAATTCTCAAAAAGATTTCCAAGTTCAAAATTTCATTGCACATTTAGTCTTAAACTTAACAGAACAAACTAATCAAAGAGAAGTTAATTATGATTTATTTACCGGGACTTCTCCTCCGCAATTAATAGACAATCACCTCTATCTCAACAATTCTATCCTATTGATTTGATCCTCAATATCTTTTTGGTGCTTTAGGGTTTTTCTGTCCATGAAAAATCTTATTGCAGCGTTTCATTATTTCAATAAATAACAAAGATATGATTGAGGATATTTAATCATGCATAGAAAGATTATAGTTCTAATTATTCTATTGGGCTTTTCATTCAGTTTGAATGCTCAACAAAACCAGCTTGATTCTTTGATTAATCAAGCAATACGGTTAAGCCCAAAATTGAAAATGCTTACAGCAAAACAAAATGCTGCGGAAAGCCAGTCAAATGTAAATTCGAATTTGCCTGACCCCATGCTGACTTTAGGATTGGCAAATCTTCCCACTAATTCATTTTCATTTACCCAGGAACCAATGACTGGAAAAATTGTGGGGCTTAGTCAAGCTGTTCCATTCCCGGGAAAACTAAGTGCAGTTGCCGATGTTGCTAGTAAAGATGCGGATATTGTTTCCGAGGAATATAAAGATGCAAGAAATGAAATCGTTAAAAATGTATCTCAGAATTATTATGAATTAATTTTTGTTCGGAAAGCAATTGATGTGGCAAACGAAAATCTGAAACTGCTTAGCGAAATAAAAAAAGTAGTTAGTGCAAACTATTCGGTTTCAAAAGCAAGCCAGCAAAATGTTTTAAAAGTTGAATTAGAGATAACCAATTTAAATGATAAAATAGAAGAACTAAAAAGCAAAGAGAACTCAATTATTGCCATGTTAAATGCACAGGTATTGAGATCTCAAGATGTTCCTATAATTACAGACAGCTTGCCGGCATTCAATTATTATAATTTATCACAGCAGCAGCTTGATTCATTAGCTGTTCATAACAGGCCTTTCCTAACAGGAATTGACATGGCAAAGCAAAAATCTGAACTTCAGGAAAACCTGGCAAAATATGATTACCTGCCAAACTTCAATTTTTCTGTCCAGTATTCACAGCGGGATAAAATAGCAAAGACGAATACACCGCTTGACGATTTTCTAACATTCATGGTTGGAGTTTCTCTCCCTCTTAATTACGGCGGAAAGGTATCATCAAAAGTTGAAGAGACTGAAGCGATGCAGAATATGTATGATGAACAATATAACCTCTCTTTGCAGATGCTCAATAGTAATTTTGGAACATCAATTTCAAAACTAAATTCACTTCAGAAAAGAATTAATTTGATTGAAGACGCACAGCTGCCACAGGCGCAGCAGACTTTCGCATCAACGCTGTCAAGCTATCAAGTTGGACAGGTTGATTTTATAAATGTGATTGATTCACAAAATAAGCTTTACCAGGTAGAAACGAATTTGTACCGTTTAAAAACAGATTACTTAAAAGAAATAGCTGAAGTGAAATTCCTAACCGGAACTAAAAAGTTAAGCAGATAAAATTTTAACAGGAGTAGAAAATTGAAAAAGAAAAATATAATTATAATTGTGCTTGCTTTAACTGCAATTGCAGTCAGCTTGTTTTTTATAATTAAACCAACCGCAAATAAAACTGATATTGGAGAAAAACAGCTATATACATGCGGCATGCATCCCCAGATAATCAGAGATGAACCGGGAAACTGTCCCATTTGCGGAATGAAACTCGTACCGATAAAAAACTCCAGCAGCAAATCAGAAAAGAAAATTCTCTACTGGCGCGCCCCCATGGATCCGAATGAAATTTACGATCATCCCGGAAAATCCAAAATGGGAATGGACCTTGTCCCGGTTTATGATGATGCAGGTGGTAGTGAAGGCATTGTTAAAATTGATCCTGCAGTTGAACAAAATATGAATATAAAAACAGTAGTAGTTAAAAAGAGAAATCTTTCAAGCCAGGTTATAACCAACGGTATTTTGACTACTGATGAACAAAAAGAATATATTGTTACAACAAGAGTAAACGGCTGGATAGAAAAACTTTATGTGAATTATACCGGCCAGGTGGTGAGTAAAGGTGAAAAGCTTATGGATATATATTCGCCTGAACTTGTAGCTGCAGAGCAGGAGCTATTAACAGCTCTTTCATACCAGGCTTCGGTAAAGAATTCTTCGCTTAATGAAGTTACAAAAAGCGGGGATGAGCTTTTAAATAATGCAGTTAGAAAATTGCAGCTTTTGGAAATTCCAGACGAAGAAATTGAACGCCTAAAAGAATCGAAAGATGTAAAAACTTACATAACACTTTACGCACAAAAGAGCGGGACAGTAATCGAAAAGAATGTAGTTGAAGGCCAAAAAATTATGTCGGGTATGCCGCTGCTTCATATATCTGATCTTTCGAACCTTTGGTTGAAAGCGGATATCTATGAATATGAATTGAATAAAATTAGTTTGGGCTCCAAAGCAAAGATTAAGTTTAATTATTTGCCTGGTAAAACTTTTGAAGGGAAAATATCGTTTATCTATCCAACTATAGATGCAAAATCAAGAACAGCAAAAGTCCGGATTGATATTGATAATTCTATTGGAAATTTAAAACCTGAGATGTTTGCAAATGTAGAAATTGAAGGAAAAAATTTGGGTGATTACCCGGTAGTTCCTGAAAATGCGGTTATCAGAAGCGGCACGAAAGATTTAATAGTTATTGCACTTGGCAACGGACGATTTAAACCTCAGGTTGTAAATCTAGGCAATTATTCAGATGGTTATTATCAAGTTTTATCCGGATTAACTGAAGGAACTACAATTGTTACTTCAGCTCAATTCTTAATTGATTCTGAAAGTAACCTTCGAGCAGCAGTTGGCCAGATGCAGACTTCCGAACAAACAGACAGCTCTCAAAATGACAATATGCAAAATATGGATATGAAGAAGCAAGATGAGAAAAATAACGAGAAAGAAGAAGAACATGATTCATCTCCGTTAATCAGAAAAGAACCGATTGATGTTAAAGCCATTGATAAAAATAATGACGGTAAAGTATTTGAAGATTTAATGGATTGGAATGTAATTTCAGATGAACCCGGAGAATGCCCAATTTGTGGAATGATTTTGAAAGAAGTTTCTCTTGAGCAGTGCAAAAAATAATTTGATTGAGCATGGATTTAAGGTGAGAGAATAAGGTGAAAGAATAATGGGACAGAATAATATTCAATTAATCAGTCTCCACAATGAAGACAATACTAATAAAACTTATACTGTCAGTCTGAGCCTGTCGAAGACTATGTTTCCAGAAACGATTCACATTTCGACAAGCTCAATGTGACAGTGAAATTAGTTCTACAACACGTTCTGACGGAAAGATTGGTTCGGAATGACTAAACATATAATATGGAGTTTTTAAATGGTACCCGGAAATTCAAATAAAGAAAATATTATTACAAAACTAATAGAGTGGTCGATCAATAATAAATTTGTAGTGATACTTTTTACTATTGCATTAATACTTGGCGGAATCTGGGCTGTGTACAATACGAAAATTGATGCAATCCCAGATCTCAGTGATGTACAGGTAATTATCTATACGGATTATCCCGGCCAGGGCCCGCAAATAGTTGAGAACCAGGTTACATATCCACTCACAACAAAAATGTTATCTGTCCCCGGAGCAAAAGATGTACGCGGATATTCGATGTTTGGTTTTTCAATGGTGTATATAATCTTTGAAGATGGAACAGATATTTATTGGGCTCGAAGCAGAGTACTTGAATACTTGAACGGATTACGGAATGCTCTTCCCGAAGGAGTAAGCCCGCAGCTTGGCCCTGATGCAACCGGTTTAGGCTGGGTTTACGAATATGTTTTGCAATCTGACAAAAGAAATCTTCAGGAATTAAGATCCATCCAGGATTATTTCTTGAAGTTCGAACTCGCTTCAATACCCGGCGTTTCCGAAGTTGCAAGCGTCGGCGGCTTTGTAAAACAATACCAGGTAAATGTTGATCCAACTAAACTTGCTTACTACGGAATCCCTCTGCAGAAAATTAAAATGGCAATAAAACAAAGCAACAATGACGTTGGCGGACGGCTTCTTGAAATGGGCGAAGCAGAGTATATGGTTCGTGGACTTGGATACATAAAAAGCGTTGATGATTTAAAAAAGATTTCAATCGGGCTTTCTCCTAAAACAGGTTCGCCGATTTATTTAAGCGATGTTGCCGATGTAACGATTGGCCCGGAACTGCGAAGGGGAATAGCGGAATGGAACGGAGAAGGTGAAACTGTCGGCGGTATTATTATTATGCGATACGGTGAAAATGCTTTATCTGTAATTGAAAAAGTTAAAGAAAGAATTGCTGAATTAAAAAAATCACTTCCACCGGATGTGCAAATAAAAGCAGCGTATGACAGGTCTAACCTTATTGAAAGGGCAATCAACAATTTAAAAGACAAGCTTTTTGAAGAGACAATAATTGTAGCACTTATAATAATGATATTTCTCCTTCATATTAGAAGTTCGCTGGTTGCAATCTTCACACTTCCCACGGCTGTACTTGCAGCATTTCTTATTATGAAAATGCAGGGAATAAATGCAAACATTATGTCGCTTGGAGGAATAGCGATAGCAATCGGGGCAATGGTGGATGCATCAATTATACTGGTGGAGAATGCGCAGACGCACATGGCGCATAACCAGGATTTGGCAGACGGACAAAGGAAAGCACATTGGCAGGTGATTCTTGAATCGGCAAAAGAAGTAGCGCCATCAATATTTTATTCACTGCTGGTAATTACAATTTCTTTTCTTCCTGTATTCACGCTCGAACAGCAGGAAGGAAGAATGTTCAAACCGCTTGCATTCACAAAAACTTATTCAATGGCTGCCGCTGCAATTTTAACTATAACTATTGTTCCCATTCTTCTTGGTTATTTCGTGCGCGGTAAGATGAAAAAGGAAGATGAAAATCCAATAACAAGATTTTTAGCTAAGGTCTATCATCCCGTAGTTGATTTTGTAATGAATAAAAGATGGTGGGTTATTGGTGCGGCTGTGATAATTGTGCTGGCGACAATAATCCCTTATTCGAAATTAGGTTCTGAATTTATGCCGCCGTTAAATGAAGGCGATTTACTTTATATGCCGACTACGCTTCCTGGAATTTCAATTACAAAAGCGAAAGAAATTCTTCAACAGACGGATAAGATCATAAAAACATTCCCTGAAGTTAAATCAGTTTTTGGAAAAATAGGAAGAGCTGATACACCAACTGATCCTGCTCCGCTTTCAATGATAGAGACAACTATACAATTAAAGCCAAGGGATCAATGGCCTGACGGGATGACTACAGATAAACTTGTTGAAGAAATGAATTCAGCTATTCAAATACCGGGGTTGACAAATGCCTGGACTATGCCGATTAAAACAAGAATCGACATGCTTTCAACGGGAATAAAAACACCTGTGGGGATCAAGTTAGCCGGGCCGGATCTGAATGTACTTAATAAACTCGGTAAAGAAATTGAAGAAATTGCAAAAACAATTCCGGGTACAAGATCAGCTTATGCCGAGCGATCTGTTGGCGGGAATTATGTTGACTTTAATATCGATAGAGATGCAATTGCACGTTACGGGCTTAGTGTAGGAGATGTTCAAGATGTATTTATGTCTGCTATAGGAGGAATGGACATCAGCAAAACTGTTGAGGGATTGGAGAGGTATCCAATTAATTTAAGGTATCAAAGAGATTATAGGGAAAACATCGAATCGTTAAAGCGTGTTCTTGTTCCAACTTCAAATGGTGGAAATATTCCTTTGGAACAATTAGGGCAAATTGAAATTAAGAAAGGCCCTCCAATGATTAAATCGGAAGATGCCCGCCCCAATACCTGGATTTATATTGATATCCATGATATAGATGTGGGTACTTATGTGAAAAATGCTCAGAAAATAATTAACGAAAAAGTAAAATTGCCTGCCGGATATTCTTTAAAATGGAGCGGACAGTTTGAGTATATGGAACGTGCATCAAAACATCTTGCGGTTGTAATTCCGCTTACATTGTTAATTGTAATTCTGCTTCTTTATATGAATACAAAGTCTGCAGTAAAAACGGGAATTGTACTTCTTGCTCTTCCGTTCTCAATGGTCGGTGCAATTTGGTATTTGTATTTCGCTGGATTCCATTTAAGTGTTGCAGTTTGGGTTGGAATAATTGCGCTGCTTGGTATTGATGCAGAAACCGGAGTGGTCATGCTGCTTTATCTTGATATAGCTTATGAAAAATTCAAAAATAATGGAATGCTGAAAAGCGTTGATGATCTTAGATTGGCAATTTTTGACGGTGCTGTTAAAAGAGTAAGGCCTAAAGTCATGACAGTGTTGACAATGTTTTTCGGACTGCTTCCTATCTTAATTGGAATCGGAACCGGCTCCGACGTTATGAAGAGAATTGCAGCTCCAATGGTTGGCGGTATTCTTACAAGCTTAATAATGGAATTAACTGTTTATCCTGCAATATTTTTTGCATTGAAGAAACGAGAACTAAGGAAATCGTCACTAACTTTAGAAAAGAATAATTTAACTAATAACAATAAATAAAACGGAGAAAAAAATGATTAACAAAAATGTGAAATCTATTTTGACCATTCTTACTGTGGTTATAATTTCGGCTTCATTCTCATTTGCGCAAAATATGATGTCGACTAAAAAAGATTCAATGAAAATGGATCATAAGCAAATGCATAAAATGGATATGAAAAATGATATGCATAAAATGAAAATGGACTCGACAAAAAAAACGGAGAGTTCAATTATTCGCAAAGGTGTAATAGATGTAAAAGCCATTGACAAAAATAAAGACGGAAAAGTTTTTCAGGATATGATGGATTATAATGTTATATCAGATAAACCGGGCAAATGTCCTGTCTGTGGAATGAAATTGACAGAAGTTTCTGTGAAGAAAGCAAAAGAAATGCTGGTTAAAAGTGGATTTAAAGTAAAAGACTGAAGCTAAATAAACATAATAACCTTCAAGGTTTCTTAATCGCATTAACCTTGAAGGTTTTAATAATTGAAGGTTCAGTTTATTTTAAATTAAAAAATTAAAAGACAAATTATGGAAATAGCAATAGGAATAGTATTCGTAGGAATAATAGCTTTTGTAGGTATTAGAAAATTTAAGAAAGCCAGCGAAGGAAAAGACTGCTGCAAATAGACTGCAGAGGTTCAACCTTCAAGGTTTTTTTATAGATTAATAAAAACATATAAGGTTAACCTTGAAGGTTTTAATGAGAGTTGATTATTTCTAAATAATTTGAGCAACAGATATATAATAGACAAAGGATAAGAAATGAAAACAAAAATACTCAATAACATTATTTATAATGTTATTGACTACAGTTTTGATGTATGGGCAAGGGAATGATTTTGGCTGGCATGTTAATCCCGACTCTTTACAACTAAAAACAGTGTCTGGTAAAGTAATGGTAGATTCAGTATCAACAATGCATCAAATTTATTTTCTTGATACGAACAATGATAAGCAGCCGGACTACATGTTAAACTTTGGCCCTTTCTGGTATGAACCGGACAGCAGCATAGCAATGAGGCCGAATGGATGGTGATTCAATTACTGTCTATGGAGGTGATATTGGAAATACAATGATGAATTATGATATGCTGATGGTGTATTCAATTAACGGAGAATTTTGGCGCGACCCGTATGAACCTATTTGGAATAATTTAGATGGTTTCATGAATATGGGCGGCCATCATAGATGGTGACTGCGGCGGTAATAGTTTTGGATGGAATCATGATTCATTAACAACAATTACAATTACAGGAACTGCTTTAGTTGATTCTACATTTATAATTGAACATTATTATCTTGATGAAAATAATGATAGTGTCCCGGATTACATGTTGAACTTTGGCCCGCCATGGTATGAACCTGTATCAGGTGCAGTTCGTCCAACTAATGGTGAGCAAATAACAATAGTTGGAGGCAAAATAGAAATGCCGCATTATAATATGATTGTTGTATATGAAATGAATGGAAGAGTCCTGGAGAGATTCATCAAACCTGGGATTTAATTTTGGCGGCGGATGGATGCATAGCAATTCAACACAACCACAAAAATTTCATTCGACATTCGATGATAGTGATTTGATGGTAATTAATCCAGGCTGGCACATGGGTGGTGGAATGCATGGAGGAATGATGATGCCTGATTCAATCTTTGCTCAAATATTTGAAGTCTATCCTAATAATCTTCCAGGCATTGATAATCAGAATGCATTTGCAGGATATCAATTTAATTTAATGTATCCCTCAGGACAGCAGGGAATGGGTTCTCATTTTGGATGCGGCGGCATGATGCAGTTCAATAATAATATGGATTTTCAATTGCATTATAATGATATGCAGTTAAATAAAAATGGTATCGATGAAAGTACAATTAAAGTTAAATACTTTGATGGTAGTAGCAATTCATGGGTTGAGATGCCGAACACTAATATGAATACCAGCTTCCAACACAATTACCTTTTCAAAAAATTCTGTGGACAATCTTATAATCTTAACGGTGAAACAGTTACAGGTATATCAAATGAAAATAAAAATAATGCAGTAAAAGCTTTTCAATTATTTCAAAACTATCCAAACCCATTTAATCCATCTACCGATATTCGATTTGAAATAAAAGAAAATGCTAATGTTAATCTTTCTGTTTATAATGTCCTTGGGCAAAAAGTTGCAGAATTAGTGAACTCTGAATTACCTGCTGGAATACATAGCGTTTCATTTAATGCAAGTAATCTATCCAGTGGAATTTATTTTTATGAATTGAAAGCAGGAACTTACACATCAGTAAGAAAGATGGAATTGTTAAAGTAAAAAATATTTTTAATGTATTAACAAACACATGAACAAAATAGATATTAAAAATGTATAACATAAAATTAAAATTATGTTACGCAATGCACCGGTTGATATTGTAGATTTGCAATGTAAGTAATGATGATAAGACAAAAAAAAAGATCCTAATGAAAGGAGGATGAAAAGATGAAAGCGAAAATATTAGCACCTGTTGTAATTATTGTGATAGCCGCTTTTTCTTTCTTGTTTGCTCAGGGGAATTCAGTTAAACAAATGCTTCAAAATCAAAAGACCCAGGATGAAGTTATAAATACTATAATGAATAATCCTGAAATGATGCAGAATTTTATGAACCACATGTCACAAAATTCTGAAGCAATGAATAATATGATGGGCTGGATGATGAACAATCAGAACGCGCGAAGTATGATGATGAATGGAATGTTCTCGAAAGCCAACCAGGATTCATCTTTAACTCATTCTATGTACAATATGATGGATAACTATCCGCAGATGCGGGGCTGGATGCAGAGTATGATGAATGGGAATGGAATGATGAGTCATGGTATGATGAATCACGGAATGATGAATCGAAATTAATTAAAAAAGATAATTGGGTGGGATAATTAATTCCACCCAGTTGATATAGTGGCAGAACTTATAATTCAAATCTATCTACCGCTTAGTATGATATTTTATTTACTGCAAAAAATTTACACAATGAAATATATTTAATAATTAAATACCGGTTCATCTACTGTTATAAAAAAGATGCTGTTATTAAATGCGTTTTAAGGTGTGTTTCGAAGCAATAGTAAAAAGATAATAGACTTTATGTAACACAATACGATCTACTTAACGGTATATTATTTGGAATAAGAAGTGATAAGTTATTTATTTATAGATCTAAATTAATTAGGAGAAGAAAAAATGAAAGTAAAAATTTTAATCCCTGCAGTTTTGCTATTAGTAGCTGTTTTATCCTTTTCATGTTCACAAGATAAAGTTGACACGAATCTTCAAAACAAGGAAACCCAGGACGAAGTTATAAAAACAATTATTAACAATCCGGAAATGATGCAGAATTTTATGAATCATATGGCCGAGAA
The DNA here is from genome assembly GCA_963731745.1 of uncultured Ignavibacteriales bacterium. Taxonomy (GTDB): domain Bacteria; phylum Bacteroidota; class Ignavibacteria; order Ignavibacteriales; family Ignavibacteriaceae; genus CAVSWT01. The sequence continues at coordinate 29,975 of CAVSWT010000010.1, forward strand.
TCCTGGAGCAATGAATAATATGACCAATTGGATGATGGATAATAATAATACTCGTAACATGATGATGAACAGTATGTTTTCTGCTGCCAATAAGGATTCAGGAATAACCGACAGTATGTACCACATGATGAATAATTATCCGCAGATGTGGGGCCGTATGCAGAATATGATGAATGGAAAAGGAATGAATAATAATGGAATGATGAATAATAATAATATGATGAATCGGAAAAAATAAATGTAAACTAATTATAAGTGGATAGGTTAAATAATCCCATCTACCTAATAATTAATGAAGTTTCAATGCAAGTTTTAATGTTAATATTAATTCTGTTTTTAGTTGGGTTCATTTTTTTATAAAAATTCAGTAATGGCCGTAAAGGCAAAGATTGCTGTAAGAAAAAGATGGGGTGCTCCATCTTTTCTTATTTTAAAGAAAGGAAAAATAAAATGTTTCATAATTGGATGGGGGGAGAAATGTGGTTTAGCTGGATATTTTGGGTAATAATAATTGTTTTAGTAGTCTGGATGATCGTTAACAGAAGTAATAAAAATAGATTGAATTTTCCGCAGCATGAAAATGCTTTAGACATTCTAAGAAAGAGATATGCAAAAGGAGAAATAACAAAAGAACAATTCGAACAAATGAAAAAGGATTTAGAATAGATAAACATCAATAGATAAGGTGCTAATTAGTAGAAGCACCTTAATCTTGATTAAATTAAAAATCAATTTCTTATAATAAACAAAAATTAAATTTATGAATCACACTAACCATAAACATCATAATCATAGTGAGCATCATGGGCACATGATCCAAGACTTCAAAAAAAGATTCTGGATTTCACTTGTAATCTCAATTCCAATCCTTCTTCTATCACCAATGATCCAGCACTTTCTGGGTATTAAGCAAGCTTTGAGTTTTAGCGGTGATATTTATGTTTTGTTTGCGCTTTCATCTTTTGTCTATTTTTATGGCGGCTGGCCATTCTTAAAAGGACTAATTGAAGAATTGAAAAAGAAGCAGCCTGGAATGATGACTTTAATCGCGCTTGCAATTTCGGTAGCCTATTTTTACAGCGGTGCTGTTGTATTCGGTGTTAAAGGTGAAGTCTTCTTCTGGGAACTTGCAACCCTTATCGTTATTATGCTTCTCGGGCACTGGATTGAAATGAAATCAGTAATGGGCGCTTCGAAAGCTCTTGAAGAGCTTGCTAAACTTATGCCTGATGAAGCTCATAAAATTGATGACGACGGAAATGTCACTGATGTTCCGGTTTCCGAACTTAAGCACGAAGCTAAATTATTAATAAAACCGGGTGAAAAAATTCCTGCTGATGGAAAAATTTTTGAAGGTAAAAGTTCCATCAATGAAGCAATGATTACAGGTGAATCCAAACCTGTTTCTAAAGGCGAAGGCGATAATGTAGTCGGGGGATCAATAAACGGCGAGGGTTCTATAAAGATTGAAGTTGAGAAAATTGGCGATGAAACTTTTCTTTCACAGGTTGTAAAGATGGTTAAAGAGGCACAGGAAAGTAAATCCAAAACTCAGAACTTCGCCAACAAAGCCGCATTCTGGTTAACTATTGTTGCAATTACTTCCGGCGCATTAACAATGTTTGTATGGCTTGTGTTTACCGGACAAAGTTTCAATTTTGCATTATCCAGAACCGTAACGGTTATGGTAATTACTTGTCCGCATGCTCTCGGTCTGGCAATTCCGCTTGTTGTGGCGGTTTCAACTGCACTTTCTGCAAAAAGCGGTTTACTTATTAGAAACAGAAATGCATTTGAAGAGGCAAGAAATATTCAGGCAATTATTTTTGATAAAACCGGAACTTTAACCAAAGGTGAATTCGGTGTAACCGAAACATTTTCATTTGATGATAAATATGATGGAAAAGAAATTCTGAAATATGCTGCGGCAGTTGAATCTGAATCAGAACATCCGATTGCACAAGGAATAGTAAGTTCCTCTGAAGATAAATATCAGGTGAAAGATTTCAATTCAATACCCGGCAAAGGTGCGGAAGGGAAAGTAAATGGTAAAGATGTTAAAGTGGTCAGCCCAGGTTATCTCGAAGAAAATAAAATTAAATTACAAGAAAAAGATAAGATTGAAAAATTATCTGCTCAGGGTAAAACTGTTGTTTTTGTCCTTTTTGATAATAAACTAACCGGCGCAATAGCATTAGGCGATATTATCCGCGATGAATCCAAAGAAGCAATAAAAAAGCTTAAAGAGTTAGGAATAAAAACAATGATGCTTACCGGTGATAACAAACAGGTTGCAAAATGGGTTGCTGATGAGCTGGGACTCGATGATTTTTTTGCTGAAGTGCTGCCCGGTAAAAAAGCAGAGAAAGTAAAAGAAGTGCAGAATCGCGGAATGATTGTGGCGATGACAGGCGACGGTGTAAACGATGCCCCTGCACTGGCACAAGCCGATGTTGGAATTGCAATAGGCACAGGAACGGATGTAGCGGTCGAAACTGCCGATATAATTCTTGTTAGAAGTAATCCGAAAGATGTGGTTTCATTAATTAAATTTTCAAAAGCAACTTATAGTAAAATGGTTCAAAATCTAATATGGGCAACCGGTTACAATGTTATTGCTATTCCTTTGGCTGCGGGTGTTTTGTTTTCTGTCGGAATAATTTTAAGCCCAGCGCTTGGAGCAGTTTTAATGTCGGTTAGTACAATTGTAGTGGCTATAAATGCAAAGATGTTAAAAGTGTAATTTTTTTATTAATAATTATTATATTTTTCTAACTCATCCCATGCTTCCAGCCGATTTTTACCAACCACCAATTCATGGGAAATGTTACAATTGCACCAACAATTAGCCCAAGTGAGCCAAATCCCCAAAATGCTGCTGTATCCGGTTTAGGCGGATGCCCAACTACATTTGGAGTAACAAACTTCATTACTAATCCCATCCCTAACATAACAGTTATCATAGAAAAAAATTCAGCTCGTCCACCTTTCCATAGCGACATGCTAACGGAGTTTCCCATATTTCTCATTGCAATAAACTGGAAAATAAACCACCCAAATGCAAAGCCAGCTGCATACTCAAACCAAAATTCCGTCCAAAATTCAAATCCAATAATCCTTGAAATCACCATTGCGGTCATAATACCAAGACCATCGCCGCCAACGCAATGAATTACGGAACCAACTACTTTTTTCCATCGAGGTTTTACGAATTCATGATGAATAGTTTTTTTATTTTCCGCTTTTACATTTTGAATATTTTGCGGACGACAGCTAATTTGATAAAAGTAAAATCCTAAAACCGAGAAAAATATTATAATGATTATCCACCCTGGTTTTAAAGCTTTATTCACTTCAGTGTTAACATAAAGCATATCATTTAAAGTCCATCCAGCCAACAATAACCCACATACATACCATACAATTACAAAGTACGGGTTAGTTAAAAAAATAAGAAAAGATAAATACATTAATTGAATCCGAATTTTTGAAAAAAAAATAAACAATTGAAATTTTGGTGTAAATGACGAACAACAACATTCAGATATTAATTTATGGTCTGTGATGAAGACTAAGATATAAAAGTTGGTGTAAACAGAATTATGTTTTTCTAATATTAATTATATTGTATCCTATAATGATAGATTATTCTTATTAATTTTGTTGGAGAAGAAAAATGAAAATTCTCTTGTCAGTTATATTTACATTAATTGCAATTACAGTTGTTGGCGTAATTATTATTTTCAGCGGAATCTATAACGTGAGTGCCTTAAATCCTGAACCCGGTGTTTCCAGATGGGTCTTAGAAACAACTATGGACAATTCGGTTGAACATCATGCAAGTGATATTAAAGTTCCAAATCTCGATGATCCTTCCATGATTGAAATGGGATTGAGTCATTACAAAGAAATGTGTGAAAGCTGCCACCAAGGACCGGGTGTAGAAGAAAGTGAACTATCAAAAGGATTAAATCCGCACGCTCCAAATTTATACAAGCATGGAAAAAATATGGATCCGAAAGAGATTTTTTGGATTACTAAAAATGGCATTAAAATGACGGGTATGCCGGCGTGGGGTAGAACTCATTCAGACTATAAAATTTGGGCAATTACTGCTGCAGTTAAAAAACTTTATAGCGTTTCTAAAACAAAATATAGTTCAATCAAGGTTGAGGAGGATGAGTCTAGTTCTGAAGAGCAGGAAAATAAAACGGAAACAAAAATTCGTTATTAGTAAATTATATTTTTGATATCATTTTTTATCGCGGAAGTTGACAATATCTAAATCAATAATTATAAATTTAACTGATAAATGTTTATGAAACCGAAAGTCATTAATTTTGCAATTACTACGTTAATTATAATTTCCGTAACATCTTTTTTATCATTGGCTCAAACCTCTGAAACTGAAGATACATCCCAAAGTTGGGTTGCTCCCGAATCAGCGAATAAATTACAAAATCCCTTAAAAGGAATTATTGAATCTGCGAAGAAAGGTGGGAAGCTTTTCAATCAAATTTGTTTTGAATGTCATGGCGATAATGGAGGGGGAGACGGTCCTTCAGCTTATATGTTTGATCCTAAACCCGCAAATTTAGCTTCTAAAAAGGTTCAAGAACAGAGTGACGGAGCATTATTTTGGAAAATCAGTGAAGGAAATGGTGCTATGCCATCTAATAAAGAAACTTTCACAGAAAAAGAACGGTGGCAGCTTGTAAATTTTATTAGATATTTAGCTAAAAAAAAGAATGATTAAAAATAAATTATTAGAGGAGTTAACTATCTTAAATTATTTTTTATGCTTCTAATTTTGCAAGCTTCAAGATATTTAATTCAGATTATACTATTATAAAATTAATTATGTTATTTGGATTAAGTGATGTTATATTATTGAGTTATAGATTTTAGCTTATAAATAGTTAAAGATGCATTTCCGTGCTTGCCTTCATCACTAATTATTAAATTACCATCTGAATTAAATGTTAATCCTTCAGGTTGTTTATGAAGTTTACCTGATAATCTAATACAATTTAATATTTTACCATCCGTGGTTATTTCAATAATTGCTTTCACATGAGAACTTAAAATAAAATATGTATTCGTTTTTGAATTATACTCTATCGCTGTTGGGGAAAAGTTTTTCATTTTGAATCTATGCTCAAGTTCCTTTATCGAAAGTATAAATCTTGGTTCTAAAATCAACTTTTTTTCAACTAAATCAAATGAAAAAATGCTCCGGTTGTCTGGCGAATTACTAGAAGATTCTTTACATGCAAGAAGGAGAGAGTTTGTTGCGGGATCATAGCATAGTCCTTCTACGTTATTATACTTAGCAAGACCGGTTTGATAGATTTTATAGCTTGACACTTCACTGATTTTAGGTCGAGTAAATTCATAAAGTTCACCGGAACTTACGATTAAATAGAATGTATCCCGTACGATAGCTAATCCTTCAAAATCTCTATGGATGGTGGGAGCATCTATATTAAATTTATTTATGATTTTCCCACTTGAATCGTCTAATTGATAAATTATTCCATTTTCATCTTCATGACAAAATAGTTTTCCATCCCTGGAACATGCTAATCCCGAAATTTCCCTTAATTTTTTATGAAGTTTATATTGAACTGGATTTTTAAAATCGTATTCTGATAAAGCAGATTGGCTTAAGGTACAATCTGCATAAAGAAGGATGATAAGAATAACTTGGATTATTATTCGAATTCTCGTATTCATTTTTAATTAATTATTAATATTTAATATGAAACTTATAAGCATATCTAAATTTATTGAGTAAATTAATAAGATATTGTTTATGAAATTGTTCTAGATTTCCATACAGAAAATAATCAAATAAACCTTTAATTATATTTTTATAAAGAAGATAAAAATAGGTAATGTAAAAATTTTGTGAGGCAATTACTTGAAATATTTTCTTATATTGCCAGCCATATTTTTTAATGATTTATAAAGGGATAAAAATGAAGTTTAAAGTTGTTTTAGTTTCGATAATTGTTGTGTTTATTTTAGGTGCATGCAGCAAACAAGCTCACGAAGAAAATGCGGAAGATGTTAATAAAGTTGAACAAAATACAATGGCTCAATCTTCTCACAAAGCCGTTGTTGAGGAAATTGCAGAAGCAAAATCTTATACATATTTAAGAGTTAAAGAAGGAGACAAAGATTATTGGATAGCCATAACAAAAAGGCCTATGGAAAAAGGTGAAACCATATACTTTAATAAAGCTCTTGAAATGAAAAACTTTAAAAGTACGGATTTGAATAAAACATTTGAGTCAGTTTTATTCGTTCAGGATATAAGTAAACAGCCTGTCCAGGATCAGCCGCAAATGGGTTCAAGTTCTACTCAAGGAAATAAGCCTGTTATTGTGAAAGAAGAAGTAAATGTGGAGCCTGTTAAAGGTGGAATTACAATCTCGAAATTATTTGCAAATAAAAAATCCTATGAAAATAAAACTGTGAAAATCAGAGGCAAAGTTACAAAGTACAACCCAGGAATTATGGATAAGAATTGGGCACATATTCAAGACGGGACAAGTGACGGTGATAATTTCGATTTGACTGTAACCACTCAAAAAGATGTTAAAGTTGGTGATGTCGTAACTTTTGAAGGTAAGGTTGCTTTGAATAAAGATTTTGGTTACGGATATTCATATGATGTAATTCTGGAAGACGCCAAATAAAATTGGTTAATTTAAAATATAGAAATCCGGTTTCTTTTAGATATCGGGTTTCTTTTTTTTAAACCATTTATGCTGCCATATTGAAAATGGAGCGATTGAATTCATTCCAATTAACAAAGTATTATCAAGAATTTTAGCGTAAGGAAAAATTTCATCACTTAAAAAAATGCAATTATCAAAACACTCTCTATAAAAATTATAAAAATCGTTTAACTTTTCTTTTTAGTTTGTGTTTTTACATTTGTTGTTAAAATTAAAAATATCCTCTGCAGTTTGAACACCGCCGAATATATCATGATTACCGATTGCAAGTGAAAGCCTATCGCTTCGTAAAATTCCGAATTTTTTAAATAAGTTTCTGATCATTATAAAATCATTATGGTCTGCGTTGTCAGTTAAGTCACCTGTGATTACGATATGTTCAACGTGAGAACTGATTAAATAATCCAACGCATATTTTAAGCTGCTGAGGTTATTGTGCTTAAGAAACGAAGTAAAATGTAAGTCTGAAATATGACCAAGTAACATGTAATTTTCCGTTATTATTTGTAACGAAAATATAATGTGTGTTTGTTACCAAACGTGTAATAAAATATTACCAAACTGTTATCAAATCTTTGTATTTTAAGATTGACTAAAAATTTAACATGAAAATGTTTGACAATTATTTTCTAGTTGTTCATTTTAAAATTGACATTTATATAAAGCATACCCATGGATCAAAAGATAAAAATTCAAAATTTTGATGAGTTAGTGAAAAAGAATTACCTCTATTTCGAAGCACTACAGCGTTCATATAATAAAAATAAAAGTCTGGACGATGCAGAAATAAACAAGGAATTCAAAAATTTGTTGGATAAATTTTCGAAAGAATTTGATATAGCAAGTACTTTTAAAGCAAATAAAAGTTCAGTGTCAAAATAAGTTTCTGGTTTAGCAATTTAATCTGCGTAATAAAAATAAACGCTCATCATTTTTTAAATATTAAGCTAGAAGGATTTAAATATTAAATGCCTTCTTCTTTTATATTTGACAATTTGGTCAATGCAATTAGAGCAAAGAACCAAAATATAAAACCAAGTATAAACCAATTTTCCGCAATTCTATTTTTCTTTCTTTCATTAACCGAACATAAAACTGCAAAAATACTCCCCATTAAAGCAAACTAAAGTTCGTACATCTATCTCCTTATGGTTCTTGAAGTAAGATTAAGATTCAAAGATCAAAATAATGTTAACTTAATATGATCAAACCGTTAATTGATTGAGATCTGCGAACTCATAATTGTTACATTATTATTCTCATTCAAAAGAAAATACAGATGAAATAACGAAAATTTTTTTAATAATGAAATAGCTAATTAATAAACCACGCTTTTTTAAATGATTTCAAAACAATCATTTAGATTTTAATGGAATGTTTTTTGTAAAATTTTTGCCTATGAAATTGACTTTTTATTGCTATATAGCAACGATATTTAGTAACTTTGTTTACAAAAATTTATAGGGGCCCTATGGGGAAACACAGCATAGTATTAGTAAAACAAGTTCCGGATACAGCAAATATTTCGGGACAAGTTATGAAAGAAGACGGCACTGTAAATCGAGCCAAACTACCTGCCATTTTTAACCATGAAGATAGAACTGCTTTAGAATTAGCCCTTCAAATCAAAGATAGAAAAGGCGGCAAGGTAACTGTTATAACCATGGGTCCGCCGAGAGCATCAGACATTTTAAGAGAATGTTTGTTCATGGGTGCTGATGAAGCTGTATTGATAAGTGATAGAAAATTTGCCGGAGCAGATACACTAGCAACCTCATATGTTCTTTCAGAAGCGATAAAAAAAATTGGAGATTATGATTTTATTTTTGCTGGAAGACAAGCGATAGATGGCGATACTGCGCAAGTTGGTCCCCAAACAGCAGAAAAATTAAACATACCTCAAATAACTTATGCCGAAGATATTTTAGAAATAACTGATTCTGCAGTCAAGATTAGAAAAAAGATTGACGGCGGATATGAAATTCTAGAATCAAAGCTACCTGTTCTTATCACCGTCCTTAAAGATTCATGTTTCCCGCGTCCATTTAAAGCCAAAAGAATAATGGCATATAAAAATGCGAAAACGTTAATGGAACTTGAAAAATTAACTGAAGGAAATTCTTTACTATATATTGATCAATTGAAAGAAGAATATATTTCTAAAAATCTTTATATAAGAACATTAACAATGGATGATTTAAAGCTTGATGCTGAAAGATGCGGAGTTCACGGGTCACCCACCAAAGTGCATAAAGTCGAATCAGTTGTATTGGCCGGAGGCAATCATGAAACTGTTGAGCCTACCAAAATCGGAATAGAAAACTTAATTGAAAAATTATTGGAAGATCACATTTTAGGATAAACCACATGGGGAATAACAATAAAGACGTTTGGGTATTTGTTGAACAAAGAAATGGCAAACCAGCCGATGTCAGCTTTGAACTTTTATCAAAAGGTAGAAAATTAGCCGAAAGTTTAAATGGTAAATTAAAATCGGTAGTAATTGGGAATAATGTTAAATCAATCGCCGAAGACACATTTAAATATGGTGCAAACGAAGCATTCGTAATAGACAATCCGGTTCTCGATCATTATTTAACAATGCCGTACAGCCGTATATTGATTGAACTAATCGAAACTCACAAACCTAAAATTGTTTTATTCGGCGCCACAATTATTGGAAGAGATTTAGCTCCGCGTGTGGCATCTCATACCAAAAGCGGATTAACGGCTGACTGCACTAATCTTGAAATTTCAAAAGTCACTTATCTTAAAAAAGAATATCCTGATTTGCTTCTACAAATTAGGCCAGCTTTTGGTGGAAATATTATTGCAACTATTATTTCACCTGATACAGAAATACAAATGGCGACAGTTCGAGAGGGAGTTATGCGTATGGAACCTCTTGATAAATCTATAAAAGGGAAGATTACAGAAATACAATATGTTAAAAATAGCTTAGACGAAGTTATCAAAATAATAGAACAGCATCGACAGGAGAATAAGGTTAATCTTAAAGCAGCACCCATAATTGTTGCCGGAGGGTATGGAATGGGTACACTTGATAACTTTCAACTACTGCATGAACTTGCAGCTGCAATTGGCGGAGAAGTTGCAGGTTCGAGGGCTGCTGTTGATGCTGGTTTTGTTCCACCTGAAAGGCAAGTTGGACAAACGGGAGTTACTGTAAGGCCAAAGCTTTACATCGCGTGTGGAATTTCCGGCGCAATACAGCATCGGGCTGGTATGCAAGAATCAAACAAAATCATTGCTATTAATACTGATCCTGAAGCCCCCATATTTGGAGTTGCCCACTATGGTGTGGTAGGAGATGCTGCGCAGATAATCCCAATGTTTATTAATGTATTTAAACACAAGCTGAGATAATGTTATGCCAAATTATTTTTTAGATAATTCCGATTTAGTTTATCAATTCGAAAAAATAGACCTTAAAAAAGTTGTAGAATTAACTGAACAAAATTATATGCAAGCTGAAAAATTCTCGCATGCTCCTATAAATTATGAAGATGCAAAAGAAAATTATAGACGAGTTTTAGAAGTTATTGGTGATATTGCTGCTAATTTTATCGCGCCTCGCGCAGCACAAATTGATGAAGAAGGCGCAATTTATAATAACGGCAAGGTAGAATATGCTAAGGGTACTAAAGAAGCGTTAGAAATGCTTTCTAAAGCTGAGATGATGGGAATGATTCTGCCCAGAGAATACGGCGGCTTAAACTTTCCCACTTCCATATATATGATGGCTGTTGAGTTGATATCCCGAGCTGAAGCTTCTTTAATGAATATTTTTGGATTACAGGATATCGCAAAAACCATTGCACAATTTGCGAATGAAATTCAAAAAGAAGAATTTCTTCCTAAATTTTCAACAGGAGAATATACCGGCGCTATGGCGTTAACCGAACCTGACGCTGGATCAGATCTTCAGGCTGTGAAACTAAATGCTACTCAAGATGAAAAGGGAAATTGGTTCCTTCGCGGCGTTAAAAGATTTATAACAAACGGCAATGGTGAAGTGCTTTTAGTATTAGCGAGAACCGAACCGGGTACAAAGGATGCACGCGGCCTAAGTATGTTTGTTTGCTACGGAGATGAAACTGTTAAGGTTAGAAGAATTGAACATAAACTGGGAATTCATGGTTCTCCTACTTGCGAACTACAATTTAATGATACGCCTGCACAGCTAATAGGTACGCGTAGATTTGGATTGTTGAAATATGTGATTTACTTAATGAATAGAGCAAGAGTTGGAATTGGTGCTCAATCCCTTGGCATTGCTCAACAAGCTTATGACGAAGCATTAAAATATGCTAAGGCTAGGGAGCAATTTGGAAAACCTATTTACAATTTACCTGTAATTACTAATATGTTAATTGATATGCGTGTTACGATTGAAGCTTACAGATCTTTATTTTATTCTACTTCAGTTTGGCTGGATAAAAAAGAAAAGTTTGATGATTTGGTTGAAGAATTAAAAGCAGAAAAAAAATCAATTGTAGAAGCGAATGAACAGTTGAAAGAAGCAAATAAAGTTGTTTCACTTTTAACACCGATTACTAAATATCTTTTAAGCGAAGCAGCTAATAAAATAACTTATGATGCATTACAGATTCACGGCGGAACAGGATATATGAAAGAATTTATGATCGAGCGATTAGCTCGTGATGCAAGAATAACAAATATTTATGAAGGTACTTCACAAATGCAAATAGTAGCCGCATCCGGCGGTGTTATTAATGACATACTTGCAGAATATTTTAGCGAATGTGAAAAGAAAGAGTATAAGGGAAGTTTAATTAGACTCCTTGACAATTTGAAAGAAATTAGAGAATTATTCGTTGACAGTTTGAAATATGTAAAAGACAAGAAAGACAATGCATTTCAGGAAGTAGCATCAAAAGATTTAGTAGAAATGTATTCATATTTATATATCGGATATCTTTTATTAAACGAGGCCAATGAAGATCAGCATAGAATTTTTACTGCAAAAAGATTTATAATAGATTCACTTTCAAAAGCAAAGAAAAATGCGGAAGCCATTAAATCTGAATTATATTCGGATATACTTCATGCAGATTCAATTTTAATTCATTAATAGGAGAGTCAAAATGAATAAATGTTCTATCATATACAGGTTATTTGATGATCACGAAGAAAAACACTATGTCAATAGTAATTTGGATCATCAAAAATTAGAAGAGATTGTTGATGAATATAAAAGGGAAAAGGAAAAAGTGTATGCTAAAGAATTTATCAATTTTCTTTTAAAATTTGATCCTGAGGCACATGAAGTAGAAGTGAAGGACTTTTATTTTTAGCTATAAGGCAGTTTAAAGATAGGCCATATTTAGGTCAACTAAGAACCATACTATTATAGTCTTTTGAATTGTCTAACAACCTTTCAACTAATTGAACAAGATCTTTTTTCATGAATGGTTTTGACAAATAGTGGCTGCATCCTTCTGCTAATAATCTTTCTTTATCTCCATACATAGCATAGCCCGTTAATGCAACAATTGGAACCTTTTCATAGCCGGCATATTCTCTGATTTTTTGAGTGACCTGAATTCCATTTAAACCATCTCCTAAGTTTATATCCATCAGAATTAAATCGTATTGTTTTTGTTCAGCCAATTTTAATGCTGTCTTGCCATCAAATGAGTGGTCAATCTTACAAATATTTTTTAAATATAGCTCTATTACAGATTTATTAGTTTCATTATCTTCCACCAAAAGAACCTCAGGCGGTTTAGTTTTTTTATTAATTTTTCCTCTTTCATTTAATTCTGTTTTCTGAAGATTCGCCTGGTTAATTGTTTTTGTAGAATTCAATTTAATACTTGGAATGAGTACAGTAAATATCGAACCTTTCTTTGGCTCGCTATCAATTAAAATTTTCCCATTCATTAATTGAATAATTTTTTTTGTTATTGATAGGCCCAACCCATTTCCTTCAAAGCTTCTCGAAGTTCCTTCACTAACTTGTCTAAAGTCCTCAAAAATAATTTTTTGCTGTTCCATTGGAATTCCTATGCCTGTATCGGAAACGGAAATAGCCGCATATTCCACCTCATTAACTCTGGTTTTATCAATTTCAATTTTGACTCCACCTTGATAAGTAAATTTTATTGCATTATCTACAATATTATTTAAAGCTTGTTTTAATAATTTTTCATCAACTAGAATGTTAATCTCTTCCTCACTTTTATCGATCTTGAAGCTCAATTTTTTCTCTGCTGCCTGATCTTTAAACTTTTGATAAATCGAATCTACGCATGTAGAAAGATCATATTCTATAAGTTTCAAGCTAGTATTATTAGATTCAAGCTGTGACAATTCCAATATTGATTCTAAAGTATTTAATAATCTTTTCCCGGATTTAATTAGTAGATCAGCTAATTCTATTTGTTCATCATCTGTAAGCTCTTCTTTTAGAATCTGCGAAAAACCTAGAATACCAACCATTGGTGTTCGAAGTTCATGGCTCATATTTCCCAAAAAGACAGTTTTTAATCTGCTTGATTCTTCGGCACTATTTTTAGCTGCAATTAATTCATTCTCAAATCTTTTTTGTTCACTAATATCCTGTTTAATAATTAAAAAATTTGAAATTTCATTTTTACTATTTCTAATAGGAGAAACTATTACATATTCCCAGTATGAAGATCCATCTTTCCTGTAGCTAATAAATTCTCCCTTTAGCTCTTTACCTTCTTTTACAGATTTGGTGATTTCATGTTCATCATCTGGTTCTCCGGTAGGTGAATGGAAAGAACAAGGGCGTCGATCAGTAATATCCGCAAAATAGTAACCTGTCATTTCTATAAATTTAGAATTAGCATATACAATCTTACCTTCATGATTGGTTATAAGAACAGCGGCTGGACTTTGATCTACAGCGTATGATAATCTCAATATTTTTTCTTCGTCATATTTTTGAGAAGTCACATCTTGACTTGTAGCAATTACAATATTTTGTTCTTTCAAGGAAATTATGGATATAGAAATTACTTTTTTATCTCCTTTAGGCGGGTAAATAGTGACACTATCACAATTACTGCAAATGGTTTCTGCTGATCGAAGTTTGTGAATAATTTTTAGTTGAATTTCTTTTCTGATGTGTTCGTCCGGAATTTCAGCTTTAATTAATTCTTTGGTTGTTGCTATTTCGTTATGTGAGTATCCATAAATATCTTTAAATTTTGAATTAGAAAAGATAATTTTGCCATTCCTAATGTCATGAACACTTAATCCTATTTGAATATTTTCCAATATAGTTTCAATGAACTTATTCCTGTCATTTAATTTTTTCTCCGCTAATATTTTATCAGTAATGTCTCTAGCAATAGCATTATAGCCGACTACTTTCCCATCTTCAAAAATCAGTGAGGTACTTTGTGCAAACCAAATAATATCTCCACTTTTTGCTATAAATGGAAATTCCATATAAGTGGACTTTTGCTTCTGGAAATATTGTCGGATTAGAACTCTTTTACAATATTCTCTATGAGATGAGAGAACTAAATTATCAAATCTGATTTGTCTTAATTCTTCTAATGTGTAGCCTGAAGCTTTTAATCCTGCTGGATTAACGAACATAAACTTACCATTAATATCCGCTGTAAAAATTATGTCAGAAACATTTTCTATAACCTTTTGATATTTCATTTCTGATTCAATTACATCTATAGCAGAATGAAATTTTTCCGTAATGTCATGGATGGTTAAAACTATACCATTTATCAACTTCTGTTCATTCAACAAGGTTGAAATCTTAAATTCGACAATCTTAACTTCATTAAATTTAGTTTTAATACTAATTTGCGACGGAAAATCCTTGAAAGCATTATTAGATAAAAGCAGTTGAATTCCTTGTTTGATTAATTCTAAAGCATTTTCATCTTCAACAAGGAAAACATCGAAAATATTTTTTCCCAGCAAATCCATATTCTCAAAGCTTGTTAAAACCTCAAAAGATTGATTGGCAAAATTAATTTTACCCACTTTATCTGTTGCAATTACTGCGTCCCCAATGCTTGCAAGAATTGTTGAGAGTTTTCGTTCACTATCCCTGAGTTTTGCTTCCATACTATATTTATGAATTGCAATTTCAATGGTGGTATAAAGTTCTCTCTCTTCAAATGGTTTAACTATATATCCATAAGGTTCAATTAATTTAGCACGTTCTAAAGTTTTGTCATCGGTAAATGCAGTTAAAAATATAATTGGTATTTCATGAATTTTCATGATCTTTTTGGCTGTTTCTACACCATCCAAGTTTCCTTTGATATTGATATCCATTAGTATCAAGCTGGGTTTAAATTCTATTGATTTCTCTATTGCTTCTTCTCCACTGGCAACTGCAGCACAAACAGAATAACCCAGGTCAAGCAGTCTACTTTTCAATTCCATAGCGACGATATGCTCGTCTTCAACGATTAAGATTTCAATTTTTTTATTCAAATTATTCTCACTTCAATTTTTCGCAGGTAAATAAAAACTGAAAGTAGAACCCTTGCCTAATTCCGATTTTACTATCAGCTTTCCTTTATTTATTTCAACAAATTCTTTACAAAGAATTAAGCCCAAACCAGAACCGTCTTCGTTTTGAGTTCCTTTAGTTGAAATGTTTTGATCTATCTGAAATATATGTTCTTGCATGAATTCACTTATCCCAACTCCATTATCTTCAACACTTATTTTTATAAATTTATCTTCTTTAGAAGAAATTAAATTTATGAATCCGCCTGTCCTTGTGAATTTAATTGCGTTTGAAATTAAATTTCTTAAAATAGTTTCTACCATGTTTATATCAGCGAGCACTGTAGAATCATCAGATATATGGCTTGTTAGTGTTATGTTTTTATTCGCTGCATTTGCTGAATATAAATCGACCAATTTATGAATTATATTTTTGACCTGGAAATTTTCAGGATTAAAATGAAATCTGCCGGTTTTAATTTTTGACCATTGAAGTAAATTCTCGAGAAGATTATATGTTGATTTCGATGTCTTTAGCAAATTAACTGAGATAAGCTTTAATTCATCTTCAGAAATTTTACCGATTTCTGACGCTAAGTATTCACTAAAACCTAATAAAGTATTGAACGGTCCGCGTAAATCATGAGCGATTATCGAGAAAAATTTATCTTTACTAGCGTTAAGTTCTTTTAATTCAAGTTCCGAAATTGAAAGTTTTTTATTAAGCTCCGAGAGCTCAACGGCTTTATGTTCAAGACTTTTATGACTTTTATCTATCTCTTTGAGATACTTAATCATTTCAGATTGCGCTATTTTTCTATCAGTAATATCCCGCATTATTATTATAAATTCATTTTCTGAACTTTCTGTCAAATCCATTGGAAGATTGACAATTCTAATTTCTTTGTGGCTTATCTTAGAGTTGATCAAGAATTGATATTCAAATATTTGTACTTGATTTGTAGCAGCTGCTGATTGAGAAAAATCCCTGACATTATTTGAAAATTCTTTGCTGAATATATTGTATATATTTTTTCCATTTAAATTAGAAGAAATTAATTCATCTGATTCTTGAAGATGATAATCTAAAATAATACCATTAGCTTTGATAACGTATAACGATATCCGGAATTGCCTTCAGCAGTGTTTTAATTCTCTGTTCACTTTCTCTTAATGCTTTTTCAGTTTGTTTTAAAATTGTGATATCCGAAGCTACCGATAATACCAACTTTTCATCGCCCTCTTGACTATCAATTGCTCGTTTAAAGGTTTGGAGAAGATGCACTTTCCCATTAGAATCAATCAGTTCTTCTTCGGGAATAAATTTTTCTTCCAAAGAATTTATTACTTCAAGATCAAATTCTCTTTGACGTGAAACTTCCTTCTCATTAAAATAATCTGAATCAAATTTTCCTTGAAGTAATTCTGTTGTCACACCTAATGCTTCGGCAATTGCTTTGTTTGTTAATTCGAACCTTCCATTTGAATTTTTAACACTTATAAAATTTGGATCAGTATCTATAATATTTCTTAAAAACACTCTTTGTTTTTCAATTGTTTTTTTTGCTTTAATTTTTTCAGTTACATCACGAAAAACTAATACTGCACCTACTGGTTTTGAAGAATTATGATTTATTGGAGCCGAACTAAAATCAATTTGAATTTCTTCAGCATATCTTGACAATAATATTTTATTTGATCCGCCCACAATTGAGTTATTTTTTAACGAGTTCAAAACGGGGTTTTCCTCGCTTTGATGTCCGTTTGAATTTTTAACAATAAAAACTTCACTTATACTTTTCCCAAACGCGGCTTCATACTTCCAGCCTGTAATTTTCTCTGCAACCGGATTAATTAATTTTATTATTCCATTTGGATTTGTCGCAATTAAAGCATCACCTATACTTTTTAAAGTAGAGGAAAGCCAATGCTCGCTCTCTTTTAATTTTATTTCCATAGAATATTTATAAAGAGCCATTTCTATAGTTGTGTGAAGTTCTCTTTCTTCGAAAGGTTTAATAATATACCCGTATGGCTCGGTAATTTTTGCTCTTTCAAGAGTGCTGTCATCCGTATGCGCAGTTAAATAAATTACAGGAATATTAAGATCTTTTTTGATTCTTGCAGCAGCATCAATTCCATCCATATCACCTTTAAGTCGAATATCCATTAAAGTAAGATTAGGCAAATGGAAATTCGCTTTTTCTATTGCTTCTAATGCAGAAGATGCTGTATCAACCACGTTATAATCCATTTCAATCAGCCGCTCTTTCAATTCCAGCATAACAATATTATTATCTTCTACTATTAAAATTTTTTCTTTTGCCATTTTTCATTGTTCCCTAGGAATTTTTATCCCCGAATTTTAATTTTATACTTAAGCCATTTGTTGAATCAATCTCTCTAGTACCTTCCAATTGTAAAATTAAAGTCTCAACAAGCTGTAAGCCTAAAGATTGAGTATTTTTAATATCAAATCCAGATGGTAATCCAACTCCATTATCGGATATTTCTAACGATAGTTCTCCATCTTTACTTCTTTGAAAGCAAATATTTATTTGATTGCCTCCAGCTTCTTTATCAGGGAATGCATATTTAAGCGAGTTGGAAATAAGTTCATTTATAATTAATCCGCAAGGTACCGCAGTGTCAATGCTGATGAATATATTGTTGACATCTATATTAAGCTTAATTAGTGCTGTGTTTACAGCAAACGAACGTAAAAGATCGTTGGTTAATTTTACTACATATTCTTTGAAGTCAATTTTTCCTAAATCTTTTGATTGGTACAATCTTTCATGAACCAAAGCGATTGATTTAACCCTGTTTTGACTTTCCTTAAACATTTTTAAAGCATCTGCATCTTTGATTTTTTTAGAATTTAAGTATAGAAGACTTGAAATCACTTGTAAGTTATTTTTCACTCTATGATGGATTTCTTTTAATAACACTTCTTTTTCTGAGAGGGAGTTCTGCAGACTTTTAGCATGGATTTGAATTTTTTCTTGAAGTTGTGCTTGATTTATTGCAACCGATAATTGGTTAGAGAAATATAATAGTGTGTCAACATGATTGTTCTTGAATATATTTGGAGTTTTCGACAAAAGACAAATAATTCCAATTTCATTTTTTTCAATTGCCAATGGAACTGAGATATATGAGACAAGCCCTTCCTTTAGGATGTCTATTTCCATTTGATTTTTATTTTCGATCAACCTAATGTCATTTTCTAATTTATGTGTATTGAGCGGGCTGTTATTAAGATTTTCGAAATCCGGTACGGACGGATAAAATTGTGTAAAAAGCTTATTGCCATTAACTTCATCTACTTTTATTCCGTTAACTTTTATATGATCAAATTTTACATCATTAATTGCAACTGTTGCTTCACTTATGAAACTGAAAAGCAGCGGCAATCTTGTAATAGTTTCTATTATAATTTCATCTGTAGATTTAGCTGCAATAATTCCTCGATAGATTTTATCAAAAGTTTCTAATTGTGAATTATATTGTTTCAGAGTTTTTTCTGCAGCTAACTTTTCATTTATTTCGATTTGCAACGCCTTATTTGTTTTTTCTAATTCGGCGGTTCGTTCTTCAACTTTATATTCCAATTCTTCCTGAGAGGACTTTAATGTATCAGTCATCTTATTAAATGTTGACGCTAAATACCCTAATTCATTTTTCGATTTTATATTTGCCCGGGCAGTTAAATCACCTTCAGAAATTCTTTTTGCAGCGTTATTTAATAATAGTATTGGCCTTGTGAGATTACCGGCAAAAATGATTGAAGCAACTAAACCTAAAACGATTGCAATTACCGCTAATATTGTTGTCCGATATGTTAACTCAGAAATACCCTGGTTGTATTTTGATAATGAAAGGCCGACGTTAATTCTGCCCCATTCTATCCCGCTATAATTAAACGGATAGGAATAATGAAAGACATTTTGATTAACTATTTTACTATATAAAAATTGACCAACCGAATTTTTTGTTTTCGGCAATTCTATTTCATTTCTTATGGTATCGAGTTTCCATTCATCATTTGAATGTACTAAAGCAAATCCATCTTTTCGGCTGATGATAATATAGAGTATTGAATTACTTTCTTTTATTATCTTTAAACAATGTTCAACAGTAAACGCGTAATCATTATTAATTATTGCAGTGGCCGTTACTTGTCCAATTGAGCTGGCTATATCATTCCCTTCAGAAAGCATTCTCTCTTCCATAATTTTTTTCTGAGTTGGAAGTATTCCGATAATGAAAATTAATAGTGTACATATAATTATCAGCCATGCCAAAACGGCAGCTCTAATGATGATGCTTCTATGCCATCTTGTACGCACTAAATTTGTAGAGTTCTTTTCAACACTCGCTTTTGGATGTTTCATTTATTCAGGTTCGTAATCATTAAAAAATTAAATAATATAACTGACGTGATTCTCATTTCATTTCTTATTTTTGTTTTCCAGTTCGTTATATCTTTTTAGTAAATTTTTAGTGCTTTCCAAATATTCTTCTTTGAAAGGAGAGACTTGCCTAGTTCTTAGCAGTGAAAATATTTGTTGTCCGGAAGGATATTTATCTACATCATAAGCTGCTTTTAAAACTTTTGAACTAATATTTTTAGTTAAAAAATTATCTGTAAAACATGCCATCCCATCAATAAATGGAACAGATGTCTGTATTACCTTTAAGGATTTTCCAACTTGCGGATTTAATTCACTCATGGTAACAAAAGCTGATTTTTTAACCATACATACATCAGACTGTCCAAAAAAAACTGACAGTATTACTTGAGATGGAGTTGTCCCATTTTTAATGTCACTGAAGAATGTCTCTGTATCACCTAATTTTGATTCTTTAAGAGCTACCTCAAGCCAAATATTTGCAAGATTTGCATTTGTACCCACATAAAAATTCAGTTTTTTACTACGAAGCTCGGCCATGCTATTTATTTTATCCTTATTCCTTACAAGCAGAATAAAAGAATCCTCGTTTGGATCAACAAGAACAGGTTTAATCGGCAGCCTTGCTTTATTTTGCAGATACTCCACAGTATTGCAAATTACCATTGAAACATCATCCTTTTGTAAATTTTTTAAGAGATCATCAATATCGGTATACAATTTAGGATTTGGTTCCATTCCCAAATTCATTCTTTTATTAATCTCTTGAGTCCAAACTTTGATTGCTACAAATGCATCGTTAATATCCACATTAACAAACATATTTTTCATCATTGCTAATGTGAAAATAATATCTTTGTCTTTTTCGTGAGTAGCCTGAGCAAATGAACTTGATAGACATGAAACAAAAAATAAGATTGCTGCTAATATTTTGGTAAAGTATTTTATTCTGATTTTCATTATTCTGAATTAATAAATTTATTGTATAGTGATAAGTTTTTTCCCTACTATAAAATTTAAATAAGCTTGAGCTTCTATATGATCATAAAGGGCTTTTTGATATTGTGCGTTCATGAATGATTCGATTATTTGTGATTCAATGAAATCTTTTGCTTCAACCATATCTTGATTAAACGCTCTTTCATTTAAATCTCGATTTTCAGACGCGGTAAGTTCTGCTTGTAAAGAATTTTTAACGTTTTCTTTTGCAATAATTAATTTGTTTAGCACATCTTTAATCTGGAAAACAATTCCATCATGCAATAATTTTTTTTGTTCGTCCATTTTTGCAATTTGCGCTTCAATTTCATTCACTTCGTTGTTAGTCCTGAATCCATTAAAAATTGAAAGCTGCATTCCAAGGCCGATGGTCCACATAGTACTATTTTCTTTATTAACGATTCCATATTTGTAGGGATTAAAATTTTGATCAAATTTTGCAAACAGAGCAATGGAAGGGAGGTAATTGCTTTTTGCTTCATCAATCTTTGCTTCATATGCACGTAAACCGGCATTTACTTTTCCCCAATCAGTATTATTCGAGTAAGCTTTATTTAGAACATCTTCAATTTCAAATTCAGATGAGTCAAATGGAATTGAATCTGATTTAATTTCAAATTCATTCTCTATTCCAATTGTAAAAATTAAAGCATCTTTAGATGTTTTAGCATTTTTTTTAAGCTCATTTACTATAGATCGAACTTGATCAACCATTAACTTATTTTTCAAATAATCTAATTTTGTTGTTGAACCCGATCCATTTTTGTACATGTTCTCTGTAATTGTTAAAGTGCCGGTCATTCTATCCAAAGCTTCATTTCCAATTTCAAATAGATTTTTTGTCAAAACAGCTGCGTAATAATATTTAATAGTCTCGTATTCTACTTCTAAATCACTTTTTCTACAATCTTGATTAGCTGCTTCAACACCATTTTGAGCTTGTTCATTTATTGCTTGAATTTTACCGCCAGTGTAAAGTGGATAAAGTAATTCAACGCTGCCATGAATATTTTTTTTATCCATCAATTTTACATTCTGTTGAGGAACATCAAAGCTGCCCAAATTTAGTTCTAGACCGGGAATTGGAATTGATGGCATTTGAATTTGAAATGCCGGAAAGATAAAAAGTGCATCTTGATCATTTAGGCTGGCAGAAGCATTTAAATTCAATTGAGGATAATAACCAGATTCAGCTTGTTTCTTTTGCGCCTTCGCTGCCTCTAAGCTGAATTTGGCAGCTTTAATTTTATGATTATGTTCTAAACCTATCTTTATACATTCATCTAATGAATAATGAGGAATATCTGTAACTTTTGATGATTCAGCTATAACTGATTGCGGAAAATTATTATTGCAAAGAATAATAATTAAAACTGCAAATATTATTTTCATATTGTTGTGTTTTTTTGAAAAAGTGAGCCGTTTCCCCTAAAGTTTTCTTGGCGAAAAGCTAATTATATTTTTGTCCGCATTTTACAAGGTTAGTATTATTTCGCAATTTATATCCCAATTAACTTGAAAATGACAGCAAAAATTTACACTTGTGTTATTATCGAAATATTATTTATAAATTTGATTTGAAAAGGACAAAAAGATTCGAAATATTCGAATAATTAATAAGTTTTGAGGGAGGATATATATTAAAAGTAAATCCGTTTGGTTAAGACGGATTTTTATACTAAAAATTAAATTTCTAGAAATCGAATTTAATCATTCCAAAATCTTTTTTACATCTTTATCTTTTCCAAAAACTACTAGAACATCGTTTTCTTCAACAACGGTGCTTGCGGTTGGAACTCCGTATATTCTTTCTTTAACTATCTCATCACCTGAATCTTCATCTTTTACAACATAACTTCTTTTTAAAGTGATTAAGTTTAAATTATATCGAATTCTTAAATCAATTTCCTGCAGTGTTTTTCCTACAAACGATTTTGGAGTTCTGACTTGCACAATATTATAATCTTCTCCAAGCGGAAAGAAATCTAATACTTCATCATTAATTAAAGTTGTCGCTATTCTTCTGGCAATTTCAAATTCAGGTGTAATAACATTATGCACACCAAGCTTTAATAAAATTTTCTCCTGAATTTTTGATGAAGCTCTTGCAATCACTTTTTTAATTCCCATTTGCAGCAGCAGCACTGAAGTTAAAATTGTGTCTTCAAAATTAGTTCCTATAGATATGATCACAGCATCAACTTTGTCTATTCCTAGCGACCTTAATCCTTTTTCTTCTGTAGAATCCATCTTAGCGGCAAAAGTAACTTTGTCTTTTATCTCCTCAATAACTTCCATGTCACTATCTATAGCAATCACTTCCGACCCATTTTCAGCGAGTGAAGTTGCCACACTCATTCCAAAATCCCCCAAACCGATTACTGCGAATTTTCTGTTCATTTTTTCTTCCTTTTAAAGAGTGGAGATATTTTCAGTTGGTAAATCATAAACTTTTGGTTCTTTAGTTTTAAGTACACTATATATAAAGGCAAATGGACCGACTCTTCCAATTAACATTAAAAGTGTGATAATTACTTTCCCGGCATCGGATAAACTTGATGTAATTCCTCTAGATAATCCGACAGTTCCAAATGCACTGAATGCTTCAAATGCAATATCTAGTAAACTTTTCTTTTCAGAAATGGTTAATAAAAAAATACCTAATGTAATAATTGCAATACTAGCTAATGTTTTTATTAAGGCTCTTAATACAATTTCATTTGGAATAGTTCTATTACCAATTGTAACATTTTTTTCATTTCTTAAAAAGGAAAGAGTCGAAAAAATAAGAATTGAAAATGTTGTAGTTTTTATTCCACCGCCTGTGCCGCCGGGAGAAGCTCCTACAAACATCAAAAACAAAAAAAGTATAGTAGTTGCAATTGAAAATTTTGATATATCAATTGTATTAAACCCAGCAGTTCTTGCAGTTACAGATTGGAAATAAGCCGCATCAATTTTTTGCCAAAGGCTGAATTGTGTTAATGAATTATTATATTCTAAAAGAAAAGTAAAGATGGTGCCTGCTACAATTAATATTATTGTGGTATAAAGAATCAATTTTATTTGTAATGATAATTTAAATCTAAATTTTCCAAATGCTGTTCTAATGCTTTTAATGCTCAACAAACTCATGATTGTCGGAAAACCAATTCCGCCTAAAATTATAAGAAAGCTTATAGTAGTTGTATAAACATAATTATTTCGAACCGAAGGATCGAACAAATTTAAAGTGAAGAGAGAAAAACCAGCGTTACAAAACGCCGAGATGGAATGAAAGATTGAACTGAATATTGCCTCTCCAATATTACTGGTAGTTTGCGCAACGCTTTGAAATAAAATTATCGCTCCGATTCCCTCTATGATAAAAGTTATTAATGCTAAATAAGCAAGCACTTTTGTTATGGCTCCAACATTTTCCTCATCCATTAAATCTCTTAATAAAATTCTTTCTTTTATTCCCATTCCTCCCGACAAAAATAACGCGAAGAAAGTGGTGAAAGTCATTAACCCTAATCCACCAACCTGGAATAAAAATAGTATAACAATTTGCCCAAACTTTGTAAAATAGGTCGCAGTATCCACTGTGATTAATCCGGTTACGCAGACGGCACTTGTAGAAGTAAATAAGGCATCAAAAAAGGACATGCTGCCACTCACTGTGGAAGCTGGAAGTAAAAGTAATAGAGTTCCTAAAGTTATTAAAAAGACAAAACTCAAAACAAAGAGGCGTGAAGGATGAATTTTTAATTGAAGTACTTTTTTATTGTATCTTAATCCGCCTGAAATCAATCCGAAAATAATATAAATCTGTGCGAACACAATGTATAGAAAAGCAATGTCTTTGAAATGCAACGCGCTTCCAAGCCTTTTAATTAGACTATGCCCGAGTAGTATTAAAACCCCTTCAACTATAATAAATAAAATAATTAATGTTTCAATTTTGTGGGATTTAATATGTTCTAATTTATTTGCGGATATGAATAATTGGATAAACTGGTATAAAATAAAAATCAGTACAACGCCGATTGAAATATAATGCAGGATTGCAGCATCATCTTTTGAAATGCTGAATCCATATTCAGCAACAATGGAAGCCAGCCCAATAATACTGGTTATTACAATGATGATTCTTAATATATGATCGAGTTTAGATTTACTATGTTCGTTCATCAGCAAATATCATTTCAAATAATTAATCATGTTTTTCAGGTTTATTATTTAGCTCTTTTAATAAATAATTATTTATTGAATCAATCAATTCATTTTCAAACCGGGAATCAAACAAATACAAATTCACTTCATATTTATTAATATTTTGTGTGAAATCTGCTTTTGATAAATATACTTTTACTTCCTTTTTGCTGAACGTATACGGCGAGGAAATAGCAGCGTCTCGCAATAATGAAACTATAATCTGACTGTCATTCGAAGAAGGGAATTCAAATTCTAAAGACATTAACTGTTCTCTCTTCCCGACATTAATATTTTCCACAATATTTGTCAGGAATAAAGAATTCGGAATATAAATAACACTGTTTTCGCCGCTTAAAATTTTTGTCGATCTCCACCCGATACTTTGCACTTCACCATAATGATCTAAAATTCGTATAAAGTTGCCTTTCTCAAAAGGCCTCATTATTGAAATAAAAATTCCACCAATAAAATTCTTAAGTAAAGGAAGTAATGAAACTCCAATAATTATTATTGCCACTATAATAATTACTAAAGTGATTTCTTTAGTATCGCCTAAAAGTATACTTAAAATTAAATAAATAATAAAAAACCAAACAAAAGCACGGGCTGCAATTAAAATCGATTGCAGTAAGGGCAAACGCTCTTTGGCTAATGGAGAATTTCTCAATGAATCTAAAAGTCTTAAAAGTAGATAACCGAAGACAACAATGAAAATTATTTCCAGCACAGTCCAGAAAGTTATTTGTCCGACGACTTTTAATTGTTTGAAGAAAGAACCATCAGGTGAGATTTTAGGAGAATTAGAAATTGGTGAAATCTTTTTTACTGAAACGGAATCTTTTTTTATGTCTTCTTTTAATTTGGTTTTAACTGATTCAGGCCGGGCAATATTTACAGTTTCAATTTTTGTTACGTAGACGGTATCTTGCAAAAGAAAATTTTGAACAGTCTTATTTAAAAGTGTATCCATCTCCTGCGGGAAGACAGAAATCGTCAAAACGATAAAAGGAAATATTTTTAATAGTGATTTCAAAATAATCTAAAATATGTTTCTTTTAATTAATTCTTTTTCAACCGAACGGAATACAAACTTATTAAGAAAATATTTATAACTGTACATTTCAAATTGATCATGATAAATAAGGTTAAGCGATGCAAGGTAGTTTAAAATTTCTCGGCTTTTTTCCAATGGAATATTATAAATTTTGGCATGTTCTTTTGCAGTTATCCAGCCATGAATTAATATTGTTGCGATTGTCAAAAGGTAAACCGGGTCAATATTATTTAGTATTCCCAAAACCAATTTACGTGGTGGTTTTATAGTTATTAAATTTCCTTTAACCGAATCGATTGACTGAAGCCAATAATACATTGCCGAAATAATATTTCCTTCAGAATATTCCTCAAGCTTTTTAAAAAATTCAGAAGAGAGTTTTTCCTGTTCTTCTTTTTCAGATTTAACTTTGAATATTTTTTTACTGAATTGCCGCATTTCTGAAGGCAAAAATTTTAAGCTGTAGCCGGTAGCCCCATGTCTGCTGAGTATAATGGACTTTATATCTTTTTTGTGAAGATCTTCGGTTACAATTTTATATTTGAAAGCGGATTCCATTTCAAAATTATGCTTTAAAAAATTCCACGAATGTTTACCAATAGAACACAGCCAGAACACATTTCTATTAGTCATCGAAACCAAATAAATGAAATTTTTTAAAGCTGAAAAACCATTTATTTGATTAATGAATAGTTTATTTATGTTCTCCAAAACTATAATCTTTTTTCTCGACTTATCATTGAAATAGACCAATAGTTCATCAAAGGAAATTATCCTGTTATAACCTAAGAGCTCAGAAAATATTTTTAAAAGATCATCCTTATCAGAGATTGTGTCCTTAAATTGATATTGAAGGACTTCTTTATCCTTTAAAGAATTAGTTAAAATAGTATTTATCAAACTTTTTTTACCGCTTCCAGGTTCTCCAATGATAATAATAGATGAAGATTTATTGATGCTAAAATCTTTGAGAGCAGAATTTATTTTTGTTGACAATTCTTCCTGGCCAATGAAAAAATCATTACTTTCAAGCGGGGTTCCATCGAAAAGTTTTCTGTATATGAAAGGGAGATTCTGAAGTTTCTCTTGATTTAAATATGCATCTTCAGTGAGATATTCTGTTTGTTTAGGTTTTATTAATTTAAAATTAACTAGGGCAGAGGTTACAAAAGATTTAAAATAAAGATTATAATTTCTTTTAATTAATGCGAAGTACAATTTAATAAATCCGTTAACTTTATTTTGTTGTTTGCCGAGGGATTTTATAAATCGCTGTTTGGTTGCTTCTTTACCTACAAACAAATTAACCTGTCTTAAAGAACTGTCAATAATTAATTCATTGATTTGGTTAATGATGATATTAACTTTTTCAGTAATTTTTTTATTAACATTTTGTTCAAGTCTATCTATCTGCTGATTTAATTGTCCCAGCCTTTCCTGAAGTTTTTCTGAAAGAGAATTTGCCAATTCAAGTGCAATTTCAAATCCGGTTTCATCATTATTTTCCAGCTCTTTCACGGCTGTATTTATATGGAAGTTAACAATCGTGGGAAAATTATTTAACTCTGATAAAGTTATGTTCAAATGATTTATAAGCAGTTCATTTATTTCACCTATTTCTCGAGGAAGTTTTTTCTCCAGAAAAGAATGCGCAATCTCCTTCAACGGTACGGAACGAAGCTCCTTAAATTCCGGTAACCTTTCTTCAAAATGTAAATCGGTTTCTTCAAGTAATAATAGTTTTTCAGGCAGCTGCTTTGATACTTTTGAAAAATCAGTAATTAGATTTTCAATAAGCAAGTTCATTTTTTTACTTTTCAAAATTTCATCTAATGAGTAACTGTATTTTCTTATTGTATCAATGAAAATTAAATTTCTTGCGGCTCCCAAATAATCTTTTAACGTTTGAATATCATTCAGTTTAATATTTTTTATATTCTTCTTAAACTCAGTTATATTTTTATTCAATTCGTTACTGACCGAACGCAAACTAAAATTTATTTCATCCGATATATTAACAAGTGATTTATTTACTAATTGATTTAGCTGAACTTTAATTTTATTTGTATAAGCTTCCTTCTCAAATAAACCTAAAAAGCCCAAATAATAATTGATCCAGTATCGAATTGTCTGTAAAGCGTTTTCTTTTTGTATTTCACTCTCGTTAAATACTTTTGAAAAACGGAAATCACTTTTATTATATTTAAATGTTCCTGCTACTTTTAAAGTTGCTATAAGCTTGTTAAACGGATTTGCAAGTGCGTACTTTAGTCTTGTACTTATCTCGGAAGTAGTTTCATTTATTTCAGTCTGGTAAATATTAATTTCATTCACAAATTGATTATGAAGTTCATCAAACCTGGCAAGTAACAAAGTAGATACAGCAATGTTGTCCTTCTCAGCAACAGCAATTTCAGTAAGCTCTTCCAGGTATTTTAATATGTCAGTATATAAGGCTCGAATTTTTCGAAGCGTAGTTAAGCGTTCATTGCCGACTAAGTTAACGGTTTCTAAAATTTCACCTGAAGATTCACCAACAAGATAATATCTTGTTAAATTTCTATAGTTGATTTCTCTTTGAGGAATGTATTTTTTGTTTAATAGTTTATTGAAACGGATAGAAAATCTGGCTGAAAATTTTGCAATTTTAGCTCTTAAATTATCATCCTCATTTTTTTCATAAAATTCAGGTTCAAGATTTACGAACATCTTCGTTTGAAGGCCATCAGTTAAATCAACTAAAGAAATAAATAACTCTTTAATTAGTGGTTCCAATGCTACAATATTTTTTTCCCCGGTTTTTCTTTCATCACAAAGCTGAATTATCCAATCCGATAAAGTTTTTTTAGTATTTAAAATTTCATCTTTAATTTGTGAAGAAGTTACATTCGATTTAGTTAAGAATGATTTAAGCCTGACATATTCGTCAGTATATTTTTCTGTAAAGCTGATTAAAAGCTCAAGTGATTCTTCGCTTCGGAAATAAATAAACTTTTTATCAAAGTCCTTCAATATCTGATAGATTTTAAATAGTATTCCGAATAATGACCGGTTTAATTCTGTATCAGCAAAATCTGGCTCGGCAAATTTAGATTTTATCTCGGCAATTTTTTTCTTGAGGGCAATTTTATTTTGGGCTTTTGCAGAAACAACTTTGCTTTCTTCAGTAGGTATTTCTTCAATTTCTTCTTCAGCAATTTCCGGCAGCTTTTTATCTCTGTTAATTCCAATCTTCAACAAAATCGGGCCTAAAAATAAATTCAGTGCAACCACTGTTGTTATTAAATCCTTAAGCTGTTCACCAAGTCCGGGCAGCTTTTGGCTTATGACAATAGATAAACCTAGCATTAAACCGCCTATTGGCAGAAATCCTAACCACGCATTTTTTTGAATCGATAAATTTTCTTTTGAAATTTTTGCCGCTAGATTAATTGAAAAATAAAGTGCAGCACCGCGGATAATAAATACGGCTAGTCCAATCAAAATCATATTCTGGATGGAAAGAAAATTGATTGAGGCTCCAACTACAGTAAAGAATGTTATGAAAATAGGGAGTGAAAGTTTCTGTAAAGGCTGATGGAGATCTTTCCCATATTTAGAAAAGTTTTCAACAACAAAGCCAGCGGCAACAAAAACAACTAGTGTTTCTAAGTGGAAATTAGTAGAGAGTTCGCTTCCAAAAACAACCAGCGCTAATATATAAAGCAGAAGTTCCTTATGAACATATTTTAAATATAAAATTGTTAATCCGCCTAAAGCACTTCCGAAAATAATTGAATATAAAAGTTCTAATCCGAGATCAAGAAAAATTCCTCCTTCAATTTTACCTTGAGGATAAATCATTGCGGAAGAAATGGTTAATACAAGTGCCAATAAAAGTATAACCAAAACATCTTTAACAATAGCCGTACTCAAAATTAAATCTATAAATCTGCCTTTAGCTTTGGTTTCATTTTGTACAACCAAAATTAATTCGATAGAAGTTCCAAGGGCAACAACAGATATGATTAAGCCTGCAGCAATTTTGTAAGCTGCATCGGCATGCATAAGAAAGGGGATAAATGGTGCTAATGCATATACTACTGCTGTTACTAAAATAAAAATTAAAATTGATTTAAAGAGAAGTATTAATGTTATGGGTTTAAGTAATTCTTTAATGCCATTAATTTTTAATTCCATTCCAGCAGTCAATGCGATTATACTTAACGTAACACTTACGACTAAACTAAGTTCTTTTATTACGTCGATGCTTAAAACTTCAAGTAAATTTATTCCAAGTAAAGCTGCTGAATACGGGCCGAAAATGATTCCTATTAATAAATAACCAATTACTTTTGGTAATTTAATGAAAGATAAAATTTCACCAAGCGTGAATGAGGCTAAAATTAAAAAGCCTAATACAACTAAAGTTTTCGGATTAACTAAAGCAGTTGATTCAACCTGAATAAACTGGATAAATATAAATACAGCAAAAAGTAAAATTATGATGGAGAGCTTCCGTAAGATTGCTATCATCTTTTCTCTCCGGTTATTTCTCCAACATCAATTAAATAATTTTTTGTAGTTGTAAAACCAACTATCGAATAAAAAATCAGAGAAGACAATACGCAGCTAACAACTATTGGCGTGAATTGATTTTGATACACATTTAAGTAATCAATTACCATTGCAGCTACTATTATATCCGAAGAAAATAAACCTCTGCCAATTTCAAAGTGAAGTTTTTCAGGATCAAAAGAAGATTTATATGCAAGGTAGCCGGCAATTTTTTTTGTATAAAATCTTAGTACTATAAAACCAATTACAGCCGCAGCAAAAACCCATTGACTTGCAGGTACCCAATAAAATCCGGCCATTATTACTATTAAAATCCCAAAAGGATGTAGCAGACGATTTAATGATGCATCAATTTTATCGCTTATCTTTGAAAGGTTTGTTAGAATTACTCCGAGAATGAAATTCATGTAGAGCGGAGAAAAATTTAAAAAGTAAGCAACGCCGCTGGTGAAAAGCGCAATTCCTAAAACAGCTACGAATAATTTGTTTTCGTCCTGCTCGCGTCCAATAAAAATAAAAAACAATATTCCAATTACCACTGCTAATAAAAGACTTATAACAACCCATTCTGTTGGGGATAAATTTACTTTATTACTTGCGCCCAAATGTATTAGACTAAACAATATTCCATAAATAAAAATATTGAAATTAACATTAAGGATAGAAGCATTTTTCAGTGCAGAGGAAATTTTACCTGTTAATTTATAACGCTTAACAACTGCATCAATAACAAAATGCGAGGTTACTCCGCCCATTACGCTTAATGCATAAGCCGCCGCAATAATCTCAAGTAAATTTTTGCCGTTGAAAAATATGTAGTATAAAATTGCAAATGAACCGCCGCCAATTAAAATTAAACTGAAAGATATATCCGCAAATGTCAATCTAAAATATTCCGGTTCCAACTTGCTTAAATTTTTAATTTTAAATTTTAAACCATAAGCTAAACCCACAAATCCAATTGCGGCCGAAATGCCAGGGCTTAATTGGAGTAAAATATCGTTTGTAATTATTTGAGGATAACTTATTTGGAATGTATTATTAATCCAATTTGAAAAGGACGGGCCAATTAAAATTCCTAAAAAAATATATTCAATACCCGATGGAACATAAAACCGGCTCTGGATTTTACTAAAAATTAGGTTAGTGCTAACGTAACCTAAAATTAAAATAATAAGAAAAACAATTAAGGGAGTCATTTAATGTTTGTTGATGACAAAAAATATCAAATTAAACTTATTCTTAGAGGAAAAATAGCATAGTCTCATAGAAACCCAAAAAATTGTTAAATAAATTTAATCAAAAAATAATGTAAACTGAATGATAACCAATTAAATTCTTTTATGCTGAATAGATTTTATCTGAACGATTTTTATTATAATTGCTTGCAAAATTAAAACGATTTTTCACATCTTTCTTTTTCTACAGATTCTGAATTAATATTAATTCGAGAGGCAGATATGCGAATTAGATTTCCCCATTTATTTCTCATTTCGCTGTTTTTGATTTTTTCCGGAAAACTTTGTTCACAAGATTTTATACTTCAAGGCTGGTATTGGGATTATCCTAAAACTATAAATGGTTTTAATTGGGCGGATACTTTAAGACATAAAGCAAATGAATTAGCACAAAGCGGCTTCACCTATGTTTGGCTTCCTCCATTTGTGAGAACAAGTTTTGGGAGTGGAAGCAATGGTTATGATCCCAAAGACCTATTTGATCTTGGGGAATTTGGATTAGGGCCAACTCAATTTGGAACGAGAAAAGATGTGGACAGCCTGATTACAGTTTTTAATCATGCCGGTATTAAAGCGGTTGCTGATGTTGTTTATAACCATAGAGACGGTGGGTTGCCTGAAGATAATCCAGCAGTAGAAGGCTGGATTGAAAATTTTAATTCATCTAAAATAAATGATGGTGATAATCCTTTCCCATCAGATAGAGTAAGATATTTCATTCCGATTGGAGGAAACACTAACGTTGGCAGCGGAACGTATTATTTTAAAATTCGATCGGCTTCACTTAATCCTGAATTTTTCGGTAAGCCTTATAAAATTTTTATTTGGACGAACAAGATTGGATGGCAGGGTTTGGAAGATTCAAGCGAAACAGAACCAAATGGGGGAGTGGATTGCAGTCAACCGGATAATAAAATTCAGCTGGGAAGAAATTATGCTGCATCAGTTGACGACGGCGGCTGCGGTATTGATGAGTTTTCTTTGAAAATCGATACTTCAGATTTTAATATCGCGGGAGATACTATTTTTGTAACTCTAACGAATATTGATGGTAAATATGCAGATCAATTTATTTATGGATTATGGTATGATAACGGAATTTCGGGATCCGATATCCAAAGCAAAATAGAATATCAAACTTATACTAACTTTAAAAAGCTGCCAAGTAAAAGAGGAGGAATGGATTGGCACAACTTCAAACCTAATGGAAATCCGACTCATCTTTCCGGTGATCAAGACGCAATGTATTTTTATTATGATTATGACCAAAATGTAAAAAGCACAAAAGATACTTTATTCGCCTGGACAAAATGGCTATGGGATGATGTTGGAATCAGAGGATTTAGAATGGATGCGGTAAAACATTTTCCTCCTTCGTTTGTTAGTAGAACTTTTAAATTATCTTCACAGAAAAAAAATTACTCCAGGTTTAGTAGTAGGAGAATATTTTGATTCAAATCCTTCGGTTTTGCTAAAATGGATAAATGAAGTTAAATCCAAATTAAACAAAGTTACTTCGGTATCAATAAAACCGCGTCTATTCGATTTTGCTCTTCGAGATGCATTGAAAAATGCCTCTGATAATTTTGGTTATGATGTAAGAAATATATTTAATTCAAGTATTGCTGATAATGGAGGAAATGGTTTTAACGCTGTTACATTCGTTAACAACCATGATTTTAGAGATGCTGGACAGCCGGTTGAGCACGATCCAATTTTAGCTTACGCATATATTCTGACAAATAATCAATTAGGAATTCCAACTGTTTATTATCCTGATTATTATTCAAAAATGAAAAGTGATATCGATTCTTTAATTTCAATTCATAAAAAATTTATAAGGGGTGCATCATCACGGGATTATTTAAGCAGGTTTGATACCCCATATTCCCAGAATTTCATTTCCGGAATTGCGTCTACTACTTTGATATATCAACTAATGGGAATTTCAAACAATAGAGATGTAATCGTCGCAATCAATTATGCGGGAGAAACTTTAAAGATAGATCAAGAAATAAATATGGCAAATTTACAGGAAGGCGATACTTTTACAGATGTAATTGGAAATTCAAAGTTTCCGTTTGCTGTTGTAAACAATAATCAAATTTATATTGAACTGCCGCCTAGAAGTTATTCCGTTTGGGTGAAAGATGAAAAGCGGAGGAGTAATTAAAATTATACCTTAATGTGAAAGTCAAAAATCAAAATCCAAAAGTCAAAATTATTAATATTTTCTAACCACGCAGCTCAGTTCTTGAGTGAAGAGTAAATTATTATTCATTAAGTTATTAACATTATAAATAAACCCAATTTCTTTAAGAAATTGGGATTATAAAATGACAATTTATTGTTGCCTAAACGCTAGTGCCACTTAAATGCTCTTAAGCCAACAGCAAAAAATATTATCCCCATTACTGATAAAACTAAAAAGGGAAGTGCAATTTCAGTAAATCCGGCGCCTTCAATAAAAATGCTTCTCACTCCATCAGCAAGTAAAGTTAAAGGCAGAATTTTTATAAATCCGATTGCCCAATCGGGGAAATTATGATAGCTGAAAAATATTCCGGAGAGCACAAACATTGGAGTAGTTACGGCGCTTATTAATCCGTTTCCAACTTCCGGATTTGCAGTCCTGGATGCAATCAATATAGATAATCCGGCGAACCCAATATTCCCGGCAATAAACATTAAAAACAATGCGGTGATATTTCCTTGTATTGTAATTCCAAAAACTAAATATGAGAATAAAAATAAAAGCGTGCCTTCAATAAAATTCATGATGGTACGAACAGATATTAATGAGATTAAGAAATATGATTTTCTCATGGGTGTTGCGATTAATCTTCTTAAAAGTTTTTTATTTCTAGTCTCGATTATTCCATAGCCAAGTCCCCAAATAGAAGACATAGAAATTCCCATGGCAATTATTCCCGGAATTAAAAAATCAATATATCTTGTTCCTTGTAGAGTAAGGGGTTCAATATTTTCATTATTATTTTCAATTGGTTTTTCCGTCTGAGGTTGGCGTATTATTTTAGATAGACTAAGATAAGTTAGATGAGCATCAGGATTTATTGGGTCAAAATGATATTTGATATCATTGTTTGATTCTTCAATAATTAAACTTATCTCACCGCGCTTCAATTTTACAATTGCATTTTTCCAACTATCTCTTTGAAAATTATAAACTGAATTGCCTAATTTTTTATCTTTAATCGTTAGTCTGTGAATTGATTTATTTTCTTTATCGCTTTTTATTGTTTTAGTTCGATTCTTCAAAAATATTTCAAACTTGTTATTAATATTTTGTGAATTAGTATTGTGATTTTGAACTAAAGCAATATTGTGAACTGTTTCTTTATTCTGAGTGAATGCCAAACCAAGTCCAAGCGCCATCAGAATTGGGAAGACAATTCCCCAAAACAGTACGGCAGGCTCACGCAACAAATTTTTTGTTTGAACAATAAACAAAGCAAATAGCTGCTGTTTTTTCAATACATCATTCATCAAGATGTCTTCCGGTTAATGAAGTGAATAAATCATCCAAAGTCTTTTTTCTACTTTCAAAATTTTTTAATTGAATATTTTTTGATTTTAAATAGCGTAAAAATTCAGGCAGTTCAGTATCAAGATTCTTAAGAACAATTATTCCATTTTCGTTTGCACCATCCCACTCAATTTTAAAAGGCGAATCATTTTTAATTACAGCACTGACTTTATGAAAATCCCCATCAATTGAAAATTCAATTATCTTTTCATTGCTTCCATTTAAAATTGATTCACGGCTGCCTTCCATTAAAATTTTGCCTTTGTCAATGAATATAATGTAATCACAAAGCTTTTCAGCTTCTTCCATGTAATGAGTAGTTAGAATCATTGACGTTTGAGATTGAACTTTAAGCTTTAATAAAATTGACCAAATCTCTCGTCTTGCATTCGGGTCAAGCCCGGTTGTAGGTTCATCGAGCAATAAAATCTTTGGTTTGTTAAGAAGTGCTATTCCAATTGCAAGCTTTTGCCTTTGTCCGCCTGAAAGATTAACTGTGTATGATTTTCTTTTATCATTAAGTCCAATAAGATTTATTACTTCTTCAATTCTATCCTTTTTTAATTCATAGAAGCTTGCAAAAAGATTTAATGTTTCTTCAACATTAAGCTTGTCCATAAATCTCGTCTCTTGCAAAGATAGTCCGATTGCATGATGAAGTTCATCTTCATTGCCTTTCCACTTTTTCCCCAAAATTAATATTTCCCCTTCATCAGGCTGCTGTATTCCTTCAATCATTTCAACAAGAGTTGTTTTACCTGCACCGTTTGGGCCTAATAGGGCAGTGAATTGTCCTTTGGCTATTTTAAGATTTACGCCATTAACTGCTTTAACGGTTTTAAATGATTTATGGATATCCTTTACTTCAACTACTGGAAATGAATTATTCGCTTTGATTATTTTCTCCGATTTGTAGCATACAAAAATAGCGATATAAACAATTTAAATTAAATCTTTATTTAAATACTTAGGGTCAAATTCTTCTAACTACAGTGTGCTTTAAATTAATTATCCCATAAAAATTGGAAATCAGTGTTATGATACACAATAATTTTTGTTATTATTTTTATTTTATAAATAAGATTTGATGAACTATATGAAAGGAGAAAATTATGTCTACGTGGAAAATAGATAAGAAACATTCAGAAATAAAATTTAAAGCAAGGCATTTAGTTATTTCATCTGTCACCGGACAGTTTAATGATTTTGATGCTACTTTAATTTCAGATGAAGATGATTTTAGTGATGCTAATGTGGCATTCGAAGCTGATGTAAAAAGCTTATATACAAAAGATAGTGATAGAGACAATCATTTAAAATCAGAAGATTTTTTTAATGCAGATGAACATCCAAAAATTACGTTCATTTCAAAATCAATAGAAAAGGTTTCAGATGAGGTTTACCAGTTAATCGGCGACATAACGATCAGAGGAGTTACAAAAGAGATCAAATTGGAAACTGTTTTTAATGGAAAAACAACGGGTCTCGATAATAAAGAAGTTGCCGTATTTGAAATATTTGGGGAACTAAATCGCTTTGACTTCAACTTGCATTGGAACAAATTTACAGAAACCGGCGGTGTGGTTGTTGGTGACAAAATCAAAATTGAAATATTTGCAGAGATGAAAAAAGTATCGGAAGAAAATGAAGAGGATGAAGTATTTCAATTAGAAGATTCAGAACATTAAAAGTAAAAGTTAGGTTCACCCGCAGGTGAGCCTAACTTTAAAAATTAATTTACTTTATCAATTCCATTTTTTTTACAGAAACAAAATTATTTATAGTCAATCGGTAGATATAAACTCCGCTGGCTAGAGATGAAGCATTAAATAAAACATTATATTTTCCGGCGGCTTTAACATCATTAACCAAAGTTTTTATTTCCTGCCCAAGTATATTGTAAACTTTCAAATTTACATATCCGGCTTTTTCTATTTGATAATTTATTGTTGTGGTTGGATTAAATGGATTCGGATAATTCTGGCTAAGCTGATATTTGGTTGGAATATTTTTTTCTTTCGCACTAACAACGACTTCGTTATTACCAATAGCAAAACGGAAAACATCTTTTGAAGTAATTGTCTTGTTTGTAATTATATATAAAGTATCGCCTGCACCTGGTAAGGGGTTTTGGGTAAAGTCTAACTTGATCTCATAAGCAGTTGTTGCATCAGCGGCATTCGTTGGCCTTAATATTATTGCTTCAGGCCAATTCCATATTTGATTTCTTGTGGAAAATTTATTTTCAAAGATTAAATAGGAAGCAGGGACAAATTGGTTATTGGTTATATCATAAATTCTAAAAGGAGTAACGATTGGTTTACCTAAATTATTTATTGTAGTGTCTCCTGGTTCTAACCATTCTCCTGTAATTGTTGTGTCAAGGTTATTCCAAATAATTTCCCAATCTGAAGGCAGTGCAATTTTAGGATTGCCTAATTCAGCTGGATAAATAAAAGACACTGTATGATTGATCGCTGGATTATTAAATGTTGTTTTATCTAAATCAATTCCATTTTCACAATCATTAATAATTAATTTCAGTCCGTCAAAAGTTGGTGTTGATAAATTCTTTTTAAGAGGATAATCCGAAATTATTTCTTGGTTGTTTGAAACATTTACAATGCTGAAAGTTTTTGCAGACTGGTCTTCGGCATTAAATGTTATTTCATACGTATCTGATTTTAATAAACTCGAATCAATTATTTGAATGTTAAAATCGGGAGTTGCGCTTCCTTTTATATGAAGCAAATTAGTTGAAGCTTCATCTTTTAATAAATAATTCAAAGCAAATGGGCCGGTTATTTGAGTTGTGTCTGAATTTCCATCACTTGCAATTATTTGTAAAAAATAAGAATTGGCATTTGGCAGCTCACTTATATCCCAGTTAAATTCTTTTGTACCAGTTGAAGCTGTATTGTCATAAATATTTGTGAATGCACCATTTCTACTTAAAGCATAACCTATTTTAATATTCAACTCGGAATTGTCGGCATCCTCCATTAGCCACGAAATATTAACAAATTTATTTGTAATAATTGAATCTTTTAAAAGCGAAAGTAATTGCAATTCGGGTTGAGCATTCACACTATTATTTATTGTAAATCTATTGCTGCCTACAGAAAAATAATTCTGTCTTTTGTCATCAGGATTATAAGCAATAATTCGTAAAAGGTAATTTACACCGTCTTTATTCTTCTCAGTATTCCAGCTGTAAGTATTGGCTGAAGCATCTAAATCAGAGGCGAGTATATTCCAATTTTTCCCGAAGTCGGATGAATATTCTATTAACGCTTTTGCATTATTATCCGTTCCTGAATAATTCCAATTAATATTTGCTAAACCGTTAACCTCTCCTGAATTTGGTGTTATAGAACTAATTTCATAATCGCTGCTTCCTCCCGAAGTTGAAGTATCTGATGAAATATTTGGCCAAAAATGATTCCAGTAAAGATAAACTGAATTATTTAACATTCCTTTGAAATCATGAGCTAAAAATATTGCAAGCGTTAAATATTTTGATTCCCCGGCATTCAGACTAAAAGGACCCGTACCAAAATTAATAATGTTATCGCCGGGTTGTGAATAAAGTACAGAGCTTGAATCGATGGATCCGTTTAACCATTGCCACATTAACTCTGAGTTTTTAGGAACATTTGGAAGTGAATTTGTATAAGGCGCAATATGCATTGAACTTAATCCAATATCGCCCGGTGTTTCCAAAAATCTAAATCCTAAATAACCTGTCGGCTTTCCAAATGCTCCGACTCCATCATCATCCCACATATAAATTGTATTGTTTGCCGCTGAATTTGGGTCTGCATTATTTTTATTAAAATAAACATGTGCACGATCATCTGCATAATCAGAACTTCCGCCGATATGCGGATCACCGTGGAAACCAAAATACATTTTGCTGATTGCTTTCGGACTCTCATTTGTGAGTTTATATTTTATAATTAATGCATCCTTTAATGAACCACCGAATTGGAATACTTTTACTTCGGCTTTTAAACCAAGTCCGCGTTTTGAGGAATCAGAAGGGAAGGGATAATAAGGAAATTTTTCATTTGAATAATCGTCCATAACATAATAGGCTTCATTTAAAGGATGAATCAAACTATCTCCATCAAACTCAGGCCAATTAGTCCAACTGCTTGGCCATGAAGAAGGATTATTTTTTGTTGCAATCTCGTTTTGGTTTGGGTCGGCATAACCTGAATCTGGAAGCCATCCCCATTTCTGCGTGCCATCAACGTTGTAATTTCCTTGAGTTGTAAGAACAAAAGAATCATCTGTAATATGAAGAGTGTCGCCGCTGTCATTTACAACTTCTGCTGCTCCAATAGGACCGAATTCAAACATGTATCCTAAACTGTCCCATGCAAGATCTGCAATATTACTTAATGTGTTAGGTTTACCAATTGAACCATAATTATAAATTATAGTGGTAATATTGTTTGAATTTAAAATAGCTTCTTTAATTTGATTTTGATATCCTGCCGGCGAATCTTGAGAATAAACTAAACTTGAAAAAAATAAAATGAAAAGGATTGTAGTTAATGTTGGGTGCTTCTTCATGATTTAACCCCTTAAATTACTGGGAAGATTTCTATTTTGAATACTGTAAAAATTAATTTTTAATTAAGACAATTTTTCAAATCTGTTGAACATAATCTATGAATTATAAGTTTTTACTGCAAATTATTAATTAAGTTTTCAGAATAGAATCTTTAATCGATAAAATATATTTAAGATCAAATAGAAATTATTTTTCCTTTCTAAATGCAACATATAAAGCAATTTAATGTTGTTCAATTAAACGAGGCATCTTGCAATAATTTGATGTTAAGTAAAAAATTCCCTTAAATTAGCGCCCTAAATTAAAAATATAATTCTTGAATAATCATTTATAGAGTAAAAATGAGTAAGAACTTAGTTATAGTTGAGTCTCCCGCA
The DNA here is from genome assembly GCA_963731745.1 of uncultured Ignavibacteriales bacterium. Taxonomy (GTDB): domain Bacteria; phylum Bacteroidota; class Ignavibacteria; order Ignavibacteriales; family Ignavibacteriaceae; genus CAVSWT01. Next base: position 70,189 of record CAVSWT010000010.1, read on the forward strand.
AAAGCAAAAACGATTGAAGGATTTCTCGGCAAAGATTTTTTAGTGATGTCAAGCTACGGACACGTGCGCGATTTGGAGAAAAAAGAAAAAGGAATAGACATTGAAAATAATTTCAAACCTTTTTATAAAATCTCTCCCGATAAAAAAGATGTTATAAAACAATTAAAAAAATTCGCTGCCGATTCTGAACTGGTTTGGCTTGCATCAGATGAAGACCGTGAAGGAGAAGCAATTTCATGGCATTTAAAAGAAGTGCTTGAACTTGAACCCAAAAAAACGCGTAGAATTGTTTTTCATGAAATTACAAAAAATGCAATTCTAAGAGCAATTGAAAATCCAAGAGACATTGATATAAATTTAGTGGAAGCCCAGCAGGCAAGAAGAATTCTTGATCGAATCGTCGGTTTCGATCTTTCACCGGTTTTGTGGCGGAAGGTAAGGCCGAAACTTTCTGCGGGTAGAGTGCAGTCAGTTGCGGTAAGATTAATTGTGGAACGTGAAAGAGAAATTGATGCTTTCAATCCTGAATCACAATACAGAGTAACGGCAAATTTTATAGTTGAAGATGAAAAAGGAAACAAGTACAACTTAAAAGCTGAACTCCCTAAAAAGTTCCAAACTGAAGAAGAAGCAAATGAGTTTTTAAATAAATGTGTTGATGCTGAATTCACGATAGACAGTCTTGAAAAGAAACCGGTTAAAAAAACACCATCAGCGCCATTCACAACATCAACTCTTCAGCAGGAGGCAAGCAGAAAACTTCGGTATTCTGTCGGACGCACAATGCTTATTGCGCAAAAACTTTACGAAGCGGGTAAAATAACTTACATGCGTACTGATTCGGTTAACCTATCTGAAGATGCAATTAAAGCTTCGGAAGATCAGATAAGAAAAGAATATGGTGATAGATATTCAACTACAAGAAGATTTAAAACTAAATCAGCATCTGCACAGGAAGCGCATGAAGCAATTCGTCCCACTTATTTTGACGTGGAAAAAATTGAAGCTTCAAAAGATGAACAGGCGCTATATGATTTAATATGGAAACGCGCAATAGCTTCTCAAATGAGTGATGCTGAAATTGAAAGAACAACTGCTAAAATTAATATTTCAAGTACCGAGGAACAGTTTGTTGCAAAAGGTGAAGTAATAATTTTTGATGGATTCTTAAAAGTTTACATTGAATCTTCAGATGACGATACTGAAAAAGAAGATTCGGGAATTTTACCTCCTCTCAAAATTGGAGAAAAATTGAATTCATGAGAATATTACAGCGATGGAAAGATTCACCCGGCCGCCGGCGAGGTACACTGAAGCGAGTCTGGTAAAAAGATTAGAAGAACTCGGAATCGGAAGGCCGTCGACTTATGCGCCAACAATCAGCACAATACAGAAACGCGGTTATGTGGTTAAAGAAGAACGAATGGGAAATGAACGCGGCTACAATGTTCTGATTTTGAATAGCCATAAAAAAATTAACAAAGAAAGAAGGACCGAAATTACAGGCGCTGAAAAAGGGAAATTATATCCTGCAGATATAGCAATGCTGGTGAATGATTTTCTTCTGCAGAATTTTCCGCGAATAATGGATTACAAATTTACTGCTCATGTTGAAACTGAACTTGATGAAGTCGCCAACGGTGAAATTGATTGGCATGAAATGTTAAAAGAATTTTATTATCCGTTTAAAAAACGTGTTGATGAAACAATTGAAACAAGTGAAAGAGTTTACGGTGAAAGAATTCTTGGAACTGATCCTAAAACCGGTAAGCAGCTTTCGGTAAGAATGGCGAGATTTGGAGCTGTGGCTCAATTGACTGATTTAAATAATCCGGATGAAAAACCTGAATATGCAGGATTAAGAAATACACAGAAATTAGAAAATATAACTTTAGAAGAAGCGCTGGAATTATTTAAGCTTCCGCGTGATGTGGGCGAATTTGAAGGCCATGTAGTTGTCGCGGCTATCGGGCGTTTTGGGCCTTATGTTAGGCATGACGGAAAATTTTATTCACTCGGAAAATTGTACGATCCTCATACAATTGATATTGATACCGCAATTCAAGTAATTCAAGATAAAAGAAAAAAGGATGCTGAAAAAACTATAAAAGTTTTTGAGCAGGATCCTGAAATACAAGTATTGAATGGGCGCTGGGGACCTTATATTAAAGCTGGTAAAAAGAATGTGAGAATTCCTAAAGACACTGATCCTGCAAGTTTGACTTATGATGATGTAGTTAAATTAGTTGAAGAAGCTCCGGAGAAAAAAGGCAGGTTTGCAAAATCATCGACTAAAAAGGTTGAGGAAAAAGAAGAAAAGAATTCTGATGATAAAAAAGCTGTTAAAAAAAGTTCTTCAAAAAAATCTACAACTAAAAAAACAACTGCTAAATCAAAAACAAAAAAGGGAAGCAGTAAAAAGTAATTTGATTATCCTGTTCAAGCAGATGTCTGCATAAAAAATTAATTTAAGAGCCTTAATTTATTGTTAAGGCTTTTTTTATTTTTAAAGACATTTATAGATTTTTTATTATGCCCGAACTTAGACCCGAAATAAGAAAAATAATTCACATTGATATGGATGCATTTTATGCTTCTGTTGAGCAGCGTGATAATCCTGTATTACGAGGCAAAGCAATAGCCGTTGGCGGATCTGAAAGAAGGGGAGTGGTTATGACAGCAAGTTATGAAGCACGTAAATTTGGCGTGCGTTCTGCAATGCCTTCAAAGATGGCGTTTTTTAAATGCCCAAATATAATTTTTGTTAAACCAAGGTTCGATGCTTATAAAGCTGTGTCGAGAGAAGTGATGAATATATTTAGGTCTTATACAGATTTGGTTGAACCAATGTCGCTTGATGAAGCTTATTTGGATGTAACGAATAATAAAATGAATATGCCTTCGGCAACATTAATTGCCAAAGAAATAAAACAAAGAATTAAAAATGAATTGCACCTTTCTGCTTCTGCCGGAGTATCAATTAATAAATTTTTAGCAAAAGTCGCATCGGATATTCACAAACCTGACGGCTTAACATTAATTCGTCCTGAGGAAGCAGATCCATTTATTGAAAAACTGCCCATTGAAAAGATTCCCGGAATAGGAAAAGTGACTGCTTCGAGGATGATTGCATTGGGAATAAAAACCGGCGGTGATATAAAAAAAATGAAGAAAGAATTTTTATTAAAAAGATTCGGCAAGTCAGGCCAGCATTTTTATAATATTGTAAACTGTTTGAATGACGACCCCGTTGTTGCAGAAAGAAAACTTAAATCAATAAGTAATGAAACCACTTTTGACGATGACGTCTCCGATCAAAATATTTTCAGAGAAACTTTAATTGAACTTTCTAGATCCGTAATCAGAAGAATGAAAAAAAATAATATTAGTGCGAAGACCGTAACACTTAAAATAAAATATTTTGATTTTGTTACTCAAACCAGGAGTAAAACTTTGCATGAAGAATTTGATGATGAAACAAATCTGATTGAGACAATTGAATCTTTATTGCTTAATCCGCATAAAATTGATAAACCGGTTAGATTACTTGGAGTAGGAGTTTCAAACCTCAACGACCATCAATCCGAAGTAGTACCAGTACAGTTTACCCTTAATTTTTGAAACTGCTGCATTTCTTTCAAACCAATTTAGTCTTATAATTTTCTTGATTTAAACTCAAAATTTGCTTAAAATGATTCGCGGTATTTCATTTCCTATTTTCAAAAAAAAATATTCATTATTTACTTCTAGTTTGTGGGCAAAGAAGATAATTTTTTCCAATACATTATAAACATATAATTCTGGAAACTAGATCACTGCTAAAATTTTCGAAATAATTCCTTTTTATTAATTGATGGAGTATTATGCCTGAAAATAAAACAAGCATTGGTTTAGGTAGTTTCATTGATACAAAAGATATTTTAAAGTTAGTCGTAGGGAAGTTATCCAGCCAGATACTTCTCTTCAGCGTTGCAATTATCATTTTAGTATTAATTGCATATTCAATTTGGGGCAGCGATGGAATGGTTCCAACTATATTAATTGTTTTTATTTTTTTGGTCGGGGCATTTGGGTATCTATTTGTTGAACAAAAGCAAAAAGCTGAACAGGGTGAAACAAAAGTGATAAATAAGGTAATCGAAAATAAAATGAATAATATTTCAAATAATACTACACAAATTCCCGCGGGCGAATCTAAATTAAATATTGAATTGGGTGTTGATAAAGCTACTTCACCAGCCGGAAGCCGAGATATCAGCTTTGTCCCAACTTCTTCGGGCGATAAGTTCAAAGTGGGTGATAAAATTAATATTTAATTTTAAAGTTTCAAAACCTTCATATCTCACACTATTAAATATAGGAACAAGCGGTAAGCTTACTATTCTATTTCCTAACAAGATTTATTCAAATAATTATATTGAAGCAAATAAGAGATACGAAATTCCAGGTAAAGATTATGGATTTGAATATCAGCTTCAAGGACCAGCCGGTACAGAAAAATTAAAAGCAATTGTTACAGAAGAAAAAATAAACATAATGGAATCTCAATTTTCTGCTGACGGCTCACTGTTTAAAACAGTAGAGCCACAAGCAGCGGCAAGAGATATTACTATCCTTGAAAAAAAAGTTGAAAATATTCCAAACCATAAATGGAACGAAGCTTATTTTGAATTTGACGTTGCTGAATAATTTTATCTAAATAAATCGGAATAGTTAAATATGTATTGTCCAAAATGCGGCAAGGAAAATCCTGAAGATGCTAGGTTTTGTGGAAATTGCGGTGAAGATCTTTCCATCATTGTTGAAGAAACTGCAAATAAGCAGCCGGAAATTGTAAACAAAAAGGAAGAAGAAAGTTCTCATTTCTTTAAGCTGCTATTTTCATTTGGCAAAAAACGAAAATTAGTAATTACATTTGGTATAATAATTCTCGTCCTGCTTCCTTTGATTATTTTCATGAACCAGGAAAAAGAATCCACTGCTGTCGAGACAGCAGTCTCCACTCCTATCGAAAATGCTCCGACGAATTTTGGAACAAAGCTGGAATTTAATAGTTCTGAATTATATTATAGCTCAAATGTTACCTATCAACAGGCTGAAAGATTAGGGGAATATCTCGTAAGTTCAAAATTCTTTGCAGACAAAAAAATATCCACACAATTTGATAAAAAAGCAGGTGTATATGTATTTAGATATGTTATTGCTCCGGGTTATGAAAATGACGAAAGTTATTTGAAAATTGTTAGTCAATATGCGAATGAAATTTCCAGGGATGTTTTTTCAGGGGCGCCAGTTGAAATAAATTTAACCGATTCTAATTTTAATACTTTAGTAGTTGTTGATCAAAATTATCATCCGCAAAATGATGTTGTAACTACTAGTGATGCATATACTGATAATTTAAATTACTATAATTCAAATCCAGATAAATATGGTAAGATGCTTGAGTTTAACGGAGCATCAATGTATTACACGGAATCAATTCCAAGAATGGATGCTCAAAAAATCGGACTGATATTAACCCAACAAGGCTTTTTTGACGGTTCTAAAAAAATAATACAACTTACTAAAGATGGTAGGGTTTTTATTTTTAGACAGATTATCCCTAAAGATTTGGAAAGAGATCGGTCAGTTTTAAATAGTGCAAAATCCACTGCTGCTTTATTAAAAAATAATGTTTTCGGCAGCAGGCCTTTCGAAGTTCAATTGACTGACAATCGCTTAAAAGTGTTAAATAGAATTAAAAGCGGGTATTAAATAGAATTCATCTAAATTCAAATTCGAGAATAAATAGGAGGAAGGTAATGTATTGTCCAAAATGCGGTGCGGAAAATCCTGAAAACGCAAAATTTTGCGGCAGCTGCGGAAGCACTATGGTTATTGAAAGAAATACCGGAACTCAGCTTAATGCAGCGCATAATTTTCAACCTAAAAATACTCAAGCGGTTTCTAAGGAATTCAAAATAGTTATTACAATTGTCAGCATAGTTATTCCTTTAGTTGGTATTATTATGGGCTGGATATATATGACTAATGCAGACCCTGAAAAGAAAAAGGTTGGCAGGCTTTGGCTGTATGTTGGGATCGGGTCATTCATAGCTTATTGTATATTATATTCTATTGGAATCAATTCCACCAGCTATTATTATTAAAAATTAGAATAAAATGGAAACAATAATTGCAAAGCAAATATTTGATTTTTTTTGTCACCAGATTCCAGAGCGGTCTTTACAATTTAACGGTGAAGTATTTCCTGTTTGTTTTAGATGCAGTGGAATCTATATAGGAATTTTCATCAGCTATCTAAGTGTTATTGTTTCAAAAAGATTTAACAAAATATCTCCAAATAGAAAAACGGGTTTGCTCTTAGTTTTTCTTACAATTCCATTGGTGATAGACGGTTTTGGAAATTATTTTAAAATGTGGAATTCATCAGGTGAAATTAGAATGATTACGGGATTATTACTCGGAATATTTATTAGTATAACTTTAATTTCAATTCCTAATCTTTTAAAGAAAACTGACGTGGCTAATTCAAATTTATTAATAAAAGATTTACTAGTTCCCGCCGCAATAGGAGTTGTCACTATTAACTTATTTACTAATACTAATTCATTGATGGTATTTAGGTTATTTGTATATATTGTTTTAATTGGATGGTTAATTGTTTTTGCAAATATTTTATCGTTTGTTCTCGAAACAATTAAGAAAAATCTGGTTTTAACATATCAAATAATTTTATCTAAGAATAAATAATTTAAGTGAATTATGAAAAACAAAAATGTATTTGCGGTGATTATTGGAATTAGCCAATACGAGGATTCTACAATTTCTCACCTTAAATATACTGATGCTGATGCCGAATCATTTTATAATCTTTTGCTGGATGAAAATAAATGCGGCGTTCCAGCAGACAATATGAAGCTTCTGCTTGGCCGGGATGCAACAAATTTTAATATCAAGGATGCCATCAGCGGCTGGTTAAAAACTAGAGTTAATAATGATTCAACAACCGTTATTTACTATGCCGGGCATGGTGGAAGTGAAGCCTCACCAATTGAACTGGAAAAAACAGATAAATATTTACTTCCATGGGACACAAGAATCTCCAACCTTTTTGCATCTGCAATTTCCTGCACTACATTTAATGAATTGCTAAACAGAGTGAACGTAAAACGAAAAGTTATTTTTATGGATGCCTGCTACTCCGGCGGTGTGGCTAAACAAGGCTCAAGAGATTTAAATATAATTGACAACCCATATGAGAATTTAGGTAGAGGCGAAGGAACAGTTGTAATTGCAGCTTCTCAACCTAATCAGAAATCGTGGGAATATGACCAGCTTGGACATGGTATATTTACTTACCATTTATTAGAAGCTTTGAACGGTGCAGCAGATTTAGATAAGAATGGTGAAATTACTGTTTGGGAAGTAATAGATTATTTGAAACGAAAAGTTCCGGATTCAGCAAGAAAATATGTTCATGAAGATCAAACTCCATATTGGAGCGGCGAAGGTTCAGGTGATATTAAATTAACTGTTAATATTAAAATATTGGAAGCGCTCAGGCTTAAAAATGATAAAATGTATCAAGAGAAAAGATTAAAACTATTAGAATATTATGGCCAGGTTCCTCAGCCGGTTTTAGATGAAGCATTAAATTTAATTAAGAAACCAGCGAATTCACTTACTAGTAAAGAACAGGATATTAACAATTTTATAGATTTACTTCTTAAGGGAGATATTTCAATTGATAAGTATATTGAATTTAGAAAATTAATTAAATCTGAAGATAACCAAGTAATAGTAGAACCAAGGTCTGTAAAAACAAAAGCAGATAAACCTATAACCAACATCTCAAGCAACGGTTTAAAGTTTTGTATTAATTGTGGATCTAAAATTTACCCCGGCAATAAGTTCTGCATTCACTGCGGAACAAAATTATAAAAATATTTTTTTACTGAACGATTTTGAATATATCTGCGAACAGCGACGAATTCTAGATAATGAACTCTAAATATATCTTTTTTTCCCACATTTAGTTAATTTCAACAATTAAATAATTCTAGCCTTATTACTTTTTAATATGATTAAACAAAAATCCTCAGAAGAGCAGTACAAAATTTTATTTGAAAACAACCCGCAGCCAATGTGGGTTTACGATAAAGATACGTTAGATATTATTGCAGTTAACATTTCTGCTGTATTGATGTACGGTTATACGCGGGAAGAATTTTTAACATTAAACCTTGCTGATATTAGGCCAAAAAATGAACTAGAAAAATTTTATGATAATGTGGCTAAAACACCTCCTCATTTTGAAAAAAGCGGGCCATGGGCACATCGTAAAAAAGATGGGAGCATAATTTATGTTGAAGTAACCTCGAATAATATTTTTTACAATGGAAAAATTAACCGTCTCGTCTTATTAACAGATGTGACCGAAAAAATAGAAAATGAAAAAAATGTTGTTCAATTAGCTGCAATTGTTCAATCAAGTGATGATGCTATTTATAGTAAAGATTTGGATAATATAATAACAAGCTGGAATAAAGGAGCTGAAAAAATTTACGGCTATTCGCCCGAACAAATTATTGGTCAAGATGCTTCTATTTTGTATCCAAAAGAAAACACAAATGAATCAAAACAAGTTTTAAACAAAATAAAACAAGGCACAAATATACGGCAGCATGAAACAATACATATTAAAAATGATAATGAAATTGTTAATGTTTCCCTTACTTTCTCTCCAATTCATAATAAAGAAAATTCATTGGTCGGTTTTGCAGTCATTTCAAGAGATATAACTAGGCGAAAGAAAAACGAAAAGGAAATATTTAAAGCTTTTGAACGAGAAAAAATTGCATTAGCCAAAGCTGAAGAACAGCAGGTAAAATTAAAATTTTTAGCGGAAGCAAGTAACTTGCTTAATTCATCTTTAGATTATGAAGAGACATTGGCAGCATTAGGAAGTCTGGTTACTCCAAAACTAGCAGATTGGTTTGCGGTAGATCTTTTTGATGAAAATAATAAGTTAGTTCGAATTACAGTTTCTCACGATAAATATGTTAAGTATAAATTTGTTGAAAAATTTATGCAGACGGTGCCTTTTCAGAACAACAAGAATTCTGCGATTTATAAGGCAATTAATACTAGAAGGCCGATATTATTCTCAGATATTACTCCCACTGACATTGAACAAAATGTTGCGAATGAAGAACAGTTCAAAATATTAAAAAAGCTGGGGCTGCATTCTATTATGATTATCCCTTTACTGCTGAGGGAAAAGGTATTGGGGGTTTTAATTTTTATAAATGCAGAATCGGAACTAAACTACTCAAAAGAAGATTTAATTTTTGCTGAAGATTTAGCCTCACGAGCTGCTATCGCGATTGAGAATGCGTTATTATATAAAAAAGAAAGTGAATTAAATAAGAAACTTGATAAACAAATAGATGATCTGAAAAATGAAATCTATAATAGAGAATTAGCAGAAAAAAAATCAAAAGAACACCAGGAAAAATTAAAACGCAGTGAAGAAAGATTTCGGCTTGTGCTTGATGCTACAAAAGTGGGAACCTGGTCATGGAATCTTTTAACAAATGATCTGCAATGGTCGGATACTTCAAAAATTCTTTTTGGTTTAATGCCTGAAGATGAAGTTACGATCGATTTCTTTTACGATAGCATATACCCTGAAGATGAAAAATTTGTTAAAACTGCAATTAAAACATCGATAGAAAATAAGGCTCTGTATGATATTGAATATAAAGTGAAAATTAAATCAGGTGGATTAAGATGGATTAAAGCTTTGGGTCAGCCTTTTTACGATGTTTCTGATACTGCAGTTAGATTTGATGGAGTTATAATAGATATAACCGAAAGTAAAAATGCGCAAGAAGAAAAGCTGAAACTTTTGGCAGAGATTGAACATCAACAAGAAAGAATTAATAAGCTGGTGGCAGATGTTCCCGGAGTTGTTTGGGAAGCTTGGGGGGAACCGGATGAAAAAAATCAAAGAAATGATTTTGTAAGTAGTTATGCCGAAAATATGCTGGGATATACAGTGGATGAGTGGTTGTCGAGTCCAAATTTTTGGTTGACAATTGTTCATCCCGATGATAAAGAACGCGCAGCAATTGAATCTAAAAAAATATTTCTAAGTAAACGAAATGGAAGCAGCCGATTTAGATGGGTTACAAAACAAGGGAATGTAATATGGGTGGAATCTCAATCAACTCCAATTCTTGATGACGACGGAAATCCAGTTGGAATGAGGGGAGTGACAATGGACATTAGTAATAGAATTAAAGATGAAGAAAGAGTACAGCATTTGGGCAGAATACTCGAGAACTCACTGAATGAAATTTATATATTTGATGCAGATACTTTGCATTTTCTGCAGGTTAATCATGGAGCCAGAAAAAATACCGGATACAGCTTAGACGAACTTAAGGAATTAACACCTGTTGACTTAAAACCGGAATTCACATTTGAGCAATACAATAAATTAATTTCGCCATTAAGATTGGGGGAGAAGGAAAGAATTAATTTTGTTGCGAAGCAAAAAAGAAAAGACGGAACCTTATATGATGTAGAAGTGCATTTGCAGTATTCCAGTCTTCAGAACCCACCCGTTTTCGTGACAATAATTCAAGATATTACTCAGCATAAAAAAGCCGAAGAAAATCTGCAAGCTTCACTTAATGAAAAAGAAGTTCTATTAAGAGAAGTGCATCACAGAGTTAAAAATAATTTGCAGATAATTTCCAGCTTATTAAATCTTCAGTCGTCTTATATTAATGATGAAAAGGCTTATGAATATTTTCAGGAAAGTCAAAATCGTATTAAATCCATGGCTTTAATTCATGAGAAACTTTATCGGCCTAAAGATTTAACCAGAATTAATTTTGCGGAATATCTTCAAGATCTAATTTCGTATTTATCCTCTATGTACAAAAAAGACAATCATACAATTTTATTTAGCACTGAAATAGACGATGTGTACATCAATATGGATGCTGCCATAAATCTTGGATTAATAATTAATGAATTAGTTTCAAACTGCCTGAAGTATGCGTTTCCTAACAACATCAGTGGAAACATTTCTATAAATTTACGCAACAAAAATGAGGATGTGGAACTTAGCGTGCATGATGACGGGGTTGGATTCCAAAAAGAATTTGATATCGATAAAGCTAATTCATTAGGACTGCAGCTAGTTAAGGCATTTACACAACAATTAAGAGGAACATTAGACATAAACAATACCAAAGGCACTAAGATTACAATTAATTTTCCTAAACCTGATAAGCATTTTTAAGTAATATTCATTTAATTAGGAATCGCATATACGAAATACAAGGAGCAATACTATGAAAAAGCATAGGCCAAAAATTCTTATTGTTGAAGATGAAAGTATCACTGCAATGGATTTGAAAAAGAACCTGGAAGCTAATGAAAACTTTGATGTTACGATTTCAAATAACGGATTAGATGCAATCATGAAAATTGATGTTGAAAAACCCGATTTAATTTTATTGGATATAATGCTTAAAGGAAGATTGAATGGTATTGATGTAGCTGATATAACTTCCAAGAAAAGAAAAATTCCTATAATATATCTCACGGCTTATACTGATGATGAAACAGTCTTAAACGCGCATACTACAAAACCTTTTGCTTTTTTATCAAAACCTTTTAATGAAAAGGAACTTCATAAAACGATTAGTAATGCCCTTGCGAAGTATAAAGTAGAGTATCATGGGATAGTCTAAAATTTTTTTAATCAACTTCATTATTTAATTCATATCTTAAACACCCTAACAATTTGCGATGGCAAAAAATTATTTGATATATATTACTGATCTATTTAAGAATAGGTGAATAATTAACGACTAAATATGAATTTTATATTAGTAATCTATGAAAGCGGCTAAGAATAACAGTAGTATTATTTTACTTTTTGCTTTAATATTATTTCTGCTGATAGGCTTTATATTATTTTTAATAATTACATTTAATCCCGGACATCATAAACCACCGGCTAAATCAGATTTAGGCTATGTTATTTCAGTGCCAAACAATTATTTTATTACGGATGGTTGAATAGTAAGTTAAATTATTTTTTCCATTTCTAGATGTGGTATATTCACTTCTATAAATTCTTCCCCAACTTTTTTATATCCTAATTTATCATAAAATTTTATTGCAGTATCTCTGGCGTGAAGAATAATTTTTTTATAACCAAGGTTTTTTGAATATTCTTCTGAAAAAATAACCAATTCCTTTCCGATACCATTAGCTCTAAAACCTTCATCAACGGCAACTTGTCTCATTTGTACTAACTGTTCAGTTATAGGTTTTAGAACCAGAACGCCTATTAAATTATTTTCATGATAAGCGCCAATATGGATTTGCGTTATTTCCTCGGCTAATTCATCAATACTAAATTCTAAACCAAGGGGCTCTCTTAAAATTCTATTTCTAAGAGCTAGTTCAAGGAAATAATCTGTGCTAAAATAGTTGATAATTTTAATATTTGTTTTCATTAATTTTTCATAAATTAGCTGTCGCTATTGGTTCACTAAAATTACCCGATTAAAAATATTTCTATTTACCAAAATTAGTCCATTTTTATAATTCTGTCAAAATGAACTTATAGTTAAATCGTTTATTAATAATAAAATAGGGCTGTTATTTTAAGATTTATTGAAACGATATTAATGGTTATATATAAATACGGGGTACAGCCTTTATAACAATATTCTTCATTATTAATCAAACTCAATTTAAAGAATTTATAATTATATAATAATTCAGGAGTGAGTATGAAAAATATCCTTTTCTTGCTTTTAGTTCTAATTTCAACTTTAGCATTTGCACAAGATAAAAAAGACACAATAAAAGTCGGCTGGGGAGCTTCTGCAGTTACGGGGTTAAATTTAAGTCAGGTAGCGTTCAGCGATTGGTCACAAGGCGGCGATAATTCTCTAGCGTTTACAATCTTCGGTTTGTTAGGAGCTAATTATTATGCAATGCCTTGGAAATTAGAAAATAGTTTGAAACTTGCATATGGAAGAACCAAGCTTGGTGAAAGTGCATTTAGAACGAATGATAATGAACTGTATTTAGAAAGCGTTTTAACTTACGATGTTCCCACATGGGAGGTTGATCCTTATTTTAGCAATACTGTTAGAACTGTAATTTCTAAAGGTTATGATTATAAAGTCGATCCGGCACTTCAAATATCTAATTTTTTTGACCCTGGTTATATCACCCAAAGCTTGGGTTTTTCTTATGATAAATTAAAAGGTTTCAAAACAAGATTAGGTTTAGCAATTCAAGAAACGTTTACACAAGAATTTAATCAGTATTCAGACGATGCAGATACTCCGGACAAAGTCGAAAAATTTAAACTAGAAACTGGTTTGGAATCTGTTACAGAAGGTGAAGTAGAATTTGCTGAGAACATGCTGCTGAATTCAAAGTTAAGATTATTTACCAGGTTTAACATGCTTGATGTTTGGGACGTTAGATGGGATAACACAATTACTGCTAAAGTAAATGATTTTGTAAATGTTAATTTAAATGTTCTTGTTATTTATGAAAAAAGTCAATCATTAAAAACACAAATTAAAGAGGCTTTACAACTGGGCTTTACATACACACTGTTTTAAAATGTTCGATTAATTAAAATAATTTCTAATAAAATGGCAGGAGGAAATATGTCGATGATGAAGGAATTTAAAGCATTTGCAATGCGCGGAAATGTGATGGATATAGCAGTGGGTATTGTTATTGGCGCTGCTTTTGGTAAAATTGTAAGCTCATTTGTAGCTGATGTAATTATGCCGCCGATAGGGCTTTTAATTGGTGGAGTTGATTTTAGCAGAATCATGATTACCCTTAAAGAAGCTACGGAGACGACTAAAGCAGTCACAATAAACGTTGGTGTATTCGTGAATACGATTATCGATTTTATAATAATTGCTTTTGCAATATTTATGGTTGTAAAAGGAATGAATAGAATGAAGAAAAAAGAAGAAGCAAAGCCTGCGCCTCCTCCTGTTCCTTCGAAAGAAGAAGTTTTGTTAACCGAAATTCGCGATGCGCTTAGAGCCAAATAGAATATGTATTTGATGAAATTAAATAGAAGGGATCAATGATGAGAAGATATAGTCTTATCTTAACAAGTTTAATTTTTATATTGTTTTTTAGTGTGACAGTCAAAAGTCAAATCAAGTCTGATGGAACTAAATTCGGGTTGCAAATAAACGGCTTAATTCCCGACGATGATTTTGGATATAATAATGGTATAAGATTAGGTTACTTAGCACGCGGGTTTCTCAGGTTTGATGCAAGCCAAAATCTGGAAGTGGAATTAGGCGGGGGATATGGTAAATATTCAGGTTTGGATTTTAAATCCGATGAGTACAATACTGATTTGATTCCTATTGATTTACGATTTGTCTTAAGTCCATTTAAAACTGAGTCCTGGAATCCCTTCTTCTATTTTGGATTCGGAGCACTGCATTATTCGGTTCAAAATTTGCCATTGGCATACCAATTTCAAACTCCCCCCGTTGAAGTTAAAAAAGATGGCTGGACGGGTGTTATACCTGCGGGAATAGGGGCTCAATTTGCATTAAGCCAAACAGTTCTTATGGAAATATCTGGTGGCATTTCTTATTCTTTAACAGAAAACTTAAATTATTACAAAGTAAATGAAACACCGAATGATGCTTATTTTACTTTAGGCGTTGGTTTAACTTTTCAGAGTGACCGAGGAACATCAGATGATGATAAAGACGGACTAACCTTAGATGAGGAAGAAAAGTTAGGAACAGATCCTAAAAAAGCCGACTCAGACGGCGATGGCCTGACTGATGGGGAAGAGGTGAATAAATATAAAACCAATCCGCTAAATAATGATTCAGATGGAGATGGATTAAAAGACAACGATGAAATGTATACGTACAAAACAAATCCATTGGCTGGCGATTCCGATAACGATGGTTTACTGGATGGTGAAGAAATAAATATTTACAAAACAAATCCTAATGATGCTGATTCGGATCATGATGGTTTGAAGGATGGCGATGAGATAAAAAATTATAAAACCGATCCATTAAAGGCTGATACTGATAAGGATGGTTTAAAAGATGGTGATGAGGTGGAAACATATAGCACCAACCCCATTGTTTCCGATACTGATGGTGATGGACTTAGGGATGGTGATGAGGTAGTTAAATACAAATCGGATCCAACAAAGAAAGACACTGATGGCGGAACTATTGACGACGGCGTTGAAGTTAACCGGGGGACTGATCCAAATAATAGTAATGATGACATAGTTAAAATTGGAGTTCCAATTGTACTTGAAGGGATTACATTTGAAAGCGGGAAATATGAAATCACTCCCGAATCAGAATCAGTCTTGCAAAAAGCTCTAAAGACTATGACTACTTATCCCGACATTGACGTTGAAATTGCCGGCTACACTGATAATATTGGCAGCGCTTCCAGGAATTTAACACTTTCGCAAAATCGTGCAGCCGCTGTAAAAAACTGGTTAGTTACGCATGGAGTCAGTGAAACAAGAATAATTTCAAAAGGCTATGGATCTGAAAATCCTATTGTGCCAAATGACTCGCCGGAAAACAGAAGAAAAAATCGACGAATTGAATTTAAAAGAATAAAATAAAATTAAAATGCCCTGTTATCGGCAGGGCATAATTATATGTAAGTTTTATTTAGTTCTTATACCCCATTATATGTATAGTATATGTTTTTTTAGTTAGCACAATTATAAATATTAAAAAGAGGCCTGCATGTTAGATGAAATATTAAAAATCGCAAAGAGTGAATTTGGCGGAAAACTAAGTGGTTTAGGATTGAATCAAGAACAATTGGATAAATCTGTCAACATCACCGGCGAAACGGTTAAAGATGGTTTGAAAGAAGAAGTTCAGAAAAATAATCTAGACGGAATAATGGCATTATTTAGCGGCAAGGATACTGTGGATGCAAACAATCCAATAGTAAATAAAATTAGTTCAAATGCCATACAAAATATAACTTCCAAATTAGGAATATCAAGTTCAATTGCTTCGACTTTAGTAAATACAATTGTTCCTTTTATGCTCTCCAAAATTAGCGGAAAACTTGGCGGCGGTTCGGAAAATATTCTGTCTGGACTCTCAGGCTTGCTGGGCGGAGGTTTAAATTTGGGAAGTTTAGGCGATATCGCCAAAAAAGGAATGGGCGATAAATTAAAAGATCTTTTTTAACTGAAAAAAATTTGTTAACAGCTTTTTAAAAGCATTATCAAAAATAAATTAATGTAAATATTGATTTTTTATTTTGATAATTTATTGCGGATTACATTAATTAAACTTCCGGCAATTATCATTTCTAATTGTCGATCAGTAAGTGTGTGAACCATTTGATAATGCTCTTTATTAGTTTCATTATTAACTATAATTTCATTTTTACTTTTTAACTGGTTTTGCACATCTTCTATATTAAGCGAATCGGCCTGATTAATTTTTTTATAGTCTTCCGGATTTTTGAATGTTAACGGCACGATCCCAAAGTTTGCTAAATTTTGCCAGTGAATTCTTGCAAAACTTTTTGCCAATACAACCCTTAGACCTAAAAAGCGCGGTGCAATTGCGGCATGTTCACGGCTTGAACCTTGACCATAATTTTCACCAGCAACCACAAATAAGTTTGCTTTATTATTACTAATGCAACGTGAATAAAATGTTTCATCAATTTGTGAAAATACAAATTTGCTTATCTCCGGGATATTACTTCTATACGGCAGCACTTTTGTTCCAGCAGGCATAATCTCATCAGTTGAAATATTATCCTTCACTTTTAAAATAACTGTTCCGCTTATTTTTTTAGGCAAAGCATCAAATTCAGGGAGCTGCTTTATGTTTGGCCCTTTTACAATTTTAATTTTGTCCGATTCTTCAGGCGGTTTAATTAACATATGATTATTTAAAATTATCTTTTCAGGGTCATGAAATTTTGGATAGGGGATATTCAAAGTTCTTGGATCAGTTATTTTTCCGGTCAGCGCACTTGCCGCAGCAGTTTCAGGGCTGCACAAATAAACTGAATCTTCCTTAGTCCCTGACCTTCCTGGAAAATTTCTGGGAACCGTACGCAAACTAATTCTACCGGATGCCGGCGCTTGTCCCATCCCAATACAACCGTTGCAGCCTGCTTGATGAAGTCTCGCTCCAGCGCTGATAAGTTTTTTTAGAAGACCAAGTTCAATCAGATTTTCTAGAATTTGCCTAGATGACGGGTTTATGTCAAAGGAAATTCCATCATGAATTTGCTTTCTGTCAACGATTAAAGCAGCAATTGCAAAATCCCGCAAACCCGGATTTGCAGACGAACCAATATACGATTGATAAATTTCTTTGCCCGAAACTTCACTAACTTTTTTTACTTTACCAGGGCTGCTGGGAAGCGCAATCATTGGTTCAAGAGTTGATAAATTAATTTCATCAGTTTCATCATATTCTGCATCTTTATCCGCAATGATTTCTATCCAATCTTTTTCACGATTTTGGGTGCTGAGAAATCTTTTAACCTCATTGTCGGAAGGAAATACAGTTGTAGTCGCTCCAAGTTCAGTCCCCATGTTAGCAATTACATGCCTGTCCATCGCAGTTAAATTATCTAAGCCCGGACCGTAGTATTCAATTATTTTACCAACGCCGCCGGTTACATCATAACGCCTTAACATTTCCAAAATTACATCTTTAGCACTAACCCAATCAGGCAGTTTACCAGTTAATTTGATTCCTAAAATTTTTGGCATTTTTATATAAGCGGGTTCACCAGCCATGGCAAGTGCTACTTCTAAACCTCCTGTACCGATGGCAAGCATTCCTAAAGCCCCTCCGGCAGGCGTGTGGCTATCCGATCCTAAAAGTGTTTTGCCTGGAATTCCAAATTTTTCCATGTGTACAGGGTGACTTACACCATTACCGGGCCTGCTGAACCATACGCCAAACTTTTTACAAGCGCTTTCTAAAAAAAGATGATCATCAGGATTCTTATAATCTTCTTGAATTAAATTATGATCTACATATTGGGCTGAAAGTTCTGTTTTAACTCTGTTTAATTTAATGGCTTCAAATTCAAGCATAACCATTGTTCCGGTTGCATCCTGAGTCAGAGTTTGATCAATTTTTAATCCTATCTCTTCTCCAGGAATCATATTACCTTGTAGTAAGTGAGTTTCAATTAGTTTCTGTGATACATTTTTTCCCATCTTGATTTCCTGCATTTATTAAACTTTTATAATCTACTATAGAAAATTAATTTGAATATTGTTGTATACTGCCTCAAATAACAAAATTTTTTTAAGAAATGATTTTTAAAAGATTCCAGGTCATATATAATTATTCATTAGATGAGAGAGCAAAATTAAAGGCGGGTTTTATTTTTAAAGCAAATTTAATAAAGGCATATCCAGAATTAACGTAATACTCCCTCCATATTAAATTAGGTAACAATTTTATTTTTTTAGGAATGAACTAACTAATTAACCAACCCAATTTTCTGCCCAGCTATATCCAGTTCTTACCCTAGTTAACTTGGGTTTTGTTATTCCAGTTTTAATACAGATAACTTGAACTTCTGCTAAGTTTAAGATTTTACCTGTAATGTTTCCCATTGGAAGATGAGAATGATTTGAACTTCCTTGAGAAGCAATTGTGATTAGATCAGCATTATTAACTTTTGAATAATCAATTATTTGTTCTACAGGATCACCAACCCTGAGTGATTCGATGATCTTGATATTATAGGGTGGAATTCTTGCTATAAATCTTCTTAGTTCTTCCTCTGCTTCCATAATTTTGCCGTGCAAATTGTCATCATTGGCTTCACGATTTTTTGAAAATAAATCCATGTTATCTGGCACTACAACATGAAGTAAATGAATGGTAGCAGAGTTCTGAGAAGCTAAGAATAATCCAAAGTCAAATGCTTGCACAGAATTTTCAGAAAAGTCGGTTGGAACAAGAATATTTTGAATATCCATCATAATTACCTCCTACTTTAATCGTGGTTTCAGCTAAGTTTACATGTTATCTTTTAATCTAAAGAGATGGTAAGAAAAAATTATGACATAGTCAATGTGTTCACCAATTTTGATACTTCATTAAAATCGTATGGCTTGTAAAAAATGGTATTCACGTATTTTCTGATATTATCATCAAGTTCTTTTATTTTATCCTTGTATACATAGAAGATAATAACTGGCAATCGGTTATTTTTTTCTTTCAGGCCTTCGCAGAAGATTTCAATTTCTTTATTGGGGTCTGAATCAATAATTATTAAATCTACGCTGGAATTATCTGAAAGCATCTTAATCACATTTAAATCAGTAGTAACAGTTACATCATATACATTTTGCAAATACATCAAGAAGCTATAACCTATTGTTATATCCTGACTGTAAAACATTATTTTTTTTCTATTGCTCAATAAACGAAACTCCGAATTTGTATACTACTTTCAACTTAATTTAGAATAATTACATGAAGGTTTAGAAATTAAAAACCTTTCAATGTATAGAAAATAGATTTTATTGGATAGAAATCCCTGGTATCTGATTACTATTTATATGCCAAGGATGATGGGGTGGAGTTAAAATTAATTGATATGAAAATTTGTAATTTTCAAAGTATTTTTAAAAATACTTTGAAAGATTAACCAATTTTTTATTCTCTTTATTGGAAATGGATTGAGTCCAATTGCAATTAATGAGAATGCAAGAGATTATTTTTATTACAGTTATGAACTTCGGTTTCAGTCCGCAATCTCTAAATCTTTAAGTTTCCTGTATAAAGTGGATAGGCCAATTTGTAATAATTCAGCTGTTTTTTCTTTATCATAATTATTTGTTTCTAGAGCTCGCAAGATGTAGTTTTTTTCAAATTTTCTTACTGACTCATCCAGAGATCCAAGTTTGGTAAAATCAGAAGTTGATTGAATTTGACTAAAACCACTCGGTAAATCATTTAAAGTTATAAATTCCCCCTTACAAAAAATCGCAGCTCGTTCCAGCACATTCTCAAGTTCTCTCACTTCGCCTTTCCATTCATAACTTAATAACGCTCTCATGGCTTCGTTATCTATTCCCTTTATATTTTTATTCAATTCTTTTCGATATTTATCCAAGAAGTGATCTGCTAAAACCGGAATATCTTCTTCTCTTTCTTTCAATGGCGGAAGGTTAATTTCAATTACATTTAATCTATAATAAAGATCTTCTCTAAAATTTCCAGCTGCTATTTCGTCTTTAAGATTTCTGTTTGTTGAGGCAATAAATCTAACGTTTAGGGGAAGAGAAAGTGTTGTTCCGACCGGAGTGTATTCTCTTTGTTGAAGTACTCGTAAAAACTTAACTTGAAGCTGTAATGGAAGCTCACTGATTTCATCTAGGAATAAAGTCCCATTATCCGCGGCTTTAACTAATCCTTCTTTGTCTGCAATTGCTCCTGTGAAAGCTCCTTTTTTGTGTCCAAATAATTCGCTTTCGATAAGCGTCTCAGAAATTGCCCCGCAATTTACTGCAATAAATGATTTGTCTTTTCTCTTGCTTTTAAAGTGAAGAGCACGAGCAACTAATTCTTTTCCTGTTCCGCTTCTCCCGGTTATCAAAACAGTGCTGTCTGTTTCAGCTACTGTATCTATCATTTCATAAATTCTTTTGATGGCATTACTCTTACCAATAAAATTTTCAAAATCATAATTACGCTGAAGTTCTTTCCTAAGAATTTTATTTTCAATAAGAAGATTTTTCATTTCAAATAATCTTCTAATCTTAATCAGCAATTCATCAAATTCAAGAGGTTTTAAAATATAGTCACTCGCACCATTTCTAAGGGCTGAGATAGCCGTTTCGAGGGAACCGTATGCAGTTATAATCACTATTAAAGTTTGAATATTAATTTTTTTAACTTCTTCCAGTAATTGCGTGCCTTTTAAACCCGGCATTTCAAGATCACTGATAATAAGATCATACGAATCCTGTAAGATCATGTCATATGCTACTCTACCGTTTTCTGCTTCATCTACATAATACCCCTCTTTTTTAAGCACAAATGAAAGAGATTCTCTTATAATCTCTTCATCATCTACAACCAATATTCTTTCAGCCATATTAATACCTTTTAAGTGTGAATTGGTAGACTAATGTTAAATGTTGTTCCTTCACCCAATTTGCTCGAAACTTTTATATCTCCTTGAAAACTTTTGATTATTCCATAACTTACCCATAATCCTAAACCTGTTCCTTTACCTTCTTTTTTAGTAGTGAAGAAAGGCTCAAACACTTTTGCATAATTCTCTTCAGGAATTCCTTTTCCCGAGTCAGTAAATGTTATAATAATATTGTCATCATCCAAATCAGTCTCAACAGTAATCTTATCTCCATTTAATTTCGGCCTTTCAATTATCACATCCACAGCATTTAACAATATATTTACAAAAACCTGTTGAATCTGATCGGCTACTAAGGGTAAAAGCGGCAAATTTTTGTTGAGATCTTTTTTGAAAACTATATTCTTCGCTTTTGCTCCGACCTTTATAATTTCAATTGCTTCTTCAATATTTTTATTAATATCAGTTAGCTGAAGCTCGTAGTTTGACGGTCTGGAAAAATCGACTAAGTCTCTTATAATTTTAGAAATTCTAGTAACCTGACTTTTTACAAGGTCAAGTTTTTCTTTCGCAAAATTGTCTGATGTTGATCTTTGTATAACTTGTACTAAGGCTGAAATTGAGGCAAGAGGATTCCCAACTTCGTGAGCAACTCCAGCAGCTAAAGTTCCGATGCTTTCCATTTTTTGAGTATGAACTAATTGTTTTTCCAGCAATTTCTTTTCACCTAAATCTCTATGAATTCCAAAAAAGCTGGTTAGAGTGCCTGTCTCATCTATTATGGGTGAAATGAGTAATTGTGCGTAAAAAGGTTCGCCATTTTTTCGTTTATTTTCAACCTCGCCAACCCAAACTTTTCCGCTATTTATCGTTTGCCACATTTTATTCCAAAATCTTTTTGAATGCTTTCCGCTGCTGAAAACATTTGGATTCTTTCCAATTAATTCTTCTCTAGAAAATCCGCTGGCCTGTTCAAAAGCTTTATTAACATAAATCATTTTCCCTTCTGTATTTGTAATCTGTAAAGGGTTTACAGTGTTTTCAGCCACTGTATAATATATATTCAGCTCGCGGGCTTTTTGCATTTGTTCGGAGATATCTCTGGCAAAAACAAAAAATTTTTTCTCCCGATTTATCTGATATTGCAGAACCAAAATATGAGAAGAATAGGCTAACCTCAATTGACTTTGTTTCACTTTTTAATTTGGTGTAAAATTTTTCGGAAGTGCTGTTTGATTTTGCAATTTCAAATTTTGAATTAACCAAATTTCTTTCTGTATCAGGAATGAAATCAAAGAAGTTCTTTGCTATCGCGGAATCATCATTGTTTTTAAGAAAATTTTGAGCAATTGAATTTAATTGGATTATCTTTCCGTCTTCAGCTATTAGTATGCACAGATCAGGGAAACCATCAAACAAATCAAAACTAAAAACATTTTCGCTATTCATTAAATCCTATCTCAATTCATAAGATATTAATTAAACCTACCATTTTAGAAATATAAATTTTCAAACATACTAATTACCTTCACCGCACAATAAAGAAAGTTAAATGAGTGATTATATTTTAACTATTAATAACTGATAACTGTTAATTTTTTAATCGATAGGGACTTAATATTTAATAAATCTCAAATATCTCTAAAATTCTATGTAAGAAAAATTGGTTCTTAAAAATGAGAAAATTTTAACAATAAAAAAAGTGAAATATTCCAAAAGTTAGGATAATTTAATGATTTATGAGAAGATAATTTATAATTGGAAATGGAACAATGATTGATAATAAAAATCAGCTTATAATTTTTTTTATAAGAAAGTTCTATTCAAGCTACTACAGTTAGTAAACTTTAAAACTTAAAGCCTTTCTACAAACCTACCAAAGCACGAATTAAAATCGAACTTAATTCGTGCTTTTTTATTCTTTATTTCTAACATAGATTAATTTAAATCTTCCTTTATTAGGATTATCACGAAGTTCAATTTCAAATTTTTTAATTGATTTGATAAGAGGGGTTAATTTCGGAAAGCCGTAGTTTCGTGAATCAAAATTAGGCTGCTTTTTTTGAAGTAGATTTCCAACATCACCAAGAAAAGCCCAGCCATCATCATCAGCTAAATCCGTAATTGTAGAAGCAATCATGTTTACTACCTTTGGAGTAATTTTATCCAAGTCGGCTTTCTGAATTGCTTTACCTTTATCCGGCTCCGAACCATTTTCCTGAGTTTGCGATTTTAAAATTTCAATGTAAATAAATCTGTCACATGCAGCAATAAATGGCTCAGGGGTTTTCTTTTCGCCGATTCCAATTACATTCATCCCGGCTTCGCGGAGTCTTGTTGCAAGCCTGGTAAAATCACTGTCACTTGTTGCCAAACAAAATCCATTCACCTTTTCCGAATATAAAATATCCATTGCGTCAATAATCATAGCAGAGTCTGTAGCATTTTTTCCGGTTGTATATCCGTATTGCTGAATTGGAGTAATTGCATTTTCGAGCAAAACATTTTTCCATTTAGTAAGCTTAGGGTTAGTCCAATCACCATAAATTCTCTTTATGGTTGGATTACCGTACTTGGCGATTTCTTCCATCATCTCTTTGACATAAGCTGAAGGAATATTATCACCATCAATTAATACTGCAAGTTTTAAATCCATATTACTTTCAATTATTTGTTTTAAATAATATAATCAAAATGTTGCGATTAAATATGAATTTATATTTTTTTTTGTTCATTCATCAAATTTCTTAATTGAAACTCGTGCCTGATTGGATGCATTACGGCATGTTCGAGCATTGCATCAATACAGTAATCAACTCCCCAAGTCGATTTAAAGGAATTATCTAAAAATTCTTCTTCCGCAACATCCGCCAAAGGCGAACGCCATTTCTCTAGAAGATGATTTATAAATTCATCGACTTTGTTTTCTATATTTTCAGGTTCCGGCTGCACATCAATTTGCGGATCGGGTAAGTTTAATTTAGCACACATCCAAACCATATAATTTCTTGCTGCTCTTAAAATATGTCTAAGCAGCGTATCAAGTGAATTATAATTTTCATCATCCGTAACCGGTAATTTTATATTTAGACTTTTTGCTTCTTTCCAGGTTTGTATACATGAACGTAAATGTTTTTCATGTAAAATAACCATAGCGCGTGCACCGTTGTATTTGTATTTTGGTAATTCTGACTGATTCAAATTCACTCCAAAAAAATGAATTAATAATATTTTAATTAATGTTTAATGATAATTGCAAAATCAATTTAGCTTCGGAAAAGCTTAAATGAATTTAGGAAAAAAAATAATTAATTTTTAATGAAAGAATTTATTAAATGAAAA
Source organism: uncultured Ignavibacteriales bacterium (assembly GCA_963731745.1). Lineage (GTDB taxonomy): Bacteria > Bacteroidota > Ignavibacteria > Ignavibacteriales > Ignavibacteriaceae > CAVSWT01. Next base: position 94,732 of record CAVSWT010000010.1, read on the forward strand.
TTAGAATATGAAGCTTCATTTTTGTAAATATGTGAACACTCTTTCTTCTTGTGCAATTATTACAGCATTCAAGAAAAGGGAAGAGAGAATAAAAATGAAAGAAAGTTTTTTTTCATGCTTAAACCAATCTAATTTAGTTTTGAAATTATAATTAAGAACATTTTCTAGTGTCAAAGTAGGTTTACTATTTGATTTAAGAGTTCATATTTTGCGCAAAAGGTTTAAATTGTTATATATATTTTTCTAATTATAAAACGGAAAGATTTTTATGAGTTCTGAAAAGAAGCATTGCTTAAACTGCAACAGATCCGAAGATGATATTCCTTTGGTGAATTTAACTTATGCTGGTAAGTCTGCATTCATTTGTTCAAACTGCATGCCTGTATTAATTCATGAACCGGAAAAATTAATTGGAAAACTTAAAGGCGCTGAAAATATTCCTCCCGCTCCGGGCGATTAGTTTTTTGAGAAGAGTATTCTAAGTGTAACTTTGTGTACTAAGTGTCTAAGTGGTGGAAGAGAATTTCACCACTTAGACACTGAGGGCACTTAGAAACACTAAGGTTTTCAAAACACCTACTAAGAAGTATAATTAGTATTACTTTTTAACCGAAGCAATATAGACTTGATAATGGAAGTATGTAAATTTAGATTTCAAATTCAAAAAACATGCTTCTTCTTTGAAATTTAAGCTAAAACTTAAAAATATTTATTTAATAATTTTTGCTTTGCAAGGATTGCTTTTTGCACAGCATGAATTTCCTTCCAGGATTGTTTCCGATACAATTCAAATTAATTTTGATAATCATTATTCTATTTCTCAAGTTTCAATTGTTCCTAACTCAGAAACTATTCAGCTTCGAAATAAATTATTAAAAAAAGAGGATTATAATTTTTACTATTCGGAAGGATATTTTACACTTTCGGATTCGCTTCCTTATTCAATCTTTGATACTTTAATTGTAACATACCGCTCGTACGACCTTGCATTAAAAAAAGTTTATCAAAAAAGAAAGCTCGCATTACGAGTTGATGAAAATACACAAGATACTTTAAGATATGTAGAAGAAACTTCAGCAGGATTTAGTGCCGATGAAATATTCGGTTCAAATTTACAGAAGAGCGGGACGATTGTACGTGGGTTTACAGTAGGAACAACAAATGACTTCAGCCTCAACAGCGGATTAAGACTTCAACTTTCGGGCAGACTCTCGGATGATATTGAAATAGTTGCAGCTTTAACCGATGAAAATACTCCAATTCAGCCGGAAGGAAATACTGAGAGATTAGATGAACTTGACAAAGTTTTTATTCAAATTAAACATAAGAATGCATCCGGAACTTTTGGAGATTACGAACTTAATAGAAGACAAGGCGAGTTTGGATTTATCAGTAGAAAATTGCAAGGTCTAATGGGAGAGTTTAATTTTGAAAATCAAAATGGATATGTTGCAATTGCCAGTTCGCGTGGTAAATTTAATACAAATAATTTTAATGGCCAGGACGGAGTGCAGGGGCCTTATTTACTTTCCGGAATCAATAATGAGAAAGATATTATTGTAATTGCCGGAAGTGAAAAAGTATATTTAGACGGAATTGAAATGAAGCGTGGTGAAAGGAATGACTACACAATTGAATATTCAAACTCAAGGATAACTTTCACTCCTAATCGTTTGATAACTTCAGCAAGTAGGATTACAGTTGATTTTGAATATACGGATAGAAGATATGCGAGAAATTTTTTTGGTGCGGGAATTCAATCAAAATTTATTGATGATAAACTTGGAGTTCAGTTTCAATATATAAGAGAAGGTGATAACCAGGATGCCCCAATTGACATCTCTTTAAGTGATGATGATAAAAAAGTACTTGCATCTGCTGGAGACAATAGGAATGCTGCAACTAAATCCGGTGTGAGTCTTGCCTTGCCCGATTCACTTGGAATTGTAAGAGGCGCATACCAGCAGCGCGATACTATTATAAACAATCAAATGTTTACCTATTACGTTTATTCGCCAGGCGATTCATCGGCTGTTTATAATGTCTCTTTCAGTTTTGTCGGCGATGGATTAGGGGATTATGCACGTCAAAGTTTGGGAAATTATTCTTTTGTCGGAATTAAAAATGGAAATTACATGCCGGTAATTTATTTGCCTTTACCGGAATTAAAACAGGTTGGCAATCTTGTAGTTGATTTAAATTTTATTAAAGATGTTTCTCTTTCACTTGAACTTGCAGGAAGTTCGTGGGACCGAAACCGGTTTTCTAGTATTGATGATAACAATAACTTTGGATACGCACGGAATATTTTTCTTAGCATGAATCCAAAAAAAGTAGAAGTTGGAAATCTTAATCTTGGTAAAATAGGTTTTTCTTATAAAGATAGATTTACGCAAAGCAAATTCACTTCAGCCGATAGAATAAATGAAATTGAATTCGATAGAAATTATAACTTAGCTTCATCGGATCAATTAGAAGATGAAACTTTACGGGAAGCAAACATAACTTTAATCCCGGTTGATAAGCTAAATATCAATTCTACGTATGGTTTATTAAAAAAGGGAAGCAGCTTCACTTCTAACCGTTACAATAATATCTTAACATATTCGGATAATGAAAACATAAATGTTAACTACAATTTAGATTATGTAAGTTCAAAAAATAATTTATTGAAAAGTAACTGGCTTAGACAAAAAGGTGAATGCATCATATTTAATTTGGAAATTAAAACCAGGAGTAGAATTTTTATCAGAAGATAAGAAGGATCACTTTGAAAGTGATTCTTTATTAGATGGAAGCTTGCGATATATAGAAGTCGATCCATTTCTTGAATTGGTAGATTTAGGCGGATTAAATCTTTCGGCAAAATATTCAGTTCGAAACGATTATTTGCCGATCAATGGCTTAATGTTTAAGGAATCGAAATCAGCAACGCAATATTATGAATTAAGATATAACGGCAGCAGGGCTGTCAGCTCTACTCTTAACTTTACCTTAAGAAATAAAAAATATACAGAAGTTTTTAAACAGCAGGGAAATTTAGACAATCAATCGATTCTGATAAGATCACAATCAAAATTTAATTTATGGAAACCACTAAGCGGAGATCTTTACTATGAAGTTTCAACACAGCGTTCAGCAAAGCTTCAAAAAGTTTATGTTCGGGTAACAAAAGGGACAGGGAATTTTAAATATCTTGGTGACTTAAATAAAAACGGAATTGCAGACGATGAAGAATTTGAACCAGCAGTTTATGACGGCGATTTTGTGCAAGTAACCGTTCCAACGGATCAGCTTTACCCGGTTATAGATTTGAAAACAAGTACTCGTTGGCATTTTAATTTTAAAGATGCATTCGATAACAATAATGTAATTTCAAGTTTGCTCAAACCTATTTCAACGGAAACATTTTTAAGAGTTCAGGAAAACAGCAGGGAAGAGGATTATAAGAAAATTTATCTTTTACATTTTTCTTCGTTTCAAAATCCGGATAAAACAATTCGCGGTTCGAATTATGTTCAGCAGGATATTTACTTTTTTGAAGATGATCAGGATTTATCCATCCGCCTCAGATACGATCAAAGCAAAAGTCTTGATCAATACAGCGGCGGAGGCGAAAGAGGATATAAACGGGAAAAAGGAATTAGAATAAAATTTAGAATGATAAAAGAAATGACAAATCAAACTGAATTTATTAACGCTGATGATAATGTAAATTCAACTTCCTCATCTAATAGAAGCCGGGCTATCAAAAGTAATACTTTAAACACGGATTTTTCTTATCGTCCTGAAAGAAACATTGAAGTAGGATTTAAAATACAAACCGGCAGAAGCACAGATTATTTTCCGGCTAATCCTACAGTTATTGATTTAAATTCTCAAACACTTCGATTTAATTTATCTTTTGCCGGAACCGGAAGATTGCGGGTTGAATTTGAGAGAGACGAATTATCCGCAAACACAACCGAAAATGTTTTGCCTTTTGAATTAGTTGGAGCTAATGCGATCGGCAAAAATTTTTATTGGCGATTTAATTTTGATTATAGAATTTCTTCAAATTTACAATCAACTATAAGCTATGATGGTCGGGCACAAGGAAAGCAGCAGGTTGTACATACTGCTCGTGCTGAAGTTAGAGCTTATTTTTAATTAATTTCTTCGCTATCTATTTTAATATCTTTTATTATAAATTATTGAAGTATTTTTTAATTAGTTATTAATTTAAAGTTTGATCTGCCGTGACAGATTGATTTTTGAATTGGGAATATTATTATGCAAATAATTTCAAACATGATCGAGTCTCATATTTTTCGGGAAGTAAGAAATGGAATAGAATTTTTATTACTTAAACGAAGTGATAATCAAATTTATGGCGGCTTGTGGCAAATGGTTACCGGAAAAATTAAAGAAGGCGAAAAAGCTTATCAAACTGCACTGAGAGAAATAGAAGAAGAAACTTGTTTGAAACCAATAAAACTTTGGGTTGTTCCAAATGTCAATTCATTTTATTCGCATGAAAATAATATCATTTCAATGCTGCCGGTTTTTGCAGCGTTAGTTGATATGAATTCTGAAGCCAAAATTTCTTACGAACATTGTGATTGCAGATGGGTTACTCCGGATGAGGCGAAAAATCTTTTAGCATGGCCTGGACAAAGAAATTCTGTGGATATTATCACCCAGTATTTTACGAAAGAAATTAATTTTCTTAATTTTATAGAAATACAGCTTAGTACATGAAATAATTATGTATTAAAAAATGAATTTTATATTTTTATTATTCAAAATTTTTCATTTAATAATCGGAGTTAAATTTGGGTTTACTCGTTGTAGGGTCACTTGGTTTAGATGATGTTGCTACACCTTTTGACAAAGTTACAAATGCACTTGGCGGTTCTGCTACTTATATTTCACTATCTTCAAGTTATTTTAGCGGTCCTGTATATTTAGTTGGAATTGTTGGAGAAGATTTTCCGAAGAAATATATTGATCTGCTTGAAGACCATAATGTTGATCTTGATGGTCTGCAAATTGTTAAAGGCGGAAAAACCTTTAGGTGGTCAGGCAAATATCATTATGATTTGAATGTGCGAGACACACTTTTGACGGAGCTGAATGTATTTCAAGATTTTGATCCTATAATTCCCGAGAAGTATAGAAAATCCAAATTTGTTTGCCTTGGTAATATTGATCCAACACTGCAGTTAAAAGTTTTAGAACAACTTGAAAATCCTCAATTTGTGGTATGTGATACGATGAATTATTGGATTGAAGGAAAGCTAGACGACCTACTTAAGGTTTTAAAAAAAGCTAATGTACTTATTATAAATGATTCAGAAGCCAGACTTCTTGCCAATGAACCAAATCTAATTAAAGCTGCAAAAAAAATTCGTGAAATGGGACCTGAAATTTTAATAATTAAAAAGGGCGAACACGGTGCACTGTTGTTCACAGATGATATAATATTTTCCGCGCCTGCTTACCCTATGGAAATGATTTACGATCCGACTGGTGCCGGAGATTCATTTGCCGGAGGATTTACAGGTTATCTTTTTAAAACTCAAGATTTAAGCCCGGAAAATATGAAGTGCGCAGTTATTTACGGAAGCGCAATGGCATCATTCTGTGTTGAAAAATTTAGTACAAAGGGTTTGGAAGATTTAGAATATTTAAGAGTTCAGGACCGATTTAGAGAATTTATGAATCTTTCGAGGTTTGGTGAAAAAGAATAATTACTTCTCGCTGGAATTTGAAAATGATAAATTTGTTTTTCTTGATCAAACAAAATTACCGCTTGAAGAAGAATATGTTGAAACCGATGATTATAACCGCATAGCAGAAGCAATAGAAAGATTAGAGGTTAGGGGAGCGCCTTTAATAGGGGTCTCAGCCGCGTATGCGTTAGCTCTCTCACTTAAAAAAGTTGAACCTTCAAAATTTGAAACTACATTTCAGCAAGCCTTTAAGCGAATTGAAAAAACTCGGCCTACAGCAGTTAATTTATTTATGGCTTTGGATGAAATGAAAAAAGTATATTATGCAAATTCATCAAATGAAAATTTGTATGAAATTCTTCTGAACAAAGCAAAAGAAATTCACCAGGATGATATTTATAAATGTAAGAAAATTGGGGAAAATGGTTTAAAAATTTTAAAGCAAAATCTACTGTCCTTACGCATTGCAATACCGGTAAACTTGCAACCGCCGGTGAGGGAACAGCTTTTAATGTTATTAAAACCGGTTTCGAAAATAACTTAGTAAAATTTGTTTATGCAGATGAAACTCGCCCTTTGCTTCAAGGCTCTCGTTTAACAGCATTCGAATTAGAAAGAAGCGGGATTCCATTTGCAATTCAAAGTGATTCTTCAGCTGCGGTTCTTATCCAGCAAAAAAAAATTGACTTCGTAATTACCGGCGCAGATAGAATTGCACTAAACGGCGACACTGCTAATAAAATAGGTACTTATAATTTAGCTGTCCTCTGTTATCATCATAACATTCCGTTTTACATTGCAGCACCGACTACAACAATTGATAAAAAATTAATTTCGGGTGAAGATATTAAAATAGAAATTAGAAATAAAAATGAATTGCTAAAAATAAACGGAAACAGTATTACTCCCGATAATTATAACGCTTTCACTCCTGCTTTTGACGTTACGCCTTCTCATTTAATAACCGGGATTATAACAGATCGAGATGTTTATTTCTTTCCATATAATTTTTTAAATGAGCCAGATTAATAAATCCGACGCCTTTGTTTTAAGCAAACTCGATTATGGAGATACAAGCAGTATAGCAACATTATTCACAAAGGATTTTGGCAAATTATCTGCAATAATTAAAGGTGGAAGAAATCCCAAATCAAAATTAAGTTTAATCGTTGACCCTCTTAATCAAATAGAAACAGTTTTTTATAATAAAGACACTCGTGAAATTCAAATCCTTAGCAGCGCATCTCTGATAAATCATTATTCACGCATCAAAGAAGATTTTGAAAAATTAAAATATTGTTATGCAATTTTGGAGCTGATTAAAAATTTAACCGCCGAGCATGAAGTATATAACAAATTATATAAAGGAATCGATAGAATATTTTATTTGTTTGAAACATCAAATGAAAAACCAGAAACTATTTTCGGTAGATTTTTTATTTTTATGCTAACGGAAATTGGATATGAAGTGCAATTAGAAAATTGTGCATCTTGCGGTAAAACAAACCCCGGGAATAATCAATTGTCATATAATTTTGAAATCGGTATTTTATGCGATGATTGTAAAAAAGGATTTATAGAATCATACACGATAACTTCGGAACTTTTTTACTACTTGTTATGTCTAAAGAAAAATAAAATAGTTGATAAAAACATAAAACAAGATACTTTAAATAATGCTGTCATTTTTATGGAAAGGTTTTTAAAGCATCATGTACCGGACTTTAATGGTATAAAATCATTCCAAATTTATAAATAAGTAGGTGTATATAAATCTATTGATACTGATGCAGAAATGCATATAATTAAATTGTGAAATTAATCGGAGGTACGATAAATGAAATCTAAAAATATTTGGGGTGCTATTACATTAATAGCAGCTGGTATTATATTAGGGGCAATTTTGGTTTCCGGGTTTGGATTGGTAAGGCCGAGTTTAGCGGATGTAAGTTTAGGAGCCAATAATCCACCAGTAAATCTTGATGCAGATGCGACTTCATTCAGTAAAGCATTCATCGAGGTGGCAAATAAGGTTACACCTGCAATCGTTCAAATTTCAGTAGTTTCAGAAATGAAAAATAATCCGCACGATGGTTTTTTCTTTTTCCCTTTAAAGATTTACCTAAAGATCAAAGAGGCACGGGAAGCGGAATTATTATTTCTGATGATGGATATATAATAACAAATAATCACGTTGTTGAAAATGCAAAATCAGTTAAAGTTGGTTTACATGATAAGAGGTCGTTTGATGCAACAGTAGTTGGTACTGATCCATTAACTGACTTAGCAGTTATTAAAATTGATGCTAAGAATCTGCCTACAGCTTATCTTGGTGATTCAGAAAATTTAAAGGTAGGACAATGGGTGATGGCTATTGGGAATCCGCTATCATTAACATCCACGGTTACTGCTGGAATAGTTAGTGCTATTGGCCGCGGAGGTTTAGGTTTAATAAAAGACAGTTACGGCGTTGAAAGTTTTATTCAAACGGATGCGGCAATTAACCCCGGTAACAGTGGAGGTGCGTTAGTTGATCTTTCAGGAGCTGTGATTGGTGTTAACTCTGCCATAGCTTCATCCAACGGCGGAACATATATCGGTTACGGTTTTGCTATTCCAATTAACCTCGCTAAATCAGTTGCAAAGGATTTAATTGCAAACGGCAAGGTCAGCCGCGGTTATATCGGAATCAAGATAAGTGAAGTTGATGACGCAATTGCTAAATCAATTGGATTAAATAAACCTCATGGAATAATGGTTCAAGATGTACTGGCAGATGGTGCAGCTAAAAACGCAGGTATCAAACCTGGTGATGTGATTTTAAAGATTGATGGAAAAGATGTTGATCAGCCAAACGAACTGCAAAGTTACATTGCTTCAAAGTCCGCAGGAACTTCTGTTAAACTAACTTTATTTAGAGACGGCAAGGAAATAGACAAATCAGTGACTCTAAAAGCCCGTGATGAAGAATCCACTGCTAAACCTATTTCTGATAATAACAGCAGCGAAAATGAAAATGAATCTAAGACATCCACGATTGATCTTTCATCAATTGGATTATCAGTTCAAAATTTAACCACTAAACAAAAAGATGAACTTAATATTGATCACGGAATTTTGATTGCCAAGGTTAAACCCTTCAGCAGTGCAGAAGACCAAAAATTATATCAAGGTTTAGTGATTACTGAAGCTGATAAGAAAAAAATCAGTGATGTAAACGAATTCAAAGATTTAGTTAAGGAAAAACAAGGTTCTGCGCTATTGCTAAAGGTTGAAGATGGAAAAGGCAACAGCAGATTTGTTGGAATTGAAATCCCTGAGTAAATTTACTCACTAACTTCAACTTTTGTATTTTACGCCCGAATTTATCGGGCGTTTTTTTTATATTTGCACAATCAATTGCTGGAGAATAAATGATAAGATTTCTAACTGCCGGAGAATCACACGGCAAAGCACTAACTACTATTGTCGAAGGCTTTCCATCAAATTTAATAATTGAGAACGACTATATTAATTTTCATCTGAAAAGGCGGCAGGCCGGTTATGGAAGAGGGAATAGGATGAAAATTGAAACTGATACAGCCGAAATACTTTCCGGAATCAGGTTTCAAAAAACATTAGGATCTCCAATTTCGCTTCTGGTTAAAAACAAGGATTGGGATAATTGGACTGAGAAAATGACTTCCGATAAAAAAAAGACGCAAGTTGAAAAAATTACAATTCCACGACCAGGGCATGCAGATTTAGTCGGAGTGTCGAAATATAATTTTGATGACATTAGAAATTCTATTGAAAGATCTAGTGCAAGAGAAACTGCCGCACGTGTTGCAGCTTGTACAATCGCAAGAAAATTTTTAGAAGAATTTAATATTTCAATTGGAAGTTTTGTTGAAAGTATTGGCGGTATTTATTCTAAACATAATTTTGCTGATAAGCTCTTTGCAAATGATCTTCCAAAAAATTTCAAAGGCTGGAAGTTATCTGAGGACGCGGATAAAAGTGATGTTAGAGTTTTAGATAAAGAGCATGAAGAAAAGATTATTAATAAAATTAAGCAAGCTAAGAAACGAGGCGATACTTTAGGGGGAACTTTTTATGCGGTTGCAACAGGGCTTCCGGTTGGGCTGGGAAGTTTTATTCATTTCGATACAAAACTTGATGCGGAAATTGCTCATTCAATCATGTCTATAAATGCTGTTAAAGCGGTTTCAATTGGAACCGGCTATGAATCAGCAGAAAAATTTGGTTCAGAATCGCATGATGAAATAATTAAATCCGGCGAACGAATCTTAAGAAAAACAAATAGAGCAGGCGGAATTGAGGGCGGTATTTCAACCGGGCTTCCAATAATTGTAAAAGCCGCTATGAAACCAATTGCAACTTTGATGAGTCCTATTGAAAGCGTAGATTTAAAGACAATGAAAAAAATAGATGCAAGAAGAGAGAGAAGCGATTTTGTAGCAGTTCCAGCTTGTGCAGTCATCGCTGAATCAATGTTAGCATGGAGTTTAGCAAAATACATGCTTCTAAAATTTGGCGGAGATTCGATTGAAGAGACAAAGGATAATTATAAGTCATATACTTCTAAACTTAATAAACGAATAGAAAAGAATTTTAAGAAATGATAGTTGTAAAAAAATTTGTATTTAACCCGTTCATTGAAAATACTTATGTCATTTGGGATGAAGAAACTAAAGAATCGATGATTGTTGATCCGGGGTGTTCAAATCAAGATGAGGAAAAGATTCTTTCTGATTTTATCGATGGTAGAAATTTAATAGCAAAATATATGGTTAACACTCATTGCCACATCGATCATTTTTTAGGGTGTAAATTTGTTAAGGACAAATATAATCCTATCTATTTTGTTCCAGAAAATGATGTTCCCTTATTACAAAATGCCGAAGCACAAGCTTCCATGTTCGGAATTGATATGAAAATTCCACCAAATCCTGATGATTATTTATCAGAAAGAAAAGTGCTTGAGTTAGGAAAATGTTCAATTAAACTTCTTTTTACTCCTGGCCATTCACCAGGTGAGTTTTGTTTATATTTTGAGGATGAGAAATTTTGTGTTGCCGGAGATGTTCTTTTTCAAAAAAATATTGGAAGGACAGATTTATGGGGCGGCAGCTATGATTTGCTTATCAATTCTATTAGTGAAAAATTATTAGCTCTTCCCGATGATGTTATTGTATACAGCGGCCATGGTGATAACACTACAATAGGAGAAGAAAAAATTAATAATCCCTTTTTACAAAATTTAAAGTAAGTAAACCAGATTCATAATTGCTATATAAATTCCTTATGAATATATTCGTTCATAGAGACATTTAATAATATTTATTAAATATAAATTTCAATAAATGATTTATAACCCGCGGGTACAAAAAAAAATATATTACTATTTATTTTCAGTTTTCATTCTGTGGATAGTATTATTTGAATTCATTTTCCCAATAAATAATTTTTTACCAAAGCCGTCAATTGTTTTTGAGTCCTTTAGTGATTTATTTGCAGATTATAATCTCTTATTAAATTATTTTACCACTTTAAGTGTCATCTATTTTTCAATTTTAATTTCTTATTTTTTAGTTAGCCTGTTAAAAGTGCAGTTGCTAAAAGATAATCTTCCTTTTAAATCATTTATTATTTCAGTTGGGAAGTTATCAGCACTTATCCCTTCAATCTTAATTGGAATGCTCTTAATTTATTGGCTTCCCGGTTATGAAATATCCGAGTTTATATTCGCTGTATTGGTTTTATTTTTTACTTACGCAATTAAAATTCAAAATGCTGCTGCTAAAATTAAATCTGTTTATGCCGATGCTTCAAAAGGTTTAGGTGCTGACGAAGAAACAATTTTAAAACATGTTACCTGGAAATCCATTCAACCCAATTTTATTAACTATATAATGGATTCACATACTTACTTGTGGACAATAATATTATTTTATGAGTTTGCAAGAAACGGTTTGGGCTTAGGTAAATTATTTCGGCAAGTTTTAGAATTCAATGATTTATCAGCATTGTTTGCTTTATTCTTTATTACTTTTTTAACCATAATTGCCGGCAGATTTGCAATCAATCATTTAAAAACCAAACATTTTTTCTGGGATTAAATTGAATCAAGAAAAATATTTGTTAAAAGTAGATAAACTTGTTAAGTATTTTGATGGTCTATACGGGTCAAAAATCAAAGTGCTGGATGAGGTTTCCTTCTCAATTAAAAATGGAAATGGCATAGTTAATTCTATTCTAGCTCCTTTCGGATCAGGCAAATCTACTTTATTGAAGATTATTTCAGGTATAATAGATGATTATGAAGGGGAAATATTTTGTGAAGATAAAAATATTAATAATTTAAATTCTTATGATGTTGTGCTTATTCCTGAAGAACCTTCATCCTTTCCGTGGCTGAATGTTAAAGATAATATCTTATTCACTGAAAAAATATTAAAGAAGAAGTTAGACGATACTGAAATTAAAAAACTTGTCGGGTTAGTGGGACTGACAGGATATGAAAATCAATTCCCGCACAATTCAAGCCTTGGATTCCGATTCAGAATTTCGCTGGCAAGAGCACTAGCTTGTCATCCAAAATTAATCTTGATTGATGATTCTTTTAAGAATATGAAAATAGATATTAGAAATGAAATGAATATTCTCGTTAAGAATATTTCCAAAGAGTTGAACATGAATTTTCTTTTAGCAACCACAAATCTAAAAGAAGCAAGCACGATTTCAGAAAGGATATTTTTAATGGAAGGCAAACCAGGCAAAATTGTTAAAGAAATCGATATCTCAGAAAGAAAAATCAATATGAGTAAGTCATTTAACGAAACTTATCAATCCGTTAAAAATGAAATTGAAGATTATTTTAAATCAAAAAATAAAATGGACGTTATTAATTTTTCCATTTAATAGTTAGAATAAATTGATGAATTTTACAACCTATAATTTTAAGGGCCTGGATGGAAGATAAATTAAAAGAGTTAGAAAAGAAGAAGAAGGAAGCAAGCCTTGGCGGAGGACTCGATAGAATAAAAGCACAGCATGATAAAGGAAAATTGACGGCTCGTGAAAGAATAGAAATTTTAGTTGATGAAGGTAGTTTTGAAGAAATCGATATTTTTGTTAAGCATCGATCAAATGATTTTGGATTAGATAAAAAAAATTACCCGGGTGATGGAGTAGTCACTGGATTTGCTAAAATAGACGGAAGGCCGGTTGCTCTTTATAGCCAGGATTTTACTGTCTTCGGCGGTTCATTATCTGAAACTCACGCTGAAAAAATTGTTAAGATAATGAAGACTGCTATGAAGGTAGGGATTCCCATCATCGGCTTGAACGATTCAGGCGGTGCACGAATTCAAGAAGGTGTTGTAAGCCTTGGAGGATACGCTGATATTTTTCTGCAGAACACTTTAGCATCCGGAGTAGTTCCCCAAATTTCAGTTGTACTTGGCCCATGCGCCGGTGGAGCGGTTTATTCTCCTGCAATCACTGACTTTATATTCATGGTAAAAAATTCAAGTTACATGTTTGTTACAGGGCCAAATGTTGTTAAAACTGTAACCCATGAAGATGTTACATTTGAAGATTTAGGCGGCGCAGAAACTCATGCGAGTAAAAGCGGAGTTGCGCATTTCATTTTTGATAATGAAATTGAAACTTTAATTAATGTTAGAAAACTTTTCAGCTTTCTTCCATTAAATTATATGGACAGATCTATTGAATTGGAATATGATAATTCAAAAATAAATCATGATGAGAGCTTAAATTCTTTCATACCTGATAACCCGAATAAACCTTATAATATGAAGGAAATCATATTGAAACTTGTTGACGATGATTACTTTGAAGTTCATGAAAACTTTGCGGAAAATATTTTAACTGGTTTTTGTAGAGTCGGAGGTATGAGCGTTGGAATTGTTGCGAATCAACCAGAGGTCTTAGCTGGAGTCTTAGATATAAATGCATCTATAAAAGGTGCAAGATTCATTCGTTTTTGCGATGCATTCAATATTCCATTGTTGGTTTTGGTGGATGTACCAGGATTTTTACCGGGAACAGAACAAGAATGGAATGGAATAATTCGTCATGGTTCTAAATTGCTTTATGCTTTTTGTGAAGCGACAGTTCCAAAAGTAACTGTTATAACTCGTAAAGCATATGGAGGGGCTTATGATGTAATGAATTCGAAGCATATTAGGGGGGATTTTAATTTTGCCTGGCCGTCAGCAGAGATCGCAGTTATGGGGCCAAAAGGAGCAGTCGAAATTATTTTCAAGAAGGAAATTGCTAATTCGAAGAACCCTGAAAAAGAATTAGAAAAAAAGTTATCCGCTTATACTGAAAAATTTACTAATCCCTATATTGCCGCGGAACATGGTTTTATAGATGATATAATAAAACCATCGGATACCAGACAAAGATTGATAAATGCCTTCAATTTGCTTAAAACTAAAGTTGATAAAAACCCGCAGAAAAAACATGGAAATATACCTTTATAGTGGCATTTAATTTGTTAAATTATTTCAGGAAATACCTGATACTTATTCATATTTCAATTATTTAATTTCCTTTTTGAAGGAAAAAGAACAACTTAAAAACCAATTTAAGTCCTTATTTTATGTTAGTTAGTTAATGTAGCTTCATTATCTACTTGATAATGCGTGTTATAAAGTTTATTTTAAACATTAAATTATAATTGTGTGGAGATTTCATGTATAAAAAATCATTACTAATCTTTTCAATTTCTTTATTTTCTCTGTTTTTAATTTCTTGTAGCGGAAATAAAGAAATTTCAAAAGAAATGCAGAGGCCTAAAGTTGAGACAAAAGGGACATCAATTGTATCCGAAATGCTTGAACAAGCTAGACAATTTTATGTTTCAGCTCTCGCCAAACAAGAACTAAACAGTACAAAAGAAACTATTGAAAATTATGAATCTTCATTAAGAATAATAAATAACCTTAGTTATTATCCCGGAATTGACCAAAACGAAGCTTATGCAGAGCTAGAAAAGTCAATTACTGAGGATTATGGCAAATATGTTGACGGTTTAACAGAACTTCCGTCAGATGTTTCTTTTGCCGCTTATGAAGAGTGGACAAGCAAAAACATGCCTGAAATTCCGGTAACGGAAAATGTCAAAGAAGAAACAAAATTTATTATTCCTGCTGATGTTCCGCTGGAAGTTAATTCGATAGTAGAGCAATGGACAGATTATTTTACCGGAAAAGGCCGTAAATATATGACTTTGTGGCTTGAGCGTTCCGGTAAATATTTCCCCATGATGACCAAGATATTTGCTCAAGAAGGCATTCCGCAGCAATTGGTTTATCTTAGCATGGTTGAAAGCGGATTAAATCCAACTGCAAGGTCTTGGGCAAGTGCAGTAGGAATGTGGCAATTCATTAAATCAACCGGAAAATTATATGGCCTAAAAACAGATTTTTATTATGATGAAAGACGAGATCCTGAAAAATCTACTCTTGCAGCGGCAAGGCATCTAAGAGATTTACACAATTCTCTTGGCGACTGGTATTTGGCTTTGGCTGCTTATAATGCCGGAGAAGGCAGAATTAAGAGAGCAGAGCGAAGATCTCGCGACAATGATTTCTGGTCAATCAGAAGATATCTTCCTAAAGAAACTAGAAGCTATGTTCCGCAGTTTATCGCAGTTTGCTTAGTCGCTATGAATCCGGAAAAATATGGTTTCAATAATATTGCCTATGAAAAGCCACTTCCTTACGAAACTTATAAAATTAACGATGCTATTGACTTAGGTTTTCTTGCAAGCTGTGCAGGAATTTCGTTAGAGGATTTAATGGATTTAAATCCTGAATTAACTCAATTGTCAACCCCGTCCTCTTATCCGGATGGTTATAATTTGAAGGTCCCAAAATCAAAATTTGAATTATTTTCAGCTAATGTAATAAACATTCCGGAAAGTGCGAAAAGAAATTATTTAGTTCATTCAGTTAAAAGAGGTGAAACATTATCAAGGATAGCAGCTAAATATGGAGTTTCTAAATATGATTTAGCTGATGCAAATAATATTTCTATAAAATCAAGATTGTATACTGGCGTTAAATTAAAAATTCCAGTTTCTTCAAACATTTCCAGTAATGATTATGCTTACAATACAAACACAGAAACTGCAAATGAAGAAAACGATGAATATGTTTCTCCTTACTTAACTTTAAATAAGGAGATCGAAGATGCTGATAAAAGCGCAACTGGTTTTGAAGAGACGAGTTTAAAAGATTCAGCTTCAAGCGGTATTACAAATGACGAATTAATCGCTGAGAATTCTGATGAAACTTCTAATGAAGAAGAATTGTCGGATGATTCATCGGAAACAATAATTCCGGAAGGAAATGTTGCCGTTAATTATCACGTTAAAAAGAATGATAGTTTACTTGGGATAGCTGATTTGTTTAATGCAAGGGTTAGTGATATAAGAAATTGGAATAATATTGCTTATACTCAAACAATAAATGTTGGACAAAATCTCTTAATATATGTGCCTGATGATAAGAAAGAATTTTATTCTAGTCTTGATAGCCAAACTGCTATTGAAAAATCTGTAGCAAAAAATATTGCAGCTAGAAATAAAAGTGAATATGTTTTTCATAGAATAAGAAGAGGAGAAAATCTTTCAAGTATAGCCGAAAGATATCACGTATCTTTGAGTGCTATTAAAAGTTGGAATCATCTTTCCAGCAGTAGAATTATCGCTGGTAGAAAATTAAAAATATATACACACGGTTATTCGGAATATGCTTCATCAAATGAAAAAGTATCCAACTCGTCTAACGATATTTATAGATACAAAATCAAAAAAGGTGATACAGTTGGTGAACTGGCTGAAAAATTTGGAGTTTCAACAAATCAATTAAGAAGATGGAATGGAATGCGGGGAAATACTTTAATTGCCGGCAGAACTTTAAAAATTTATGGCGGTTCCGAAGCCTCTGCATTAGGAGATAATACTACAAAAACTTCGGCTAATGTTAATTATTACAAGGTTAAAAGAGGCGATACTATTGGCGAGATAGCAGAATTATTTAAAGTATCCGCTTCAAGCATTAGAAGATGGAATAATCTTAGAAGTAATAAAATAATTGCCGGACAATCGCTAAAAGTTTTATCTGATGAAGGTATTAATGATTTACCTGAATCATCTAACGACGGAACTAATGTACATACTGTTAAAAGTGGTGAATCTTTGTATTCTATCGCTCATGATTATAGAATGAGTGTTAGTGACTTAAAAGATTTAAATAAGTTAGATGGAAATAAAATTATTCCCGGCCAAAGTTTAAAAGTTTCTCCTAAAAATGAGTTAAGTGAGAATTCTGTTTCAGAACATAAAGGCGCTCAAATTCATAGAGTAAAAAGTGGCGAATCTTTGTACTCAATAGCTCATCAATACGGTATGAGCGTTAGTAGATTAAAAAGTTTAAATGATTTAAATAATAACAAGATAGTGGTTGGTCAGAAACTTAGAGTTGAATAAACATTAAAATTTATATATTATAATATTCTAAAAGCAATTAAAAAGTTATTTTGAAATTTTGAATGCTGTTAGGGGTGTTATCCCAAATCATTTGGGATAACTGAGATGATACCCTTGAACCTGATCTGGATAATACCAGCGTAGGAAAACGTGTTAAAGAATAAGTAAGTGTTTAGCCGTTTTACAAAACGGCATTTTTATTTTAAAGAGGGTTAAAATGAAGCACTTAATTATTCTTTTTTTATTTATATCGCTTTCCGTTTTTCCGCAATCAAAAATAATCAAGGGAAAGATCTTAGATTTCGAAACTAAACTCCCGCTTTCTAAAGCAAATATATATTTTCAGGAAAATAAAAAAATTGGTACTGTATCAGATGAAGATGGAAATTTTGCTATCGATATTAATAACACTCAAAATTCACATATTGTAGTTAGTTACCTCGGCTATGATAAAAAGTTCGTTTCTATATCCGACTATAATCCCAATAAAGAATTTATAATTGAACTAAACCCTAAGGTTATTCCGTCGCAATCAGTTTTGGTGAAAGGCAGCCTTGGAAAGGCAGGAATAACACCACTAGCGTTCAGCAAAATCAAACGAGAAGAAATTGAAAAAAAATATGCTGTTCAAGATATTCCGGAATATTTAAGTAATCTTCCTTCCACAACTTTTTATTCTGAAAATGGAAATGGGATAGGATATAATTATCTAAGTATACGTGGTTTTGATCAGCGAAGAATTTCAGTTTCCATAAATGGAATTCCACAAAATGATCCTGAAGATCATAATGTTTATTGGCTGGACTTCCCGGATTTACTAGCGAGTACTGAAGTTATTCAGGTCCAGAGAGGTGCAGGTTCTGGAGTTTTTGGATATCCAGCAATCGGTGGTTCAATCAATATAATTACAGCAACTTTTTCCAACGAACCTAAAATTGATCTTTCGACTTCTTTGGGAAGCTATAACGTTAGGAAATATTCAGCTTCATTTTCTTCAGGCCTTATCGATGATAAATATTCAATTTATGCTAAACTTTCTCAAACTTTAAGCAGCGGTTATAGAAATGATTCATGGGTACGATTCAATTCTTATCATTTATCCGCTGTAAGATATGATGAAAACCTCACGTCTCAAATTAATTTTTATGGCGGCCCAATATCAGATGGATTAGCATATACCGGACTCCCAAAATTTACTATCAAAGATAAAAATTTAAGAAGAAAAAATTATTCTTATTGGGAGACAAATGCGAGCGGCGATAAATTATCTTACGTATTGCCAAGAAGAACAGATGAAATAGAAAATTTTTCACAGCCTCATTTTGAACTTTTAAATGAATATAACTTTAGTGAAGAAATTACTTTTAACTCTGCATTATTTTTAGTTTTAGGAAATGGATTTTTTGATTTTGACGGCAGTTGGGCTGACACTTCTTATTTAAGATTAACTTCTGATTTAGGTTTTTCACCAGTTCAAAATCCTTCTAATGTTTTGATAAGAGCTCAAGTCGAAAATAAACAATACGGTTGGATACCAAGAGTAAGTTTTAAACATACTAATGGCGAATTAATTATTGGAGGAGAATTTAGAATTCATCGAAGCACACATTGGGGAAGTGTAAATTTTGGTGAAAATTTACCAATTGGATTAACTAAAGATTTTAGATATTATTTCTTTAATGGCGGTAAAAATATATTAGACGGTTTTATTCATGAAGCCTATGATTTGAGCCACAATTTAAATTTACTCGGCGAAATTCAATTGGCTTATCATAAATATAAATTGTATAATGAAAAATATATAGGAACCGATTTCGAAGTGAGTAATTTATTTTTTAATCCTAGAATCGGAATTAATTATAAGTTTAATGATCAGCAGAATATATTTATTTCATATGCAAGAGTTTCTAGGGAACCAAGATTGAATAACTATTACGATGCCGCGGAATCGAGCGGGGGAGCGGTTCCACAATTTGAATTTAATGCAGATAATACCTATAACTTTGATGAACCACTTGTGAAGCCGGAAACAATGAATGATATTGAGATTGGTTCATCATTTAAAAATAACATTCTCACATTATCTGCAAATTTGTTTTATATGATATTTGATAATGAAATTGTTAAAAATGGTAAACTTGATCGGTTTGGCCAACCAATAACAGGCAATGTAGAAAGCACAATTCATCAAGGAATAGAATTATCAGCAAACGTACAAATTTTTAGTGAACTTGAGATCTTTGCAAACGCAACTTTTAGTAAAAATGAAATAGATAAAGGAAAAACTTATATCGACTATTCAGTAACTGCGGATTCTTCGAAAGTAATTAGTTTGAATTTAGGTGGAAATAAAATTAGCGGCTTCCCCGATTTATTAACAAATTTCGGAATCTCATTTCAAAAATCCGGACTTAATTTGCAAATAGTAGGTAAGTATGTAGGAGAATTTTATTCCGATATTTACGCGAATAAATTAGATTCATATTTAGCTCAGTATCCCGGATTCATAACCTATATCGATAATATAAATGAGGCTTATTTCACTGCAAATTTTAGCTGCGGTTATGATTTCAGTATTTTAAATTCATTAACTAACTCAAAAATAATGTTGCAAATAAATAATATATTTGATAATCTTTATTCCGCAAATGCTATTGGAGCAGAATTTTTCCCTGCTGCTGAGAGAAGTTATTTATTGACTTTTCAATTAGGATTATAAACAGTAATTAATAATTAAAAAAAGTAAGTCATGCCAGAATTACCTGAAGTACAAGCCTTTAAAAAATATTTTGATTCAACTTCATTGCACCAAAAAATTAAAGAAATAAATGTTCTTGATAAAAGTTTGCTTTCAAAAATTTCAAGCAAAAGTTTTAAATCAAAATTAGAAGGTAAAAAATTTAAACATACAATAAGACACGGAAAATATTTATTTGCTCAACTTAATAAAGAAACCTATTTAGTTATGCATTTCGGTATGACAGGTTTCTTGAGGTATTTTAAAAACGAAAGTGAAGCATCTAAACATATCAGAATTCTTTTCAATTTTTCAAACAACTATAAGCTTGCTTATGATTGTCAACGAAAATTCGGCAAAGTCACAATTTCCAAAAGTATTGATGAATTTATAAAAGAGAAAAAATTGGGAATGGATCCTCTTAGCAGCGAATTAACTTTAAAAATCTTTACTGAGATTTTAAAAAAGAAAACTGGAAATATTAAGGGAGCATTGTTAAACCAAAAAACTTTTGCCGGTATTGGTAATTTATATTCAGACGAAATTCTTTTTCAGGCAGACATTCATCCTGCTTCAACAGTTAGCAAATTAAGTACTGACGATTTGAAAGCAATTTATAAATCAATGAAAAGTGTATTAAAAAAGGCTGTAAAAAATAAAGCTGATTTTGAAAATTATCCTGATAGCTGGCTAATCTTATATAGAAAAGATGGCGAAAATTGTCCTAAGTGTAGTGGTAAGATAAAACATAAAACTATTAGTGGCCGGACTTCATACTTTTGCAACAAACATCAAAAGATGAAATAGCATTAAATGTCTTTCCAGTTTAAGGGTGATATCACTATAACAAATTCACCTTTAATGGTTTTTTCTTTTAGCATTTCAAGCAGAGCAACTGGAGTGCCTCTCCAAATATCTTCAAATTTTTTTGTTAATTCGCGTGCAACAACTATATATCTGTTAGGCATATATTGACAAAGTTCATTCAATAATTTCTCTATTCTATAAGTTGATTCATAAATTATTATCGTCCGTTTTTCTTCAGATAATTCATTTAACTTTTTTTGTCTACCTTTTTTTTGAGGTAGAAAACCTTCAAACACAAATGCATCAGTGGGTAACCCACTCAATGATATAGCAGTGATTGCAGCAGTAACTCCTGGAATGGGAATTACCGGAATATCATTTTTTATAGAAAAAGAAATGAGACGTACCCCAGGATCTGAAATACCAGGTGTTCCGGCATCGGAAACTAATGCACAGCTTTCGCCGGTTTTAATTCTATTAAGAATGTAATCAATTTTATGTGATTCGTTCGCTGCATTAAGCGAAATCATTTCTTTCTTTATTTCAAAATGCTTTAAAAGAATTCCGGTTACGCGTGTATCTTCACAGGCAATAAAATCCACATCTTTTAATGTCTCAATTGCTCTAAGAGTAATATCTTTGAGATTTCCGATTGGAGTACTAACGATGAATAAAGTTTTTTCCAATAGAGTGTATTCATTTAAAATGATAACGGCTCCATTAGGAGCCGCATCATGCAAGTAGTTTAATAAATATATTATTTATTTGACGACAATAAATTTAAAACATTTCTGATAATTTGCAAGCCCTCATCCAAATCACTTTGAATAATATTTAATGCTGGCCTGAATCGAATTGATTTTGTACCGCAGCCCAGTATTATTAATTTATTTTTAAAGCACTCGGCGGCAAATTTATTTCTGATTTCTCCATTAGGTAAATCAAATGAACACATTAAGCCTAAGCCTCTAACATTCGAAATAAATTGTGGATATTCGGTTTGAAGAGTCGACAATTCATTCAACAAGTACTTACCCATTTCAAATGAATTATTTACCAGATTCTCTTCTTGTATGATTCTCATTATGTGCTTTGATCTAACCATATCTGTTAAGTTCGCACCCCATGTGGAATTTATTCTGCTTGATTTTCTGAAACAATTTTCTTGAACATCATCAATTCTATCAGAGACTATGATTCCACAGACCTGGGCTTTTTTTCCAAAAGCAATTATATCGGGTTTTACATAATATTCAGAAGCCCAGAATTTACCGGTTAAGCCAAATCCTGTTTGAACTTCATCAAATATTAAAAGAATCTCATTTGTATCGGCAATCTCGCGTAGCTGCATAAAAAATTCTTTACGGAAATAATTATCTCCGCCTTCACCTTGAATTGGCTCTATGATAATAGCGGCTATATCATCCGGATTATTTTTAATTGCCTGATGAATTTCTTCAATCGCAATCTTCTCCAACTCTTCCACCTTCTTGATGTTGCTGTCAAGCGGAAAAACAATTTTTGGATTTGTAATTCGCGGCCAATCAAATTTTGGAAAATATTTTACTTTATTCGGATCGGTGTTTGTTAACGACATTGTGTAGCCGCTGCGTCCATGAAATGCTTCTTTAAAGTGAATTACTTTATGTCCTTTTTCTTCCTTAATTCCTTTTTGAAAATTCTTTTGTACCTTCCAATCAAAAGCAACTTTAAGTGCATTTTCCACTGCAAGTGCTCCACCTGAAACAAAAAATAAATATTTCATAAAGTCTGGTTTTGCAATTTTCGCAAATGTATCTACAAAGTCTGCCATTAAAGTTGTATAAATATCTGAGTTTGAAGGCTTATTGATAGCAGCAAAGGTTAATTCATTTTTAACTTCTTCGGATATTAATTTTTCATGATTCA
Source organism: uncultured Ignavibacteriales bacterium (assembly GCA_963731745.1). Classification (GTDB taxonomy): domain Bacteria; phylum Bacteroidota; class Ignavibacteria; order Ignavibacteriales; family Ignavibacteriaceae; genus CAVSWT01. Next base: position 117,428 of record CAVSWT010000010.1, read on the forward strand.
TACCCAATGCTGATGAAGCGAAGAAAGTAAATAAATCCAAATATTCATCACCTGTTATTTCATCAACTATTCTAGATCCATGACTTCTTTTTAAATCCAAAACAATGCTAAATCCATCAGTAAGCATATGTTTTTTTAATATACCATGAACTTGGTCTGCTTGAACTAAAGAATAGTCTTCCACTACTTCTTCGTTTGCATAAAATTTGTTTTCCATGTAATTCTCCCATGATTAACTGAAAATTTCAAAATAAATTGTTAAATATAGATTAAATGAGGTAATTGGCTAGTTTAAAAAACATTTTCAAAGCGGGAGATAAAATAGCTCCGCAGCATTGATAATCCGGTTTCTTTTTTAAATGAAATAAATCTTTGCATTTGTTTATAATTCATAATTTCTAACCGTAAGATACCATTTTCGCAATGTATTTTCAATTAAAAAATTTATTTGATATTTTATTTAGAATATGTTACACTTACTGTAACAATTAAAATATTTTATGTCTGCATCAACAAAATTATCAACAGCAGTAAAAGCTCTCTGCTATTTATCTAAAATATATCCGGAAGCTAAAAATAGCACTGAAATAGCAAAATATATTGGTGTTAATGCATCAAAATTAAGAAAAATACTTTCTATGCTCGTTAAAAGTGAGATAGTTGAAAGTATAAGCGGGAGCACAGGTGGATTTGTTTTGAAAAAAGATCCAGATCAGGTGCATCTGCAGGAAATTTATTGCTCCATCGAAGATAGAAAAGCATTTTATTTAGATGTAAATACTAAAGGCGAAGGCGATATAATTAATTTGAACAATTTTTTTCTAGATCTTTTCTCCAATATTCAAATAGATATAGAAAACAAAATGAGTAAAATTAATCTTCAATCAATAATTAAGCAAACAACAATAAATTAAATAATATAAGGAGTTAGTCTTATGGATTTCTTAAAAAAAATAGGTATTAATAAAGAAAATTATGGATCATCTACGGGATTAAAATGGAATGAAACGAAGGATCAGGGTGAATTGAAGATAGTTTCACCCACAGATGGTAAAGAAATTGCAAAAGTTTATCAGGCATCTGAAAAGGATTATGAAAAAATCATTACAAAAGCCGAAGAAGCGTATTTGGTATGGAGAAAAATGCCTGCTCCCAAGCGAGGCGAAATTGTTAGGCAAATTGGTTTAAAGTTGAGAGAATATAAACCCTATTTAGGAAAACTAGTTTCATACGAAATGGGAAAATCTTTACAAGAAGGGTTAGGTGAAGTTCAGGAGATGATTGATATTTGTGATTTCGCTGTTGGCCAAAGCAGGCAGCTTTATGGATTCACAATGCACTCTGAGAGACCAAATCATAGAATGTATGATCAATATCATCCATTGGGAATTGTAGCCACAATTTCGGCTTTTAATTTTCCGGTTGCAGTTTGGTCATGGAATGCAATGCTTGCTGCGGTTTGCGGCAATGTAAATCTATGGAAGCCATCTTCAAAAGTACCTTTATCCGCTATTGCTACACAAAACATAATCTCTGAAGTTTTAAAAGAAAATAAAATTCCTGAAGGTGTATTTTCATTAATAATTGGAAGAGGTTCAACAATCGGCGAAAAAATGTTAAACGATAAACGAATTCAATTAATTTCTGTTACTGGATCTACAAAAGTTGGAAAGCACGCCGGTGAAATGATTGCTAAAAGATTTGGAAAAGCAATACTTGAATTGGGCGGCAATAACGCTATTATCATCACTCCTGATGCAGATTTAAAAATGGCAATGCCTGCAATTGTTTTTGGAGCCGTTGGCACCTGTGGGCAAAGATGTACTTCAACTAGAAGGTTAATTATTCATGAATCAATTTATGATAAAGTAAAGGAATCATTAATTAAAGCATATAAAGGATTGAAAATTGGAGATCCATTAGATGAAAAAAATCATGTTGGTCCGCTAATTGACAAAGATGCTGTTGAAATGTTCAAATCCGCTCTAGTCAAATTGGAAAAAGAAGGCGGCAAAATTTTATACGGTGGTGAAGTTTTGAAAGGCGAAAATTATAAATCCGGTACATATATTAAACCAGTAATTGCCGAAGCAGAGAATCATTATGAAATTGTACAAGAAGAAACTTTTGCTCCGATTCTTTACTTAATAAAATATAAAGGAGAAGTTGATAATGCAATTAAACTTCACAACGGCGTTGTGCAGGGATTATCTTCTGCTATTTTCACTAACAATTTAAGAGAAGCTGAAAAGTTCTTATCTGCTGAAGGTTCTGATTGCGGAATAGCCAATGTTAACATTGGAACATCAGGCGCTGAAATAGGCGGAGCTTTTGGCGGTGAAAAAGAAACAGGCGGCGGGCGTGAATCAGGTTCGGATGCATGGAAAACTTATATGAGAAGACAAACCAATACTATAAATTATGGAACTGATCTTCCGCTTGCTCAGGGAATAAAATTCGATATATAAGATGAATAATAAAAAAGGCGAGATAAATTTCTCGCCTTTAACTTTCACAATATCTTTTCTTAAATTATCCAACCGTTGATTGAATAAGATCAGCTAAAATCTGTCCGGTTTCATCAAGAATGGGATCATCTTTAGTAGTATCATCAGCAGGCTTTTCGCCTTTCTTTAGCAGTGTTAACCCCTGAAGTTTCCTGCGTTCATTTTCTCTCTGGAATCTTTTTTCTTCAAGTTCATCCTTTTCTTTTTTTCTTACTTCTTCATTTAACGAAACAAATTTTTTATCATGAGCTTCTTTATATTCTTCAATATCTTCCATCAAATAGTCGTACTCAGGACTTTTATTAAATCTTTCTTTATGCTTTTTTAGAAGCATTGGAATTAATTCTGAAAGGTTATTGTACTTATTATAATTTGTTGGTTGAATCTGATCCCAAGGCAATGCGCTTGGTTCAGAACTTTCACCAAAATCTTTTGAATCGAAAGCGGAAGGAAATTCAATATCAGGAATAACACCTTTATTTTGTGTACTTCCCCCATTTATTCTATAATATTTGGCGATAGTTAATTTTAGTTGACCGAGCTTTTCACTTTGATTTGGAATTACTCTGTTTAGGTCAATTAAATTTTGAACAGTGCCTTTTCCATAAGTTTGTTCACCAATAATAACACCGCGTCCATAATCCTGAATAGCGCCGGTAAAGATCTCAGAAGCAGAAGCGCTAAATCTATTAACTAAAACCGCAAGCGGTCCGCTATACACGATGCTTGGGTCAGGATCGTCACCAACATCAACCTTTCCGTCGGCACTTCTAACTTGAACGACAGGGCCATCTTTTATAAATAAGCCTGTAAGATCAATTGCTTCATTAAGCGCGCCGCCGCCGTTATTACGCAAATCGACTATAACTCCGTCCACTTTTTCTTTTTCTAAATCAATTAGCAATTTTTTAACGTCCCGGGTGGTGCTTTTAAAATCTTTCACTCCTTTTTGTTCAGCATCAAAATCAACATAAAATTTAGGGATTGTTATTACTCCCAGTTTATAATTTTGGTCATTATTTTTGATATTTATAATATCACTTTTTGCAGATTGTTCTTCGAGTTTAACTTTATCTCTAACAATTTTTATTTCTTTTGGAAGAGCATTTGCTCCATCCTCTGCTTCTAAAATTTGTAGCCTGACCGTTGAACCTTTCGGACCTCGAATTAATTGAACAACATCTGTAATTCTCCATCCAATAACGTCAACCATTTCACCATCATCACCTTGTGCGACAGCTATTATTTTATCATTTCGATGAAGAAGTTTACTTTTAAATGCCGGGCCGCCAGGAATAATCTCGTTCACTTTAGTATAGTCATCATCCTGTTGAAGCTGCGCGCCGATTCCTTCTAAAGATAAGCTCATATCAATTTTAAAATTATCAGATGTAATAGGGGAAAGATAATTTGTATGGGGGTCTAATGCTTCGGTATATGAATTCATCAATAATTGAAATACATCTTCACTTTTATATTGAATCACATTCTTCTGAAAATTTTCGTAACGTTTTTTTAAATTACTTGATGTGGTTTTCCAATCCTTACCTGTAAGTATTGATGAAAGAGCATCATTTTTAATTTTCTTTCTCCAAAGTTCGTTCATTTCATCAATATTTTTTGGCCAAGGTTCATCCTCTCTTTTCAGCTGGTAATTTTCATCTTTCGTAAAGTCAAACTCTTCGTCAAGAATTTTATTAACGTAATTTGTTCTATCAATCAATCTCTCTTTGAAAGTATTAAAAATATCATATGCAGGCTCAACATTTCCATTCTTAATATCATCATCAAGTTTTGTTCTATACTTCTCAAAATTGTCAATATCTGACTGTAAGAAATAAGCTTTATTATAATCAAGCGTTTTTAAAAATCTATCAAATATTACGGACGATAGTGAATCATTTAGCGGAACTTTTCTGTAGTGGTAACGTGATAGTATTGTCGAAATCCATTCGTCTACAGTCGAATAATATTTCGCTGGCTTAAGTACAGATAAAGTATCATTATTGACAGTATTAACATCTGAGACTTTGGAAGTCTGTGCAACAAAAAAGCCTGCCGCTAATATAATAGAAGCAAAAAAAATGGTTTTTTTCATAAGTTCTTTATTTTATTAAGAGTAATTATTGTCATTTAAGACTCACCTAAGCTATAAAATGTTTCATGTTTATTAAACAGAATTTTACGGTACTATTAAGGAAAAAATCTTTTAAAGTCAGAGCTTAAACTTCACTTCAAAATATAGCAAAATAATGATTATTTAAATGTGTCCTTCGAATCTATAATATCAACGCTTTTTATATTTAGTTTATAATTAGAAACTTTCTCATCTTCGTTTAAAATATCTTTAGATAATCCTTCTTTTACAGCATTTGAATAGCTCATTGGAGAAGGCAAATTTTCTTTGATGCTTTTTGCCAAAGGAGCTGCTTCACTTGTATCTGTGACGATTGAAATAAACATATTATCAGTTTCTAAATATTTTTTAATTGCTTTATTCACATCTTCTAAGGTTAATTCAGAAAGCAGCTTATCCATTTCGTTTATGTAATTTTTCCTGCCATAAAATTTTGAATCCATTAAGTAGCCAAGCTGTTCATCAGGTGTTCTTATGTAAAGTTTTATGTAGCTTTTTAAGAAAGTTCTTGTAGCTTCAAAATCTTCTTGAGACAATCCATTTTCAATCATTTTATTTAATTCACTAATTGCCATTCTTAATGCAAAATGAGCATGGCCAATTTTTATGTCTTTCAATTCATCGTATTGTGCCTTTAACTGTTTGGCAATTTGAACAGGCCGGATCCATATTGCGAAATAATTTGAGTGACGCGGGACACCTGATGGCGGAAGCATATTTCCACCTCCGTTATTATACCACTCAATATAAGAGTAGTCGCCATAATTCATAGAACGAATCTCCCTTAATTGCTGATACAATCTTCCGTAAGATTTTCTATGTTCGCCGAGATAAGAATTTGCAACCATTAATGCCGCAAAATCATCATCAGCGCGGCTGACATTTATTGGAAAGCCGGTAAAAATTGCAGAGCCAAAAGCGTTTGGCTTTGAAATTATTTCTACTCTTATTCCATCCGGCATTTTTACATTAGGAGCTTCCGGGATAACAGGATTTTCATTCGACAGCTTTTCCAAATCAGTTTTTAATTTATTTAAAAAATCTTCGGAATAATTACCTGCGATACCAATCGTCAAGTTATTTTTTGTAAAATAATTTTTATACTGATTTTTAACATCTTCTAATGTGATCGATTTTACTGACTGACTTTTTCCTTGAATCATATGTTGATATGAAGTCCCTTTATATAGTAAATCTTCTAACGCTTTTTTGCTGTACTCTTCATCTGAAGAAGCTCTAACCACTTGATCAACATAATTTTGCTGATTGGATATTACTCTTTGGAAGTCATCTTCGCTAAAGGAAGGATCGGTTATTAATCCTATCATGATTGGATAAAATTCATTCAGCCAGTCTTTATGCACTTCAAATGTAAAGATAGAAACCTCTTTATCAACTGAGGCATTAAAATCTGCAGCCATTGGATAAATTTTATTTTGAATATCAGCGAAGGATAAATTTCCTGTTCCGCCTTGTGTAATCAGACTTGCAGTAGTATATGTTAAGCCTTCCTTACCAACAGGATCTGAAATCGATCCGTTTCTAAACATTAATTTTACGATAACTTTGTTTGAATTTGGCAGATTTAATTTTACAATTTCTTGTGCAAACATTGTCGTGCTTATTAATAGTGTTATTAAAAAAGTCTTCATTATTTTACCCCTCCATTTTCATCCGGTGATATTGTTCCGATAGTTAAACCGCTTCTCACAAAATATTTATTAGCAACCATTTCTATATCTTTTACAGTTACTTTATCATATAAATCATACAATTTATTTAAAGATTCTGGATCGCCTGTTAATGTAATATAATGTGCTAATGAATTTGCAATTGCGTCCGGGTTATCTATTCCCATTGCAAAAGAATATTTCAAATGCGATTTTGTTTCGGAAAGTATTTTTTTATCAACCCCATTTTTCTTAACATCGTCAACTGCCTTAACGATTTCATCTTTAACATATTGTAAATCATCTTTATTTATTAATACTGCTTGAATTGTAATTAAATTTGGGTCGCGTGAATCACCTGCACCGCCGTACAAATTACGAACTTTTTGTTCGTCAATGACTAACTTTTTATATAATGCAGAATTTGGAGAAAATAAAATTGTACTCATAATATCCAAAGCCGGCATATCAATATTAGTATCGCTGAATGCAGGTCCTTTATAATTTAAACTTAAAACTGGCGGAAAATTTGCATCCTGAATATGAGCAAATCTTATTTCTTTTTGTTTTGGTTCCGTTGGAATATCTGCAACGTAATTACCACGTTCCCAATCACCAAAATATTTTTTAGCAAGCGCTACTACTTTATCATGCGTAACATCGCCTACCACAACTATAGTAGCATACTCAGGCCGATAAAATCTTTTGAAGAATTTTAAAGAATATTCGTACTGGTTAGGCATATCAACTATATCCTTAAAAAATCCCATGGTAGTGTGTTTATAAGTATGTACGTCAAATGCTGTGTTGGCAATACTTTCGTAAAGCTGCTGGTAGGGGCTTGCATAGTTTTTTGTGTATTCTCCCTTAACGGCTCCTGCTTCAGTTTTAAAATCGTGTTCTGAATAATGCAGGTTTTTAAATCTATCTGATTCAATGGCAAACATTGTCTCGAGCATAGCTGAATTGCCTGTCATGTGGTAGATAGTTCTATCATTAGATGTATTTGCATTTGCACCAGCGCCAGTTGATTTCAATATCTCATTGTATTTCTCACGAGGGTATTTATCTGTTCCTCGAAACATCATATGTTCAAAAAAATGAGCGAATCCGGTTACACCTTTTTCAACTTCATTGCGGGAACCTACTCTCTCAACAATATAAAATGCAGCAAGTCCAGGACTGTCGAAGTTAACAGATACTACGTTTAATCCATTTTCCAATTTTGTTTGTTCAATTGGGTAGGGAAGTATTTTATTATCATTTACCGGCATAATTATTCCACAGCACATGATAACTGTTATTATAGAAAAAGAAATTATTTTGAATCTCAAAATTTTCCTCCATTATTTTATGTAATACAATTTAAGTCTTAATGTTAAAATTTAAGAAATCGACAAATTCTATATTTCAATTTATTGATAAACGCAAAATAAGTGTGTTTACCGGTAATTCCCAATCGAAATTGTGTTTAATGTTACGCAAATATTGATATATTTATCGAGTTAATTTATAAATAAAATTAGTGGTATTTAGAAATTGTATAAATTCTATTTTAGTTCAATAATTATTTTAATCTTCATTTCTGCTATTTCTATTTTTCCTCAAAATCCAGTAAAAAATAAATATGGATTGAGTGTTATTAATGATGTTTCTGATTATGAAAAATTGATTGAAAAGGACAGCACTGAAAGATTAGTAAACCTCGAAAAGTTAATACCTGATATAAAATTAGAAATCAAGTATTCTACGGATGATAATTTTTTAGGTAAGAGCGTTTATGATACGGCAATGGCATTTTTAAGATTGCCTGCAGCTTATGCATTGCGAGATGTTCAAAAGGAATTGGAGAAAAGCAATGTTGGTATTAAAATTTTTGATGCTTATAGGCCTTATTCCGTAACAGTTAAATTTTATGAAAATTATAAGGACACAACTTTTGTGGCGTCAGCTTGGCGCGGCAGCCGGCATAACAGAGGCTGTGCTGTTGACCTAACTTTGGTTGATCTAAATAGCGGAAAAGAATTAGCAATGCCTACAGGTTTTGATGATTTTACTGAAAAAGCCTATTCAAATTATAATAATTTACCTGATGAGATCATTTCAAATAGGACTAAGCTAATATCCATTATGGAAAAACATGGTTTTAAAAACTACCCGTATGAATGGTGGCATTTTGATTTTGAAGGCTGGAAAAATTTTGAGCTGCTCGATTTAAATTTCAAACAATTGTCATCTTTAAAAAAATAATTTATTTTCTAATATTTCCATTGGCGACTTACGATAATTTTATAAAAGAATAGGAGCAGTTTAATGTCTAAGACTAGAGAAATACTAAGTAACAAAGCAAAAGAAGTTCAAAAATTAAAAGAGTCTCTTGAAAATGAATCACCAAATATTATTCAGGATGAAAAACCTTTAAAATCAACTGTTAATAAAGACGGTAAAGAAGTTTTAGTCTTCAAAGACCCTTTGTATTCAAGGGAAAGAAGAAGTACAGTTACTTATTCTGTTTTTAATGGAAAATGGGAATTTGAAAACATTGATAATATGGATGAACATGACAGTGAAAAATGCGCCGTCAAATTTACTCCCGTTAGAGATAATTCAAACATAACTGTTTCATTCAAGTCTCTTAAAGATAGAATTGAGTTTATGGATTCGATATATGCAGATAATGAATTGAAGCAGGTTGGGGGAGGAATGAGTCTTGAGAACTTAGCAAATTCCAAAGTCTTAAAAACAACCGGCGGAATTATCGGACTATCTGTTTTAGGTTATGGATTGTATAAATTATTGAAAGGGAAAGAAGATTAAAAAATACACAAGTTGTTTTTATTTAATTTTTAACAAAATTATTTGAGCTGAGAAGCAATTTTAAAAACTTCATCAGCGTGAGTATCAATATTTTTAACCTCTATAATTTTTGCAATTTTACCTTTCTTATCAACTATGAATGTAACTCTTTTTGCTTTTCCATCATCATTTAGCACGCCATACTCTTTTGTAACCACTTTGTTTTGATCAGAGAGCAAAGGAAAATCTAAATGATAATCAGCCACAAATTTATCAATCGCCGCAGTGGAATCCACAGAAATACCAAAAACTTTAATTCCATTTTCTTTAAATTTTTTCAAGCCATCTCTGATGCCGCACGCTTCTTTAGTACAGCCCGGTGTACCGGCTTTTGGGTAAAAATAAATTACAACAGGCGATTTATCTTCATAATTTGATAATGTATAAGTATTGCCAAATGCATCTTCCAAAGTAAAATCGGGAGCGTTCATTCCTTCTTTTAAACTATCTTTTGCTAAAAGAGAGATTGTTATTAGAAATAAAAAACTAACTACAACTTTCACATTAATTTTATGGTTCATCATCATCCTAATTTTTATTTACTGTTCGACTAAAAATATAATCAACATTCCGCAGCATTTTTGTATTGTCAAAAATATCTTCTATTTCTTTATCTGATAAATATTTTTTTACTTCTTCTGATTTCTTTAATTCGTCTTTTAAATTTTTATTTTCATCCGCCCAAACATTCATGGCAGAAGTTTGAACTAACTTATATGCATCTTCCCGCGATATACCTTTATTAACAAGTTTAAGCAGAACAGTTTGGGAAAAAACTAAACCTCTGGTAATATTAAGATTCTTAATCATATTTTCCGGATAAATAATTAGATTCTCCATGAGCTTAGTCACAAGATCAAGCATATAATCTAAAGCAATACAGCTGTCCGGCACAACTATCCGCTCTACTGATGAGTGTGAAATATCTCGTTCATGCCACAATGCCACATCTTCAATAGCTGCAACTGAATTGCCTCTAAGCAATCTTGCTAGTCCGGTAATTCTTTCACTAACAATTGGATTTCTTTTATGAGGCATTGCAGATGATCCTTTTTGTCCTTTTGAAAAATATTCTTCAGCCTCTAAAACTTCGGTCCGCTGAAGGTGGCGAACTTCAATTGCAATTTTTTCTAGTGAAGCTCCGATTACAGCTAATGTAGTCAAATACTCCGCATGCCTGTCTCTTTGAATTACTTGAGTTGAAACCGGTGCGGGTTGTAATCCCATTTTTTCGCAAACATATTCTTCCACTTTGGGAGATAAATGTTCAAAAGTTCCTACAGCACCTGATATTTGCCCAACGCTGATTGTTTCAATTGCATTTTTAAGCCTTGTAATATTTCTTTTACATTCTTCAAACCAAAGAGCGAATTTTAATCCCATAGTTGTTGGTTCAGCATGAATACCGTGCGATCTACCAACACAAATTGTATTTTTATTTTCGATGGCTTTTCTTTTAAAATTTCTTTTAAGTCATTTAATCTTTTTAATAGTAGTTCGCCTGCAGATTTCATTTGGAAGGAGAGAGTTGTATCGAGTATATCGGAAGAAGTCATTCCATAATGAATATGTCTCGACTCCGGGCCAACATATTCTGCTACGTTTGTTAAAAATGCAATAACATCATGCTTAGTAGTTTCTTCGATCTCCAAAATTCTTTTCACATCAAATTTTGCTTTTTCTTTAATTACATTAACGTCTTCTTTAGGTATATCGCCGAATTCACTTCTTGCTTCGCAGGCCAGAATTTCAATTTGCAGCCATGTTTTAAATTTAAATTCATCTTCAAAAATTCTTCCCATTTCGGGAAGCGTATACCTGTCAATCATTTGTTTTCTCCAGGGTCATATTTTTTGTTAATGTTTTGTTATCTCTTATGATCTCAACAGAAACTGTTTGGCCAGTTCTAAATTCTTGAAATACTCCAACCAATGTTTGTTCATTATTGATAACGAAATTATCTATTTTAGTTATAATATCGCCTGTCTTTAAACCTGCTTTTGCAGCGGGTGAGTTACGAAGAACTTGTGTTACAATTACGCCTCTTAGATTGTCGAGGTTGTAATATTTAGCGATACCTTCATCAATTGATTGAATACGTAAACCAATGCTGAAGTCACGGTTAACTTTTCCATTTTCTTTTAGTTCCGAAACTATTTTTTTTATTTTATTTACTGGAATTGCAAATCCCAAACCTATGCTTCCTTGAGCTCCATTTGCGGTGTAAATTAACGTATTCATTCCTATAACTTCACCAAGACTATTAACCAAAGGTCCGCCGCTGTTGCCGCCGTTTATTGCAGCATCAGTCTGTATCATATTTAAATAATATCTATCATTAATGGGTTCCAGGTTCATACCAGTTGCGCTGACAACTCCGACTGTAACGGTAGGATGGTCATTTACTTCAAACAAGCCGAAAGGATTTCCTAAGGCAATAACCCATTCGCCAATCATTATATCATCTGAATTTCCAAGCTTAACAAATGGAAGATTAGTTTCATCGATTTTCAATAAACAGATATCGGAAGTTCTATCATCTCCTATAACTTTTGCTTGATAATGTTTGCCGTTAGTCATCGTTATCGTAATTTCAGATGCATTACCAGCAACATGATCATTCGTGATGATAAAACCGTCCGGAGAAATTATATAACCGGAACCAAGGCTTTTAACTTTTTGATTATAGGTACGCCCCCCAAAAAATTGTCTGAAAAACGGGTCATCAAAAAATGGATTAACGGGCTCCTGGTATTGTCTAATCTCGGTGACGTTAATACCCACCACAGCCGGGCTTACCAACTTTACAGTTTCAGTTATAACATTGTCTCTTGATTTTGTTATGTCATTATTTAAAACTTGTTTTTGCTGAGCTGCAGTGAGTTTTAAGCTGTTACCGCTTGAATCATAAAAAGCTGGTTCGATTTTTTTCTCATTTAAAATATAAACTCCCCCAACAACGGTAATCATAAAAATTAAGATGCTAGTTAAGATAATTGATTTTTTATTCATGATTAATTCCTTTTTTTCTGAGGCTGTTTTTATCGATGATTTCTTTTAAAGGATCAATATGTTTAATAAAGATAATGAGTAATAAAGCTGTAGTAAAAAATACTAATATAGAATAGGACTCTGCTGTAGGGAAGGTATATTTAATCGCAATCTTTAGAGAAGAAAAAACAATTAGCAGTGACATTCCATTTGACCAAATATTTGCAATAAGAATGTCCTTGGTTTTAAGATAAATTACTACCCACAAAAGCGCCCAAGCCGCTAATACAAAGGGAAATAAAATTGCAACCCCGCCGGCAGCAGTTGCCAAACCACGACCGCCTTTAAATTTAAGCCAAGGATTAAAGCAGTGACTTAATACTGCAAACACTAACGCTAACGCGGGAAAACTGAATTCTCCAGGAAATATTAATTTCATTATTATTACACTTAGTATTCCTTTAAGCGCATCTATTATGAAGACCAGAATACCTATGAATTTGGAATTGGTTACTTCATAGGAATTCATTGCGCCTACATTGCCGGTACCAGTTTCGGTAATGTTAATGTTTTTAGTTTTTTTTAAAATTAAATATGCGGTTGGAAAAGAACCAAATAAATACCCTATAACCAGGCTTATTAAATATTCCATTGTGATAATTTTTTTATTTTATTTGCTTAAATTTAATAAAAATAAATTGCCTGTTAAAAACTATTTAAATTTAATTATTTTCCCTAAGTGATTTCGAACTCACAGTTCATGCTATCATTTGACTATAAAAATTATTTTAAAAGTGAAATTAAAATTAGATAAAATTTCATTTAACATTATTGTTCAATAAACTTACTTGAAAGGCAGAAATGGAAACATACTATAAACCGGAAGATCTCCCAAAATTTTCAACAATGGAAGAAGGCAACAAAGAATTATGGAAAAAATTTTCTAGCTGGTACTCAGCTGTGTTTGAAGAAGGTGCTTTATCTGAAAGAGAAAAAGCATTAATAGCATTGGGAGTAGCTCATGCGGTACAGTGCCCGTATTGTATTGATGCTTATACTCAAGAGTGTTTACAAAAAGGTTCCAACCTGGAGCAAATGACTGAAGCTGTACACGTTGCAAGCGCAATTAGAGGCGGCGCATCACTTGTTCATGGAGTTCAAATGAAAAATGTGAATTCAAAGTTAGGTATGTAAAATTTTACATTATAAAAAAGGATAAGAATGGAAAGTCGTCATAAAAGTATGAAAGCTTTTGGAGAATTACTTGCAAATGCTAATGAACAATTAAAGGTTTTAGATCAGCCAAGCAAACTTCCTTCATTTGATTCTAAATATGAATCTATTGGAATTGGGCCACTAAAATCTGACACGATTGAAATATTTCAAATAAATATCGGGAAGATGTGCAATCAAGTTTGCAAGCACTGTCATGTTGACGCCGGGCCTGATAGAAAAGAGATAATGACAAAAGAAACTATGCAGATGTGTGTTGATATTTTGAAAAATTATGAAATACCTATTGTTGATTTAACAGGCGGTGCTCCAGAATTAAATCCAAATTTTTTATGGTTTGCTGAGGAAATCAAAGGCTTGAATCGGCATATAATTGTAAGATCAAATTTAACTATACTTGTTTCAAATGGATTTGAAGCATACCCAAAATTTATGGCGAATAATGAAATTGAAATTATTTCATCATTACCGTATTACACAAAAAGTAATACTGATAGGCAAAGGGGAGAAGGAGTTTTTGAAAAATCAATCCAGGCAATTAGAATTTTAAATGAACTAGGTTATGGGAGAACAGAAAAGCTAAAATTCAATCTTGTGTATAATCCGGTTGGAGCTTTTTTACCGCCAAAACAAGAAGCGCTTGAAAAGGATTATAAGCGGGAATTATTGAATAAGCATGGTATTGTATTTAATAATCTTTATACAATAACTAATATGCCTATCAGTAGATATCTGGACTACTTGATTGCCTCTGGAAATTATGAAGGTTATATGGATAAATTAATAAATGCGTTTAATCCTTCAGCAGCCAGAAATGTAATGTGTAAAAATACAATTTCAGTCGGGTGGGACGGCAGAATTTACGATTGCGATTTTAATCAGATGCTCGAGCTGCCAGTGGATCATGGGACACCTGCACATTTAAGAGATTTCAATTTTAACAAATTAGAAAAACGACTGATAGTTACTAAACAGCATTGTTTTGGATGTACTGCTGGAGCGGGTTCAAGCTGTGGTGGCGCGACAACTTAATATTTATCGAACGGGATTTTAAATTAATTAGAAAAGGTGAGCATCAAAAGTTATATTAAAAATAAGAAGCAATTTTTTTAGAGGCGCCGGTCGGATTCGAACCGACGAATAAAGGTTTTGCAGACCTTCGCCTTAGACCGCTTGGCTACAGCGCCGTAATAACTTTTCAAAAAATCACTGAACTATAAAAACCTGCTCTTAAAGTATTTATTTAAAAAATCAAAATCCACTTTCGTGGACTTTTGAGCGGGAAACGGGACTCGAACCCGCGACATCAACCTTGGCAAGGTTGCGCTCTACCAACTGAGCTATTCCCGCATTTAATCAATAACAACTATTAAAATTTGGGTTCGAAAATTTACTAATATTATTCAAAAAATCAAATTTGAGCTGAATTAATATTTTTTATTTCATCAAAACCATTTTCTTGGTTTTTACGAAATTTCCCGAAGATATTCTATAAAAATATATACCGCTGGGAAATGCCGAGGCATCAAATTTTACTTCGTATGTACCAGGTTCTTTTTCTTCATTAACCAGGTTTGCAACTTCTTTTCCTAAAACATCATATACTTTAAGGTGAACTTCAGACAGTTTATTATTTGTCGCGCCATTTTGGGAATTGACGTTTAATGGAACAGAATATTTAATATTTGTAATAGGGTTAAACGGATTTGGATAATTTTGTTCGAGTTTAAACTCTTTCGGATAATCAGATTTATGGTCATCATTTACAAAAACCGTACTTGGAGTATAAATTACTACGTCATCTATTTGAAGTCCTGATCCTACTGGTGTATCAGAATCAGATATAAATTCAAAAATAATTCTGATTTTTTTACCCTTTAAAGATTTTAAATTTATTTTACCGGTGCTGTACGCACTTGAAAATAATGACCAAGTTGGAGGCGCATCGCTGTAAACATAATTATCGCCATTTGGGTCATCATCAATATTACTTATGAACCTTCTGCTTGCTTCACCTTCAACTTGAATATATACGCCAAAAAAATCCACATCAGGAAAATCATTATTATCACTGAACGTTCCTCTTAAATCAAAATCAAAATAAATATCACTTACTAAAGGACTCAATAAAAAATATTTGGAGGTAAGACTATTTCTCATATTGGGCAAATACGTATTTGAATCTGTATTACAGCTTGCATAGCTTAAACTGTCAAAAGGATCAGTAACAGCGATTCTCCATAAATTACCTGTAACCGCTGCATTATTCTTGGGGGTTAATCCTGCTGGTTCTCCTGAATTGCTGAATAAAGTTCCATTTGAACTTGTGATCAATATGTTGTCAATTTCCCATCCAAATAATGATGAATCATCTGGTGTTGAGTAACCGGGATCCGATGCAAATGCAAAT
The DNA here is from genome assembly GCA_963731745.1 of uncultured Ignavibacteriales bacterium. Classification (GTDB taxonomy): domain Bacteria; phylum Bacteroidota; class Ignavibacteria; order Ignavibacteriales; family Ignavibacteriaceae; genus CAVSWT01. The sequence goes on from CAVSWT010000010.1 coordinate 133,232, forward strand.
CGTACCATAACTGTTTGGCCAGCATAAGCGGAAAGATCAAATGTAACCAGTGTCCATTCAGGAGAAGAACCAGACCATCCAGGAATATTTAAGCCTTCATTATGTTCAAATCCAAAGCTATAAAGACTGGAACTAGTATAAGCAGGTGTTGGATTGGCTAACACATCCCATGATGCACCATTGTCGCTTGAAATTCTTACATTCATTCCATCCCAACCATTATATCCTGCGGGTTCATCTCCGGGTGCTTCCACACTATAACGTTGATAAAAAGTTAATTGCTGTCCGGTACCGCTTAATGTGATTGGGTCTGTATCTAATACTTGATACCAGCTATTATCATATCCTCCATTAATACCGAAAGAAGTGTCTCTCGTTTGCCAGCTTTGGCCGGTTCCTTCGAACGCATTCCAGGTTGTTAAATTCCATTTAGTTCCTATGTCAGCTTCATCCTTTGGAACCCAGCTGTTAAAGCCGTTTTCCCATCCTTCATTTAGGAAATAAAAATCTGATATATTTAAAGGAGCTGAAATGCTATTTGCTGAACTGGCTTTTTTAATTTCTATTTTTTTTTCTGAACCGTAACTAAAGTTTAGACTTATAATAGAAAGGATAAAAATTGATAAAATAAAATTTTTTATTTTCATATTTTTTCCGGAATTGAGTAAATAATTAATGATTTTGAAAATGAAATAATAAATAATGTCTGCTAAAGTCAAATACTTAAAAATTAAATAAAAACTGGAATTAATTATTTCCTTGAAGCATGGATAAACCCTCTATAGGGTAACGCATGATTTACTGTAATGAAAGCTTTACCATCAATAGCTTCAATTTTTTTTATAAGATTTTTTTGATGTTTTCTAGGCGCAATTAATACTATAATAGACACTCCACCTGAACCGCCTTCACCAGGGAGAATTGTTAAACCATACCGCGATTTTCTTAACATGTCGGCTATTTGGTCTGTGAAATGACGTGATATTATATTTAATTGTACAAACCCTAAACCAATTTTTTGTTCGATACTTATACCAATTATATTTCCCAAAGCGAAACCGGCAGCATATCCAAAAAGATTCGGCAAAAATTCTAAATTCTGCATTATAAACCTAATTGCAAACACCCATATTAATACCTCAAAAAAACCCGCTAATCCAGCCAAATATTTTCGGCCTTGAACAACAAGTATAGTTCTAAAAGTTCCAATTGAAACATCCCCGATTCTCATTAACATTATCAGAAATGGCCCAATAAATGTTTCAAACATTTTTTCTCCGAATAAATATATTTTTGAAAGAACTTAAAATAATTAATAAATATTATTTTTATCTTAGTTAACTAAATTAAACATAAATATAATGATGCATAGAACTGAACGCGAAGAACTTGTTAATATAATAACTGAAAAAGGTATTAGTGATCAAGCAGTTTTAAAAGCTATTAGTGATGTTGAAAGGCACAAATTCTTAACAGCCGCTTTAAAACACCATGCTTATAAAGACGTTGCTTTACCAATCGGATATGGCCAGACAATTTCGCAGCCTTATACTGTAGCTTTTATGACTCAGGAATTGCGTTTGAGTAAAGGTTCAAAAGTTTTAGAAATTGGAACAGGTTCTGGTTATCAAGCCGCAATTCTAGAAAAAATGGGTATGAAAGTTTATAGCATAGAAAGACAATTCGAAATTTATTCCGCAACTCAAAAGCTTTTTGATAAGATGGGAATTAGAGCTCATTTGAAATACGGTGATGGAACAATTGGCTGGGATGAATATTCACCTTATGATGGTATAATTGTTACAGCTGGATCACCTTCAATTCCGCCAGCCTATAAAAGGCAGCTGGCTGTTGGCGGAAGATTGGTTATACCTGTTGGAGATAAAAGTTCTCAGATTTTGAAAGTTATAACAAAGAAAGATAATAATGATTTTATTGAAGAAGATATTCCGCAATTTTCGTTCGTTCCATTGATAGGCAGAGAAGGTTGGAAAGAAGAATAATTGTTATTGTTGGGCCTACTTGCTCTGGCAAAACTTCATTGGGAATTTTGCTTGCTGAAAAACTAAAAACAGAAATAATTTCTGCAGATAGCAGACAGATCTATAAGTACTTGGATATTGGAACTGCAAAGCCAACCGAAGAGCAATTAAAAAGAGTTAAGCATCATTTTATAGGTGAATTAAATCCAGATGAAGATTATAATGTCAGCAGATTTGAGAATGAGGCGTTAAAAATTTGTACTCATTTATTAAACGAAAATAAAATACCAATTGTTGTTGGCGGTTCGGGTTTGTACATTAAAGCTTTAATTGACGGCATTATTGATATCGCAGAAACTGACAAAAATTTTCGAGAACAGTTATTTGGATTAAAAGAGAAATATGGCAATGAATATCTTCATGCTGAATTAAAAAAAGTTGATGCCGTTAGTGCAGAAAAAATTCATCCTAATTTCTGGAAAAGAGTAATGCGTGCGATTGAAGTTTACCATTTAACAGGCAAACCAATTTGGCAGCATCATGATGAACAAAAAAGAGATTGTGATTTTGAATTTGAACAGCATGGATTATTGATTGATAGAAATATTCTTTATTCTAATATTGAATCACGTGTTGATAAAATGTTTGATCAAGGTTTAGTTGAAGAAGTAAAAAATATTCTTTCGAAAGGATATAATGAAAATATCAACTCGTTAAATACCGTTGGCTATAAAGAAATTATAAGCTATCTTGAAAATGAAATAAGTTTAGATAGAGCAATTGAGCTGATAAAAAGAAATACTCGAAGATATGCTAAAAGACAATTAACATGGTTTAATGCAGATGACAGAATCATCTGGCATAAAATTGAATCTCAAAAAGATTTTAATAATGTCGCGGATGAAATAATCCGAAGAGAGGAATTGAATGAAAGAAAAAATTAGAATTGCTTCCGGGCAAGGCTTCTGGGGTGATTTAATAGATGCGCCTTTTAATCAGGTTACAAAAGGTGAAATTGATTATCTGGTTATGGATTATCTTGCAGAAGTCACTATGTCTATTCTGCAGAAACAAAAAAATAAAAATCCCGAACTTGGATACGCACGTGATATCCCTGAATTGATGAAAAGGATTTTGCCAATTTGTAAAGAAAAAAAAATTAAAGTAATTACAAACGGCGGGGGAGTTAATCCAATAGCTTGTGCAAAAGCAATAAGAAATGTTGCTGAAGATTTGGGAATAAAAAATTTAAAAATAGGAGTTGTCCTTGGAGACAATATTAAAGATAGACTGGATGAAATTTTAGCTGCTGGTGCAGAATTAAAAAATATGGAAACTGGAGAATCACTAATCAATGTTAAAGAAAAAATCTTAAGTGCCAATGTTTATTTTGGCGCTTTCCCAATTGTTGAAGCATTAAATAAAGGTGCAGATATAGTCATTACAGGCAGAACGACCGATACGGGCTTAACTCTCGCTCCAATGATTTACGAGTTTGGATGGAAGAAAGATGATTATAATTTAATGTCAGCAGGAACAGTTGCAGGCCATATACTGGAATGCGGTGCACAGTCTTCTGGCGGCAATTTTTTAGGTGATTGGAATTCAATTGAAAATCTAGCAGAAGTTGGATTTCCGATTGCGGAAGCTTTCCCAAACGGGGAAGTGATAATAACAAAGCATGATAATACAGGCGGCAGAGTATCATTTGAAACTGTTGCGGAACAATTGGTTTATGAAATTGGAAATCCTATAAATTATATTACACCGGATTGTGTTGCTGATTTTACTTCAATAAAATTGGAAGATTTAGGCAAGGATCGAGTAAAGGTTTACGATGTTAAAGGAACAAAAGAAACCGAATTCTATAAGGTTTCATGTTCTTATGCAGATGGTTATTCTGCTTCAGGAAGCTTGACATATTCGTGGCCTGATGCTTTATCAAAAGCAAAAGCTGCAGATAAAATTTTGAGAAAGCGATTGGAAAATTTAAATTTGAAATTTGATGAAATAAGAACAGAGTTTATCGGTTATAATGCAACACACGAATCTTTGGCACCAAAAATTGATGAAGATAAAATAAATGAAATTATGCTGAGAATTTCAGTTCGTTCTCACGATTATAATTCGGTTGAAAGATTCGGTAAGGAACTTGCTCCACTTATTTTAACCGGCCCGCCGAGTGTCACCGGATTTGCCGGAGGAAGGCCAAAACCAAGTGAAGTAGTTGCATATTGGCCGGCACTGATACCAAAAAATTTGGTGATACCTAAAGTTGAAATCATTTAATCTTGTTTATCCCGAACTTGTTTCGGGATCTTTAGTATGAAAAATTATTTTGTTTACATATTATCTAGTAAAAAAAGAGTTCTCTATGTTGGAATGACAGATACACTATCAAGAAGAATTTATGAACACAAAGAAAGATTATTTGATGGATTTACAAAAAAATACAATGTTGATAAACTTGTTTATTATGAAGTTTTGCCTGACTTAGAAAGCGCACTAAAAAGAGAGAAACAATTGAAAAATTGGCATAGGCAGTGGAAAATAAATTTGATTGAATTAAAGAATAAAGAGTGGAGAGATTTGTATCCTGAAATTGCGGATCCACTTAAATTAATTTATGAGTGAAAAATTTATCCTGAATTAATTTCGGGGACTTTGAAAAAAGAATATTAATTAAATAAAGGAGATGCTGAAATAAGTTCAGTATAAAGAGTGAAAAAATGAAAACGCAATTAAAAGAAATAGCTCACGGAAGAAGCGGCGATAAAGGCGACGCTGCAAATATTGGCTTAATCGCAAATGATGAAAATACCTGGAAAATAATCAAGGAACAGGTGACAGCAGAGAAGGTGAAAAAACATTTTGAAGGAATTTGCTTTGGCGAAGTAGAAAGATTTGATTTACCAAATCTTAGAGCTTTAAATTTTTTACTTCACAATACACTCGGTGGCGGCGGGACAGTTTCACTTAAACTTGATGCGCAAGGCAAAACTTTGGCCGCAGCTTTATTAAGAATGGAAGTAGAAACTTAAGTCAAAAGTGAAAAGTCAAAATTCAAAAGGAAATTTTTCTTTTCAGATTTATTTTAACTTTTGATTTTTGACCTTTGACTTTCTATTTAAAAATAGAATTTTATATAATTGATTTACTATAATTAAATATAAAACATAAAAAAGGAAGCCCATGTACGAAGAAGAAATGAAACAGCTTAAAGAATATAAAATTAGAATTGAAAATTTACGGAGTTATCTTTGACGTCGCCAATAAAGATGCAAAAATAAAAGACCTTCAAAACCAAACCACAGAACCCAAATTCTGGGATGATCAGATTGCCGCACAAAAAACTCTTCAGGAAATTAAATCGCTTGAAGGGTGGGTAAAACTCTGGAGCAGCGTAAATGATAAAGCAAAATCTCTTGAGGAATTTATTCAACTTGCTCAGATGGAAGAAGATGAATCTTTCTCTGAAGATATCAACAGCGAATTAAAATCTTTAGATGATGCAGTTGAAGATGCCGAATTCAGAAATATGCTAAGCGGAAAAGAAGATGCTAATAATTGTATTTTAACTATCCATTCCGGTGCCGGCGGAACAGAGGCTCAGGATTGGGCTGAAATGCTGATGAGAATGTATTTACGGTGGGGGGAACAAAATAATTTTAAAATGACAATTGTAGATATGCTTGAAGGTGATGGAGCTGGTATTAAAAGTGTCACTATTGAAGTGGAAGGAGAATTTGCTTACGGATATATGAAAGCTGAAAACGGCGTTCATCGTTTAGTGAGAATTTCACCTTTTGATTCAAATAAACGCAGGCATACTTCTTTTGCATCAGTGTTTGTAATTCCTGAAATAGATGATACAATTGAAATTGAAATTAATCCTGCTGACTTAAGAATTGATACTTACCGTTCCGGCGGCAAAGGCGGGCAGAATGTTAACAAAGTTGAAACTGCTGTAAGAATAACTCACATTCCAACAAATACCGTAGCCGCATGTCAAAGTGAAAGATCACAGCTTCAAAATAGAACAAATGCTATGAAGCTTTTAAAATCAAAACTGTATCAAATAGAAAAAGAAAAGCAGGAAGCAGAATTAGATGAAGTCGAAAAAAGTAAAATGAAGATTGAATGGGGAAGCCAAATTCGTTCTTATGTTTTTCATCCATACAACATGGTTAAAGACCACCGCACTGATGTCGAAACTTCGGATACGCAGGGTGTTATGGATGGCGATATAAATAAATTTATCAAAGCATTTTTATTGAAATTCAGTCAGAATTAGTATGGATTGAAAAATTTATTTTATTCTTCTTCCCAATTTAACAGCATACTTATGTACAAGCGCGGGTTTATCGGTTACAATTCCGCCGACTCCTTGCCTTATCAAACATTTAATGTGCCGTTTTTTATTTATTGTTCCGCTTATTAATTGTTTCAAATGCTTATCGGAATATTTTTTGTTGTATTCCATTCTCAGCTTCACGTCATTGCGAATTATTCTTCTGTGTGTAACCCAATTGGCAATAGTTATTTGTCTCGGCAGAAAAGCTAAAGAATATTCGGTTTTATATTTAATTGCTGCTTTAACGGCGCTATAATCATTTGGATCTAAAATTATTCCGTAAGAAGGCTCTATATCCAATATATAACTAAATTCCGGATACTTATTTTTCATTTCGCGAAATACAAATTCATCAAAGGATTCAATTATAACATTAAAAACCGGTTTATACTGATTAACATATTTTTTAATATCTTCAAGAATAATAAATGCTTTTTCGTAACAATCTTTTGGCACTTTAATATCAAAATGAACATTTATTATTTTTTTATTCTTTGAACCCCATTTAAAGAATTGTTCCAAAGTTGGGATTTCTGCATCCACTTTTACATCGCCATCATCCCTTAATTTATAATTATAATTTGATAAGAATTCTTTTAAGTTCAATTCGCAGATTTGCCTTCTCAAATCATTTCCTATTGAAGGAACCGCGGGCCTATACTTTACTATAGGTTCAAATCCGCTTTCTCTTAATAATGCAACAGTTGAATTAGGGTTCCAATCATGCCAAATAACAACCTGATTATCAAGTGTTACACACAAATCTAATTCAATAGCATTTGCCCCTTCATCTATTGCTCTTTCGAAAGAGCGAATCGTATTTTCCACTTCCTTTTCTGGCGAACCGCGATGTGCTATAATTAAAAATATATCGTCATCTGGAATTTGATCTTTAAAGGAAGTACAAGGTTTAAAATATTCAGTGACCCACGCCGGAATTAAAAATACTTTTTTGATAAAATTTGACATTACTTTTTTTATTTTTACGAAAAATATAAAATCTTAAATTATTAATTATGAGTAAAAACAAATCAAGTAAAAATTTTTTTGATAGAGTGACGGCGGTCGTAAAAAAAATTCCTTATGGAAAAGTTACTACATATGGTGATATTGCAGAAGCCTGCGGAACTCGTGCCGGAGCGCGAACTGTTGGCTGGGCGTTAAATGGAATGAAGGATATGGGTTTGCCTTGCCATAGAGTAGTAAATAGATTTGGCGCTTTATCTGGAAAGATACATTTTGGTGATCCTCATTTAATGGAAGACTTACTGCGTTCGGAAGGAATTGAATTTAACGAGGATGGTTGTGTAAATCTAGAAAAGCACTTATGGAAACCAAAGCCAGTAAAAAGATAAATCAATCATTCGGAAATAAAAGGAATAATGAATCTTGGAACAAAAATATTTCGTATCCCAACTACCCATTATTCCTTTTTAAAATCACCACGTTTCATTTGATGAATATCTGCTTACCTTAACTGAAGAGACACCTGACTTTATCCTCAAATAAATTTTCTTTTTTGCTTCTTCAAAATTATCTGTTCGATATACAGATGAATTGATTTTCCTAAATCCATCGAAATCTTTGGATGATAAAGTTACATCAGCGTCTATTTCGCAGCCGGAACTTTCCGGAATTGAAATATTTATAGATGAAGCGCCTGCATCAATTTCAAAATTAGTGTTATCAGACATGTCTCCAAGTCTTGCATGTAAAGATGCTGCCCCCATTTCTATTTTAATTTTTTCTACGATGAATTTGCTTAAATCCAAATTTAATGAAGCGGCTCCAACATCAATATCTAAATCCCAGACAGGATTCGGATTAAGATCTATATTAACTCTATTTTTATGACTTAGGGAATTGAATGAGAATCTAGTTTTTGCCATGCGAAAATCTATATCGGCTTCATTATCAAATTTAGAGACGTCTAAATCAAAGTCGTCATTATAGCCCTTGGTTTGTGCATAAATTAGTTTCGAAGTTGTGTCATTAATAGTCATTGCTCCTGCACCAGCATGAAATTTTAATTTGGCGCTTTTGTATTTGCTGAAATATAAATCTGAATATTCACTTACCGCCGTGCTGCTGTCTTCAATAATAACATGTCCATCATCCCAAACCACTTCATGTGCAAAACCCGAAGCAGTTTTAAATGAAGCAAAAATACTTAACGCAAGAGTTATTGCAGTAAGCACGATTATAATATTTTTAGCGGCAGTATTTTTCACCATTAAAGAAATTCCCCAAAGCACAAAAAATAAAGGCCACATTTTTATTAGCTCATCCCATTCCCAATTTAAGTGGCTAACATTATTTAAGAAAATTAGGATGCCTAATGCTATTAGCAAGACTCCCCAAAAAAGTTGTTTAGTTTTCATTTTATTAGCCCGCCTTTTTATTTGCTTTTAACAATTAATCCAATACCAATTGCGATGAGAATGACTGGAAAAAAATGTGAAAAATGTAAATGAGGTATCCAGGTATCTGCAAGAAAAATAAATCCTAAAATAATTAATGCAGTACCAAAAAAAGTTGAACGTTTTCTCCGCTGCTGTTCTTTCTGCATTTCATAGGTTCTAGCGTAATCATTTTGAGTATTAGTATTAGCTTGATCAAATTGATTGCTATCCTGCGGTTGAGCTTCACCCTCTACTTTATTTTCATATTCAGGTTCACCTTTAGGCATATTAAAAACGTAAGGAGCTTCTGGAACAATAATCCAAAGCAGAACATAAGCCAATATACCGGTGCCTCCTAAAAATAATGAGATTACAAAAACAACCCGGACGATAGTTGGATCAACATCAAAATATTCAGCAAGTCCTCCCGCAACTCCGGCTAGCATTTTTTCCTTATTAGATCTATATAATTTTTTATTCATTTTATTTTCCTCCTTTTCAGGTGAAATTGAAATTCACAGTATTTGAGACGTCTGGTTCAAATATTAATAAAAATGAAGGAAAAATCTTTTTATTTTTTTTATCGGTAATTTTAGTCTATAAATTGTGAATAAATATAATTTAACGGCATTTTTACATTAGGAAAATAAATTCAATTGTAAAACCTTTTATGCTTTTTTATCTTTCATCACAAAAAATGGAAAAACATGAAAATTGCTCTTTGCCAAATAAACACAATAATTGGTGATATAGAATTTAATAAAAGAAAAATCCTCGATGGATACAATAGGGGAATAGCTGAAGGTGCAGATTTAGTTATCATGCCGGAGTTAGCTTTAGTAGGCTATCCTCCGCTTGATTTAGTTGAGAAAAAAGAATTTCGTCAAGCGGTTAAAAGAATAGCGAAAGAAATTGCCGAACAAACAGGGAGTGTTGGTTTGATATTCGGTTCTATTACAGAAGATGATGATAATGTTGGAACAGACATTCACAATTCAGCGATACTTTGTTATGATAAGAAAATTCAATTTGTGCAGCATAAATCTTTAATTCCAAACTACGATGTTTTTGATGAGATGCGGTATTTTGATCCTGCAAAGGAAATATACGTTCATGAATTCAAAGGCGAAAAATTAGGAATTTCTATCTGTGAAGACATTTGGAATGATTCTGACTATTGGTATAAGAGAAGGTACAGCCGCGACCCGGTTGAAGAATTAATTAAAAAAGGTTCTACACTTTTAATTAATATTTCAGCCAGCCCATACTCTTACGGCAAGCGGGAAAATAGAAGGGAAATGCTTTCTGTTCTGACTAAACAAGAAAAAATATCTTTAGCTTACGTTTGCTGCACAGGAGCTCAAACCGATTTAATATTTGATGGCGCCAGTATGTGTTTCAATTCCAACGGGGATTTAATTCGGCTTGGAAAAAGTTACGCAGAAGATTTTTTGATTTTTGATACCAATAAAAATTATAAATCAATTTTAAAAACTGAAGCTTCTTTCCCTGAAGAAGTACTGCTTGCTTTAATTTATGGAGTAAAAGAATATTGTGAGAAGCTGAATATTAAAAGGCTGTTAGTAGGGCTGAGTGGAGGAATTGATTCGGCTTTGGTTACTTACATAGCCGTTCAAGCCTTAGGTAATGAAAACGTGAAAGTGTTATTAATGCCATCTAAATATTCCAGCAAAGGAAGTGTAGATGATGCTAAGAAACTAATTGACAATCTCGGCATCAAATGGGAAAATGTTTCTATTCAACCAGTGTTTGATTCGATTAACAAAAGTCTGGATGCAGTTATTGATGACAATCCGAGAGATATAACAGAAGAAAATATTCAGGCGAGAATCCGTGGTATTTATCTAATGGCAGTATCAAACAACTTTAATTTTTTATTATTGAGCACTGGAAACAAATCCGAATTAGCCGTGGGTTATTGTACGCTTTATGGTGATATGGCTGGCGGACTTGCTGTTATTGCGGATTTGTACAAAACAGAGGTTTATGAAATTGCAAGTTTCATTAATAAGAATAAGGAAATAATTCCTGATGAGATAATTAAAAAGGCTCCATCGGCTGAATTAAGAGAAGGCCAAAAGGATGAAGATTCACTTCCGCCTTATGCATTTCTTGATGCAGTCTTAAAAATGTACCTTGAAGAAAATAAAGAAGAACGAGAAATTGTTAAGTTATTAGGCGATAAGGAAACGGTTAAGAAAATATTAAGACTGGTTGATCTAAATGAGTTTAAAAGAAAACAAGCTGCTCCCGCATTAAGAGTATCTCGGAAAGCGTTTGGTTATGGAAGAAGATATCCGATTGTTCAAGGTTGGAGAAGGTGAAATAATTGAAAAGTCAAACATCAAATGTCAAAAGTCAAAAAGTTATTTTAATATATAGTTTAAAATTCACAATTTGCTTGTCGAAATGTGAAATGTTTAATTTTAATCTTCAACAAGCTTTAATTAACAAAATATTATTTCTCTATCTGAAATTTTAATTCATAATTCAATGAGTTTTATAAATGAACTATAAAAAAATCTTAGTCTCTATTTTTATATCTGCTGTATTAACTTCAAACATATTTGCTCAATTTGGAGTTTCGAATAATATTTTAAAAGTCAACGCAGTTAAGTCATTGGACAAAGTTACTCCGAATGGTGAATTTAAAATTGCCTTACAAATTAATATTAATGAACCCTGGCATATAAATTCCAACAAACCTTACGATGAATTTTTAATACCTTCAAGTTTAACAATTAATGATACTTCGAATTTTATTATTCAAAAAATTGCTTATCCAAAGGCACATGACATTAAATTAGATTTTTCTGAAAAACCACTGTCAGTTTGGCAAGGTGAAAATTATATTGGGGCTTTGGTTAAAGTATCTAACAATTTGAAACCTGGTGACTATAAATTAATTGTCACTCTAAATTATCAGGCTTGTAATAACAGCACATGCATGCCGCCCACATCAGCTCAAGACACATTAGATATTGAGATAGCGGATAATCAAGCTGTCATTAATTCCATCAACGAAAATATTTTTAATCAAATTGATTTGAGTTATACTCCAATTGCAGCTCAGACACAAAGTAATGATAATTCTATTTCGTCAGTTCTGGCAAGCAGCGGAATATTTTTAAGTTTGTTATTTGTGTTCCTTGGCGGTTTAGCTTTAAACCTAACTCCTTGTGTTTATCCGCTGATTCCAATAACTATAGGCTACTTCGGCGGACAGAGTGAAGGCAGCACTGCAAAGCTAACAATGATGGGAATATTATTTGTAATTGGAATGGCACTTACATACTCAGTAATTGGAGTAGTGACAGCATTAAGCGGTGCAGTGTTTGGTGCACTTCTTCAAAACTCATTTGTAATAATTTTTATTGCTGTAATTTTTGTCGTACTCTCTTTAAGCATGTTTGGAGTTTATGAGTTCAAATTACCTGATTCATGGGTTGCAAAGGCTGGCGGTGCTAAGAGTGGTTATTATGGCGCCTTCTTTATGGGGTTAACAATGGGAATAGTTGCTGCTCCTTGCATTGGACCTTTTGTTTTGGGATTGGTTACATACGTAGCAGCCAAAGCAGATCCTTTTTATGGATTCTTGATGTTCTTTGTTCTCGCAATTGGTTTGGGTGTTCCATATTTAGTCCTGGCAATTTTTTCAGGAAAAATTAAAAAGCTTCCTCGTTCCGGCGAATGGATGGACGCGGTTAAACATGTTTTTGGTTTCATTTTAATTGGAATGGCTTTATACTTTTTGCTGCCGCTCTTACCCAAAGAAATTAGTGGATATATACTTCCAATTTTTATGGTCATAACTGCAATCTACCTTTTGTTTATTGAAAAGCTGGCTGCCAATGTTAAAGGATTTAAAATGTTTAAAATTAGTTTCTCGGTTATTTTAATTGCAGTTGCTGTTTACACTTTAATTCCAAAAGAGACAGCTTCAATAGACTGGCAGCATTATGATAATAAAATTTTATCAGCTGGAGTTGGAGAGAAAAGGGGAGTAATAATTGATTTTTATGCTGACTGGTGCATTCCGTGCCATGAACTTGACGCAGCAACATTTTCAAATCAAAAAGTTATTGCTGAGGCAAAAAATTTTCATACTTTAAAAGCTGACATGACAAAATCACTTTCCCCCGATGTTGAAGCGTTGAAAGAGAAATATAAAATTATTGGTGTTCCAACTGTACTGATTCTAGACTCAAAAGGGAATGAAGCCAAACGTATAACCGGCTTTGTTAACGCAGACGAGTTTTATAATATTATTAAGAATGTTGATTGAAAATTAAGCCAAAGGTCAAAAATCAAATATCAAAAATTTGTATCTATCTTATGCGAGATTTTTCAATTCATTACGCTAACATTCAAAATTACTTTAAGTATTTGGAATCAACTGATCCCGCTCACTTGCTTTTGAATTATTTTTAGATATGTTTGATCCAGATTTAATCACATATTTGGTAAAGATTACTCTCCATTCTGAATCCTCTACTTTCTCCAACAAATAGCGTGGCTAAGTGCTAAACAGTGCTTGGTGTTATTTGTTTGGAAAATCTTATTGTAAATACTCTGCTAACATTTACTTAAATGACGATAAGTTATTTAAATAATCATAGAAATAGTTGCAGCGTGTTATTCCTTGTTCGATTCCTTATTGTACAAAATTTTAAAACTTATCAGAAAAGTAACCATATCATTACTGACATGAAATGCAGTAATTAAAATCGTTTTGGATGTAGTAGTGATCCGAATGTATTTATCGATTTATAATTATTTTGGTTTACTTAAAGCAATATTGCGATTGATAATTAAAACCGTGGAACCAAAATGTGTTTTTGTTTTAACTCTATTCATTAATAAAATATTCTTAAGAAACCGCCGAATCTAAAATTGATAGTTCGGTATTTGTAACAGTTAATCACTCAAAAATCAAGAAGGAGTCTTTGTGAAGTCATCATATTATTCAGGATCTCAAAGGGCAAGTAACCCAGCTAAATTTTACTTATTAACATTTTTTATATTAAGTATGATTATAGCTGGATGTTCATCAGCTCCTACGTTTATTAAATCAGATTATGATCAAAAACAAATTAAGTCAATTGCAATAGTGCCTGTTATTGATAAAAGAAACATAGTTGAGGATACAGTTCAATCACACCAAAGCTTAATAGATATTGAAGAATTATTATCAAAAAAAATTATTGATAAAAACTATGATGTTATATCTCCGGGTACAGTGGAAAATATCATAAAGGAAAAAGCAGTTGAAAATATGTCCCCGGAAAATTTGTGTTCAGTATTAAAAGTTGATGGTATTCTGTTCAGTGAGTTACTTGATTATACCGATGTATTTTTTATAAATCATACAATAAAAATGCATTTTAATATTTATGATGCACAAGGAGATAGTTTATGGATAAATGATTTGGATGACAGCGACAGGCCTTTTCTATCGGCATTTGGCGCCTCTATAGGCTGGGCAGTCGGTGTGGCTGTTGATAAAAAAGTCTCATCAAAAAATAAAGTACCTACAATTGCAGCCGGTGTAGCCGCCGCCGAAGCAATTTATGTTATTGTAGATGCGGTTAGTAATGAAACATCTCAAAGTATAGATAAAGTATTTAAATCTTTGCCTGAAGCAAAGGGTAAATTGAAGTGATATCAATACTTATTGACTAAGTGAAATATAAATTACTGAAACAGCCTAGTAGAAAAAATAAAAATAGAAATAGATTTATTAAATAATATATGCCATCATCAAAAAAAAGTGAAGTATGAATAACCTTTCAGTGTTGTTAATCAAACGCAATCATTTTAGGACTTGGCGCAACGCTAACTTTTGATCTTTGGGCGCTGTTTCTCAAACTTGCTTTTAAGATTACTCCATCTAACATATGTTTAGTCGGACGCTGGCTTCGATACATGCCGGAGGGAATCTTTAAGCATTCAAATATTATCACTTCAACACCTAAAAGTGCAGAATGCATAGTCGGATGGATAGCCCACTATGTATTCGGTATAACATTCGCCTTTGTTTTTGTTCTATTAGTGGGCGACAACTGGCTTCAGCACCCGACATTAATTCCCGCAATCGCATATGGAATTTTTACGGTCTTGGCTCCATTTTTTATTATGCAGCCTTCATTAGGATTAGGGTTTGCCTCATCAAAAACGAAAAACCCTATGCAAGCAAGACTTCGTAGTTTGATGAATCATACTGCATTTGGCTGCGGGCTTTATCTATTCGCACTACTGATAAAATGAAGAAGAACTTTATACTTTCATCCCGGTTATGAAAATTAGAATATTGAGTAAATCGAATTATAGATTCTTTAAGGCGATAAACAAAAGGAGAAAATAAAATGAATGCCAGTGGACAAATTTCAGCATCACATAGAAAAATTGCAGTGGCCGCGGGAGTGCTCTACCTGCTCACTTTTGTATCTATACCGACTCTAGCTCTATACAGTTCAATACACGATCCGAACTACATAGTCAGTTCCGGGCCGGATACCTCAGTAATCATAGGCGGCATTCTGGAAATCATTGTGGCGCTCGCCGGCATTGGTACTGCTGTTGCGCTTTTCCCTATACTCAAGAAGCAAAACGAAAGTTTTGCGCTTGGCTTAGTCGCAGCCCGGATTTTGGAATCAAGTACCATCTTCATTGGTGTCGCATTCATTTTATCTATTGTAACATTGCATCAAGAAAGTGTCGGTACGGATGCTGTTATCACCAGCCATGCACTTGCTGCCATGTATGACCGAATTTTTCTACTCGGGCAAAGCTTTATGCCGGCTGTATGCGATCTGCTGCTGGGATTACTGCTTTACAAGTCGCGCCTGATACCAAGAGCTCTAGCCTTAATCGGAATTGCCGGAGCACCACTACTCGTAATTGGATATATTGTTGTTCTGTTTGGAATTGTCGATCGGATTTCTCCCTTTGCAGCACTAACCGCAGTGCCCGTGGCGGTATTTGAGTTTTCGCTGGGCGTTTGGCTGATTGTAAAAGGATTCAATTCTTCAGCAATCAATTCAGCGAGATTTAATTAAATCTTAAACACTCAAGTTATAGTTTTAATAGTCACAATAAGAAAAAATAATTTATAGCTATTCGAATCAGCATTAAAAGTTAATGCTGAATTTTATTAATTTTGAATTTTTACTTTTGACTTTTTAAGGAATTATGAAAAAGTGCATCATACTTGCTAATGGTAAACCACCACAAAAATCAGCAATCAGTTATTTGCAAAAAATTGGTTACAACTATTTAGTTTGTGCAGATGGCGGAGCTAATTCAGCAAGAAAAATGAATTTGATTCCGGATTTGATTGTAGGTGATTTAGATTCAATATCCCCTTCAACAAAAAAAATCTTTTCGCGCAAATCCGAAATAATTCAGCTCAAAAGACAAAATGATACTGATGTCGAAAAATGCATTAAGACTGCAAAAAGTAGAGGTTACTCTGAATCGATTTTATGCGGAGTTACCGGCGATAGATTAGACCACACTTTCTGCAACCTCGGTATTGTTTTAAAGTTTTATGAAGTGATGAAATTAAAAATTGTTGCAGAAAATTCAGTTCTATTTCCATACAAAGGAAATGTTGAATTAAATACAATTCCAGGCGAAACAATTTCAATTTACGGCCTTGATTCAAAAACAAAAATTACATCTTACGGTTTAAAATATAAGCTAAACAATATTTCATTACCCTTTGGGGAAAAAGAAAGTACTAGTAATGTTGCTTTATCTAATAACATTAAATTGGATATTAAAGGTGGCATAATTTTTCTGATTAGAGATTTTAATCTTATAAGAAAAAATAATCTTCTAAAATGATATAGGATTTTTATTACGAAACTATTAATAACAAATAACACCGGAGAGATTTCCGGTGTTATTAAAATATTGGAACAACAATTATTTCAAAAAAAGTGATAGCTTTTATTTAATTACTCCACTTACTTCTTCATACCTGAGCACTGAGGTTGCTTCAAATGATAACAAGTTAGACACTTCTAGATTTAATTTATTTAATGTTTCATTATCTAACTTTTCACCAATATTCTCAGATTGTAGGATGCCTACACGTTTGTTTAATTTTTCTCCAAATTTATATTTAGGTTCAAGTTTAACTAGAAGAGCAATATGAAAAAACATGCTATAACTCTTTTCAATATTTAATTAATTTTAAGGAGTATCCTCAAGTATTTCACCAGTTGCATTTTGCTTTGGTGGAAGTGGAATTATCATGGAAACTTCTTTTTGATATTGCTTGTATTCTTCTCCGTGGAATTTTACTAAGTCTTTCTCTTCAAATTGGATTGCAATCATCATGTAAGCTGTCGTTGCAATTGCAAATAATAAATGCCCAATTGTCATTGTTGGCGCAGCCCAAAATGCAATTAAAAAGCCAAGGTATAATGGATGCCGGACCATCTTATAAAATAATGGTTTTACAAACTTTGGATCTTCTAGTTTCCGATTTTTTAAATTTCTATAAACCTGCTGCAATCCAAAAAGGTTGAAATGGTTTATTAAAAATGTTGTTACAAATACAATTAAGTATCCGCTTAGGGATAACAATATTATAATATCTGAAAGTATTGTGTTATGTACTTCCCAGATTGTAACTGGAATTGGACGCCAAAACATAAATAATAATACTAGCGCTATACATGTAAATAAAACATAAACACTTCTTTCAATTTCTTTGGGAACAATTTTAGTCCACCATTTTTTGAAACCTTGTCTTGCCATTACACTATGCTGAATTCCAAAAAGTGAAAGGAGCAAAATGTTAACTAACCATACACTTCCTGTTCCGCCTTGGAAACCATGGTCAATTGATTTTGGGACAAAGAAATTTCCGACAAAACCAACTGCGTACAAGAAAGTCGCAAAAAATATGAAATAAGAAATTAAACCAAATAGAAAAAACGCTATCTTTTTCATTATGCCTCCAATGAATTGTGAATATTTTAATTAGGATGATTTATTTTTTTTAGTTGTTTGGTTTTTGAGCAATAAAGCAGATTGACTCAAGCTGAACCGGCCCAAACACATCCTGTTCTGCTTGTTCTTTTTTTTGTAGGATTTTGATTTTTGTAAATCCATTTTGAGTTAAAACAGCTTCCCATTCTTCGGTTTCATATAAAATAAATTCATGCTTTGTGAACGGAAGTTGCGACAAACTTTCTTTTGATCTGATTCCAGTATAAAATTTGCCGCCTGGTTTTAGAACGCGATAAATTTCTTGCAGATGATGTGAAGGATCTTCCCAGTAATAAATTACATTGTTGCAAAATATTTTATCGAACTTATTATGCGGATAAGGAATATTTGAACTTCCTGCTAATTTTAACTGTAATTTCCCGGCAGCTATTTCTGTTTCATTAAAACTTTCGGCTAACTCAACCATTTTTTCTGAATAATCGATTCCAAAAACTTTTAGTTCATTACACTTCTCAAAAAGCTCTTTGAAAAATTTTCCGTTCCCAAATCCTATTTCAAGAATATTTTCATTGTTTTGAAGATTCATTACCTCAAAAACAAATTCATACAGGAATCTGTTTTTTTCGTTCATCGTTTCCCCGAATCTCAAACGCTGCATCTCCAAATGGGTTTTCTTAATTGTTCAGCAATAAATTGAAGATCATTATTTGCCTGTGCAATCATGATTTCTCCTTTATTATTAATTATTAATTGAAAAAAATTGTTAGTGACTGGGAAGAAAATTAAACTTTAAGCTTTGATTTATTTTTGCTTAAAAGTTTAAATAATTTGTTTAGAAGTTCTTTTTGAGATTAAATGTAGGGTTAAAGGTTTCTTTTAAATTTAGAAGGGGTTGTTTGATATGTATCTTTGAATACTTTAATAAAGTGAGATTGATTTTTAAATCCGCTTTCAACAATTATTTCATCAAGAGTTTTTTCACTGTTTTCGATTAAGTATTTAGCAAATTGAATTCTTTTTTTTGTTAACCATTTTCCCGGCGTTGTATTAAATGTAGATTCAAAATCACGCTTAAAAACTGAAAGACTTCTGCCGGACAAACGGGCATATTCATCGAGTCCCATATTGTAATAAAAATTTCCCTCCATTATTTCTTTTAATGAAATTCTATTTGATGCTGAAATTTCTTTGAAATAAGATGCCAATTCAAGATTATTATTATTGGCAAGAAGAGAAATAATAAATTCTTCAAATTTCAGTTTAAGTAAATCTTTTAGCGGAGGTTCTGGTTTTAGAAAATATGAAAGTACAGATTGAAAATATGTGGTTAAAACTTCATCAACATTAATCCTTATTACTTTATCACTCTGATATTTTTTATCTCCTGACAAAAGTTTTAATTGATGTTTTTCTATAACATTTTTAATAAAACTATCAGGGACAAAAATAGTGAGAACGCAATAAGCTTCATAAAAATATTGCTGAATTATATTTGCACCCTTCTTAACAAAAGCTGCTTCGCCTTCATTAAGCAAGTATTCTGATTTAATTGTTATCCATTTCTTTTTGCCGCTTAATACATAAAAGAATACGTTGTTATGTGACCAAATTGTAACTTTGTCTTTATCAATTGGACATTTGTATTCGCAAAAGAGCAATTCATCAACTTTGAACTTTTTAAAAAGCTCATTATTGTTTATAAAGTCATAAAAATTAATCATTTCATTTAAGCAATTTATTTAATTATAAAAAATATCTATTGTAAGATGAAAGTCAAATAGCTATAATCAACTAAATTAATTGCTGATGCTGATTGCTGATAATAGCGTTTAAATCAATTAGAGATTTGGGAATTCATTGTTAATTATTCATTTTTAATTTTTAATTATTTGGGAAAAATGGTTTCATTTAGTGCACTAGATATTTTAATAATTGTTTTATTCTTTCTATCAGTGATAGCCATTGGATTTTGGGCAGGAAGAAAAGATGAAACCTCCGCAGATGATTATTTATTGTCTGGAAGAAAAGTTGGTTTATTTCTTTTTATACTTACTAATGTTTCCACCTGGTATGGCGGAATTCTTGGAGTAGGGGAGTTTACTTACAAATATGGAATTGCAAGCTGGTTTACTCAAGGCTTTCCTTATTATGTTTTTGCTTTTTTATTTGCAATATTCTTTGCAAAGAAAATTAGAGCCGCTTCTCTTTTTACAATTCCTGATAAGCTTACAGAAACTTATAATAAAAAAGTAGGATTGATAGCAGCAATTCTGGTTTTTATTTTAGTTTCTCCTGCGCCTTATCTTTTGATGACTGCAAATCTTCTGTCGCTTATATTTAATATCGGTACAATTGTCAGCTTAATCTTAGCCTTACTTTTATCAATAGTCTATCTTTTTAAAGGCGGATTTCGCTCAAATATTTATGCTGATGCACTGCAATTTTTTATAATGTTTATTGGATTCTTCCTGGTTTTATTTTTTGCTTTTAATAAACTGGGTGACTTTTCGTTTCTAGAAATTAATTTACCTTCTGAACATTTAACGTTAACAGGCGGGGCTTCGCCGACTTTTATTATAATATGGTTTTTTATTGCTCTGTGGACTTTCGCTGATCCCGGTTTTCATCAAAGATGCTATGCAGCTAAAACAGGTAATATTGCTGTTAAAGGAATTATAATTTCAATTTTCTTTTGGGCTTTGTTTGATTTTTTAACTACATCTACAGGATTATATGCGCGTGCACTTTTACCTAATTTAAATCAACCGGTTCTTTCATTTCCTTTGCTCGCTGAAAATATTCTTCCTTCAGGAGTTAAAGGAATTTTTTATGCAGCATTATTTGCAACGATTATGTCGACATTTAACAGTTTTTTATTTCTAAGCGCTACAACAATTGGAAGAGATTTTATTTTTAGATTAAATAAAAATCAAAATGAAAATAAATTAAAAAGTTATACGATGTATGGTTTAATAATTTCAGGGGTTGTATCAATATTTTTAGCATACTTAATTCCATCGGTAATAGGGATTTGGTATACAGTTGGTTCCTTTTGTATTCCCGGAATTATACTTCCAATTGTAAGTGCATATTATCCAAAAATAAAAATCTCGCAAAAAATTATTTTAATTGAAATGATTGCCGCGGTTAGCACAAGTATTATTTGGTACTTTATCCGTGATGAAATATTTATGAATAGTTTGTTATATCAGATTGAACCGATGCTGGTCGGGGTTTTTATTGCTGTAAGTATTCATTTATTTGGAATGATGAAGAGAAGAGAAACTAAAAACTAAACTATAGAATTTTAAGTTTTAATTTAGAGTCACTTTTTCTTTTGAAGCGAACGATGAATGAGTGATAATATAATCGATCCTGCCAAAAAGAAAATAATTACACCCAAAGAAATTATTGTGGGAATATGGATTAATTCTGACAAGAAGCATTTTTAATCCCACAAAAAATAAAATGATTGCAACACCATATTTTAAATACACAAATATGTCAACTATACCCGAAAGCGCAAAATAAAGTGCACGTAATCCAAGTATCGCAAAAATGTTAGATGTTATTATTATGAATTCATCTCTGGTAATTGCAATAACCGCGGGTATAGAATCCACTGCAAAAACAATATCCGATGATTCAATTAATAAGAGAGTAAGGAACATTGAAGTAGCGAACAATTTTCCATCTTTTTTGGTGAAGAAATTTTTTCCTGTGAAACCTGGTAAAAAATTAAAGTACTTCTTTGCAATTTTAATCAACGGATTTTTTTCGTAATCAATCTTCTGTTCACCGCCAAATGCCATCTTGTAAGCAGCAAAAAGTAATATGATTCCAAAAATATAAATTATAGGATGGAATAATTTTATTAAACTCACACCTATTAGTATAAATATAATTCTAAATGCAATTGCACTTAATATACCCCATTTAAGAACATGCGGTTGATGCTCTTTAGGAACATCCATAACTTTAAATATCAATAGAAATACAAATAGGTTGTCAATTGAAAGGGAATATTCTATTAAGTAGCCAGTTAAGAATTCAAGGCTTCGAGTATGTCCTTTTTCTAAAAAAAAATAAATGCCAACACAAAAAAGTAAAGCGGTACTTATCCAAATACCGCTCCAAATTAAACTTCGCTTTAAATTTAAAGTACCAGTTCTATTATCAGTAACATACAAATCGACGATTATTATCGTTGCTGCTATTATTATAAATATAATCCAAAACACAAATTCATTTAGCAAATTATAACCTTCAATTATGGAAGTAAAACACCAACAGCAATAACCGTTGTCCACAATCCATTTTTATCACCTTCCGCTGATTGAGTGATATTAAATGAGCGTACTATTTTGCCAGACATTTTATAAATATTTTCTCTTTCGCTCCAATCAATATCGGGATTAAAATCCACACCTAATGTTGTTGCAAGCATAGTTGCTGCTAAATCTTCTGCATATTCTCCGGCAACTTTTTCTGTCTGTCCAAATGGATGATGTTCAGACAAATAACCATACTGCCCACTGTCTGCTGGTAAAGCTACTCCAATTGATGAAGCTATTAGTCTATTGGGTTCATTAGTAGAATTTCTTGCCATTACGGAAAAAGTGATTTGTCCGGCAGTTAATTCTTTCAAACCTTCTTCTTTTGAAATTCTTTTGCAATTTGCTGGAAAGATACTGCTTACTGTAACGAGATTGCAGATTTCAATACCAGCACTTCTTAACGCCAGTTCAAAAGAACTTAAATATTCTTTGTGACGGCCTACCCCTTTTGTAAAAAATATTTTAGATGGAACATACAAATTCTCATCTCCTTTCAAGATACTTTTTTTATTTTAATAAATTTTCTCTTTCCTACTTTGAGGATTGATTCTTTCGTTAAATTAATTTTGGCAGCGATGTCTGTTATTTTTTCTCCGTCGACTAAAACGCCGCCTTGTGTTACAAGTCTCCTTGCTTCACCTTTAGACGGAGCAAAATTTACTTTTACGATTAAGTCCAAAATTCCAATTTCATCTATTCCATTTTCTAATTGATATTCTGGAATATCATCCGGAATTTCTTTGCTGATAAATATCTTATCGAACTCAGCTTCGGCTTCATCAGCTTCATTCTGGCCGTAATACATTGCAACTAGAGTTTTAGCTAATGATCTTTTTAAATCTCTTGGATTAACTGAATTACCATTTAATTTATCTTTGATATCAAGCAGTTCTTTATTCGAAATATCTGTTGCAAGTTCATAATAATTATAAATCAAACTGTCTGGTATGGATAAAGTCTTTCCAAAAATATCCTTTGGCGAATCGGAAATTCCTATATAATTATTGTAAGACTTGCTCATCTTTTCTACTCCATCAGTCCCAACAATTAGGGGCATGGTTAAGATGACTTGCGGTTCTTTTCCATATTCTCTTTGAATATCTCTTCCAACCAGCAGATTAAATTTTTGATCAGTTCCGCCTAACTCAACATCACTTTCAATTGCAACCGAATCCATTGCCTGGGCAAGCGGGTATAAAAATTCATGAACACTAATTGGCTCTCCGGCTTTAAATCTTTTAGTAAAATCATCTCTTTCAATCATTCTTGCAACTGTATACTTTGAAGCAAGTTTAATGACATCTTCAAAGTTCATTTTGCTTAACCATTCTGAATTGTATACTATTTTTGTTTTTTCTTTGCTTAAAATTTTTGATGCTTGCTCAAAATAAGATTGACCATTAATTCTTGTCTCCTGTAAAGATAATGCGGGCCTGGTAACATTTCTACCGGATGGGTCGCCAATCATTCCTGTGAAGTCACCTATTATCAAAATTGCCTGGTGCCCTAATGATTGAAATTGCGCCAGCTTTCTTAATACAACTGAATGGCCAATATGTAAATCGGGCCTGCTAGGATCACAACCTAGTTTTATATTAAGTGGTTTTCCGGATTGAATTGATTTTTCTAATTTCTTAACTAACTCATCTTCTGGAATTATTTCAAATGCACCTCTTTTAATAAGATCCATCTGTTCATTAATTGGCGCAAATATACTTTTGGTCATTTATAAAATTCTATTGAATTATTTATGAAAAAATAGAAGCTAAAAATAATAAAATAAAATTAAAATTTTATTCTTCTTTCTTGAATTCTTTGCATGTCTTTCTTTGCAATGGCTTCACGTTTATCATAAACTTTTTTGCCTTTTGCAAGTGCAAGTTCAACTTTAACTTTTCCGTCCTTAAAATATAATCTTAAAGGAACCAGAGTAAGACCTTTTTCCTTAGTCTTTCCAATCAATTTGCGAATCTCACTTCTGTTTAATAAGAGCTTTCTGTTTCTAGTCGGCTCGTGGTTATTTATATTTCCTTGTTCGTATGGACTTATGTGGGCACTTATTAACCAAACTTCATTTCTAATTAAAGTTGCATAGCTGTCAACAAGGTTCGCTTTCCCTTGCCTTAATGCTTTAACTTCGGTTCCTTGCAGTACAATTCCTGCTTCATAAGTTTGAATAATTGTATATTCATGCCTTGCTTTACGGTTAACGGTAATATTTTTTTCGTTTGTTTGTTCAGACATTTTTTTCAAAATTAGTATTTGAGAACTGAAAAGTATTTAATTTTCTATTCTACAACAAATATTTACTATCACAAAGTTTTAGAAATCAAATTATCCATTAAATAATAGTAAATTAAAACACTACTTCATATTTTAACAGGGTTGATCTGTTTTGCAAACGCAAATTAAAGGACGAGGTTCTTCATGTTAGAAATTCAGAAAAAGCTTTCCAACTCATTTTATGCGCTCCTTAGTCTACCTGCTACTGCAATGGGCTTTGCTCTTTCAATTCAAATTTCAGCTTTAAGCTGGATACTCAGTACTAAGTATAAATTAGATATTCATGATATAGGCTTAGTGTGGGCAGCAGGACCTATTGCCGGCATATTAGGACAAGTTATAATTGGAGTTATAAGCGATCGCGTCTGGTTATGGAAGGGAAGAAGAAGGCCATTCATTTTGATAGGTGGATTTTTAGCGGCGTTAATGCTTCTAGCATTCCGAATATTGACGTAATTTCTTCTACAATGGGAATTGGCGGAATTCTTGGAGTTGCGATTGCTGTTGCTTTAACTTTAGATTTGGCTATTAATGTTAGTTTTAATCCGACACGATCTGTGATTGCTGATGTAACTCCGGAAGGAGTTGAACGTACAAAAGGGTATACCTGGATGCAGACAATCTCCGGAACTTTCGGTGTTTTGGCATACGTCATTGGGGCTATTTGGGATAATTATGTGTTAATATATTTTGGAGTTTTCCTGGTTTTTATTCTTTCAGTCATCCCAACATTTTTTATTGAAGAACCAAAAGAATTAAATCATGATTCTGAAGAAATAAATGAGGTTAAGGGTAAATCTTCATTCGGTGAAATTCTAATTTCTATTCAACCTCTCTGGGGATTCCTTTTATATGCGGTCTATGCCATAACAATGAGATTATTAAAAATAACTTTTGATAATTATTATGCTGAAATTATTTGTTTCATTATTACCCTTATTTTTATCTTTAAGGTTTTACTAAGAAAAACCGAAGGCAAATCAAAATCTGAAAAGGGAATAATTGGTTTTAAAAAAGTTTTAGCAGCACATTCTTTTACGTGGATCGGCATTCAAACAATGTTCATTTATATGTTTGCATATGTTCAATATAAAGTTTTTGGTATCGTTGAAGGTTCTGTGATACCTGATAGCGTCTCAATTCAAATGGGCAAAGTAGTAACAATCAGTTTTTTAATTTTAAATGCAGTGGGAGCAATTCTTCCGGCTTTTGTTTTACTGCCAATTGCACAAAAAATTGGTAAAGTAAAAACACATTTTATATGTATTGCCTCAATGGCTATAGGTTATGCATTACTCCTGCTCTTTGGATTTACGCCGGTAGTTATCTATGTAATTATGGCTATTCTTGGCATCGGTTGGGCCTCTACCATTAGTTTACCATTTGCAATTATGTCTCAGCAAGTCGATCAATCAAAAATGGGGCTATATATGGGTTTATTTAATTTAGCGGTAGTGCTCCCGCAGTTGGTGGCAAGTTTTGGAATTGGATTGGCAATTAGTCAAGCTGTTGATAAAAATTTAATATTTATAATCAGCACTGTTACATTAACAATTTCTGCAATATTGTGGATGCTTGTTAAAGAAGAAAGGGTTCATGATCCATTAGCAGAAACAAAATTAAGCACCACACATTAATAACTTTAGAAGAATATAAAGAGATTTAAGGTAAAAATTTATGCGATTTAATCATTCAAGCGGTGCTTTTCTAATTTTAATCCTTTTAAATTTTGCTGCGTGCAAAGCTCAGCAATTAACCGATTTGATTAAACCGATAAAGGTTAAACCGAATGTTCAAGATACTTTATTAATTAGTGATATTTTTTACTCTACAGATTATAATATAAGCTTATTAAATAACAATCAATTATCGGCACGAGTTGATAATAAAAATAATAAACTTATTCTTAAACCAAAGGATAACATTTCAGCAGTTACCTTGCTTGATTTTGAGCTTGGGGGAAAGACTTATTCACTTCCGATATTTCTTGAAGATCAAAAAAATATAAGTCTTCATACCTTTCAATATAAACCAGATAATGAAGTTAAAAATATTTCTATAATTGGAAGTTTTAATAATTGGAACCGGAGCACCAATAAATTAACTGATAAAGATGGTAATGGAATTTTTAAAACTGAGATCCCATTGGAGCCTGGTCATTATACTTATAAGTTTAACGTGGACGGGGAAGAAATTCTGGATCCTGCAAATAGTGAAACTGAACCAACAGGGTTTGACGGATTTAATTCGGTTCTTAAAATTCAGGAAAATAAGGCCGATACAGATTATTTGTATATTCTTGAAAAACAAATTATCGGTGACAAAATTTTAATTGATTTTTTTTATGATAAAGGCAGAAGCGATTTTGTACTTCAAAATAAAAATATTATTGCTCTACTTAACAATCAAAAAATACAAGAGTCATCAATTAATATTGCTGGTAACAAAATCCAGGTTGAATTAAACAAAGATGACTTAACCGGAGAAAAAATTCTTAGATTAGTCATTTTTAATAATGCACATAGAAGTAATCTGCAGTCAGTTTTTTTCTATAATGGTGATACTGAAAGAGATGAGAAAGTGCATACAACATGGCATGACGGTTCAATATACTCAATTATGATTGATAGGTTTGACAATGGCGATAAAAGTCTTGACCAGCCGGTTGTTCATGATTCGCTTTTTCAGCAAGCCAACTACGAAGGAGGGGACCTTAAAGGAATAATTGATAAAATTGAGGAAGGTTATTTCGACTCTTTAGGAATAAATGTTTTTGGATTTCACCAGTTTATGATAATCCAAATGATGCATACCGTGAGTCTCCTAAACCATATCGATGGTATTCAGGCTATCATGGTTATTGGCCAATTAAGTGAAACCAGGTCGAAGAAAAATTCGGGACAATAGAAACTCTTAAAAAATTAGTTGACACAGCACATAATCATGGAATAAAAGTTTTACTTGATATCGTAGCACACCATGTTCATTTAGAAAATCCTTTATACAAGGAACATCCGGATTGGTTTGGCACTTTAATGCTCCCGGATGGACGTAGAAACTTAAGGCTTTGGGATGAGTATCGTTTAACAACCTGGTTTGAACCATATATGCCGTCATTCGATTATACTAGAACAGAAGATCCAATTAATTATATGGTTAATAATTGTATTTGGTGGCTTAAAGAAAGCGGAGCGGACGGGTTTAGGCATGATGCGGTCAAGCATGTTCCAAATAGATTTTGGCGGGCTTTGACAAAAAAACTTGAAGAAGAAATTGAAATTCCAAAAGGCAAAAAAGTTTATCAAATTGGTGAGACATTTGGCGATTACAAATTAATCGGCTCTTACGTTAACAACGGGCAATTATCTGCTCAATTTGATTTTAACCTGTCTTACTCAGCAATTCCGATTATTTTAGAGAAGCAAAGATCTTTTAAAGAACTAGATGTAGATCTGCATAAAGCAATTTCAGCCTTCGGTAATCATCATTTAATGGGTAACATCATGGATAGTCATGATAAAGTCCGATTCATGGCTTATGCTGATGGCGATGTTCCTAAGCAGGGAGTTGATATGCGTGAAATGGCATGGACTAATCCTCCAAAAGTTGATCATGCTTCGAGCTATAAGAAAGCTGAATTATATTATTCATTCATTTTTACAATTCCCGGCATTCCGGTAATTTATTATGGTTCTGAATTTGGGATGACAGGCGCTGATGATCCTGACAACAGACGAATGATGAGGTTCGGAAATCAACTTGATGATTTAGAGAAAAATATGTTGAAAGTTACAAGCTCAATTGTGCATATGCGAAATGAGCATTCTGCGTTGCGTTATGGCGATTTTAAAACTATTTATGTTGATGATAATATTTATTCATACATGCGCGCTGATGTAAATGAAAAGTTGATTATTGTGTTAAACAAAAGTGAAAATAATCAATCTGTTACATTACAAATTCCCAAAGTTTATAACTCTTCAAAATTGGTTGATGTCATTTCAAATGAAAACCTGAATGTGAATAACGGTAGTGCTGATATAGGAATTGATGGATATGGCTGGCGTGTTTTTAAAATAGAATAAAATATTGATGATATTATTTTGAATTTAATGTTTGATGAGAAATTAGATATGATCAGAGAAAATAAACCATTCGACACTTCAATATTTTTACTAAAATAAAAAATCAATTGTAAATATTTAATTTGGTTTAATATTAATTAAAAATTCCTTGCGAGTTTCATTATTTAAAAATTTTCCACTATAGCTTGATGTAACAGTTGAGCTATTAATGTCATTCACACCTCTCGAAGCAACACAAAGGTGATCCGCTTCAATCTGCACAGCTACATCTTCTGTCTGCAAAACATTTTTCAACTCATTTGCAATTTGGATAGTTAATCTTTCTTGAACTTGGGGGCGCTTTGCAAAATATTGAGCTATTCTATTCAGCTTTGATAAACCAATTATATGGTTAGTCGGAAAGTAGGCAATATGCGCTTTACCAATTATCGGAACAAAATGATGCTCGCAATAAGAATAAATAGTGATATTTCTTTCAACCAGCATTTCCTTGAAATTAAATTTATTTTCAAATAGCGTCGGCTGAGGTTTATTCTCAGGATTTAATCCGCTGAATATTTCTTTCACGTACATTTTAGCTACACGTTTTGGAGTGTCTTTTAAACTTTCATCATTCAAATCCAGTCCAAGAATATGCATTATTTCTTTGAAGTTTTTTTCTATCAATTCTATTTTTAGCTGATCATCAATTCTAAATGCATCCTTATGTAAAGGAGTTTCAATCGATGATAATACATGATCTTCATTCGAATCATCAGAAGCTGAATTTATTGTTTTAACATTGCCCGGATCTCTCATAACAATTTCCTTTTATAAAAAAAATAAACCATTTACGTAATTTATATTTTGATTTAAGTTAAGCACCTAATTTTTACATATTATAAATTGATATAATTCTCAATTATCATTTCCCTCTAATCGTCTCAAGTGCCGATCCTAGTTGTTTACTGTCTTTAATCACGATTGCATTTATTTCGTCCAATGTGCTCTTATATCCGCTTGCAGCTCTTCCTCCGGCAATTAAAGAAACTTTTGAAGGCAGCATTTTTTTTAAATTGATCAGGTCTTTATTTAGCTGAGGATCGTCATTTGGATAAACAATGCTTAGAGAAACAATTTTTGCATTTAAATTAACAGTTACAGCCGCAATTTCTTCTACAGGCAAATTTGGTCCTAAATAAATAACTTTCCATCCCGCTGATGATGCTACAACTCCAACTATTAATGCTCCCAATTCATGTTCTTGTCCGCGAGGTGTGGCCGAAATAATTATTGGTGCATTTTGGGAAGGAGTATGCTGATCAATCAAATTCATCAGAAAAAATCTTATTACAGCAGAAGCTAAATGCTCATTAGCAATTCTTATATTTCCATCATGCCAAAGATCACCAACTTTGTAAATGAGAGGGACAATTAAATTTTCGATCAGGTGCGGCTGGCTCATTTTAGTGGATGCTTTTAATAGTAATGTTTCAAGACTCTTTCCATCATATTCTTTTATAGCATCAATACAAAGCCGGAGAAGTGTTTCTGTGTCAGCAAGAACTTCATCAGAATAAATTTTATCATTGGTTGAATGAACGGGATTATTATCAAGCATGGAATTTAAGTCTGCTATTGACAATTTCGCAATACTCCCAATATTATGTCCAATATTTACTGCTTTATTTAATAACCGAAGCTTTTCTATTTCTAAGTCAGAATAAAATCTACGATTAGAATCAGATCTTTGAGGAGTGATGGCATTATATCGCTTTTCCCAAGCCCGAATTGTGTGTTCATTTATTCCCGTAATTGACGAAACAGCTTTTATCGAATATTTATTTTCAATTTCCATTCTGTAAACATAATATGTTGTCTAATAATTGTCAAGAATATTCTTCATTTTAAAAATATCAATAAAATCTGAGATTATTTAACAATCACTATAACATATTTATATCACTATTGTTATAGAAATTTATTCGGTTTAATTTAAAATTAATTTTGATTTAATGCTTGACAAATATTAGACAATTCTGTATTATTGTTTAGACATTATTTAGACAAATTTATAAACAAAGGAGACCATATGAAAACATTTAGAGTAAGTTTTTTTGTATTACTTGCCATAATGCTAGTTAGTTCAATTTCTTTCTCACAAACTGCTAGATTACAAGTAATTCATAATTCAGCAGACAAAGCAGCAGATTCTGTAGATATTTATTTAAATGGTACGCTGTTATTAGATAACTTCAAATTCAGGACAGCAACACCGTTTATCGATGCCCCTGCTGGTGTTTTATTAAACATTGGAGTAGCAGCCGCAAACAGCAGTTCTGTAAATGATACACTGAAAAATTTTCAAGCTACATTAACGGAAGGTGAAAAATACGTTGCAATAGCCAATGGTGTATTAAACCCGGCAAATTATTCCGCAAACCCGGATGGGAAAAGTACGGCTTTTACGCTGTTCATAAAAGATATGGCGAGAGAATCAGCAGTTAATTCTTCAAAAGTTGATTTTTTTGTACTGCATGGTTCAACAGATGCCCCCACAGTTGATATAATTGCGCGAGGTGTAGGTAAGTTAGTAGATGATGCAGCATACGGCGACATTACATCATATCTTGAAGTTGATCCTACAGCCTATTCTTTAGACATTACTCCAGGAAGTGATAATAATACAGTTGTTACTTCTGTACTTGCAGATTTAAATGGATTGGATGGAGGAAGCGCAGTAGTGTTTGCATCTGGATTTTTAGATCCTTCCAGTAATCAAAACGGAGCTACATTCGGAGTTTTTGCAGCATTACCGAACGGTACAGTCGTTCAGTTTGAACCAACAGCGAGATTACAAGTTATTCACAATGCAGCTGACAAAGCAGCAAGTTCAGTGGATATTTATTTGAATGGGAATTTATTGTTAGATGATTTTGGTTTTAGAGAAGCTACACCTTTCATAAATGCACCGGCAGGAGTGTTATTAAATATTGGTGTTGCTCCTCCAACAAGTTCTTCTGCAAGTGATACATTAAAAAACTTCCAAGTTACCCTTAATGCTGGTGGAACTTATGTTGCATTTGCAAATGGAGTTTTAGACCCTGGAATGTATGCATCAAATCCTGATGGGAAAAGTACAGCTTTTACATTATTTGTAAAAGACATGGCGAGAGAAGCTGCGCAAGACACTAGCAAAGTGGAGTTTTTCGTTCTGCATGGTTCAACTGATGCACCAACAGTTGATATAATTGCAAGAGGAGTAGCCACATTAGTTGATAATGCCAGTTATGGAGATATAACAGATTATTTAGCAGTTCCTGCATCTTCATACACTTTAGATATTACTCCGGGTGATGATAATAATACGATAGTTACTTCAATTACAGCAGATTTAACCGGACTGGCAGGAGGAACTGCGGCAGTGTTTGCATCCGGATTTTTAGATCCTTCTAGTAATCAAAACGGAAGCGGGTTTGGTGTTTTTGCAGCTTTAGCAAATGGAACAGTAGTACAATTTGGCGGCTTAACTGATGTTAAAACTTCAGAAGTCAAAACACCATCAAATTTTAATTTAGCTCAAAATTTTCCGAATCCATTTAATCCTTCAACTAAAATAGAATTCTCTTTACCTGTTAAGCAAGAAGTTTCATTAAAAGTATTTAACCTATTGGGACAAGAAATTGCAACACTATTAAATAAAGAAATGAACGAAGGAACTTACAATCTAAATTTTGATGCAAGCTCTTTATCAAGTGGAGTTTATTTGTATCAGTTAAGAGCAGGGAATTTTGTTCAAACAAAAAAAATGACATTACTTAAGTAAAATATTATTCAAGAAATTAAAGTTATGAAAAGTGCAATAATAATAGGTTCAGGTTTAGGTGGATTGTCAACAGCATTACGTTTATCAAACGAAGGTTATAAAGTTACCATTTTGGAAAAATATAGATCAGCGGGTGGTAGACTGAATAGGCTTGTACTTGACGGCTTCAAGTTCGATATGGGGCCGTCATTTATGAGCATGACCTATGAATTGGAAGAATTGTTTAAAAGTATAAATGAAGAAATTCCATTTGAGTTGGAGAAACTTGATCCAATTTACCAGGTGTTTTTTGAAGGTCAAAAAAATCCAAAGAAAGTTTGGAGTGATTTAGACAAATTAGAAAAAGAATTCGCCAACATCGAACCTAATCTTAAAGAAAAGGCTGAAAAATATTTAAGCCGTGCAGCAGAATTTTTTAATGATACCGAACAAACTGTTGTTAAAACAAACTTCGACAGTAAGATGGAATACATTTTTAAGTTAAGCCAAGTTCCTTGGAAACATATTCCATATTTATTTAAAACAATTTGGGGAGAGGTTGAAAAAACTTTTCAGTCAAATGAAGTCAGAATTATATTTTCGCTTGTCGCCTTTTTTCTTGGAGCAACGCCATTTAAAACTCCCGCTATTTATTCACTGTTGAATTATACCGAGCTTAAACATAATGGCTATTGGAGAATAAAAGGAGGCATGTACAGAATTGTTGAGGAGATATTAAATATTTTAGATAGAAGGGGAGTTCAAATCTACTTTGACACAGAGATAGTGGGAGTTGCAGATTCAAATGGAAAATTAAATGAACTTGTAGATCAATATGGTAAAAAATGGAACGCTGATATTTTTATTGCTAATGCAGATGCAGCTTCATTTCGCGGTTCTGTTCTTAATAGAAAAAAATTCAGTCAAAATAAATTAGATAAAATGCATTGGACATTAGCACCATTCACAATTTATCTCGGAGTAAAAGGAAAGATCGACAGCTTAATGCATCATAATTATTTTTTAGGAAATAATTTTAAAGATTATGCAGATAAGATTTTTACTTCTACCACTAATCCGCACAAACCATACTACTATGTAAATGTTCCATCTGTGAATGAACCTGATGCTGCACCTGAAGGTTGTGAAAATTTATTTATTCTTTGCCCCGTTCCAGATTTAAGATTCAAACCAAATTGGGATGATGCTCATCTGCTTGCTGATAATATTATTTCTGATCTTTCTAATCGAATCAACTTTGATATTAAATCGAACTTAATGACAATGAAAATTATGACTCCCAGTGATTGGGAATCATCATTCAATCTATATAGAGGTTCGGGTTTAGGTTTGGCTCATGATATCAATTTAGTTGGAGCTTTTAGGCCTTCTAATAAAGACGAATATTTCCCAAACTTGTATTATGTAGGTGCATCAACCACACCCGGTACAGGTTTACCTATGGTTATAATTAGTTCAAAGCTAGTAACCGAAAGGATTTTAAAAGATGATACAACTATATCATAAAACCAGTGCTGAAATAAGTAAAACTGTTACTCAATTTTATAGCACATCATTTAGTTTAGGAATAAAAACTTTTCACAAAGAATTCCGCGAACCAATATATAATATTTATGGGTTTGTGAGGATTGCAGATGAAATCGTTGATACATTTGACGGATATGATAAAAGCTGCCTGCTGAAAAAATTCCGGGAAGATACTGAGCATGCAATTAAAAATGGTATTTCAACAAATCCTATTCTGCATTCATTCCAGAGAACCGTTAAAAAATATAATATTGAATATGATTTGATTGATAAATTTTTAATAAGTATGGAAATGGATTTAACAAATTCATCTTATGCTTCCAATGAATATGATAATTATGTTTACGGATCTGCAGAAGTGGTTGGACTTATGTGTTTGAGGGTGTTTGTGAAGAATAACTATGAGGCATACGAAACTTTAAAACCGTATGCTAAGAAGCTTGGCTCAGCTTTTCAGAAAGTAAATTTTTTACGTGATATAAAAAGTGATATAGAGGAAAGAGGAAGAATTTATCTTCCTGATGTGCATGAAATGATTGAAGTAAATGAATTCAATAAACAAAAATTTGAAGAAGAAATTAAGAAAGAATTTGATTATGCTTTAATTGGAATATTGAAACTCCCAAAAGGTGTAAAGCTCGGTGTATACCTGGCATATATTTATTATAGAACTTTGTTCAGTAAACTAAGCGGAAAAACTATAAATGAAATTAAAAGAGAACGAATCCGGATTTCAAATATTGCGAAGGTCGGCTTGCTGATTAAATCGTATTTTAAGTTAAATATTTTTAATTGGGAGGTAAGTCCTTGAAAAGAATTTATTCATATATCTTCGCCGCTTTTATTCTAATTCAATCTTGTTCTTTAGCTAATGAATTAACTTCAAATCAAATTGACTCATTACGAAATCTTTTATATGCAGGAATTGAAAGAGAAGCAGCATTAGATTCTTTAGAAAATTTAATTCAAAAATTACAGCAACAAAACGATTTAAAATCTGATCCTCTATTGATTGCTTACGAAGGCGTATGCAAATCAGTTGAAGCAAAATACGATTTTTGGCCGTGGGATAAACTTGGTGCTGTTAAAGACGGCTTGAAGCAATTGGATTCTGCTGTGAACCTTGACAGCACAAACATTGAAATTAGATTTTTACGTTTCGCAGTTCTTCATAATATTCCCTCAATTTTAGGATATTCTACAGAAGCCCAGTATGATGCTGAATTTTTGTATGCATTGATTATGAATTCAAAAAATCAAAAAGATAAATATTTAATTGAAAAGGTCGCAGAATATTTGATAAATAGTGAAAGACTCGACAATAACAAAAATAAAATTTTGGGTAAACTTTACAATTTGAGTTTGAAATAGTGAGTGAATATTTAATTATAAATATTTTAATAGTAATCGTGCCATTGATTATGTCTTTTGAAAAAAAAATAAAATTCTATAAAAAATTCAATCAAGTGGCAATTTCAATTATGCTTGTCGGAATTCCATTTTTAATATGGGATTCAATTGCAATTTCAAGAGGAGATTGGATGTTTAATCATAAATATATAATCGGAATAAATTTTTTTAATCTTCCAATTGAAGAAATACTATTTTTTATAACAGTACCTTACTCAATAATATTTCTTTATGAAACTTTTATTTATTATTTGAAGGGAAAGCCATCAAAATTTAAGAATGCCTATTTGGTGGGTTTATCTCCGGTGTTAATCTTAACTGGATTTATATTCTTTCAACAGAATTATACTTTTACTGTTTTCATTTTTCTTGCAATAATATTTTGCATTAATTGGATTTTCAAAGCTTAATTTCATCAGGAATAAAAATTTTATTTACTTTATTTTAATTTCATTCATCCCATTCTTAATAGTAAACTATTTCCTAACCTCGCTGCCGATTTTGGTTTATAATCCATCTGCAATTTGGGGTGAAAGATTTTTAACAATACCCCTGGAAGATTTTGTTTATTCCGTAAGCTTGGTTTTATCTTATTTGTTTACTTATGAACTAGCGAAAGAAAAATGGTTAAGAAAAAGTGCGCTATAATTGGCAGCGGCTTAGGAGGATTAGCTGCAGCAATTCGTTTATC
The DNA here is from genome assembly GCA_963731745.1 of uncultured Ignavibacteriales bacterium. GTDB lineage: Bacteria > Bacteroidota > Ignavibacteria > Ignavibacteriales > Ignavibacteriaceae > CAVSWT01. The sequence goes on from CAVSWT010000010.1 coordinate 169,093, forward strand.
TGTAATGGGATTTGAGGTTGATGTTTATGAAAAGAATTCATGTCCTGGCGGGAAAGCCGATCAAATACTAGAAAATGGATTTCGATTCGATTCCGGGCCGTCCGTATTAACTATGCCTTTTGTTTTGGAAGAATTATTCCAATCAGCCGGAGTACATATAAATGATTTTATTCAACTGAAAAAATTAGAAATAAACTGTAAATATTTTTATGATGATAAAACAATTATCAATGCTTATTCAGATCAAAAAGAATTTATTAATGAATTAGTAAACAAGACTTCTGAACAAGAAGAAAATATTTTAAAATTATTCAACCAAACTAAGAATATTTATGAGCTGACTGCTCCAATATTTTTATTCAACAAGCTGTGGGAGCCAAAAGAAATATTTAACAAAAAGTCTTTAAAATTATTTATGAAATTAAATAAGCCTGATTTAATGAGAACAATGCACGAATCAAATTCAAAATATTTAACCGATCCAAAAGTAATTCAACTTTTTGACAGATATGCTACTTACAATGGTTCAAATCCTTATTCAGCGCCATCTGTTCTGAATGTCATTAGTCATGTTGAAAATGGGATTGGGGCATTTGTTCCAAAAAAAGGTATTCATTCAATAACTGAAGCGCTTTATGAATTAGCGTTAAAGTTGAATGTAAAATTTTATTTTGATCAGGATGTTACCAAAATAATTATTTCAAATAATTCGGTTGAAGGAATTCAAATTAATAATGAAAAAATAGAATATGATTTTGTGGTCAGCAACGCAGATGTGAATTTTACAAGCAAGAATTTGTTGGGAATTTCTGATGTACAATCCAAACATGATCATGATTTAAAGGAACCTTCATCTTCAGCAATAGTTTTTTATTGGGGGATTAAAGGTTCACATAAAGATTTAGAAATACACAACATCTTATTCTCTTCAGATTACAAAAAAGAATTTGAAGACATATTTATAAAAAAAATTATTCCGGATGATCCCACAATTTATATTTATTGTTCTTCAAAATTTAATAATGATGACGCGCCCGCAGGTTATGAAAATTGGTTCGTGATGATAAATACTCCTTACAATTCCGGCCAAAATTGGGAAGATGAAACTGAAAAGCTAAAAGAAAAAGTCATTATAAAGATTAAAAAAATTTTAGGTATTGATCTGACACAAAAAATTGTTTTTGAAAATACATTAACTCCAAAATGCATAGAAGAAAAAACTAACTCTCTTAAAGGCAGCATTTATGGAATGTCGTCTAATTCAAAATATTCTGCATTCTTTAGAAAAAAAAATATTTCTTCTAAATTTAATCACCTTTATTTTGTTGGCGGGAGCGTTCATCCTGGCGGCGGCATTCCTTTGGTTTTACTCTCAGCAAAAATCGCAAGTGGTTTAATTTATAAACGAGAATTAAATTAAGAATTAATTGTATGATTAAGGCGGATGAAAAATATTGGGCTAGAACTATATTCAATTTTTATATTGATAAACTGCTGAAGAAAAATTTCTCTCATTTTTATTCTGTAAATGAAATTGATTTTCCAAAAACGCAGGAATCAATATTAGTGACACCAAATCATTTTAGCTGGTGGGATGGTTTTTTTATCGATTACATATTAAGAAATGAAACAAATTTAAAATTAAAAATAATGATGCTTGAGGAGCAGTTGAAGCAATATTGGTTCTTTAGATATCTCGGAGCATTTTCAATTAATCTAAACAATAAAATTTCTATAAAAAATTCTATGAACTATGCTTCCAAATTGCTAAATCAAAAAGGCAATTGTGTTACAATTTATCCGCAGGGTAAAATTGATTCATTTCATAAAAGGCCCATAGAATTAAAAGATGGAATAAAATTACTTTTAAAAGATAATCCCGGAACCCAGGTTATTACAGTTGGTTTTGCTATTGATTTTGCAAATGAACAGAAACCATTTGCTGCAGTCAGATTTGGAAGGACGTTTCTGGCTGAGGAAATTCTTTTCGATTTTGACGATTATAAGAAATCGTTTACGAGTAACTTAAATTCCTTAAGCGAAACAATTTCAAACAGAAAATTTCATAAAGATTATTTCGACAATGATTCTTGATACAATAACTATATTATTCTTTTTAATATTATGTGCTCATATTGTTGTGCTTTCAATCTGTATTTACAATTATTTAACTGCGCCAAGACTTAGAAATGATAATTTAATTGGCAATGAAGAAATCCCTTTATCTATATTAATTCCAGCCAGAAACGAAGAGCGTAATATTAAAAATTGCTTAGACTCAATATTTAAAAACAATTATCATAATTATGAACTTTTTGTTTTGGATGATATTTCAAGTGATAAAACACTTAAAATATTAGAAAAATATAAATCGTCGAATAATAAGCTGAACATAATTAACGGTAAACCTTTGCCAAACGGCTGGCTCGGTAAAAATTGGGCATGTCATCAGCTCTATGAAAAAAGCACTAATGAAATACTTATTTTTTTAGATGCTGATGTAACTTTGAAACCAGAAACTTTGCGAATCGTTAATGAAAAATTTATTAATAAAAATGTTGAATTACTTTCTGTATTCCCATCGCAAAAAATTAAAACTTTGGGCGAATGGCTGATTGTGCCACTTATGGACTGGCTGCTTTATACATTTTTACCTTTAAAAAAAGTATATAGTTCAAATAATAAATCTTTCGCTGCCGCCAATGGACAATTTATGATGATAAAGAAAGAAAGTTATTTAAGATTTGGCGGACATAGAAGAGTAAAAGACAAAGTTGTGGAAGATATGGAATTTGTAAAGGGTTTTAAGAAAATGGGATTAAGAGCTGTAACCTTGGCTGGCAATAATTTTATACAATGCAGAATGTATGATAGTTTTACTGAAGCGTTTAACGGATTTATTAAAAATTTTTATATAGGATTTAATATCAGTCCAATTAAATTTATTGGTTTACTAATTATGTTGCTTATTATTTTTATTCTTCCATTTGCGATGGCATTTTTTCAATTAAAATTTTTAATTATTCTGGCTTTAATGATTTTTGAAAAAACAATTTCATCTTTGATTTCAAAACAAAAAGTTGTTATAAATATTTTAATGTTTATACCACAATTAATTATGCTTCAAATACTTGGATACAAATCTTTATTTGCGAACAAATTTAAAAGAGTCACTTGGAAAAACAGAACAATAAATTAAATACAATATTCATCATTGTTATTTATGTTTACTTTTTAGCTGGAGTGCTATGGCATCTTTTGCCGCAAACAAGAAATATGGTAATAAATTTAACTCCATATGGGTTGGCTTTTTTTTCGTTGTTAATTCTTTTTGTAAATAGGAATCATATAACTCTTAAAACTTTTTATTGGATCTTATCAATATTCGGGTTAACAATTATTTTTGAAGCAATCGGCGTAAACACTTCAATAATATTTGGAGATTATTTTTATTCAAATATTCTCGGATTCAAAATTTTAGGTGTCCCATTAGTAATCGGATTGAATTGGACTATTGTATTAGTCGGCCTATTCACCCTAACAGATAACTCTGTTCAATTAAATGTTTTTTTTAACAGTCTTATTATTGGCGTGCTGGCGGTTTTGTTTGATTATATATTAGAGCCGGTTGCAATTAAATTAAACTACTGGCAATGGAATGCAAATATTGTCCCAATGAAAAATTATATAAGCTGGTTTATTATCGCATTTATATTTGGCTTTATTGGATTTAAGTTAAAAGCTAAGTATAAGGATGGCCTAATTATACATTATATTTTTGCACAATTTCTTTTTTTAACCATGCTTAATTTATTTCTTTAATATTGTATGATGACAATTACATTCAGTATAGATATTTAAAACTATTTTTTTAAAACGAAGAATGATTTATCAATTAAATAATAAGTAATTCAATTATGATATATATTAATATTTTTCTTGTGATACTAAGCTTTGCCTTTATGGAATTCGTTGCTTGGTCAACACACAAATATATTATGCATGGCCCATTGTGGAATCTTCATAAAGATCATCACCTAAAAAATGATGACAGCTTTTTTGAGTTGAATGATGTATTCGCTTTAATTTTTGCTTTGCCTGGAATAGTGCTATTGTTTATAGGAATTTCTGCCGGATTTGACAAAATATTTTTTTGGATCGGATTGGGTATTTCGATATATGGAATTGCCTACTTCTCAGCTCATGATATTTTTATTCATCAAAGAATAAAAATTTTTAGAAATTCAGATAAAAAATATTTACTAGCAATGCGACGGGCTCATAAAATTCATCACAAACATATTGAAAAAGAAAATGGTGAATGTTTCGGGTTTCTGTGGGTGCCTAAAAAGTTTTACGATAAAGTCTAATCTTATTTTATAATTAATTAATTTACCAGATGTATAATTTTAGACAGACACAAAAAATAAAATCTAATTTAACTGGAGTTTTTGAATTTTTTCAGAAACCGGAAAATTTAGCTCTGGTTACTCCGAGTTGGATAGATTTTAAAATGAAATCTCAACCGCCTTTGGTTATGAAAGAGGGAGCTGAATTTGAATATACTATTAAGCTTTACGGTATTCCTGTTAATTGGAAAACTAGAATTGCAAAATATTCTCCCCCAAATATTTTTATTGATGAACAGTTAAACGGCCCTTATAAAATTTGGATACACACTCATAAATTTCAACAAGTCGATGGCTTTGTGATTATGGAAGACAATGTCGATTACGATTTACGCGGAGGAATATTAAAAGGAATAATTCATAAATTATTTGTGAAAAACTCAGTAAAAAAGATATTTGATTACAGGAAGAAAGCAATAGAAAAGGAAGTAATTTCTTTTGGCAATTAAATAAAATAATTTTTGTTATTTTAATTTTAATGAAAAATAAAATTAAAATAGCATCATTAGCTTTGCTCGCCGCAATCAACTCTTATCCTCAAAATGCCGAATTAATTAATAGCGAATTCATATTTCAAAATCCACCTTTCGAGTCATGTCATGCATCTACAATTGTTGAATTAAAAAATAATAAACTGATGGCTGCCTGGTTTGGAGGTTCGCACGAAGGAGCAAATGATGTTTGTATTTGGACATCAATTAACAATAAAGGAAATTGGGAAAAACCAATCGAAGCTGCAAATGGAATCATTGATTCGGCAACCCAATATCCATGTTGGAATCCGGTTTTGTTTAAATCCAATAGTGGAAGGTTATTATTATTTTACAAAGTTGGAAAAAATCCCAGAGAATGGTGGGGAGTTGTTAAATCTTCCACTAATGACGGATTAAATTGGTCGGGTGGAATGAGACTCCCTGATGGATTTCTTGGGCCGATTAAAGATAAGCCTATTCAATTAAAGTCAGGTGAAATTATTTGCCCCTCAAGTGTAGAAGATATTGATGGTCAGTGGAGCGTACATATTGAACTGACTACTGACGACTTAGATACATGGAAAAAAGTTTTGGTTGATACTTCCACAAAATTCAATGTAATCCAGCCGACAATTTTGCAGTACGGAAATGAAAAATTACAAATGCTCTGCCGCAGCAAAGAAAATGTTATTGTTGAATCATGGTCAAAGGATAATGGAGAAACCTGGAGCAAATTAACTGATACAAATTTGCCAAATCCAAATTCAGGAATTGATGCGGTTACGTTGACGAATGGCCTGCAAGTTTTGGTTTACAATCCTTTGTACCATGGTAGTGATTGGGTAAATGGAAGAAATATTTTGAACGTAGCCGTTTCAAGAGATGGTGAGAACTGGAAAGATGTTTATAATTTGGAAAATGAAAATGATGGAGAATTTAGTTATCCCGCAGTAATTCAATCTAATGATGGACTCGTTCATATAACATATACTTTTAATAGACAAAATATTAAGCATGTGGTTTTAAAAATAGAGTAAGAGTATACTTTTATTATAAACCTAGTTGGGACTTATTTGAAGTCAAATTATGTTTAGATGATTATTCAGATCAATTAAATACTTCTATGATGAAAATACTTTTAGCGCTTTTGATTTTTACTAACATTACATTCTCGCAAAATGTAAATGCTAATTTCGAATTTTCTGGAATCAAACAATTCTGGAAAATTGTCAGCATACTAAAATCAAATCAACAGCCAGCTTCATCTGAATGGAATAACTTATTTAATACTCCCGGCTATAAAGTTTTAACCAATGGAGAATTTTCAAAACAATATTTTATAAATGCATTTTCACTTGTGTTTATGCCATCAAAAAAAGATGAACTACATAAAGCTTTATCATCGGGAAATGATGTAGCACACTTAAGTCATTTTATAAAAGTAAGAGATAACAAAAAGTTAATTGATGAACAATTAAAAAAATTACAAATCTATAATTATTCACGTGATGCTTTAAAACGAACTCTGGAATATTTACCTCAATCTTCTGTTTCTCAATTTCCACCGGTTTCATTTGTGATTTTTGAAAGCAATGGGCGCGGCTCTTCTCCCATTGTTGTAGATTTAGCCGCTTCAATTGAATGGGATTTTATGAGTTTTCTTTCTCATGAATTTCATCATTGGTATAGAAACCGGCAGCTTCAATATGCTGAAAGTAAAGTTAGTTGGGATGATGCATATTTAGTTGATGCGCTGGCAAAAATTGAAGCTGAAGGAATTGCGGATATGGTTGATAAAAGAGATTGGTTCACTAAGCCAAACGCTGCAATATCTGATCATGCAAGACAATATATATATGATGTAAGTCGAACTCCGTATATAATTAATCAAATAGATAAATTACTAAATCAAATTAATTCAAATCCTACTTCAACTCGTGAAGCAGGCATACAATTATCTCAAACATTGCCAGAGAAAGGCCATTCAACAGGATATTTTATGGCGAGCTTAATTCTCGAAAAAATAGGAAAGGATGAACTTGTTAAGTGTGTCGGCAGCCCTTTTAAATTTATAAAGCTGTACAATAAAGCTGCAAAATTAAGTTCCGGACTTTATCCCTCTTTTTCTGATTCTGCTTTAAAAGTTATTGATTTGTTAATTGCTAAATATTCGTTGTGATCTTTTTAAGGTAAATTCAATAAACTAATTTTCATCTTTAACAAACATTACTAAAGCAGCAGCAGCAAACATAGAAAGTCCGCCAAGAAGAAGTGCGTAAATGGCTTCACCCCCAAATAGATCTTTAACAAAAAATCCTAGAATTGCAGCAGCGGTTATCTGTGGAATTACAATGAAGAAATTAAATATTCCCATGTAAACTCCCATTTTATTTGCAGGAAGAGAGCCGGTTAAAATTGCATAAGGCATTGCTAATATTGATGCCCATGCTAATCCAATTCCGAGTTCAGAAACCAAAAGTAGATTAGGGTCTTGAATTATATAAAATGATGCTAATCCAATTCCGCCAAAGATTAGACTGATTGCATGAACAGTTTTTCTGCTTGTCTTTTTTGCAATCCATACTAAAAGGAAAGCCATTACAGCCGCGAAGCCATTATAGACAGACATCAGAACACCAACCCAATCTGCACCTTCATTATATAAAGCCGATTTTGTATCTACTGCTCCGTATATATGATGGGTAACGGCGGGAGTTGTATAAATCCACATTGCAAATAAAGCAAACCAGGAAAAGAATTGGACATAAGAAAGCTGCACCATAGCTTTGGGCATTTTGAATAAGTCATTCATAACAATTACTAATCCCAGATCAGTTTTATTTTTCTTTGTGAAAGCTGAAACAATCAGTTGAAGAATTCCGAAAACAATTATGCCTACAAAAAAAACTGCTAAACCATAATCCATATAAATGAATAAATCAAAAATTAGAAAAAGTAAGATTCCTGTGACAAGCCAATAGATTCCATTTCTAAAAAATTTTGAATGATGAATAAAATTATCATCTAATCGAAATGAAGCAGTATTATTTTCTATATCTTCTGAAAAGCTTTTTAATTCTTCGGGTGAATATTCTTTTGTTTTAATAATTGTCCATAAAACTGCCAGGAAAAAAATTGTACCGCCGATATAAAATGATAATTTAACTGATTGAGGAATCATTCCTTCAGGAGCTGTGTTGCTGATATTAAACCAGTTTGTCATAATGTAAGGGAGAGCAGAGGCTATAACTGCACCGATACCAATAAAAAAACTTTGCATGGAAAAACCGATTGTTCGTTGTTCGGATGGAAGCATATCTCCAACAAATGCTCTAAATGGTTCCATCGAAATATTTATTGATGCATCCATAATCCAAAGCATTCCGGCTGCCATCCAAAGCACCGGAGAATTAGGCATTATCAATAATGCAAGTGAAGCCAATATTGCACCGGATAAAAAATAAGGCCGCCTTCTTCCAAGCTTTCCCCAGGTTTTGTCACTCATATGTCCAATAATTGGCTGCACAATCAAACCAGTTATTGGAGCGGCGATCCAGAGTATTGGAATTTCATCGATCTTTGCTCCGAGAGTCTCAAAAATTCTGCTAACGTTTGCATTTTGAAGAGCGAAACCGAATTGAATACCGAGAAATCCGAAGCTCATATTCCAGATTTGCCAAAAGGAAAGTTTTGGTTTTGTCATTTTGAAGAATCCCTATTTTTAAAATTCATTGCGGATAAAATAAATTATTTCTGATTAAAAAGTATCATAAATTATTTTTCATTTGGTTTACGTTGTTTAACTTTCCTTCATGAATCTTAACAATATTTTAATTGAAGTAGCAAACAATAATCACTCTGCTTTTTTTTATACACCTTCTTACTACAAAAAAAGTAAATCATATCTTTTTCAAAATCCGTTAGAAATTATTTCAGTTAAAAAGAATGACAATATCCAAAAGAAATTTAAAGAGATTGATGAAAACATAGCAAAAGGTTTGTGGTGTTATGCTTTAATCAACTACGAAGCTGGATATTTATTTGAGGAAAAATTAAAAAGGTTTTTAGATGGCAATGATGAAATATTAATTCAATTCATATTTTTTGATGAAAAAGATGTTGAAATAATTCCATCTAAAGAGATTGAGTTTTCTCATGATTTAGGTAAATATAAAATCAATAAATTCAAACTTGATACTTCAAAACGAAAATTTGCAAGCGATATAATTAAAATTAAAAAGTTTATTGAAGAAGGGGACACTTACCAGGTTAATTACACAATAAAGGGAAGCTTCAGTTTTTCAGGCGATGTGAAAATGTTATTTCAAACTTTAGTTTTTAATCAATCAGCAAGCTATTCAGCATTTATAAATAATTCTGAAAAATTTATTCTTTGTCATTCACCTGAATTATTTTTTGAAACAAATCGTCGATCAATCATTGTTAAACCAATGAAAGGAACTGCAAAGAGAGGAATTGATTTAATCTCCGATAATTTAAATAAATACACGCTTGAAAATGACGCCAAAAATAAATCAGAAAATTTAATGATTGTCGATTTACTTAGGAATGACCTTGGGAGAATTAGTAAATATGGAAAAGTAAAAGCAAGTAAACTTTTTGAAATAGAAAAATATGAATCACTTTACCAAATGGTCTCAACAGTTAAAGCTGAGTTAAGAAATTCGGATAGTAAGAGTGCAACTTCTGAATTAAAGACAGTCATTTCGAAGAAGTCCTTGACTGAGAAATCTTTTGCCAATATTAAGGAAAAGATTTCTCTCTCCGGTCGAAATGAAAGTAAAATTATTAAAAGAAATACTTATGAAAGTATATCCAATATTTCTTTAACAGAAATTTTAAAAAATATATTTCCTTGCGGTTCAATCACTGGCGCACCAAAAATTAGAACAATGGAAATAATAAATCAGCTTGAACAAAAACCTAGAGGAATATATACAGGAGCTATCGGTATAGTTACAAAAAAGTTTTGCAGTTTTAATGTAGCTATCAGGACAATTACAATCGACAAGAAGACTAATCAAGGCGAAATCGGCTTAGGCAGCGGTATTGTTTGGGACAGCGAACCAGAAAAAGAATACGCAGAAACTTTACTTAAAAGTAATTTTATACGTAAAGCAAATTCTTACTTTGAAATTTTTGAAACAATGCTTGTTGAGAATAATCAAATATTTTTGCTTGATGAACATATTGATAGGTTGAAAAGTTCTGCTGAATATTTTTTATTTAAGCTTGATAAAAAAACTCTATCAAATGAAATTAATAATAAATTAAAAAAGCTTAATCCCAATAAAAATTATAGATTTAAATTGCTGCTCAATAAATGGGGTGAAATTAGCACATCAATAACAGAATGCTTTGAAGATATTTCAGAGAAGAAAATTATTGTTTCGGATAAACTTGTTAATTCTCAAAACGTATTTCAATACTTTAAAACTACTAACAGAAAAAAATACGATAGAGAATTTAGAAGATATCAACGAAATGGGTTTTTCGATATAATATTTTTTAACGAAAAAAATCAACTTGCAGAAGGAACAAGAAGTAATATTTTTATCAGAAGAAACGGCAGCTGGTATACGCCATCTTTGAAGTCAGGTATTTTACCGGGAGTTTATAGAAAATACTTACTTCAACAAAATAGAAATATAACAGAAACTTTTATTTCGAAAGATGAATTATTAACCGCAGATGAAATTATATTAACAAATTCTCTAAGAAGAAAAATTAAAATTGAAAAGCTCTATTTAAATGAAAATGAATTTAAACTTATGGTATAATCTTATCTCAAGGAAATATCAATAAAATTTAATATCTTCGTAAGAAATAAAATTTCAATATTACTTTTATTCCCAATCAATGGCAGAAAACCCAGATTCAACTTCGAATAGAAAAAAAGAGCATCTTGAGCTTTCTTTAACTGATAAAGTTGGGTTTAAAGAAAAGACTAATGGGTTTGAGCATTATGATTTTATTCATTATGCCATAACCGAAGTTGAATTATCAAAAATAAAATTTTCACAAAAGGTTTTTAAAAAACATATTGATTTTCCATTTTTAATTTCTTGTATGACTGGCGGAACAAGCGAAGCTGAAAATATAAATGCACAGCTTGCAATTGCGGCGAATGAATTAAATATTCCATTGGGTGTTGGCAGTCAGAGACAAGCACTTGAAAATTCCTTATATCATCATTCTTATAAAATCATAAGGCAGAATGCTCCAAATATTCCAATCCTCGGAAATATCGGAGCAGCCCAAATTTCCTCGATGAAGGATTTGAAGTCTATAAATTTTTTAGTCGATTTGATTGAAGCAGATGCAATGGTAATTCATATAAATCCTGCACAAGAATTATTGCAGCCTGGCGGAGAACCGCAATTTAAAGGATTGTTAAAAAATATTGAAAAGATGGTGAAGGTTTTAAATGTACCGGTAATTGCAAAAGAGGTTGGTTCAGGAATATCTAAAGAAGCTGCATTAAAATTACTCAATTCCGGAGTTAAAGGAATTGATGTTGCAGGCGCCGGCGGAACAAGCTGGACAGCTATTGAAATTTTAAGATCAAAAAACAAAAATGTTCAAAATGATTTTTGGGATTGGGGATTGCCCACATCATTTTGCATAAAAGAAATTGTTAAGCTAAAAAAGAAGCATGATTTTCTATTAATTGGTTCGGGAGGAATAAATTCATCTATTGAAGCAGCTAAAGCATTTTCGCTTGGTTCAGATTTAGTGGCTTCGGCTAGAATTATTCTTCAAGAGTTAAATAAAAATGGAACTGTGGGTGTAGTCAATTTAATTAAAGATTGGTTTGAAACCATAAAAAAAATTATGTTTCTAACCGGCTCAAAGAACTTAAATGAATTTAAAAGAAATAAATTAATATTGAAGCGAGACTTTTATTGATATCAGATAAAAAAAATAAACATTATTCTCTTTACGAAAGAGAAAGAAATAAAATTGAGTTAAAGCTTAAATCGTCTTTGAATGGTAGAGAACCAAAATCTTTATACTTACCATCTTCATACATAATTAAAAGCGGTGGAAAGCGGCTTCGTCCTCTTCTGGTTTTATTTTCTGCCAAAGCAGTTGGCGGTAAGTATTCCCAGGCATATAATGCCGCGGTTGCAGTTGAACTTCTACATAATTTTACTTTAGTGCATGATGATATTATGGACAATGCAGATAAAAGAAGAAACATGCTTACACTGCATAAAAAATATGATTTGAGCACGGCAATTTTATCAGGTGATAGTTTGCTTTCTGTTGCTTACGAATATTTAATAAAAGATTTACCGGAAGGAAAAAAGGTTGATGGAAGGCCAAAGGCGATTATCAATTCTTTTACAAAAGGATTAATTGAAGTATGTGAAGGGCAAAGTTTAGATAAGGATTTCGAAGTTAAGGCAGATGTATCAATCGATGATTATCTTATAATGATTAAAAAGAAAACCGCATCTATGATTGAGATGTGCTGTAATATCGGCGGAATAATTGGCGGAGGTTCTAAACAAGAAATTAATGCTTTATCAAATTTTGGTAAAAATATTGGTATCGCTTTCCAAATTCAGGATGATTTATTAGATATAGTGGGAAATGAAAATGAATTTGGTAAATTTGTAGGCGGTGATTTGATTGAGGGCAAAAAGACTTATTTATTTTTAACTGCTTTAAAAAAATCTGATGGTGCTAATAAAAATGATTTATTAAAGGTGATTAAAAATAAAGGCATTAAAAAAAATCAAATTAAAAAGTATAAATCTATTTATGAAAAATTAAATGTTATTGAAGAATCAAAAGCGGCAATAGAGAAATATACCGGCAAGGCTTTAAGTTCAATTAAATATTTAAAAAATAATAATGATAGGGAAATTTTTAATTGGCTGGCTGATTCACTTATAAAAAGAATTAGATGATCGAAAATAAAATAACCATAAAGAATAAAGCCGGCATGCATACCCGTCCGGCTGCGACTATAGTTAAAATGGCATCAAAATATAAATGTGATTTTTATATTTCTAAAGACGGGCTTAACATAAACGCTAAAAGCATTATCGGCGTTATGACTTTAGCAGCTGAAATGGGATCAGAAGTTACTTTAACTTTTGATGGGCCGGATGAAAAGGAAGCTGCGGAAGAAATAACCGATTACTTTAATAGAGGCTTTGACGAAATGTGAAAACTTTTAAACAAATTTTTCAGGAATCAGATAATAAAATAATTGGTATTGCCGCGGCTCCGGGAATAATCATTGCACCGGTTTATGTTTTCAATAAAGAAATAGTAAGAGTTACAGACGGCAATTTATCTGATGTTGAAGAAGGATTAACGAACCTTGAAGAAGCTTTAACTAAATCAAAGAAAGAGCTTAATAAAATATTTTCCATTGCAAAAGAGAAAATGGAAGATACCCGTGCTGCAATTTTTGAAGCACATATGATGATACTTGATGACCCGGTGTTAATCAATAAAATTAAGGAGAGAATTCAAAAAGAAAAAAGATTGCCTGAATATATTGTTAACGATGAAATAAATAAGTATCAGCAGATGATGATCGGTTCAAATGAATCTTATATGAAAGAACGTGCGCATGATATTGAAGATATAAAAAATAGAATAATTAGAAATCTTCAGAAAAAAAGATGGGTTTCAAAAATTCCCCATAACGCAATTGTTGTTAGCGATAGTCTTACTCCTGCAGATACAATTTTGTTATCACGCTGCGAAGTCCGCGGTTTTGTTACTGATCATGGTGGAATCACTTCGCATGCAGCTATCATATCACGCTCTTTAAATATACCCGCAGTAGTTGGAACACATAATGCTTCCACAATAATTAAATCTAATGATGAACTAATTGTGGATGGTTTTCATGGTTATATTATTGTTAATCCAAATAAAGAACAGAAAGAATTTTTTGAAGAGAAATATGAAAGATTATTAAAACTTCAAAAAGGATTAGAAGAACTAAAAGATAAACCGGCAATCACCAAAGACGGAAAAGAAATTCAGCTTAGCGCTAACGTAGATGTATCAGGTGAAATAGATATTGTTATGACCAGCGGTGCGAAGGGAATTGGGTTGTATAGAACTGAACAAATTCTGGAAGAACTGAATGAGTTTCCCACTGAAGATGAGCAGGTTCGAATTTATTCCAATCTATCTTCGCGGGTTTACCCTGAAATAATAACGATTAGAGCTTTTGACATCGGCGGCGATAAATTTAGACTTTTTGATTATGATGAACCAAATCCATTTTTAGGACTTCGTGGAATTAGATTGTTATTAGAAAATGTCACACTTTTCAGAACACAGATTAGAGCTGTGTTAAAAGCAAGTACTCACAAAAATATTCAGTTGATGCTTCCAATGGTGAGTACAATTACTGAAGTCAGAGATTCTAAAAAAATAATTGAACTTTGTAAGCTTGAATTAATAGAAGAAAAAATTCCGTTTGATAAAGACCTAAAAATAGGAATAATGGTTGAAGTGCCTTCAACTGCGGTTATGGCGGAAATCTTTGCCGCGGAAGTTGATTTTTTAAGTATCGGGACAAATGACCTCATTCAATATTTAATGGCAGTTGATAGAGGCAATGATTTGGTTTCTTCTTTGTATCAAGAGTTCAGCCCGGCCGTGGTTAAAACTATAAGTTACATAGTTAGAGAATCAAAAAAACAAAACAAGTTAGTAAGCCTTTGCGGTGAAATGGCAGCCGACACTCTTGCTATTCCTTTGTTGGTCGGTTTAGGTTTGGATTCATTAAGTATGTCGCCAGCAACTATAGCTTATGCAAAGAAAATAATAAGGACAATTACTTTTGAGAGTGCTAAAAACCTTGCTGAAGAATGTTTAAAGTGTAAGGTTGAAAGTGAAATTATAGAAAGGATTGAACAATTCTTTAAAGATAATTCAATAACTCGAACAAGAAATATAATATAGGTTAAAATGAAAATAGTAGAATATGTAGAAAAGTACGACCTTCAAAATCAATTTGATGTTTTGCTGAATTCATATAAGCAGATTGAATTTGCCTGGGAAAATAATATAAATCTTTCTTCCTCGAAGAATAAAGATTTTACTTCAATTGTTGTCACCGGCCTTGGCGGCTCTGCAATCAGTGCGGATTTAATGCTGAACTTTTTGCAGGATGAAGTGAAAATTCCTTTTATTGTAAATAGAAATTATACACTTCCAACATTCGTAAATGAAAATACTCTGCTCATAGTTTCCTCTTATTCTGGAAATACCGAAGAGACAATTTCTGTATTTCATCAGGCTTTGGAATCAAACTGTACGATTGTTTGCATAAGTACCGGAGGCAAAATCGGTAAAATGGCGGCGGATAAAAATATTCCTGTTGTCCATGTTAATCCGGGTTATCAGCCTCGATACGCACTCGGCTTAAGCTTCTTCTCTTTGCTTAAAATATTTCAGGAATTGTCTTTAATTCCAACCCAGGATGCAGTTGTAAAAAAGATAATTTCTCTCTGGAAAAATAAAGGTGTTGAATATTCAAAAGAAGAAAATCTTGCTTATGAATATGCCAAACAATTAGTAGGATTTATACCAATCATTTATTCTGCCGCAGATTCAACTTCTGCTGTTGGATACAGATATAAATGCCAGTTTAATGAAAATAGCAAGCTTCATGCTTTCAGCAATTTTATTCCTGAAATGAATCATAATGAAATCATTGGCTGGGAGTCTTTCAATGAAAAACAATTTCAAGCAAAAGTAATAAATATTATTGACCGCAATTATCACACACAGATAAAAAAACGTTTTGAAATAACTTCCGAACTGGCAGCAAAAAATGGAGCCGAAATAATAAATCTTCAAAGTGATGAAGAGGACTTTAAAGTCAGGCTGATGGATCTTATTTATCTTGGCGATTGGATAACTTATTACACTGCGGTGTTAAGAGGTTTTGATCCTACTGAAATTGAAAATATAAACATTCTGAAAGAACGATTAGCTTAGTTCTTTTTCGCAGCTTTGAAACCATTGAGAGCCGCCTGGAATTAGGTGAAATTTGAATTTTTCCGTCACTGAAAAACTGGGAGGGAAAATAGTCCAATCATTTAAATAATTATCACATAATTTGGAATCGAAAAAAAAAGAAATTATAAATATCTTGACTGATTAGTTGAGTTAACTTATTTTCTTCAAGTGGGATTAATCAACTTCTTCAATATTGACGGAATGATAGCTTGAAAAGTTTCTTTACTTTTGTTCTACTAATATTTATTTGCTTCACAAATTTAACTTTTAGTCAGTTCTATTTTTTTGGAAGAAATAAAGTTCAATATGCTGATTTTGATTGGAAAGTTCTAAAGACAAAACATTTCGATATTTATTATTACAACCAAACCGAAGAGATTGCTGAAATAGGGGGGACCTATGCTGAAGACGTATTTAATGAATTAACAGAAAGATTAAATTTTACAGTCACGGGAAGAATCCCGCTTATTTTTTATAATACACATCTTCATTTTCAACAAACGAATACTACTTCCGGATTTATACCCGAAGGAGTTGGCGGCTTTTTCGAATTTATTAAAGGCAGAGTTGTAATACCTTCAAACGGTTCACTGCATGATTTTAGGCACGTAATTCGTCACGAACTTGTTCATGTATTTACTACAGGAAAAATTTATCATGTTATGTTGGATCATCGTATTACCCGCGATTACGGTCCGCCATTATGGTTTACAGAAGGAGTTGCGGAATACATGTCTACCGAGCCTGATGATCAGGCTGAGATGGTTATGCGCGATGCAGTTATAAATAATTATTTCGTTAATCTTGAAGACATGAACAAAATTTATGGTTCATTTTTAATGTATAAGGAAGGGCAAAATTTTTTAGAGTTTGTTGAAGAAAAATACGGCAAGGAAAAAATTCTATTAATGATGGATAACATTTGGATGTACAGCAACTTCACCCAGGTTATTGAATATACATTGCAAAAGCCAATTGAAGAAATTGATAATGAATGGACGTTTTATTTAAAGAAGAAATATTATCCGCTTCTTTCCGGCAGCACTCCCATTGTAAACGATGCAAATCAAATTACAGATTATGGGTTCAACTTTTCTCCGGTTTATTACAAAATAGGCGAAAAGGAATTTTTGTATTTTGCCGCAAACAGGGATGGCTATGCTTCCCTTTACAGAATTGAACTAAACAAAAAAAACAGATACGATGATGTTGACCCTGAATTAGTTTTAAGAGGCGAAAAATCAGAAGAGCTTGAATCTTTTCACCTGTTTGATGCAGCGATAGATATTAATAAAAATGGACTTTTAGCTTTTGTAACTCGTTCGGGTAAAACCGATGCAATTCATTTTTTCTCAATTAAAGAAGATGAAATAATTAAAGATTTTCAGGAAGATGACATCATCAGCATCTCATCTCCTAAATTTTCATCCGATGGAAATAAAGTTGTTTTTTCTGCTGTTGATGAAAAAGGATTTAGAGATATTTTTCTTTTGGATGTTGAAAATGATCATCTTAATAGATTAACAAATGATTACTATAATGATTTGGATCCTTCTTTTGGAATTACTGACGATAAAATTATATTTTCCTCTGACCGTACTTCCGGAAAAATAAAACAAAAACAAAATATATTTTCTCTTGATTTAAGTACACATCAAATCAATTACATTACTTACTTCGATTGTAATAATCACACTCCTATTATCTCTCCCGATAAAAAGTATCTTTATTATACTTCAGACTTTGATAAAGTAAGGAATGTGTGGAGAATAAAAATTGACAATGGAATGTATGAGCATAAAGCTGAAAAAATTACAAGCTATTTAACAAATATTTATAATCCGACATTCAGCAACGACTCCACTTTAAATTTTGCCGGATTTGAAAATTACTCCTTTAATATTTATCAGTATGATTTAACTAAAGCAAATCCTGATTCAGATTTTACAGTTAAGATTGATTTCGATTCCGCGTACGGCAGCTGGGAAGTGAAAACTTATTTTTCTGAAAAGAAAACTCAAAAATTAAAATATGAAAGACAATATGCTCTTGACTACGCAGCCGGTCAAGTTTCAACCGCGTATGATCCGGTTTATGGTACTCGTGGAGGTGCGATTTTATCATTAAGCGATTTATTAAGTGATGATAATTTTTTCTTTTTAATTTACAATACTGCAGAAGTTCAAAGTGATTTTTTGAAAAGTTTTAATGTCGCTATTCAAAGAGCTGACTTAAGCAAAAGAACTAATTTTGGATATGGTGTTTTCCATTTTAGTGGAAGAAGATATGATATTAGAGAATCCGATGAATATTTTTTTGAAAGAAGTTTCGGGGGAAATTTCCTTCTTGATTTTCCTCTATCAAAATTTCATCGCATTGAAGCGGGAGTAACGATTGCTAATTCGGATAAACAAGTAATTCAAGGAGTTATTGAAAGAAAAGCTTTGCTGCTTAGCAATTCAATTTCTTATGTTATGGATAATTCTTTGTGGGGCCCGACAGGCCCATTGGACGGTACTAGAGCTAGATTGTTATTTGGTTACACCGGCGATATAAAATACAGCAATGTAAATTACTTTTCTGTCATTGCAGATTTACGACACTATTTCCGCCTAAGTCTAAGGTCGGCTTTTGCTGTTCGTGCATCGATATTTTATAATCAAGGTAAAGAAGCGCGAAGATATTTTATGGGAGGGAGCTGGGATTTACGAGGCTGGCCAAGATGGTCAATTCGTGGTGAAAAGTTATGGATTTCATCCATGGAATTCAGATTCCCCTTAATCGATCAGATAAGTATTCGATTTCCGTTTTTTGGTCTAGGTTTTTTCGGAATTAGAGGTGCGGCGTTTTTTGATGCCGGAGGAGCATGGGATAAGCAATATAGAAGCACACTTGGTAGTGTTGGCGGCGGCTTTAGAATGAATCTATTCGGTGCTATCGTTCTTAGATATGATATCGGGAAAAAGATAGAAAATAATTTTAAACAATTTCAGCCAGGACTATTTTACCAATTTTTCTTTGGGTGGGATTTCTGAAAACAATAAAACTTAAAATATTATCTGTTTCATTTCAACTAATATTAGCAGTTGGTTCCATTTTAATGGGCTGCTCAACATCAAAAATTCAATTCGATGTTAAGCAGGACAAAAATCCGTATGTAATGTACGGAGAAATTCCATCACGGAATTTTTATGTCGCATCTGAATTTAGTGATTCATTAATAAAAAAATGGGATAATGATATAAACGGAACATTCGCATATTCTTCCGTTAGTATTTATAATAATTTAGTGTTTGCAAATGATCTTTCCGGCAGAGTTTATTGTTTCAACATTGATAATGGAAAGGAAGCCGGACATTTAAAATTCGGTGCTGGAGTTTTTACCACTCCTATTATTAATAATTTTACTGTAATTGCAGCTTCTGCAGAACGAAAAGATAACGAATCGATTTTACAGTATTATGATTACAAGCAAGGGAAATTATTAAAACAGGCAACAATTCCTGGCCGTGTCATTTCGGAAATAATTAAGGTTAGTGATGGAATAATATTCAACACCGATCAGGGCACTGTTTACAAATATAATTTTAATGCATTCCAGGAGTGGAAATGTGAAACGAAAAAAAATACTCATTCATCTCCAGCTTTAAAAGATAACCTTATCGTATTTGGAAATGATGATGGAGAAATTACAGCTGTTGATGCCGAAAAGGGTAAATTAAAATATCGGGTTAAAATTGGCAAACCCTTTTTATCTTCTCCGACTATAATTAATGATGTGATTTATATAGGCAATGATGACGGAAAATTATATGCACTTAATCTTTCGACCGGAAAAATTCTTTGGTCATATCAAACCGGCGGAAGAATAATTATGACGCCCGCGAGTGATGGTGAAAATATTTTTATCGGCAATCTAAAAGGAGACTTATATTCTATCAATATAAAATCTCACCAATTGAATTGGAAAAGTAATTACGATGGTGCATTTAATTTAACTCCGCTGGTTTCTGAAAATTTAATTTTACAGCCTGGATTAGACAAAAATTTATTATTTGTTAAAAAAGACAATGGAGAAATTATCAAAACTATGTCGTTTGATGGGCGCGTTAGACTTACTCCAGTTTATTTTAAAAATACTTTATTTATTGGTTATGATAATGGAATATTGGAAGCATATGAATTTCAAAAATAATTTAATTGTGATTTGTATTTTATTGTCTATTAATAATTATGCTTTTGCACAAGATTGCAAAGCTGCTGTTTCAATTAAAACAGATTACGACAGTTCATTAATATATCTAAATAATAATTTTATTGGGAAGGGAAATGTTTCAGTTGAAGAACCAGCTGGTGTTTACTTACTTAAAATAACTAAGAGCTTAATGCAGTGGAATGCGAGATACTATTTTTGATACATTAAAAATAAAAGACTGTAATGATATTTCCCTAAATTATAATTTTAAGCAATCTCTTCTTTTACAGACCGATCCAGAAGATGCTAACGTATATAAAGATGAAAAATTAATTGGCCACACTCCTTTAAAATTAACTTTGAAAAATCAAAACCTATTGTTGAAAAAAAATGGATTTGAAGACAAAAAAATTTCCTCAGAAGAATTAATCAACGGAAAACCCATCTCTTTAGTTCAACTGGATAATAGCAAAAATAAAACTAGTTTTTTTGATGGAACTGAATTTAAGCTTCTATTGGGGAGCTTGGTTGTATTAGGTGGAACCACAGCTTACTATAAATTAAAAGCGGATGATAAATTCCAGGAATACCAATTCACCGGTAATGGGGAATTTTTAGATCAAACAAGAAAATATGATTTGATAAGCGGAATCACTTTTGGGCTTGTTCAAATTAATTTTGGTATTTTAGTTTATTATTTTTTGTTTGATAAATAAAAATTATTTTCATCTCTAAATAAATCTGATGCACACAATTTTAGAAATTATAAATTTATCAACTGAATTTTTATCTAAAAAAGAAGTTGAATCTCCACGTATAAATGCTGAATTGCTTTTAGCTCATGTGCTGAAATGTAAGCGTTTGGATTTGTATTTAAAATTTGACCAGCCTTTGAAAGAAGACGAACTTAATATTTATCGTGAATTTTTGAAGCGGAGAGGAAAGAGAGAACCTTTACAGTATATAGTTGGCAATGTTGAATTTTATGGTTTGGAATTTATTGTTAATCCGTCAGTATTGATTCCCAGGCCTGAAACAGAAATATTAGTTGAAACTGTAATAGAAAATTCTAACAAGGAATTGCACCTAAAAATATTGGATATTGGCACAGGCAGCGGAAATATAGCGATCAGTATTTCTAAAAATTTAATAAATGCAACAGTCTGGGGGATTGATACAAGTGATGAAGCATTGAAAGTTGCGGAAGAAAATTCAATAAATAATTCAGTTGATGAAAGAACATCTTTTGCAAAAAAAAACATACTTAATGGATTTCAATTTGATGAGAAAGAATTTGATATCATAGTATCAAACCCGCCTTACATTTCAAAAAATGATTATCAAAAATTAATGCCTGAACTAAAAAATTTTGAACCAAGTATTTCTCTAACCGATGACAACGATGGTTTAACTTTTTACAGAGAAATTAGTATGAAGGCAAAAAGTATCCTAAAAACCGGAGGAAGAATTTACTTTGAAGTCGGTAAAGATCAGTATAAAGATGTTAGTAGTATTCTGTCAGAAAATAATTTCGTAAATATTAAAGTTAAAACTGATTATTCAAATATTGAGAGAGTTGTTTATGGAGAAATGATATGAGGGTAGTTGTGCAGAGAGTTTCTGAAGCCGGAGTTTATATCCCGGAAAAAAATTACAAAGCAGAAATCAATCATGGATTTGTAATATTATTGGGAATCAAATCCGGAGATAATGAAAATGATGTAAAATTTCTAGCTGAAAAATGCGCCAATTTAAGAGTGTTCGAAGATGAAAATGAAAAAATGAATTTATCTTTGAAAGATGTTGATGGTGAAGTTTTATTGGTTTCACAATTTACATTATACGGTAATGCACAAAAAGGTAATCGTCCAAGTTTTACCGATTCAGCTAAGCCGGATGAGGCGATTCCACTTTACGAAAAATTTATTTCTCATTTAAAAAATCTTCTCGGCGACTCTAAAATTAAAACCGGAATTTTTGGTGAAATGATGAAAGTAAAAATAATTAATGAAGGGCCCGTTACAATTATTATCGATTCCAAATAAATGAGGTTTATTCGGCTAATATTATTTTTCTTTGATTTATAAATAATGAATTAAAATAATGAATCCTGTGTTAATGATTTTTATTGATGGTGTTGGAATCGGAAAGGAAGATTCTAACTTTAATCCTTTCTTTAAGTATCATTTTAAATTCATTGAAAATATTTTTAAAAAAATTCCTTCAGTTCAAAATCAATTTATTCAACATGACAATTATTTTTTATTTCCTACTGATGCAAGATTAGGTGTAGAGGGATTACCACAAAGCGGGACCGGACAAACATCAATATTTTGCGGCGTTAATGCGCCTAAGATTGTCGGAAAGCATTTTGGACCTTATCCTTATTCAACTTTAATTCCAGTCATCAAAGAAAAAAATATTTTTAAATATTATTTAGATAAAGGAGAAAAAACTTTTTTTGCTAATGCTTATCCAAAAGTTTTTTTTGATTATTTGAGATCAGGCAAATCACGTTTAAGCGCTACTTCATTAAGCTGCAAGCTGAGCGGAATGCGGTTAAATACTGCTACAGATGTAAAGAGGGGAAATGCACTCACCGCGGAAATTACCGGAGAGAGATGGAATAAAAAATTAGGATATAATTTATCAGAATTATCGCCGCAAACAGCAGCTCAAAGATTATTAAGAATTGCATCCAAAAATTCTTTTACTTTATATGAATATTATTTAACTGATCATTTAGGCCACGGCCGTGACGCAACAGACTTTGAAAAAACAATTCTTACTTTTGACGAATTTCTGTATGCCGTTTTATTGAAATTAAATCAAAAAGAAATGACATTAATCATCTGCTCAGATCATGGTAATTTGGAAGACTTATCAATTAAAACGCATACTTTGAATCCAGCGTTAACTATAACGGCAGGGAAGCATGCAAAAATTCTTTCTGAAAAAATTAAGGATATCTCACAAATAAAACCTGCAATAATCAGATACTGTAAATGAAAAACTATCCGGTTATAAAATTTACAAGTTTATTTATCGCAGGCATACTGCTGCATCAGTTTGTCCATATCGGGAATTATATTTTTTTTATTGCTGTTGGAATTCTTCTACTTTTGATTTTAATCAATAGTACACTTAAAATTACAAACCTAAAATCTGCAACTTTAATTTTCACTTTTATTTCAATTCTGCTTTTAGGTAATTATTTGGCTGAGATAAATAGAAATGAAGTTCAGCTGCTTCCAAATAATCTTTATAAACAAAAAAATATGGAAGTATTCGGGACTATTAAAAAATTAGAATTACCGAGAAGCTACGAAACAAGATTTATTTTAGATGTTGACTCGTTCAAAGTCTCTAATGCAACTATTAATATGAATTTGATTTTACTCGTAAGAGTTAGAGATGAGAGAATTATAAAATTGGATTCGTTATTTAATATGCTTAAGCCCGGTTATAAAATTTCTGTTTCCGGCACATATGTAAAAGGAGGTGAAACAAGAAATCCCGGCGAATTTGATTATAACCATTATCTAAATTCTATAGGCATCAGCGGTTTATTTAATACATATAACGTAGATGATCTTAAAGTCTATCAGAAAAATATTTATCCGTTTGCAAACTTTGTAAATAACGTTAGAAAATATCTCAACCGGCAAATTATAAAACTTCATAGTGCACAGACGGTTTCACTTTTAAGAGGTTTGCTTTTAGCTGATAGAAGTGGAATCGATTACGCTGTTAGAATTGAATTTGTGAATTCGGGTGTGATACATGTGTTAGCTGTTTCGGGGCTTCATACCGGTTTTATTATTTTAGTATTCCTAATTTTCTTCGGCCGATTTAATATTTTTATAAAATCTTTTTTAACGATTGTTGGTTTAATATTTTTTATGGTAATAACCGGAATGCCGCCTTCAGTATTCCGGGCATCCATTATGGCGATTGTTTTTATTGCAGCATTGCTGACAAACCGTTCCACAAATTTATTTAATGCACTTGCAATTGCCGCACTAATACTTCTGATCATCAAACCTTCTGATCTTTTTAATCCAGGTTTTCAACTTTCTTTCTCCGCAGTATTTGCAATCGCTGCCATCTTTCCATTAATTCAAACGAAAATCAATTCATTAAATATTCAAAATAAATTTTTAAGATATATTCTGCTTTTCTGTGCAGTGTCTCTAAGTGCGCAAATCGGAACGTTACCTTTTACAATCTACTATTTTGGAAAATTATCTGTTATTGCTTTGCTTGCAAATTTAATTGTCATACCAGTTATTGGAGTGATTGTAGGACTAGCTATTTTTACGTTAGTACTTAATGCTTTGCTGCCTTCCGTCGCTCTTTATTACGCTGCTGTGAATGATTTATTTACTGATTTTTTATTTTGGTTTGTTGGAATTGTCGGCAATCTGGATTATTCCTTTGTAAGAATTAGAAATTTCTCAATCTTTGACGGAATAATTTTTTATGTATTCTTCACGGCACTAATTTATTATTTGGTCATGTTCAAACATTCATTTGCTAAATTAGTTTTATTCATTTTAATTTCAGCAAATATTTTGTTGTATGCATCAATTGACGATAAAAATTTTTTCAGAAAAAATGAATTAAATGTTTTGGTGATTGATGTTGGACAGGGTGATGCAATTTTGATTAGATTTCCAAACGGCGAAACAGCTTTAGTTGATGCTGGAAACACAGACTATTATTTTGATAACGGTGAAAGAGTTATTCTGCCGTTATTGGATTATCTTGATATTCCAATAATTGATTATGGTTTTGTATCTCATGTTGATGCCGATCATTATGGCGGTTTTATTTCATTAATTCACGAAGGAAAAATAAAACAGATTTATAAACCGCCGCTCGATTCTTCTTTCTATAAAGATATTCGTTTCGAAAAATATTTAGAGCAAATGAATGTTCCTTGTTATCATTATAAAAATAGTGAAATGAAAATTGGTAATGTTAATATTTACACCTTGAATGATTACAATGATGAAAATTATTCGGATCGTACTTCAAATAACATGAGCGGAGTTTTAAAATTTGTTTATGGTAAAACGAGTTTTCTCTTTACAGGTGATACTGAAGCTCCAGCGGAAAAGTATTACGTGAAGCGTTATGATAATTTCTTAAATGTAGATGTCTTGAAAGTAGGACACCATGGCAGCATTTCAAGCTCGTCGCCGGATTTTTTACTTAAAACTAAACCAAAAATAAGTTTGGTTTCTGCAGGAATACAAAATAAATTTGGACATCCATCATCAATTGTTATGAATAGGTTAAGAATCGTCAAATCAAAAATTTATAGAACAGATATAGAAGGCGCAATTTATTTAACTTCTGACGGCGATTCTGTTAAGGTTGTAAATTGGAAAGATGATTAAAAAATGATTATTTGTTCAATTAAATTAGTTTGAGGAATATTTGATATTAAAAAATAAAAGAACTTGTATTGGTATTCTTGGCGGCGGACAGTTAGCACGAATGTCTGCTTATCAAGCTTATAAATTAGGATTTGATATTGCCATCTTAGAAAAGCATAAAAATTCTCCCGCCGGGCAATTAACTAAAAATGAATTTGTAGGCTGGGTTGATGATAAAAAAATATTAAAGAAATTTTCCGAAAGCAGTGACATCGTAACTCTTGAAAATGAATTTGTAGATTATAAACAACTCGAATTTATAGAAAAGCTTGGCAAAAAAGTTTTGCCTTCTTCAAAAACAATTTCTTTAATCCAGGATAAGCTGATACAAAAACAAACGTTAAAAAAAAATAAAATTCCTGTCGCTAATTTTATCGAAATTAAGGACGGCACAACTTATAAAAAAGCCGCAAAAAGTTTAGGAGAAAAATTCATTTTAAAATCAAGAAAAATGGGATACGATGGTTACGGTAATTATAAAGTGGAAAATGAAAAAGATTATTTAGATGGAATTAAAAAATTATCATCACGTCACAGCAGCTTACTTGCAGAGGAATTAATACACTTTAAAATGGAACTTGCAATAATGGTTGCGAGGTCAAAGCATGAAATAAAAACTTATCCTGTTGTACAGACAATTCAAAAGAATCATATTTGTCATACAGTAATTGCACCGGCACAAGTTAATGAAACAATAAAAAAAATAACCACTGATATTGCAATAAAATCTGTTGAAGCCGTAAAAGGATTTGGCATTTTCGGCGTCGAATTATTTTTAACTTCAAACAATAAAATATTAGTTAATGAAATGGCACCTCGGCCGCATAATTCAGGGCATTACACTATTGAAGCGTGTACAACTTCGCAATTTGAAAATCATATTCGTTCGGTTTTAAATTTACCTTTAGGTTCTACAAAAATGGTAAAGCCTTACGCTGTGATGATAAATCTTTTAGGTAAAAAAGAAGGCGAGGGAGTAGTTGATAATTATGCTGAATCATTGGCAAATGAAAATATTCACCTTCATATTTACGGTAAAGATAAATCTCGACTTGGAAGAAAAATGGGACATATTACTATTTTGGGTGAAAATCTAAAATCAATTTTGAATCAAGCAAAAAAGATTGAACAAATTGTTTCCATATAAAATTTAGGAATAAGAATGACTGATAATAAACCTTTAGTTGGAATAATAATGGGCAGCGATTCTGATCTTTCTGTAATGAAAGAAGCTGCTTTAATTTTGGATGAGTTCAAAGTTAATTATGAACTAAAAGTAGTTTCAGCTCACCGCACCCCAAATCTAATGGCTGAATACGGAGCTGCTGCCTACAAAAAAGGTATTAAAGTAATTATTGCCGGCGCCGGTGGAGCCGCTCATTTACCGGGTATGACAGCCGCGCATTCACCGCTTCCTGTAATTGGGGTGCCCGTTAAATCTAAATCTTTAGATGGGCTTGATTCATTATTATCAATTGTACAAATGCCTGGCGGAGTACCGGTTGCAACAGTTGGTATAAACATGGCTAAAAATGCAGGGCTTCTTGCAGTACAGATTTTAGCAGCAAGCGATGAAACTTTGTTGAAAAAGATGATTGATTATAAGAAGAAAATGGAATTAGAATCGATTAAAAAAAATGAAAAACTCAAAGATAAATTATAATTATTTTTAAAAACATTTCACCCATAAATAACAGAAAGAAAGTTAAATTATTTTGTTATTTTGATATATAAAGTAGAATTAAACTTTAATGTAATGTTTTTATAATTCAAGGGAGTAAAATCTTAAATGGGAGAGAACAAATGAAATATTATTTCATCTTTTTAATTTATCCATTCGTTCTATTTGCTCAAAGTGAATCGGTCAACAATAGCCGTTTTGCATTTGAGGCTGATTATGCATATTCGTACAATAATAATTTGTCGGCCAAAGGAGCAAATATCGGAGTTTCAATTGTTAGTGCGGTTGATTTGGGAATCGAATATATAAATGGCAACTTCCAATAATAAAATTGACATTGAGACTAAAGGCGAAACATTTTATGCAGCATACAACATTAAAAATGATAAAAACTGTATAAAATTAATATCTGGTTACACTCAAAATTCAATAAAATTGGATTACAGGGAATTTGATTTTTCAGGAGTTATTTTTGGGATTATTTATTATCGAAAAATCTATGAGAGTGAGTCACTTCTAATTAATCCGGGATTAGGTTTTACACTCGGCTTTTTGTCAATGTCAGGAGGTGAAATTTCCGGCAATTTTTCTAATTCTGAAAATCCGAGAAGTTTAAGTTTGGAAGTAAATTTTGTATCCAGTATGGGTAAAATTGTTTCGTTAGTCATCGCTCCTTCATTATCAAAAGATCTGGTTAATAGTAATAATTCATTAATGGCAGGAATAAATTTGGGTTTGTTATTTAATCTTTCTCACAAATAAAAGCTGTCTAATTTGAAAAAAATTATAAAAGATGAAATATTAACCTGGCTGCTTGATGGCGATGTTTCAATTCAATATCAAGTTAACCGGGATCTTTTAAATAAAAATAGAATTTATTTGCAAAATAGAATTTCAAAAGAGGGTTGGGGATATAATTATTTATCCAAACAAAATAGTAACGGACATTGGGGAATAGCTTTCTACCAGCCAAAATGGACATCAACTCATTACACTTTACTTGATCTAAAAAATTTATCAATATTTCCAAATATCAATGAAGTAAAACAAACACTTAAAATGATACTTCAAGAAAATAAAAGTGAAGATGGAGGAATATTTCCGATCGGGACTAAAAAAGTATGTGATGTTTGCATAAACGGAATGTTCCTAAATTATGCTTGTTATTTTAAAACTAATGAAGATAAATTAAAATCGTTGGTTGATTTTATTTTATCGCAGCAAATGGAAGATGGTGGATTCAATTGTCACTTAAATAGAGTTGGTGCAGTTCACAGTTCACTTCATACAACTTTATGTGTCCTTGAAGGTATCTTAGAATACAAAAAAAATAATTACGAGTATAGATTGAATGAATTGAATAAAATTGAACTTGAATCTAGAGAATTTATACTTCAGCATCGACTTTATAAATCTGATAAAACAGGAAAGGTAATTAAAAATCAATTTTTAAAATTGTCTTATCCTTCAAGATGGTATTATGATATTCTGCGCGCATTGGATTATTTCCATTTCGCAGAAGTGAGTTATGATGAAAGAATGCAAGACGCAATAGAAATTATTATAAAAAAAAGAAAATCTAACGAAACATGGTTATTGCAGTCAAAGCATCCTGGCAAAACTCATTTTGAAATGGAAAAGGCGGGAGGTCAAAGTCGTTGGAATACTTTAAGGGCTTTACGAGTTTTGAAATATTATAATATGCTATCATAATCAACAATAATCTATAATATTTTCCCACTTAGATTCACATTGCGACTTCTTTTCTAATTATATAACTTTACCTGCCTTTTTAAGGAGAGTTGTATTATTTATCACAATTATGGTTATCAAATGAAAATTGTAAAATATTTTTTTCTTATTTCAATATTTATTTCTTTTTTAATTTTATTTGGATGCAGTAAAGAATCAGATAAAGGTTATATGGATGAAGCTGCAAAAGAAATGAAGGACAGCAGCGTAACCGAAGCTATAAATTCTTATGAAGCACTGGTTAAAGAATATCCAAATAGTGATTTAGCTCCGGATGCGTTATATCAGCTCGCTGTTATTTATCAAAATAAAATGGATAAAACACTTTCAGAAAAAGAATGTTTGCAAAAATCTGTTGACACTTACCGGGAAATTTATGATAAATATCCGAAGAGTAAGAATGCCGCCAAAGCATTATTTATGTCAGGGTTTCTTTTAGCGAACGAGCTTCATAATTACGATAAAGCTACAGAAACTTATAATTTGTTTCTTCAAAAATATCCGAATCATGATTTGGCTGTTTCAGCTAAGGAAGAATTAGAGCATATGGGATTATCACCTGAACAAATTTTAGAAAAGAAAAAGACCACAGGAATTTAATGCCTGCTTCAAATGAAGATTATAGAAAATATCTATCTCCTGCCTATGTTTCCAAATTAAATTCACTTGAATTAAGAGCCAGGTTGGTTGTTGAAGGATTTATGGTTGGGCTTCACAAAAGTCCGTATCATGGATTCAGCGTTGAGTTCACTGAACATAGGCCTTATATGCAAGGAGATAATTTGCGGGATGTTGATTGGACTGTATATGCAAAGACTAATCGATATTTCATTAAACAGTATGAAGAAGAAACAAATTTAAAAAGTTACATTCTGTTAGATACCAGCAAGTCAATGAGCTATGCATCGGAAGGGAATGTTTCTAAACTTGAATATGCATCTACTTTAGTTGCAGGCCTAAGTTATTTGATGATAAAACAGCAGGATGCAGTAGGGATTTCACTATATTCGGAAAAAATAGATAAGTATCTCCCGCCAAAATCGTCTAGAGCATATTTACAACAATTATTAAAAACCTTAGCTGAAGTTAAACCGTCGAACAAAACTAATACAGCAGCCTCTTTAAATTCGATTGCAGAAAAAATTAAAAGAAGAGGGTTGGTGATTGTGGTTTCGGATTTATTCGATGATGTTGAATCTATACTTGGCGCATTAAAACATTTTAGGTACAATAATAATGAAGTGATTGTTTTTCAAATCCTTGATCCGGTTGAGAAAAGTTTTAATTTTACCGGAGATGCGGTGTTCAAAGATATCGAAAATGAAGAAGAATTAACCACACAGCCATATCAAATCCAAAAAGCTTACAGGCAGGCAATGAATGAATTTATTCACAAAATTAAAAGTGAATGCCTGAATTCTAAAATCGATTATAACTTAATTGATACATCGCAGCCTTACGATAAAGCTCTCATTAATTACATTCGAAAAAGATCAAAACTTTACTAAGTCAAAAATCAAAAGTCAAAAGTCAAAAAAAACAATTTTCAATTTGACAATAAAACCATTTAACAATTAGTTCATCATTAATTTTTTCACTTCATCAAAATATTTTTCAGAAAGCGCTTCAGCTTTAGTTTTATCTTTGGCTTCCACAATACTTCTTATAATGGGTTCAGTATTAGATTTTCTAAAATGCACCCAATGATCATCAAAATCGATCCTTAAACCATCATCGGTATTCACTTTTTCATTCTTAAATTTATCCTTTAACGCTTTTACCATTTCATCGGGATTATTTTTTCCGAGATTAATTTTTTTCTTTGCAATAAAATAAGAGGGGAGTGACTGTTTAAATTCTGAAATGGTTCCGCCAAATTCAAGAAGCTGCTGAAGAATTAACGCGATTCCCACTAATGCATCTCTTCCATAATGCAAAGCCGGATATATGACTCCGCCGCTGCCTTCTCCGCCAATTACTGCTTCAACTTCTTTCATTTTTAACACAACATTTGCTTCTCCGACCGGTGAACGGAAAACTTTACATCCAAAATTTTTTGCGATATCTTCAACTGCGCGTGTGGTTGATAAGTTTACAACTACATTTCCTTTCCGTTTTGAGAGAACAAATTTCACACAAGCAGTAATTGTATTTTCTTCACTAAAAGGCTCGCCTTTATCAGTGATTAAAACTAATCTATCTACATCCGGATCAACTACAATCCCTAAATCAGAATTAGTTTCCTTAATTCTTTTCATTGTTTCTGTAAGATTTTCAGGTATAGGTTCAGGAAGTCTTGGAAAGATTCCCGTTTTTTCACAGTTCATTTCAACAACTTCACATCCAAATTCTCTTAAAAGTTCCGGTATGCAATAAACGCCTGCGCCATTTACACAATCAACAAGAACTTTAAATTTTCTAGCTTTTATTTTTTCTTTCTCAATAAACTCCATATTTAAAACATCATCCATATGTTTTTTTAAACCTTCAATAAACATTGTTTTTTTGCCAAGTTTATCCCACGTAGGATAATGATCTTCACTTTTCGCTAATAATGAAATCATTTCTTTATTTTGTTCAGGAGTCATAAACTGGCCGGTATCATTCAACAATTTTAATGCATTCCATTCGTTCGGATTATGGCTGGCGGAAATTGCAATGCCTCCATTTGCAGAAAGATTTTTTACTGTGTATTGAACAGTTGGTGTCGGGCAAATTCCAATCTCTATTACATCCAGGCCTTTGGCGAGTAACGTACCTGTAACAATTGACTGCACCATATCACCTGAAATTCTCGCATCCCGACCAATTACAATTTTGCCTTTACCAATAAAATCGGCATAAGCCGAAGCATATTTAACTAATGTCTGCGGTTCAAGTCCATCTCCGATTATTCCTCTTATCCCGGAAACACTCACCATCAAAGTAGGCATTAAATCCTCCCGTATTATTAAAATTTTGACGATTAAAATAAAAACAAAGATAATGTTTTTTCATTTAACTCATAAAACTCAAAGAAAATTGAAGATTATTTATTCAAATTCACGGATATATATTACATAATGAACTTAATTTATATGAATTTATAAAAGTAAATTGGTTGACATATATAATTAGGTGTTATATATTCAATTCGTAAATTTTTAAAGTTTAATTCTTCCTAATGCATTTCATTAATAATTAATAACTTAAGAGGTTCTTGATGAGTAAGTTTCGCTTACTATTTTTCGTTTACTCAACCTTCATCTTATTTTCCTCTCCAATCCTTTCGCAGTCCACCGGCAAAATTGCTGGTAAAATTACAGATGAATCTACTGGAGAGGTAATACCTTTTGCCAACGTTTTTGTTGAAGGCACTACTTTAGGAGCAGCAGCAGATGAAAATGGTATTTACACTATAGTGAATGTTCCACCAGGTGTATACAATATTACTGCATCCGTAGTCGGCTATCAAAAAGTGACTGTTGAAAATATAAGAGTTAATGTAGACTTTACTACGCGCCAAAACTTTAAGCTTTCAAGCGGTACAGTTGATCTTCCTCCTGTAATTGTACAAGGAGAACGTAACCCGTTAATTAGGCAAGATTTAACAAATCCAACTGTTGCTATTACAGATGAATCTATTCAAGAATTACCCGTTGATCAAATATCTGATGTAATAGGTTTGCAGGCTGGTGTAGTGAGAGGTGATGATGGCTCTCTACACGTCCGGGGTGGTTATAGCAATGAAGTTTCATATACGCTTAATGGTGTAGCTTTGAATGATCCATACGACAACACAAGGTCCATTGGCCTAGCTACAAATGCTGTTAAAGAAGTATCGGTTTCAACAGGAACTTTTGCTGCTCAATATGGAAATGCATTGAGTGGTGTTGTAAACTATGTTACAAAAGAAGGAAGCGATAATTATTCATTCAGTTTGCGCGGTTACGGCGGTGATTATGCAACTGATAGAACAAGTTTGTTTACTGATAAACTTGGCTATAAAGAAATCGACCCTGTGAACCGGGGAAGAATGGAAGGAACTTTCGGCGGCCCTTTACCATTCTTAAATAAAGCTAAATTTTATATCTCCAGCATCTATGAAAATTTTAAAGGTTCGCGATATGGAGTTAGAATTTATGAACCAACGGATTCATATTTATCGCCGGATAATTTTAGAAGCAGTGATCCAAGAGCTGGTTCTTCAACGGATCCGCTTTATTTCAATCCATATTATAATACTACAAATGGTTTGCCCACAGGCGATTCAGCCATTGTACCTATGAATACTTTTGAGAATTTTAATTTACAAGGAAATTTAAGCTATAAATTTGGTTCGTTAATTAAAGTTAAATATGAAGCAGTTTATAATAAAGGTGTCGGAGATGGCAGAAGCGGCCTTTCGTTTGGTTTCTCTGATAATGAAAGAGCCTATATGTTTAATCCTGATGGAAGAGGCCAAACTCATTCCATCGGTTTAATTCAAACATTAGATTTAACGCATACCTTATCAAGCAATATTTTTTATACATTAACCGGATCTTATGGATATGATCAAAATCAGTATTATCTATATAAAGATATAAATGATCCGCGTTATTTGCCTGCACTTTTTAGAAATGAAATCGGTACAACCGGATTTTATGCAGGCGGCACAGATAATTACCGCGAATACAGAAAAACTACAACATATGGTGTAAAAGGTGATTTGGTTGCTCAGCTTTTTAATATTCATGAATTCAAATTCGGTTTTGAGTATAGAAAACATGAATTAAATTTTGATAGTTACTCAATTGAGTTTGGTAAAATTGAAAATGGTGTTTTCAACAGCAATATTATTAATAATGATTTGTTGTATGATAGTACTCTTCATTTAGCTAGAAGAATTCCCGGCGATCAATCACTCCATACAATTTATAATGTAAAGCCGACACAGTTTTCAACATATCTCCAAGATAAAATTGAATTAGCATCAACATTTATTGTTAATGCCGGTTTGCGGTATGAATATTTTGATCCGGCAACTACTTACAATCCAGATATCTCTAAAAATCTAACTGACTCAATTAACGGTAACATTACTGCTTATAATGTTCCTGCAGATAAACAAAATATGTTAAGCCCGCGAATCAGTGTTTCATATCCAATTACAGATAGAGGAATTATTAGATTTTCATACGGCCATTTTTATCAAATTGGCTCACTTCAAAGTTTATATAGAAATTTAAATTATTACGTAACTAATGCTGGCGAATCTCCAACATTTGGAAATGCGAATGTTAAACCTCAAAGATCAGTTCAATATGAAATAGGTTTGCAGCAGCAGCTTACAGATGATTTCAAATTTGATTTAACCGGATTTTATAAGGACGTTACAAATTATATCTACAGTCAAACTATTTATACTGCTAAAGGCAGAGAGTATAATGTACTTACAAATTTGGCGTATGCTAACACAAGAGGTATAACATTATCCTTCTTTAAGCGTAGATCCCCTGGCGGAATATTCCAGGCGTCATTAGATTATACTTTTTCAATTGCTGAAGGAAACAGAACCGAACCTTCTGCAGAAATATTTTTAAGCGAAGTTTCCGGCAAGGAAACAGAAACATTTTTAGTTCCGTTAAGTTTTGATAGATCACATGTCATCAATGGAACAGTCGCTTTAATTCCAGACGATAATTGGAACATAGGTTTGCTTTTTAATCTGCAAACCGGTGCTCCTTATACTCCGAGCCTGCCATCTCAACTTCAGAGTGTGAGATACGTGCAATATTCGGGAAATAAACTAACTCAATGGAATGTCGATCTTAAAGTTGAAAGATTTTTCGAAATTGGTCCATTTAGAACATCTCTATTCCTGCAAGTTCAAAATCTGTTTGATACACAAAATGAAAATTCTGTTTGGGCAAGTTCAGGAAGAGCACTCTCAAACGTAGAGCAAGTATTAAACAGCAGTTTTGAATTCCGCGATACACGAATGAGAATTGAACGCGGCGATCCCGGATTATTCGGAGAAAACGTCCTGAATAATTATTATTCAGATCGTCCGGAACGCGTAAGCAGGCCTAGAGAAATTCGTTTAGGATTTTCACTTTTATTCAATTAATGCAAAAGAATTTGAGGAAGAATAAATGTTAACTAAAAAATACTTCTTTTTTATAATTATAATTACGCTGTTTACTGTCTTTTCAACCTGGGCGCAGACTAAAGATAAATACGGCAATATAAATATTAAGGGCCTTAGTCAAGCTGACATGGAAAGGCTTTTTCCAGAATACAATCGGAAATTGTATAAAGTCAATGGCGAAACAAAAGCAATAAAATCCGTTATTATAAGCGGCAATAAAATCACAACCATTCTTTACAATTATGGCTCAATTTGTAAACCTAACACACTTGGCAATATAGCTGACCTGGTTTGGCAAGGCTTAGGGTATGGATTTGAATTCGGCCCTCTTGCTGCCGGTGAAGTTTCAGGCGGCGGAATCGATTCACTTCATATAGTTGATGATTCATTTGTTTTGACCGGACAAGGATCATATTCACCAGATGGAACATTAAAATGGGGATGGCTGCCAAAACCTGGCTATGCCGATCCGAATCAAGATGATATCGCTACATTAAATGCTCCTGATAATAATGGTGATGGAAAACCTGATTCATGGCCGGAAAGTTTTTATTCACCAGGCGCTGGCAAATATATTTGGCCGGCATTTTTGGGTGATCAGGCAACTGCTCCGGATGAAGAAGTGTATTACGTAATGGACGATTACACAAATGCTGAATTTCCATATTATCCATTCCCAAGCGATACAAGCAAAAGAGGATTAGGGCTTGATGCTGAAGTTCGTGTATTACAATTCAATAATCCACTCGCCGAAGACATCCTATTTTTAGTTTATAGAATAACTAATGCTAGCGAGAAAAATCTTTCAAGATTATATTTTGGTATGCATGGCGATCCTCATGTTGGCGGCAGCGCTGATTATGGAGATGATGCCGCATTTTTTATTCCTGCGGTAGGCGATTTAGCAACTCCATATCCGCAGCGTTCTAGAAGTATGGTTTATGCATATGATGCTGATGGAGTTGGATTAGGCGGTCGTAAGACTGGTTATTTCGGTTGGAAATTTTTGGAATCACCATCAAAATCTAATGATGGAATTGATAATGACGATGATGGTATGCTGGATGAAAGTCCGTTCAATTCTGCAGGCAATTATATAGATGGTGTAAATATTCCTCTCACTTTTGGTATTTCAGATTTAGCTAAATTCACAGCAATTTACGGAGATCCAAAACCAAGATTTCAAGGCGATGAAGATGGAGATTGGAATCCAGCAAAAGACGATATTGGTGTCGATGGTATTGGTCCTGATTCACCGAACTATCCAGGCCCAGATTTTGGTGAAGGCGATGGAGTTCCAACTCAAGGTTGGTACCAGGATGTAAATGATAATAACAAATTTGATGATGGTGAACCGATTTCAGATGAAAGGCTGGCTGGTTATAAATGGGCTGGTTCTGAACCAAGTTTCGGCTTGAGAGATATTTCAGAATCTGATCAGCTCGGATTAACAAGTTTCCATGCTGCTGCTTACACAAACAGTTTGCCTAATGTACCAAAAAATACTTCATTGATGTGGGAATGGCTTTCTTCTGCAGTTATTGATCCAAACCAGGAACTACTGCAAAACCCTGGCGATAATATTTTTAATTTCGGTACCGGTCCTCTAAGCTTAGACAGAGGCGAAACTCAGCGATTTTCAATGGCCATTTTATTTGGAGATAATCTAAATGATTTGGTTTTAAATGCTGAAACTTCTACAAGAGTATTAGAAGCAGATTACCGATTTGCCCAGCCTCCATTAAAGCCGATCGTAACTGCAGTTCCCGGCGATCATCAAGTAACTTTGTATTGGGATAGCAGGGCAGAAGGTTCAATAGATCCATTAAGCAGTAAAAAAGATTTTCAAGGTTATAAAATTTATAGAAGCAGAGACTATCAATTTTCAGATGTTTACGAAATAACTGATGGCAATGGGGTTCCATTCTTAGGTAAACCATTGACAGATGCAAATGGTAAAAGGGCTCAATTTGATTATGTAGATTCTTTAAGCGGATTCTTTCCTGTGGAATATGCAGGACGAGCCGTCAAATATTATATTGGCGACAACACAGGTTTGGTGCATGAATATATTGATAAGACTGCCAAGAACGGAATTACATATTACTACGCTGTAGTTTCTTACGATGGCGGTAATTTGGAACCCGGCAAAGAATTAGCTCCATCGGAAAGTCAAGCTGTAATCAAAAAAGATGCTGTTACCAGCGAACTAAAATATGATGTTAATACGGTTGGGGTTACTCCGGGACCTCTTCCTTCCGGTATTAAAACTGCTTCTGCAGGTATCAATGGAGCACCGCAAACATTAAGTGGAAACTCAACCGGCAATATCACTATTAAAGTTTTAAATGATTTGGTTGTTGAGCCAAAGCAATATAAAATTAATTTTGCCGACAGTGTTAATTATAATATTTTGGACTCAACCGGTGTATCGGAAACAGTGACTTCTAAAGATACAGTATTTGTCAGTGTAAGCGAGGGCAATATTGAAGCTGGAAGTTTTCAATTATTCGACGCCGGTAATAATTTAGTTGATCCTTCCAAATATTTTATAAATACTGAAAGCGGAAAATTAAGAGGATTAACTCATAACTCACTGCCGGAAGGAGAAGTTTTTACCGCCAAATATAGATATTTTCCTGTTCTCAGCAGTCCGTATATTGAGGGACAAGATGATAATCCAGCTTTTAATGGAGTGAAGGTTTATGTATCAAATGATACTCTTGGCATAGACAAAGCTAAAAGTAGATTTACAACTAATGATAAAATAAATGTTAACACAGTGCTTACATATCCACCCAGCATTGGATTTCCAAAACTTGAAGTGAGAGCAGATTGGGAAGTAAGGTGGAATAATTTAGATACAACAGCAACAGGCGATTGGGTTGAGCCAGGTGACAGCGCGTTAAATAGTAAAAGAAAATATATAAGTGTTCCGTTTAAGATCGTGGATATCACCAATAATAAACCAGCCAGCTACATTGTACTGGAAAATAAAAATACTGAAAATCAAATTTGGCAATGGGGCGAAGCAATTGTTTTACAGCCAACCGGCGCCACTAATACTGCGACAACTTATCAAATAGTTTTCAATTATCCTGATTCGACGGTTACACCCGTTTTACCTAAATCAGGAGATGTTTATCTGCTGCATACAAAGAAACCTTTCCAAACTGGCGATTCATATTTGTTTAGTACGGAAAGTGTAGAATTTGATAATCAAGTTGCCGATACAAAATTAGATGATATAACTGTGGTTCCTAATCCATATGTAGCCTACAGTCCAACTGAAAATCCGGGTAGAAATCCGGATCAAAGAGGTGATAGAGATATACAATTTAGAAATCTGCCGCCTCAATGTACAATACGTATTTATACTTTGGTTGGAGAATTAGTGAAGACTATTGAAAAGGATGATATGACGAGCATTGCCGATTGGGATCTACTAAGTTTTGAATCTCAAAGAATAGCTTATGGTATTTATATATATCATGTTGATGCTCCTGGTATTGGTGAAAAAATTGGCAGAATTGCTGTTATTAAATAATATAAATTTCTTAGGCTTATTAATGTCAAAGAAGCTTTTGTCTAATAGAAATAATAAACTATAGGAAAAATAGTGCTATGAAAAAGTTTTTACTCTACTCCTTAATGTTATTTTTAATTACACTTTTTAATGCGAATGTATTTGCACAGTCAGATAACAGCACTTCAAAAGTAGGAACCACTGTTGCTCAATTTCTAAAAATTGGTGCAGGAGCAAGAGCAACAGGTATGGGGGGAGCTTACACAGCTGTTAGCAACGATATTTATGCAGTTTATTATAACCCTGCAGGAATAGCAAGTGCATATGAAACCGGACAGATTGCATTCAACCATGCAAGCTGGCTTGCAGATATAAATTATGATTTTGCTGCGGCTTCTATAAACATTCCCGACCTTGGTGTATTATTTTTTAGCGTTACTGATTTATCAGTACCTGAAGAAAAAGTTACCACCGTTGATTATCC
Source organism: uncultured Ignavibacteriales bacterium (assembly GCA_963731745.1). Taxonomy (GTDB): domain Bacteria; phylum Bacteroidota; class Ignavibacteria; order Ignavibacteriales; family Ignavibacteriaceae; genus CAVSWT01. The sequence goes on from CAVSWT010000010.1 coordinate 208,197, forward strand.
AAATGGGAATGGGCAAGTTTGGGATGCTAGTTCATTGGCAATTGGTGTAGGTTTTGCAAAAAAGTTAACTGAAGATTTTTCAATTGGTGTTCAAGCTAAATATCTTCGGGAATCAATTTGGAATTCCAGCGCCAGCGGTTTCGCTATTGATTTGGGTACTTATTACGTTACTCCCTTCAATGATCTAATTATTGGAGCAAGCATTTCAAATTTTGGATCAAAGATGCAAATGGATGGCAGAGATATTTTATTTAATACAGATCCGGATGGAAATACTTCTACTGGACCAGACAACATTCTTTCTCAATATAGAATGGAAAGTTATGATATTCCATTAACGTTTAGAATTGGGTTAGCGATGGACGTTATTAAATCTAGATATATAAGGGCTACAGCTGCAGTTGATGCCACACACCCAAATGATAACACCGAATATGTAAACAGCGGATTGGAATTGGGTTTTGATGAAATATTTTTTGCCAGAGTAGGTTATAAATCATTATTCATGAAGAACAGTGAAGAAGGCTTAACGTTTGGCGGAGGATTTAACTATTCATTCGATAATCAGTTCTCAATACAGGTAAACTATGGCTGGGCTGATTATGGCAGATTAAATAATGTGCAGTTTTTTGATTTAGGTTTAAAGTTCTAATTAATAATTAAAATAAATATCTTTTAAGACTTACTTTTTAGTAAGTCTTTTTTTTATCTATGCAATTAAAATCAAGCATAAAGAAAATAGATAGACTACTTATAAATTACTTTGGGGTGCCAGAGAAAAATAAAAAAGCTCCTTCTCCTTTAGATATGCTTATTGCTACCATTCTATCTCAAAACACAAACGATAACAACTCATATAAAGCATTTAAAAATTTAAAGACAAAATCCAAAAACTGGAATGATATTGAAAAGTTAAGAACAACTGAAATTGAAGAATTAATAAAAGTTGCCGGCTTAGGTAAACAGAAATCTGCTGCAATTAAAAATGTATTAACTTCATTGTTGAAGAAGAATGGCAAAATTACTTTAGATTATTTGAAAAAAATGAAAGACGATGAAGTCCTTAATGAGCTTACTCAATATCCCGGTGTTGGAATTAAAACTGCAAGCTGTGTTCTGCAATTTTCCTTAAGAAGAAATGTTTGTCCGGTTGATACTCATGTTCACAGAACATTAAATAGAATTGGACTTGTTAAAACTTCAACTCCAGATAAAACTTTTGAAACTATTTATAATTTTATGCCTCCGGATATTGCACATTCATTTCACACCAATTTGATTAGACTTGGGCGAGAAATTTGTAAGTCGCAAAAGCCGATTTGTTCATTATGCCCTTTAATTAAAATTTGTAAATTTGAACCTAAAAACTTATCAAAAATAGATTCTCATAAGCAGAATCCATTTATGCTTCTTGACAGCATCTGATAACGCTCACATTCTCTCAAAATAACAACTAAAGATCTTCAAAATAATTCCTTTCACTATTGATTTATATTCTTAAATCGGTTAATATTCAGAATAATATTCGTAAATATTATAGATTAACGAAATAATGAATGAAATTGATAAACAAATACTGAAGATTCTTCAAAATAATGGCAGAATTACAAATGTTGAAATTGCCAGGCAAATTAATATGGCTCCATCTGCTGTTCTTGAAAGAATCAGAAGACTTGAAAAGAAAAATATTATTCAGAAGTACAGCGCAATTATTAACCCGCACGAGATAAAAAAAAATCTTTTAGCTTTTGTGCTTGTTAAAGCAAACGGGCCAATAGTAGATAACAAAACAGCTAAAGAATTAGCCAAAGTTGATGAGATTCAAGAAGTGCATATGGTTGCCGGTGAAGATTGTTTTTTAGTAAAAATTAGAGCAGAAAATACAGAAGAATTATCGAAACTATTAAGAAATAAAATTTCGAAAATTAAATCTATAAGCTCAACAAGTACTACAATTGTATTAGAAACTGTAAAAGAAAGTTCTGAAATAAGTTTTTAAAATAATATTTATATCATCTATTAAATTTTATAAAAGTTAAGGAGAATAAGTTGATGTCAAATTCGCTTGGAATAATTGGATATGATTATGTTGAATTTTATGTTGGTTCCGCAAAGATGTGGGCTTACTGGCATGCAAAAGCTTTTGGAATGAATATCAAAGCTTATTTAGGCCCTGAATCCGGAATTAGAAATCAATCTTCTTATTTACTTGAAAAAAATAATTTAAAAATTTTAATTACTTCGTTTTTAAAACCGGACAATTATGATGTCTCATCCTTTGTTGTTAAACATGGTGACGGCGTTAAAAGATGGGCTTTGAAAGTTAATGATGTTAAATCAGCTTTTGAAATTTCTCTAAAGAATGGTGGAATTCCATCAAGTCCGCCAAATAAAATTGAAGACGATAATGGGTTCATCGAAGAAGCTTCAATTAAGCTTTATGATGACGCAGAAATTGTTTTTATAAATAGAGATAATTATAAAGGTATTTTCAAACCTAATTTCGGAGAACCAAAACAAAAAATTATAATTAATTCATCCGATTCTGGTTTAGAGGAAATAGATCATGTTGTGGGAAATGTAAGAACGAATGAAATGGAGTTATGGGCGAACTATTTGAATAAAAGTTTGAACTTTGAAACTTTTATTGAATTTGGCCCGGGAGATATTTCTACACAATACTCCGCTCTACTTTCAAAAGTTGTCAGATCCAAAGAAGGAGTTAAGGTAAAAAATCCAATTAATGAACCTTTTGAAGGATTAAAAAAATCTCAGATAGAAGAATTCATCGATGAATATTTAGGTTCTGGAATACAGCACGTTGCAATTACAACCAATAACATCATATCAACTATAAAAGCATTGAGAGAAAACGGAGTAGAATTTTTATCGGTGCCCGACTCATATTATGATATTCTTAAGAAGGATAGAAGCAAAGATGTTACCGAAGATATTGAATTGCTGAGAAAGTATGGAATACTTTGCGATACTGAAGGTAAAGGTTATTTACTTCAGTTGTTCACAAAACCAATCGGTGATAGGCCAACCTTCTTCTATGAAATTATTCAAAGAAGAAAAGGAGCAGAAGGATTTGGACAAGGAAACTTTCAGGCTTTGTTTGAATCGATTGAAAGGGACCAGGACTCGAGAGGAAATTTAGAAAGATAATAAATTATTTAGTGGACAAGTGACTGTAAATTTTTGAATGAAAAAAAATAGTAATGAATTGAGTTTATTATGAAAGGAGTTTTGACATGCCGTTTTACGTAAAAGTAGGTAAAGTTCCTCCCAAGCGTCATACTACTTTTTATAAGGAAGATGGAACCTTGTACCGGGAAGAATTATTTGCTTCGAAAGGATTTTCTGGAATTTACTCCAATAAATATCATCTTTATATGCCGCCTCAGGTGGAAAGTATCGGTGAGATAAAAAAACAAAATTCAGTTGATTGGGAAGATGCGCCGCTTCAGTATTATCATTTTAAAACCGACGATAAAAAATCAAATGGCGATTTTATTACTTCAAGAAATATTTTTTTGCAAAACGAGCATTGCATAATTTCAACAGCTCATGTATCTGAAGATTCTAACACATTTTACCGCAATAGCGATAGACATGAAATTTTGTTTGTTCATCATGGAACTGGAAAATTTTATTCTGAATTCGGAGTTTTGCCCTTTGAACAATGGGATTACATAGTTGTACCAAAAGGAACAACTTATCAAATTAAATTTGATGATTACAAAGAAAATAAACTTTTTATAATTGAATCAGATACATCAATTGAAATCCCTTCACATTTTAGAAATGAATACGGCCAATTGAAAGAAGATGCACCATATTATGAAAGAGATTTTAAAGCTCCTCAATTTACTGAACCAATCGATAAGCAGGGAGAGTTTAATTTAATTCTAAAAGTCTTAAACAGAACATTTGAGTACGTTTTACCGCATCATCCATTTGATGTTGTTGGTTGGGATGGATATTTATATCCATATACCTTTAACATTAAAGAATATGCTCCAAAGGTAGGGAAGATTCACTTGCCTCCCCCAATACATCTCATATTCACTACGCAGCATTTTGTTGTATGTAATTTTGTACCGAGACTTTTTGACTTTCATCCTGACTCAATTCCCGCTCCTTACTATCATTCAAACGTTGATAGTGATGAAGTGCTTTACTATGTATACGGGGATTTCATGTCAAGAAGCGGAGTGAGTGAAGGTTCAATAACTTTGCATCCAATGGGGATTCCACACGGCCCACAGCCAGGGAAGACAGAGGCTTCCATTGGTAAAAAAGAAACTGATGAATATGCAATTATGGTTGATACGTTTAATCACTTAAACGTTACTAAAAACGTTCAAGAAACTATGGTTAAAGATTATCATCATTCGTGGTTAGAAAAATAATTTAAAAAAATACTTAGAGAGAGAAACAGAGAATCAAAATGATTAAAATTCCTGAACACATTAAAACCTTAAAACCGTATAAAGCTGGAAAACCAATCGAAGATTTGGTTAGAGAAAAGAATCTAAATAAAATTGTAAAGCTTGCTTCTAATGAAAATCCTTTGGGACCTTCGCCAAAAGCTGTTGAAGCAATAAAAAATAATTTAAATAATCTTCATAGGTATACTAATCCATCCGGCTATAAGTTAGTGCATGCAATTGCTGATAAATACAATAAGAAGCCATCTCAAATAATCTGCAGCAGTGGTTCGGATTCAATTCTTCAATATATTATTACAGCTTTCACAGATGATCGAGATGAACTTTTAACCTCTGAAGGAACATTTATTGGGTGGTATGTAAATTCACATAAATATGGAAGAAAATTAAATTTAGTTCCCATGAAAGAATTCCAATATGATCTTGAAGAAATCGCAAATCAAATTAATAATAGAACTAAAATTATTTACTTAGCCAATCCGAATAATCCAACCGGCACTATGTTTACAAAAACGCAATTTGAAAATTTTCTAAAAAGAGTTCCGGATCATGTTTTAGTTGTGCTTGATGAAGCATACACGATTTACGCTGATGAAAATCCAGAATATCCAAATGGACTAGAATATGATTTTGACAATTTAATTGTGGTAAGAACTCTTTCTAAAGCTTATGGTCTTGCCGGAATTAGAATTGGTTTTGCAATCGGGCCGTCATATTTAATTAAAGAATTATACAAAGTTAGACTGCCTTTCGAACCAAATTTATTAGCTCAAGAAGCAGGAGTAGCAGCGTTAAACGACGAAGAATTCATTTTAAAAACAAAAGCATTAAATAAATATTCTCTGGAAAAAATGAAAAATAAATTTGATGAGTTAGACATAAAATATATTGACACTTATGCTAATTTTTATTTGCTATTATTTCCAACTGAAAAAGAAGCAATTGAATTTAATAATGAATGCTTAAACTGCGGATTAATTCTAAGACATGTTGATTCTTTCGGAATACCTAATGGCATAAGAATAAATTCTGGAAGTGAAAAAGAGACGGACTTCGCTTTAAATATTATAGAATATGTTTATATTAAAATATCTGAAAAATATAAACTTGCTTACATTTAATTGAAGTTGTTGAATTTTATTTTTTATCAATTGTTTTTATTTAGTGACTTATAAATTTCCCCTTCGAAAATTAAATTTATCATAACTTCAATATTTATAAAGTGATTTTCCAATCAACCTTGTCTTATATGGAGTCTAAATGAAATTAATTTCTTATCTGGAACAATTTAAAGAACGACTTGGAATTTACCATGACGGTATTGTTTATGATCTAAGACAAAGTGCATCTGAAATTAATATTGAACTACCTTCAACAATGAGAAATTTTTTGCGAGGCGAAGATTCATTCATGAACGAAGCTAAGAAAGTTAATGAACAAATTATTGCTGGTAAAATCATATCTAAAGTTGATCAGAAAGGTATTAAGCTTATTGCACCAATTCCAAGGCCTACTTCATGCAGAGATGGTTATGCTTTTAGACAACATGTATTAACCGCAAGAAGGAATCGTGGTGTTGCTATGATTCCTGAATTCGATCAATTCCCGGTTTTTTATTTTACAAATCACAACGCAATATTTGGTGAAGGTGAAATCATTGTAGAAAATGACCATCTTGAGCGGCTTGATTTTGAATTAGAAGCGGCAATAGTTATTGGGAAAAAAGGCAAAAACATTCCGGCAAGCGAAGCTGATAATTACATCGCCGGTTACATGATTATGAATGACCTTTCGGCGAGAAAATTGCAAATGGAAGAAATGAAGTTAAGCCTTGGCCCTGCTAAAGGAAAAGATTTTGCAACTGTAATTGGTCCGTGGTTGTTACTCCAGATGAACTGGAGAAATTTAAATTAGAAACTTCGGACGGTAATAAATATGATTTATCTATGTACGCGTATCATAATGGCAAAAAAGTTTCAGAAGGAAATTTAAAAGATATGAATTGGACATTCGCACAGATTATTGAACGTGCTTCTTATGGAGTTGAACTGCTTCCGGGAGATGTCATTGGTTCGGGAACAGTTGGTACCGGTTGCTATCTTGAATTAAACGGGACAGCCGCTAATAAAGCCAAAGAAAAAGGAGAGAATTTTACACCGACCTGGCTTCAAGCAGGCGATACAATTGAACTTGAAATTAATTGCTTGGGCAAACTATCAAATACAATAAAGAGATCACAAAATACTTATTCGATTCTTTCGAAAGAAAATAATTAAACATGCTGCATTTTATTCCTAAAGAATTACCGGTTCAAAAACTTCATCAATTATTAATCGGCGGAGTGGCTCCGCGTCCAATAGCATTAGTTTCAACTTTGTCAAAAGACGGAATTCCTAATTTGTCTCCATTTTCTTTCTTCAACGTTTTTGGATCTAATCCTCCTATTTTAGCTTTTTCTCCTTCAAGAAGAGGACGAGATTCATCATTAAAGGATACTTATCATAACATTGTTGAAACAAAAGAATGTGTTATTCAAACAGTTACTTATCCTATGGTGGAGCAAATAAGTTTGGCTTCCACACAATTTAAACCTGAATTAAATGAATTTATTAAAAGCGGTTTAACTCCAATGGAATCTGATATTGTTAAGCCATTTAGGGTGAAAGAATCGCCATTCCAAATGGAATGTAAATTATTAGAAATGAAAAGTTACGGTGAAGGCGGTTCTTCAGCCAATATTGCAATTTGTGAAGTTTTAAAATTGCATATAGCGGAAGATATATTTGAAGATGGAATAATACACCCTGATTTATTGGATCCGGTTGCAAGAATGTCAGGAAATTTTTACTCTAGAGCAAGCGGTAAAGCGATTTTTAAAGTAGTACAACCGACAACTAATGATAGGTATAGGATACGATCAACTTCCTCAATACATAAAAGAATCAAATATATATTCTGCAAATAATCTGGCAAAATTTGCAAACATTGAATCTATCCCAACTCAAGTAGAAGTTGAAACTTTTGTGAAAGAAATAAGTGCAGTTCATTTGGATGATTTTGAATTATCTGAAGAAGCTTTTTTTAGATATCAAAGACATTTTGATTATACTAAAATGTTTAAATCAGCTCTAAATTTATTTCCGGAAAATAAAAATAAAACAAAATTATTTTTTGAATATACCGCCAAATGCGCTTTGGAAGCAGACAATATAGATTTTGCTTGGAAAGCTGCTCTTCATAGTAATGAAATATAAAATTAATTTATCAGCTTAGATAAAATATTTATTCTGTACTTACTTCTAAAAATTTTTAAATTAAATAGAAAAGTGAGTAATCTTTGACCAAGCCGCTCTGGATACCCTCTAAAGAATTAATTGAAAACTCCAATATGTTTTCGTTTATGAAATATGTAGAGAAGTTAGTTGGCAAATCCATTTCAACTTATTCTGAGCTGTATAACTGGTCAGTAAACAATATAGAAGAATTCTGGAAATCAATATGGATAATTTCAGGAGTTATTTATTCCAAACAATACGATAAAATTCTTTCAGAAAGAAAAATGCCGGGAGCAAAATGGTTTGAAGGAACCCAATTAAATTTTGCTGAAAATTTATTGAAGTACAGAGATAACAAAATTGCGGTTATAAGTTATAGAGAAGATTCACCGAAGATTACATTAACTTATTTAGAACTATTTCAAAATGTTGCGGCCTGTGCTGAAGGGTTAAAAAAGATTGGAGTTAAAAAAGGAGATCGAATAGCCGGGTTTATTACTAATATCCCTGAAGCAATAATCTCAATGCTTGCAGCAACAAGTATCGGAGCAATTTGGTCATCGTGTTCGCCTGATTTTGGATTACAAGGTGTGTTTGATAGGTTCTCTCAAATTGAACCGAAAGTTTTATTTGCAATTGAATCCTATCAATACAATGGTAAAGAAATTAATTGTTTAGAAAAGATTAAGCAGATAAAGGATAAGATTTCTTCGATAGAAAAAATTATTCTAATACCAAAGTTTAATGATTTTAAATCAACTCACAGTTCTGATTTCCAAAAAACTGAAATTAAAGATTCTATTCCATTCATGGAATTTATTAGAAATACTTCGAATGAAATTGAATTTGCTCAGTTGCCATTTGATCATCCCGTTTATATAATGTATTCATCGGGAACAACAGGCAAGCCAAAGTGTATTGTTCATAGTGCAGGCGGCACATTGCTGCAGCATTTTAAAGAATTATCATTGCACACAAATTTAAAACGAGATAATATTATAACTTTCTACACAACTTGCGGATGGATGATGTGGAATTGGCTGGTTAGTTCGTTAAATATTGGAGCAACCATTTTTTTATATGACGGAAGTCCTGCTTATCCTAATATTGATGCTTTATGGAAACTAATTGAAAATGAAAAAATAAATGTCTTCGGTACTAGTCCAAAGTATTTAAGTATATCTCAAAAATCCGGTTTAATCCCAAAAGAAAAATTCGATCTATCATCATTGACCGCGATACTTTCAACAGGCTCGCCTTTGTCAAAAGAAAACTTTGAATGGGTCTATTCAGATGTTAAAGGTGACCTGCAGCTATCTTCAATTTCCGGTGGAACGGATATAATTTCGTGTTTCATGCTAGGGAATCCGGTTCTTCCCGTTTACAGCGGTGAAATACAGTGCAGAGGTTTAGCTATGAAGGTTGAAGCATTTGATGAAGAAGGCAAACCTGTTTTACAGGAAAAAGGTGAATTAGTATGCACTGAACCATTCCCATCAATGCCAGTTTATTTCTGGAATGATACTAATAACGAAAAATATTTGAATGCTTATTTTAAACATTATCCCAATGTTTGGCACCACGGAGATTATATTGAAATAACTGAACATGGTGGAATAATAGTTTATGGAAGGTCTGATGCTACGTTAAACCCTGGAGGCGTTCGAATTGGAACCGCGGAAATTTATAGAATTGTTGAAAATATTGAAGATGTTTTAGATAGCCTTGTAATTGGACAAAATTGGAAAAATGATATTAGAATTATTTTATTTGTTGTCTTAAAACCTAATATTAAAATCAATGAAGACTTAAAAACTAAAATTAAAGATCAAATAAAAATTTTGGCAACACCAAGGCATGTTCCAAACAAAATCTTACAAATAGATGAAGTTCCAAGAACTCTAAATGGCAAAAAAGTTGAGATTGCCGTTACTAAAATTATACACGGAGAAGATGTCAAGAATAAAGAAGCATTGGCAAATCCCAATTCATTAAATCAGTTTATAAATATAGATGATCTCAATATTTAGTTTCTGAGGATAACACTTGAAAAAAATATTTTACTGTACATTTATATTAATTCTTTTTAGTGCAAAAATTTCTTCACAAGATTTTAGTCTAAATATTTTTCCAGGTCAAAAATTCTATGAAAAATATTTTGCCGACGCAATTTCTCATCAACTATCAATATCTAAACATTTAGAATCACGTCAATGGTTCGGAAATATTGGAGTTAATTTTCCATTTGCAAATTTGACTATTCAAAATCAAACTCTCCAGATATCTATTGCAGCTACTGTTTTTAATACTTTAATAAAAACGCCAGGGCATATTCAGGTTTTTACAGTTGATTATCTAGTTGATTTTTGCTTTGATAAAAAAATCACAGATGAATTAACCTCTAGATTTATTTTTGGCCACTTGAGTGCACATTATTCTGATGATGGAATTACGCAATTAAATAATATACCGATTAGTTATGTGAGAGATTATGTGGGTCTGCATAGTGAATATTCTCTAGATCAGGTCAACGGAAAAATTTATGCAGGGGTTTTCTATAATTACCACAATGAACCTGTATTAAATAAGCACTTTACTTTTCAGTTGGGGAGTGATGGGGGGGTAAAACTTTCCACTGAATTATCTGTATATGCAGCTTTAGATCTCAAAATAAAATCTGAAGTAAATTATGGAACAACACAAAGCTATCAAATAGGAATTAAGTTTTCATCCGGCGATTATCATTCATTAAGACTGGCTTATACCCATAGACGTGGTTTTGAAGAAAGAGGCCAGCTATTTAATATTAAAGACATAAAAAATACATTAGGAATATTTATAGATTTATGAGATACAAAATGAGAAATATTTTACTCGTCACTACATTTTTATTTATTTTTGTTTCTCCCATACATTCACAAGAAATTTCAGAAGAATCAACATCAAGTACAATTTTCTCTAAAAAAAATATCTCAATAGCTATCATTTCTGGTGTTTACCTTTCTACATTAATTGATTCTTACACCACCTGGTGGAAAGATGATAAACAGCCTTTCAAATTTAGTGATGGTACTCATTGGTTTGGAAAAAGTAATGCTTACGGGATTGATAAGTTGGGCCATATGTATACTTCTTATTTCTTTTATAATACACTAAAAAATTTATTTGTTTGGGGAGACTTTGCCCCAAGCACAGCGACTTGGCTTTCTGGAACATTAACTTTTGGCTTAGCTGTTTTGATTGAGATAGGTGATGGCTTTTCTAAATATGAATTCGGATTTGAGGATTTGACATTTAATACTATCGGACTAACTTATGGAATATTACAAGATAAGATTCCCTTCTTCCAAAATATTAATATTAAATGGAGTTATTTTCCAACGGAAGGGTTTACATTTCCGCCCAAATTTTCTGAACATTACGATGGACATATATATTGGTTAACCTTTAACATTCACAATATGTTTGAAAAAAGTTTAGGAATATTTTGGCCGGAAATTATACAGCCAGCAGTTGGCTATAGTGTTGAAAATATGGCATCGCAAACAGAATTTATTTTCGGCTTGGATTTTAATCTACTATCATTATTTAAAACCAAAGATGAAAATGTAAAATTGATAAGTAATACTCTTAATCTTTTCCATATACCACCTTTGCCTGGAGTAAAATTTAATCCCGATACCAAACCAGATTACAAGATGTTTATAGTTAATTGAAAAATATTTTTTTATTTATCCCCAGTGATTATATTTACTTTCAAACTTAAAATTTCAAATGAATTTTTTAATTGAAAATATTAATGAAATCAAAATTATAACAATTGCGTTAAAACGCGCTACTATCGGTTTTGCTGATGAATTTAAATCAATATTAATAAGTGAAATTGACAAAGGAGAGAAAAAAATCATTATTGATTTGGATGATTGTGAATTTATGGATAGTGTATTTTTTGGCGCATTGGTGACGGGGTTAAAAGATATCATCCGTGTTAAAGGGGAAATTAAAATTTGCAGTTCAATGTCCGATGCTAAAAGAATGCTTGAGCATACTAGGGCTACTCGAGTATTTGATATATACGATAGTAGGGAAGAGGCGTTAAAAAGTTTTAAAGACGCTCGATAGTATTTATTTCAGATATAGTTATTAATATCTGCCGTATTTTTCAGCTAGTTGAATCAATACCTCAATGTTTTTAGGAGGAGTAGTCGGAGCGATTGAACAAGCTGTGCTTAAAATATAACTCCCATTTAATTTACCAATCTCTAATCTGTGTTTAACATCTTGTTCAATTTCCTCAATTGAACCATTTAACATTATATTAACGGGATCAATATTACCTTTTATGAAAGCTTTGCCATCCAAATATTTCTTTGCCTCATTAAGGTCTATCGTTCCTAACGGGGGCGGATCCAAAGTATCGATGCCGTTTGTTCCGGTTTCTAACATTAAATCCAATCTGTCACCAATACTTCCGCAAGTATGCGTATAAATAGGTAAATCAAATTCAGATTTTACTGCTTTGATAAATTTTGATTCATATGGAAGTACGAATTCTTTGTAATGTTCTTTAGAGATAAATCCAGCACCAGCAAAGGCGGAGGAAATTAATAACGCATCAACGCCAGCTTTTGCATGAATTTTGGCAAGTTCAATAGAGCCGGCCGTAAGTCGTTCTAAAATTAATTTAACTTTTTCAGGATCCATCATTATAGCGATTAAGGCATTTTCATAATTTAACAATTCGAGTAATTGTGACCAGGGTGAAAATAATTCCGAATGAATAGAAATATCATTTTGAGCTTTTTGTTTTACAAATTTAATAGTATCTGAAATATAATCCGGGAATCCGTTTGCTGAATCTTCAAAGTAATTTACAGAAGTCCATTGATACGGATAAGTAATTCCATGAATGTCCCATGGATCTACATAGAATAATTTTTCCGGATCAACTACATCAATTGATGGATAATAAATACTTCCATCATTCTGATAATAATGTGGATTGTCATCTTTTGGTATTTTGGTGAAACATCCATTTTCCCAATGAATTACAACTTCATCATTAATTCTTTCAATCTTTTTAATTTGATTTTTTATATCTGGCGGCCTGCCCGGAAGGTTAATTAATATTCCATCAAAAGAATATCTTTGCTGAAGGGAAACTAATGCTTCTGCAAATCCCTCGGATGTAAGCCAAATATCGATAGGATCAACACCGGAGTAAAGGAAATAATGGCCTAATGAAAGCTGGCACATAACCGGAACCCGATCCGGTACTCCTAAGCTCATTGCAGTTTTTATTCGTTCATTAGATGTCATAATTTAGAAGTAGATAATCAATTTAAAATATTTTTAGTATTCAAATTAACTGATGCAAAATTTATTAACAGCCTCCGATAACCCTTTTGGATTCTTTTCTAGGAACGACTTTGTTTTTATTTTTCTCAATTAATTCAGGTATTACTTTGCTTGCTTTTTCCTTAAAACGATATTCATCAGCTTCATGTTTAGTCGTTGCGTTTCCAGGGTTTTTGAAATCAAGAATTTCTTTTTTGAAATTATCGAATCCGCCTTTTAGAACGGCTGAATTTTCATAACCTAGTTTATAAGCAATGGCAGCAGCCTTTTTAGCGGTTAACTCATCAGAAGCTATAAAAATATTTTGTTTATCTTTTGCGGCTAATATTTTATCAGCGAATTTTTCAAATAGATTATCAACGGTAAACGAGTAAGATTTTGGAAGATTTAATTTTTTAAATTCTTCAGGGCTACGAACATCGATGATTTGAATTTTTTGATCATTTTCCATAATCCGGAAAGCCAGTTCATCGGCTGTCATCATTTTTATATTTAAAGAATTAACATAAGCTATATCTTCGACTTCTTGTTTATAACTTTCCCTAACATCAGGCATAAAGAAAGCTGTGAATCCAAAAATAATTGCAATGCTGGTTAAGCCAAGATAAAGCTTACCGACTTTAAATTCCGGATTGACTTTGCCATTAACCTTATTTTCAATAAGGGTTGTTATCCAAAATGCACCAATTGCAACTGCGATTAAAAGAAATGCAAATAAGCCTTGAGACATTCCTAAAGAATCAAAAATTCTTACAAATCCCCATGGCTGTGCCTTATATAAATTTTCAAAAAGAGGATATCCTTCTGCAAAAATCAGGACGCCTAAAAATGATCCGGCTATAAAAACCATAGCATCTATTTTTCCAATAGCTGCTGCACAGAAACTTGTACCAGGACAAAATCCGCCCACTACAAATCCCAGTCCCATAATTAGTCCGCCTATAATTGCAGAGTACAAAAATGTAGGATTAATATAAATTAAATTTATATCAAGCAAACCGAAATGGCTAAACGCAATTACTCCCAGCATAGCCGTTACTCCGGCTGTAAAAAAGACTCTGAGCACTGTAAAATCATAGCCATAAAAAAGTCCAACTAATTTTTTTGATGTTGAAAAACCCGCTTGTTCCAGAATAAACCCAAAAGCTATTCCGATAAAGAAGGCTACAACAAAATTAAGTTCATTTCCAATTATATCTGGAACTAATGGTCCCATTTTAAATTTCCTTTCCCTTTGTAGGAGTTTGATAAATCAAATACATAAAGATAATTTTATATCCAAAGTTTTCTAAAAAAGTAAGCAAACATATATGCCCCGCCAAAAATTGCAAGCATGGTTATAATACCGCCGGTTGACAGTACTGCCATTCCGCTTAAAGCAGCCCCGCTGGTGCAGCCTCTTCCTAGCTGTGCTCCAAACCCAAATAGGAGGCCACCGAATAAGGCTCCGGCAACTCTTGTTTGAGATTTAATTTTTTGTGATTTCTCTAATGTAAAATTTAATCTGTCTGAAATTAATCCGGATGCAAAAGCTCCAACTAATAACCCAAGCATTTCAAATACCAGCCAATTTTTAAGCGGATTATTATTATGCTCAGTCAAATACTCTTTGTAAAATTTAGTAGATTCTGTATGTGAAGGCATAACTGTTTCAACGGCTGCTACTACACCGCTTTTCACTGCTCCACTAGCACCTAAGCCCCTACCCGTAATATATATTGTGGCGAGTAAAAGTATTCCAAGAAAAAATCCAGCTAAATAAGGATTCATATATTTTGATTTCATACAACTTCCTCTTCTACTAATTTAATTTCTTCAGTTATTGTTTCATTGATTTCTTTTTCCACTTCAATTTCTTCATAACCAGTAAGCATTGCTTTTAAGTTTGATGTAACCGTGCTTCCTGTGGTTATTAAATAAACATGAGCAATGATAAATGCTACAAGCAAAAACGCACCAAAAGTATGAAGTAAGGCAATTGGTTCAACAGTTTTGATATTTAAAACTTCAATGCCGCTGCTTTGTGGATACCTATAAAACATGTAAAGTAATCCGGATAGAACCATAATTGGAATGACTAGTAATTTTAATCCCAAATAAACCAGTCTTTGCAGCGGATTTAATTTACTAACTGCAGACTTTTTTGTTGGATGAGGAGAATTTTTAAATATTCCAATCATGTAAAAATTTATTTGTGATTTTAGATTTTCGAGTGTAGGCAAATACTGTTTCCATTCCCCGGTTGTAAAATGCCAGAAGATTGCAAATACAATTAGCACTATGAATGCATATGCCGCTGTGTTATGATATTTAACTGCATTTTGATATCCAAAAAAATTAAGTGAACCATGAATTTCAAAACCAGTGAAGGCTAGAAAGAATATCAAAATAGCCTGCGTCCAATGCCACAGACGTTCAAAAGATTTATAGATATAAACTTGTTTTTTAATTGTGCCATTTGATTTATTTTCATTTTTCATTTTAACCTCTTTCCTTCATTTTTTTTGAAGAAAATATTCTAATTGAACCGTGTACTAAAACTCCGATAAGCGTTAACATAATTATCAAAAAGCCTGCAGTTTCAATGAAAGAAGAATAATCTCTTGCCGGCATATAAAAATCTGTTAGTGAAGCGAGCCTGCTGTTTTCTCTGGAGTGGCACTCTACACATTTAACTGTTAAATCTTTTGTTGATACCATGTGATTCAATGGCCAATACATTTTGGTTTTAATGAATCCAACCTTTCCACTAAAAGGAAGGTTCACATCTTTCATCCCAATTTCTGAAGCTTTTTCCCAGTTAAAATCTTTCCAAAAAGCTCCTTCACCTTTTTTATCAGCATAAAGCTTTGGTTGGAGTAAGATTTTGTTTATTGGATCATAAGGCTGAATCGTTCTCATAATTTTTACAGGAATAATTTTAGATTCTTTATCAGCATAAGAACCATTAAAAGTATTTATCTCAAGGGCTTTTGTGGTGTCATCTACTTTATCGCCTAATAGATAATGTTCTGCAGTTCCATTAAACCAAACATATTCAGGCTTTAGATTTTTTTCATATTTAAAGCTGCCTTTGATTGATAAGTAAGTATGATCGCCGTTTTTATCATCAATTTCATATGGCTCGCCATTCTTAAGTTTTCCTGCAGTAGACCAGTCCCAAAAAACTTTAGTTGCATTTACTTTGGCATAAATAGGAATGTGGCAGGTTTGACAGGAAACTTTGACTGTGTGTTCATTTAAAATATTTTCTTTATGAGGATTATCAGTATGGCAATCTTCACAGTAAACTCTGTTTATATTCATGGACGAAACAGAATACATTTTACCTCTGATGTTATGCTTTTCGGTTTTATGGCAATCGATGCATTGTAAATTTGCTTCACCAACGGCCATGTGAACATCAACATCTTTTGATGGTTCGAACATTGATTTTTCTAGGTCGCCATGTTTAACATTATTTCCGCCTCCACCGAAGAAATGACAAACTCCGCAGTTTGAACGATTAGGTTTTCCAACATGCTGAGCGATATTTGTTAAATCTAAATTAGAAGCTGGCAGACCGGCCATCTCACTGCCTTTAGCATAAGTTTCAGTATTATCATGACAAACTAGGCAATCAACATCTTTTTGATTTTCGAAACTGAAATCTTTACTTGTCATACCGTAACCAATGTGACATTTAGCGCAACTCTGCTCATTGCCTTGAACACCAATACAAAAATTGTTCAATGCATTCTTTTTGCCTAAGTAAACAATTCCTTTTCCTTGAATATATTCTGCACGTTCCCAATTCCAATGATTTGATTTCATTATTTCTTCCGCTCTACCATTGTGGCAGGAAATACATACTTCAGTTACTTCTTGAGGTTTAGAAAATTTCTTTTGAAGCACTGCGAACTTAGTATGATCAACTGAAGGAGAAGTTTTTTCAGTATACTTTTCCTTTAGTTTCATTTCAATTGTAGGCTCATAACTTTTGGTTTTAAGAAGTGTAACCGCAGAAATAAGCACTAAGCCAATTAAGCTTAAAGTTAAAATTATTTTTTTCATGAGTTATTACCGATTAGAAAGATTAGTTATTTATCCTGCAATATTTGAATTAAACTGGATTTAATAGATTTGCATTCTGAAAAATCTTTATAGACTTTACAGGTGCGGCACTCTAATAATGAGCACGGGTTATTGATATGATGATGGGTCCAACATGGGGCAGAATTACTGGAATAGGAGTCGCAATTTTCTCTATCAGCCTGACTGCATTCGATTAATTCCCAGCAAGGAATGAATGAATAAATAGTCTTAATTCCGTTTATACTTATTTTATTTTCATTGATTGCTTTACGAATACAGTTAAGCCGGTCTATATCATATTGTGAATATAAGCGATGACTAGTTTTCTTTTTAAAGGGAATTATCAATCCTTCTTTTTCGTACATGCGGAGAGTGTGAACTGAGATCCCCAATATTTTTGCCGCCACACTTATTGAATAAAGTGGCGTGTCATTATAAACAGTTGTTTCCATCAAATTTTCAATATGTAAATCAATACTTGATACTTATAAATATCAACTTCTCTGCCATTTAAAATTATTGATTATTCAATTGATTTATTTTGAAATGCTAGTTTTTAATTGCAGAGATGAGAAAATTTAAATGTTTTATTTCTTTTTGATGGGAAAACGAACTAAATAGATTGTTGTTTTATTCATCAGGATGATATGCATTCATAAAAAGCTTTGACGATCTGCTTTACTTGTTGGATGAATAATTTTTTACTTCATCCAAAGAATAAAAAATATTTGGTGAATAAAAGGGAAGTGTTTCCGCAGCAATTAATTGAGCTCCAATGCTATCAATTAAACGCACGACTTTAACATGTTCGTTTTTATTTTCAGTTTTATTTTGGTGAACCTGCTTCTTCAAAAGGTCTTCAGCAGTTAAAAAACATTTTCTGCTGTAAACACCAGCCAGCTCGTACACATTTCCCTCAGCTTTTGTTAATGTGATGTTTTTTGTCGTTTTAAAATCAACTAAATACTTTATAAGTTCAGCTGGAACTAATGGAAATTCTGAAGATAAAATAAAGTTCTTTTGAGTTTCGGTATGAAAAAGTCCGGCATGAATCGCGGATAAAGGGCCTGAATTTTTATAAAATTCTTCAAACATTTCAAGCTCGAGAAATTTATAATCTTTAGCATTATTTGTAATTAATATTACCCGCTCAAAAATGCTTGTCATTAAATTTTTGATATGCTCAATTACAGCATGTTCTTTAATTCTAATATCTTTAGTTATTTTTTCATTTTTCTCAACTGTTAAAATAATACCGGTAACATCGTTATACATAAAACTTTTCCTTCACTAAACTATATTTCTAAAAACTCAACTTCGTTTAATTCTAAATTATAGTGATTCAAGAAATTATTAAATAAATATTTTCTGACAACAAATATAATTTTTATTTTGCTATGAATTTTGATCTGATTGATTATTTCAGTCACAGCTGGTTCTAAACCTTTTCCATTTAATTCAAGAGGTCCAATTTCATCCACAACAAGCCATTCAGGTTTTGCATTAAATGATTCAACTAATTTTTTTCTTGCCCAATTAAATATTTCAACATCAAATAAATATTTCCCGACAGTTACAATCTTTTTATTTTCATTTTCTATTTCAACTTCCAATAATTTACTTTGATTAGATGAAATATGAAGTAGATGCCTTTTGTTGTTTATAACGGGAGCTAGTATTCCGTCAGCGTGTTTGTCTTTTATCCACTTCAGTAAAGCAGTTGTTTTACCAACCCCGACTTCACCTGATAAAATAAAAATTTTACTCATATTTTTCAGTCAAAAAAATAAAATCGCAGCTATAGAATTACTTATAAATGCATTTATCTTTTTTAATCCCATTTAAATTTGAAGTCTGCTTCCATGAATTTGAAATGACAATTTTGAATTGAGGAAAAATATTTATCATTTCTTCAACTTGGTTATATGAAATAGCTGCTTTTTTGCTTAAAAAATATTTAAGCTTCTTTAATAGAAATGGAGATAAATATTTATACCAAATAAAAATTATGAAAATAGATCTAACCAGCATTACAATTATTTTTAGCGAAATATTTTGATCCATCTCAGGATAAGTATAAGAAAGTATAATCATGGTTAATGAAAAAATAAAAATTATTATTCCGGATTTTTTCTTCCACCATGTTTTTGAGTTTTTATGTCTTGATATACTAATTTCTGTTTTCTTATTTCTTATTTCATATAATGATCGAATATTCCCAGTCTCTCTGGTAGATAAATATTTTAGATTTTCTGGCAATCCCGCAGCAAAGATTCCGATATAAATTCCCATTACCAAATGCATTAGTAAATATAATCCGATTATGATATAACTTAAATTTAAATCATAGTGGTAGTAGCTCGATCCAAATTGATTAAAAATAAATTTTGCAAATGTGTCAATTGATTCCCAGAGTGAATTGCTAAACACGATGGTTAAAATAATTATCTTTTGCAGAGCAGATGAAGTTAATATAAAAATGCTAAGAATTATCGTCTTAATCTTAAAATGATTTTTAGAATTGAATAAAAATTCTCCAACAATTCCTTGAAGCAGTACGGCAAAATAAGCTGTGACTGGAGTGTAAGGACTTACAAATCCTTTAATGATTAAGACCGTAAAAGTCGCTTTTAGAATTGTTCCTTTGGATGTAATAAAATCTGATTTATTTGATGATGAAAAATAAGCGATTAGTGAAATGAATATTGCGGCAGCACTTCCAACAAATAATCCAGTAAATGGAATTTTAAATGCATGAAGAATTCCACCTAAAGCGGCTTCACTAAAACCCCAAAGTGCAGTAATGCGCCAAATGATTTTTGAATTATTCACTGAATTTTCTTTGGAAAAAGATTTCAAAATCATTAAAAATTAAGAATGTTGAAATTACAAAAATTTAATGACTCACAAGTCATATTTCGATTAAAACTCACTTTTATTTTAGGCACTACTTTTTTATATTTCCAACACACTTATTTAATACTTACACTGTAGTAAACAGGTCAAATAATTCTCTTTAATTGAATTCCAAAATAAGAATTTTTTAATATAAGATGGGTTATTTTTCTAATTTCTACTAAATCTTGCAAAAAGGAAATTATCATTTATGCCAAATAAGTATGAAATTGCTATTCTTGGCGGCGGCCCAGGCGGATATGTTGCAGCAATACGTGCCGGTCAGTTGGGATTGAAAACTATTGTAATTGACACACAACCTCTTGGCGGAATATGTCTTAACTGGGGCTGCATTCCAACAAAATCTCTTTTAAAAAATGCTGAAATTTATGACAATGTTAAAAACCATGGCGATGACTTTGGAATATATGCAAAAGATTTATCATTCGACTTTGGCAGGATTATAAAACGAAGTCGTGACATTTCTGAAAGAATAACTAAGAACGTTGAAATGCTGGTTAAGAAAAACAAGGTGGATAGAATAAAAGGCTACGGAAAATTAACTTCAAAAAATGAAATTGACATTTATGACGAATCAAAAAAGAAAATTGATTCAATCACTGCTGATAAAATAATCATTGCAACTGGGGCTCGACCTAAAACAGTTTCATCGATTCCGGTTGATAAAAAAAATATTATCACAAGCACCGAAGCGATGAGCTTGGAAGAACAGCCGAAAGAATTGATAGTGATTGGTGCCGGAGCAATAGGAATTGAATTTGCATATTTTTATAATGTTCTTGGTACGAAAGTAACCGTGATTGAAATGCTGGATAATATTCTTCCGATTGAAGATAAAGAAGTCTCACAGACTCTTGAAAAAAGTTTTAAGAAAAGAGGCATAGAAATACTAACAAAAGCAGTTGTTAATAAAGCGGTTGTTAAAGGTAAAAAAGTAAATGTTACTGTAGAAGTTAACGGAGAGACAAAAGAGCTTTCTGCGGATAAGGTTTTAAATTCTATCGGCGTAACCGGAAATGTAGAAGGATTTGGTCTTGAAGAATTAGGAGTGGAACTATTTAAAAATCATATTAAAGTTGATAAGTCAACATTTGAAACAAACGTAAAAGGAATCTATGCAATTGGCGATGTTATTGGACCGCCATGGTTAGCCCACGTTGCATCAGCAGAAGGCATACATTGCATTGAAAAAATTAAGGGATTGGAAGTTCAAGATATAATTTATGAAAATATTCCAGGCTGTACTTATTGTCAGCCTCAAGTTGCAAGTGTTGGTTTAACTGAGCAAAAAGCAAAAGACGCTGGATATGAAATTAAAATTGGTAGATTTCCCTTTATGGCTAGTGGAAAAGCTTTTGCAGTCGGTGAAAGAGAGGGCTTTGTAAAACTAATTTTTGATGCTAAGTACGATGAAATTCTTGGTGCACATATTATAGGTGCTGAAGCTACTGAATTAATAGCCGAAATCGGATTGGCAAAATCTGTTGAAGCAACCGGCGAATCGATTATGAAAACAGTGCATGCTCATCCAACTTTATCTGAATCTGTTATGGAGGCTGCAGCTAATGCTTACGGTGAAGCGATACATATTTGATAAATTAGAAGTCAAAAATCAAAATTCAAAGTTGGGCTTAAATTTTAATTGAACCATGTACAAATGAAAAAACGAACTCTTAAATATTGCGATCTCGATTTCATTGATTATAAAGAAGCATGGGATCTTCAAAAGGAAATTCATGCGCAGCGTGTATCAAAAAAAATCGGTGATATCTTTTTTATGCTTGAGCATCCGCATACTTATACTTTAGGTAAAATAGCCGATAAAAATAATTTAATCGGGTCAGAAGAATATTTAATTCAAAATAAGATCTCAGTATATGATATTGATAGAGGCGGTGATATCACTTATCATGGGCCTGGACAAATAGTCGGTTATCCAATTATAGATTTGAATGATTGGCATTTGGATACACATAAGTACTTACGTGCTTTGGAGGAAGTAATAATTAGAACTTGTGCCGATTTTGGTCTATCCGGTTCAAGAGAACCAAAATATACTGGCGTTTGGATTAAAAATGATGAACGTGAAAGAAAAATAGCTGCAATTGGAATTAAAGTCAGCCGATGGATTACCATGCATGGTTTTGCTTTTAATGTAAACACTGATCTATCCTTATTCAACGGAATAATTCCCTGCGGCATAACCGATAAAGAAGTAACATCATTAAAAAAAGAATTGCATAGAGATTTAGATATCCAGGAAGTTAAAAATAAACTTTTAAACCATTTTAAAGATGTTTTTAATTATGACGAAGTAATTTTACTTCCAAAAGATGAGCTAATAGTTCACAGCATAGATAATATTTAGAGGAAAGGTTAGTAATGGCTAAAAGAAACTTGCCAAAAAATAATTCAGCTGAAAAAACCTTGAAAAATAAAACTCATAAAACAGATAGTAACAACGGAAAAGAAAATTCATCGAATAAGGATAAGAGTTTAGCTAAAAACCAATTCAGTAAAGATGAATATTTAAAAGTCCTAAGACTAATGTACTTGGCAAGGAGTATAGATAATAAAGCTCTAAATCTTTTAAGGCAAGGTAAAACATTTTTTCATATTGCCGGTGCCGGGCATGAAGCAATTCAGGTTGCACTTGGACTTTCTTTAAGCCCAAAAAACGATTGGTTCTTTCCATATTATCGAGATTTAGCTTTAGTGCTTGCTTTAGGCATGACTCCAAAAGAATTTTTCATGCAGTGTTTCGCCAAACTTGGTGATCCTTCTTGCGGAGGCAGGCAGTTGCCATGTCATTGGGGCCATACTGAAATAAATATTCCTTCTCAATCAAGCCCTACAGGAACTCAATACTTAAATGCTGTTGGGACGGCTCTCGCTTCTAAAAAACAAGGTAAACAATCAATTACTTATGTAAGCAGCGGTGAAGGAACAACTAGTCAAGGTGAATTTCATGAAGCCATTAATTGGGCTAGCCGTGAAAAACTGCCGGTATTATTTGTTGTTCAGAATAACAAATATGCAATCTCAGTACCGGTTCAAAACCAAAGCGGAGGAAAGGATAATTCAATTGCGGAAATGATGTCCGGATATCATAATCTGCTGCGATTTAGAATTGATGGTACGGATTATTTGCAATCAGTTCAGAAGGTTCAGGAAGCAATTGAATATATTGATAAAGGAAATGGCCCCGTTTTAATTGAAGCGGATGTAGTTAGACTTCAATCTCATTCTTCTTCCGATGATCAAAAAAAATACAGAGATAAAAATGAACTTGAAGAGGAATTAAAAAAATGCCCCATTGAAAAATTAGCAAGTAAATTAATTCATGAAAAATTAATTACAAAAGATGAATATGAAGAATTAAAAAAAGAAATTCTTGTACAAGTCAATGATGCTGCAGATGAAGCAGTTAAAGAAGACGATCCTAGTCCTGAAGATGCGACTAAATATATTTTCGATGAAAGCGGAATAAAAGAAAATCTTGAATATGAAAAAAATATTCCTTCAGGTAAAAAGATAGTTATGGTTGATGCCATTAATCATGCATTGCATGAAGAGATGGAACGAAATGATAAGATATATGTTTTCGGTGAAGATATAGCTGATAGTAAAGGCGGAGTATTTACAGCAACAAAAGGTTTGTCAACAAAATTTGGAGATGATAGAGTTTTCAATTCACCTTTAGCGGAAGCAAGTATAGTTGGTGTTGCAACGGGTATGGCTTTAACCGGATTGAAGCCTGTTGTCGAAGTGCAATTTGGAGATTACATCTGGCCAGCATTTATGCAATTTAAAGATGAGCTTTCAACTTATCGGTATCGTTCATATGATAAATGGCCTGCACCGGTTGTTACGCGTGTTGCTGTCGGCGGATATATACATGGTGGACTTTATCACAGCCAAAATATTGAATCTATCTTTGCACATATTCCCGGAATATACATTGCTTATCCTTCTAATGCGGCGGACGCAAAAGGATTATTAAAAACCGCTTGCCGGATTAATGATCCGGTTCTTTTCTGTGAACATAAAGGATTATATCGTCAAAGCTTTGCGACTTCTCCTTCTCCAGATAGTGATTATTTGCTTCCTTTTGGTAAAGCTAAAATTGTTAGAGAGGGAAGTGACATTACTGTTGTTTCTTATGGAGTTTCCATGTGGGATTCTGTCAGTGCTGCTAGAAAACTTGAAGAGGATGGATATGAAGTTGAAGTAATTGACATTCGAACTATTATTCCTCTTGATGAAGAAACCATTTTTAAATCAGTTAAGAAAACCGGAAAAGTTATAGTAATTCATGAAGATACTTTAACCGCCGGTTTCGGAGCCGAAATTTCAGCACGAATTTCAGATAATTGTTTTCAATATTTAGATGGGCCGGTTAAAAGGCTGGCTGCTAAGGATTCGCATATTCCTTATTCTCCAATATTAGAGAATGCAATTTTACCTAATAGAGAAAAAATTTATAATGCAGTAAAAGAACTAATTGAATTTTAATTTGAAAAATTAGGAGCTACTTAAATGGACGTTATAATGCCTAAGATGGGTGAAAGTGTTAGTGAAGGTACTGTTATAAAATGGCATAAGAAAAAGGGTGAACAGGTTAAAAAAGATGAAATTATTTTTGAGATCAGTACTGATAAAGTTGATACAGAAATACCTTCTCCAACTGATGGTATCCTTTCAGAAATAAAAGCTAATGAAGGTGATACTGTGGATGTTGGATCAATAGTGGCTGTGATTGATGAAAATGGATCGGAAAGTAAGTCGAAAGCTGAATCTGAAAAAAATAATACTGGCGAAGTGAAAACTGAAGATGCTAAACCTAAATCTGAAAACAAAAAAGAAAATAAAGAAGAACAAGTTGAAGAATCTCGTGAAGAAAAAATAGAACCAAAAACTGAAACGAAAAAAAATAAAACTTCTAAGAACTCAAAAGCTATTGAAATTACTATGCCTAAAATGGGTGAGAGTGTTATGGAAGGTACCATTATCAAGTGGCATAAAAAGGTCGGCGATCCAGTTAAAAAAGATGAAACTATATTCGAAATCAGCACTGATAAAGTTGACACTGAAGTTCCTTCGCCTGAATCCGGCAGCTTATCAGAAATTCTTGTCGGTGAGCAGGAAACAGTGGAGGTTGGGACGGTGGTTGCAAGGCTGTCTGTTGAAAATGATGAAAATATCGTTGGAGATATTGAAGTAATTGATCAAGAATCGAAAACTCAGGAAAAACGATCTGAAGAAAAATCAAACCCGGCCACAATGCATGACAATTTTTCGAATGTCGCAGAGGAAGAAAAGCAGCAGCATTCCTCAACTAAAAATAAAGAAGAGGTTAAAAAGGAAGTTGGCTTTTTATCACCTCTAGTCATGAATATTATGCAAAAAGAAAATGTTAGCTTTGATGAATTAAATAAAATTAATGGTACAGGATTAAATAATAGAATTACTAAAAAAGATATTTTAAATTATATCGAAAATAGAAAAACTCAAAAACCTTCGGACGTTAAAAAAGAAGTACAAGAAAAATCAGAAACCAAAAAAGAATATTCTGCTCCCTCATATACTTCAGCTCAAATGGAACCTGTTTACTCTTCTACAGATATAGAAAAAATTCCAATGGATAATATCCGCCAGAAGATAATGCAGCACATGATTAATAGCCGCGATACTTCCGTTCATGTTTCTGCGATGCTGGAAGTTGATATGACGAGAATATATAATTTTATACATGAGAAGCGCGATGAATACCTTCAAAAAGAAGGCGTAAAACTTACATATATGGCTTTTGTTTCATATGCCGTTATAAAAGCATTGAAAGAATTTCCACTTGTAAATGCAACAATTGAAGGTTCAACAATTATTAAAAAGAAATTTATTAATCTTGGAATTGCAGTTGCGATTGAACCAACCGGATTAATAGTTCCCAATATTAAAGGGGCTGATGAAAGAAATGTTATAGGACTTGCAAAATCAATCAATGATTTAGCATCAAGAGCGCGGAAACGAAAATTATCTCCAGACGATATTTCAAATGGAACATTTACGATAACAAATTATGGAGTTTTTGGAACGATATTCGGCACTCCAATTATAAATCAGCCTGAAGTAGCAATTTTAGGAGTTGGAACTGTAATTAAAAAACCCGTAGCAGTTGAAATTGATGGTGGTGATACAATTGCTATTAAACCAATTATGGCTTTAACTCTTTCGCATGATCATAGATTGGTCGATGGAATGCTTGGAGGTAGATTTTTAAAATTCTTAAAAGATTTTTTAGAAAATTTTGATGTTGCTTCAATTTGAAATTATAAAATCTAATTGAAATTATATCAGAATGTTATGCTGAACTCAATTTAGCATGTAGTTTTTTGAATAAACGAGATTCTTAAAAAATCAAAACAGCATATAAAAATAATTAAGATTTAATTGTCTTTAATAACGGTAAAAAATATTAGTGGAAAAAATGAGCGTACTAAATCAACATCAAAAAATATTTAAAGATGAAGTAGAAAAAACAAAAATACCTCTAGGGAAACGGCCCGATTGGTTAAAAGTAAAATTACCGACAGGTGAAAATTATTCTGACGTAAGACAGTTAATGCGCAATCAGCATTTAAATACTGTTTGCGAAGAAGCAAGATGCCCGAATATAGCCGAGTGCTGGAATGCTCGAAGTGCTACTTTTATGATTCTCGGAGATACATGTACAAGAAGCTGCGGCTTTTGTAATATCAAGGTCGGCATTCCAAATACCCTTGATCTTGATGAGCCAAGGAGAGTAGCTGAATCAGTAAAAGAATTAAATTTAAGGCATGTTGTAATTACATCTGTGAACAGAGACGAATTAAAAGACGGCGGTGCATTTATTTTTGCAGAAACTATAAGTTTAATTAGAAACGCCATGCCTGAAACCACCATTGAAATTTTAATTCCAGATTTTAGAGGCGTAATAGAAGCCTTTGATATAATAATGAAAAATCCCCCGGATATTTTAAATCATAACCTGGAAACTATTCCAAGATTATATCACGTCGTTCGTCCCCAGGCAAAGTACGAAAGAAGTTTAAAATTAATCCGCTGGTTCAAAGAAAGATACTTAAAAACCAAAAGCGGAATAATGGTGGGGATAGGCGAAAAGCCAGAAGAAGTCTTGAGTTTAATGCATGATCTTGTTGAACATGGCTGTGACATTTTAACAATCGGACAATATTTGCAGCCCACAAAAAATCATCTGCCTGTTGATAGATTCGTTACGCCGGAAGAATTTAATATGTACAAAGAAGAAGGATTAAAAATAGGATTTAAAATTGTAGAATCTTCGCCCCTAGTTCGAAGTTCTTACCATGCTGATAAACATGCGAGAGCGTTATTTTAATTTTATAAAACCTCCGAGGTTTTCATCAACCTCGGAGGTTTAGGTACAATTTTGATAAAAAGGGATGAATAAAGAAAGAAATTTTCATAAAGATACATATCATCATCTTTATAATAGGGGATCTAATAAAGCCTCTATATTTTTCGAAAGAGAAAATTATCTTTATTTTTTAAGAAAGATGAAATTAAGCAAAGAAAAATATAAGATAAAAATTTTATCTTACTGCTTAATGCCGAATCATTTTCATCTGTTTGTAATGCAAATAACTGATGAATACCCTGTATCAACATTTATATCTTCTTTATTAAATTCATACGTAAAATCTATCAATAAAAAATATCAGCATTCTGGAACTTTATTTGAAAGTAAAACAAAAAGTAAACAAATAATCGATGATGCGTATTTTAAATGGGTAATAAAATATATACTTGAAAACCCGGTTAAAGCAGGTCTGGTTAAAAATATTTCTGATTGGGAATTTTCAAATGCAAAGGATTTATTTGGAATTAGAAATGGAAATTTAACAAATGTTGATTTTGTTGAATCTTTCTTTCAATCGAAGGAATCAATGATTAAGTTTATGATGAATAAAAAAATTAAAATTAATTACGAATTTTTATTAAATATTAAAACCTCCCAGGTTTAGGAAAACCTCGGAGGTTTAAGCTATTATTTCTTAATAAAAAATTAATATAAATCAATATTTACTATATAAGTTTCAATTTGTAAATTGGCATCCGGTTTTTAATTTTGGTTATAGTTTTTAGCAACAATTTTACTGTTAATGAAATTTAAATTTATACTATTCTTTTTAACCTATACTGTACTTTTAGGGGCACAAGATAAAGGGGATATCTCAAACAGATTACACAAAACACTTGATGATGATAATTCACATTATACTGATGTTGGCAATATTGGATTAACTGTTACAAATTTCGGAATGTATGGAAACGGTTTCGCTTTATGGCCGCAGCAGCCAAGCTGTGAATATCCTTTGGGAAGCGGTATTGAACATATTTTTGACGGCAGCTTATGGGTAGGCGGATTTATAAGCAGCGATTCTTTAGGCCATAATAGACTCGGACCATTTGTTACAACCGGTTCGGTAGATGCATCTTCTGTTTCAACACGCGGCGGAGGTTTTGAATTTACAAATGAAGCCGGCAGTCAAATTACTGAAAGATCATCTCTTTTAGAATCAAGATATTACGAACCAGATGCAATTTCTCACCAAGATTTTTTAATGGATTTTGTAGATACAAATTTGACGTTATCAAATGGTGAGACAATTCAAGACCACAGTCCTTTAGGAATTGCTGTTCATCAGGAATGTTATGCATGGAATTATCCTTTTGCCGATTTTTTTGTAATTATGAATTACACTATTAAAAATGTATCAAATAAATATATTGACAGTGTATATGTTGGCATGTGGACAGATGCCGTTGTAAGAAATACAAAAATAACTTCTCCAAGAATAGGCGCTCCGTTTTTTGATAAAGGAGGTGAAGGTTATAGCGATTCAATGAGGATAGCATATACTTTTGATGCAACCGGAGATATTGGTTACACAAATAGTTACGTCGGCATTCAATTTCTTGGAGCGACTCCAACTTTAGATAGTATTAAAGTTGTGGGAGAAGATTCAATTCCGTCAGTAAATTTTGTAAGCTGGCAGTATAAAAACACTGCTGATCCAAATTTTTTCTCTCCTTCTAAAGATGTAGACAGGTACAGAAAAATGCAGGGTTATTTTGGAGGTACAAATAGATTTAATGATGGTGTTGATGCCTCTGCCTTAAAAACTCCTTCTAACAGATCTGAACTTATCACAAATGGTCCCTTTAGTAAGATAGCGCCTGGTAATTCAATAAACGTTGTGTTTGCAATTGTTTGCGCTAAAAAATTTGGTTCTGATCCTGCTGTTCTTGATACTAAAGAACAGAAAATTAATTTATATTCAAACGCTGAATGGGCGCTTCGTGCTTACTTTGGTGAAGATAGAAACCGAAATGGGAATTTAGATGCTGGCGAAGATTTAGACGGTAATGGAAAAATCACTAGATACATTTTGCCTGCTCCGCCGCTTACACCAAATGTAAAAGTTGTGCCTGGCAATCAAGACGTAACTATTTATTGGGATAAACGTGCGGAGAATTCGATTGATCCAATTTCAGGTAAAAAAGATTTTGAAGGATATAGAATTTATAGAACTGAAGCCGGATTTGATCTTAATCTTGCTGAAGATGCTAGATCTTCGCTTGTTACACTTGCGCAATTTGACAGTACAAATAATTCCTACGGATTCAATACCGGATATTCGAAAGTAGAGCTGAAAGAACCGGTTACTTTTCCCGACGATACAACCAAATATTATTATAAATTTCAAATTGGAAACTTGTTAAACGGTTGGCAATATTTATTTGCTGTAACTGCTTTTGATAAGGGTGATCCAGAAAATAATTTGGAAAGCCTTGAATCCAATCCTATAGCTTCTATGAATAGAATTCTTCCAGGCACAAAACCGAATGATCAGGATACTGCAGAAGTGGGCGTTTATCCAAATCCTTATTATGGAAATGCTTATTGGGATGGGAGCACCGAACGTTTAAGAAAAATCTATTTTACTAATCTTCCATCAGAATGTGAAATAATTATTTACACTTTATCAGGTGACATTGTAAAAAAAATTCAGCATAATCAAAACAGCAACGGCTCAGATATTAAATGGTTTCAAACTTATGCCAGCAGCGGAAATCAAATTATGACTGGCGGTGAAGATGCCTGGGATTTAATTTCCGATAACGATCAAGCTATAGCAACAGGTTTATACCTATTTACTGTGAAAAATTCTGTCTCTGGAAATATAAAAAGAGGAAAATTTTTAATAATTAAATAAGAAAGGCTAAGTATTATGAAACTTAGATTATTGTTTATTCTTTTATTTTTAGGATTGGGAATTGTATTTGCACAATCTCCTTATCCATTAGTTTCAATTCATGATATCCAATATATTGATTCAGTCGGGACAAAGGGATTTAAACCTTCAGATTTAACTGGAGATACAGTAAGGGTTGTTGGTACCATAATGATTAAGCCCGTTATTGATCCTGACACAAATAGAACTCCTATTATGTATTATGGTTCTAGGTGGGGAACTTATATTCAAGATACATCTTCTGCTGATGAATGGGCAGGCTTAAATATTTTACAGAATGATACTTCGGGAAACAATCAAAATACATTTTTTGATTTGGTTGATACCGCTTATGTTGTTGAAATTACTGGTGTGGTAACAAATTATAACCAAACAAATGAATTGTTTGTTCTTCTTAATCCTGTTACGCCAGTTAACATTATCGATCAATTACCGACACGCCCTGGTCCTCAAAAGCTTACAATGTCGGACTTAACGAGTGGTGGAATTACTAATAAAGATTATTACAAACTTTCCGGAATGTATGTTGAATTTGATAGTGTAATAACCAGTGATAGGAATGCTTCAAACGGACAGTTTAGAATAAATGATGGAAATGGAAATTATATTGTAGCATATCCTCAGTCAAGATACTATAGAACTGATGCAAATAAAATTCCGGGTTCAACTTATCAGCCGCCACAAGATGGAACACATATTGAATCTATCAAAGGAATTTTAACTATTTTCAGCGATACGTATGAAATACTTCCGATTTATCCAAATGATGTCAAAGTCACTTTAACGCCCCCAGCTATTTCTAATATTACACGAGATCCTGTTCAAGTTAAAACCAATGATCAAGTTACTATTTCAGCAAAAGTTGAAGGCGGGAGCGGATATGTTACAGAAGTTCAGCTGCACTATAAAGTTGGCGAACAAGATAGAGTCGTTATCCCAATGACTAAATCAGCAGATACTACTGTATATACAGCAATGATCAATGGAATCAGCACTGATTCTACCGTTGTTGATTATTTTATTACCGCAAGTGATAACTTAGGATTGACAAATCTTAACCCTAGCGATACAGTAAAAGGAAATTATTTTTATCAGGTATTGGATGAAACTTTAACAATTCGAGATGTACAGTTTAGCCCGCTCGGAAGCGGATATAGTTCGTACAATGGTTATTATGTTACGTTATCCGGGGTTGTAACGGCTGATACTTCAGACATTCCCGGATTTGGTTCGGGAACTCCGTTACGTGTTTATATGCAGGATGGAAACGGACCCTGGTCGGGAATAATGATTGGAACACTTGGAATAAACGGAGCTGACGTATTAAAATTAAAAAGAGGAGACAATATCACTCTTAATGGTAGAATAGGTGAGACTTTTAGTGTAACCACAATTGACTCGTTAAAACAAATAACGGTGAATTCAAATGGTAATCCATTGCCGGATGTTGTTGATTTAACAACCGGCGAAATTGACGCAAGCACAGGTGCAGTTGTTAATGCTGAACAATGGGAGAGTGTTTTAGTTGATTACAAAAATGTTACCATAACTGATCTTAATGCTGATGGCGATCCCGGGCCAAACTCATATAATTTTGGTGAAATAATGGTTAATGACGGTTCTGGTGATGCAAGAATAGAATTTCAAGATGGTAATCATAACTATAATAATGAATGGGATACTACTCTAGCAAAGAATCCGGCAAATATTCAAGTTAAATTAAATGCTACTTTTGATGAAATTCGCGGCGTTATGTTTTACTCACATAGTTATTATAAGATTGTTCCAAGAAAGAATGATGACTTAGTAGGGTATATGGAGACAGTGGGAGTTAATGATAATAAATCTTCAGTTCCAGTTGCATATAAACTAGAACAAAACTATCCTAATCCATTTAATCCGTCAACCACAATAAATTATTCTGTTCCTAAAGAAGGAATAGTTACACTTAAGATATTTAATATACTCGGACAGGAAGTTAAAACTTTAGTAAACGAAAATAAGATTTCCGGTAATTACAATGTAAGGTTCAATGCAAGCGAATTAAGCTCGGGTGTTTATTTCTACAGCTTAAGATCCGGCAATTATTATCAGGTTAAAAAAATGCTGCTTTTAAAATAAAATGGCAATACTTTTTCTCTGAGAATTGAAAATGTCAGTCTGAGCATATCGAGGACTGACATTTATCAGTCGATTAAACTTTGATATCAGTTCACTGAAATATTACAATTTCTTTTAGGATTGTTTCGATAAAAGGATATGATTAGAACTTTAAAAATAATATTCATCTTTTTTATAACATTTATAATTTCATCATGTGTGGAAGATGTAACTGATAGCCCAATAGGTAATCAGCCTCCTCACACGGGAATTTTTCTCTATCCTGATTCTTCAATCAGCAGTCAGCCCAGTAAGATAAGCATACATTGGTGGGGTGATGATCCTGATGGTTTCGTAATTGGATATTATTTTTCATGGGATGGCAAAAATTGGGCGTTCACGTCTTCAAATGATAGTTTATTTGCATTGCAAATAGGCGCGGCAGATACGAATTATGTTTTCCAGGTTTCAGCTGCTGATGATGGCGGAAACGGAATTTATGATAACGATATTTCACAAAACGGAATAGATTATGGCCCCGAACCGTTCGTAGATAAAAATTCAAATGGAATATGGGATAATAATGAATCGTTTATCGACATTGGTTTAATTGATCCTAATCCTGCTTCAATAAATTTCCCTATTAAAAATTCAGCTCCAGTAGTTGAATGGAATCAATTAACAGTTTTGCCTGACACATCTTTTCCAGCGATGTCATTTGGCTGGGATGCCTCGGATATAGATGGTGATGGGACTATTCAAAATATAAACATTGCTCTTAATGATACTTCAAATCCGGGAAACATTGTTACATTAGATGGAAGTGTGAGAAATATTTCAATTAGAGCCAATAATTTTTCATCTGCTTCACCAGCTATGGATATTTTAATTGGAGGGTTGGAATCCAATATTGCATCTCAAAAATTGCCAGGCCTTGTATTAAATGGAAATAATAAATTATTTGTTCAGGCAGTTGATATTTCAGGCGCTAAATCTAATTTTATTAGTCTGCCTGGAGAGGGAAGAACCTGGTATGTAAAAAAACCTAAAGGAAATATTCTTATTGTTGATGATTATGTAACACAGGATAATGCCGGTTCGTTTTATATCAGCATGTTTAATGACAGCCTTGGGTTAAAAGACAGATTAGATGTTTATGATTTTCATAATCAGACTCCCCCTTATTTGAATGTTACATTCTTGTTAACCATGAAACTTTTTAAATTTGTATTTTGGTATACAGATAACGATCCGTCACTTGATTTGTTAAGCGCAACAACTCAAAAGTATATTGATGGAGGCGGAAAAATAGCGTTTTCAATGCAATTCCCGCAAACAATTGACCTGGCAGTATTGCAGAGCTTTTTGCCGATAAGAAGCGATTCAAGTGATTCAAGAACTACATTATTAGTTGGTACGAAAATAACTTCCGATAATACACAACCAGCTTACCCTAATTTACAATTGTCTTCAACTATCTTCAGAGTAAAATCTTTTTACTTAAATCAGTTAGGTGGAATTCCAATTTATTATTTACCAAATAAAGAATTGAAAGGCTTCATGGGGTTTACAGATTTAGAGAAGAAGTTATTTTTCATTGGAGTACCTTTAAATAAAGCTGTTGGCGGAAATAATAAAGTTAAAAGTTTACTTCAAAAAGTGTTCTTTGAAGATTTTGGAGTAACTCAATGATGAAAAAAATTTTACTAATTTTCTCATTCATTTCAATTCTATTTACTCAAATTCTTTTTAGCCAAAGTAATGGCAGGCTAACTGGAATTATCAAAGATGCAGTTACCGATGAACCTCTGGTGGGCGTAAATATTATCTTGAAAGGTACGTATTACGGTGCGGCATCTGATGTTAATGGGAAATTCGTTATAGAAAATATTACTCCTGGAAGTTATGATATTAA
Source organism: uncultured Ignavibacteriales bacterium (assembly GCA_963731745.1). Lineage (GTDB taxonomy): Bacteria > Bacteroidota > Ignavibacteria > Ignavibacteriales > Ignavibacteriaceae > CAVSWT01. The sequence continues at coordinate 242,629 of CAVSWT010000010.1, forward strand.
AATATCATTCATAGGTTATAAAACAGTAGAGTACACTGGATTTAAAATAGAGCCGGGTAAAACGGTTGAACTTGATGTTAAAATAAATGAATCTGCATTAACGTTGGATCACGACGTAATAGTTGTAGGTTCTAAACCTTTAATGGATGTAGATGAAACACAAAGTAAAAAAACTATTTCTTCCGAAGATATTAAAAATGCTTTGGTGGAAAACATAGCAGATGTAGTTTCTCAGCAGGCTGGAATTGTTCAAGAAGACAATGAAATTCATATAAGAGGTGGAAGAGCATATGAAAATGCTTTTCTTCTCAACGGCGTTTCTATTCAAGACCCTTTGGCTGGAACCGGCTTTGGCCTTCAATTAAGCGCTAATGCTATCGAAGAAGTAGATGTTATAACAGGCGGATTTAATGCTGAATACGGACAAGCGACTTCAGGCGTGGTTAATGTTAAAACAAAAGATGGGGGAGATCGATACAGTGGATATGTTTCCTACAAGACTGATAATTTAGGAAATAGTTCATCTTCACATGTATTTAATAATAAAATTCTTGAAGTAGATCTTGGTGGACAAGAACCCATAACATCATTTTTATTACCTTCTATTGGTATTGAAATCCCTGGCAAGATTTATTTCTTTGGAAATTTCTATGTGGGGTTGTCGGATGGAATTACTCAAGGTTATTATAAACCGACTGCCGGGAAACTTTATTCATCAACTTTTCACGGGACAACGTTTGCACCTGAAGCTAACAACAATTGGAATTGGTTGGGTAAATTAACTTATAAACCATCTTCAACTTTTAAGATTTCATATTCTTTTAATCAATCCGTATCGATCAGTCAAAACACAGGTGCACTTCAAACTAATTTGGAATTTGTAGAACCGAGTCCTGGTTATCAATATGAATTTCAAAATATTTTATCGGAAGCAAACGTTTATACACACAATACTAAATTTCAGTCGCTCAGCATTACACATACATTGAATGCCAAGACATATTACGAACTAAAATTCGGCCATTTATTTACAAACCTTCGGGTAGATGCAAATGGAAAAAACTGGGATGAATATGTTCAGCCAAAAGATATTCCAAATTTTCCTATTCAGTATTACAATTTGAATCACGATACAATTGGTGTTATTCCAGGAGATGGATTTTGGGATCTTGGTAATCCTTATACATGGCATGATCATTATGTAGATGAGTTTTCTATTAAAGGTGATATAACTAGTTTCTTCGATGAAAGAAATAAATTTAAAGCCGGGTTCGAATCAAGATTTCAAGAGATGCAGCTTATTGATATCTATCAGCCGTGGGTCGGTGAATTAGGATTGAATAATGATATTTATAAAGTCTTTCCAGCGTCCGGTAATTTATATGCACAGGACAACATTAATTTTAGCGGTATGATTTTAAATTTTGGTCTAAGGCTTGATTACTGGTTCCCGGGTAAATATGTAGATGATGCAGTAAATAATGAAGATGTTGTAACAATACCTGACCAAACTAGAATCGATTATAAAAATGATACGTTCGGATGGTTTGGCGGAAGAAGATTCAAAGCTAGACTCAGCCCCCGTCTTGGAATTTCTCATCCCGTATCCAACAATCAAACTTTGTTTTTTTCTTACGGCCACTTTAGTAAATGGCCGCGGCCGCAGTTTGTTTATGCTAAGCTCAATCCATTAAATGCACAGTCATCTTTCCAGCAATTTGGAAATCCAAATTTAAATCCCGAAACAACTGTAGCCTATGAGCTTGGACTAAAAACTCAATTTACTCCAAATGATGTTTTAACTGTTACAGCTTACTATAAAGATATATTCGACTATATCAATACACGAACTGCAAAAATATCTTCTGCAAGATTAATTTCTAAAAATTTCATAACCTATGTGAATTCTGATTATGCTCGTTCACGGGGAATTGAATTTGAATTTAAGAAAAGAATTGGTAAGTGGTTTAGCGGCTCAGCTTCTTTAACCTATGCTATTGTTACAGGAAAAAGTTCTTCTGCATCTGAAGGAGCATTGGTTTTGCAAGGTGACCAAAATGAATCTGTAAAAGAAAAATTTATGCCCTGGGATAGGCCTATAACAGCTTCATTAACTACTAATTTTTACGTCGGGAAAGATGAAGCGTTGTTTGGGTTTGGCAATGGTATACTTGATGATTATAATCTTTACTTAAGATTTTTCCTTGAATCCGGAAAAAGATATACGCCTGCTTATTTAACAGGTTATGATGCTTTAGGCAAACCAATTTATATTTCATCCACAACTGACCGTTATACAGATGTCGGTAAAAAATGGTTTTGGGTTGATCTTAACTTCGAAAAATATATTCCAATCGGCGACCTAGATTTATCATTTACAATTGAAATTAATAATTTATTAGACATAAAAAATTCGGCTATAATTAATCCCGTTACGGGTAAAGCATATGAAAGCGGTGATTCGGTTCCATACTCGTGGAATGATCCCAATTATCCGGATTTACAATTACCAATTTCACCTTATCCATTTGATCCTTCAAGATACTTAACTAGAAGGAATATAAAATTCGGGCTAAGCTTAAAGTTTTAAGAATGAAAAAATTACTAATTGCTATTATTCTACTGACTGCTTTTGCTGATATAAAAGCACAATTATTTCCTAATCTTGGAGGACAGAGAGCGGGTATTTCAACTGCACAATTTTTAAAAATTGGTGTGGGAGGAAGATCAACCGCAATGGGCGATGCTTTTGTAGCTGTGTCTAACGATGCTTCAGCTTTATACTGGAATCCTGCAGCTTTAGTTCAATTTGATCAAGATCAGGTTATGTTTTCTCATAACAAATGGGTTGTAGATATTTATCATGATTTTCTTGGGGCAGTTTATCATTTAGATGGAGCTAATGCAGTTGGAGTTTCTTTCACTTCTCTTTCCACTAAAGATATGCCTGTGACCACAGAGTTTGCTCCTCAAGGCACCGGAGAATATTTTGGTTACGGTGATATTGCATTATCGCTTTCTTATTCTAGAAAGATGACGGACAAATTTAGTTTCGGCGGAACTGTTAGATACATTGAAGAGACTTTAGACAAACTTAAAATGCGCGGCGTGATGATTGATCTGGGAACGTATTACTGGACCGGATTAGGTTCAACAAGGTTTGCAGTTACAGTTTCCAATTTTGGCAACCAGCTTGCGCCTGATGGTAAGGTTATTCTTGTTGGGAAAAGAGAAAAATCAGAATGGCAATCTTTTTCACCGCCGACAATATTTAGGATTGGTTTTGCGTTTGAACCTTATGAAGAAGGTGATAATAAAATAACTACATCCATTCAACTAAATCATCCAAACGATAACAAAGAAAATATTGCTACAGGTTTAGAGTATAGTTGGAAAAATATTGTTTATTTAAGAGGGGGATATAAATTTAACGCTGATGAGCAAAATTATTCATTTGGATTTGGAATAAATCTTCCAATAAGAATAGCTTTTTTTACTGCTGATTATTCATTTTCTAATTTTGTCAGATTAGGAAATGCACAAAGGTTTTCAATCATTTTAGGGTTTTAATGACTAAGTATATTAAATATTTTGTAATACTAATAAGTCTAATACTATTCGGATGCTCTGATAAGACTGATGTTAACCAAATAACTTCAAGTTCTAAGAATTTTGATTTGACTAATGGAGGTAACGGTAACATCACTGGTGATACAGTCTATGTCCAACTTAAACCGGCCTGGGAAGGGTTTAATCAACCTCAGGATATGATTATCGGAAGAGAACCATTTATTTATGTTGCCGATACTTATAATGATCGTATCGTAATGATGAATTTGAATGGAAACATTTTAGGCACCAGGCAAATCAGAAGGCCAGTAGCTTTAGCACAGGATTATAAACTAAATTTAATTGTATGCGCTGAATTGGACACTATTGTCAATGGTCAAACACAAACCTTCGGAGCTGTTTATAAATTAAATTTAGTTTCTGCCGGCCATCAAGTTGAAAATGCTCCTATTACCAAACTGCTTCCACGAACTTCTGATCTTAATTATCCCGCAAGAAGGTATACTGCTGTAACTGTTTTTTTTAATAATGCATTTTATGTAGCAAGAACAGGCCCGGCGAATTCGAGTTTTGTTGATCCGGATAATTCAATTTTAAATTTTATTCCAAAACGATTGTTAGGTGGTGGTGAAGGCGATACTCTGATTGGCAGAGTTCCGAATATTGATCCACTTAGCTCAGGACTTGTGTCAGCTAATCATATTAGTTCGTTAACTTCATTCAATAGAAAAAATATAGATTTTATCGAAACTCTAACTGGAAACACAAGCATAAGAACACAATGGCTTACATATGTGGTTACACCTGTCTCTGCGGATTACGTAGCTAGATTAACGCCTTCAGATGGAGGTGCATTAATGAGTCCAAATAAATTTACTCAACCGGAAGGTTCTTGTATTGATGATGCAGGCAACATTTATATAGCGGATGCTCAAAAAGACAGTGTTTATAAGTTTACTCCTTTGGGAGACGAGCTTCAATCATTTGGCGGTGCTGATGTTTTCAATCAACCATATGCTGTAGCATTTTTTGACCGCATACTATATGTGGTTGATTCCGGAAATAATAGAATTGTCAGATACATTTTGTCTACTGACTTAAGATAAATCTTAATAAAAAATATCATGAGTTTTATAATACTCATCTCAAAATACAATTAAATACTTCTTTCATATTCTAATCTAAGGTTAAAATGACTTTTAAAAATTTACTTTTGAGTTCTTTATTATTAATTGGTCAAATTATTTTTGCTCAAACTGCAGATCATCTTGTAATAAGTGAAGTTCTCGTGAATGGCAAGTATGAATCTTCGCCGGCAGATAACGATGAGTTTGTTGAGATTTATAATCCAACCTCTGAATCTGTAGATGCAAGCGGTTTGACTGTTGATTACAGAAGCGCATCGGGTACCACATTCAATATGAAATACACATTCCCATCTGGAGCAATGATTTTACCGCACAAATATTACCTAATCGGAGGAGGAGGAGTTGCCAACAGGGATAATACATCTGATTCACAAACTTTAGGATTAGGGAATTCAGGGGGAGGTATATTTTTAAGAAATTCGTCCGGAAATACAATTGATTTAGTGGGGTGGGGAACTGCTGCCTCAGATAATTATGAAGGAACTGTATTGTCTGTTCCATCCGAAGGGATTTCACTCGAAAGAAAAGCAAACAGTGCTTCCAATGCTTCTACAATGAGTAGCGGCGGCGCAGATGAATTAGAAGGCAATGGCTATGATTCAGATAACAATGCCGCAGACTTTGTACAAAGAACAACGCCTCAACCGCAAAATTCATCGAGCCCGGCAGAACCTGCAATTGATAATGGAGGAAATGGCACAGGCAATGTTTCAGTATTCCCAAATATGATTGATGCTTCGGAAACAACTGATCTTACATTTAAAGTTATAGGGGATGGAACTCACACTCTGGATAGTATTTTAATTGTAATTCCGAGTACATTGGGATGGACCTGGAGCGGCGATTTATTAGATGTTAATTTGAGTGGAGGTGCTGTTTCATCACAATCTTTTACAATCGTTAGTGATACTATTTTTATTGATTCAATAGCGATTACAAATACTGATTCTTTAATTATAAAAGTATCGAATGTTACTGCTCCATCTGAAGGTGGTTATACAGATTTTGTAATCAAAACCGCTTTATTGGGTGGCGTTCCTTTAGCTGTTTCACCTTCAGCAAGAATTAATGTTTTAAAAACAGTCCCGATTATTGATGTTCATATAAATGATGTATCGGGAGTTCCCGCAGCTCCGTATGGAACAGGTGCTTCTGTTACGGTTTCCGGAATTATAACAGCGGATTTGAATGATACACGAACAGACATTTATGTACAGGATTCAACAGCGGGAATAAATATCTTTAGCTTTTCCAGATACTTTGATTATCAGATTGGAGATAGCGTAACGGTTACAGGAAATATTTTGCAATTTAGAGGTTTGACCGAAATATCACCGGACTCAGCAATGTTTTTTATTCATTCGCATGGAAATAAAATTCCCGAACCAATAGTTTTAACTGCAGCGCAAGTTAACCAGACGTTTAATACAACAGATTATACAGAGCCAAATGAAGGCAGGCTGATCAGAGTAAATGGTGTTACTTACAATTCTTCAAATCAGACAATAACAGATGCAACCGGAACAACGGGCGCATTTTTCGGAAGTATCAATGAACCTAGCGGAACTTTTGATGTTGTTGGAATATTAAAACAATATAAACCTGGAGTTGGAACACCTCCACCACCTTTTACATCCGATTATGAAATTAATGTAAGATCGCAAGCAGATGTTATTGTTAGCCTAGGACCTGGCTTTGCAACTAAGCCTACAGAAAAAAATATACGACCCGATTCTGTAACTATTAATTTTAAAACTACTGTTCCATCTCAAGCAATTGTGAGATATGGGAAAAGTAATTCTTATACAGATTCAGTTGTCATCTCTGATTTTAAATCTGAGCATTCTGTAGTTTTGGGGGGATTATGGCCTGCTACCATTTATCATTATCAGGTAGGTATATCAGATTCATCTGGTATGAATTTAACAGGTGATGCAATATTTTCCACAGCGTCACCATATAATTCTAACGGAACAATAAACGTTTTTTTCAATCAATCAGTTGACACATCGGTCTCTTTAGGCGAGAATGCACAAACGGCTAATTTAGCACAAAAATTTATCGATAGAATAAATGCTGCCTCATTTTCAGTTGATGTTGCTCTTTATAGTTTAAGTGGAACAGTCGGGGCTAATATTGCAAATTCACTTATCAGCGCTAAAAACCGGGGTGTAAAAATTCGAGTTATTGGTGAGAAAGATAATCAAGGAACAGCGCCATGGAGTACATTAAAAAGTAACGGAATACAGGTAATTGATGATAGTTATGATGCAAAAAACGGTGGTAACGGATTAATGCATAATAAATTTGCTGTGTTTGATTATCGTGATACGAGTTCTTACACAGATGATTGGGTTTGGAGCGGCTCGTGGAATGCTACTGATCCTGGAACAAATAACGATGCACAAAATGCAATTGAAATTCAGGATAAGGCATTAGCCGGGGCATACACAATAGAATTTAATGAAATGTGGGGGAGCGATAATGATTCTCCAAATTCTTCAAACTCAAAATTCGGAGTTGACAAATCAAACAATACACCTCATCATTTTAATATTTCAGGCATACCGATAGAACTTTATTTTGATCCATCAGATCAAACAACATCTCATATTGGCGACGTTCTTAGCAGCGCCGAATCATCAGTTAACGTTGCTATGCTGACTTTTACACAGGATGATCTTGCACAAATATTAATAAGTGAAAAATCATCCGGAGAAAAAGTTAGAGTTATTCTTGATAATAATACTGACACTGGAAACGAGTTCAGCAATCTGCAAAATAATGGCGTAGATATTCATCTGAAAGGAAATGTTATAAAAGGATATTTTCATCATAAGTATGCGATCATCGATGCAGAAAATAATTTAGATAATTCCACTTTAATTACTGGTTCACATAATTGGTCGAATGCCGCAGAGACTTCAAACAATGAAAACACTTTAATTATTTATGATAAAAGAATTGCTAATTTATATCTTCAGGAATTTAAAGCAAGATATAAAGAAGCAGGCGGAACTGATACAATTTCAATTATAACAGACGTAGCTGATAATGGAAATAATATTCCGGATAAATTTTATCTTTATCAAAATTATCCGAACCCATTTAATCCTGTAACAATAATAAAATTTGAAGTTTCTAAATCAGAAAGAATTCAATTAAAAGTTTATGATGTATTAGGGAGAGAAGTAAAATCATTGTATGATGGAATTGCTTCGATTGGCATTAAAACCGTCAAATTTGATGCATCAGAACTTTCGAGTGGAATTTATTTTTATAGATTGATTTCTGAAAGCTATATCAAGACAAACAAAATGATTTTATTGAAATAAAGTTTATTTTAAAATTTATAATAAAGGCAGTCAATATTTAGGCTGCCTTTTTTTTACAGAAACCGATTTTAATTTAATCGCTTTTTAATATTCAATAGTACTTTAAAAAATTAATATTAAAATTAAATATTAATAGGAATTCCTTATTCTACAAGATAAGGTTTACCGGTTATCGTGAAATTCTTTAATATATACTCTGTTGTCATAGCTTTAGTGCCGGGTTGGATGCCTCCAACAGAAATTTTATAATCGCCTGGTTCTACAATGTAATTAACTTTTTTAATTTCAGTTGAATTGTTATCTGCTGAGATTATTTTGGATAATTGTTTGGGAAGTATTTTGAAATTAACAATTTTTTCTTCATTTGGTTTTAAAAATATTCGTTTAAATCCTTCTAAGGAATGAATGGGAACAATAACACTATCTAATTTTGGCTTTGTCAAATAAAGTTGAACAACTTCGTCCCCTGCAAACTTTCCTATATTTTTTATTTCCACAGAAATTTCAGCAGTATCTGTCGTATTCAGGTTTGGGTTAATCTTTAAATTTCCATATTTAAATTTCGTGTAGCTTAATCCATATCCGAAAGGGAATAAGGGTTCGCCAGTGAAATATTTGTATGTCCGATTCTGCATATTATAATCGTCAAACGGTGGAAGCTGATCTACCGACTTATAAAAAGTTACTGGCAGTCTGCCGGCTGGATTATAATCTCCAAATAGAACATCAGCCAAAGCTGTTCCTCCTTCTTCGCCCGGATACCAGAGCTGAAGAATTGCAGGTAAATTTTCATTTTCCCAATTAACGGCTAATGCACTTCCACTGGTAAGAACAAGTATAACTGGTTTTCCAGTTTCATACAGTGCTTTTATTAAATTTTCCTGAACTTGAGGTAACTTTAAACTTGTCCTGTCTCCGCCTTTAAATCCTTCATAATCCACTTTCATTTCTTCGCCCTCAAGTTGTGATGTTATGCCGCCAACATACACAATAGCATCTGAAGCCTTAGCCAAATCAATTGCGTTTTCAAAATTATTAACATTGAGTAGTTCCCAGTTTAAAATTAATTGAGGACGTCCGGAATTTATTGAGTAATCCAATTGAAATGTATACTGTTTTCCGGATTCTAGTTTGAGATTATTATTTTTAGTCGTTAAGTCAGAACCTAATGAATCTTGAAGAAGCATTTTCTCATTTACTAATAATTTATAGATCCCATCACTTTTGATAATGAAATTGTAATTACCAGTAGTGGGAACAGATAACGTACCGCTCCATTTTGCGGAAGCCACATCATTATGTCCTTCAAAAGACGGCCTCTTAGTACTGTAAATCCAATTTGAACCGGTTATGTGATCGGTTCTAGAAAAAAATGGTTTGCCTTTTTGATTTTTATCTTTAAAGAATTCAACTTTTAATCCTTTACTATTCCCAGACCTAAACATATCTTCATCAAAGTATTGTATAACATTTCCTTCTTCTACCAAATTACAGCCTGGTTCATAAATTACTTGGATTGAGTTTCCAGCTTTATTCAGATTATCAACTTTATTTTTTATTCCTTGTAATGGTGTGACATATTTTGACGGAGTTCCATTATAATTTCCAAGCAGCATCAAATAGGAATCAGCAGTCGGGCCAATTACGGCAATTTTTTTTAAATTCTTTTTTAAGGGCAGTATATTCTCCGAACTATTCTTATCTGCAGGAGAATTTTTTAGTAATACGATCGATTCTTGCGCAGCTTTTAAAGCTAATTTTCGATGTTCTTCAGTATCATTTTCTTTGATAGTAATTTTTGAGTATGGAACATTTTCAGGAGGATCAAACATTCCTAGTCTAAAACGAGCGGTAAATAATCGTTTTACTGCTGTATCAATATCATTCTCTGTGAGCAAATCTTTTTTAACTGCTTCAATTAAATCGGAACTATATACCTTTCCGCAATTTAAATCTGTCCCCGATTTAACTGCAACCGCCGCAGCTTCCGGAGCAGTTTTAACAAATTTATGATTCGCATAAATATCACGAACAGCTCCGCAATCGGAAACAACATAACCATTAAAACCCCAATCGTCTCGTAAAATTTTATGAAGCAAAGCTGGAGAACCACAGCAGGCTTCTCCAAGCAGACTATTATAAGCACACATTACAGAAAATGCACCCGCATCTTTTATACAAGCTTCAAACGCTGGTAAATAAGTTTCATACAAATCATTATTACTGATTATTGCATTAAAAGTGTGTCTATCTGGTTCCGGCCCGCTATGTACTGCAAAATGTTTTGGCGTGGCAATCACTTTAAAATAATTTGGGTTATTTCCCTGCAGTCCTTTTACAAACGCAACTCCCATTCTTGAGGTTAAGTAAGGATCTTCTCCATAAGTTTCTTGTCCGCGTCCCCATCTTGGGTCACGAAATATATTAATATTCGGGCTCCAAAATGTTAATCCTTTATAAATGCTGTGATCATTATTTGAAATTGCGTAATTATATTTAGCTCTGGCTTCTGTAGATATTACATCAGCAACATTATGCATTAAATCAGTATCCCAGGTTGCAGCTAGCCCAATTGCTTGAGGAAAAACAGTAGCTACACCATTTCGTGCAACTCCATGCAATCCTTCATTCCACCAATTATACTCGGGAATATTTAATCTTGGTATAGCTGCCGCATCGTTAGCCATTTGAGAAACTTTTTCTTCCAAAGTCATTTTGGAAACTAAGTCGTTAACTCTTTCTTCAACCGTACGATTTGAATCATCTGAATTAAATTGTGACTTGGGTTTTATCAAATCAGAGGAATTATCATTCACAATTTGTGGATTCACTAAACTAGGTAGTAATAAAAAAGTTAAAATGAATAATTTTTTCATCGTAAAATTTGGAAACATTTTACCTCCAAAATATTTTCAAAAAATAGTAGATAGGGGTTAGATTTGTATTCTGTTAATCGTTCCTTTAAAGTAAAGAAATCTAAAGTAATAATTCTATTTTCGTGAAATTTTTATTGTATTTTTAATTTATTTATAATAAAAATATTTGTAAAATCGAACCTATATCTTTAATTTTGTAACTCAATTTTTAATCTGAAGGAATAATAATGAGCCATGTTAAAGGCAAAATAATACAAGTAATTGGGCCTGTAGTTGATATTGAATTTGAGAACGGGCATCTACCTAAAATATATAATGCTATCAGAATTCCCAGAACTAATACTGAAGGTGTTGATGAAAATTTAATAACTGAAGTTCAGCAGCATTTAGGTGAAGATAGAGTTCGTACTATAGCTATGGATTCAACAGATGGTTTAGTGCGAGGTATGGATGCTTTTGACACAACTGAACCAATAACTGTTCCGGTAGGACCAGCAACTTTAGGAAGATTAATTAATGTAATTGGGCAAGGTATTGATCACATAGGTGAAATAAAATCTGAAAAAAGATATCCAATACATAGGCCGGCACCAAAGTTTGCAAACCTCTCAACCCAAAGTGAAATGTTTGAAACAGGAATTAAAGTTATTGATTTAATTGAACCTTATTCGAAGGGCGGTAAAACCGGTTTATTTGGCGGCGCCGGAGTAGGGAAGACAGTTATTATTCAGGAACTTATCCATAACATTGCACAAGAGCATGGCGGATATTCTGTGTTTGCGGGAGTAGGTGAGAGAACTCGAGAAGGAAATGATCTCTGGGTTGAAATGAAAGAGTCGGGCGTTCTTGAAAAAACTTCACTCGTTTTCGGGCAGATGAATGAACCTCCAGGAGCAAGGTTAAGAGTAGGTTTAACAGGATTAACAATTGCTGAATATTTTAGAGATGAAGAAGGAAGAGACGTTCTTTTATTTATTGATAATATTTTTAGATTTACTCAAGCCGGTTCTGAAGTAAGTGCGCTGCTTGGTAGAATGCCTTCAGCGGTTGGTTATCAACCAAACCTTGCAACTGAAATGGGCGCATTGCAAGAGAGAATTACTTCGACTGATAAAGGTTCAATCACTTCAGTGCAGGCAATTTATGTTCCTGCAGATGATTTAACTGATCCCGCACCAGCAGCAGCTTTTGCGCATCTTGATGCTACTACAGTTTTAAGCCGTCAAATTTCCGAACTTGGTATTTATCCTGCAGTTGATCCTTTGGATTCAACTTCAAGGATTTTAGAACCAGGTATCATCGGAAAAGAACATTACGCTGTTGCTAAAAACGTTAAAGAAATTCTACAGCATTATAAAGACTTGCAGGATATTATTAATATTCTTGGTATGGATGAACTTTCTGACGAAGATAAAATAGTTGTAAGAAGAGCAAGAAGAATTCAAAGATTCTTTAGTCAGCCGTTTCATGTTGCTGAACAATTTACAGGCTACAAAGGGAAATATGTAAAGCTTGAAGATACAATAAAAGGATTTAAGGAAATTATTGACGGCAAGCATGATGAACTTCCTGAAGGAGCATTTATGTATGTCGGTACAATTGAAGAAGCAGTTGAAAAAGCTAAAGCGATGAAATAGATATGGCAATGAATTTAAATTTACAAATTATTACTCCGGCAAAAGTTTCATTTACAGGTGAAGTTAAATCCGTTACAATTCCTGGAACTTTGGGAAGCTTTCAAATTTTAAAAGATCATGCTCCTTTAATTAGTACTTTTGAGATAGGATTTTTTAAGGTTGAAAGACTTGATAATTCAGCTGATTATTACGCAACAAGCGGCGGTACAGTTGAAGTGCTTCATAATAAAATTATTGTGCTTGCAGATGCAATAGAACTTGCACATGAAATTGATGTTGAACGTGCCGAAAAAGCAAAGCAACGAGCCGAAGAAAGATTAGCAATTAAAGAATCAGTAACGGATATACAGCGGGCACAAAATGCTTTAAAACGAGCCGTTAACAGACTTCAAATTGTTGAGAAATATGTTGCCGGATTAAAAAACTCAATCAATTAATATTTTATAATCAGTCTTTCTAAATCATTCACGCTTCACTCATTCATTCCAATTGTAATAGCAGAATAACCATATCTGGTTCGAATCGAATTTATTGCTTCAATCATTTTTAATCTTTTAGTTTCATAAATATCAAACAAATTTCCTTGATGAAATGAAGTAATAAAGTTTGTTACTTTCACCCCGATTAATCTGATAGAAACTCTTCTTGTATAAGATTTTAAAAATATTTTTTTTGCTGTTTCATAAATAATCTTATCGTCATCAGTATGATGAATTGTTTTGGCGCAGGTTAATGTTTTAAAATCAGAATACCTTAATTTTATGCTTATGGTAGATGTTTGATAATTACTGTCTCTAAGTAATTGACATACTTGTCCGGTAAGCTTGAAGAGAATATTCAAAATTATTTCTCTATCAACTACATCTTCAAAAGTTCTCTCTTTGGAAATGCTTTTTTGTTCATGTTCAACAGACAAGTATTCGGTTCCTTCGCCGTTTGCCTTGTGCCATAAATCCACACCATATTTGCCTAAGAATACTCCCAAATAATCTGAACTAACTTTGGATAAGTCCCCAACTCTATAGAAGCCGCGGCTGTTTAATTCTTTTAAAGTTACTTTTCCAACTCCAGGTATTTTTTCAATCGGAAGAGGAGAGAGAAAATTTTTTTCATTACCATGCCTGACATAAGTAATTCCTCTCGGCTTTTTAAAATCAGAGCCGATTTTTGCGATAGTTTTGTTGCTTCCAATTCCAATTGAAGCAGGCAAATACACTTTATTCCAAATTTCATTTTGAAGAAAAGATGCAAATACTAATAGTGATCCGTAAATTCTTTCACAGCCGGTAAAATCCATATAGAATTCATCAATTGAAGCCTGTTCAATTATAGGGGCATATTTTGTTAAAATATTTTTTACAAGTTTTGAAAATCTCGAGTATTCCTCAAAATGGCCTTTCAAATAAACACCGTGCGGACAAAGTTTGTAAGCTGTTTTTATGGGCATAGCAGAATGTAATCCGAATTTTCTTGCCTCGTAAGAGCATGCCGCAACAACACCTCTGCCGTGAGGATCACCGCCGACAATAACAGGCAAGTTTTCCAGTGAAGGATCTAATATTCTTTCAACGGAAACAAAAAAAGTATCTAAATCAAGATGGAATATAGTTCTCATTCTAAATTCAAATTTCATTTTGTCATTTTGGACGAGTCTTCGAGTGAGAAATCTTTTACCCCATTATAAAAAAAGATTTCTCGCTTTGGTCGAGAAATGACAATCTCTCAATGACAGAGTTAATTAGATGCAATTTTTTGCAGTCTTGGATATAGCATTTTAATATTATTCGGCATTGGTATTTTCAATTTTTCTTCTAATAAATGAATTAGTTCAAACGCATTTGCAACTGCATCGCCGTTAGGATGATTGTTCATTATAATAAAAATTTGTTTTACTGCTTCTTTTATGGATAAAATTTTTTCTTGGATTTCTAACAATTCCGATGGGGAATAAAAATATTTATACCTTGCACTCTGTTCAATATAATTTTGTTTTTTACCGAAGCTGTTAATTGAATTTATCCACGCTTCTTTATTTCTTCCATGAAAGCGAATGTATGCTTTGTCATTAGTCACAATGGGTTCGAACGGGATTGCTTCACCAACTTCCGGCTGGTCAATTGAACAATAAGTTAGATCTAATTCTTTAAATAGTTCGATTGTTTTTTTGTTTATCCATGATTTATGACGCACTTCTACAAAGCAGCTGAAGCTTTGAAAAATTTCTTTAAGCTCTTTTATGTAGTTTATATTTACTTCATTGCATTGAAATGAATATGGAAACTGAAGCAGCAGTCCGCCGAGCCTTTCGACTTTTGCAAGCTTGTCTAAGTTGTAACAGACAGCTTTAATTTTTTGCTGGTCATAATTTTTTTTATGTGTAAAATCCTGATGAAGCTTCAATGTAAAAATGAAATCTTCGGCATCAGATAATTTTTCAATCCAGCTTTCAACTGTTCTTGGACTTAAATAAGTATAATACGAAGCATTGACTTCCACACAATTAAAATAATGAGCATAAAATTGCAGCCAGTCAAATCCTTTGGTTTGATTCTTGGGATAAAATGCCGGAACCCAATCTTTATAGCTCCATCCTGCAGTACCGATAAAAAATTTTGGCATAATGGTTTTTGTTTTTATTAATTACTGAAATAATACCCTTAGTCATTTCGAATGATACTTCGAGTGAGAAATCTTTCACATCATTAAAAAGGATTTCTCACTTTGGCCTAAATGACATCTATTAAAGTTATCGAGTTTATTCTTACATACTAGTTCATTATATAATCAATTATTAATTCACAGATTCATTTTCAATTTGTTTTATTGTGTCTCTCAAAACACCTAAAGAGCGTTGGCTTAAAAGATCAATTTTTACTAAGCCTAAATCTTCTATTCCATGCATGTCAGGCTGGGTTACAATAATTCCCAAACCTTTATTTTTAGCATACTCAAGTGCAGTATAATTTGTAATATGCTTTGGAGAAATTACAATGCCTCCGGGATGAATACTCAAATGTCTTGGAAAATTAGCCAGCCTAGCTGCTATTTTTACAATATCGTTCCATGGCTCTTCATTTAATTTTAATGATCGTGCTTCCGGAAAAAGCTCAGCAACATTGGGCAAATTTCTTGCATCTGTCCAGGGAATAAATTTACTTAACTTTGAAATTTCGCTGTCGGCTTTACCAAAAGTTTTAGCAGTTTCTCTAAAAGCCGAGCGTGCTTTAAATGTAACATGGGTTGAAATCATTGCAACTTTATCGTAACCGTATTTTTCAAAAACATATTTTATAATTCCGTCTCTTTCTCTCCACGAAAAATCAAGATCGATGTCAGGCGGGGAGGAACGGCTTTTATTTAAGAAGCGCTGGAAATAAAGATTATATTTTATAGGATCGACTTCAGTGAAGCCTAAACAATACGACACTAAACTGTTGGCGGCAGAACCCCTGCCGATTGTCATCATGCTTCTTCGTTTGGCTTCTTTGCTTATGTCCCATACAACTAAGAAATAGTCTGCGAGCCCAATATCTCTAATAACTTCAAGTTCTTCGATTAATCTGCCGCGGATTTTCTCGGAAATTATATCATATCTTTTTTCTAAGCCGTCAAAAGCTAATTGCCAAAGCGCTGAATAAGAGGTGGCTTTATCATTATTTTGAAAGACAGGAAACTTAAATTTGCCAAGCTGCAAATCTACGTTACAGCTTTCAATTAGGTAATTTAAATTTTTAATTGCATCCGGTATCGATGACCATATTTTAAAAGTTTTTTTTGGATCTTTAAAATAAAATTCTTTATCAACTAAACTTTCTTCATCCAAATTAGAAATTGTTTCCCGGTTTTTAATTGCTGTAACAACTTTATGAATTAAAAAATCTTCTTCGTTTAAAAAGTATATTGGATTGGAAGCAACGAAAGAAATATTATTCTGAACAGCATAATTATATAATTCCTTTGTGCGGCTCTTTTTTGCTTTAGTGGAAATAAGCTCAGCAAAAATATTATCATGATGGGGAATATTTTTAAGCAGCTTCAGCGAATTGGTTACAATAAAAAGATTAGGAAAATAACTTTGAAGAATATTTGTAAGCAAAAAGTCTTCTTTCAATTTTTTTGTAGTGATAATTTTACAAATATCACCGTAGCCTTCTAAATTTTTCGCAAGCAAAAGCACATAAATTTCTTTATCATTATTATCATTTATAAATGTTCCTACAATAGGTTTTATATTCGCTTCGTTGGCTTTTTTGAAAAACTCAATAAGCCCATACATCCCGTTTGTATCGGTTAAGGATAGGGAAGTGAGCCCGGAAGTTTTAGCTTTTTCTATCAGGCTGCTTATATCTATGGTGCCTTCCAGCAATGAATAATTTGAATGAGTGTGAATCGGCGTTAACATATTTTATCCTGCATAAGCTTTAATAAGATGTTCTGTATTAAGTGATTTAGCCAGATGAAAATCTTCTTCTTTCAGTCCTTCATCATCCGGTTGATATATTTTTTCTGCGGAGTCAAGCATTAGCTCGGCTTTTAATTCTATGTCGGAAATGAGATCTAAATTTTGGACAATAATATTATTTCCGTTTTGTGTATCAACTTTTCCTTCAATTAAATACGGACCCATGGATAAAGTTTTTTCGGCTACCTTTGAATAAACATTTGGAAAAATCACTGCTTCAAAAGTTCCGGTGGTATCTTCAAGAGAAATAAATTTCATGATATCGCCTTTGCGTGTTTTTATTCTTTTAGATGTCATGTACCAACCGATCATTTTAACTTTTTTATTGCCGTATTTTTCAATTTCGGAAGCTTTAATAATCGATTTATCGGAAGTATATTCTTCAAAAAAATCCAGCGGATGCTTAGTGACCATATATCCGAAAGTTTCATATTCAATTAAACATTTTTGCTGTATGCTGTAATCTAATTTAGTTTTTACTTCTTCTTCCATGTTGAAACTTTCATTCATAAAAAGGTCATTGTATTGTTCGTCTAAAATTTTTCTTCGTTTCATGTAAACATCCAGCAGCCTTAAAAGAGTGGGGCGCGTTTGCTTAAAGCAATCCATTGCGCCGCATTTAATAAGTGATGCTGTTTCTTCAAAACCTGTTTTCGTTCTGATAATAAAATCCGGAAGAGAGTTGAATTTTCCGTTGGTTTTTCTTTCTTCTACAATAGTTTCCATTGAAGTTCGTGAAAGGTTTTTAACTGACATCAATCCTATCTGCAAAATTTTTCCGCTTCCTTTATATTCTATTTCGCTGTTATTAATACATGGAAGTTTAACTTCCAACCCAAGTCTTTTGCTTTCTTGAATATAAACTGCGGCAGAATAAAATCCGCCGCCATTGCTTAACACAGAAGCCATAAACTCAGCAGGGTAGTAGACTTTTAGAAACGCAACTTGAAATGAAAGCAGTGCGAATGAAGCGCTGTGAGCTTTGCAAAAAGAGTAGCCGGCGAATGATTCTATCTGGCGCCAAAGTTCCTTTGAAACATAACTTGATAAGCCTTTACTTCTGCATGAATCAAAAAATCTTTTAGTTATGGTTTCCATCGCTTTGTGCGAACGCATTTTTCCGGACATTGCTCTTCGAAGTAAATCTGCTTCTTCCAAAGTTAGCCCCGCAATGTGATGAGCAATTTTTATTACATCTTCCTGGTAAATCATAACCCCATAAGTTTCACCGAGATAAATTTCCATATCGGGAACAAGATATTTTCTTCTGCGCGGGTCATGATGTCGGGCAATAAATTCCTGCATCATTCCTGATTCGGCAACGCCTGGGCGAATAACCGAACTTGCAGCAGTAAGCATTTCAAATGTATCAACATCAAGCCTCTTTAAAAGTGAACGCATACCAGGAGATTCTATATAAAAGCAGCCTATAGTATTTCCGTTTCTGATTAAATCGATTGTTTTTTTGTCATCGAAAAGCATCTGATAATTATAAATATCAAATTGAATTGCGGATGTATTTCGCGGAATAAGCGGATAGAGAGTGGCAATTCTTAAATTGTCCTGATTTGGAAGAGAATAATTCTGTAATTCTATTAAATTTGCGTTCATTTTAGCGTTCAAAATATAGTGAACATTTGTTCACTATTATAAGATATGTTTATTTTAAAATCAAGCAAAAGGGAATGGAATTTTAATTTTTAGCACAAAAAAATTAAAGAGATGCTTTATATGTTGCTTAACTTCCCAACTTTAAGAATTTCAATTTTTAATTCTTCAAAATCTGATAATTAAAAATATCAATAATTAATAAATCACTTCTTTTCAGTTAAAAATCAAAGTAATTAGCATGAAAAAAGCCATGGCATACTTTATGGCATTTCTTAAAACAGATTATTTTACAAAAAAATTATAGAGCATCAAGATGATCAAAGAAAAAGAAATCAAAAAGCTTTCTGAAGTAACAGTAAGATTTGCTGGGGATTCAGGGGATGGTATGCAGCTTACCGGGTCACAATTCAGTGAGACCACAGCAATAGCGGGTAATGACTTGAGTACCCTCCCTGATTACCCCGCAGAAATTCGCGCACCTTCAGGTACGGTGTACGGAGTCAGCGGGTTTCAATTACATTTCGGAAGTCATGATGTACATACTCCTGGTGACAGGCCGGATGTTTTGGTAGCAATGAATCCAGCAGCAATAAAAAAGAACTTGCCTGAGCTGAAAAATGGCGGAACAATTATAGCTAACAGTGATGCATTCGATAAAAAGAATTTGCAGCTGGCAGGATATGAAAAAAGTCCTCTCGAAAATGGAGATTTAAAAGGCTACCAGGTTTTTAGTGTTCCGATTACCTCTTTAACACAAAAAGCACTTGAAGAATCAAAGCTTTCACCAAAAGAAATTGCACGATGTAAAAACTTTTTTGCTTTGGGCTTAATGTATTGGTTATTTGATCGCCCAATTGAACAGACTACAAACTGGATAAAGAAAAAATTTAAAGATAAAACTGAAATAGGGGAAGCCAATCAAAAAGCATTAATTGCCGGTTTTAATTTTGGAGAGATGACTGAAGTTTTTACCACACGTTATGCTGTTGAACCTGCAAAACTACCAAAAGGTGTTTACAGAAGCATATCAGGCAACGAAGCTACAGCACTTGGTTTTTTAGCTGCCTCAGTTAAAAGCGGGCTACCTTTATTCCTTGGCTCATATCCTATTACTCCTGCTTCGGAAATCCTTCAATACTTAAGTAATTACAAAAATTTTGGTGTCAAAACCTTTCAAGCAGAAGATGAAATTGCCGGTATTACTTCAGCTATTGGTGCTTCCTTTGCAGGTAATCTTGCCTTAACAACTACTAGCGGGCCTGGACTTGCTTTAAAAACTGAAGCTATGGGTTTAGCATTAATGACTGAGCTTCCATTAGTTATCGTTAACGTTCAAAGAGGCGGGCCAAGCACAGGTTTGCCAACTAAAACAGAACAAGCTGACTTGCTTCAAGCAATGTATGGAAGAAATGGAGAAGCTCCGGTTGCAGTATTTGCAGCTTCTTCTCCAAGCGATTGTTTTTACATGGCACTTGAAGCAGCAAAATATGCATTAAAATATATGTCACCTGTTATACTTTTAACTGATGGTTATATAGCTAATGGTTCTGAACCATGGAAAATTCCTCATGTAAATGAATTGCCGGATATTCATGTAAAATTTAGAACTAAGACAGCAGATTTTTCTCCTTACGATAGAGATGAAAATTTAGCACGCCCTTGGGCAATTCCCGGAACTATGGGCCTTGAACATCGAATTGGCGGATTGGAAAAAGCAAACATCACGGGTAACGTTAGCTATGACCCTGATAATCATGATAAGATGATTAGGATTAGAGAACAGAAAATTCAAAATATGGCTAAAGATATTCCTGAACTTAAAGTTGAAGGAGAAGAAGAAGGTGATTTATTAGTTTTGGGATGGGGGGGCACTTATGGTACAATTAAAGAAGCTGTAATCAAAGCAAGACAAGCAGGATATAAAGTATCTCAAGCTCATCTTAATTACATAAATCCTTTTCCCAAAAACACTGAATATGTATTAAAGAACTTCAAAAAAGTACTTATTCCGGAAATTAATCTTGGACAGCTTTCTAAAATTATCCGTAGTGAATTTTTAATCCCCGTTGTTCAATTAAATATTGTACGCGGATTGCCCTTCAAGATTACTGATATTGAAGATAAAATTATTGAAATTTTAAGAGGTGAACAATGAGCGATCAAATTGCTGTAAAAGATTTAAAATTGACTAGTAAAGATTTTTCAACTGGGATAGATGTAAGATGGTGTCCGGGCTGTGGTGATTATTCAATACTTGCTCAAGTGCAGAGAACATTTCCGGAAATAATAGATGTACCAAAGGAAAATATTGTATGGGTCTCCGGGATTGGATGCTCATCTCGTTTCCCTTATTACATGGATACTTTCGGATTTCATGGTATTCACGGCAGAGCGCCTGCAATTGCAACTGGTGTGAAAGTTAGTAATCCTGAACTTTCAGTTTGGGTAGCAACCGGTGACGGCGATTTGCTCAGCATTGGTGGAAATCATTTTATTCACGCCTGCAGAAAAAATATTGACTTTAAAATTATACTTTTCAACAACAGAATTTACGGATTAACCAAAGGCCAGTATTCTCCAACATCTGAACAAGGAAAGAAAACAAAAACTTCTCCGTTCGGAAGTGTTGATTATCCCTTTAATCCGGTTTCACTTGCTGTTGGTGCAAATGCAACATTTGTGGCAAGAGCCATAGACAGAGATCCTAAGCATATGCAGGAAATGATTAGAAGAGCCGGCTCGCATAAAGGAACTGCGTTTATTGAAATATATCAGAACTGTGTAATTTTCAATGATGGAACATTTGATAATATAACAAACAAAGATCTTAGAGATGATCATGTTTTATATTTAGAACATGATAAACCATTAATTTTCGGTAAGAATAAAGACAAAGGAATTAAACTGGATGGATTTAAACCTGTCATTATAGATCTAAACGATAATAAAAATTCCGTAAATGATTTATTAGTTCACGATGAGTTTGATGAAAGTCCGGTGCGGGCAACAATCCTTTCACATTTTACTGATAATCCCGATTTCCCACATCCTGTTGGTGTTTTTAGGGCAATCAGCAAACCAACTTATGATGAAGGAGTAGTGAATCAAATTAACCAGGTTATTGCAAGTAAAGGTGAAGGTGATTTGGAAAAAGTGTTGTTCAGCGGAAATACCTGGGAAGTTAATTAAACCGATTTCTATCGCATCACTTACAATTAAAAGGACTGAGTTTGAGAGAGACTCAGTCCTTTTTTTTAAATTGTTTTTTTAATCCATTATTCTTTTTCTAACAGATCTTTAATTGATTTTAAAACATAATTCCAATTTTCTTCAGAATGTTTTTTTGATTCTTCTGTATCATTACCGTCCTGAAGAATTTTTAAATTTGTTTCTCCATTTTGTGAAGATAACTCATAAGTAACTGTTGCATAGTTTTCCGGTTTATCTTCTTTGCCTGACATCGAACTTAAATAAGTATATTGAAAAATTTTTTCTTTTTCGGATTTCAAAATTATTCCTTTGTCATGATATTCTTTACCTTCCCATTCTCCTTTAAATTCCAACGGGCTTCCAACTTCCCAATCGGAAACAGCATTTGTTCCAAAAAGATATTTTTTAATTTGTTTAGGATTTGTAAGTGCATCCCAAACTTTTGAAACTGGAGCATTTATTTTGATTTCTGCTGATGCAACTAATTTGTTTTTCATAATTGACTCCTTATTTTTATTTTATGCAAATATTTATAATGAAATTTTATCATCCTAAGATTAATAGTTCTTAAGATTATTTTAGTAATTTTTTTCAAAGGATTATTATTGTAAATCTAATTTATGAGTGAAACTAAAAAAAGTATTGTAAATAAGCGACAAATAAAATCTGACTATCCCAAAGGTGTGCTTGATCCCAAACAAGGCCAACAGAAATTTGATTTGATTCGTTTACTTCCTTCAAATGGTTTAGATTTTTTCATTGAACATTATTGGATTGTAAAATGGAATTTGAATGAAGGTGAAACTTATACAACAGAAATTCTACCATATCCTTCTATACATATTGTATTTGAAAGAAATTATTCAAGAATAGTCGGAGTTATGGAAGACAAGTTCACAAGGCAATTAGAAGGAAGTGATAAAGTGTTAGGAATTAAATTTAAGCCCGGTGCATTTTTCCCATTTGTAAAGAAAAGTATTTCTGAACTTACAAATAAGTTTATTAAACTTGATAAATATTTTAATGTTGATGTAGAAATGCTAGAATCTTCTATTCTTAATTCTGATAGTGAAGAAGAAATGATAAATCATGCAGAAAATTTTTTATTGAAAGCAATTCCGGGTAAAGACGATAATATTGTTCTAGTAAATAAGATAATTGATTTAACCAGTGAAGATCGGACTATAGTAAAAGTAGATGATATTGTTAATAAGGTAAAAATAAACAAAAGATCTTTACAAAGATTATTCAGTCAATATGTAGGTGTTACACCAAAGTGGATAATAAAAAGATTTAGATTGCATGATGCTGTTGATAATATATCTAAAAGTAAAAAAGTAAATTGGTCTAAATTAGCTTCAGAGCTAGGTTATTTTGATCAAGCACATTTTATTAAAGATTTTAAATTAATTATTGGCAAAACCCCTTTAGAATATGAGAAGCAAATAAATTCTTTGGAAAAATAATAACTTTTGTTTCAGGTTGTAGAGACGAGGCATAACTCGTCTCTACGAAAGCAAGAATGTATCCGAAAATTAAAAATTATTTTAACAGCATTAACTTCTTAGTTGCTATAAAATTATCAGTTTTGATTGTATAAATATAAACTCCGCTTGCTAGATTTGCTGCATTAAATTGAATAGAATGTTTTCCAGCTTGATTAAATGAATTAACCAAAGTTGTAACTTCTTGCCCAAGTAAGTTGTAAACAGTTAGTTTTACGTTAGAAGCATTCGGCAATGAATAACTAATTGTAGTTGTCGGATTAAATGGATTCGGATAATTTTGTTCTAACTTATAACTAGCAGGAATTATGTTTGAATAATTGTCTTCGACTCCAGTTACATTATTAAATCTTAAACCCCAGCCATATAAAAATCCGGTGTTGCCATTATAAAGATCAACTATTTTTAGTATCCAAATACCTTTTGGATTTTTTCCGGAAAAAGTTGAACTTAATGAATTCATCGGTTTAATATTTGGCCCGAAATCAACATACTTATTATTTACTATTTCATTATTAGATTCATCATCAAACACAGTAATTAAATTATCAACATTATTATTTATGCCGCTATTTTTGTCCCAAACAATAGCAGAGTCTCCATCTGGTGAATATAAAATAATTTGAAGTTCCGAAAGTTTTTGGTGATTAATTGCAATAAACATTTTCAAATCTGAAACACTTGTTGTACTTGTTATATTTATGCTGTCAACTTCCATATAACCTGCGGTATTAAATTGAGGGATTCTTCTCGAATCTGCTTTAAAATAATAACCAACTGGAAAGTTTTCGATTCCGGAACCAATTATTGGTGAAACAGGAATATCATCAAGTGTTACAGGTGTGGAGTATTTTGCATTTCCTCTTAAATAATAATACTGTCCGTTACTGGTTGATGAATAATTAAAAAAATCAAAGTTTAAACTTACAGTTGAATTCGGTGGAGTAGGTCTATTAGTATAATCAATTTCCCTAAACATATCTTTTTTAATTTCATCAACACTTTTTTCATAATTTGAAATTTTTACGGCATCTATATATCCTTTAAAAAAATTAAAGCCGCCGACAGTTCCTATATATAGTGAATCTGTGCTAGCAGTTGAAGGGACTCCATAATTATAACTTATATCAAATTTACCGTTTAGATATAAATTACCAATACCTGAACTATTGAATGTAATTGCTACATGTGTCCATTGATTTGAAGGAATTGTCGAAATTGAAGTACCAACATGACTGTTAAATGTAAATCTTAATTTGCCGGTATCTTCCAAATACATTGCATAGTCATTGCCTTTTTGTAAGATATACTGTGTACCCGATTCAGAATTAATTGGGTAAACCCAGGCTTCTACACTTAAAGGTCCAGCTAATTCAATATCTGCATTATTCGGCATTACAGCATAATCACCATTATTAATTAATTGGAGAGCATTATTTATTGCAAGAGTTTGGGAAGGTGAATCACCTAAGTATACAGAAGAAACGTTATGAGGATAAAATGAATTATATCCATCATAAAAATATAATTGATTTCCACTTCCGGCGTACGTGAAATCAAAAGTGCATGACATAACTAAGCCGGTTCCAAAATTTTTATTAGAAGAGTTATTTAAATAACCCACGAATGGATTTCTAAAATTATTAAATATTTCATCTGATGATAATGCTCTATTCCAAATTCTAATGTCATCAATCATACCTTTGAAAGGTCCATATTCTGAATTCCCAATATATAATGAATCAAAATTACTCACTGCACCTAAACCAGTACCAGTTTTAGATGTATCAAGATTATTATTAACATATACACTCATTAAGCCGCCTCCAGATTCATCATATGTGCAAGCAATATGATACCATTTATGTAGTTCTAATAATGCAGAAGTTCTTGAATAAATTTTCGTATTATTGCCTGTTTGAATTCTTACTCTGAATTTATCTCCAGTTTCCTGAATCATCATTCTTACATTTCTCTTTCCAAATACTGATCCTGTTAGATTAGTATCCGCATTCAACCAGCATTCTATAGTAAAATTTCCGGTTAAATTATTTAATGTCGAATAAGGTTCCACAGCAACATAACTGCTATCAGAGCCATCAAATTTCGCAGCTATATTCCAATATCTTTGAGGATAAAGCTTGGACGAAATAAAAATGAATAAAATGAAAAAGAATATATAGAAAATGTTTTTTGAGTAATTAAAATACATTCTTATTTCCTTTCTACTAATTAATAAATGAGACTACTTATTTTTGTTGTAAAGAAAGGTACAAATTGAATAATAAAATAAATTATTGCTAAATTGAATTTGTAAATAGACAAGAAAAACACCAATTAACAATAGAACATATTGACTAAATAAAATCACCCCCATATTTGTGTTATTGACATCACGTTACGTTTTGCTTGCTTATTAGTGCATGTTATTTAATTTCATTTGAATAAGAAAAATAATTTCTTTAATATAAACGACATCTAATAACAATTTTTGTTTTCCTTATTAAAGTTCAATTATGAAAATTCATTTTCACAAATAAATGAATTGATTTTATAATCTAAAATAAATTGGATAGAAAAATGACTAAAGAAACTGTCGGTTTAAACGACGTAACAGTTCGATTTGCGGGGGACTCTGGTGACGGCATGCAATTAACTGGTTCTCAATTTACCAACACAACGGCTTTAGTTGGAAATGATTTGAGTACACTGCCAGATTATCCTGCGGAAATTCGTGCACCTATTGGAACAACTTATGGTGTCAGCGGATTTCAATTACATTTCAGCAGCGATGATATCCACACTCCAGGAGATGCACCCGATGTATTAGTTGCAATGAATCCTGCTGCACTAAAGGTAAACCTTGGTTCATTAAAACCTGATGCAACAATTATCATAAATGTTAATTCTTTTGATTCAAAAAATTTCAGGCTTGCACATTATGACAGTAACCCGTTGGAAGATGGAACACTTGATGGATATAATGTTGTTCAAGTACCTCTTAACAAATTAACTGCAACTGCTTTGGAAGATAGCGGACTTGGAGCTAAAGAAATTGCTCGAAGTAAAAACTTTTTTGCTTTAGGAATGATGTATTGGCTTTACAGTCGTCCCATCGAACCAACGTTAGAATGGATTAAAACTAAATTTAAAAATAATAAACTGATAGCTAATGCTAACGAGAAAGCTCTTAAATCTGGGTATTATTTTGGAGAAAATACCGAATTATTTACAGTTAGATATCATGTTGAACCGGCTAAATTGGAAAAAGGTAAATACAGAAATATCTCCGGTAATGAAGCTTTGGCTTTAGGATTTGTTGCAGCCTCAGTGAAAAGTGGTTTACCTTTATTCCTTGGTTCGTATCCTATAACTCCTGCTTCTGATATTCTGCATGAATTAAGTAAACACAAAAATTTTGGTGTAAGAACTTTTCAAGCTGAAGATGAAATAGCTGCCGTTACTGCTGCTATCGGCGCTTCATTCTCCGGTGCCTTAGCAATAACAACTACTAGCGGACCAGGCGTTGCATTAAAAACAGAAGCTATTGGTCTTGCAGTGATGACTGAGCTGCCATTAGTTATTATTGATGTTCAACGAGGAGGGCCAAGTACAGGGCTTCCGACTAAAACTGAGCAATCGGATCTTCTGCAGGCTTTTTACGGAAGAAATGGGGAAGCCCCGGTCGCTATTGTTGCTCCTTCAACTCCGGCAGATTGTTTCAATATGGCAATTGAGGCATCGCGCATTGCAACAAAATATATGGTACCGGTTATGTTTTTGTCTGATGGTTATATTGCAAACGGTTCTGAACCATGGAAAATTCCTGAGCCAGATTCGATTCCGGAAATTGAAGTAAAATTCAGAACTGAAGTTGAAGGGTTTCAGCCTTACTTGAGAAATGAAAATTTATCAAGACCTTGGGTATTGCCCGGAACGCCTGGATTGGAACATCGATTGGGCGGATTGGAAAAGGCAAACATTACAGGAAACGTAAGTTACGATCCTCAGAACCATGAGTTTATGGTTCGTCTTAGAGAGGAAAAAGTTAATAATATTGTTCAAGATATTCCATTGATAAAAATTTATGGCGATGAAGATGCGGATTTGCTGGTTGTTGGTTGGGGTGGAACTTTTGGTTCAATAACAGAAGCAGTGAACAGGGTAAGGAAAAAAGGTAAAAAAGTTGCTCAAGCTCATTTTAGATATTTAAATCCATTTCCAAAAAATACTGAAGAAATTTTAAAACATTATAAAAAAATTCTTTGCCCGGAATTAAATATGGGTCAACTATCAAAAATATTAGCAAGTCGATTTAATATTAAAGTTGAACAATATAATAAAATACAGGGCTTGCCATTTAAATCATCAGAGATTGAGACGAAAATTGATTCAATGTTAGGAGGAAATTTATAATGTCTGAAAATATTAATAAGCCGGTAAATGGAGATTTAAAATATACATCAAAAGATTTTTCTTCTTCACAGGATGTAAGATGGTGTCCCGGATGCGGAGATTATTCAATACTAGCTCAAATGCAAAGGGTTTCGCCTGACCTAGGAATTAAAAAAGAAAATTTTGTTTGGGTTTCCGGAATTGGCTGTGCTGCACGCTTTCCTTACTACATGGAAACTTATGGAATGCATGGCATTCACGGAAGAGCTGCCGCTATTGCAACCGGTGTAAAAGTCAATCGTCCGGAATTATCTGTTTGGGTAGCAAGCGGTGATGGCGATCTTTTAAGCATTGGCGGCAATCATTTTATACATGCTTGCAGAAGAAATGTTGATATCAAAATTTTATTATTCAACAACAGAATTTATGGTTTAACAAAAGGGCAATATTCACCGACTTCTGAAAAAGGCAAGCGGACTAAAAGTACTCCTTTTGGAAGTATCGATTTCCCTTTCAATCCAATCAGTCTTGCACTTGGCGCGGAAGCCACTTTCGTTGCAAGATCTATGGACAGAGACCCGAAACATCTGCAGCAAATGATTAAACGGGCTGCTGAACATAAAGGAACCGCATTCATTGAAGTATTTCAAAACTGTAATATTTTTAACGATGGAGCATTTGAAATATTAACAGATAAGGAAACTAAAGCTGACAATGTAATCGTTCTTGAACATGATAAGCCGATGATATTTGGAAAGAATAATGACAAAGGTATTCGGCTAGATGGATTAAACCCTGAGGTGATTGATGTTTCAAATGGCAAGTATTCTTTGAATGATGTATGGGTCCATGATGAAATCGATAAAGCTTCAGCAAGGTCGCATATACTTTCCAAGTTTACGGAACTAGAAGGTTTTCCAACTCCAATCGGAATTTTTAAGCAAGAATTCAAAACAACTTATGATAATGATTTTCATGAACAAATAGATGATATTAAAAAGACGAAAGGTAATGGAGATTTAAGGAAAATTTTATTTAGCGGAAACATGTGGGATGTGAATTAAGATCAAATTATAATTGAGAATATTTATTCCATTATATTAGATTTATTTTTTATCTTTACAATTAAATTAATTCGGGGCTTGATTTATCGAGCCCTTTTCTATTTATACAAATTCACATTTATGATTGATTTTAATTCATTAAAAGAAATTTTACAAAAAAATAATTCATTCCTTCTAACTACTCATGTTAATCCCGATGCTGATGCGATTGGTTCTGAAATTGCTTTGGCTCAAGTTTTAAAAAATTTAAACAAAACTTTCAAAATAGTTAACACAAGTGAAACGCCTTATAATTTAGTCTTTCTTGATAGAGATAATATTATAGAGAGATTCGATGAACAGAAGCATGAAAATTTATTCAATGAGTTTGATGTTATAGTTGCTCTCGATTTTAACCGTCCAGACAGAATAGTTAGAATGAGACAAGGATTGGTTAAATCTAAAAAGCAAAAAATATGTATTGATCATCATCAAGATCCAGAAAATATATTTGATCATTTTTTTACTGATGATAATTACAGCGCTACAGGACAAATTATTTATGACCTGATTAGAAAAACAAATTTGGTAGAATTGAATTATGAAATTGCTGAACCTATTTATGCTGCAATAATGACTGATACGGGTTCCTTCAGATTTGAAAGAACAACACCTGAACTCCACTATATCGCCGCCGAATTAATTCAGCTTGGAGTCATTCCCGGAAAAATATTTGATGCGGTGTATGATCAAAGTCATTTCAGCAAGGTTAAACTTTTAGGCAAAGCTTTGGACTCAATGCAGTTGTATGGCGAAACAAATGAAATTTCATACATGATGCTTTCGAAAGACTCATTTCAACAAACCGGAGCACTTGAATCAGATACCGATGGATTTGTTAATTTTTCTCTTGCTGTAATGAATGTTAAAATTGGAATCCTTTTTATTGAGCTTGCTAATGGCTTTAAGGTAAGCTTTAGATCAAAAGGAAATATTCCAATGAATAAGCTTGCCGGAGAATTCGGTGGAGGTGGTCATATAAATGCTTCGGGAGCAAGATTTTTCAATCAAAACATACACGAATTTAAAGGTAAGATATTGATTAAAGCGTTAAAATATCTTGAATTATATAAAATCTAAAATGGAGGAGAAATGTTCAAACTAAATATTAAATCAGGCGGAAATAAAATTAGCTATAAAAATTTATCGGTTAGTTTGAGGTACTTAATTGATGAAAAAAAATTAGATATAAGTCTTAAGAATTTAGAAAAAATACTTAATATTAAATTGTCGGAGCTTCAAAGAAAAAATTTTCTATCTAAAGATGGCGGGGAAATAAGAATTTCAAAATATACCGGGAAACCTGATGAAATCATACTTGCTAAACTAAAGTTAAATGAGCACTTTAACATAGATTACTTTAGAAATCATCTAGCTGGTTTATTACCAAATCTTGAGAGCGAAGAACTAAAAGCATTGCACATTTTTATTCCTAAATTTGACGCAGTTAAAAAATATTTTACCAGTGAAGAATATTATTATCAAACATTTGTTGAAGGTATTATTTTTGGAAATTACACTTTCGATATTTATAAATCGGACAGAAAAGAAGTGAAGGAACTTGATGTTTTTCTATATGCTGATAATGAAAAATTATTAAAATCTGCTTTGAATAAAGGTTTGAATATAATGTCCGGAGCAAACTTTACCAGAGACCTTCAGAATGAACCTGCTATAAACTTAACTCCTGAACTGTTATCTAAGCGAATCTTAGGGATTTTACCGGGTTCGGGGGTAAAAGTAAAAGTCTTTAATGAAAAAGAAATAAAGAAAAGAAAAATGGGAGGTCTTCTTGCAGTTGGAATGGGGAGCATAAATCCGCCGAAATTCATAACCTTAGAATATTCTCCTAAAATTAAAAACAAAAAATTAAAAACTATTGCTCTTGTTGGAAAAGGAATAACATTTGACGCGGGCGGAATTTCAATAAAGCCTGCTGCTCATATGGGCGAAATGAAAGCAGATATGTCCGGAGCTGCTGTGGTGGCAGGGACGATACTGGCGGCTGCAAAAGTAAATTTACCAGTTAAGATTATTGGTATCATTCCTTCTGCGGAAAATATGGTGTCTGGTTCAGCAATGCGACCTGGTGATATTGTAAAGACAGCTTCCGGTAAAACCATTGAGGTTGAACATACAGATGCGGAAGGAAGAATGATTCTTGCAGACGGATTGGACTATGCATCAAAATTAAAACCTGATTTGATAATTGATTTGGCAACTTTAACAGGTGCCTGCGTGGTTGCTCTGGGTGAATTTGTAGCCGGTGTTTTTACAAAAGATGATAAACTTGCGAGCGATTTGTTTAATGCAGGGCAAAAAACTTTCGATAGAGTTTGGGCCATGCCTATGTGGGATGATTACAGCACCTTGATTAAGAGTTCCGTTGCTGATGTAACGAATGAAGGCGCAAGATGGGGAAGTGCAATTAGCGCAGCAAAGTTTTTAGAAAAATTTGTTGATAAAAAAATTAAATGGGCTCATATCGATATTGCCGGGCCAACCGGGCCGTACAATCTAAAAAACTATACAAAAACTTATATGAATCCATTTGGTGTCCGCCTATTATTTGAATATTTGTCCAATATTAAATAGCAAGATATTTACCTCTTTCTAAATATAGTTTTTGCCGGCAATTGAATAAATAAATCTATTTAGATATATTTCTATACGTAAACGTACACTATTAGTATAATATACGTTAAGGTATAGAATTGAAAAATATTTTCCTGCAAGACGAACTTCTTTCAAAGTTGAACATATCTAAGAAACAGCTCATTGAATGGGAAAATTCGGGTTTGATTATACAAACTGGAATATCCGATGAGAATATTCCATACTATTCGAATATTGAATTCGAAAAAGGCATTCATATTAAAAAATTTCTTGAACTTGGATATGAATTAGAGAACATTCAAAAAATCATTAAAAAAGTTGGTCTTCCCCAATTGACTCCTGAAAAAATTACCAACAAAAAAAATAATAATTATCTAACAGTTGGGAATTTAGCAGATAAAATTGGAGTCAGCCCGAGAACTATAAAACATTGGGAGGATAAAGGAATAATTGAACCGGATATGAGAAGCGATGGCGGTTTCAGGCTCTATTCTTCCGGCTATATTTATCTATGCAACTTAATTCAAGACCTTCAGCTATTTGGATACACACTTGAAGAAATAAAAATTGTATCAGATTACTTTCGAGATTTTTGGCTCATTCAAAATAAAATTGAAACCTTTAAGAAAGATGAAACTGATAATAAACTTGATCAAATGTTAAAAGCTATTGAGAATTTATTTTTAAAAATGAACTTGTTGAAAGAGGGAATTACTCGATGGGAAGAACTGCTTAAAAAAAAGAAAAAAGAAATTCTGAGCTTGAAAAATAAAAACATTAAAAGGGGTGAAATGTGAATTATTTTAATTTGTTTAAATATTTAAAGGGAGCTTTCAATCTTAATGAAAATGAAATTAACCTTTCAAATCTGGATGCGAAAATTTATAATATTAATTTTGTTTCTAATGGACTAAATAATTTTATCGGTGGAAACGAGTATCAGTCTTTCAGTACTTTCTTTAAAGCAGTAATAAAATATTATCTCTCGAAAAATTATTTTTCGAATAATTATATTTTTAAAATGCTTGAAGTTCCTGATGAAAGTGTTGATGAAAATAATAAATTT
Source organism: uncultured Ignavibacteriales bacterium (assembly GCA_963731745.1). GTDB lineage: Bacteria > Bacteroidota > Ignavibacteria > Ignavibacteriales > Ignavibacteriaceae > CAVSWT01. The sequence goes on from CAVSWT010000010.1 coordinate 275,163, forward strand.
AAATACTCAATTCTTAAAAGTACAAACAGTTCAAAAGCAAAAGAAGCTGTAATTCTTCTGCATGGGTTAAATGAAAGAACCTGGGATAAATATTTACCATGGGCATATTCTCTTTTTGAAAAGACTAATAAAGCAGTCGTTTTATTTCCGAATGCTTTTCATATTAATCGCGCTCCACAAGATTGGGGGAATTTTAGATTAATGAACGAGGTTTCGAAGGAAAGAAAAAAACTCCTTCCGGAAATTTCATGTGCTACATTTGCGAATGCGGCTATAAGCACACGGCTTCAGTTTGTCCCTCAGAGATTTATATATAGCGGACTTCAGACGTATTATGATATTATTGAACTAGTTAAAGAAATTCGAAGCGGCAAACATCAGTTAATTGAAAAAGATGCGACTATTGATTTATTTGGTTATTCGATAGGAGCATTTTTATCTGAAATCATCTTAATGAGTAATCCCGATAATCTTTTTTCCGATTCAAGGTTATTTATCTTTTGCGGTGGACCGACGATCAACTTCATGAATCCTGTTTCAAAATCTATAATTGACAGTGAAGCATTTAATGCAATAAGCCAACTATTAGTAAATGATTTTGATAAGTTTATTTACACTGATGAGAGATTGAAAAACTTTTTTGAATTAAAAACTGCGGAAGGATATTATTTTAAATCTTTACTGAATATTGAGCAAAATAAATCATTCAGAGAAAATAGGCTGCATCAATTAAAAGAAAAAATATTTAATTATTCATTAAAAAAAGATACTGTAATGCCTTTTGAAGGTGTTGCCCAAACATTGACAGGAGAACGAAACAATATTGGGATCAGATCTGAAGTTAAAGATTTTGATTTTCCATATGTACACGAAACACCATTTCCTTTAATTTCAAATTATGAATTAGAGATCGATAAAAATTATAATTCATTCATAAGTTCTGCATGTAGATTTTTAAATTAATATAAAATCCATTTACAAAATTGAATATTCAAATAATTGTTAGTGTGATATATAGATTTGGGAAATGAAAAGTAATTTTAATAATTATGTAACTAGACGGCCATCTTTCATCTCAAACACCTTATCCGCCAAATTTACTAATCCCGCATTATGAGTGACAATGACAAATGTCTTTTTAAATTTATTACGCAATTCGATAAACAATTGATGGAGTGCTTCGCTGTTAGCTGAATCTAAATTGCCGGTAGGTTCATCAGCAAATATAATGGCTGGATCATTTGCTAAAGCTCTTGCAACCGCAATGCGCTGCTGTTCACCGCCCGAGAGTTCAGCCGGTTTATGATTTAATCTTTCTAGTAATCCTACCGTTTTTAATAACTCTTCGGACTTCTTTAGAGCGTCGTTAAGTGAAACTCCATTTATCATTTGCGGAATTGAAACATTTTCAACTGCGGTAAATTCCGGAAGTAAATGATGAAACTGAAAAACAAATCCAATATTCATGTTTCTAAATTTTGCCAGTTTATCATCAGAATATTTAAATATATTTTCTGAATTAAAATAAACATTGCCTTTGTCAGGACGATCCAAACCACCGAGTAAATGCAGAAGCGTGCTTTTACCAGCTCCTGAAGCTCCAATTATAACCGATATTTTTTCGCTTTCAATTTCTATTGAAACTGATTTTAAGACTTCAAGTTTTAGCTTCTTTTCGGTATTGTAGGATTTAATTAATTTTTCAGCCGTTAGAATATTTGCCATTTTATAAAATTAAAATTGTTAATTGTTCATTTTTAATTATTCATTGCTTCGCTTATTCCCATTTTATTGCTTCAAGCACATTTATTCGTGCAGCTTTTAGAGCAGGGTAAAGAGAAGCGAGAAATGAAAGGAGCATGGAAACTCCCGTTATGTATAATAAGTCAGTTATTCTTAATTGAAGCGGAAGCGAATCAATTTTATACTGCGTAGGATCAAGCGGATAAATATTAAACTTTAAATGAATGAAGCAAATTCCATATCCCAAAATTAATCCGGCTAATGTTCCAATTATTCCTATAAGCAAACCTTCAAACATAAATATTTTTAAAATTGATTTTTCCTGTGTTCCCATAGATCTTAATATACCAATGTCTCTTCGTTTTTCTATCACAGACATAGAAAGAGAACCCAAAATATTAAATGTTGCTACAGCAATTATCAAGGAAAGTAAAATGAACGCCGACCATCTTTCAACCTGCATAACTGAATAAAGATCTTTTCGGAAATCATACCAAGTATTAATACTAAAATCATTTTGATTTAATTTTTTTAACAACTGCTCTTTAACTTCAAATGCTTCATTAATATTATGCAGCCGAATATCATAACCCTGATATCTATTTTTATAACCGAGAAGTGATTGAGTATATTTAAGTGAAGCGAAGATATAAGAATTATCGTACTCATTATTATTTGAACTAAAAACTCCGCTAACTAAAAATTTCTGCATTGCAGGAAGTCCAAATTGGGTAATGGCTTTTTCAATTCCAACTGGAGATATTACTGTAATTGTGTCTCCTATAATTGACTGCAATTTATCGGCTAACGGAAGGCCTAGAACTACCTGCGGTATCGCCCCTTTTTTGGAAAGATCATAATGTCCAAAAAGAATATTTGATTTTATTTGATAAACACTGTCGCCGGATTCCTGGTCAATTCCTTTTAGATCTATAATTTGTATTTCTTTTTTATGTTGCGCTACTACTTTACCTGATATGTAAGGCGTGATTTCTTCTATATCATTAATTTGATGAAGAGTCTGAAGCATTTGTTTTTCATTTCTATATCCTTCATCTGAAATAAATTCGACTCTAACATGCGGATCAAAAGTTACAAGGAAAGAAGTTACAAGACTGCCGAACCCGTTAAAGACAGAAATAACTACTACTAAAGCTGCTACTCCAATTGTAATTCCTATTATGGAAATTAAAGAAATAATAGTAATAAAATTTACTTTGTGCTTTGAAACTAAATAACGTTTTGATATAAACTTTTCAAACTTCATTAGTTAAACCTTAAGGCTGAGATTGGTTTAATTTTAGAAGCGATATAGCTCGGCAGCACTGATACTAAAATTGCCAGCAATAAAGTTAGTGAGGAGACTAAAAGAAAAACGTTTATCGAAAGCTGAATCGGTACTGTAGACATAAAATATACAGAAGAGGGGAGAGAAATGACATTATATTTTAACTGAATTCCCATAAGTAAAATTGCGAGCAAATTACCAATTAAAATTCCCCACAGAGCTAGAAAAAATCCCTGGTATAAAAAAATAAATACAATCTGTTTGCTTTTAGCACCAAGAGCCTTAAGCGTTCCAATTGCATTCGTCTTTTCAAGAACAATCATCAGTAAAGTTGCTATAATATTAAAGACGGCTACAATTATAATTAAACCTAAAATAATTGGAATGGGTTTCTTCTGAAGCCCAATCCATGTAAATATATTTCTATGAGTTTGATATATCGATTTAACAATATAGGGATATTTGAACTCGTTGTTTAATGCGGTTGTTATGCTGTCTATATCCGCAATATTTTTCAATTTAATATCATAACCATTGATATTATCTCCAACATTAAATAGTTCTTGAGCTGACTTTAGTTGAACGTATGCAAATAAATCATCATACTTTGACATACCGCTTTCAAAAATACCGGATACTTTAAACTTCTCAATGTTTGGTAAATTTTCATAAGAGGGAAGCTTATCATTTCTTAATGCGAATACCGTAACCTTGTCCCCGACTTTCAGGAATAATTTATTTGCTAATTTTTTACCAATAATTATTAAAGGTTCGTTTCCATCAATTAAATTATATTTGCCTTCTACAATTTTATCTTTTAGATGATTTATATAATCTTGCGGGATTACTCCTTTAATATTTATTCCCTCTTTGTTTCTCTTACTGCTTATAATTGCAAGTTTGGAAATATAAGGATTTATTTCTTTGGCTGAGTTGGATAATTCGTTTTTTAATTGAGGATATATTTTATGGTAATCAGGTAAAATCGAAGCATATGATGTAATTTGAATATGCGAATCAAATTCTATTATCTTATCAGTGATAGTTTTTTCGAATCCATTTAAAATACTCAAAGCAATGATTAGTGTGGCTACTCCGAGTGCAATCCCCACAATAGAAATAGCTGATATAAACGAAACAAACTTTGATTTCTTTTTAGAGAAAGCAAACTTTCGCGATACAAATAAGGGGAAAGACATTTTAATTTTATTTTTTGAAGATAAATTTAACTAAGTAAAGCTTTATATGAAAACTACGAATAAAGTGACGATTATTGATTATTTTTAAATTTCAAACAGTACTTTTAATTGATTATTAAACATCTATAATATATATTTGAAATCTGTTTTTTTTACGTTTTCGGGGCGTAGCGTAGCCCGGTTCATCGCGCCTGCTTTGGGAGCAGGAGGTCGCAGGTTCGAATCCTGCCGCCCCGACAAATAAGAGTACCAAGTTCTTTTTTTATTGAAAAGCCATTCTACTAACCTGCGCCCGTAGCTCAATCGGATAGAGCAACAGCCTTCTAAGCTGTAGGTTAGTGGTTCGATTCCACTCGGGCGTACAAAGCGCCTTCGGCGCAATTAAAAATTAACAATTATTAATTTAAGGCAAATTGGTCTTTGTTAATTAATAATTTTTAATTGTCATGGTGAGCGTAGCTCAGTTGGTTAGAGCACCAGGTTGTGGCCCTGGGGGTCGTGGGTTCAATTCCCATCGCTCACCCCAATTGATTTAAAAGAGTTTTAATTATTCATTGTTAATTGTTCATTATACATTGATACCAGGCCCCATCGTCTAATGGTTAGGACCTCGCCCTTTCACGGCGGTAATAGGGGTTCGAATCCCCTTGGGGTCACCAATGAAAAACCTTCAGCAGAAATGTTGAAGGTTTTTTTATTTTAAAGGGTTATTAATTAAGAATATAATTTGAAAATATTTCAGCAAAAAATTATTATTTTATTCTTTGCTAGAAATGATACCTCAAATTGGTTGAGTTGAGATAAATCTTTAAAACGATTATTGGAGCTGAGTTACATAACAGAAGCTTTAACAGCAAATATTGAATCCTCTGATAATAATTCCATATCAGACATAACAGAAATTAAATCGTCAAGCTTCTCTTCAAGAGTTGTGATTTCATAATCTGCTTTCTGTTTGATATCAAAAATTTTTCCTAGAGTTTCAGAGAAAAGTTGTTTGTAATATTCAATTCCTGCTGAAATGTTTGTTACAAAAGTATTAAAATATTTTACTTGATTTGTGGTAACGGGCAGTTCAATTAATGAAATTTTTTCTTCAAGATAATTTATGTAAAGCCTAAGTTCTTTCATAAACATGTTTGGCCTGTCGCTTCTGGTTATAATATTAATTTTACCATAAATATGGTTTACCATTTCACAAAGCGAAACAATTGTTGAAAAATAAGCCATGTTTGGGCCGGGGCAAACAGCGGTTCCAACACCATCAACTTTTAAAACCGAATCATTTATTTCTAAAGCTGGCAGAGCAAGACCAACACACAAACAAGTTTTGTCAATTATTTTATTATAAGCTTTTTCTTTTTCAATCTCAGTTTTTGAAGTGGAATTAAGTTGTTCAATTTTTTGCGATTGATATTTTACTGAAGCCGTGCAGATTGGCTTTGCACTAAATTCTGTATCAGAAATCAGAAACTTTTTCGGACATGAACTTCCAGGTTTACCTTTGTCTGCATTCTCAGCTTTTTCAACGTCTTTTGTATTACCGCGCAAACTGTTAAAAGGAACTCCAAGCGGTGAGGTATTACTCAAATATAAATCTTCTTCTTTTGCATTTACGAGAAGCGATAGTGTTCTTTCGTCAACATTTGTAGCTTCAGGAACTAGAAGTAGGGGAGAACCCCAACCAACTGAATCCAATTCATAATACTCCAGCAGAAAATTATTTTCTTCAAACGTGCCAACTCCGCCTTGAGCAGTTATTTTCAATTTTGGAGGTGTTGCACTAAATAAAATATTCTTTTTGTTTAATGCACCTGAATATATTTCAAATAATGTATCTATTAATATTTTACGGTTGGATTTAAATTCTTCTAGTATCGGTCCAATCAAATAACCATCTGTAGCAAAGGCGTGCCCGCCGCAATTAAGTCCTGATTCAATTCTATATTCAGAAACCCACAATCCTTTTTTAGCGAGAAACTTTCCTTGTATAAGTGCAGAACGGAAATCGCTTACTTTTAAAATTATTTTTTTCTTTAGTTTACCATTTTTATCCGGATAAAAGTCTTGAAAACTTTCAAAATAACTGTAGAGTTTCGGATTCATTCCTGCTGATAGAACCACAGATGAGTTAAGTTCGCTTTGTGCAAAACCACGCAACGATGCATGTGCATCGTTAAACTCAATTGGAAGTTGTCCTGACTTATCAAAATTAGCCTTATCAACTTTTGTCATAATGTTTACATCAATGCTACCCGCATGCATCAGTTTATCAAGCAGGTCTTTAATTTCTTCTTTGCTGATTAAGCCTTGAATATAGGATTTCAAATGTCTCTTCAATTCAGAATAATCAGGCAATATTGAATAATATTTTTCAAGCTCAGAACCCTTCTCCAAAATATTATCCTTCAAAGAAACAATATTTTTATTTACAAGTTCGCTAATGAGATTTAAATAAAGAGTAATTCGCTTTGCCCTGTAATCATATTCTTTTGTCGAAATAGGGAAGAATGGAATATCTTTTTTAACAGAATGAATCTTCCTCATTTTTTCAATTAAATCATCATCAACAATTGAAATGACTGAATTTATTCCATAGTGAGCTACTTTGAGCGGTGTATCAATCGTAAAAGCTAATCCCATTACCGGGATGTGAAATTTATGCAATAAAATTTTACCTATGTTTATGATTCGTATTTTATTTAACGGCAAATAGTAGAGCTATGAAAATAACTTCAACCAATACCATAAATGATTTACGACAAGGCTCACCAAGGATTTACCAATGAGAGCCTGTCTATAATTGACTTCTAAGAATACAATATATCCTGAATCTAGATTCTTCTCAGAAGTTCGGATAATTTTTAATTATCCTTTAATTCCCAATTACCATCTTTTAGGTCTGCCGGAATTAGAACCTCTTGATCCTCTTTGATCTCTGCCTCCGCCCGAACGGGAATCGTTTTTGGGTCGTGCTTCATTGACGGTAATACTTTTTCCTTTCAAGTCTTTTCCGTTCAATTCATTGATAGCTTTTTGTGCTTCAGTCTGATTGGATAATTCAATAAAGCCAAAGCCTTTTGACGTACCAGAGTACATATCCTTTATAACTTTAACACTTGTTATATTACCGTATTCTGAAAATAGATTTTTTAAATCTTCTTCAGATACTTCAGATGCCAGATTGCCTACGTAAATGTTCATACATTTTTCCTTTAGTTTGTTACAATCATTTCTGCATACCTGCTGATATTATTTTGCATGAGTAGACTAGAAATAATTAGTATGGATTTATAAATTGAAGAAATATATTAAAAAGGGGAACGCATTTATTTTGAACCTGCGTTGATAGTCCGTTAAAAAGGGTTACTTATCAATGGAATAGTTCAGCTTTTTGATTTTTTTCTTTTAGTTTTTTATTGCCTTAAATAAATATTTTATATCAATTATTTAGTGTCCGTAATTTACTTACAAAATATCAGTTTTCCTATGATAATAAATACGTACCGATTTCAGGAAACCTAATCACATTTACTCGTTGTAAAAACTTAAAACCTGATGTGATCATTAATTAAAAGTTTAAGACTAAATAAAGGGATGCAAAAAACAAGCCGTACATAAATTTCAAAAGATTAGAAATGATAGTAGTTAATTTATTAACGAAAGTAAAATTTACTTTAATTGAGTAATTTATTTTAGAATTTCGTTCATTTCTTCAACAAGCTTCAGACATTATCTCGACTCTACAATATCCAAAATAGAATTTTAAATGCAGTTAAGATAATTATTGTTTATTTTATCTTAACAATAAAAAAAATTTCGGGGGATTTATGAAAGCTTCATCCAAATATTTATTCAGCATTCTATTTTTTTATCCAATATTATTATTTGCACAATCAGCATCAAATTTTAATGTTGAGGCATACAGACAGTTTTTAAATTCAAATCAAAATATGGAAGTGGATCAGCTGCTTCAAATGCATGACGCTGGTTCATTCGAAGCAAATATTAATGTTGATTATTCATCGGCAGATTACTTCGACAGCATTGACACCAAATATAATCTTACGAACCATGAAAAATCATTGATAAACAAAAATGGATTTATGGTAAGTGAAAGATTATCATATGCATCATTTGGGCAGGCATTTTTGGATGTTTATCATAAAGATTTACCGGTATATGTATCAATAGATGCAATTTTACATGCATTGCATATTTCTTATGATAGAATATTAAAAGATGTGGAATTAGAAGTGTTAATTGACAAGCTTACTGCTCTGCTTGAAAATTTACATGCACAAATGCCGCAGTTAGAAAATAGATATTCAAGCTATCAAGAAATGAATCAAATGCTGCGGGATGTTGATGTCTATTTAACAGTTGCCAGAAAATTACTTGATGAAAATGTAAGTCCTTACTATACTGAAAACGCGGCGAAAGTGAATCATCTATGTAATCGAGCAATTGAAGCAGACGGATTTAAAACTGATACTTTATTTGCTGATGCTTGTGTCAGAGTTGATTGGAGTCAATTTAAACCCCGCGGGCATTATGTTGACGAACTTCATCCGATTTTAGAAAATTATTTCAGAGCCATGATGTGGCTGGGAAGAATTGAAATTTATTTAATTCCACCTTCCGCAAATATTGATATTCCTTGTCTTGAACAAAAATTTCAAGATGCTCAGCGACAGATTATAGATTCTTATTTAATTACTGTTTTATTTGATCTGTCAAACACCTGGCAATCGTATGAAGATTTTGATTCAATAATTAAATTTTTCGTAGGTGACCAGGATAATGTAACGCTTAATCATTTACTTTATTTAAAAGATAAAATCCAATTAGGAGATGCGGCTGATTTACTTGATAGTTTAAAAGTAATTGAATTTCAAGATACCTTGAATAATCAATCATTTGCCAATCAAATGATATTGTCACAAATATTAATCTCAAATGATATTACGACTCCTGACAGCATAAAACCGGCTTCTGCATTTATGCTATTTGGACAAAGATTTGTGATTGATTCATACGTTACAGGAAGTGTTGTTTACGATAGAATAAAATATAATAATGAAAAAGTCTGCAGGCTTTATCCATCAAGCTTGGACCCAATGTTTGCTTTAGGGAATGATGCTGCTGGCCAGCTTTTAAAAAGTGAACTTGAAACTTTTCATTATTCATCAAACATAGCGGCGTTAAGATATTTAATTAATTCTTATGGTACGGAGTTTTGGAATAATTCACTCTATAATTTGTGGTTGAGTTCAATACGAAAACTTAATCCACCTAAAAATAGAAATTCGTTACCGCAATTCATGCAGACGGCTGCTTTCTGGCAAGAGAAATTAAACACGCAATTAACCTCATGGACTCAGCTTCGACATGACAATATGCTTTATGCCAAACAAAGTTATACAGGCGGAATACCTATTTGTTCATTCCCGTATTCTTATGTTGAACCTTTCCCGGAATTTTATGAAACTTTAAAACACTTTGCTGAATTATCTAAAGTTAAATTTCAGAACTTACCTTTTTCTGATGACTATTTGAAGGCTGATATTATCCGCTACCTCAACAATTTCGGACCTATTATGGATACTTTAAGTAGCATTGCTTCAAAAACATTAAACAATGAATCATTCACTTCCGATGAAAATGAATTTTTGCGAACTATGATTTATGATATTCCGCCTCAAATGTGTGGAGGTACTTATTATAATGGATGGTATCCAAAACTATTTTATAGTGACCCTATTTCTTCGTATACAGGTTTGATGTATCCCGACTATATTGTTGCAGATATTCACACCACTCCGACTGATTGTAACGGATTTTTTATTGGGGCGGTTACGCATGTTGGCACAGGCCCAATAAATATGGGAGTATTTATTGCTCAATTACCAAATGGTAAACAAACTGCTTTTGTTGGCCCGTGCTTCAGTTATTACGAATATGTTACTACAAATTTCTTGCGTTTAACTGATCAGGAATGGGAAAGTCAATATTTGTATGCTGCTATGCGGCCTTCATGGACAAATATTTATTTAGCTGACAGCAGCGGTGGTTCAAAAGGACAGGGGCTGCAGTTAGTAACCTCGATTGAAAAAGATAAAAATATATCTCTTCCTGAAACAAATTTAATAGCACAAAATTATCCAAACCCATTTAATCCAAGTACAATAATCAGTTTTACAATTCCATATTATTTATCTAATTCATTGGCTGAATTGATAGTTTATAATATTCAAGGCGAAATTGTTAAAAGATTAGTTAAAGAAATTTTACCGGCAGGAAATTATTTAACTAAATGGGACGGCAAAAACGAATTGGGGACTAAAGTTTCAAGTGGTATTTACATTTATAATTTAAGGGTTGCTGATAAACAATTTTCTGGTAAGATGACAATGATAAAATAATAATAGAATGACTAGACGCTAGAGAAGAATTTAAATTAATTTATTAACCCAGTTTATTAAGAAACTGGGTTAATTATTTTAAAGTAATAAAAAACTAAAAGATTTATGAAGAACGAAATTAATTTGAAGAAAAAAGAATGCCCGTCATGTGCCATGGAAATAAATGCGGATGAAAAAGTTTGCCCAATTTGCCATTATGAATTTCCGGAAGAAAGTAAATCATTTAAAGTGATTGTGATTGTTTTGATTCTACTTTTTATCGTATTCATTTTAAATATTATTTTATGATAATAATTTAATAGTTTAGAATTGTTCTCTTTGAAACCCAAGATAAATTTTAATAGTTTAAATATTATTTTATATTTGTTCACAGCACATCTCATTATTTGTTTTTAATTTATGGCTTAATGAATAATAACAAAAAATACTCTCATCAAATAAATTTAAATCTAAATGTTCGCGGCCTCCCTCAATCGGCAACATTAAATATAAATGAACGAAGTAATAAATTAATTGAAGACGGAAGAAAAATTTATAAACTTGGATTGGGGCAATCACCATTTCCAGTGCCTCAGTCCGTGGTTGAATCGTTAAAAGATAATGCTTTTCAAAAAGATTATTTACCTGTAAAAGGATTATTCAAATTACGTGAATCTGTAGCAAAATATTATTCACGTACGCAGGAAATAAATCACTCTGCTGAAGACGTATTGATTGGGCCGGGTTCAAAAGAATTAATGTTTCTTCTACAGTTAGTCTATTATGGTGACTTAGTTATTCCAACACCAAGCTGGGTGTCATATGCCCCTCAAGCGCACATAATCGGAAGGCATGTAAGATGGCTGCCTACTCAGAAAGAAGAGAAGTGGCTTTTGTCGGCGGGCGACTTAATAGATCATTGCAAAGACGATCCTGATAAACCACGAATTGTGATTCTAAATTATCCTTCAAATCCTGTTGGTATTACTTATTCTATTAGTGAGTTAAAAGAAATTGCAATTGTTGCCAGAAAGTATAAAATTATTTTATTGTCTGATGAAATATATGGGGAATTAAATTTTGAGGGAAAGCATACTTCAATTGCTAAATATTATCCGGAAGGAACAATAATAAGCAGCGGATTAAGTAAATGGTGCGGTGCCGGCGGTTGGAGATTGGGAACTTTTACTTTTCCATCAACTCTGAGGTGGCTGCTTGACTCGATGTCTGTAGTTGCCAGCGAAACTTTTACTGCCACAAGTGCTCCTATTCAACATGCAGCAGTTGTTGCTTTTAACGGCGGCAAAAGCATTGATAAATATCTTTGGCGGGCAAGATGGATACTAAAAAAACTAGGCATCTCTATAGCTGCTAAGCTAAAAGATTCTGGGATTTATACTGTAAAACCATCGGGCGGTTTTTATCTTTTTATTTCATTTGATTATTTCAAAGATAAATTAAATTTAAGCGGAATTAATTCAAATGAAATTTTATGCGAAAGATTACTTGATGAAATAGGAGTTGCTATTCTTCCCGGAACAGTATTCGGCAGGCCGGTTGAGGAATTAACCGCAAGAATTGCTTACGTAAATTTCAACGGAAACAATGCAATGGAAGAAGCAATGCAGAGAAAATCAAAAGAAGAAATTGATGATAACTTCATAAAAAAATATTGTAATGATACGCTCAAGGCAATAGATTTAATATGTGAATGGATACAAAATTTTTAATTTTTTTATTTCGATTTCTTTTATATTTCACATCTTGAATAGGTAAGTGTGACATTACAATTATTTTAAGTCAACTCAATTAATTTTTATAGTATGATAAATTATCTATTTGTTTCTTTTGGTGCCGCAGCAGGAGGAGCACTGCGTTATTGGCTTTCAAATTATACTTACAAATTCTTTCCGCCGACTTTCCCTTATGGTACTTTAGTCGTTAATATTGCAGGCAGTTTTCTGCTTGGAATTTTTATGTTTTATTTTGATCAAAAAGAATTACTAAGCTCGAATGTAAGAATATTTTTAACGGTTGGATTCTGCGGCGGTTTTACCACCTTTTCAACTTTCTCGTATGAGACATTAAATTTATTCAGAGATTCACAAATCGGACTTGGTTTATTAAATATAGGTTTAAATATTTTACTTTGTTTAATTGGAGTTTATTTAGCGTACCTAATTTCAAAAATCTGAAAGTGAAAAATGCATTTAAGTGGTGAAGCAAAATTACTTCGTATATTTATCGGCGAAAGCGATAAACACAGTTCAATACCTGTTTACGAAAAGATTGTCATAGAAGCACGAAAAGAAGGTTTAGCCGGGGCAACTGTTTTCAAAGGTGTTATGGGGTTTGGAGGAAATAGCAGAATTCACTCATCAAAAATATTAAGGCTTTCGGAAGATTTGCCTCTAATTATTGAAATCGTTGACCAGCAAGAAAAGATAGAAAAATTTATTCCGCTTCTTGATAATATTTTTGAAGAAGCAAATTGCGGGGGATTGATCACTATTGAAAAAGCTGATATCATTAAGTACACTGCAATGAAAAAATAAGTCAAAATTTAATTTTTGAATTCAACTAGTACTTGTTTTTAAAATCACGTCTGTGTTATACCGCAATCAAAAGATCATTTCATTTTTATAATTATCAATTAAAACAATTGTCTAATAATATGTTTTGGGAAATATTAACAAAGATTTAACATTAGATTAATATTCTATTAACATTCTAATCATAATTTCGACTATAAGTTAGAAGAATATATTAACGGAAAGGTTAAATGATGAAAGAACGAAATAAAAATATTTTAAGCTTACCTAAAATTAAATTCACATTAGCTAATGATAAAAATAATGAAGCTAATCGTAATTTAAGATTTAGTAATTTTAATGAAGATGTATTAACGGATGAAATGATTGAAAATGAATGGGCGCAGGAATATTATTTAATTTATAATTCGCATGAAATGCTGTATAGAAATGATGCGTAATTATTTCAACTGAGTCTTCCAATATTCTATTCTTGATTTTACATTATCTGGATTAGGTGATCCATAAGTATTTTTCCTATCCAAAGAAGTTTTAATATTAAAACATTCCATTACACTCTCATCAAAGATTGGATCAATCTCCTTTAACATTTCTAAATTGACGCTGCTAAAATTTAATTCTTGCTCTTCTAATTTTTTAACTAGTCTGCCGACTATTTCGTGAGCATTTCTAAATGGTATCCCTTTTAAAACAAGCCAATCGGCAATATCAGTAGAAAGGATAAAATCCCCATCAAGTTCGTTTACAAATCGTTCTTTATTTATTTTGATTCCATTTAGCATTCCGGACATGATTTGAAGCGAATCAAGATAAATGAAATATGAATTAAATAATGGTTCTTTATCTTCTTGTAAATCCCTATTATAGCTTAACGGAAGTGATTTCATTGTAGAAATTAATGAGATATAATTGCCAAATGCACTCCCGGTTTTCCCCCTTATTAACTCCGCCATATCCGGATTTTTTTTCTGAGGCATTAATGATGAACCGGTTGAATAATCATCGCTTAATTTTATGAAGTTCCATTCGCTTGTTGACCAGATAATTATTTCTTCACAAAGTCGGCTTAAGTGCATCATTCCTATTGAAACAGTATTAAGAAAATCAATTATAAAATCTCTGTTCGAAACAGTGTCCAGCGCATTTTCTGTTGGAGAATTAAATCCTAATTTCTTTGCTGTAAATTCTCTATCAAGCGGTAGGGTAGAACCCGCCAAAGCACCTGAACCGAGAGGGGATTTAGATAAACTTTTAATTAAAAAATTTAGTCGTTCTTTATCTCTCTCAAGCATTTCCACGTAAGCAAGAAAATGAAATGCTAAAGAAATTGGTTGTGCACGTTGTAGATGTGTGTATCCTGGAATTATTGTTTTAATATTATTTTTTGAATTTTTAAGAAGAATTTTTTGTAATTCAATAATCTCGGTTATAACTAGCTGGCAGGATTTTTTTAACCACAATATAACATCAGTTGCAACTTGATCGTTTCGGCTTCTGCCGGTATGAAGTTTACCGGCAGTCTCACCTATTAATTCAAATAAACGTGCTTCAATTGCTGAATGAATATCTTCAAATTCATTTTCATCAGGTTTCCAGTCCTTATTCGTCCATTCAAGTTTTATTTGTTTTACACCATCAACAATTTTATCGGACTCTTCGTTTGAAATAAGACCAACGTGAGCAAGCATTTCAGCATGAGCAATGCTTCCGTCTAAATCTTCTTCAATTAAAAGTATATCTAACTTTAGGGACGATGAAAATTTTAGAGCCTTGTTATTTAATTTTTCGTTAAATCTTCCGCCCCACAACATTAATATATTACCTCTTTGTGAGTATTTTCTTTTACTTGAGTCATCGTTTTATATGGCAGTCCATAAATTTTTATAAATCCAGTCGAAGCCTGATGATCAAAAGTATCTTCTTTTGTGTAAGTAGCAAGTTCTTTACTGTAAAGACTATGAATAGATTTTCTTGACAATGTTTTAATTGTTCCTTTATATAATTCTAATTTAACTTCTCCGGTCAAATTTTCTTGAGTTGAATCAACAAAAGCAGAGAGAGAATTAAATAATGGAGAATACCAAAGACCATCATATATTAAATTAGCAACTTTATTCGAAACATTTTGCTTAAATCTAAAAGTTTCTTTATCAAGAATTAATCTTTCTAATTCCATATGTGCTGTGTGAAGAATAACGGCAGCCGGAGCTTCGTAAATTTCTCTTGATTTAATTCCAACAACTCTATTTTCAATTAAATCTAACCTTCCAATTCCATGCACCGCACCAAGATCTTTTAATTGGGATACTAACTCAACTGCGTTCAGTTCAACTCCATTCAAGGTAACCGGTATCCCTTTTTCAAAACCAATTGAAATAGTATCGGCTTTGTCTGGAGCGAATTTAGGATTTGTAGTTATTTGATAAGCATCTTCCGGTGGTGCTGCTTCGGGATCTTCAAGCACACCGCATTCAATCGAAATTCCCCAAAGATTTTCGTCAATTGAGTAAGGAGAATCTTTAGTTGCATTAATTGGAATTCCATTTTCGATTGCGTATTCCATTTCATCTTCCCGGCATTTAAATTCCCATTCTCTTAAAGGTGCAATTACGTTTAGATGAGGAGCCAATGTATTTACTCCAACTTCAAATCTAACCTGATCATTTCCTTTGCCTGTACATCCGTGAGAAACAGAATCTGCATTTTCCTGAATTGCAACATCAACAAGCATTTTTGCAAGCAAAGGCCTTCCAATAGCTGTTGCCATAGGATAACTTCCTTCATACAAAGCACCAGCTTTTAATGCTTTCCAAACATAGTTGGTTATAAATTCTTCGCGTAAATCTAAAACAACCGATTTAACTGCACCGGTTTTTGCGGCTTTTTCCTTTACACCTTGAATCTCTTTCTTCTGTCCCAAAAATCCAGTTGCAGTAATGATATCAGCATCATATTTTTTGCTTAACCATTTTACCATAACCGATGTATCTAAACCACCGGAATATGCAACAACTATTTTTCTCTTGGCCACTTTATCATCTCCTTTTTTACTTTATTAATAACTGACGTTATCAGTCATCATTTTTTTAATTAATGCTACCACATCGGGAATATTATTAGTTGAACTTGGAATAATCAATACTGTGTCATCACCACCAACAGTTCCTAAAATGTCAGAATTATTTAATCTATCAACATGATGTGCAACTCCTTGAGCTCTGCCTGCTAAAGTTCTTATTACAATTAAAGCTTCATTATGTTCTACACTGATGATTTCATATCCAATTAATTTTGAGATTTGTCTGCCAGATTCATGTGAATCAAAAACATATCTTGTCCCGCCTTCAGAAAAAATTCTTACAACTCCAAGCTCAGCAAAATCACGGCTAAGCGTTGCTTGTGTAACTTGAATTCCTTCTGCTTGCAGCAGTTTAACAAGCATTTCATGGGAGGTTATATACCTATTATTTAATAGTTCTTTTATTCTATTTAATCTTTTTAATTTTGATGACATAAATATTATTCCGGTTTTTGATGATTAGTTTCTTCGGAAACTTTAAGAATTACTTTCTTAAAATTTAAAAGGAAATTCATAATGTCTTTTTGAGTAATAATGAATGGGGGAAGAATCCTTATTACAGTATCGCCTGAGGTTCCCACCAAAACTTTTTCTTGAAGCAGTTTACTTGCAATTACTTTACTTGAAATTCCTTCATTAAATTCTATTCCTATCATTAATCCCTTTCCTCGAATTTCTTTAATTTCTTCTAAATGCAAGCCATGCAATGAATCCATTAATGTTACACCCAGTTTTGAATTATTTTCGAGTACTTTTTCATTAATCATTTCAACAACTTTATTTGCAGCAGCAACCGAAATAGGGTTCCCGCCAAATGTTGAACCATGATTTCCAGGGCTGATAGCTTCAGCAACTTTTGAAGAACATATAGTAGCTCCAATTGGTAAACCATTAGCAAGCCCTTTAGCAGTTGTAACTATATCAGGGATTATTTCTTCATGCTGATATGCAAAATATTTTCCTGTTCTGCCATTCCCGGTTTGAATTTCATCAACTATTAGAAGTATATTTTTTTCATTACACAATTTTCTTAAATCTTTCAGGTAGCCGTTGTAGGGCACATTCACACCACCTTCACCTTGAATTGGTTCAATTAAAACAGCCGCAGTTTTTTCATTAATTTTACTTTCAATAGATTTAATATCACCAAATGGTACATAAGAAAATCCGTTCAGCATTGGACTAAATCCTTCATGCAGCTTCAATTGACCAGTAGCAGAAAGGCTTCCCATAGAGCGACCGTGAAATCCGCCGAATGCAGAAATAATATGATATTTTCCGTCGCCCCATTTTCTGGCGAATTTAATTGCAGCCTCAACAGACTCTGTCCCAGAGTTGCTGAAGAAAACTGAATCGAGTCCGGTAATATGTGTCAGCTTATCTGCGAGATCTTTTTGTGGAGTTGACTGATATAAATTAGAAACATGCCAAAATTTATTGAGTTGTTCATTTACAGCAGTTTTTATTTGCTCGTTGTTATGCCCGAAACCATTAACTGCAATGCCCGAAAGGAAATCTAAATATCTGTTTCCATCAGCATCGTAAAGATAAGCTCCATCCCCATATCTAAATTCAACGGGGAACCTGTTATAAACGTTAAGCAACGTAGTGTAACTGTTTGTTTTCTTCTGCTGAACCAATGATCCAAGTTCCATTAAAATCTTCTTGATTTGTTATTGTTTGATGATTTAATTTTGAACCTATCCAAATTTTATTTACACCTTTATAGAGAAGCGAAGAACATGATTTTAATTTTGGAATCATTCCGCCTGTAATTTCACCTGCTAAAATTCCGTTTACAATCTCAGAAGTATTAAGCTGTTTTTTTATTTCGCCGTTAATTATTACACCATTAACATCTGATACAAACAAAACTGAATCTGCCTGAATTGCGGCTGCTAAAACTTCGGTAAAAATATCAGCGTTAACATTAATTAATTCACCATTTGAATTTTTGCATACACTTGAGAAAATGGGTAGAATATTTTGAGATAAAATTTCTTCAATCCAATCTTTCGATCCCGTTAATTCGGGGTAACCAACGTATCCTAAATCATCGTCAAATATTTTTGCTGTAAACGTATTTCTGTCCACACCTGAAAATCCCGCTGCTTCTATTCCGCTAGAATTTAATTTTGCAGAAAGCTGAGTATTGATTAGTCCTGCCTGAACCGCGGTTACTATTTGCATATATTCCGCAGTAGTAACTCTTTGTCCATCAATAAATTTAGTTTCTAAACCAATTTTATCTGCCCATTCTGAAATAGTTTTACCGGCGCCATGAACTAATATTACACTATCATAAATTTTATATAGATCTTTAATTAAATCTATCCATTTATTCGTTTCAATAAATTCGCTAATTGTCTTCCCGCTTATTTTTAAAATTGCAGTTTTCATTTTTATTTCCAATCTCAAGTTCTATAATCTGCGTTAATTCTGATATATTCCTCTGTTAGATCACATGTCCACCAGGTTGTTCCTTCTTTTCCCAGCCCTAAATCAATGTTAATAACAAACTCAGGTTGAGAAAGAATTTTTGAAGCTAATTCTTCATTTAAAGTTAGGCTGAAATTTGGCTGCAGCACTGATAAATCATTAAAACTTATAGCAACTTTGTCTGGTTCAATATCAGCACCGCTTTGTCCGGCAGCGCTCATAATTCTGCCCCAATTGGCATCTTCACCATAAATCGCTGTTTTAACAAGAGAAGAATTCGCAATTGATTTTCCGATAAGATCAGCATCAATTTTTGATTTAGCATTTTTAACATTTACAGTTACAAGTTTAGTAGCTCCTTCGCCATCCGCAACTATTGATTTTGCCATTTGAATACAAATTACATTTAGAGCTTCTTGAAATTCATTAAGTTCTTCTTCATCATTAATAGTTATCCCGCTTTTGCCATTCGCTAAAATTATGCACATATCGTTTGTACTTGTTTCACCGTCAACAGAAATTTTATTAAATGAAGAATCAATTGCTTTTACAAAAATATTTTTAAGTGAATCCTCAGCAATCTCTGCATCGGTTGTAAGAAACGCTAACATAGTTGCCATGTTAGGCGCAATCATTCCGCTGCCTTTGCATATTCCGCCAATTGTTACATTGCCTTTTTTTAAATTTATTTGTACCGCAAAAGACTTCATTTTTTTATCAGTAGTCATAATTGCTTCGGCAGCATCCAGGCCCCCATCATCAGAAAGGGAAGTCGTAATTGTAGTGATGCCGTTTAACATTGCTTCCATTGGTAATCTTTGGCCAATAACTCCTGTTGAAGAAATTAATACTTCATCTTCTTGCAATCCTAAATTATCAGCACAAAATTTTTGCATTTGTAAAGCGTCTTTATATCCCTCATCTCCGGTGCAGGCATTTGCATTTCCGGAATTACACAAAACAGCTTTTACCTTTTTATGAGAGTTTACTATTTCTTTAGTTATTAATAGCGGTGCTGCTTTAACCTTATTAGTAGTAAATGTTCCGGCTGTTATACAGCTAGTATCCGAATAAATTAAAGATAAATCTTTTTTCTTTTTTTTGATGCCGCAGAAAATTCCAGCGGCTTTAAATCCTTTCGCTGAAGTAACGGAACCATTCTCAATAAACTGATACATTATTTTTCCCCCTTTCAAAAATTCCAAGCGTTTCATCCCATCCATAAAGTTTGTTTAAATTTTGAATTGCCTGGCCTGATGCACCTTTAATAAGATTATCAATGGCAGCAGTAATGATAACAGTTTTATTTTTTGCAGTTATATTTATGTCACAAAAATTTGTTCCGGTAACCCATTTTAACTGAGGGGGGACATCTCTCATTCTTACAAAAAATGAATCTTCATAAAAAACTGTATAAAGATTTTTTAATATCTGTTCATCTATATCATTTTTAAGGTAAATAACTGAAGTAGAATAAATGCCAACAGCAATAGGAAGTAAATGAGTTGTAAATGAAAATGGAGAATCAAATTCATTTTCATTCAGCAGCTGAAGAATTTCAGGTTCATGTCTATGTTTTGTGACATTATAAGCTGAAACATTTCCATCCATTTCCGACATTAACAACTCAGTTTTAGCCGACTTTCCTGCGCCGCTCGTACCTGAATATGAATTAACGCTTATAGAAATAATTTCTTCAGAAAAATTAGAAATAATTGGAAGTAATGATAAAAGTGCAGCAGTAGGGTAGCAGCCGGGATTTGCAACTAAATCAAATTTGGAATAATCTGTTTTTTTATAATCAGCTAAGCCATAAATTTTATTTGAAAGTAAATCAGAAGCTGTATGTTTTATTCCATACCATTTTTCATATTCTGCCTGATCATTTAATCTGAAATCTCCGCCGAGATCAATTATTTTTTTCCCCCGGCTTAGAATTGTGGGAACAAAATTTAATGCTTCACCATGCGGCAGAGCTATAAAAAAAACATCCTCTTCATAAGAAATATTATCAATGGATTCAATAAAATCATCGGCAACAACATCTTTTAAGTCTGGAAATACATCATATATCTTTTTGCCAGCACTCGAATTTGCATAAACTTTTATTTCCCCAATTTCAGAATGAGCATTGCAATACTCTAATAATTTTTTCCCGGTGTAACCGGTTCCGCCTAATATTCCAACAGATAACATAATAAAAATCCCTTGTGAATTTGAATTAATAAGAATAAATATTTAAAATGAATGAAATATTATTACCCCAAACGGGGGCGGCGAGGAATTAAACTTAATATAACGGTTGGAAGAAAATATTTTTCGTTCAAGCTAATTGCGGTCATATTTAGAAATTCTATTTTCATCGTGCATAAAAATACATGCTGGTAAATTTATTGTCAACAGAATAATGAATAAAAATTTAATAAATTATAATTTAGATAGGAATTAGACATATAAAATGAATATATATTCACTAATTATGCAGATTATACGGAAATGATTGTTTTATAATAGCCGACAGCTAACTTTAAGTTAAAATCTTAAGGATGAGATTTACTTAACGAAAGTTTATTTTTCTTTGTTCAAATAAATTAATAATTCAGCAAATTCCCGAAAAGCTCCATTTCCACCTTTATTTGTACAAATATAATCAACTAAATTTTGGATTATCGGCATTGCATCAGATGGACATGCAGATAAACCCACTAATTTTATAATTTCCAAATCATTATAATCATCACCAATATATGCAATATTTTCAGCAGAGATTTTTTTATTTTTTAAAATTGATGGCAAAACTTTTTCTTTTTCTTTAATTCCAGTGTATAATTCAGTAATTTTTAATTTTTCAGCACGTTTGTTTACGGGGCCGGATGTTTCTCCTGTAATGATGCCCGTTTCAATATTAACTTCATCGAGTAATCTTTCAACACCCATTCCATCACGAATTGAAAATCGCTTAAATTCTTCACCATTTGGGGAGTAATAAACGCCTGTATCAGTCAAAACGCCATCATTATCAGTTAAAAGCAGTTTTATTTTCTTAGCCTTTAGTTTAAAGTCAGAATATCTTTTACCCAATATTTTTACATAATCCATAAAAAATCTCCTAAATTATGGTATTATAATTTGTTAGATTAAAATTGATTAGTTAAATTAAAGTCAATTCTTAAAATATCAAAAATAAAAGTTATAAATTATGAGAGTTGTTAAACCAAAAAAATTACAAAAAGGGGATTTAATTGGGGTAATTTCACCAGCATCTTCACCGGATGATCTTTCAAAAATTAATAGGGGCGTTAATTATCTGGAAAAATTGGGTTATAGAGTTGAAGTTGGAAAAAATGTTGGAAATTATCACGGCTATTTAGCTGGAAGCGATGAAGAAAGATTGGCTGATTTACATTCTATGTTTAAGAAAAAAGAAGTTAAAGCTATTTTTTCTGTTCGTGGAGGTTATGGAACTCCAAGGCTGTTAGATAAAATTGATTTTAAAATTATAAGAAGCAATCCAAAGATTTTTGTTGGTTACAGTGACATAACAGCTTTACAGTTGGCTTTCTATCAAAAAGCCGGATTAATTACTTTTGCCGGACCGATGGTTGCGGTAGATTTTTATAATAGTGTCGATCCCTTTACTGAAGAATTTTTTTGGTCGTTAATTACCTCAAATAAAAAGATCGGAAGGATAAAACCTCCGGATGGTGAAAAGATATTAAAAATTACAAAAGGAACTGCCAAAGGAAGAATTTTTGGAGGTAATTTATCTTTATTATCTGCACTGATAGGAACTGAATTTTTCCCCGATCCAAAAGATAAAATTTTAATTTTAGAAGAAATACAAGAGCTGCCATACAGAGTAGACAGAATGCTGAATACACTTAAGCTTCACAAATTATTTAAACAATCTTCAGGTATTATTTTAGGAAGATTTTTGGATTGCAACGAACATGATCCTGAAAAGAAAACGCTAACTCTTGGAGAAGTTATTGAAGATTATTTTGGGAAACTTTCAATTCCTGTAGTCTACAATTTTAAGCATGGGCATGTAAGAGAAAATATAACCATACCTTTCGGAGTAATGGTTAAAATAAATGCGTCCAAAGAATTTGTGGAATATTTAGAATCTGCCGTTAGTTAAGTAACTGTTTAACTTTATTTTTTATATAGTCGTTCTTAACGTACTTATAGAGATTTTCTCCGGGACAAACCGTAATTTTTGAATAATCTCTATGCGAAGCAATTGAATCAGGCGAGATATCATATTTCTTACAACAATATGCAATTAGATTTATAAGAGAATTCAATTGCGCTTCAGGAACATCCTGCACTTCAAAATTTCCGATACATGAAATTAATAAATGTCCGCTTGGGTCATATTCAGTTGCTGTTTCTCCGGTTGTAAATACATTTCTGCCTTCGTAAATAGTTCCGTCTAATCCAATTAAAAAATGATAAGGAATGTCAGACCAGTTACGTGCCTCGCTCATTCCCCAAACTTGAACTTTCTTGATAAATTTAGCGGCGTTTGAATCTGGGCTAAAATATTCGCCTTCATGGTGTATAGTTATTCGTTCAGGAATTTGAGTTTTGAAAGGTTTAGGTTCAACTGCATTCCATGCTTTCCGTGAAACTATATTTATTTCTTTAGTGGAAGAGCAGCCAACCAAAATTAAAATTGAGAATAGGGAGAACCAAATATTAATTTTCTTCATAATGAATCGCTGAAAAATATTGATTGAATTTACTTTTTGCTTTTACTGCATCATTTATATTTTTAAATATACCAAAAACTGTTGAGCCTGTCCCGGTCATCAAAGAAAATATTGCTCCAAGTTCAAACATTTTACTCTTCAAATTAGCTATTTCAGGATAATGATTAAATACAATATTTTCAAAATCATTCGTAACCTTTTCCTTCAATGTTTCGAAAGAAAAGTAACTTTCAAAAAATAATTTATCAATTGAAAATTGCTGTGTTACGATTTTCAAATTATCGAAAGCCCATTTAGTTGAAATGTGTATTCCAGGATTAACTATTAAAATAGGGAAGTTGATCTTTAATTCTATTACTTTTAAAATTTCGCCTCTGGATGAAGCCAGACTTGGTTTTGGGTTTAGAAAAAATGGTACGTCAGAACCGAGCTGTAAAGCCAGCTTTTTTAAATCGTCAATTTCAATTTTTAAATTGAATAATTCATTAAGTGACAGTAAAGTAGTGGCACAGTTTGAACTGCCTCCGCCTAATCCTGCTCCTACTGGAATATGTTTGTCCAAAGATATTTTAGTTTTTAATTTTTTACCAGTGTATGATTCTAATAAATCCTTAGCTTTAATAATTAAATTATTTTTATCGTGTTCTAAATCTGTGTTGTTTGATGTGAATTGAAATGCGTTTGATTTTTCAAATGTTAGTTCATCGAATAAATTAATTGGATAGAAGATCGTTTCAATATCATGAAATCCATCGTCTCTTTTTTTGATTACATTTAACCCAATATTAATTTTGGCCGGTGATTTAATATAAATTGTTTGCATCAAATGGATTTAGAATTTTTACTATAATATTCCATAACTTCACGAACTATTCTATCTAAATCAATCATTTGAATACATTCAAGATTATAGGGGCAAACTTTCTTCCAACAAGGAGAACAAAATAAATTATCTTGAAATAATTTTACGCCTCTGCCGTAGAGATCAATTTCAGTCCAGCAGCTTACACCAAACCAGGCGATCACATATTTTTTTAGTGCAATAGCCAGATGCATACCAAATGAGTCACCAGTAATTACTATGTTCGCAAGCTGTTCGAAACATGCTCCCATACGAACGCCTAAATTTGTAGGTGTATTTATTATTTTATCTTTAAAATGGGAATAAATTTCTTCATTTCTTTCAGTATCTTCGGGTCCTCCGAGTAATATAATTTTTACTTTACCGAATTCTAAAAGTTTTTCTATCAAATAAATATGCTGCTGAACAGTCATTTTTTTATTCGGATAAAGATTGGAGCATCCTGTATTAAATCCTACCACAAAATCGTTTTTATTAATATGAATTTCATTCTTATAATTTTCAATGAACATTTTTTCAGATTCTGAAAAATTAAATATATAATCATCGTTTTGGAAATAATCTTTCAGATCAAATGTTTCGGATAAGTAATCTTGTCCGGTCCTTTGGTTAGTCCGAAATTTAAGCTGGTTATTTAATCCGAGCTCGTAATTATAAAGGGCTCCTTTATTTACGGGGATTATCTTACCATTTTCATTAAGGCCAAATCCAAGCTTATTTTTTGAATTAAGTGCATTTAATAATGCACAAGATCTTAATGATTTATCCGAGTTCAGCACATAATCGAATTGAATGTTTTTTAAAATTAAAATTGATTCAGCATCGTACGGTAATACAAAATCCAGCAAATGATTTTCATGAAGCAATTTAACGGCAATCTTATCTGTAACCCAGTAAATTGTTGATTCAGGAAATTTTCTTTTTAATGCCGGGAGTTGAGCAGTTGTCATTAATACATCACCCATCGCATCAAGATTGATAATCAATATTTTTTTGCCGATCGGAATATTATCCTTACATCCATCCTTTAAGCAATCGTGATCCGGGAAGCAAGGTTTGTAACCAGTGAATCTTTTACAGTTAGGTATTTCTATTTTCATTCGATGAATAAAACGATAAATTTATAATTATTTATTAACTTAAATTTTGAAATTATTTTCAAATATAATAAAAGTAATTATTCTAAAGTAGAAATATATGAAAGTCTTCCAATTCAGTTTTGGCGACGGTTTTGCAGGAAGTGCTAAAATAGCAATTCTTAGCTCAAAACTTCTGCAAGAAAAAGGCTATTCAGTTACTTTGTTTGTATCCAAAAATTCTTTAACTGAGAAACGAGCAATTGAAAATGGCTTAAATATAGTTTCATTAGATGACAGCAAAAAGTTCAAAGAATTAATTTTAGAAATCATTCCTCACTTCAAAAAAGAAAAACCGAGAATCGTCATCTCACATCACTCTTTAGATAGAAAAGTCGGTTTTGAATTAAAGAAAAAATTTAGGAATAATTTTATAAATATTGGTTATAGACATAATATTTCTAAAAGTTTTCCGATACTCGGTCCATTTTTATATAACCGCTATTACGATTCATTGATTGCTTGCAGCAAGGGAGTTGGGAGTAGTTTAGCAGCTTCAGGCGTGAAATCAAAAAAAATAAAAATTATTTACAATGGAATATCAGTCCCTGAAAATATAAATGATATTTCCGGAATTAGAATTAAAACAAAATTCAATTTGAAAAATAAAATTGTACTCGGAATGTCTTCTTGGTTTCACAAAGAGAGAAAAGGATTTGATATACTTTTTAAAGCGTTCAGTAATCTGGATGATATTTTTTTATTGCTAATTGTTGGTATTCCAGATAAAGATCAAAAAGCTGTTTTGGATTATGCAAACGAATTTAATATATCAAATTCTAAAATTATTCTGCCTGGATATGTAGATAATATTTGGGAGTTTTATAAAGCAATGGATATTTTTCTTCTGCCATCCAGATCCGAAGGCTTTTCGCTTTCATTACTTGAAGCCGGTGCTTCGCATCTTCCAATTATCGCATCAGATATTCCTGGCAATAATGAATTTATCGTGAACAACAAAAACGGGTTATTATTTGATATTGAAAATCCAACCGGTCTAGAGAAAGCAATTCAAATTTTGAGTTCGGAAAAAAATATGAGAGATAAGCTAAGTGAGAATGCTTTTGAAGACGTTATGAAAAATTATTTAATTCAAAATTACGCGGAAAATCTGGACAACTTTTTAAAACAAATTTCCCTATAATACTTACACGGTTTTTCTTCCAATTTCAATATTTGGCAGAAGCCACGTTATCAATCCAATCAAAGGTAAAAACGAGCAAACCTGGTATACATAATTTATACTTGTTTGATCAGCCAATTCACCCAATACTGCTGAACCAATGCCGGCAATTCCAAAGGCAAAACCAAAAAACAAACCGGCAATCATTCCAACTTTCCCTGGCAAAAGCTCTTGTGCATAAACCAGAATAGTTGGAAAAGCAGATGCTAAAATCACTCCTATTAAAATTGTTAATATAGTTGTCCAGAAAAGATTTGCATATGGAAGTAGAATTGTAAACGGAGATACGCCTAAAATAGAAAACCAAATAATATATTTTCTTCCAAAACGGTCGCTCAATGGCCCGCCAATCATTGTTCCAACTGCAGCTGAAGCCAAAAATATAAAAAGATATATCTGTGAAGTTTGAACGGACATTTGAAATTTATCAATAAGATAAAAAGTGAAAAAACTTGTCATGCCGGCAAGATAAAAGTACTTTGAAAAAATTAATATTAGTAAAATCAAAACTGTGAAGATCACCTTTCTGCGGGAAAAATTATGATTCAATTCAAGATCAGTAACTTGTTTTTTACTTTTTAAATGAGATGTATTAATTCTCTTATACCAGCTGCCTATTTTGATTAATATAATTATTGCAATTAGCGCTAGAATTGAAAACCAAATAATGCTTGGCCTTCCAAATGGAACAATAATTATTGCCGCTAACAATGGTCCAATCGAACGCCCGGCGTTTCCGCCGACTTGAAAAATAGATTGCGCAGTTCCGCGCTTCCCGCCAGATGCAAGATGAGCAACTCTTGATGCTTCAGGATGGAATACAGAAGATCCAATTCCAACTAGCGCAACAGCGCTTAAAAGAATAGCATAAGTCGAAGCGAATGAAATTAATACAATTCCCGTTAAAGTGAATATCATGCCCACTGTTAAAGAAAATGGTTTAGGTTTTTTGTCTGTATAAAATCCAACAAAAGGCTGAAGTATGGAGGCTGAAAGCTGAAATGTTAGTGTAATTAATCCAATTTGAGCAAAAGTTAGCTTGAAAGAATCTTTAATAATTGGATAAATAGATGGAATTAGAGACTGCATAACATCATTTAAAAGATGCGAAAAACCAATTGCAATTAATATTTGATATGATGTTTTTTCTAAAGCATTTTTAGAAGATTCTTCTACCGCGGTTTGTTGAATTTGCATTTTGAGAGTGATTAAAAATTAACTGAAATATTTCACTTTTTTACGAGCAGCAAAATTATACAAATAAACGTAGGGGTACAATTATTTAGTATTTAATTGATTTATGACTATTATGTAGAATCATCCATGAATTTTTATTGCGGAAATTTTAATCAGTATGCTTATCTTCAATTTTTGATTTAATGTTCGATAATAATTATATAAAAAAGTATTTTTTATTGAATTTATAAAGAACAATAAGAAAGAATTATTTGAAAGTTAATAGCTAACAGTGAAAAATAAATTAATATTTTTATTTTCTTTTTTGTTAATAATTACTGCTAAACAGTATCCGCAGCAAAGTGTAGCTGACAGTCTGGAAAAACAACTTCATAATTTAAGCGGTGAAGAAAAAGTTATAACTTATGATGAATTGGCTGACATTTATCAGTACATAAATACACAGCGTGCTATTGAATTTGCAAATAAAGGAGCAAAGCTCGCCAAAGAAATTAATTATCCCAAAGGGTTGGCTAGTAGTTACGGGAGTATTGGATATTGCTATATTAATCTCGATAATGCAAAAGCCATCGAGTTCACCCAAAAGGCGCTTGAGATCAGAAGGAAAATTGGTGAAAAAGCTGGCATCGCAACTTCACTTAACGTTATGGGTGTAATTTATTACTATCAGGGAGATTACTTAAAGTCTATAGAATATCATCTAAAAGCAATGAAAATGAGAGAAGAAGTTGGGGATGAAAATAAAATGGCAACTTCTTATAATAATATTTCGTTGGTATATCTTGGATTGGAAGATTATGAAACAGCATTAAAATTTTTGAATAAGGCTTTGGCTATAAGATTAAAAACCAATAATGTTAAAGGTTATGCAATAATTAAGGGCAACATTGGCGATATTTATAGTAGAATGGGAAAATACGATAAAGCTATAGAATATCTAAATGATGCCTTAAGATTAAACAAAGAGTCTGGTAATAAAAAATCTGAAGCCGGTACTTATCTAATTTTTGCTAGAATTTATGCGGAGAAAAATGATGATATTTTAGCCTCAGAAAATTACAAACTAGCAATAAATCTTTATAAAGAAATGGATGAAAAACATGGAATCTCAGAAGGTGAAAATGGGCTTGCATCTATTTACTTCAGACAAGGAAAAATAGAACTTGCAATTACACATGCTTTAACTGCATTGGATTATGCTTTCACTATAAATTCCTTAGTTAACATAGTAAGAGCTTCCAACGTGCTTCAAGACAGCTACAGTAAACTCGGAAATTTTAAAAAAGCTTTTGAATATCTAACTATTTATACAAATTCATCGGACAGTTTAAAAATTAGTGATAAAATAAAAAAATTAGCTAAAACTGAATTCGATTATAAAATTCAAGAAATCAGAGAACAGCAGCAAGTTGAAATTGATTCACAAAAGAATTTTATTAAATGGCTTTCCATCACTCTAGTTTTAGGTTTTATCATTATAATTTTAATAATCTTCGGCTATTTTCACATAAAAAGAATTAATAGACAACTCAATGATTTAAATTCCGAATTAAAAGATTTGAATTACACAAAAGATAGATTTTTCTCAATAATAGCGCATGATTTGAGAGGGCCATTTCATGCTTTACTTGGTCTTTCCGAGGCTTTGTCCGATGATATAGATGAGTTGAGCAACGACGAAATAAAAGAATATAATAAAGACATAAATACTTCATTGAAACGGCAGTACGAATTATTAAACAATTTGCTTCACTGGTCAAGACTCCAAAATGCAAGTTTTGCTTTATCACTGGAAAAGGTTTGTATATTTGATGAAATAAATGAAACAATTCAAACTTTGGAGTTAGCCGCAGCGAACAAAGATTTAACCATAAATAATAATGTTGATAAAAGCATTTGTGTTAACGCTGACAAAACAATGATTCAATTAGTCATGCGTAACTTGCTTTCAAATAGTATTAAATTTTCTCTTAAAAATAGTACGATAAATATTTCATCCGAAAAAATTGATGGTAGAGTTAAAATTACAGTTTCCGATTCAGGTGTCGGAATTCCTTCAAAAGATCTTGATAAAATTTTTAAAATTGATGTTCAATATTCCACTACAGGAACCATGGAAGAAAAGGGGACTGGATTAGGTTTAACACTTTGCAAAGAGATAATCGAAAAACATGGTGGAGGTATTTCGATAAATAGTGAATTAGATAAAGGAACTGATGTTTCTTTTACATTAAAAGTAAATAAATAATTTCTTCATCCATCATCACTTAAAATTTATATTAGTAGATATTACCATCCGCATACTTTTTTAAAAACATTCAATACGCAGAAAAGATTACTCTGATAAATATGAAGAAATTATGGTTCTTTTATTAGATAATCATTTTTCACACTAAATATTTCCGCAATCTTTACGATAATGGAATTAATAATTGTATGATAGATCCAATTATTATTTGATAAAAACTAAGATTATTGAATCAGCGATTTCAATAAAAAGATGAAATGATAAAATAAATATCCCTCTAATAGATATTGCTACTCCAAAGATATTCCCAATTTTCTTAATACTTAGTTTAGAAAATACTATTCAATAGTAAATGATGTGTATTACATAGATAGAAATATAATCATAAAAGGAAAGGATAAAGATATGTTCAAAAATTTTCTATTTGCATTAGCCATTATTAGCTTATTCTTTAATTTCAGCAGCTCTGTTCAAGCTGCAACAACAATTTATGTAAATATAAATGCTTCAGGTAATAATGATGGCAGCGATTGGAATAACGCTTTTCTCTCTCTACAATCTGCACTTGATATGGCAGTTTCCGGAGATCAAATTTGGGTTGCAAAAGGTGCCTACAATCCATCATCAGCGTATGATTTGACTAATTCATCCCGCTATTATCATTTCAGAATGAAAGATGGGGTTAAAATTTATGGAGGATTTGCAGGTACAGAAACTTCCATTGATGATAGAACGGATTTTGCGGTTGGCGGAACTAATGAAACAATTTTAAGTGGTGATATAGGTGTCCCGAACGATAATTCAGATAATTGTTATCATATTTTTTATCACCCGGATGGATATGGCTTAACAAGCTCTGCAATTTTAAATGGATTTACTTTAAAGTATGGATATGCGAACGGGCCTGGAACTTATGAAGTTCGCGGAGGTGGAATGCATAACGGAATAGGTAATTCACCTGAAATAAATCAATGTTCATTCCTTAATAATTATGCAACATACGGAGGAGGAATATATAACTTAACATGCTCGCCGATTATCAGTAATTGCCTTTTCAGCACAAACACTGCAACAAGATGGGGCGGCGGAATATACAATACAACAAGTGCACAAACACAAATAATAAATTGCCTTGTTGTAAATAATTATAGTGCCACAACAGGCGGCGGAATATATAACTATGATGTAGACGGATCTAACCCATGCAATGTTTTTATTACAAACACTACTGTAGCAAATAATAGCGCCGGTTATTGCGGGGGTGTTAGAATTTATTTTTGCGCTGTGACACTTAACAATTGCATTGTGTGGGGAAATACTCATACAAGTGGTACCGACGGCAGCCAAATTTCAGTTAGTGCTGTATCAGAGATTACAACAATAAATAATTCATGTTATTCTAATAGTGCAAGTGATATTTTTGGGAATCAAGTTACAGCAAATTGCATTTTTTCTGATCCACAGTTTGTTGATACTTTAAATAGTGACTTCAGAATCGCCGGGAACTCGCCTTGTATAAATATTGGCAACAGCAGTTATAATTCTCAAACATATGATATAAGGGGACAATTGAGATTGCAAAATACAATTGATATGGGAGTTTACGAATGGACATCTGGTGTTGATCCAGATTTACCGCTCCCGGTTGAACTAACTTCCTTTTCAGCAAATGTTTTGAACAACAGTGTTGAACTGAATTGGAATACTGCAACAGAAGTTAACAATTATGGCTTTGAAGTAGAAAGATTATCAAATATTAAAAACATAACTTCGGAAAGCTGGGAAATGATAGGTTTTGTAAATGGAAGTGGAAATTCTAATTCTCCTAAGAATTATTCATTTGTAGATAAAACTGTTTCTTCAAGCAATTATTATTATCGATTAAAACAAATTGATATTAATGGAAAGATTGAATACTCAAAAATCGTAGAGGTTTCATTTATGAAACCAAATGTGTTTGAATTAAGTCAGAATTATCCTAACCCATTCAACCCAAGTACCTCAATTCGATTTAATTTACCCGAAGCTAGTATAGTAAAGCTTACGATCTATAACTTACTCGGACAGGAAATTAGAACACTTGTGAATGGATACAG
The DNA here is from genome assembly GCA_963731745.1 of uncultured Ignavibacteriales bacterium. Taxonomy (GTDB): domain Bacteria; phylum Bacteroidota; class Ignavibacteria; order Ignavibacteriales; family Ignavibacteriaceae; genus CAVSWT01. Next base: position 307,304 of record CAVSWT010000010.1, read on the forward strand.
AGAATCGGGAGTAAATACAATTAACTTTGATGCGAGCGAACTTAACTAGTGGAATTTACATATACAAAATTGAAACTGGTAATTTAGTTCAAACAAGAAAAATGACTTTACTTAAATAATTCAAAAGTAAAAATACAAAATTCAAAAAGGCTCAGATAATTGAGCCTTTTTTATTGAATATATAAAATATATATTTTTCAAATCAGCCGGCAAATTTAGATCGATCTTTTTCAATTCATTTAACCATAGTTCTAATCAAATGTTCTAAAGTTACTGATGGATCCTTGCAATAACCTGAATGAACGGCTGAGTTTTGAATTATTGTGCTTTTAGGAGAGGAAAGCCAATGAAAACGTTCCATTTGAGATAACCGGGCAATTGGCCCTGCATTCCCGTTCCCGGCAGATATTTCTTCGATTGCTTTTAAATGATTCTTAATCATATCTATGTCAATTTCAGGATTAAGTGATTTTAATTTTTCTTCATTCAATTCAAAACGGGCATTTAAATATTTTTTTTCTTTGCATGAAAGAATTACTCCCACATTTATAAATTCTTCTCTTTCCACCTTTGGTACCACACGTACAATTACATAATCATAAAAATAATTATTGTTCACGTGCTGCCTCCGCTAAAAATGTATGCGGTTGTGTAAACCGCCTTGTCAAATATTTGTAATACGCGTTTCGATTTTCATTTGGATCTTTGAATAAATAATTATCATTTACCCATTCGTCTGGAATCGTATCGACTATATTCCGTAAAATTTCATTTGTAAGTTTAGATGAAATTTCTGCATCAGCTTCCATTAAACGTTTTGCATATTTAAGCAGAACATGATTCTTTATTAATGAAAATGGTTCACGGCTTTTTTCTAAATACTTATCCCATGAATGGTGAAAATAAAGAGAAGCGCCATGATCTATAAGCCATAGATTGCGGTGCCACATAAGCATATTTGTATTTTTGATAGTGCGATCTACATTTGAAACAAATGCATCAAACCAAACGATTAAAGAAGCAAGTTGCTCATCAGGTTTATCTGCTACGGGATTAAACATTACTGAACCGGGTAGATAATCAAGCGCAAGATTTAATCCGGCACTGCTTTTTATTAATTCGCTGATTTCAGGATCTTCTTCGGTTCGTGCAAGATCAGCGTTTAAATCCATAAAAACTATTTCAGGTATTGGAAGTCCAATTGCTCTGGCAATTTCTCCGGAAACTAATTCTGCTATTAAAGCTTTTTCACCTTGCCCGGCACCGCGGAACTTAAGTACATAAATTCCATCATCATCAGCTTCAATTATAGCCGGAAGCGATCCGCCTTCGCGAAGAGGAGTTACGTATCTTACCGCATTTACTTTTCTTAAATTTAATTTTGCCAAAATATTGAATACTGATTAGTTCTAAATTGATTCCAACAAAAATAAACATCAAACAAATGCAAAAAAAATTATTCATGCTAAATTCTATTCAAACGAGTATGTCAAAGAAACTTATGAAGATTAATTATTTAACAATTAAAAAATTATTCATTACATAAAAACCGTTTGTGAGGAACTTAATTTTCTATGGGCTATGGTTTTATAAAGATATGTGTATTGACTCAGATTTTAAATCAGTATAAATTTAAACTGTTCTCCACAAATAATAAGGAGGGACCTGCAATGAAGTCATATCTAGTATTTCTTTCATTTCTATTTATTATTATATCCGGTTGTAAAGAGCAAACCACTATAATTCAACCTGAAAGTGACAAAATATTTACCAATGATCTTCTTCACGCAGACCTAATTGGGAAGGTAGTTCCAAAAGACAGCAAAGCAATGGTTATTGTTAGTCAAGTGAATCCAATTGATTCAATGGAAATAAATCCTGTTGATGGATCGTTTTCTTTTATCGATTTGCGAAAAGGAAATTATGATGTAACTATACGTGCAGACAATTACAGAATTTATTCAAACCAAAATCTTGTGCTTGACGGCGGCAGCGTTCATTATCTTGGTGAAATAAAACTTTCCGATGTTCCGGATCTTATTGATTCATTCTATCCTGAAAGTAAAGGTGAAGTAGTTTATGATTGGAGATACGGACGCATAACAATATCAATTCTTTTTACAGAGCCGATGGACAGAGAAAGTGTTGAAAAAGCATTTTCTGTTGATCCTCCCGTTGAAGGAATTTTTTATTGGGGTAATTACACTACAGAACCAATGTATGGCCTTTTTGCAGATGAAGCTTCTGGTTATAACCGGGGAGCAACCATAACCACTTTCAGCAAGGTCAAATCAATGACATATGCATTTGCAAAAAAAGATTCTTATCCTGATAAAGAATATAAAATATCAATTGCAACAACTGCAAAAGATACCGCTGGGACATATATGCGATTTCCTTTTGGGTACAGTTTCAAAACTGTACAATCATATTCAACTCAAAATGGAATTTTAACTGATCCTGTGCATGGAGATATTGATGTTTCACCTTTAGATTACAGCTATTCGGGAATTACAGTTACTTTCCCTCGACGAATGGATAAACAGTCAGTTGAAATGAAAACACATTTAAGTCCGGCAATGAATGCAACTTTCTTATGGCCGGAAGAAAATGTTTTGCGAATTTATACCGGCGGCCCATTTCTATCTGATACAACTATTACTGTTTTAATTGATAAAAGTGCAAAAGGCAAAGACGGTGCGCCAATTGGACAGGATTTTACATTTTCATTTAGAACTGCTGCTTTGAATATTACAAATACAAATCCTTCAAATGGACAACTGTTTACTTCTCAAACTGATCCTATAACAATTAGCTTTAATGATTTTGTTAAACTGTCAACCGCTCAATCTGCTATTTCAATTTCTCCGGCTGTAAATGGTTCATTTTCATTCGGTAATTATCCGCCTTACGAGCAATTAAATCAAATTAAGTTTACACCAAGTTCCAGTATGCAGGCAAATACAAAGTATACAATTACAATTACGACAGGCTTAATGGATATGTATGGAAATACAATGAAAGAACCATATACGTTTTCGTTTGTAACAAGACCCAATTAGAATATACTTATTTGTAGGAATTTCATTTATGGAATTCCTACAACAATATTCCTTTCCCAATTTTCTCAACTGCATTCAAAACTTTTTCATTTGAAAGCTGAAGCATACATTCATGATTATAAGGGCATTCTAACTTATTGCAGATGATACAAAATAATTCTTCTTTTATAACGTAGGTCGAATTGTCTGAATATGGTCCATGATTTTTTGGATTTGTAGGTCCAAATATTCCCAATGTTGGAATTCCTAATGCAGCAGCAATATGCATTGGGCCCGAATCATTGGCAATAATTAAATTGCAATTTTTTATTAAGCCTGTCATTTCAGAAAGATTTGTTTTAGGTGCGAGTATGGTTTGAGAGGGAAGATGCTTTGTAATATAATCTGCATCATTTTCATCTCCCGGCCCCCAAAGGATCAGAAATTTGGTTCGACTGTATTTATCATTTATTGTTTTGCAGATCTCAACCCACTTTGATGCATCACATCTCTTGGAAGGCCATCCGCCAGCGGGAATAATCCCAATTACTTTTTCTATCTCACTAAAATTATTTTGAATAAATTCTTTCCCAAATTGATCATCTTTTTCATTGATGTAATAATGGATTTTCTTTGATATAATCGGAACATCAATTGCTTTTAATAATTCAAGATTGTGCTCTGCGGAATGCTGATTACCTCTGCCGGAAGTTGCCAAAATATTATACGCATATTTTCTCCCGCGATATGCAAAACCAACTCTATATTTTACCCCAGAAAGAAATGTTATCTGTGCTGATCTTGGATTAGACCAAAGATCAAGAATCATATCATATTTTTCTTTTCTAATTCGTGCAGCAACCCAAAGAGGGAATTCGGTTTTTCCCATACTAAGTGTTTTATTAATATTTGGATTATTTGCAACTGATAGTTTTGCAAATGATTCGGTTAGATAATCAATTTTAACAAGTGGAAAATAATTTATGAGACTATCCAGAATTATGGTAGAAAGTACAATATCTCCAATTCCGCGAGGTTTGATACAGAGGATTTTTTTTATACTATCTTTAAGAATATTCATTAATTTACAATTTATTCCGTACTTACTTTAATAAGTCATTTCGACGACCAGAGGGAGGAGAAATTGAGAATAGCATGTTATTTTGTTTAAAGATTTCTCAGTCGATGACTCCTTCGAAATGACCTAACAACTATCGAGTCATTTCGACGAACGAAGGAAGGAGAAATCTTTTGCTACCATATCAACTAAAATACTCACCTAAATCCTTCCATTCTTTATTCCCACTTTCGACTAACCTATTCTTTTTTTCTCTTCTCCATTTCTTCAATTCTTTTTCTCTATTTATAGCTAATCGTACATCAGAATATTCTTCATAATAAACTAATTTGTATAAGTTATATCTTTTCGTAAAACCATCCACTAACTTATTTTTGTGCTCATAAATTCTTCGAATTAAATTGTTAGTCACACCTATCTATACGACTCTATTATTCCAATTAGTTAAAATATATACAAAATATTTTTTATCGCTCATAATATTTTAACTTTAAAATTTCTCAGTCGATGACTCCTTCGAAAAGGCTAGGCTAAGAATCTACAAGAAACAATTTAACAATTAAGCAATTTGACAATTCATTAATGAGCGTCTAACCAATTTTCCCCAACCCCGGTTTCAACTAAAATCGGAACATTCATAGGCATAGCTTTCTCCATAAGTTTTTTTATAATCGGACGCAATTCGTCAACTTCATCTTTATGAGCATCAAATAAAAGTTCATCATGAACCTGTAGAACCATTTTAGTTTTTGATTTTCGTTTATTCAATTCTTTAAATATGTTAATCATTGCCAATTTGATCATGTCGGCGGCAGTTCCTTGAACACGCATATTTATGGCGACTCGTTCTTCAAACTGCCGTACAACTCTGTTGCTGCTGTTGATATTTCTTAAAAATCTTCTTCTTCCGGATAAAGTTTCAGCGAAACCTTTTTCTCTAGCAAGGCTGACCGAGTCATCCATAAAGTTTTTAACTTTTTTAAATGTGTTAAAGTAAGTATCTATAATTTCTTTGGCATGAGTTTGTGTGACTCCTAATCTGGTTTTTAATCCGAAAGGTCCAATGCCATATAAAATTCCAAAGTTAACTTCTTTTGCTTTTCTTCGCATATCAGGCGTTACTTCTTCCGGTGGAACCATAAACACAAGTGCTGCAGTGCTTCTATGAATATCTTCACCTTCTTTAAAAGCTTTTGCTAAACCAGGATCGCCTGAAATATGTGCCATTATTCTTAATTCAATTTGGCTATAGTCTGCACTGAGTATTACATAATCTTTATTTCGCGGCACAAATGCTTTTCTAATTTCTTTTCCAAGTTCTGTTCTTATTGGAATGTTTTGAAGATTAGGATCAATGCTTGAAAGTCTGCCGGTTGAAGCAACTGTTTGATTAAAACTAGTATGCACTCTGCCTGTTGATGGTTCAATTAAGTTCGGCAGAGAATCAGAGTATGTAGATTTTAATTTGGTAACCTGACGATAATCTAAAATAGTTCCGATGATATCATGTTCACCTCTTAAACTTTCGAGTGCACGAGCATCAGTTGAAAATCCGGTTTTAGTTTTTCTTCCTGACTGAAGTTTAAGTTTTTTGAAAAGAATTTCCTGCATCTGCTTTGGCGAATTTACATTAAATTCCTCTCCAGCCAATTTGAAAATTTCGTTGCTGTAATTATCAATTAGAATTTGTAAATCTTTGCTCAAAGTTTTTAAAACATTTTTATCAATTTTGACTCCTTCTCTCTCCATATCTTCAAGCACGGGAACCAAAGGGAACTCAATTTCATAAGTAACTTTTTCAAGTTTGTCTTTCTTAATCTCTTTATCTAAAATTTCGTATAGCCTAAAAGTTATATCAGCATCCTCAGATGCATAATGGCAAAGAGAATTTACATCGCAGTCAAATATTTTTGTAGGATCTTTTTTTTCGCCGATCAGTTCTGAAAGAGGAATAGGTTTATATTTTAAATATTTTTGAGACAGGTCATCCATTCCATGTTTCTGATCCGGATCAATGCAGTAGCTGGCAAGCATAGTATCGAAATAAAAATTATTAACTTCTATACCGTTTGATTTCAAAACTGAAATATCAAATTTACCATTTTGACAAACTTTTTTTATTTTTTTGTTTTCGAATACTGGCTTAAATATTTTCACAAAATCTTTTATAGATAGTCTATCGCTTAAATCGTTTTCGAAAAGGGAAGAATCTTCTTTCGAAGGATTGATTGCAATAAAAAATCCTTCGCCCGTTTTCGAAGAAAATGATGCACCTGCTAAATTTAAAACAAAGTGATTCAGCCCATCAGTTTCCGTATCAAAAGCAAAAAGATCTTTTTTGCTTAAATATTCTGCCAACTTTTTGGCTTCTTTAACATCAGAAACCAACTTATAATTAACTATTTTCTCATCGAATACTTTTAATTCTTCAGCGGTTTCTTCTTCTTTTATTTCATCTTGTGTTTTATTTGCTTCATATACATTCAGCAGCCTGGAGAACAAAGTTTTAAATTCCAATTCAATAAATGCCTCACGAAGCTTATCAAAATTTGGTTTTTGGAATTTACATTTTTCAAAATCAAATTCTAACGGTACTTCACAATGAATCGTTGCCAATTCTTTAGAGAGTAATGCATTCTCCTTATTTTGAATAAGCTTATTTTTAATACCTTTCTTTTCGATGTTATCAATATTTGCATAAATGTTTTCAACAGTTCCATATTCCTGGATTAATGGAGTCGCGCTTTTAGGCCCTATACCAGCAACTCCGGGAATATCATCAGAAGAATCACCAACTAACGCTAGGTAATCAATCATTTGTTCCGGTTCAAATCCAAATTCTTCTCTAACTCTTTTTGTATCATAAATTTTAATTGGTTCGTCGGATTTTGTTCCGGGTTTAACAATTTTTACTTTATCCGTTATTAACTGATTGTAATCTTTGTCAGGAGTTATTACCCATGATTCTAATCCAGCTTGTTCAGCTTTTAATACAGCGGTTCCAATAATATCATCTGCCTCATATTTTTGTAAAATATAAATTGGAATGTTCAAGTGTTCAATAATTTCTTTAATCCTTTGCAGCTGAGGTTTCATATCTTCCGGCATAGCCTGGCGTGAAGATTTATATTTTTCATAACGTTCATGACGAAAGGTTTTTCCATGTGAGTCAAACGCAACAGCAATGTAATCCGGTTTATTATCTTCAAGTATTTTCAATAATTGATTTATAAAACCGAATACTGCCGAAGTAGGTTCGCCTTTGCTATTCGAGAGAGGATGCATCATAAACGCAAAGTAAGCTCTATAGGCTATTGCCATAGCATCAATAATAACAAATTTTTTATTCTTCATTGGGTTTTGAAATTGTATTTAAAAAAAATGATGAGTTAATATTAATTACAAATATAGTAAAATTATATTTTGCTTATCTCGAAGCTTAAAAAAATACAAATATTTCATTGGTTGACATATTATTCTTATTTTTATCGTCAATAAAATTAATCCAATAAAAATTAAAAATATTTCTTTTCTAAAGAATGCATAAAATATAATTTATGAAAAAGTTATTAATTCTTCTGTTAATATTTTTTTCAACAGGTTTTCTTAATGCACAAAGCTATAAATTTATTGTTTGGGGTGATAGTCAATTTCAGAACCCGGATGTATTTGAAGAAATTGTAAAAGAAACCGAATTGTTAAAGCCGTCATTTGTTATTCATGTTGGGGACATGATTCATGGATACACTTATGATATAAATAATGCCAGAAGACAATGGAAAAGATTTAAGAAACAAATTTCACCTTTAACAGTTCCGTTCTATCCAACACCTGGGAATCATGATGTAACAACTAAAGAAATACAGCCAGCATATATTGAAGCCTGGGGGAAAGATAAATTATTTTATTCTTTTGATTATAAAAATTCACATTTCATAATATTAAATGTTTTTTTAGACCAGCAGTTTGATACAATCCCTAATAATGAATTTGAATGGTTAAAAAAAGATTTAGAGAAAGCAAAAAATTCCGACAATATCTTTCTTTCATTTCATTCTCCTTTGTATTTAAATAAAAGTTATAATTGGAAGCCTGTTCAGGACCTTTTAAAACAATATAATGTAAAAGGTATTTTTACCGGGCATTATCATATTTATGATTACAGATTGATTGACAGCATTCCATATTTTTGCATCAATTCCTCAGGTAATATGAATTTTGTAAATCATCTTGCCGGACACACTCATGGATTTTTATATGTTACAGTGAACGGAAGTAAAGTTGATTACGCATACATGGTCGATGGGAAAATATATGCAGCGGATGCGGTTAAGCCAGATGAATATAAACATTCAGCTAAATATTTTAATGATGATAAAACAATTATAATATCAGATCCATCGGTTACTGCTATTGATACAACAATTACAGTTGAAATAAGCAACAACACAGATATTGAAAGAGATTATAAATTAACTTGGCAGACAAATAATTACAAATGGAATTTCAGTCCATGGGGTGACGATTTTTCGTTAAAGCCGAATGACATTGAGAAAATTGATTTTACATTAAGAGGTCCAAAAGGAAGTTTCCTTCGCGATGAACTTCCGGAGTTAAAAGTGGAATCACCTTATATTACTCTAGCAGGTGCAAAAACAGAAAGTATATATTACTTCCATTTATTTAATCCGCCGGAGACCGCAGCTAAATACACTAAAGAGAAAATAAATATAGATGGAATTGATGATGAAGCGTCGTGGAAAAATGATTTTGAAATTGATTCGCTTTATGTAGATTTCAAAAAGACTGCGGCTGAAGACGAAACAAATATTAAAGTTTTATATGATGATTCTAATTTATACGTTTATGTTAAAGGTGATGAGCCGAATCCTTCAGGATTAGCTTCAACTGCGTATGGTGATATTCCATTAGTTTTTGGTGATGATGATTTTGAATTATTCTTTGATACAAATAGAGATTTAAAAACATTTTACAGACTAATGGTAAACCCAAAGGGAACCATTTTAAATAGCGGCCCAAAAGGATTATTCACTTTTAAATTTGAAGTTAAAACATTTGTCGGCAATAATTATTGGAGCGCTGAATTTAAAATCCCATTGTCAGAAATCGATGCTTATATAAATAAAGGAGATGTTTGGGGATTTAATGTTCGCAGACATAGGCAGCAGGCTGATCCATCGCAAAGTGACTGGTCAAAGATGCAGGAACATCCCCCTTATCAACCGGAATACTTTGGCTTGCTAAAATTTAAGTAGAATATTTTTCGTCTCATGTTCTTAAATATTGTATCAACATACGCTTGAATATTAGCTACATTAAAATTAGGTTAAATGTTGAACTTCTATAAAACTTCAAAAATATTAGGGAAAAATTCTATTGACTAATTACGGCTGGCTTTCAATCATCCCGCCACTGCTCGCAATTGCATTAGCAATAAAAACCAAGCAGGTATATCTTTCATTATTTTTAGGAATTTTTTCCGGCTGGTTAATTATTGAAGGCTGGAATCCCTTCAACGGAATTGCAAGCGCGGTTGAAGTTTGCGTTAATGTTTTTAAAGATGAAGGAAATACTCGAGTAATTATTTTTTCTGCGCTGGTTGGGGCTTTAATTTCTCTTACTCAAGTTTCCGGCGGAGTTCAAGGTTTCATCGATTTAATTCAAAAGAAAAAATTAGTTAATACTCGAAAGCGTGCATCAGTACTTGCATTTTTTGTGGGATGTTCGGTATTTATTGAATCAAGCATTTCATGCTTAGTCACTGGGACAATATTTCATCCTATATTTGAAAAATTTAAAATCTCAAGAGAAAAGCTGGCATATATTTGTGATACAACTTCATCACCAATATGTGTTCTCATTCCTTTAAATGCCTGGGGAGCATATATAATTGGCCTATTGATTAAAGAAAATATAACCGATCCTATTCCAACTTTCTTTTCTACTATTCCATTAAATTTTTATCCAATAGTTACAGTTTTATTTGCGGGTTTTATTGCTTTTACTTATAAAGATTTTGCTACGATGAAAAAGGCAGAAAAAAGATCATTGGAGGAAGGAAAGACAATAGCTGATGGGGCAGTTCCAGTTGTTTCAGCAGAAGTTTCTTCACTTAAACCGAAAACTAAAATTCCGCATCGCGCAATTAATATGCTTATTCCAATATTAACGATGATTCTGATGATGCCTATTAGCCTGATAATTACAGGCCATGGTGATTTAACGGCCGGTTCAGGTTCAACTTCCGTTTTGTGGTCTGTTTTAACAGCAATCATTGTGTCAGGTATTTTATCTATCGTACAAAAAATTCTCACACTTCATGAAGTAATGGAGTATACTTTAAAAGGAATTGGAGGATTAATTCCTCTAGCCATCTTAATGGTCTTTGCCTTTGCGATTGGAGATACTTGTAGAACTTTGGGCACGGGACCATATGTTGCATCTATTGCAAATAGTGTTTTAAATCCAAATTTTGTAGCGCCCATAATTTTTATTACATCTATGTTTATTGCTTTTTCAACCGGCACAAGCTGGGGAACATTTGCAATTATGATTCCCATTGCCGTGCCCACTGCTATGCTAATGGATGTTAATTTATCTTTGGCAATTGCATCAGTTTTAAGCGGCAGTGTTTTCGGAGACCATTGTTCACCAATTTCAGATACAACTATAGTTTCATCAATGGCATCAGCAAGCGATCACATTGACCATGTCCGAACACAATTGCCTTATGCCGTAACTTCTGCAGTAATTGCATTAGTTTTGTTTACTGTGTTTGGATTTATTTTAAATTAATAAATGAAATAATTTTTTATATAAATTAGAAAGTAAATTGAATATCAATGAAAAGAGAAACAGTTAAAAAACAAAAGCCGCAGCATTATAATCCTTGGCACGATGTAACAATCGGCAGTGAAGTGCCTTCGAATGTAAATGCTATAATAGAAATACCAAAAGGATCAAAGGCAAAATACGAACTTGACAAAAGCAGCGGATTGCTAAGATTAGATCGTGTTTTATTTTCTTCCGTTCATTACCCGGCAAACTATGGTTTCATTCCTAAAACATATTGTGCAGATAAAGACCCGTTGGATATTTTAGTTATTTGTTCTATTGACGTTGAACCTATGTGCATTATTGAAGCTCAAGTAATTGGAGTGATGAGAATGATTGATGACAATGAACATGACGATAAAATTATTGCTGTGGCGAAAAATGATATGTCTGTAAATTATATAGATGATATAAATGAACTTCCTCCGCATACTGTTGTAGAATTAAAAAGATTTTTTGAAGATTATAAAAAACTTGAAAATAAGCATGTGGTTGTCAATCATTTTTTAGATAAAAAGAAAGCTTATCAAATTATTAAAGAAAGCATTGATCTTTATAACAAATTATTTATTTCCAAATAATCTATTCCTTAGTTTTTAATATAAAGTAGTTTAAAGAACATTAATGAAATTCAAATTACCTAAACTTCATAATCAAATTTTAATTGCGCTTATAGCCGGAGCTTTATTCGGTGCTTATTTTAATGTAGCCAAAAGCAGTCTAAAAATTTCCTATAAAAATGAAAATGAAATAACTTCTGTAAAAATCAAAAACTGGAATAGTTTTTATTTCATCATCAATAAAATTAAGACTGATACCATAAAATTTGATACTTCAGATCAGCTTGCAATAATTTCCTACTACAATAAAAATCGCAGCAATATAAAAGAAATAGTAGTTAAGAATTTTAAACTTAATGATGAAATAATTAAATCAAGATCATTTAGAGATGTTATATCAGTTTCAAGACAAGGCACAATTGCGACAGGAATAAAATGGATCGGGGATATCTTTATAAGATTTCTGATGATGATCGCTGTTCCACTTGTTTTTGTTTCACTAACAGTTGGTGCAGCAAGTTTAGGTGATATTAAACGATTTGCCAGAATCGGCGGTAAAACTATTGCTTACTATATAACAACTACTGCATTTGCCATTTCAATCGGACTGATTTTAGCAAACATAATTCAACCTGGTCATAGAATGGCCGCTGACACAAAAGACAGACTTTTATCAGTCTATGAAGAAGATGCTTCAACAAAGCTTGGAGACATTCATGAATATGATTTCTTCGGTGAAATTGTAAAGATGGTTCCTAAAAATCCGATTGGTTCCATGGCTGAAGGCGATATGCTTCAAGTTGTAATCTTCTCGATTCTTTTAGGTTTAATGCTGAGCTTAATTGATAAAGAAAAATCATCATTGGTTATAAAATTTTTAGATGCCATAACTGATGCATTAATTAAGCTCGTTGACATGATAATGCTGATTGCGCCATTAGGTGTTTTTGCATTAATTGCTGCAACTGTAAGCGAATTTGGGTTTGATATTCTTCAAACCCTAATCTGGTATTCGATTACTGTCATCGTTGGATTAGCAATACACACGTTTGGAGTATATGCTTTGATTATAAAATTATTTACAAAGGTAAAAGTATCATATTTCTATAAGTCAATAAAAAGAGTTCAAACTATTGGATTCAGTACAAGTTCAAGCGCCGCAACATTACCGGTTAACATTGAAAGCTGTGAGGAAAATCTTGGAGTTTCAAAATCAATCGCAAGTTTTGTTCTTCCTTTAGGTGCAACAATTAATATGGATGGAACTGCTTTGTATCAAGGTGTTGCGGCAGTATTTATTGCGCAGGTTTTTGGTATAGAACTAAATTTAATCCAGCAGTTGACTGTTGTCTTCATGGCTGTTCTTGCTTCAATCGGAACTGCTCCTGTGCCTGGAGTGGGTATTATTATGCTGGTAATCATTCTTAAATCAGTGAACATTCCTCAAGAGGGGATTGCATTAATATTAGGTGTTGATAGGATATTAGATATGTGCAGAACAATTACAAATGTTACAGGTGATGCAACCGGTACTGTATTAATTGCAACTTCTGAGAATGAAATTAACTTACCATCAAATTAATGTACTTCAGAATGATACCTTAAAATCTGTTGCTGTTTAGAATGTTAAATAACTATTTTTGATACTTAAATTTATTTTTTCATAAAACATTACAAAATTTATTATTATGCCTTCACTTTTCTTAAAAAAACTCTCATTTAAATTTATTCTTTTAGTATTACTTATTTCATCAATAAATATTAATTGTAAAGCTGAAAAAAAATCCGATAATATTTATGTCGCTTCATGGAATCTCGAAAATTTGTTTGATACAATAGACGATGCAGAATAAGTATGATGAAGAGTTTACTCCAACCGGTTCAGGGCAATGGACAGAAAGTAGATTGGAAAAAAAACTGGAGAATTTATCTCAGGTTATTTCTTCTATGGATGATGGAAATGGACCGGATATTTTGGCAGTCTGTGAAGTTGAGCATGAAAGCTTGTTAAAAAGACTAATTACAAAAATAAAATCAGATAAGACTTACGATATAGCTTATGCCGAATCACCTGACGAACGCGGAATAGACAATGGGCTAATTTTTAATTCTAAAAAGTTTTCCTTGATTAAAGTTTATCCCCATGAAATTGATGGCGCTAATTTCAAAACAAGATTAATTTTACAAGTAAATCTGCTGCTGAAAGCGACTGATGATACGCTAACATTTTTTGTAAATCATTGGCCTTCAAGGCGCAGCGGTGAAAGCGATACGGAAAATAGGAGAGTGGAAGCTGCAAGAACTCTTAAAGATTATGTTGATAAAGACTTTAAGTTGTCCCCTGATTCCAAGATAATTATTGTTGGCGATTTTAATGATGAGCCGACAAATAAATCCATTCTGAATGTTTTAAATGCACAGCCGCTTATCTGCAGTTCACCCGATGATAATGTGAAGCAGAGCAAAAAGGAATTGTTTAATCTTGCTTATAATGATTACAAAAATGGAATAGGTTCTTACAAATATCATGATCAATGGAATATGCTGGATCAAATAATTATTTCAAACAATGCTTTAGGTGAAGGAAGTATTAATTATGTTTGTGGAACTTTTCAAGTTTACAAACCTGAATTTATGGTTGAGCAATCGGGTAAATATAAAGGAACAGCTTTCCCCACATATGGCGGAAGAAAATATTTAGGCGGTTTTAGTGATCATTTCCCGGTTGTTGCTATCTTTAGAGTAAGCGGGAAAACCGATAAATGAAAAAGGAATTATTAATTTTTGGTTCAAACGGTGCGCTTGGAAAAGGAATTGTGAATGTAATGATTAATAAGAATTATGATTCTATTTATTTATTTGATCATAGAAGAAATACTGTGACCGGGGAAAACCAAACTATTACTAATTTACAAGTCGATGATTTATCAATTGAGGCTAACGTAAAGGAAGCATTCAAGAATATTTTACCGTCTAAAGATAAAATATACTTTTTGTACACAACTGTAGGCGGATATTCTGGCGGAGAATATTTATGGGGAACAAGTTTCGAGGATTGGAGTAGAATGTTCAATATCAATTTGAGTTCTAGCTTTTTAATCGCTAAACATTTTTCTAACTTAGTAAAAGAATCCGCTGGAGGCTCGATATGTTTTACTTCAGCTTATACCGGAATAATACCTCAAAAGAAATCTTCTGCATACGGCATATCAAAAGCTGGGATTATTCATTTAGTAAAATCGTTGGCAGCAGAAGGTGATATGATAAAGTTAAGCGTGAATGCAATTGCGCCGTTCATTATTGATACAGAAAATAACCGTGAGTGGGGCAAAGAAAGTGATTTTAAAAGTTGGGTTAAACCTGAAGAAATTGGAGAGCTGGCGCATAGTATATTTTGTAACTTTAACTTTATTTCTGGTAATATATTTCAACTGAAACATAGATTTAACATTTCAAGTTGAAACTAAGAGGATACAATAGCACACAGATTGTTTAGTTTAACGTCAAATAAAGGATAATAAATACTATTTAGATTAAATATTTTGTTGACTTTGTTTTTTGAAATCATTATTGTAGCATCATCTTTTTAAGAATATTTTGGAGCCTTTCTTCTCCTTAAGCGTCAATTATTAATATATATTTGGAGGTTACTCTCAATGGAATTTACAGGAATATTTTCGTCAATAGTAAACGTGTTAGCTCAAGCTAATAGTGCTGCTCAAGATACCGGTGCATTAAATTGGCTTACTACCAAATTTATTGCCGGTGGACTTTTCATGTGGCCAATATTAGTTTGTTTAGTTCTTGGTTTAGCTTTTTGTATTGAAAGGCTGTGGACATTATCTAGAGCAAGAGTAAATACAAAAGGATTTATTGTTAAAGTTAAAAAAGCTTTAAACGAAGGCGGCGTTCCTGCTGCAATGGATGTTTGCGCTAATACAAGAGGCCCTGTTGCTTCTGTTTTCCATGCCGGACTTTTAAGAGCTGATGAAGGAATAGAATCAGCTGAAAAAGCTATCATTGCTTATGGCGGTATCGAAATGAGTTTCCTTGAAAGAGGAATGATTTGGATATCAACTTTTATAACAATTGCTCCTATGCTTGGTTTTACCGGAACTGTGCAAGGTATGATTCAAGCATTTGACTCTATTAAAGAGGCAGCACAAATTTCTCCCGCAATTGTTGCAGAAGGTATTTCTGTTGCGTTATTAACTACTTTATTTGGTCTTGTAGTAGCGATGATATTGCAAGTATTTTACAATTATTTTATTTCTAGAATTGATCGTTTAGTTGGAGACATGGAAGAAAGTTCAATCGAATTGATTGATGCTTTGTATGAAATAAAAACCGGTAAAAAAGTAGTTTAATTATTTAATAAAATTTTAATTGATATTTAACAATGATCAAAAAAAGAAAAATATCTGAAGCAGCTATACCAACCAGTTCTATGGCGGATATAGCTTTTTTACTTTTGCTTTTCTTCCTTGTTGCTACAGTTATTGATGTTGATACCGGTTTAGGTTTAACACTTCCCGAGTTCAATGAGGATCAAGTTACCGCAGAAGTGCCTAAAGACAGAATGGCAGCAGTGCTGGTAAATGAAAACGGCGACGTATTGGTAGATGGAGTACAAACATCTTTATTCCAAATAAAAAATAATTTGGAAGCAAGGATTAAATCTAAAATTGACCTCCCGCTGAATAAAAAATTAATTGTCTCGCTTAAAACTGACAGAAAAACAAGATACAATGATTATATTCAAGCACTTGATCAAATTAAGCTGGCTTATTTTGAAGTAAGAGATGAATATTCGAAGGGACAATATGGAGGTGTGAAATTTGACAAATTACCCGCTGAGCAGCAGGAGATAGTGAAAGACAAAATTCCTATAATTATTTCTATTGCTGAACCTGAAAGTGTAAAAAAGAATTGAGGTAAAATAATAATGAAATTCCAAAAAAGACGGGCGAATACTAAGCAGGAAATTCCAACCGCATCAATGCCTGACATTGTTTTTATGCTGCTACTATTCTTTATGGTTACTACTACTTTGAGAGAAGTTGATGTGTTAGTAGATTATAAACTGCCTAACGCTAAAGCAATAGAGAAAATTGAAAACAAGAGATTGGTTTCTTATATCTGGGTTGGTAAAGATGATAGAATGCAGATAAATGACAGTTTGGTTAAGCTTAGTGATATTCAACCTATTATGTATGCAAAACGGCAAGAATTGCCAAATGTAATTGTTTCATTGAGAGTAGATCAAGGTGTGGATATGGGTTTGATTACCGATATTCAGCAAGAACTAAGAAAGGCTTCTTGCTTGCGTATCAATTATTCTGCAAGATTAAAAATCTAAAAATATATAGTTATAAAAATGATTTTAAGGCAGGCTGGTTTTTAAAAAACTTACCTGCCTTTTTCAATTTAATAGGACTCACATGGAATTAAAAAATAAAATAAATGAAGATTTAAAATCTGCTATGAAAAGCGGAGATAAAATTAAACTTGAAACGATTAGATCCATTAGAGCTTTAATTTTAGAATTTGAAAAGAGCGGTTCAGGAAAAGATTTGAATTCAGAAGAAGAAATAAAAATGCTTACTACCGCCGCAAAAAAAAGAAAAGAAGCAATGGAACAATTTAAAAATGCCGGCCGAGATGACCTGGCTTCAAAAGAGGAAGCGGAATTAAAAATTATTATGGAATACCTTCCAAAACAATTGTCCGAAGAACAAGTTTTTGAAGAGGTAAAAAGAATCGGAACCGAAATAGGTGCAAAAGGCAAAGAAGATTTTCCTAAACTAATGCCTCAGGCTATGAAATTACTTAAAGGAAAAACTGACGGAAAAACAGTGAAAAGTGCAGTTGAAAAATTTCTGGGAGTTAATTGAGCATTTTAGATATTGTTATTGTTGCCATTCTAATTATTGGCTTTATATTAGGCTATAAAGATGGCTTCGTCAGAAAATTAATTGGTACAATAGGGTTTATTGCGGCAGTGTATTTTTCAATTAAGCTTTCGTTTGAATTAGGAAGGATGATTGAAAATGTATTAGGAATTGAAATTTATCTTTCGCGAATCATCGGCGGACTAGCTATTTTCCTTGCCATCATGATCCTAACTTCCATTCTTAAACGCGTTATCCATCCTTTTGATAAAGTGAATAATTTAATTAATCAAATTATAGGCGGAATAGTCGGCACGATTCAAATTTTAGTTTTTTTAAGCGCAGTCTTTTTTTTACTGAATATATTTAATGTGCCTTCAAAAGAGTCCGCAGATAATTCGTTTTTTTATAAACCCGTATATGGCGTAATTCCGTTTACCATTGAGAAAATTAGAGGCTATACTCCTGAACCGAAAAAAATAATTAAAAAAATTGTTGATGATCAAGATTCATTAAAATGATAGAAAAAGTTTCATTAGAAAAATTAGAATTCGCCAAAATACTACAATACATTGCCAACTATTCGCAAACTGAAAACGGCAAACAATTAATTGTATCTACTTATCCGCTTAACAATCTTTCAGCCATAAAAAAAGAAGGTGAATTAGTAACACAAGCAAAAGAGATACTAATTAGAAATGAACATCCTCCATTAGAATATTTACCTGTTCTCGATGAAGTGATTGCAAAATCAAAAATCGAGGGATCTTTCCTAGAAAGTAAAAAAATACTTGAAGTGCTTCGTCTAACTGTTATCTCCAGAAATACGTTTCAGTATTTAAAAAATAATTCTGAAACAGCTCCGGAGTTGTTTGGAATAGCAAAGAACTTATTTGTTGATAAAGTCTTTGAACATAATATTAAAACTGTAATCTCTGAAAATGGCGAAGTAAAAGAAAATGCAAGTCACAAACTTTCGGAAATAAGATCAGATATTAGAAAGAAGAACGATGAGTTAATAAAAGCTGTAAATAGATTAATCAAGAATTATAGTGAACAGGATTTCATACGTGAAGATTATCTTACTCTTAGAGACGGCAGAATTGTTGTCCCGGTTAAATCGGAACACAAAAGGCATATAAAAGGATTCATTCATTCCGAATCTTCCACGGGCCAGACTGTATATATTGAACCAGAAGAAACTTTAGATCTTAATAATGAAATTGTATCTCTTTCGTTTGCAGAGAAAAGAGAAATTGAAAGAATATTGAAAGAGCTGACAAAAAAAATCGGCAGCTTATATTCTGAATTGACATTAACTCTTCAAACAATATCATATTTAGATTCGATTTTTGCGCGGGCAAAATATTCAATTGAAATAATTGGCTCATTTCCGGAACTCGATGAAAATAAAGGTCTGGAAATCAAAGAAGCAAGGCATCCTATTCTTCTAAAAAAATATGGAAAGCCGAACACGTTTCCTTTAAATGTTAAATTGAGTAAAAATAAAATAATATTAATTACAGGTCCCAATGCCGGTGGAAAAACTGTTGTGCTAAAAACGATAGGCCTGCTGTCTTTAATGGTACAAAGCGGATTTCATATACCGGCAAGTCCCGACAGCAATTTTCATATTTTTAATGATTTGCTTTTAGATATAGGAGATCAGCAATCAATCGAAGATGATCTTTCAACTTTCAGTAGTCATCTGCTTAACATTAAAAATATTTTAGAAATTAGTAATAAAAATAGTCTTGTACTGTTGGATGAAATCGGAACGGGCACTGATCCTGTTGAAGGTGCAGCATTGGCATCAGCAGTTTTACTTCAATTAAAAGAGAAAGATGCAACCGCATTTGCAACCACTCATCACGGCGAGTTAAAATTAATTGCGAATGATGTTGAAGGATTTGAAAATGCGGCAATGGAATTTGATCATGTAAATCTAAAACCGACATATAATTTTAAACAAGGGATTCCCGGTTCAAGCTATGCTTTTGAAATTGCACATAGAATCGGGCTTGATGATAATTTTATAAATCTGGCGAAACAGCATTTGGATTCGGACAAGCATAAAATTGAAAAATTTCTTATTGAGATTGAAGCCAAATCGAATCAGCTTGAATCAAAATATAAGAGTATGGAAATCGAAAATACCAGGCTTCAAGGTTTATCCAATTTGTATAAACAGAATATAGAAAAACTGGATAGAGAAAAAAAAGAAATATTAAAGAATGCGAAAATTGAAGCTGAAAATTATTTGAAAGATATTAACAAAAAATTTGAGCAAGTTATTAAGGATTTAAAAGAGTCTAATGCAAATAAAGAAACCATTCGTAAGTCTCAGAAAATAATAAAGGAATTGAAGGAAGAAAATAAAAATCTATTTACGGAAGAGAGCAATCTGAGTAATGAAATCCATGATTTTGCCGTTGGTGATTATGCATTAATAAAAAATACCAATACTACAGGCGAGATAATTGAGATATCAGCGAACAAGAAAAATGTTATGCTTAAAGTGGGTACAATAAAGTTGAAAGTCGAATTAGATCAACTAATGCCGGCAAAGAAAATAAAAGTTAAACCTGAAGTCGACCAAAAATTAAATTATAGTTTTGATTCTCCACAGATAAGGATTGACATAAGAGGTGAAAAACCCGAGGAAGCTGAATTTGAGATCGTTAAATTTATTGATAATGCTTATATTACAAACGTTCAAAGAGTTGAGATATTGCATGGTAAGGGAACAGGTGCGTTAAAGAAAACGGTAAAAGAAATTCTTAAGAACCATGATAAAGTTAAAAATTATTATTTTGCACCAATTGAATATGGCGGGGAGGGTGTTACCATAGCTGAACTTAAATAAAAAAGGAATATTTTGTTTAAAAAAATATTAATTGCAAACAGAGGGGAGATTGCTGTTCGAATTATTCGTGCTTGCAAAGAACTAGGTATCAAATCCGCTGCAATTTATTCGGAAGCAGATAATTTATCCTTCCACCCGAAATTGGCTGATGAAGCATTCTTAATTGGAGAAGCCTTTTCAAAAGACTCATACCTGAATAAAAATAAAATCATTAATCTGGCAAAAGAAATTAAAGCTGATGCTATTCATCCTGGATATGGATTCTTATCCGAGAATTCAGAGTTTATTGAAATGGTGGAAAAAGCTGGTATTAATTTTATTGGCCCTTCTTCAAAATCCGTAAAACTTATGGGCAGCAAAACCGAAGCGCGGAAATTGATGAAGGCTCATAAAGTACCAATCGTACCAGGTACAACAAGTCCTATTACTTCATTAACTGAAGGTAAAAAATCCGCTGAAGAAATTGGTTTTCCAATACTGTTAAAAGCATCTGCAGGCGGTGGTGGAAAAGGTATGAGAAAAGTTTCATCTGTAAAAGAATTTCAGGATGCGTTCGAATCAACAAAAAGGGAGGCATTAAAATCATTTTCCGATGATTCAATTTATATTGAAAAATTTATTGAAAAACCTAAACACATCGAAGTTCAAATAATTGCAGATAAACATGGTAATTATCTACATCTCTTTGAGCGCGAGTGTTCGATCCAAAGAAGGCATCAGAAAATTATTGAAGAAGCACCTTCAATTTTCATTGATGAAAAAACGAGGGAGAAAATAACGACTGCCGCTATTAACGCAGCAAAAGCCTGTAATTATTTTAATGCAGGAACAATTGAGTTCTTAGTGGATTCAAAAAAGAATTTTTATTTTCTAGAAATGAATACACGTTTACAGGTTGAACACCCGGTAACTGAATTTATTACGGGAGTTGATTTAGTTAAAGAACAAATTTCAGTAGCATGGGGAAATGATTTATCGTTCAAACAAAATGATTTGAAAATTAATGGCCATTCAATTGAGTGCAGAATTTACGCCGAAGATGCTTCAAATAATTTTTTCCCTTCCACCGGCAAAATTACTGAATACTTTCAAACGGCCGGCCCGGGAGTAAGAGTTGATTCCGGATTTGGCGCTGGTTCAAATATTTCGATTTATTATGATCCAATGATTGCAAAATTAATTGTTTGGGATAAAGATAGAAACGGAGCTATAAGCAGGATGAAAAGGGCTTTAGACGAATATAAGATCGGCGGCGTAATTACAAATAATAATTTTCTAAAAACTATATTGAGTACAAAAGAATTTCAAAGCGGAAAATTTGATATCAATTTTATCGAAAACAAATTACTGCCTACTATGAATGACAAGAGCAGTTCTTTTGAAGACGATGATGAGAAAGCCGCGGCAGTAGGTGCAGTTTTGTTTAAGCTTCTTAATAAATCCAATGGCATTAAAAACCAGGATAATAAAAACCCGTCCAAAAATTATTGGATAAAACAGCTTTATGAATGAATTTAAAGTAATCACAAATAATAATAAAAGTGACATTCAAATTATTGACGAAAAATCACTTAACTTAAATGGCCATAAGTTTAGTTATGATTTTTATCCACTTAGTAATGATACTTACATACTTCGCTTAAATAATAAATTTTATGAAGTTGTAATAAAAAAAAATGAAAATAATTATTATAATGTTTTAATAAATAATTCTATATTTGACACGATTGTTCGCAATAAATTGCAGGATGATGCTGCAAAAATTATTGAACAAAAAAATACCGGCTCACAAAATCATGATATTAAAGCACCTATGCCTGGGATGGTTGTAATGATAAAAAAAAATATGGGAGATAAGGTAGCAAAAAACGAATCCATTATTATTTTGGAAGCAATGAAAATGGAAAATGATATACGTTCGCCTATAGCTGGAAGGATTAAAAATTTCTATATTCAAGAGGGGAAAGCTGTGGAAAAGGGAGCACTGTTATTCACCATAGAATAATAAATACTGAATATTTTTTTCGTTAATTCATATATTAATTAATAATCGAAGGAGAGAGAGACCTTGAAAAAAACAATTACAGCGATTCTTGCCGTTCTATTGTTGGCAAACTTATGTTTCGCCGGAGGGTTTCAACTGAATGAGCATGGTGCTAAAGCTATGGGTATGGGCGGCGCTTATACTGCTATTGCAAATGATGCTTCTGCTATATATTGGAACGGAGCTGGTTTAACACAATTAAATGGTACTAATTTTCTATTAGGATCCACATTGATAGCGCCTTTAACTTCTTTTAGAGGTGTACAACCTGAAATAACGGAATACAAAATGGAAAAACAAATATTTTTTCCTTCACATTTTTTTGTAACTCATTCTTTTAATAAAGATTTTGCCGCTGGAATTGGATTTACAAGTCCTTTTGGTTTAGGAACAAAATGGGGTGAAGATTGGGTAGGCCGATATCTAGCTATTGAAACAGAATTGCAGACTTTTACAATTTCACCAGTTGTAGCTTACAATCTTGCAGATAATCTTTCAATAAGTGCTGCTTTTGTTTATAGTTTTGCGAATGTAACTATAACTAGAAAAGTTCCGCAGACTCCATTTCAAGGAGATGCATTTGTAAAGTTAGATGGTAAGGATAATTTTGCAGCTGGATATAATTTCGGAGTTATGTACAAACCTATTACAAATTTAAGCTTAGGTTTATCCTTCCACAGTGAGCTTCCATATGAATTTTCGGGTGATGCAGTAACAACAGGTGCACAAGCACTGATAGATGCAAAACAACTACCAAATTCAGGTGTTAAAGCCAAATTAACCACTCCAATGAATTTAGCGTTTGGTGCAGCTTATGATTTTACTGAAGCATTAAAACTAAGTTTTGATTTTCAATATGTAGGATGGTCAAGTTATGATTCACTTGCAATAAATTTTGATGATCCGGCATTTGAAGACCTGGCAAGTCCAAGATTATATGATAATTCTTTTATAATAAGATTAGGCGGTGATTATAAATTGAATAAAGATTTTGAAATTTTGGCGGGAATTTATTTTGATAAAAATCCTGTTAAAACAGAATATGTTAATCCATCTCTTCCTGATGCAAATAGATTAGGTTTTAGTTTAGGTGTTCAATATCAGCTTATGCCTCAATTAGGTATTTCAGCCTCATATTTATTTATTCGAAACAGTGAACTAACAGTTACCGACTCAAAAGAAAGCTATACGTTGGGTGAAGCTGCTTTTAACGGCACTTATAATTCAACAGCTCATCTTTTTGCTCTTAGTTTATCATATTCATTATAAAATTGAGAAGGTTAAAGAAATGAATAAAATAATATTAAAATTTAGTTTTTTGTTGTTATTGCTGTTTGTTATTTCTGGCTGCGAAGACCGTACAGATTTAACACCGCCCGCAGCACTTAACCCTGTTAATGGCAGTGCAAATTTAACAAGGTTTGTTACTTTAGGAAATAGCTTAACTGCTGGTTATCAGTCAGGTTCATTATATGAAGGTGCACAAATTTATTCATATGGCAATCAAATTGCCGGACAAGTAGGAGCAAATTTTGTTCAGCCAATAGTTTCTGAACCCGGAACTCCAGGCAGAATTGAAATTGTATCGTTAGATCCGTTTTCGATTAAAACTATGAAAGGTAACGGACAGCCAGTAAACTCGGCTTACGCCGCTCCTTTTAATAATTTAGGTATTCCCGGATCGGTTCTCTTTGATATGCTGGACACAACTGATTTTGCTTCCAAAAGTGCTGCCAGAGAAAATCCATTTTTCAGTCTTGTATTAAGAAGCTCAGCTTTAGGTAATAGTGTGTTTAATCAGGCAAAAAATTTAAGTCCAACTTTACTAACCTGCTGGATTGGAAATAATGATGTTCTTGGCTATGCAACAAGCGGCGGAGTTAAACCAACTGAACCTACATCTTCCGCAATTTTTGGAGCTTTGTATACTCAGCTAGGAAGCGCTTTGGCAAGTTTAGGATGTCAAGTAGCAGTTGCCAATATTCCTGATGTTACAGTTATACCTTTTTTTAATACTGTAGGCCCGCAAGTTGCTGCTGTCATTTCACAATTACCGGTTCCGGGTGTTGTTTATCAAAAGCATGGAAGCTCTGGAATTGGAGTTGCTCCTGCGAGTGGTTTAGCATCTGGCTCAGTATTGTTTACTTTGACAGGTAGTACCTATGCAGCATTATTAGGAACGCAAACCGGGCGATGGTATAGAGACAACGGTTATCCTGCACTGCCAACAGGAATTGATACTACAAAACCATTTGGTTTCGACCCACAGAATCCCTGGCCGGATGCCTTGGTATTAGATCCAGACGAAATTACAGTAGCAAAACAAGCCACGACAGATTTTAATTCAGTTATCTCAAATGTTGCAAACGCAAATCAATTTGGTTTGGTTGACATTAACGCTTATTTAACTAATATAAAGAATTCCGGCAGCATTATGATCGATGGTTTAGAATTCAGTAATAATTATGTTGAAGGTGGAATTTTTAGTTTAGATGGCGTTCATCCTACGAGTCAAGGACAAGCGATTCTTGCTAACGAATTTATAAAGGTTATCAATTCTAAATTCGGAGGTAACGTACCGCTCATTAATGTATCTACTATACCAGGGTCTTTATCATTTGCCAAAAAACTTAAATACAAAAATGGATTTGCAATTTACGATAAAGATGCATTTAAACATTTACTTTATTAATTAGATTTTGGAATATTTATCACTGGGTTGTTGTTCAACAGCAGCCCTTTTTTTATTATTGTCAAAATAGTATTTTATTCATATAATAATTAAATTCGTAATAAACATGTAACAAAATTTAAGGGAGTTTGCTATGGCTTTTTCGCTAAATAAAATTATGTTAATTGGAAATCTCGGAAGAGATGCTGAAACAAGATTTACAACAAACAATCTATCAGTAACTAATTTCAGCTTAGCGACAACTTATAGTTATAAAGGTAAAGATGGAAATTGGGTTAACGAAACTACCTGGCATAATATAACTTCATTTAACTTGTCGGATTACTTCAAAGATAATTTAAAAAAGGGAAAGAAAATTTACGTTGAAGGAAGACTTCAAAAGAGAGAATATACTGATAAAGAGGGGATTAAGAGATATTCTACTGATGTTATTTCCGAACGTATCATTCCACTTGATTCATCATCAGACGGCGGCAGTTCTGATTCTACATTTAGTGAATCCGGTTCAGATGCTTCAGCACCGGATGTTGAGAACAATGAAGATTTACCGTTTTAATTTTTTTGTTTAACAATTGAGGGCATTAATAATTTTTGGAAGTTGGCTGGCAATATAAACTTGTTCTATTATTTGTACTTTTTTTCCTATCAGCCTTTTTTTCCGGCTCTGAGGTCGCTCTTTTTTCGTTAAACAAAAAAAAGGTAAAAAACCTTTTCTCATCTTCTCAATTAATTGAACGATACGTTACTTACCTTATCGACTATCCGCGCAGGTTATTGGTAACCATTTTAATTGGAAATACTCTTGTTAATGTGGCGGCTTCAATTATTAGTGTTTCTATATCACTAGATGTTTCAAGGAATTCTAATCTTTCAGAAAGTACAATTCTTACAATTCAAATAATTTTATTAACAATATTAATCGTATTATTTGGAGAATTAACACCAAAAGTTTGGGCGTCAAAAAATGTAGTTAGATTTTCAAAAATAGCTGCGGTTCCTTTGTACTGGATAAGCATTGTTTTATATCCCATTGCTGAATCAATAACTGAATTAATTCGCCTATCAATATCAAAATTGAAATTTGATAAAAGTAAATCCGCCATTCTTCCTGATGAAATAACAGATCTTGCAGATATAAGTCATGAACGAGGAACAATTGAAGAAGATGAGCACGAGCTGATTCAGAGCATTGTTAGTTTCAGGTCAGTAGCGGTCCATGAAGTGATGACTCCACGCGTTGACATTGTTTCGCTTGCGGTTGATACTGATTTTAATGAAGTGCAGGAAGTAATTAAAAGTATGGGGCATAGTCGAATTCCACTTTATCAAAATAGTTTAGATGACGTTATTGGAATTATCTATGCTAAAGATATTCTACCTTATATCCGTGATGTTTCCTTACAAAATCAATTATCTTTAGCCAATATTGCGCGTAAAGCAATGTTTGCTCCTGAATCAAAATTGATAAACGATCTTCTTCATGAATTCCAGGAAAAGAAAACTCACATTGCAATAGTAGTGGATGAATTTGGCGGTACCGCAGGTTTGATTACTATGGAAGATATTTTGGAAGAGATAATTGGCGAAATAAGAGATGAATATGACGAGCAAGAAAATCCCATCAGCAAAATAGATGAAGGAAAATTTTTAGTGCTCGGCAAGATTGATATTGATGAGTTAAATGAATTATCAGGAACTGAAATCATTCCTAAAAATTCAGATTATGAAACAATAGCCGGTTTCATATTAACCATTGCCGGCCATATACCCAAAGAGGGTTATTCATTTATAAATAATAATTATAAATTTACTGTGAAAGAAGTTTTAAATAAGCGTATTAAAAAAGTTCAAATTGAAAAACTTCATGGTGAATAAATAAAATGAAAAAAGGCTGCTTCTTAAAATCTATAGTTGTTTTAACTATAATTATTGCAGCAATTTTATATCTTGTTGAACACAAATATAAAGATCTCATTGTTAACCCTGGTAAAGGGTTATTAAAAAGCATAGCATTAACAGAAGTAGATAAAAAATTTGATAATGTTAAAGAAACACCTCAAAAAGATTCGCTTCAGATTTTAATTAAAGAATTTGTTGAAAACAAAATAAATAAAATAGGTGAAAACAAAGATTCAACAAAAGAAGGCAAAAAAAATATTAATATTAAATTTGATGATGATGAAATTGATGCGAAGATGGAAATGCTAATGGATTCTTTAAATGTTTATTTGAAAGATAATATAGTTGATGACACTGATCTTCAAAAAGTTATTGAATTATTGAAAGAAAATAGTAATGAAGGATCAAAGAAAAACAGAAATTAGAGTAGGGGTTACTGTAGTTTTCGGCCTGATAATTTTTATTTGGATTTTAGGATGGGCTAAAAATTTCAGTCTAAATCCGTCAGAAAATTATTTAGATATAAAATTTAATAATGCATCAGGTTTAGAGGTAGGAGATGACGTAACGGTAAACGGTGTACGTAAAGGGAATGTTGAAGATATTAAAGTTGAAAGCCAGAGTGTAATTGTTAGAGTTGCTCTTGATAATGATGTTAATTTAAAAGAAGATGCCAAATTTGGGATATCCATGCTGGATTTGATGGGAGGGAAAAAAGTTGAAATTTATCCAGGTACTTCGGAAAATAAATTAGATCTTAGTAAAGTTCAGGAAGGATCGTTTAATGCTGATATCCCGGCAGTTATGAACCTGGTAGGATCAATGCAAAATAATATTACGGATGCAGTGAAAGATATAAACATTACACTTTCTTCTTTGAATGAGTATTTAACTGATAAAAAAATGCAAAGCGATATTAAGCGGTCAGTGTCAAACTTGAATTCTCTTACTTCAAAAATCAATTTAATGATTGATGATAACAGAGAGAACGTAAGAAAATTAACAGCAAACACACTTGAATTGACTGACGAAGCAAAGAGTTTTATTACAGAAAATAAGGCCAGCATTAAATCAACGGTAGATGAATTAAATAATGTATTGGTAAAAACAGATTCACTGTTGAGTAAAGCAAACTTGATAGCAGATGAAACCAAAAGTCAAAAGAATAATTTGGGAAAGATATTATACGACGAAACTACCTTCAATAATTTGAACGAAACACTTAACCAAATAAATGAATTAACAAAAATAATTTTAAAGCAAATTCAAGATGATGGGATAAAAGTAGATGCAGACATTTTTTAAAAATTTAATTTACTTCGCAATAATATATTTTACTTTTTCTGTTTATTCATATCCACAAACTGCTGATCCGGTTAGAGCGCAAAATGGAATGGTAGTTTCAGCGAGTGAATTAGCTTCTAAAGTTGGTTTACAGATTTTGAAAAAAGGCGGCAATGCTGTTGATGCTGCCGTTGCAACCGGTTTTGCTTTGGCGGTAACACATCCCTCGGCTGGTAATATAGGCGGCGGTGGATATATGATAATTCACATGAAGGATGGCAGAAATGTGGCAATTGATTACCGGGAAAAAGCACCGTTATCAGCAAATAGAAACATGTATCTAGATAGCAGTGGAAATATTATCGAAGGGATGAGTGTCGATGGTGCCACCTCATCCGGAGTGCCGGGCAGTGTAGCTGGTTTATTGACGGCGTTAGAAAAATATGGAACAATGAAATTGGAAGAAGTAATTCAACCGGCAATCAATTTAGCTGAGGATGGCTTTCCACTAGATTATTCATTAGCACGTTCAATTAAATCTGCAATAAAATATTTTGAAAAATATCAATCTTCCATGAAAGTATTTTCCAAAGAAGGCGATCCATACGAACCTGGTGAAATATTCAAGCAGCCGGATTTAGCTTCAACTTTAAAATCTATTAAAGAAAATGGCAGGGATGGTTTTTATAAAGGCGATGTGGCTGAATTGATAGTCAACCAAGTTCAAAAATTAGGTGGTTTTTTTACATTAGAAGATCTTGAAAAATATGAGCCTGTTGAACGAAAACCTGTAATGGGACTTTATCGAGGTTATCAAATTGTCTCAATGCCTCCTTCCAGTTCAGGAGGAGCCCTACTGATAGAAATGCTTAATGTTTTGGAAAATTTTAATTTTGATAAACAGGATTGGGGCAGCAGCAGTTATATTCATAAATTAGTTGAAACAATGAAATATGCGTATGCGGATAGAGCCGTTCACCTTGGAGATAGCAAATTTTACCCCGTCCCACTTGAATGGCTAACTTCTAAAAAATACGCGAAAGAAATTTTTAATAGAATAACAGATAAAGTTGTTCCATCAAATGAAATTACTGCAGGAATTCCGGCAGCAAAAGAAAGTGAACAAACAACACACTATAGTGTTTATGATTCATACGGAAATGCCGTTAGTACTACAACCACAATAAATTCCTGGTTCGGAAATAAAATTGTTGTGGATGGTGCAGGCTTTTTATTGAATAATGAAATGGATGACTTTAGTGCGAAGCCTGGCGAGCCCAACCAATTCGGCCTGATTGGAGCTGAAGCTAACTCGATTCAGCCACAAAAAAGAATGTTAAGCGCAATGACTCCAACTATTGTTCTGAAAGATAATAAACCTTTTTTGGTAGTCGGATCTCCCGGAGGTTCAACAATTATAACTTCGGTCTTACAAGTAATATTGAATTGTATTGATTTTAAAATGGATATTCAAGAAGCAATAAGTCTTCCAAGAATACATCATCAATGGCTTCCTGATAAAATTGATTATGAAAAATTTGGAATGACTGAAGATGTTAAGAATAACTTGAAATCAATGGGATATACAATTGGTGATCAAAGAGTTTTAGGAAGAGTTCAGGGAATAATGATTGATCAAGAAAATAATACTGTTTTTGGAGCGTCTGATCCCCGGTCAAATGGTTTCGCTGCCGGTTATTAGATCTGAATAATTGTTAATTTTTAATTCTTAATTTTTAATTATTTATTATGGTAATTGGTTTAGGAATAGACATAATAGAGATAGATAGAATTCAAGAAAGCATTGAAAAATTTGGCGACAAATTCTTAAATAAAATATATACACAAAATGAAATTACCTACTGCTTAAGCAAACAAAATAAATATCAACATTTAGCTGCGAGGTTTGCCGCTAAGGAAGCCGTCTATAAAGCATTGGAATCAGGCTGGGAAAAAGGTACAACCTGGCAAAACATTGAAGTGTTTAATGAAAAAAGCGGGATGCCGTATGTTAAATTAAATGGAAAACTTCAATCTTTTTTAGCCGATGATAAAAGCGTAAAAATTTCAATTAGCCATTCTCGTGATTATGTTACTTGTGTTGCAATCATTTATAAGAAATGATCAGCTTGAATTAAGGATTTAGTCTATCAGCTTTACATTATTTTTTATTTCTAACAATTAATAAAATAAATTAAATAATTTTGCAAATATGAATAAAAAAAATATTTTGCACTTAGTTTAATTTTAATTGTCTATCCATTCATTCATCTGAGAACGAAAGCATTATCCAATGAGGTTGCTATGCTAAAGAAAAATTACAAAATACAATTGTTCGTTTTTTTTATGTTGCTGATTTTATTCCATTCAACAACCTCAGCACAATCTGTTATATTAAAAGGAACTGTAATTGATTCTTTAACTAACGATCCATTACCAGGTGCGAATATAATTTTAATTGGAACCAGCATAGGTTCGGCGAGTGATGTTGAAGGTAAATTTTTAATCAAAAATATTCCACCCGGTACTTATAAGGTTAGAGCATCATATGTTGGATATAATTCGCATGAGTTTAAAGTTGAATTAAAAGAGGGGCGAACATTTGAAGCAGAGTTCAAATTGAATCCCGTGGGAGTAGAAGGCCAGACGGTTGTTATAACTGCACAAGCTAGCGGACAAAATGAAGCCATAAATCAGCAGTTGTCTTCCATCCAAATTAAAAATGTGGTTTCATTAGCAAGAATACAGGAACTGCCTGATGCCAACGCCGCCGAATCTGTATCAAGGCTTCCCGGTGTCTCAATTATCAGAGAAGGCGGTGAAGGTGCAAAAGTTGTTATACGCGGTCTATCCCCGCAATATAATCAAGTAACTATTGATGGAATTCAACTTCCCGGAAATGTTGTTTCGAATGATCCAAATTCTCAAACAACTTTAGCGGGAGATCGTGCAACAAACCTTAGCATGATTTCTTCAAGTATGCTTGGAGGAATAGAAGTTATAAAAGCTATAACTCCCGACATGGATGCCGCTGTGATAGGTGGAGTTGTTAATTTCGGATTGCGAAAGGCGACTAAAGATAATTCCAACCGACCTGCTTTTGAAGTTTTATCGCAGGGCAGATATAATGCATTAAAAACAACCTATGACAATTTCATGTTTGTTGGCTCTTATGAGCAGCGATTATTTGATGAATCATTTGGAATATTTTTACAGGGGTCAACAGAAAAAAGAAATCTTAGCGCTAATGAATTTGGTGCGCCTTATACTTTAAATGATAAACAGCATGGAGATGCTGGTATACCGGATCTGGTTTCATTAAACCTAACTGATGTTTTCCGAACTAGGGAAAGAAATGCCGTTACAATGGTTATGGATTACGACCATTCGAAAGGCAGTATTGGATTTATGAACTTTTTCAGCTCGAGCAATACTAAGGCTACATCTAGATCAGAAACAATTTCCACCACCGGTAGTGACATGTTTTATGGCGGCACTGATGCCGATAACAAATTAAATGTAATAACAAATATTTTAAGTATTAAACAGGAAATTCCAATTTTTCATGTTGATTTACGACTCGCTCATACCTATTCGGAAAGCCACAATCCGGAAGATTTAAATGTAACTTTTTGGCAGGATGAATCAGGTTTAACAGGTTTGGGAGATTTAACGAAAGTATCTCCAAAAGTTTTATATTCGTTGGCGAAACCCGACGCTTCCACAGCTAGAATGAATAACATAAATACATCTCAAAACTTTTCAAGAGATAGAACAATTTCAGGAGGCTTAGATCTGCAAACCGATTTTGTTGTCTCGGATTTCTTGTCAACCAAGGTTAAGTTCGGAGGAATGTTCCAGCATCGTGAAAGAAGTTATGATATCAATTATGGGCACGGCGGTAATTTACAACTTGGCGGCGGCAACACAGTGGCATTAATTTTAAAGACATATCCAAATATGAATCTTTACGGCAGCGGAATAGCCCTATCAAATTTTACAAATGATTCATATTCCTACGGAGAATTTTTAAAAGGCGAATATGAAATTAAATATCCAATGAGCATAAATTTAATGCATGATATTTTAAACCTTGTCAGATATTCCTCAAATGCAGATGGATATAATGTTAATGATGAGATATCAATTATTTATGATTATCACGGCACTGAAGAAAAAAGCGCTGCCTATGCAATGGCAACTTTTGGACTTGGAGAAAATATCAGCATTTTGCCTGGAGTGCGGTATCAAAACTTAACTACGAGTTATTTTGCTTACCGTGATGAACGAATTCCCGGAAAGTATGATATTAGTGATACTACCGTAACTAGGCCTAATGGTTATTGGCTGCCTATGATTCATGCAATTTATAAACCAATTGATTGGCTGCAGGTACATTTTGCATATACA
Organism: uncultured Ignavibacteriales bacterium; assembly: GCA_963731745.1. Classification (GTDB taxonomy): domain Bacteria; phylum Bacteroidota; class Ignavibacteria; order Ignavibacteriales; family Ignavibacteriaceae; genus CAVSWT01. The sequence continues at coordinate 339,924 of CAVSWT010000010.1, forward strand.
AACACTCTTAATTATGCAGATTATAATGCGATTGTTCCTCGATATGATGTAACTTCAGATGCTATAGCTTATAATAATTATAATCTTAAGCCATCGACATCTGAAAATTATGACTTGGTTTTTTCAATCTATAACAACGAAATCGGTTTATTAACTTTTGATGGATTCAAGAAAAGGATAAAAGATTTAATTTTTGAATCTAAAACATATACAACTGATTTGAGCAAATATCCGGATTTACCTCAAAATAGGAAACAGCTTTATGAATTTAATACTTATATCAATAACCCAATTCCAATTGATCTCTTAGGCATTGAAACTGATTGGCAAACACATTTTTGGTATCTTCCTGATCCATTATCCGGCATTGTATTTAATATTAATTATACTCACATCTTTTCTGAAGCCAGCTATCCTAAAAGTACATTGGATAATCAATATGATGAAGAAGGCAATTATATTCAAACAGTTATTGACACATTTTACACCACTAGACTTCTGAATCAGCCTAACGATATTCTTAACATGGCGCTTGGATTTGATTATGGCGGCTTCTCCGGAAGAATATCATTATTATATCAAAACAACGTATTTAAAAAACCAGATTTTTGGCTTCAGAACAGAGTCAATTCTGATAAATATGTTCGATGGGATCTTTCCTTAAAGCAAGAACTTCCATGGTATAAAATTCAAGTTTTTCTAAATTTGAACAATATTACTGGTGAAGATGATACTGACATAAATCAAAAAAATAATTATCCAGTTTCAATCGAAAGATACGGCATGACGGCTGATCTTGGATTGAGAATAAAATTATAAAAATATTTTGGTAAAGTAGTTCAATCTAAATGAACTTCTTTTTGTTAGTCAGAGATGATTTTGATTAGCTCTATTCTTTTAATTTGATAAATAACTTTCTAATTCCTAATTTTACTTAAAATAATTCAGGTCGATAATATTTTGAGAAAAAATTTTGAAATATTCAGCTACATTTCAATTGGTCTTGTAGCGGTTCTGCTTGTTTTGATGATATTTAAACTGGTACCAAATAATTGGTTTATTTATATTCTAATATTTAGTATAATTTTGATGGTAATAAGATTTTCACTAAGAATTTATTATGCCTTTCAAGATAAAAAAAATAAGTAGGAGGTTGACTTCGAACAAGCTAAACACACCAACGGGAAACTCAATGCAAAGGTTCTAATTCTGAACCAGAGCTATGAACCATTAACCATCTGTAATATTAAAAAAGCTTTTATCTTAATTTATTTAGGAAAAGCCGAATTAGTTTTAAAAGATAGGAAAAAAGAACTTCATTCAACTACACATATTTTTCCGTGGCCAAGCGTAATTAAATTGAAGCAGTATATTAGTGTGCCTTACAAACGAGTGGTTCTTACCAGAAAAAATATTTTAAGGCGAGATGCTTACAAATGCGGTTATTGCGGAAGAGGCGATTTGCCTTTAACTATCGATCATATTATTCCGAAAGCAAGAGGCGGAAATGACAGCTGGGAAAATTTAATTTGCGCCTGCACAATTTGTAACAACAGGAAAGGGGATAGAACTCCGATTGAAGCTAATATGAATATGTTAAACAAACCTTTTAAGCCAAGTCATATCATGTTCATAAAAACTGTTGTTGGAAAGCTTGATGAAACATGGAAACCTTACCTTTATTTGTCTTAAATTCATTTTAGACTGAAATATCAAAAAATAATTATCATTCTTCCCTCAAGATATAAGAAAATTACAAGCATTATTATTATTTTTACGCAACAAATTCTCAAAGAAATCTGAATAAAATGAATAAAAAAAGAATTTTAAGTGGCATGCGTCCCACCGGCAAATTGCATATTGGACATTATGTTGGTGCTCTTGAAAATTGGGTAAAGCTTCAAGATGAATATCAAAATTTTCATCTTATTGCTGATTATCATGTACTAACAACTAGTTTAAACACTGATGATATTTATCAAAATACTATTGATATGCTTATTGACTGGCTCTCGGCAGGATTGGATTATAAAAAAAGCCCCATGTTCCGTCAATCGCAAATAAAAGAGCATACGGAATTAAACTTATTATTTATGATGTTAATTACTGTAAATAGGCTTGAAAGAAATCCTACTGTAAAAGATCAGATCCGGGATTTAAATATTGAAAATGTTATTTTCGGCCATTTAGGCTACCCGGTTTTACAAGCCGCCGATATTCTTTTATATAAAGGCGATGCTGTTCCGGTTGGCGAAGATCAAGTGCCGCATGTTGAAATTACCAGAGAAATTGCTCGTAAATTTAATAATCAATATGGAAAAGTTTTTAATGAACCTGAACCATTATTAACAAATTTTCCTAGACTTCCGGGGCTTGATGGAAACGCTAAGATGAGTAAGTCTCTAGGTAATACAATTTTACTTTCTGATGAACCTGAAACCATAAAGGCTAAATTAAAAAAAGCAGTAACCGATCCGAATAAAATCCGGAAAGGCGATCCTGGGAATCCATTTATTTGTTTAATATTTTCTTATCACAAAAAATTCAATCCTACAGAAATAGATGAAATTGAAGCTGGATGTAAAAGCGGTGCGCTTGGCTGTTTCGATTGTAAGATGAATTGTTTTAGTAAAATCTCTGATTTCTTTGAACCGTTCCGTGAAAAAAGAAATTATTATGTGAACCGAATAGAAGAAGTTAAAGAAATCCTTGCTGACGGTGAACGAAGAGGAAAAGAAGTTGCAATTGCTACAATGAATGAAGTTCATGATAAAATGAAACTAGGTTAAAATTGTATAAAATTAAGCTTGATCATTTTGAAGGCCCTTTGGATTTGCTTCTCTTTTTTATTAAAAGAGATGAACTTAATATTTATGATATTCCTATCTCAAAAATTACAAAAGAGTTTTTGGCGTATGTAAATTTAATTAGAACTCTTGACCTTGAAACTGCCGGCGATTTTATTTTAATGGCTTCTACCCTAATGCATATTAAAGCAAGAATGCTTCTGCCGAGAGAGATTGATGAGAAAGGCGAAGAGATTGATCCGAGAGCAGATTTGATACAAGCGCTCTTAGAATATAAAAAATATAAGGAAATGTCGGAGGAACTTTCGTTCTTTGAAACAAACCAAAGAAAAATTAGTTACCGTGGAAATTTTGCTGAAGATGAAAAAATTGCTCCACCTGATTATGAAATATTATTAAAAAATGTTTCTATATATGATCTTGCAAAATCATTTAAAAAGGTTATTGAAGGATTAAAAGAACAGCCTGTTCATGAAATAAAAAAAATAAACATAACGATTGATGAGCAAATAAATTATATTTTTAAATGTTTCGGTGAAAAAAATGAGCTGCACTTTTTAAGCCTAGTAAATGGGATGAAAGAAAAAATTAGAATTGTAATTACATTTGTAGCTCTATTAGAACTTGTAAAAATGGGAAGAATCGGAATAAAAATATCCGATAACTTCAATGATTTTGTCTTACTAAAATTAGATTATTCAACCGGGTTAGAAAATGGATAATATTTATAATTCTATAATTGAAAGTTTAATTTTTTCTTCCGATGAACCTTTACAGCCGATTGAAATAATTAGAGCAATCAAAGGAATTGACGGAGAAGAAATTCAAATAAGTAATGATGATATAGAAAAGTGCGTCGAAGAGTTAAACTTACAATATGAGACATCAAAATCTTCATTTAAAATAATCCCGGTTGCAGGAGGATTTTTATTTGCCACGCGTCCTGAATATTCTAAATACCTTGGTTATCTTTCATCCGAAAAAAGTAAACGCAGATTAAGTTCAGCGGCTCTTGAAACCCTTGCGATAATAGCATATAAGCAGCCAATTACAAAACCTGAACTTGAAACTATTAGAGGTGTGAATTCCGATTACATCATTAATACTTTACTTGAGAAAAGTTTAATTTCAATTTCAGGCCGTGCTGAAACCATTGGCAGGCCATTGCTCTACAGCACTACACCTGAATTTTTAAAGTATTTTGGATTAAACAGATTGAGTGATCTTCCGAAGCCAAGAGAAATTGAAGAAATTATGCAAGATGAAGATTTTCTGGAACAGAGAAGAAAAATAATGATGAATGTAATTGAAGAATCAGCAGAAAATGAAAATGCTGAATCAGAAATGAATGACAATGAGACTTAATAAGTTTATTGCAGATTGCGGAATTGCTTCCCGCAGAAAGGCAGAAGACTATATACTTACCGGCCGAATCTCTGTGAATGATAAAATAATTATGGATCTTTCTTACAAGGTTGACGCTGAAAAAGATACTATTCTATTTGACGGTGAAAAAATTTCTGTCAAACGTAAGCTTTATCTATTAATGAACAAACCGAAAGGTGTTATAACTTCCACCGACGATGAAAAAAATAGAAAGACGGTTATTGATCTGATAAAAACCAACGAACGAATTTATCCCGTTGGGAGGTTGGATTATAATACAACAGGTGTTCTTATTTTGACTAATGATGGCGAATTTAAAAATCTTTTAACACATCCTGCAAATCATGTTCCCCGGGAATATGAAGTTATGTTAGACAAATATTTAACTGAAAAAGATGAAGAGCAATTGCTGAAAGGAGTTTATTTAGACGGCAAAAAGGGAAAGTTTATTAAAATTAAACTATCCAAAAACAGAAAGAATGTTACAGTAAATTGTGTTGAAGGAAGAAATCATTTTGTTAAAAATATGTTTGGAGCTTTAGGTTATACAGTTCAATCTCTTAATAGAAAAAGTTTTGCGGGACTCACTGCTGATGTCCCGGTTGGCGGTTACAGAAAATTATCAGATACAGAAATAAAAAAAATTATTAACGAATATGCTTCATAAATTCTGTTCACTCATTTTCTTAATATTAATTATATCTGCCTTTACAAGTTTTCCTCAACAAACTAAAAATGTTAAAATAGCAAAGGATTCTGTTGGCAGTTATACTTATTACACAATTCCGCAATTTTGGGGTAAAATGGAAGATGTTTTTCATGACCCAAATTTCAATAATGCTATATGGGGAGTAGAAATTCAATCGATCGAAACCGGAGAATATTTTTATAAGCGAAATGAAAACAAACTTCTTATTCCTGCATCGGACATTAAACTATTTACCACTGCTGGCGCTTTAACTTTGTTAGGAAATGATTATAAATTTTCCACTAATATTTTAATGCGCGGTAAAATTGACGGCTCAGTTTTGATGGGTGACTTAATTGTACAGGGTAGAGGTGATCCAACAATCTCCGGACGTTTTTATAATAATGATCAACTGGCAGTTTTTAAAAAATGGGCAGATTCATTATCTAACTTAGGCATCGATGAAATTGATGGAAATATTATCGGCGATGATAATGAGTTTGACGATATTGGCTTAGGTGAAGGATGGCCGTGGGATCATGCGAGTTATTGGTTTTCTGCACCATCAGGAGCTATATCATTTAATGATAATACGGTCGATGTTATTGTTAACGCTAAAGGTAAAGAAGTTAATGCTTCGGTAAATACATTGCCGGCTACAAATTATATAGTGATCATTAATAATGTGAAGAAGGTCTCTAAGGATTCTGTTACGGATATAAATATTTTTAGACAATTGGGGACAAATATTGTAACTGTATTCGGAACAATAAAAGATCAGGATTCTGTTAAAACATTTGTTACAGTAAATAATCCAACTCAGTATGCAATGGTTATCTTCAAACAAGTTCTTGAATCAAAAGGAATAAATGTGAAAGGATTTCCCTTAGATATTGATGACCTTTCGAAAACATATAATGATTCTGATGCTCAAAAACTTTTCACGTATTTCTCTCCGCCATTGAAAGAAATAATTAAGGTAATAAATAAGAATAGTGAAAACTTTTTTGCTGAACAATTAATTAAAACCATCGGCCTTGAAGAGAATGGATTTGGATCTGTAAAAAATGGAGTAGAAGCTTTACGCTACGTCTTTTTGGATATGGGAATTGATCCCGATAATATGACTATGGTTGACGGCAGCGGCCTTTCAAGATTAAATTTAGTAACACCTAAGCAGCTGGTCAATCTATTAAATTATATGTTCAAGAGTAAATACTTTGTGCCATTTTATAATTCATTGCCAATTGCCGGAGTTGATGGTACATTGGGAACAAGAATGAAAGGCACGAGGGCGGAAAATAATGTTAGGGCTAAAACAGGTTACCTGGAAAATGTCAGAAGCATGTCCGGCTATGTTTATACCGGTGACAATGAACCAATTGCGTATTCAATAATTGTAAACAATTTTAATGTTCCAATAAAATTAACTGAAAATATTCAAGATTTAGTTTGCCTTCGCCTGGCAAATTTTAAAAGAAAATAAACGGAGGATAAGTGGATAACAATATTCAGCAGGATATAAATGTTTTGATTAAGAGAAGGCTTGAAGAGCTGCAAGAATTAAAATCAAAAGGATTTGAAACCTTCGGTTATTCGTTTGATATCGATTCGAATTCAAAAGATATAAAAGATAATTTTATAGATGACGAAAAACGTGTAGTTAGAATTGCCGGAAGATTAATGACTATAAGAAAAATGGGAAAAGCTTCGTTTGCGAATATTTATGATGCTCAAGGTAAAATTCAAATTTACCTGCGTAAAGATGATATTGGTGAATCATATGACGCTTTTAAACTTTTAGATATCGGAGATATTATCGGCGTTGAAGGCTATACTTTTAAAACAAAAACCGGCGAAATATCGGTTCATGTTACGAAAATGGAATTGCTTTCAAAATCTTTAAAGCCTCTTCCAATTGCCAAAGAAACTGTTGATGAAAAAGGAAATAAAATTATTCACGATCAATTTGCCGATAAAGAACTTCGGTATAGACAGCGTTATTTAGATTTAATTGTTAATCCCGAAATCAAAGATGTGTTTATTAAAAGGAGTAAAATTATTTCAGCAATGCGAAGCTTTTTAGATTCTAATGATTACTTAGAAGTGGAAACTCCGATTCTCCAACCGCTTTACGGAGGCGCCGCCGCACGCCCTTTTACAACACATCATAACACATTGGATACAACTTTGTATTTAAGAATTGCCGATGAACTTTATCTAAAAAGATTGATCGTTGGGGGGTTTAATGGCGTATATGAAATTTCAAAAGATTTTAGAAATGAAGGAATGGATCGCACACATAATCCTGAATTTACCATGATGGAATTATACGTCGCTTACAAGGATTACAACTGGATGATGAATTTTGTTGAGAAAATGATTCAATCTATTTGTGAAAAAGTTTTTGGTACATTGGATTTTGAATACGAAGGAAATAAAATTAATTTTTCTTCTCCATGGAAAAGGATTTCTATGATTGAGGAGATAAAATCAAAAACTGACATTGATGTTTTATCTGCAGATATTGACCAATTAAAAAACGCAGCAAAAAAATTGGGAGTGGATATTGAGAAGAACGAAACCAAGGCTCAATTGATTGATGAAATATTTAGTGAAGCAGTTCAGCCAGAATTAATTCAACCAAGCTTTATAGTAGATTATCCAGTTGAAATTTCTCCGCTTGCCAAAAAACATAGAAGTAAGAATGGTTTAGTTGAAAGATTCGAAGGTTATGTTGCCGGCCGTGAATTATGTAATGCATTTAGTGAATTGAACGATCCAATTGATCAAAGAGAAAGATTTGAAAGTCAGGTAAAAATGAAAGAGGCGGGCGATGAAGAAGCGCATCAGATAGACGAAGATTTTATTCGTGCTTTGGAATATGGAATGCCTCCCACTGCCGGAATAGGAATTGGCATTGATAGATTGGTTATGCTGCTCACAAATCAATCGTCCATACGCGATGTCATATTCTTTCCTCAAATGAAGCCGGAAGTTAAAAATTAATAAAAATTTGAAATAACATTTATTGATTGTGATTATTAATATTCTGTTCGTAATTATTAAATTGATTTATTTTCTACCCTTAATTGTTGCTTTGGTATATTCCAAAAATGATTTTCGTTTGTCACTCTGCTTGAAGGAAAGAATTTGAAATACAGTATTATTATTCCAGTTCTAAATGAAGAAAAATTACTCCCGAATTTACTTCATCAGCTAAGTGATCAGAAATTGAGGAATGAGAATGATTATGAGATAATCATTTCTGATGGCGGTAGTAAAGACTGCACTATTAAAATTGCCATGGAATTTGCTGATATTGTAAAGGTTCACTCTTCTAATCTTCAACAAAACATTGCTGAAGGAAGAAATGTTGGGGCAAAGTATGCAAACGGCGAAATATTTATTTTTCTTAATGGAGATATTTTATTAAGAGATCCATTTAAATTTTTCAATTTCATAAATCAAAAATTTATTAATAGTGACTACATAGCCATGACATGTTTTGTTAAAATATTTCCTGAAGAAGAAAAAATATCAGATAGAATATTTCACAGTATCTATAATTCTTATTTCTGGACTCTAAATTATTTGGGAGTTGGAATGGGTAGGGGAGAGTGTCAAATTATAAAAAGAGAAATTTTTGAGAAGCTGGAAGGCTTTAATCAAGATTTGGCTGCCGGGGAAGATTTTGATCTATTTAAGAGAATTAGAAAGCATGGCAAAATATTATATACAAATAAAATTAATGTTTACGAATCGCCAAGAAGATTTAGAAAATTTGGCTATATGAATGTAACCTGGTCCTGGATTAAAAACAGCATTTCGGTTATCGTAAAAAATAAATCTATATCTAAAGTTTGGGAACAGGTTAGGTAAGTGAAAAAAATATTATTCTTTATATTGTTTTTAACTTCTTTCGTTTTTTCCCAAACAGAATACGTTGATGCTGATAATCCCGTTTATACATTTTTAGAAAGAATGGAAACACAGCATGTAATTGATAATTATAATTCATTTGAAATTCCAAAAACACGAAAAGTAATTTCAGATTATTTAAAGCAAGCAATTCAAAACAACGATAAACTGGATAATGCCGACAAAAAATATTTAGAAGATTTAAAAATTGAATTCGAATTTGAATTATTTGGGACGACTCTCAATTCAGAGTCAATTTTTGGAAGCAGTGATTACAATCTTCTTAATCAAAAAGAAAAATACTTATACTATAATGTTAATCCTGGTAAAGCGAATATATTTATAAATCTTTTAGGAGAAGGTGAATACGTTAATAGAAATTTTAGTGATTCCTCTTCAAGAGGTACTTTAGTGGGTGTAATCGGCGGAGATATTAGAGGAACATTTTTAGATAAGTTTGGCTTTTTAATTCACGGTACAAATGGACTTGTATTTGGCAATCGTACTGCTGCTCGTGCCAGGGAAGATATAAAATATAACTATAAATTTAATTCAGGAAATATAAATTCTTTTTTTGATGAAACTGCCGGTTATTTAACTGCGGATTTTAATGAAGTTAAATTTAAAATCGGCAGAGACAGAATGAATATTGGATATGGAGTTACAAAATCCATTTTAGCCAGCAACTCACCTTTATTTGATTATCTATCATTCAAAATCAATTATGATTTTTTTAGTTTTTCATATTTCCATGGTAAACTTTTAGGCCCTTTATCTTATGATAAAGACACGATAACTGGGGGTTCAGCGCGAATCGAAGAAAAGTATATTGGATATCATCGAATTGGTTTTAATTTTTCACGCGATGTCGATTTTGGAGTTGGTGAATTAATTGTTTACGGTGATCGGCCAATCGATCTTTCATATTTGAATCCCTTTAGTTTTTATAAATCAATTGAACATGCAAATCAAGATCGCGATAATTCAATGTTATTTGTTGATTTCAACAATAACTCAATCAAAGGCTTAAAGCTTTTTACGACATTTCTCATCGATGATATGCAATTCAATCAGATTGGAGAAGGCTGGTGGGGAAATGAAACGATGTTTAATGCGGGTGTATATTCTACGAATTTATATAAGATAATTCCTTTGGATGTTCACCTGGAATATTTAAGAATAGAACCTTATACATTTAGTCATCGTCTTATAAGAAATGCATTTACAAATTTTGGTTACAATCTTGGCCCTGATATTCAGCCAAATACTGGATTGTTTTTTAGTCAAATAAATTATAGGTTTAATAACAGATTAAGCTTAACCGCCGGATTTTCATATTCAGAACATGGCGCAAACCCGGTTATGAATGATGGTACGATTAGAAATGTTGGCGGTGATATTTTGCTTGGACACAGATTATTCGATTCAGAAAGAGTAACTTTTTTGGATGGTGATTTACAATATTCTAGAAATTATTCTTTTTCATTATTATATGAACCAATCAATCAGATAAAATTTTTATTCACGATTAACGTAATGAACAAAAGTTATGAAAGCAGTGAGACAACTTCCTTTTTGGATTTATTAGTAAAGCTTTAAGTAAACCGGAGAGATAAATGAATTTTAAAAACTTAAAAATTCCAGTTGGTGTTATAATTTTAACTTTAGGAATTGTACTTGGAACTCAAATCCAAAAAGTATTTTCCGACGATAACCTTCGAAATAATATCATCAAATTTAATGATGTTCTTACATACACAGAAAAATATTACGTAGAAAATGTTGATACGCAAAAATTAGTTGAAGCCGCAATTAATGGTATGCTGGGTAAATTGGATCCGCATTCAGTTTACATTCCTGCAAAACAAATGGAATCCGTGGAAGAATCATTTAGAGGTGACTTCGAAGGAATTGGAATAGAATTTCAAATTGTCAATGATACTTTAACAGTAGTTTCTCCAATATCAGGCGGCCCAAGTGAAGCTTTAGGAATATTGCCGGGAGATAGAATTATTAAAATTGATAACGAAAGTGCAGTTGGAATTACAAACGACGACGTAAGAAACAAGCTGCGGGGTAAAGCCGGAACAACCGTAAATGTTACAATTGCTAGACATGGCATAAAAGATACTCTTAACTATGAAATAACAAGAGATAAAATTCCATTATATTCCGTTGATACCCATTTCATGCTGGACAATAAAATTGGTTATGTTAGTGTTTCAAGGTTTGCAGAAACAACTTATGATGAATTAGTCAATGCTTTGAATGATCTAAAAAATCAAGGCATGAAAGAATTAATTTTAGATCTAAGAGGAAACCCCGGCGGCTATTTAAATCAAGCTGTTAAGATAGCTGATTTGTTTATTGCCGGTAAAAAGAAAATTGTTTATACCAAAGGCCGAAGAGCAGAATTTGACGAAGACTATTTTTCTTCCGATTCTTCACCGTTTGAAAAAACTCCATTGATTGTTTTAGTAAATAAAGGCAGTGCATCCGCAAGTGAAATTGTATCCGGAGCTATTCAAGATTGGGATCGAGGCTTAATTGTTGGCGAAACAACATTTGGTAAAGGCTTAGTACAAAGACAATTTGATTTACCAGATAATTCTGCAGTTAGACTTACAATTTCACGCTACTACACGCCATCCGGACGTTTAATTCAGCGCGACTATAAGCATCTGAAAAATTCTGAAGAATACTATGCTGAAGTGGGTGAACGTAAAGACACTACCGAAATGGATAACCTTGAGCATACTGCTGAAAAAGACACAACAAAACCTGAATTTAAAACAAACGCGGGGCGTATTGTTTACGGCGGCGGCGGAATTACTCCTGATTATTTTATTCCTTCAGAAGAAATAACGGATTACACTACTGATTTACTTAAGAATAATGTATTCTACCAGTTTATACTTACATACATTGATCGAAATGAACAGCAGATTAAATCTAAATTTGGAGATAACTTAAATAAATTCAGAAATGATTTTTATTTTAGTGATGATGATCTGAACCAATTCACAAAATTTGCTTCAAAAAAAGGAGTTAAATTTGTTGAGAAGGATTTTAATAAAGATAAGCTTTATATTTCAACTAGATTGAAAGCACAGCTTGCACGAAATTATTGGAAAAATGAAGGCTGGTATTCTGTTTTAATAAAGATCGATAAGCAAGTTGAAAAGGCTTCCGAACTTTTTGATGAAGCAAAAGATCTGGCAAATCTTAAATGAAACAATTCAGGCATTTATTAATTATTGTAATTATTTTCTTGTATTATTTTAGTTCAACATTTGCCTTAAATAATAAAAATGCTATCGATACTTTCTCAGTTCATAAAAACCTTCAAGTCGGTGAAGAGTTAACTTATGTTGTAAAATATTCTTTAATTAGACTAGGTGAAGTAAGATTAAAGATTATCAGCAAAGAAACTGATAAAGGGAAAACAATTTATAGAGCGATGGCTTTCATTGATTCATATTCAGGCGTTCCTTTTGTTAATCTTCATCAAATTTACGAAACAAAAATCAATGATGATTCGGCTTCGATATTTTTCCGCGGGTTGGTAAAAGGAGAGAAGTATACAACTTTTACAGATTATATCTTTGATTACCACAAATCAAAAATATTTATCAAAAAAGGAAAAGTTTATCCGCATCAATTATGGCTTGATACTACTATAACTGCGAAGAAGAAATACCAGGATGGTTTGTCTATTTTTTATTATGCTAGATTGAATACCGGTGAAATCAAAAAACAAGATATTCCTTGTTTTGTTAACGAAGACAAAGTTTATACAAAAATTAATTATTATAATAAGGTGTCTGATGTTTCCATTGATGCAGTTGATTATGATATAGCTTGTGTCAGGATTGATGGTTATACTGATTTTGTTAGTGTGTTCGGATTAACTGGTTATTTTGAAGGCTGGTTTACCAATGATCAAGCAGCTGTACCGGTCGTGGCCAAAATGAAAGTTATTATTGGAAATATCACATTAGAATTAATTGATTGGAAGAGAGAAGGATGGACGCCTCCAAAGTACAAACTCTAAATGATGAAAGAAAATTATTTCCCTATCTAGAATATTTTCCAAAAATTCATGATACTGTTTTTCTAGCTTCTGGGGCAAAAATAATTGGCAACGTTGAGATAGGTGAATTTTCAAGTGTATGGTATAACTGTGTTATCAGAGGGGATGTTCATTATATTAAAATAGGCAGTATGACAAACATTCAGGATTGTTCAATGCTGCATGTAACAAATGGTAGATTCCCTTTAAATATTGGAAACAAAGTTACAATCGGTCATTCGGTCACTCTTCACGGATGTACGCTTGAAGATTTATGTTTAATTGGTATGGGCGCAATTGTTTTGGATGGAGCGATTGTTCAACAAAAGTCACTGGTTGCCGCTGGAACTGTTATTAAACCAAATTTTATTGTTCCAACTGGAAAGCTCGTGGCTGGAGTTCCGGGTAAAGTAATAAGAGACTTAACTGAGTTAGAAATGAATGATTTTGAACAATCAGCGGAACGTTATAAAAAATATACCAAGATTACAGTTGATTCTTTAAATAAAATGAATTTGTAAAAGTAATAAACATCACGTGGTTAAAAACTTATCCGTTAATAATTCGTCTAAAGATAAAATTGATAAATTTTTAATTCATAAGCTCGTTCATCAATTAAGTATAAAATTTGATTTAACTATAAATTCGCTGACAATTAATTTCGTAACTAAAGAAGAGATAAAAAAAATAAATATTGAATATTTGAATCATAACTATTCAACGGACATCATTACTTTTAATTATGACGGGAATAATAAATTAATTGATGGTGAAATTTTTATTTCCACAATTGATGCAAAAGAGAACTCAAAAAAATATAAGGCTACCTTTAATGAAGAAATTTTAAGGCTGATTATTCACGGAATTCTTCATTTGTTGGGTTATGATGATAAAACTTTAGCACAAAAAAAAATTATGAAAAAAAACGAAAATAAATTGCTAAAGAATTTTAAATTCCTTTTATTGAGTTCAGAAAAAAATTAGTTACTGTTTTTTGTATTTGACTAAAAATTTGCTTATATCAGTAAGAAAGCAAAGAATTTTGAAACGAAAAATATGCTGATTCATCAGGCGGCTAATCAATACCTTGCAAATTTAAAAAACATTAAAAGATATTCTGTTAATACTTTAAAATCTTACAAAAAAGATCTGGAGAATTTTTCAGAATACTGCGCAGATTATTCTAAAGAAAATCTTGATTCTGTAACTGAAAAATTTATAAAATCATACTTAATGGTATTGAATGAAAAAGGTATTCAAAAAAAATCAATTTCACGAAACTTAGCTTCGATAAGAGGATTATTCAAGTATTCCTTTCAACACGGTCTGGTGAATGCAAACCCGGCGGGAAATATTACAAATCCAAAATCTCAAAGAAAACTTCCGGAAATTACAACAACCGATTCGATATTAAGTATTTATAATTTAGCTGAAGAGGGGGATGAGGATTCAAAATTAGTTAAAATTATATTTGAATTATTATACGGCTGCGCTCTCAGAGTATCTGAACTTTGTGATTTAAATAACTCCGATTTGGATTTGCAATCAAAAACAGTTAGAGTATTTGGGAAAGGTAGTAAAGTTAGAATTGTCCCCGTAGGTGAAAAATCAATTCCGATTATTAAAGAATATTTGGATTTAAAAAATGATAATAATCCTAATTCACCTTTGATAATTACAAAGACTCATATTAGAATTTATCCAAGGTATGTACATCGTATAGTAAATAAATATCTTTCAAAAGTAAGCGATATCAAAAAGAAAAGCCCGCATGTGCTTCGCCACAGCGCCGCCACACACATGCTTGATAACGGCGCAGATTTAAGAGCAGTAAAGGAGATACTAGGACATGAAAATTTATCTACAACTCAAATATATACTCATGTAAGTATTGAACGGTTGAAATCTACTTACAAGAAGTCTCATCCTAAATCTTAAACAAATGGAGGCAGTAATGAACGTAATAATAACAGCCCGCAAATTTAAAGCTCACGATACTTTAAAAGACTTCATCAATGGGGAAATAAATTCTTTGGAGAAATATAATGCAGATATTCTGAATGCAGATGTAAAATTGAGTTATAGAAATAATAAAGTCGATGTAAAAATAGCAGAAATAATTTTAACTATACCAGGCCAGACTTTTAGCGCCCAGGAAGAAACAGATGATTTTAAAAAATCGGTTAGCGCGGTAGTAGAAAAATTAATTAGGCAGCTTAAAAAACATAAAACTAAAAGAATTGCACATGCTTAATGTTTAACATAGATCCTAAATCAATATCGAGAAAAGAATTTATTTCAGTTGGATTCATGTTCAGAAATTCAAGTGAAAAATTTAAGATAAAACTTTATTCCAATGAATCCGGCTTTGATAAAAAAATATATGAACAAAATTTACACAGACCCGGCTTAGCATTAGCCGGGTTTGTTGAATTATTTTCCTACCAAAGAGTGCAATTATTTGGAAACACTGAAATCAAATTTTTGTCGCAGTTATCTGAACAAAAATTAAAAGAAACATTAGAACGATTTTTTAAATTTAACATTCCATGTGTTATTCTAACTGATAATAATAATCCTTTCCCAATTTTAGTTGAATTAGCAAATAAATACAGTACTGCGGTTTTCGGCACTTCTTTTTCAACAACCAAGTTAAGCTATTTAGTAAGTGATTTTTTAGATGATCAGTTTACCCCACGAATCTCTGTTCATGGCTCCTTAGTGGATGTATATGGAGTCGGGATGCTTTTCGTAGGTAAATCTGGCATTGGAAAGAGTGAAGTTGCTTTGGATTTAGTTGAAAGAGGGCATAGGTTAGTCGGTGATGATGTGATTATTCTCACAAAAAAAGGTGAAGGTATACTAATGGGTTCAGGAACCAACATTGCAAAACATTTTATGGAAATTAGAGGCCTTGGTATAATTGATGTGGAAAGAATGTTTGGAATCAGAGCCATAAGATATCAAAAAAGGCTCGAAATTATTGTAGAACTTGAGGTTTGGGATCCAGAATGGGAATATACTAGAACCGGATTAGAGGAAAATTCGGTAATTATTTCTGATGTTGAAATTCCTTACGTAAAACTGCCAATTTTACCTGGGAAAAATATTACAGTTATATCGGAAGTAATTTCTTTAAATTATTTATTAAAACATTATGGCTACGATACTCCGAAAATTTTTGAGGAAAAATTGAAAGATAGAATTAGGAGTAAAAATTCAGACGACCTGCGGGGAGTCGATTATTTTGAACATGATTTCGAATAAAAAACCATTTTAATTGTAGCCTTGACAAATTTAACCTATTTATTTACATTCGGTGCCGAATTATGAAAAAATTATATTATTTCTCAAAAACTAAACTTCAATTTGTAGAAATTACAAATTTTAAAGTTAAGTTCTTAACTTCTTTTATTATTGCTGTTTTTGTGGCTAGTGCTTTAGCAGTTGGTGGTTATTATCTGATATATTCTGCTGCAAATCCTGCAAAGGGATATTCTGAACTCAGAAATGAGAATCAGATTTTAAGGGATAGAATTTCTGACATTGTGACAGAATATAAAGGTTTGGACAACCAATTAAATGACCTTAGAAAAGTTAATGACGATTTAAGGATTGCCGCGAACTTACCGCCAATTTCTGATGATGAAAGAATGGTTGGTGTTGGTGGCGGATACATTGATAATAACATTGATTTTTTAGCTGACCCGGAAAATCTTCAACTAAAAAAAGCGTTGAATTATATAGATGAAGTTTCCCGAAAAATTCAGTTTGAAAAAACTTTATATAAAGAAATAACAACTCAGATTAAAGATAATAAAAAATTATACTCTGCGATGCCGGCAATCAAACCTTGCTCTGGATATGTTAATCATGATTTTGGAATGAGGATGCATCCTATTCTTCACATTAGAAGAATGCATGCTGGAATAGATATTTCAACTGATATAGGAACTTCGGTATATACAACGGGTGCCGGGGTTGTTCAATTTGTGGGTTATAAAGGCGGATATGGATTGACTGTTATAATCGATCATGGATTTGGTTATAGAACTTTATATGGCCATCTTTCATCTGCAAAAGTTAGAAGAGGTGCAAGGGTGGAAAGAGGAGATTTGATAGCTAAGAGCGGGAATTCTGGTTTATCTTCAGGCCCACACGTTCATTACGAAGTTGAACATGATGGAGTTAAACAAAATCCTATTGAATTTTTCTTTGATGACTTTAGTTTTTTTGAGATAACAAATAAGAAAAAGACGAAAAACTTATAATGGAGATTAAAATATGATATGGACGGTGGAGCTAGCTGCTTACTTGGATGATGCCCCATGGCCCGCTACTAAGGAAGAATTATTGGAGTATACGGATAGAATCGGAGCTCCTTATGAAGTTATTGAGAATTTATTGGAACTCGAAGATTCTGATGAACCATATGAATCTATAGAAGATATTTGGCCGGATTACCCTTCCGATGAGGACTTTTTTTATAACGAAGATGACTATTAAACGAGGTGCTTAGGCACCTTTTTTTTGCTATGGAAAACTATTGGGCTGGCTTACATGGACAGGAATATGTAAAAGAATTATTAACAAACATAATCAATTCTTCTAAAATCCCTCATGCCTTTTTGTTCCAGGGTATTGAAGGCTGTGGAAAAGAATTTACTGCAATTCGATTTGCACAAGCATTAAATGGTAGCTTGGATCTCTCCAACAATACTTCTCACATCATAAATTCTATTTCAAATTTTAGTGAACCATATGTAAAATATATAATTCCACTTCCAAGAGGGAAAAATGAAACTGATGAAAGTAAACCATTTGAAAAACTTTCAGCAGATGATATACAGCTTTTTAAAGAGGGGTTAGATTTAAAAATTAAAAACCCATATCATAAAATTAACCTGCCAAAAGCAAATAATATAAAGATCAATAGCATAAGAGATATTAAAAAATTTCTCTCTTTAAATTATAGTGATGTTGCATACCGCATTGTTTTGATATCCGAAGCACATCTAATGAATGAAGCTGCGCAAAATGCTTTATTGAAAAATTTGGAAGAACCTCCGGAGGGTGTAATTTTCATAGTTTGTACGCCTTATCCTGAAAAATTGAGAGAAACTATTAGGTCTAGATGTTGGTTGATAAATTTTCATCCTTTAAGTAAAGAAAATTTAAAAAATATTTTAATCGATTATTATTCTATAGAAACTAAATTGGCTGAAAATGTTGCAGCCTTCTCCGGCGGTTCAATAAGTACGGCGTTAAAATTAATCGAAAATGATTTCGAACTTTTAAGAGAAAAAACAATTTTTATACTTAGATATTCTTTCGGTAAAAAATATGATTCAGCATTAGCTGAATTTTCACAATTTATTTCTGATGGTGATTCAGAGACAATAAGATTATTAATTCAAATGATTATTATTTGGCTCAATGATATTCAAAAACATCGCCACAACATAGATGATTATTATTTCAATTCACATTTGGACACAATACAGAAATTCAATTTAAAATTTCCTGATATCGAAATAACAAATTGTGTTTATACACTGGATAGACTTTCATCTACTGTTCAAAATAATGTTAATATTAATTTAATTGTAGTTAATTTAATCTTTGAATTAGCAAAGCTTACTAAAAAAGTAAAGTAGTGTTTTAATTTTCCTTTATTGCTTCAAACAACTGATTATTCCTGAATTTTTTTTTATGTTTGTTTATTCCTTTCCTATAAAACAAGGATAAAATCGAATGCAAAAAGTTGTAATCACAAATGCAAAACGAACACCAATAGGTTCATTCGGCGGCTCATTATCATCACTCAGTGCTCCTCAACTTGGAAGTATTGCAATAAAATCATTAATAGATGAATCCAATATAGATAGCAGCAAAATTGATGAAGTCATTATGGGGAATGTTTTAACTGGGGGTTTGGGGCAAGCTCCAGGAAGACAGGCTGCAATTTACGCTGGATTACCTAATAAAATTGAATGTTTAACAATTAATAAAATGTGCGGCAGCGGTTTGAAAGCCGTTATGCTTGCGCATCAAGCAATACTGTTAGGTGACGCTGAGATTATTGTTGCTGGCGGCCAGGAAAGCATGAGTAATGCTCCATACATGCTGCCTAAGGCACGGTTTGGATTGAAGATGGGAAATGGTGAGTTGATTGATTCAATGATTGTAGACGGTTTGTGGGACGTTTATAATGATATTCATATGGGAAGTTGTGCAGAAGATTGCGCGAGAAAATTTTCTTTTTCCCGAAAAGAACTGGATGAATTTGCTGTATCTTCATATAAGAAAGCCTTAGAGGCACAAAAAAATGATAGATTTAAAAATGAGATAGTTAAAGTCCCAATAAAATCAAAAGCGGGAGAAACTTATGTTGAGGCGGATGAAGATCCGTCGAAAATTAAATTTGATAAAGTCCCTTCTCTTAAACCTGTCTTCGAAAAAGATGGAGTTGTAACTGCAGCGAATGCTTCGAGTATTAATGACGGTGCTGCCGCTTTATTAATCATGACAGAAGAAAAAGCAAAAGAATTAAATTTAACTCCATTGGTTGAAATTATTGCTCAAAGTTCATCAGCTAAAGCTCCCATAGAATTTACAACGGCGCCTGCAGATGCAATTTCAAAAGTTTTGAAAAAAGCTGATCTGAAAATTTCAGATATAGATATTTTTGAAATCAACGAAGCCTTTGCTGTAGTTTCATTAGCTGTAAACAAGTTGCTTAATTTAGATGCATCAAAAGTAAACGTAAATGGCGGAGCAATTGCGTTAGGCCATCCAATCGGCGCCAGCGGAGCTAGAATTTTAGTAACACTTATTCATGAAATGAAAAAAAGTAATTTAAAATATGGATTAGCATCTCTTTGCATCGGCGGGGGAGAAGCATCTGCATTAATTGTTAAAAATTATCAAAATTAAAATACCATGGAAATTAAAGAAATATCAATAATAGGCGGCGGCACAATGGGAAACGGAATAGCCCATGTGTTTGCTTTAAATAAATTCAAAGTAAATCTTGTTGAAATGAATAAAGAGTTGTCCGAAAAAGCAATCGCTACTATTAATAAAAATTTGGACCGGCAAGTAAAAAAAGAAATTATTTCATCGGATGAAAAAAGTGAAACGCTTAAACGGATAAACCCAGTTGTTGAAATTGAAAATACACCTATAAATTCAGACCTCGTTATTGAAGCAATTTATGAAAACAAAGATGCTAAGATTAATCTATTTAATGCTTTAGAAAATATTATTAAAAAGGATTCTATATTTGCTTCAAACACTTCATCAATATCTATTACTGAACTTGCAAAAAATCATCGGCCTGATAAATTTATAGGAATGCATTTTATGAATCCCGTTCCTGTAATGAAATTGGTTGAAATCATCAGAGGATATTCCACAAGTGATGAAACATTTCAGAGTATAAAAGAGTTGTCTTTAAAATTAGATAAAACACCAGTCGAAGTTTTTGATTATCCAGGATTTATTTCTAATAGAATACTGATGCCTATGATTAATGAAGCCATCTTTGCTTTATTCGAAGGAGTTGCTTCTGCTGAAGATATTGATACAGTTATGAAACTTGGTATGAATCATCCAATGGGACCTCTGACGCTGGCAGATTTTATAGGATTAGATGTTTGTCTGGCAATCTTGAATGTTTTGTATTCAGGTTTCAATGATCCGAAATACAGGCCATGCCCATTGTTGAAAAAAATGGTTGCAGCCAATAAACTTGGACGAAAGTCAGGGGAAGGTTTTTTCAAATATTAATACTGTAGATAGAAATTGAAAGACAGAACAAATAAACAATTCTTAAAATTTTTTATAAAATCACGCGGCTTAAAAAGAGATTTACAAAAAAAATTAGCCAAACTCTCTTTGCCCGATTACACAACTTTTACCATATTTTCAGTGATAATAGGAATTGTTGTTGGTTTAGCTGCAGTGTTTTTTCACAATTCAATTGAATTTTTTAATAGGATATTTTTTGAACAAACAGCTGAAGGATTATTCTTTTTAGGTGCTGCTGCAGTAGTGGTTATTCCAGCTATTGGAATGTTAATCCAGGCAATGATGATTCTTGCGGCACCTGATACCGCAAAACGAAAAGGCGTTTCAGAAGTTATTAAAGCTGTTGCATTAAGAGGGGGATACATTCCATTAAAAACTACAATCTTCCATTTTATTGCTCCGGTGGTTTGCATTGGATCTGGAGGTACAGTTGGACCTGAAGGCCCGGCTGCTCAACTTGGAGGGGGAGTCGCAAGCCGATTGGGAAGTTTTTTAAGTCTATCAGATGAAAGGATCAGAATTTTTACTGCTGCAGGTGCTGGGGCAGCCATTTCGGCAATATTTAATTCTCCGTTAGGTGGTGTCTTTTTCGCTTTGGAAATAATATTATTAAATGACTTTCACACACCGACTTTTTCAGCTTTAATTTTATCTTCAGTAACCGCAAGCGCTGTGTCTAGAATCTTATTAGGAAATGAATCTGTATTTCAATTTCATATTGCAGGCCCTGTTAACTACTCACATTTATATTTATTTGCCATCCTAGGAATATTTTCTGGTTTGATATCTGTTTTATTTATTAGGTATTCCAACCAAGTTCAATCATTTTTCAGAAATGAAATATACCGTAAGAAAATTCCACAATGGTCAATTATGGTTATTGTTGGATTATTAGTCGGTGTTAGCGGATATTTTTATAAGGAGATATTTGGTATTGGTTATTCTGCCATTAATGAAATTTTAGCAAGCTCTATTGCATGGCATGTAGTTTTAGTTTTATTGGTTTTGAAATTTATTTTAGTTCCTTTAATACTTTATTCTGGAGGATTCGGAGGATTATTTGCTCCCGCCCTATATATGGGAGCATGTTTTGGATATTTATTTGCTCTAATTGTCAATTCTGTTTGGGGACTTAATCTTGATCCAACCACAATGGTTTTGGTTGGAATGGGAGCTATGCTTGGCGGAGTAAATACAATTCCAATTTCTGCAATCCTTATTATATTTGAAATGACTCAAAACTATTCTTTTATCCTTCCTTTAATGCTTGCGGTGATCATAAGTACAATGTTTGTACAGATAGCTTTAAAGGGATCAGTTCAAGAAAAACATTTGGAAGCTGAAGGTTTCAAGATTTCTGAAGGCCGTGAGGTCAATATTCTAAAATCCGTGTTTGTGGAAGATGTAGAATTAGAAAAAATTGATTTAATTAACGAAGAAATGGGCTTGCCTCAGTTGATGGGAAAATTAATCGAAAGTCCAAATAGTTCATTTTATACAATTAATTCCCAAGGTGAATTATCTGGAATTATGACTGAGAATGAATTAAGGCCGATTATAACTGAGTATGAAATTGTTAAAGATGTAATAGTAGCAAGAGATATAGCTAATCCTTCTGTCACAGTAGTTAAAACAAGTGATGATTTAGATTATGTACTTAATTTATTTGGGAAATTGAATGTGGATCAATTCCCGGTAATAAGCTCTACAGATCCTAAAGAAGTTCTGGGAGCTATTACAAGACAGAAAGTGTTATCCATTTATAATCGAGAAACGTTAAAAGAAAACTTGGCGAGCGGACTTGCTAATGAATTAAAAACATTGGATAAATCAAAACCAACAAAAGTTGCGGCTGGTTATTCAATTATTGAAATACACGTTCCGAATTTATTTTTAGGAAAAACTCTAGCCGAAATAAAGCTAAGAAATAATTATGGAATAGAAGTTTTAATGATCAAACATATTAAAGATATTTATGATCAAAAAAGTGAACCAATAATAATTACGCCTGATCCAAATTATAAATTAAAAACTGCTGATAGGTTAGTGATATTTGGGAATGATAGTAAGTTGGAAAGTTTTATAGAAAATGTGCATTAAAGTTAAATAATATAATTGTCCGATAATGTATATTATGTAAACTAACTATTCTCCTTTTCAAATCAGCTTTGCAAATTTCAAATATAAATAAATAACAATAATTAGTAATATCCCCCAAATAGCCGGACTTCTTTTTCTTCTAATCTGTTTGTGTTTTCGGCTGAAGCCTAATTTTCTTTTTCTTTTTTCTTTTTCATCTAATTCCGGTTTATAAAATCTTGCCGGATAATCAAAAATCCGATGATTTGGTCTTTTCATAAACATATAAAATCATTTCCTAATTAGTTTCAAATAATGCAGATACAAATAATTTTGGATTAAATGTTTGTAAATCATCAATTCCTTCGCCAATACCAATATATTTAACCGGGATTTTCTGCTTAGAACAAATTTGAAAAATTGCGCCACCTTTAGCTGTACCATCGAGTTTCGTTATAATCAGTCCGGTGATATCTGTTACTTTAGAAAATTCTTGCGCCTGAATTAATGCATTTTGTCCGGTATTGCCATCTAAAACTAAGTAAGTTTCATTGGGAGCATAGTTTAATAGTTTATTCAAAACTCTTTTTATTTTTTGAAGCTCATCCATTAAGTGCGTTTTATTGTGAAGCCTGCCGGCTGTATCAATTAGAACAATATCATATTTATCCTTGATAGCTTTTTGAACGGTCTCAAAAGCAACAGAGGATGGATCAGCGCCTTTATTTTTTTGAATGATGTCAACGCCGGCTCTTTTAGCCCAAATATCAAGCTGTTCATTCGCTGCAGCTCTAAATGTATCAGCTGCACCAACTATTACTTTTAATCCGCTTTTCTTATAATTGTTCGCTAATTTTCCAATAGTTGTGGTCTTCCCTGCTCCGTTTATTCCCACAATTAAAACGACATATGGTTTAAACTTTTCCAAATTAATTTCATTATTAGGGGCGGTTCCATTTTCATCAAAAATATCTTCTAGTTCCTTTTTAACATATTCAACAAGCCCAACATTTTTACGGTCCTTTTCCGATTTGTAAGTTTGACGAGCCTGTTCGATTATTTTTTCTGAAATGTCAAATCCAATGTCGGATGTAATTAAAATTTCTTCAAGTTCATCTAGAGTTTTATCGTCAACTACTGCTTTACCGGTAATCGTTTCATTAATTGAATTAACAATTTTATCTCTGGTTTTGGATAAGCCATTTTTTAATTTGTCAAAATTAATATTTTCAAATAGATTCATAATTTTTCTGTTTTAAAAATTCACTCGCCCGGATAGTATAACCAATTAAGGAAACAAAGATCAATACGATACTCAAACCATAAATAATCTTAAATATTATAAGTGAAGTGTCAATTCTAATTATAAAAAGAAGAATCACTATTCCAATATTTAGTACGGTTATTTTTCCAAGCATATTTGACGGAAGCACTCTTTTTATTTTGTTAGTTATAAAAATTCCGCCAAAAAATATTATTAAATCTCTTCCAATTATCATTACAAAATAATAAGTTGGAATAATTCCAATCAAATAAAGCTTAATAATGATAACACCAACAGCGATTTTATCCGCCAGCGGATCGATTATTTTTCCAAACTCTGTAACCTCATTAAACTTACGTGCTAAATATCCATCAAGAATATCAGTTATGGCAGCAAAAATGCAAAGTGCAAATGTATAATATCTTACCGTCGGATTAGAAAAATTATCGAGTAAAATCCAAAACGGTATTACAAGCAGCAGTCTTAATAAGCTTAGTAAATTTGACTTAGTATATATTTCTTTAGTGTTTATAATCATTTTACAACTGCAAATTTACCAAGTTTTTCTTCAACTTCATTATTGTTGTCATCTAATCTAACTACTCTATATATATAAATTCCGCTGCTGATTTCATCACCGTTTTTATCTTTCAAATTGAATTCAACTCCACCATCACCACCGCTATGCTCAATTTCATTAACTTGTTCACCTGTAAGTTTAAATATAACAATTTTTACTTTTTTCGGAAGATTAGCGAACATTAAATTTTGCGGTGAACTGTTAATTTTAATAGGATTAGGATACACATATACATCGGAAAGATTGGCGGTATAATTGCTCAAAATAATATAACTGCCTGCGCCTGAATTGATTATAATTTTTCCGGTTGACTCGGAAGAAAAGATATTTGTAATTCTCAATCTATATTCCTTTCCTATCGCTCCAACCGGTTTTGTTTTATCCAGAAAAATATAAATCGATTTTTTATCTGTCTGATCGGCTTCTATTTTAGAGATAGAATTCAACGGATTAAATTCATAATTATTTATTGAGGTACTAGAAACTTCATCAACATCTAAATTAAATGATATTTTAATTTCAAATGGGTTGATGATAGTATGTGATGAAATAAAAAATTGTTTTTTAATTATAGACGAGTCAACATTAAAAGAGATTGTATCTGTAAGCATTGGAGATCCGTAATAATCTTTAATACTTTTTATAATTAATTTATGCTCACCTGCAGGTAAATTATTTTTAAATGTAAGTAAATATGAATTCTGTGAAGCAGCTGAAATTGAATTAGGATAACCAACATTTAATATTTCGAATGACTGAAGATTTTCAATAGTATTATTCACTAAATTGGAAAAGGTAACTAGCAAAGTCGAGTGCGAACTATTTTCAATTTCTTTAATGCTGGCTGGTTGATGAGAATAAATTTTTATTGTTTGAGTTAAATCTGAATATTTATTTTGTTTTGTTTGATCAAATGATTGAAGCTTATAAAAATATTCTTTTTCATTCAAAACATGTGAGTCTATATAAAATAATTGATCAGTAGAATCAAATAATGTAACCGATTGTTCAGTTTCCCCTTTATATATATAATAGCTCTGAGCAGAACCATTCCAATTAATTTTAATTCTTGTAGAATCCATGCTATATCCGGAAACTATGGATGGCGCCAAAGCTTTATTTGATTCACCGAATTCGTAAAATTTAAATCCATTTGGAGTTTGCAAGCCAATCTCATTAATTCCATTTTGATTTATATCTCCGGAAAAAATATTTTCAGTATTTATACCTTCTTTAAAGAAAACAATATTTCCGCCAGTTAAGCCGCTTTTAATGATATACGCATAAGGGAAAATATTTAAAACTAATTCATCTTTGCCATCGTTATCTATATCTGTAAATCGTAGAGATTGAAAAACTTTTGAAAAACCAAAACCAATAAATTCAGCCGACTGATCAAGGAATAATCTTTCATATAAAATATTTGGCTGATCATTTTTGAAGTTTAGAATCTTCAACCAAAAATTTGGAGCAATGCCATTTGTTTGTAATAATACTGCAATCTCGTCAATTCCATCACCATCAAAATCTCCCGAAGCGAGAATATTATTTGAAGTAGTTTCAAATAATTGAGTAATTAGACTATCACCTTTTTGAAAACGTAAAGGATTTTTAAGAATTTTGTAACTAATCAAATCTCCGTCAAAATCAACCATCCAAATTTCCTTTGTGCCGTCTCCATTTAAATCGGCAACGGTAAATGAATTTAAACCAATCTTATTCACGGAGTCCTGACTTGTAATAGTATCGTACGGAGTTATATAAGAATAATTGGGTAATGAATCTATTTCTGAAATTGAAAAATTATTTCCAATTCTCCAAACTGTAGTTTTTTTACTGAAATAATTACTTAAGATTTCGGTAGTTCCATCGTCATCAAAATCCATGGCCAATGTTGGATAAAAAGATGTGTCCTTCGAATACTTTATAGTTAACTTGTTTTCCAAATTAAAAGTGGCAGGTTGAATTTGTTCATCCATATAACTTGACGGATATAAAATTGAAAGCAAATCTTGTTTGCCGTTATTGTTTAGATCACCAGCATAAATAGGTATTTTATTGTTAACTGAACCGCTTTGAATTAATGAATCATTTAAACAATGAAATAAAGTATAATGCACATTTAAGCTATCAGAAGATTGACTATCATTAAAAAGAATTTCATTTGAATTGTTTGATAGAAAATTAACAGGCTTATCAAAAATAGTCCCACGAGGTAAACTAAAAGGCAGCTCTTTATATGATAATAAAGATGGAATATCATCCGTTGCAAATTGGAAATATTTATTTCCGTCTTTTAATTGAGATTTTAATCCGGCTAAATTTTCAGCCTCAAAATATATTTCATAATTTGTGTTAGGCTGTACAATCTGTTTAGGGATAAAGCCATAGTGAAACTGCTTTACGAATTCATTGTTTGTATTAAAGCCATCAAGTGTAATAAAATTAAATTCATGATCACCAACCTTCCGATAATAAAGTCTTGCTATCGATTTTTGATTAGTATACAGTTCTCCAACAACAGTTGATTTATCACCGTAGTAAACAGGGCCTGCTCCTTCAAGTTCAATTTCCGGAGGAAATCTTTCTACATAAAAATTAATTCGTTCTTCTGTAGAATTACCATTACTTAAATGCACAATAAGTCTTAATGTGTATGCGCCATCAGAAAGACTAGATAAATTAAAGCTAAAAACCTTTTGATTAAGAATTTGATATTTATTATCTGAAATTAATGAATTCCAATTATCGGGATTTACACCTTCTCCATACGTTAAGTCAAAATTTACGAAGTAAGGTGACATAACTGTAAGGTTGATATTTAAGGTGTCATTAGATGTAGCAAAATCTTGGGACGGATAATTTATACTGATATTAGCAGGCGAAAGAGTTTTTAAAGCTTTATATAAATTTAATCTACCCGCACCACTTTTATAATCCCATCCAGATTGATCGACATCATCACATGTGGATTTTATAATTTGTTTCACTTCTTGGTTAGTAAAATTTCCAAGCGACAAAATTAATCCGGCGGCGGCTGTAACATGCGGAGCTGAAAAAGAAGTTCCGCTAAAAATTTCATAAGAATTATTTAAATAGGTTGTTAGTATATCTGTACCAGGTGCAACTAAATCTAAAGTAGAACCATAAGATCCTGTTAAATATTCTTCTTTGGTTGAATTGCCTACAGAAATTACTTCAGGGTAACCTGAAGGATAATGTAACTCAGTATTATTAGTGTTACCAGAGCTGCCCACCAAAACAACATTTTTTGAATATGCATATCTAATGACATCTCTTAAGACATAAGAAAAAGTATTGTCTCCCCAACTCATATTTATAACCTTTGCCCCCATCTTAACTGCGTAAAGAATAGCGGCGGCGGCATCATCCTCTTCCCCATTTCCGCTATTGTCGAAAGCACGCAAATTTAAAAGCTTAACCTTTGGAATCACACCAGCAATTCCAATTGAATTATTGGATTCAGCGCCGATCACTCCAGCAACTGCAGTCCCATGAAATCCTGCATTCCCGGGTATAGGATCAAACGGATAATTATCCCATGTAAGAAAATCACCTCCGACACTATCAAATGGAAAACCGACTCTATCTACAAAGTCCCATCCTTCCCAGTCGTCAATAAATCCATTTCCATCGTCATCAATTGCATTTGATCGCTTGTCTCTACCATTATTGTCAATCCCAATTTCACCTTCATTATAATGAATATTGTTTTTCAAATCAGGATGTAAAAAATCAATGCCGGTATCTATAACGCCAATCAAGATTGAATCGGAACCTTGAGTTATATTCCACGCATCGTAAGCTTTAATTTTTTCCAAAGCCCATTGTTCAGAGATCAAACTGTCATTAGGTGTAAAATCTACTTTATATGTTTGAGATGATTCAATATATTCAATAGACGGATCGTCATTAAACATTTGTGAAAATTCTTCAATACTGAGAGTAACGTTTGTATTAACTTTTATTATTCTTGAAAGAGCTTCATCTGCATTTCCCAACCCGCGAGCAAAATGACTTGCTTCAGTTTTAAGATTGAATGGTTTGGATAGATTTTGAAGTCCGCTTTGTGGTATTATAGATTGAGTTTGAATTTTACTTTCAACCGTATTTTTATCGACAGTATTTTTGTACTTGATAAAAAATGTTGATTGAGAATAGAGAGAACTTTCGGCAAATATGAAAATGAGAAAAAGCTTTAACAGCTTAAACTTCATACATTTCCTTTTTAAAGTTGGAATCAACTTTTGTGGGATAATTGCCGGAAAAACATGCAGTACAAAAATTATCGGGATGAGCTTCGGAAACGGCTTCAAGCATTTCATCGATAGTTAAATATTCTAAGCTGTCTACTTCAAGATATTTTTCAATTTCTTTCACATTACCATTTGATCTGTTTGCAATCAACTCATCTTTGCTTGGGAAATCCATACCGTAATAGCAAGGATGCATAATTGGTGAAGATGAAATTCTTAAATGAATAGCTTTTGGTTTTGCTTCTCTAATTAAATTAACCAATTGTTTTGAAGTCGTCCCTCGAACTATTGAATCATCAACAATTACTACAGTTTTACCTTCGAGCACGCCTTTAACAATATTAAATTTAATTTTTACACCGATTTCTCTTTTTGCCTGGCCAGGCTGAATAAAAGTTCTTCCAACGTAATGGCTTCTTATTAAACCGATTTCAATTTTTGATGGGACACCTTGTTTTTTTAATTCACTCTGATATCCTAATGCAGTTGTATTCGAGCTATCCGGAACACTAATGACAATAACTTTTTCACCATCTTGGTCTTCCACCGGATGTTTACGCGCTAAAATTTTACCAAGCCTTCTGCGCATCTTATCAACGTTATGGCCAAAAATAAAACTGTCCGGCCTTGAAAAATATATATACTCGAATATACAATGCTGTTTTGGAAATTTCTCTTCAACAATATTGTACGATTTAATTTCATTTGTAATTAGAACTTCTTCATCAATTACTATTAGTTCGCCGGGATGAACTTCTCGTAAAAACTTTGCAGAATTTATATCAAACGCACATGTTTCCGATGCAATGATATAAGAATCATTTAATTTTGCTAAAGCTAGCGGCCGAAATCCGTATGGATCTCTAGCAGCAATTAATTTATCATCGGTTAATATCAATAAGCAATACGCTCCTTTAATTTTGGAAATTGCTTCTTTGATTTGATCAATTTGATTGTCTAATCTGCTTCGTGCAATTAAATGGAGGATTACTTCTGTATCGCTCGTGGTTTGAAAAATAGCACCCTCATTAATGAGCTCTTCACGAAGTTCTTTTGCATTAGTCAGATTTCCGTTGTGAGCAATTGCTAAATTTCCCATTCTATAATTAACAACAAAAGGTTGAATATTTTTTATTGACTCTGAAGCTCCGGTTGTAGAATATCGATTATGTCCAATTGCAGAATTGCCCAGAAGAATTTCAGTAAAAACTTTTGGATTATGATATACTTCTGATACTAAGCCTTCACCTTTATGTATATTGAAAATCGATTTGCCATTTCCGTTTAAATTTTGAGTTACAATTCCGGAAGCCTCTTGCCCTCTATGTTGAAGAGAATGAAGTCCGTAATAAGTTTTTGATGCCGCATCACTGGTCCCGTAAATTCCAAAAATACCGCAAAAACATTTTGGTTTGTCAGATTTTATATTCATAATTAAAAATTTTTTCTATAAATTTTGAATGTTAAGTTAAGTAATAAATCTAATTTATTAAAGTAAGTCAGCGGGTAAAAAAGAATGGTTAAAAAATATTTCCCCAAATTTAACTAATTAGAATGAGAATCAGTTTATTCTATACCGCACTCCTCCGGTTCCGTCAGAGCATATCCATAATATATTTGGATCATGTGAATCAGGTATCACTTTAGCTACTCTGCCGCTGATGCCATTTGTATCTAATTTTTCCCATGTTGATCCGTCGTTAGCACTAATATAAATCCCTGGAAACCAATATGCATCACTATCATTAGTGAAGGCCATAACTAATTTACCGTCAATTGTATAGCAAAGACTTTTAACCCATCTTTGTTGAGAATTGCCGCTAAGCTCAAAAGGTATCTTAATAGTTTCATCAATCCTCTTCCAATGTCTTCCAAAATCTGTTGATCTATATGCTCCTCCTTTACCGGGAGTTGAATACCCTCTAACGCCTTTAATGATTAAGTCGCTATTACCGGGTTTTACAACAACTGTGTGAACATCAGAACCGTTATCTTTCGAATCAATTTGATTCCAGGTTTCTCCAAAATCAGTAGAACGATATAACCCGCCGCCTTCATTATAAGAAAATCCAGCATATAAATAATTTGAATTATTTGGATCTTGGTAGATAAAAGTAGCACGCGACTGTTTGAAATTTTGTTCCTTCCGAAATTGGCGACTAGTTGATGATGAAAACACACCGCCCTTTGCTGACCAAAAGGTAATAAATATTTTGTTAGTGCTTCCATTTTGCGCTGAAATCATCGTGGTATAATCACTAAAGTTGCCTTTAAAATCCTCAGTTAGCTTCCACTTAAACGGGTCTTGTTTCGTTGCCTTAAAAAGTCCGCCGGAATTTGATGAACCATATAAAGCATAATAATTATCTTTATCCATAATAATTGAAGTGGCGCCTGATAGATATTTGTCAGAACTCAAAATTTTCCAAGTGCTTCCATTATTGGTACTAATTTGAAGCCCGATATCTGGATCTAAAATGAAAATATTATTCTTATCAAGCAGCATATCAACAACAGCCGTATTTACATAACCATTATTGATCCAGCCATTATCTCCTGATTTGTAGCCATAGGTTTGATGCCATGACGAACCATGATCGGTTGTTTTTAGAGTCATGAAAGTTCCATCCACGTAAGCAATATTCTTATTGCCGCTATAAACAAAAAATTGTTTCAGTCCATTCCCAGCGTCATCAAAGGCACCATCTGGATCGGTTGGTTTCTGATATAGTTTATTGTAAAATTCCCAATTTAGTCCTCCATCTGTAGATTGTAAAAACCTACCGAAAACTGCTGCATAAATGTATTTTCCATTATCATCTAATATTTGTATCCAATCACATCTTTTAGTGCCTAAATAACTTTTTGAATATTGGAAACCTTCAATTGAATAAGGGTGTTTCCATGTATTTCCTCCATCATTTGAATACCAAATGCCATTATTAGGATTATCTTTTTTACTGTTTTCAACTGCACAAAATACTTTGTTGGGATCATTTTTTACAACATCAACACTTTTTGCAGTTCCAATATTAAGTATGTGAGTCCATGTATTTCCCCCATCAGTTGATTTAAATAGACCTTGGTTTGTGGCAAAATATACTATGTTTTGATCTCGATATGAAAATGCTATTTTCGCAACTCCAAAAGCCTCACTTGGATTTGGTGCATCACCACCTTTTCCAAGAGACTTCCATGACTGACCACCATCAGTTGATTTCCAGCCTATCTCAAAATATTTACCGGCTTTAATCGTTCTATGTTTAGCAGAGCCTCCTAGACCTAAATAAATTAAATTGGAATTTGCAGGGTGAACATAAACAGAAGATAAATTTGTTTCTCGCCTATTTTTTTGATTCAATATTGGAAATCCATTACCGCCTAAATATTTCCAGCTTTCACCACTATCAGTTGACTTAAACGGGCCAGCCCCAGTTGCTGCCCAAACAGTATGAGGATTTGATGGATCGATATCAACTCCACAAACTTGAAAATTAAATATTTTGTTAGATCCCAATTCTCCCATTGGTCTAACCCAGCTTTTGCCTCCATCAGTTGACTTGAATAATCCGCCATTATCAGATCCGACAAAAACTATATTGGGATTTGATGGATGGACTGCAATTTCATTGCTCCAGCCACCTCCACCGGTTCCGAGATAATTTATTTTTTTATTTGGATCAAATGAGGAATGAATTGGATTCTGAATTTTAGCATTCTCGTCATTCTCAACGAAAAATAAATAATAGCTTAGTGATGTGAAAATTAGTATTAGAAAAACTGAAACTTTAATCATATCGAATAAAATATAATAGCTGACTTAAATCTGGTAGATACTTTTTAAATACTGCTCAATTAAAAAATAAAAAAGCCCTCTTTATATAAAAGGGCCGTTTCAGTCGGAACGGTGGGATTTGAACCCACGACCACCTGAACCCCATTCAGGTACGCTACCGGGCTGCGCCACGTTCCGATTATTTTAAAGCTTTGCAAGAAGTATTTGCAAAAAATTCTTAATTTCCTCTAAGTCTTTTTTAATTGAAGGCTTATCCTTTTTAACTTCAACGTTAATAGGAGATTCATTATGATTTCCTGAGTTCTCAATTTCAGCAACTAAACTTAATTGCTCCTCGGTTACACTACCATTGTCTAATATGTTTTTTGCACCTTCAATAGTGTATTTTTGATCGCGAAGCAAGTTTTTAATTTGAAGTATGAGCTTTATATCCTTATTGGTATATATTCTATTTCCTGCCCTATTCTTCTGAGGTTTCAATTGTTCAAACTCAGTTTCCCAATATCTAAGAACATATTGTTCAACTTCAGTGATTTTACTTACTTCACTAATTGAGTAGTAAAGCTTTTTAATTGAAAGATCTTTCATGCTAACTCAAAATTGTTCACAAGAAAAATAATTAATCGAGTTTTTAATAGCAAGCTTAAAGTGATTAAATAAATATTTGCTTTAAATGACTTCTATAATTGGTTCTCTTTGCTAATAATATCGATTAGCTCAGCAATATCAATTAATTCGAAATCAGCATTATGAGCATCAGTATCAAAAGTATCTCCATACCTTGCAAAAGCAGTTTTCATTCCAAGTTTTGCAGCTCCCAGTATGTCTCTTTCTGCCCAATCGCCTACCATTAAAGCCTCGTTTGGCTTTACATTTAGCTTATCCAAAATCAATTGAAAAGGTTCGGGGTTCGGCTTTCTTTTTCCGGTATCTTCAAAAGTCACAACGGCATCGACAATGTGATGAAAATTTAAGTAAGCCAATCTCAGCCAGGCTTCTTTGGTTGGCGCATCCGAAACTATACCCATTTTAATCCCCATCTTAAGGAGTTTATTTAATGTAGAATATACATGCGGATAAGGAATTAATGCGGCTTCCCTAGCCCTTCTATAAGCAACAATACCCGCAGAAAGAATTTTATAATCAACTTTGTTTAAAACCCGATTCAAAAATTCGTCGAAAACTTGTTGGTATTCAATGCCCTGCTCTTTATATATTTCGTCAATTATTTTACTTGCAACTTCTGGAGTTACTTCTAAACCAGCATCCACCATAGCTGGAATTGCCTCTTCTATCGCTCTTCTTTTCATTTTCATGAAGTCCACAAGTGTATTATCGAGATCAAATATTACTGCTTTTATCACTTTAATTCTTTCCTTTGTTATTATTTTCTATTAATTTTATTAGAGTGTAAACCCCCGCCACATAACTTATTACTTTAAAACCTGATATGTAACCATCACATCCTGAAGCAGTTATTAAAGATTGCCTAAAATTTTCACGATTAACTAAATGAGATAAATGAACTTCAACTTTCTTTAAAATTGAATCAGTCAGCGCATCTCTAATAGCCACAGACGTATGAGCATAACCACCTGGATTTATTAAAATCCCGTCGAAATTATTTTTTGCATTTTGAATCTTGTCAATTAACTCGCCTTCCAAGTTAGATTGAAAAAAGACAAATGAAATATTCTTAAATTCGTCTTCTAAAAGATTCTTAATATTTTCTAAAGTAATTGTTCCATAGTGAGTTTCATCTCTTGCTCCAAGCAAATTTAGATTCGGCCCATTTAGAACTAATATCTTCATTTTTCCTCCGTCATTTCTTCAATGACTTCCCTTAGTTTGGGTGATAAGTAAATTTCATCTGCACCCAATTCCTTTAGTGCCGCAGAAAGTATCATCACTTTTCTTTGGAGATTTGCTAATTTATTTATTACTATTACTTTACTTTCTTTTAGAAGACAGTATCCTCCTTTAAAATCACCTTTTTCAAACCTAACTTCTGCACCTAATTGAGATGCCACAATTTTTAATTCCTGGATGAGGTCTTCAAATTCTTTTTCTTTAATTTTCATTTTGTTTCTCAGTGACTTTTAGAGGTTGAAATATTACGAAATAGATAATTGAAAAATATGCAAAAAGTTCCATTAATGGGAATCCAGCAAGTGAAGTAAATCTTTTTATTATCAAATTGACCACGTTGTTAACAACAAAAGATGCTGAACTCAATTCTTGTACCATTTTATAATCAATTGTCATTAAGTATATTTCGAATGGAAACGTTAAAAAAATTATTATAGTAATGATGAGTAACCAGCCGTTTTGTTTTAATTTGTATTTTGTTGTGGTGATAAAAATAAGATAGGCAATTATAAAAATTAAATAACAGATTGCTGTTGTTTCAATGGCGATTAAAAAAATATTGAAAAATGCAAACAAATTTTCCTGCGAATAAATACTTTTAACAACAAATTCATTAGGTTCAAAAAGTTGATATGAAAGGCTTAATCTGAGAAGATATGTTCCGGTCCAAATCATTCCAGATACAGCTGAAATATAAAGAAAAATTTTAGTAAGAAGTTTCTCTTTTTGCATATAATTTATATTATTAAGAAAATTAAAATAAAAAAAAATTATGACTATTGCTTCAATTGATATTGGCACAAATACGGTTCTCTTGCTGATTGCAGAGATTAATATTCATCAAAAAACTTTTAAAACAGTTCTAAATGAACAACGAATTCCAAGGATTGGCAAAGGTTTATCCCCTGGAAAAGATATATCAAAAGAAAAAATTCTTGCATTACTTCAGATTCTTAAAGAATACCAGCAGTTCATAAAGAAATATGATTGCGATACGGTTTTAGTCACCGGGACAAATGCCCTTAGGATTGCAGCAAACTCTCAACAAATTAAAAATTTAATTAAGTCTGAATTTGGATATGATACAAACATTATTTCCGGTGAGGATGAAGCTAAGCTTTCTTTTCTTGGAGCTACAGGAATAAATAAAAATAATAAAAGTTTAATGATAGATATTGGCGGAGGAAGTACAGAAATAACTTATGGAAAAGGGGATGAGATTTTATTTAATAAAAGTTTTAATGTTGGAGTAGTAAGCGGCACTGAAAATTATTTAGTTGACGATCCACCGGCAAAATTTCAAATTAAAAAATTCATTTCTCATATAGAAAATACTTTTAATGAATTCAAAAATGAAAATAGTTTTGACGCTGAAGAGATTATTGCAATAGCTGGAACCCCCACCACACTTGCCTGCATTCAGCAAAATTTGCAAGAATATGATGAAGAAATTATCGAGGGTAGTACGTTACTTACGAGTGATATAAAATTATTGATGGATGAATTGTCAACTATGGATTCACTTGAAATAAAAAATAAATACCGTTCTATTGTAAGCGGCCGTGAAGATGTATTATTAGCCGGCACTATAATTCTATACAAGATTTTGGAAATATTTAATATTAATTCAGTAAAAGTTAGTACTAAAGGAATACGTTATGGTGCAATTGAAAAATTTATTGCTGACAATCTTTAAGGGTTTATATTCTGCAAGATTGTGTCCTTAGCTTCTTCATTGGGTAAGATTTTTAAGTAGTCCAAAGTATAGTGCAATCCCCTGCTCTCTTTTCTCATTTTAGCTGATTTAATTATGGCATGAGCACAAGTAGTCATATTTCTTAATTCTAAAATGCCTTCAAAGATTTTTGTTTTTTTATAAAGATCTTCTGATTCAATAAAAATATTGTGAATTCTGCGAGAAGCTCTTTCCAATCGTAAATTTGATCTGACGATTCCAACATAATCCCACATTATTTGTTTGATCTCTTTAATGCTGTGGGTAATTAAAACTTTTTCATCTGAAGATAGTACACCGGAATCATCCCAACCCGGTATATCTGGTATAGTTGAATTATAATTGGAAAGAAATTCTTTCAAATTTACAGATGCTCTGTAGGCGAATACAACTGCCTCTAACAACGAGTTGCTTGCAAGTCTATTTGCACCATGAACTCCTGTCATAGATACTTCTCCGCAAGCATACAGTCCATTTAAGGATGTTCTGGCGAATTCATCCACTATAACTCCACCGCAGGCATAATGGGCTGCCGGTACTACAGGTATAAAATCGGTTGATATATCTATTCCAACTTTCAAGCAATTTGAATAGATATGAGGAAAATGTTCTAGTATCTCATTTTTATTTTTATGAGTCACATCCAGATAAACGAAATCATCCCCTCTCTTCTTTAATTCATTATCAATTGCTCTTGCCACAATATCTCTCGGAGCAAGCTCTTTTCTCTTATCATACTTTTCCATAAATGCAGCACCATCTTTTGTCCTTAATATGCCTCCAAATCCTCTTACAGCTTCCGAAATCAAAAATGATGGTGACGAAGAACCATTTGATTTATTCTCAGTATATAATGAAGTAGGATGAAATTGGATAAATTCCATATTCCCAAGTTTTGCTCCCGCTCTATAAGCCATTGCAAAGCCGTCACCTGAAGCAATGACCGGGTTGGTAGTATGCTGATAAACCTGTCCCATACCTCCAGTTGCCAGCAAAGTAGCTTTAGAAGATATTTTAAATACTTCATTTTTGTTTGTATCTAGAATATATGCACCCCAACAATTTCGATTTTCAAGTTTAGAGCTTCTTAGTTTTTCTATGTGATGTTCAGTTATCAAATCAATTGCTGAAGTATTTTCTATAACCTCAATATTTATATTAGAATTAACAGCTTCAATTAATGCTCTTTCAATTTCCTTTCCAGTTAAATCTGCTGCATGAAGAATTCTTGCCATGGAATGGCCGCCTTCTCTAACTAAATCGAACTCCCCATTCTTTTTAGTGAATTTGGTTCCAATTTCAACAAGATCATAAATTCTCTGGGGACCTTCTTGAACCATTATTTCTACGTGTTTCAGATTACAGAGCCCTGCTCCCGCAATAATTGTGTCACTCACATGATTTTCGAATGAATCATTCTGACTGATTACTGAAGCAATCCCGCCCTGGGCATAATTAGTATTGGATTCTGATTTATTCTTTTTAGTCACTACAATTACCTTTGCAAACTCAGCAATTTTTAATGCTGAAAATAAGCCGGCAATCCCGCTGCCAATTATTAAAACATCAGTTTGTCGATCCATTATTTGCTTATTGTTTTAAGAGTTTCGTGAAAATTATATAGAAAAAAATCTATATCATTTTTAGTTATAATTAAAGGCGGGAGCAATCTAATTACCGTTTCATTTGTACAATTGGCAAGTACTCTTCTTTCACGAAGATTTTCTACGATCTTATTTCCATTATAAAATAAATCAATACCCACCATCAATCCTTTGCCGCGAATTTCTTTAATATCATTGGGAAAGATTTTTTGTAATTCGTTCAATTGCTCTATTAAATAAATGCCATGTTCCGCAACTTGCTCCATCAATCCATTCTCAAATACTTCCTCAAGAACAACTTTGCCTGCAGCACAGCTTATAGGATTTCCGCCAAATGTAGTTCCATGTTTTCCGACTTCAAAAACAGTTTCTAATTCCGAAGAAATAAGAATTGCGCCTAAAGGTAACCCGCCTCCAATAGCTTTTGCACTCACAATTATATCAGGTTTAACACTAAAATGATCGTGTGAAAAAGGAAGTCCGGTTCTACCAATTCCGCATTGAATTTCATCAGAAACTATTAAAAAATCAAATTTACTTTTTAGTTCATTCAGCCGTGAAATAAAATTTTGAGACACTACATTAATACCGCCTTCACCTTGAATAAATTCGATAAATATTCCGGCAGTGTCAGCATCAACTTTATTATTTAAATCATCAACGTCATTAAAATTTATTTGATCGATGTTAGGTAAAAGCGGTTCAAATCCTTTACGGTATTTCATTCGTGCAGTAAGGCTCATAGCACCATAAGTTCTGCCATGAAATGAGTTTGTAAGAGAATATATTTTTTTATTCGGACCGTATTTTTTTCGAATTAATTTAATAGCTCCTTCAATTGATTCCGTTCCACTATTACTCAAAAATACTTTACTCATTTTAGAATGTTTAAGTAAAAGCTCTGCAAATTCAATTTGAATTTCAGATATGTAATTATTGGATAAATGTCCAAACTTCGCTATTTGATTACTCACAGCTTCAACAATTTTGGGATGAGCATATCCAAGCGCATTTACACCCAAGCCTGAAAAAAAATCCAGATACTTGTTTCCATTTTTATCAATAAGATGAACGCCTTGACCGAATTTAATTTCGATTGGAATTCTATTATATGTGTGAATAAAGAGTTCTTTTTCTTTTTCAAAAATGTTCTGTGTCATTTTATTTTAGAATAATATTTTAGATGATAAATAGAGTGAATAAAATATAATTAGGTTAGCAATTATCGCAATAGAAATTGAATAAAATAAATTTTTTGTAACTACAAAATTGCCGGATATCAACAAAAAGATGGACCATAAAATTATTAGACACTCAACACCTAACAGCGCATAAGCTATTGTTTCTTTTATAGCGAAAGGAGAAGGATTCGTGGAAAATAAATATTCTCCAAAAAGGATTAACTCGATTGGGAATAGAATTATAGCTCCAAATGCATGTGGAGTTAGTGAATAAATTGTTATTGCAAAATTATCTTTAAGTCGGTTTGATAATCCGGCACCATTTTGAATTAACTGGCTTATAAATGAAATTAAAAATACAATCAAAAGAGTGATCAATATTATAACCGTAATTTCAATAAAAATGTTGCCATGTATTTGATAATATTTTGAAGTCCAAACTGATATTAAATTTGCATCAACATAAAACTTGATTGCTACGAAAAACAAAATTAAATAGATAAAATTTTTATGCTCTGCAAAAACTATTAGTTGAAATGCCTTTTTTGGTGACTCAATTATAAGTCCGAGGATTTTAAATAAATCAATGTTATAAACTCTATCTCTTAAATAAGTGTTGCAGTTTTTACAATTGAGCTGATAAAACGGATTTTCAGTATTACAATTGCCGCAGGTGATAGTATTTTTCATAACAGATAATTTAAAATTTTAATTTAAAACCCAGCATTGGCTGATGTGTATAAAAATTTTCTGTGACATTAAAATCAAAAAGAGCTGCGTCAACATATGCATCAACTAAGTTGAGGAAATAAGCTAGTGCCATGTAAATTGTAATCAAGTCTCGTTGATCTCTAAAAAAATTTCTATTTGACTTATAAACATCCGTTAAATAACCGCTCTCTGCATAAAGATTGGCATATTTCCAATACTTATTATTATTCCAAATCCAAGCTGCTGTTAAGCCAATTCCGATTCCCCATATAATAGGAGCCTTTATATAAGAGTGAGTATAAATTTGTCCCCAGCCTGGTATAATTGCGCTGCGTAAAACAGCACCCCATGGAGATTTTGTCCTTACATATGCAGTAGTATCTTCGTTAGAATTTGTCTCTTCTTGAATTGTACTTTGCTGAGCATTAATTGAAATCTGCAAAGTAAAAAAAATGATTGCGATTTTAATGATATGATTTGTCAATGATTTCAAAAAGTTCAAAAAGCCGTTCAAGCTCATCATTAGAATAAAATTCAATTACAATTTCACCGGAACCATCTTGCTTTTGTTTGCATAAAATTTTTGTCCCGAATATTCTTCTCAACTTATCTTCAACATCATTTAAATTTGCTGAAAAAGCTGTTGTTTTGGTTGTAAAGGATGGTGCCTTCTTTTTGTGTTCAGTTCCAGTTAAAAGTTTTTTAACTAATTGTTCAACTTTTCTAACCGAAAGATTTCCCTCTTTCATTTTCTTCAAAGCAAATATTTGCAGTTCTTCTGAAGGAAGATTTATTAATGCTCTGGCATGTCCGGAGGTAATTTCTTCTTTAACTAAACTATCTTGAATTTCTTTCGGCAGCTTTAAAAGCCTGATTGAATTAGCAACAGTTGACCTATCTTTACCAACTTTCTCAGCAATTTCTTCTTGAGTTAAACTGCATTCCTCCATAAGGCGCTTATAGGCAAATCCAATTTCAATCGGATTTAATTTTTCACGTTGAATATTTTCAATTAAAGCAAAAGCAAGCATACTTTCGTCGCTGTCAACTTTGATTATATATGCCGGTATATCTTTATAGCCAATTTCAATACATGCCCGTAATCTTCTTTCACCTGATATTAATTCGAACCCTTGTTCATTAACTCTTCGTACTGTTATTGGTTGAATTAATCCATTTGAAAGAATGGATTTTTTTAATTCTTCAAGCGCTTCAGGTTCGAAGTGAACTCTTGGCTGAAAAGGATTAGGCTTCACATTACCGATAGGAATTTTTGCCAAGGCATCAATGGTCTGACCATCATCTTTTCGAAGATCAGAGTAATCAGCAGTTTCTACTTCTTTATTTTTCACATGCTGCTGATTAATAAGCGCATCCAATCCCCTTCCTAAACTTGTTTTTAGTTTACTCATATCTAATTATGTTTTTCTACAGGTGTATTTCTTTGTATTAGTTCAGAAGCAAGAGACATATAGTTTTTGGAGCCTGATGAAATAGCATCGTAAAGTATAACGGGTTTGCCATAGCTTGGCGATTCGGATATTCTAACATTTCTATGAATTATCGTTTCAAAAACTTTATCCCCGAAATATTTTTTAACCTCTTCTGTAACTTGATGAGACAATCGCAATCTTGTGTCAAACATGGTTAATAAAACACCTTCGATAGTTAGGTTTTTATTAAAATGCTGTTTAACAATATTTATAGTATTCAATAATTGGCCTAGGCCTTCCAGAGCAAAATATTCGCACTGAACCGGAATTAAAACCGAATCTGCGGCTGACAGAGCATTCAAAGTAAGTAATCCTAATGAAGGCGGACAATCAATTAAAATATATTCGTAATTATTTTTTATGTTTTCAAGTGCTTTCCTCAGCAGCCCTTCTCTATGTTCAATGTCAACCATTTCGATTTCAGCACCAACTAGATTTATATTTGACGGCAAAACGTCAAGATGAGGCATAAAAGAATTTATTGCAACCTCATTTATTTCTTTTGTTCCGATTAAAACCTCATAAACTGATGGGGTTTGATTATGAATGCTTAAACCCGATGAAGAATTTGCCTGCGGATCAATATCAATTAATAATGTCTTTTTTTCAGCAGCGGCTAATGACGAAGAAAGATTGATAGAAGTTGTAGTTTTGCCAACTCCTCCTTTTTGATTAGCTATAGCGATAATTTTTGCCATTAAATTGAACTAATTATAAATGAAATTAATATTATGGAATTAAAGATACACTATAATTCAATTTCATAAAAATATGTATTTAAATATTATTTTCATATATAATTTGAAAATAAGTTCACTCAAATGCCAAATTCAATTCTTTGCCGCATATAAAAAATTTTAATTTCTCAGCATTCTTAAACTTCGATTGTTTCTCCAAAATTAAGTACCCGTGATGAAATTCCCATTGCTTCAACTTTCTTTTTGAACTCAAACGGGTCCGCTTTAATCACCTCAAAGGTATTATAATGAATTGGAATTGCCAATTTTGGATTTACAAATTCAACTGCTTTTACTGCATCTGTAATTCCCATTGTGTAGTTATCTCCAATTGGAAGAAGCATACAATCTATGATATTCATTTCGCCAATTAATTTCATATCATAAAATAAACCGGTATCGCCTGTGTAATATATTTTTTTCCCTTCAATTGTGAGAATGACACCTGCAGGCTCTCCGCCATATCTATGATCCGGAGTTTCGGAACCGTGATGAGCAATGGTGAACTTTACTTTTCCGAAATCAAATTCATGCTCTCCGCCGATATGCATATTATGAGCTTTGAATCCTTTTTCCTTACAATAATTTGCAAGTTCATTCACACAAATAAAAAGTGGATTTGTTCGTTCAGCAATTTTCAATGCGTCACCTAAATGATCACCGTGAGCATGTGAAAGAATAATAAAATCAGCTTTAACATCTTTTGATTTCACTGGTGAAGTTGGATTGTCATCTAGAAATGGATCGATTAAAATTATTTTATTATTTGTAGTTATTTGAAATGCCGAATGTGAAAAATACTTTAGTTCCATTTTTTCTCCCTGCCGTTAATCAAAACTTTTAAGCACTTTTATTTAACTGTTTACTAAATGCTTTTAAAGCTTTTGAATTATTAAATTTCATTATTTCGATAATTAGTGAATTATTTAATCGTTCTCTTTTTTGATTAAGTTTTATTCTAATTTGTTCTGAAATTTCAACTTTATCATTCTTATTTAAGAGTTCAATATTTTCTTTCATTACATCAAGATCACGAACTTTTCCGGAAAGATCCTGAAGCAATTCAATTCTTTTATAAAATATTAAAAATATTTTTTTGTTGAAACAGATTGTAAACAGTTCCATGTTGTAGCGCACTCTTCTTAACGCAATTCTTACTTGATGTAAATTTTCCACATTTTTTTCTTGAAGAAAAGTTTTAATGGAAGAATTTAATTGACTTAACCTTTCAGAAATTATTTTAATAGCTGCTTCCTGAAAAGTTAATTTTTTACGAAGTCCTTTTAATTCCCATTTCTTTTTTGCCATAGTTTTAAGAGAAGATTAACTTTAAAAAACCTTTAATTGTTTGCAAATTTTTCATCTTACTTTTTTCATTGCCATAAATCGTTGGAATATCTGTAAAACCAATTCTATAATTTTTCTTTGATGCATTAATTAGAATTTCACTTTCAGCTTCAAAACCATTCGACGATGGTAGAATATTTTCTAAGATGCTGGTTTTATAAGCTCTAAATCCGCATTGACTATCAATAATTTTTTGCTTTGTTTTTATCGATAATAATTTTGATGTAATCTTGTTGCTTAACCTTCTATGAAGCGGCATAGTTGATATGTTATTTAATCGATTTCCTATGACAATATCAAATATATTCATTTTTTCTATCAGTGAAGGGATTGATTTAGGGTCATGCTGCAAATCAGAATCTAAAGTAATTGTTATATCCGAATTAATTTCAACTGATTTTTTAAATCCAATATTCAGCGCGTGGCCTTTTCCGAAATTTTTACTAGAGGGAACTAAAATTGTTCTTTGTGAAGATGGAATTTCTTTTTGTGAATCGTCAGTTGAACCATCATCTACTGCAATTACAAAATCAACGAAATTTAAAGTTTGTGTTATTATATTATTAAGATTTACGCTTTCATTAAAAAATGGAATAACCGCAGCGACCTTATTTATTCTGTTTAAGTTGTTCAAGAATCGCCTTCCAGCCTTTAATTGAAGGAGTTCGAAATGATTCCGTTAATTTTTTTTTCAAAGCATCTCTTGATAAGCCTCTAATTAATGTTCCATTTTCGGCGATAGAAATACCGCCTGTTTCTTCCGAAACAATGACACTAACAACATCTGCCTGCTCTGATATTCCTAAACCTGCACGATGCCTCATACCTAATGATTCACCGTTAATTGTAGTTGTGGTGCTTAACGGAAGAGTACAGCGCGCAGCCTCTATAACATCATTTTTAATTACTACAGCACCATCATGAAGAGCTGAACGCGGGAAAAATATTGTTCGTAAAAGATCTTTACTTAGTCTGGCGTTTATCTGTTCGCCTGTTTCAGTGTAGCCTCTAATTCCGGTTGATTTAACTAAAATCATTAATGCGCCATGCTGATGCTGCGACATTTCGAAAGCAGCTTCAGTAATTATTTCTGCTTCTTGAGGAGAGTTTGATTTGACGAATAGAGTAAAAAATCTATTTCGGGCAACAATAACAAGCAGGCGTCTAATTTCAGGCTGGAATAATATGACAAATGCAATTACCCAAATATCTGTGACTAACTTTAACAGCCAGCTCAATGCGCGTAAATTTAATGCAGTAGCTATAAAATAAAGAACGAATACAATCATCAGCCCTACAAATATCTGAGCGGCAATTGTACCTTTTAATAAGATATACAATCGATAAGTAATGTAGGTT
Organism: uncultured Ignavibacteriales bacterium; assembly: GCA_963731745.1. Classification (GTDB taxonomy): domain Bacteria; phylum Bacteroidota; class Ignavibacteria; order Ignavibacteriales; family Ignavibacteriaceae; genus CAVSWT01. The sequence goes on from CAVSWT010000010.1 coordinate 384,642, forward strand.
ACTATTGCTATATCCAGTATATCAATAAAGGATACAGTTAAAAATCCAATTTTAAAAAGATCGAACATTAATATTTAATTTATTTGATTAAGTAATTTACAAACTTGAACACCATTTTTAACATTGTGTGTTCTTATAATTCGTGCACCATTATTTATTGCTATACCTTCCATGATTGCTGAAGCAGTTTCTCTCTCATCAATACCTAAATTCAAAGTCTTGCCCAAGAATGATTTTTTTGATAAACCAATTAATATCGGATAATTCAATTCCTTAAATTCGCTTAAATTTTTTATTAATTCAAAATTATCTTGAATTCTTTTTCCAAAGCCTATTCCCGGATCAATTATTATTTTTGAAACACCTGCAGCCTCAGCTTTATTTGATTGACCACTTAAGTATTCAAATACTTCTTTTACAACATCCTTATAGCTTGGCTTGTTTTGCATATTTTTGGGTGTACCTTTAATATGCATAATAACAATTGAAGAATTATACTTTTTTATAATTTGCAGCATTTCAGAATCAAAATTTAATCCGCTAATGTCGTTAATTATTTGAGCTCCATTTTCAAGAGCGGCTTCTGCAACTTTACTTTTTGTTGTATCAATTGAAATGATTGCATCGGGCCTGTTATGCAATAAATTTTGAAGAACCGGGATAACTCTATTTATTTCTTCATCATCACTAATGGAATCAGAGCCAGGCTTAGTTGACTCCCCACCGATATCAATTATATCTGCGCCTTCGTCTAACATATTAAGGGCACGTTTAACAGCAGCATCAATGTTTAAATATAATCCGCCATCTGAAAAAGAGTCAGGTGTGACGTTTAAAATACCCATTACGTATGCGTTTTTAAAATCAAATAATTTATTTCCGATTTTATATTTCTTGTAGTTATTGTCCAAATGAAAGGCAGAATATTTATGATAAAATTATTGTAACAAAATAAAGATAATTAAATTACTTTACGTATACGTTCCATTATATTCTCAGGCTTCGATAAATTTTTAAAACCAAATTTTTTATATAACTCGTGAGCATCTTTTGTCCCAAGTCCCCACCGATGAACGCCTTGTAATTCTTGATATTCCATTATAGTCTTCACTAATAATTTGCCTATCCCCTGCTTACGGTAATCTTCAAGAATAAAAACATCCATCAACCAGGCAAATACTGCAAGATCTGTAACCACTCTTGCAAATCCAACTTGCTTATCATTCACATAAACACCAAAACACAATGAGTTCTCAATTGATTTCTTTACTGTGGCAAGACTCCTTCCATTTGCCCAGTAAGATTTTTTATCTAAGAATTCATGAATCAAAGGTATATCCAACTTTGATTTATCCGTTGAAATAATAAATTCATTTTTCATTTTTTTATTTAGCTAGTAAAAGATGTGATAAAATTGATATATATATATATATAGTTCAATTGTATACTAAACTGACTTAAAAAATTTACATAGATTTTATCTATCATTAATTAATTATACCAATAGCAGTTAACCAGTTTTTACATGCTTCCGGCCAGGTAGATTCTGTTCCATTTGATCTCCCCATTCCATAACCATGACCACCTTTTTCATATATATGAAGTTCACATGGGATTTTATATTTTTTAAGTGCAAGTGCATAGTCAATACTATTTTGAATTGGTACAGTTCCGTCATCCATTGAGCCAACTAAAAATGCCGGCGGTGTTTCATTATTCACCTGTAATTCATTTGAATATTTTTTTACTAATTCATCACTTGGATGCTCTCCAAGTAAATTAATTCTTGAACCCATGTGAGTAATTGATGAATCCATAGAGATAACGGGATAAATAAGAATAGAAAAATCCGGCCGTGCACTTGTAGTATCAGTTGATTCATAGACTTTATCATCATAATGTGTTGACAAGGTGGATGCCAAATGTCCTCCCGCCGAAAAACCCATTACACCAATTTTGTTAGGATTTATATTCCATTCTTTTGCGCGGCTTCTAACAATTCTTATAGCCTTTTGTGCATCTTGAAGCGGGCCAATAGTTTTATCTTTCATGATTGAAGAGTTTGGTAATCTGTACTTTAAAACAATTCCTGTAATGCCCAGTGTATTTAGCCAATTTGCAACTTGCGATCCTTCATGAGCGGTTGCAAGCAGTCCGTAACCGCCTCCCGGGCATATTATTACCGCTGTGCCATTTGCTGTTTTAGATGGAGCAAGATAGACATCAATTGTTGGATTAGAAACATTTTTCATCCATGACCAATCTTTATCTGAACCTGTTTCCACCTTGTAATCCGGATCTTTGATTGCACCAGGAGCCCCGTTAGGCCATAGTTGAATTGTTTCTGTTTGAGCAGAAGTTGAACTAATAAAAATTAACATACATGCAGCGATCAAATTAATATATTTCATTATGTGATTTTATTTAAATGATTTAATTATTATTTATTTCATCCGCTATTATGCCCGCCATTATTTTTGCTCCTTTTTCATCCGGATGAATCCCATCAAAAAAGTATTCACCTTGTCCGCTCATTTTATGATATAAGTCTATAACCTGAAGATTATTTTTCACAGCTAATTTTTTTATTAAAGGAATTTCCCAGTTTGTTATAGTTGAATCGTTTATCCCCCATTTTGATTGAAACACCGGCACAGGCAAGCATACAATAATTTTAGGATTACTTGGAATGGTTTTAAAAGTATCGACTAATGCCTGGTAATCAACGGCATAACTCTCTTCATTCCAATTTTGACTTTTAGTATCATTAGTTCCCAGCATGAGAATAATTATATCAGGGCGATAAGCAAACACATTAGAAAATTCTTTACAGCTCCAATAAGGGAAATCACCTTTTTTACGAAGCGTTGTAGCACTTCTTCCTAAATTTAAGACTGAATAATGTGTACCTAAAATGCTATCGAGAACTACAGGATAACTAGTTTTACTTTGCCAAGCTAATCCAAATCCCTCTGTGATACTATCTCCAACGCAAGCTACTTTTGTTCTGTTCGAACAGGAAATAAATAATAAAAGTAAAAGTGAAATAGAAATAATTTTAATCTGATTCATAATTCTAAAATGAATGTATATCCAAATATAAACAGCTTACGATTAATTTTATATAAAATTGGATTATTAATTATTATCAAATTTATTGTTATGAAATAATTATTAAGATTACAACGACAAAGTGCGAAATGTTATTATAAATAAGCGGCCAAGTTTTTTGAGTTAAATCATAAGTGATTAATCTTCTAATCCAATTGTTCTTTTCGTTTTAGCACTCATTCTGGCAGCATCAAGTATTTTCATTACAATCATGTTATTTTCTAATGATGAAAGATCAAATGGATTCAATTTTATTTTATTTTTGACAACCGAAGCAAAAAAGGCAAAGGGATCATCATAGGGTTTCTGCATGTCATCAAGCTCATATTTCTTTTCTTTAAATCCATCATAACCTTCTGCAATGCGGATGCGTAATGTATTTCGGTTATCAGCATATATTGCTCCATCAAGACCGTAAAGTTCCATATCTTTCCTGCCCATTGGCCAATCCCATGAAGGTTGAATAACCGCATTCACACTGTCGTAGGTTAGGATTATTGTTGCATCATCATCCACTTTAGGATTATTTTCAGGCTGCAGCTGCTGAGTTACCGCTGTAACAAATGTTGGAGTTTTTCCGTTCATTAACCATGTAATTAAATTTACGCCGTAACATCCAAAATCTGTAATTGCCCCGCCGCCGCTTTGAGCCGGATCAATTAGCCAATCTAAAAACTCACTGTTAACCCCAATTTTTTTGGGGCCTTTATGTCCATCCCGGACAATTACTTTTCGTAAATCACCTATCGTACCTTCTTTAAGCAAATCATATGCTTTATGGTTTGAAGGATACCAGGTAGTTTCATAATTAGTAAGTAAATGAATTTTATATTTATCGGCAAGAGCTTTCATTTTATGAGCAGCTTCTAAACTCACAGCTAATGGTTTTTCAACCATGACATTAATTCCTTTTGGGGCACAGACTTCAACAATTTTTAAGTGATCATAAATAGTCCCAAAGGCTAAAACCGCATCCGGATGTTTAGCTTCAATCATTTCGTCAAGTGTAGTGTAAACAATGCTCATGGGAAAATTATATTGTTTAGAATATCGCAAGGCTAAATCTTTATTGGGTTCAACAATTCCCACAATTTTAATATCGCCCCGATCTTTTCGGCCTAATATTCCGTGCACGTGAGTATGAGTAAGCCCCGCAATTCCAACTTTTAGTGGAGCATCTTGAGCTGATAAATTTATTGATGTCATGATCATTATAATAACTGCAATTAATATTTTTTGCGTCATATTTTTAGTGATAATTTTAAATAATAATTAATTAATAAGCGATTAAAAATAAATCATAACAATGATTTTATCTTAAACAAGAAAATTGATATTTATTTAGTTGCTGATACGAGTTAAATTAACTAGATGTAAGTAGAAAAAAAAAGAGAGCGATTATAGATTGGTACCTATGTGAGGAGATTCTTTTTTTAACTGCTGAACAAATCAAGCTTAATCTATATTACCTAAATGACTAGTCATCTAATATTTCTTTAACTCTCCCAACTTCCCCGGTTTCAAGCCTGACCTTAATTCCGTAAGGATGCTGAGGAGATTTAGTAAGAATTTCTTTAACAAAGCCGTCGGTTAGTTCCCCTGTCCTTTGGTCATCTTTCATGACAATTTTTACATGAATGCCGGGTTTAATATCCCGGCGAATTCTTGCATCCATCAGGTGGATTTTTTCTTTTAAAACTGCTTGATTTTCTAACCCATTTCTTTTTTTTCTGAAAGAATTCATTTGATGAATTTTTATTTGAGCGATATGAACTGGATTTTTTGGAAGACCTGAATTTTCTTTGCGGAATGAAAATTACATCTTCATCAGAATTTTTTGATTTAAAAGGATGCTCTTCAACAACTGGAATTGGGGTTTTAATCAGTTTATTAATTTCTCTAAGAAAATATCTTTCCTGAGAATCACAGAATGAAAGTGCAGTTCCGCCTAATCCTGCTCTGCCAGTTCGTCCGATTCTATGAATATATGCTTCAGAGAATTCCGGAATATCAAAATTAAATACGTGTGATAATTTTTCAATATCAATTCCTCTTGCAGCTATATCAGTTGCAACTAGAACTCTGGTCCGCTGTAATTTAAAATTATTTAATGCACGCTGTCTTGCACCTTGAGATTTATTGCCATGAATTGAATCAGCATGAATTTTTGAATCATTTAAAAATTTCATAACTGAATCTGCATCACGCTTTGTCCTGGTAAAAACCAATGCCGATGGAATATTTTCATTTTTTAAAATATGAATCAGCAGATTCTTTTTGTCCGGCTTTGAAACAAAATAAACTGCCTGCTTAATGACTTCAACAGTTTTTGTTTCAGGAGCGATTTCAATTTTTACTGGATTAGTTAATATGTTATTAGCAAGCTTAACGATTTCATTAGGCATAGTTGCTGAGAAGAAAAGAGTTTGTCTTTTCGCAGGCATCTTAGAAATAATTTTTTTAATATCTATGATAAAACCCATATCAAGCATCCTATCAGCTTCATCTAAAACTAGAATTTCTATGTTCGATAGGTTAATTATATTTTGTTCAACTAAGTCAAGCAGTCTGCCCGGAGTTGCAATTAAAATATCTACGCCGCGCCTTAAATTATTAGTTTGAATATACTGTGATACGCCGCCGTAAACGACTGTATTCTTTAATCCTGTATGCTTGCCATAAACGCTAAAACTTTCGCCAACTTGCACGGCAAGTTCACGCGTTGGAGTAATGACTAATGCTTTTATTTTTCTGTCTTGCTTAAAACGGGAATTCCTTCCGGCAGGTTTAAGAGGTTCACGTTTCTCATTAAGAATTTGTAAAATAGGAATTGCAAACGCCGCAGTTTTACCAGTGCCCGTTTGTGCACTTCCAAGAATATCTTTTTGTTCTAATATTGCAGGTATAGCTTGCTGCTGAATTGGAGTTGGTGTGGTATAACCTTCGTTTTCAAGTGCTTTTAATATTGGCTTAATGACATTTAAATTTTCGAATGACATAATTCTTTCTATAATATGCTGGGTTAAAACATTATACATCATAGAAAGATTATTATGCTTTAATACAGCTGGTTTTGTTAAATTAAGATTTATTAAAAATTGCAATCAATGAGGTTATGTGGTGAAGGCTACTTTTAAAAATCACGTGTGCTAACATACACTAATAAATCCACAAATCAAATATTCATTTTAATTAGTATTAATACCATTAAATTCTGATGATTACTTGTCAAGCTTACAGTATATTTGCTCCTTAAATTATAATTAAAAATATTTGCACTTATGCTCGAAAATGTAACGCCCGTTATTTTAACTGCATTAGAATTAGAAGTTCATTTTGGTGAACAAGTTATTCTTGATAAGGCTTCACTAAGTGTTCACGAAGGCGACCGCATTGGTTTAGTCGGAAGAAACGGTGCAGGCAAATCTACATTTTTAAAAATTATATCCGAGCTAATGCCGCCCGATTCCGGTGAAGTTGCAAAGAAAAAAGATCTAGTCGTAAGTTTTCTTCCCCAGGAATTTACCCTCGACACATCTAAAAATGTTTATGAAAATATTTTATCAGGCGCACAATCTGAACTCAATTTAATAAGAGAATATGAGCAGACACATTATGAATCTCCCAGAAAACATTATTTAGAAGAATTGATTTTACGAATGAACTCATGGAATCTTGAAAAAAGAATTAATATTCTTATCCAATCTTTAAATGCTCCTGCTGCTGAAAGAATAGTTTCTACTTTATCCGGCGGCGAAAAAAGACGTGTCGCAATTTGCCGTGCATTAATCTCGAAACCCGATTTACTTATTCTTGATGAGCCTACAAACCATCTCGATACAAAATCAATAGAATGGCTTGAGGATTTTCTTTCCGGTTATAAAGGAACTTGCATCTTTGTAACTCACGACCGTTATTTTCTCGATCGAATAGCAAATAGAATTGTTGAACTTTCATCAGGCACATTTTATTCTCACCAGGGAAATTATACAGAATATCTGGTTAATAAAGCTGAGCGGCAAGCTATTGCTGAAGTTGAAGAAAATAAACGCCAAATGTTTTTAAAGCGGGAATTAGAATGGGTACGACGCGGGCCAAGAGCTCGTAGAACGAAGGCAAAAAGCCGTCTTGATAATTATTATGAAGTTGCATCGCAAACAAATAAGGAAATTGAGGTGAATGTTGATTTAATCATTCCGCCAGCTGAACGCCTTGGTAAAAAGGTAGTTGAGATAAAGGATTTAGGAATAAAACTTGGCGGTAAAACATTGTTCGATAAATTTAGTTTTAATTTTGAAGCTGGAAAAAATATCGGAGTTGTTGGACAAAATGGTTCCGGTAAAACTACTTTGCTTAAAACTATTCTTGGAGAAATAACTCCTACAAAAGGGACAATTGAAATTGGTGAAACTACAAAATTCAATTATGTTGATCAGTCCAGGCTGCTGTTAAATGATGAAGATTCTGTTATGAAAGCTATTGGTGAGGGAAGTGAAACAGTGATGTTCGGTAAACAGCAGATTAAGTGTATGGACTTACTTAAGGCGTTTTCTTTTTTCAGATGACAGAATAAACACTCAAGTTGGGAAACTTTCCGGTGGTGAAAAAAGCAGACTTACACTTGCAAAAATTTTATGCACCGGCGGTAATTTTCTTATGCTGGATGAACCTACCAATGATCTTGACCTCCCTACTTTAAGAATTCTAGAAGAAGCTTTAATATCTTTTGAAGGATGCGTTGTAGTTGTTAGTCATGATAGATATTTTCTTAATCGTGTTTGCGGCGGAATATTAGCATTTGAAGGAAAGGAAGAAATATATTACAGTGAAGGAGATTATGATTATTACATTCAAAAAAAGAAGAAACGAATTGATGAAGAAGAAATGTCAAAGCCTAATGAGAAAAAAGAAATTGATGTCCCTAAAACAAAGCTCAAATCTCAGTCCAAAAAGATGAGCTATAAAGATAAATTAGAGCTTGAAACAATTGAAGAAAAAATAATTGAAGCAGAATCAGAAGTTGAAAGAATCGAAAAAATATTTACCTCACCCGGACTTTTATGAAAAATATGCAACGCAGACAAATGAACTAAATCAAGCAGCTTGAAGAAGCAAAAGAAAAAGTGAAAAAGCTTTATGAGAGATGGGAGGAGTTGGAGAGAATATAAAAATGGATTTATCTTAAAAAAATAGATTACATTTTAACTTATCCATTTCAAGAAAATATTCGTTATTAAATTTTACAGTAACTATATTTAATTCAAGGCCTCTTTTCGGGATTTTGTCTATTGTCAAAAACAGAATGAATTATTATTTCTTTATCTTCAATTGTATAGAAAACAGAAAACGGGAATCTTCGAATCACATTTCTTCGGAAATTAGAATAACATAATTGATACATTTCCGGGAAGTTAGATATTTCTTTTAGGGCAATCTCTATGCAATCCAGAAATTCAAAACCAAGTCCTCTCCTTTGTTTTTCATACCATTCAAATGCTGATACCAAATCATTTTTTGCTCTGTTGGTATATCGGAGTTTCACTTATATTTTTTCCTAAGTTCCTTGTGAACTTCCTTTGGTTCATGAAGAGTTTGATTTCCGCTTTTATATTCCTCATACCTTTTATTCAATTCTGATTTCTGCCATTCATAAAGCGGCAATACAGCATTACTCCTTGCTATTGAATCCCATATATCTTCAACTAAAATTAACTTTTCTGATAGCTCTAATTTATCTATTTGTTTTATCAATTCTCCAACACTCATAATGCTTTCCTAATAAATGAAATGAATTTTACTAATATTAAATAATTTAGAAACAGTAATCAATATTGCATTTTTTATTGTTATTCCTCCCATTTTTTCTTCTTGCTTCCCTTATAACTATCAATCTGCAAAAGCACACCTTCTAATTTTCCATTATCAAGATGAATTCTTCTTGAAGTTTTTAAACCGATTGATTTTCGTAAAGAAGGATCGCCGGTATAAATAAAAGCAGTAGTTCCATTGCAATTGGTTTTTAAATAATCTCCCAATTCTTTATACAGTGTTTGTACTTCTTCAAGTTTCCCAGCCTCATCCCATAAGGCGGATTTACAATCAAAGTGCCATTCTCAAAACTTTTTACACGCTGAAACGGCTTGCATGAAAGTTCAACAGAATCAGAGAATGGTAACCGAGAAAGATTATTTCTTGCAACCTCAATTGCATTCGGAGATTTATCGCTGCCTTTAATAATATTTTTCGGCAAAGGACGAATGCTGCTGTCTAATTCACTTTTAATTTTTTCCCATTCATCTAAATTGAATTCAGGTAAATTAAAAAATCCAAATTTCTTTGCGGAGATATTGCGCCGGAATTCTACAATAGTGCATCAAAGCTTCGCAAAGAATTGTTCCCGAACCGCACATTGGATCCCATAAAGGATTTTCACCATCCCACTTGCTAAGTCTTATAATTGCCGCTGCAAGTGTCTCCTGCATTGGAGCTTCGCCTGCTAGAAGTCTGTATCCCCTTTTGTGCAGCGAGTCGCCGGAAGTATCAAGACTAATTATGGCTGTATCTTTGTGTATGTGGAGATTAAAGCGAACATCCGGATTAACAACTTCAACGTTGGGCCGCTTGCCATATTTCTCCCTGAAATAATCTGCTATTCCATCTTTCAAACATTGCGATGCATAGAGTGAATTTGTAATACGGCTTTTAGATACGGATGCACTTATAGCGAAAGTTTTATCAACAGAAAAAAAATCATCCCAATTAATTTTTCTTGCCTTATTGGTTAAAGTATTTGTTTTGTGACAAGGGAATATTACTAATGGGGCAAGCACACGTGATAAAAGTCGTGAAGAATAATTAATCTTATAAATGGTTGGAATATCAGCATGAAAATAAATTCCTTTATAATCAATTTTAGTTTTTGATGCGCCAAGTTCTATTAATTCCTGCTCGCATAACTCTTCCATTTTTCCGGTTACCTGAGCAAAATATCTTGTTGATTCGTATTCGTACATTAAATAATGACCTTCAATTAAAAACCGGGAGATTTAGAAGTTATTTTCATGGTTAAGGCATCAGAAATACCATTAAGGGCTTAAGGTGTTGAAAAAAGATAAAATAAAGAATAGTTTATCCATATATTTTTAAATAGTGTACGAATATAATTGTTGGAGAAAGTTCTCTCAAACCTTTAATCAACATGCTAGTCATTCAATAATAAAAAATAAGTTTAAAAATATTATTTAATTTTTAATTATTTTAAATAATATCCCTTTACATACAACGCACGGAGAAACCCAATTAATTTCTTTTTCAGGGTCATAATCTCCATTGTCCATTTGGTAAAAATCGAAATCATTTATTAAAGCTAATATCTTAACCTTCTCATACATTTTGAAATCTTTAGAATAATTTTCAATATTCATGCTGTCACTAGATAATTTAAATTGTGCTTTTTCAGTAGTAAAAAGAAAATATATCTTACCATTTTCCCTGAAAATATCATCTACGTATGCATCAAACAAAATTGTTTTATTATATATTTCATCTTGAAAATCAATAGTAAAATTATAAGTAGAGAAATCGATATATTTTGCTTCATATTTTATTATTAATTTTTGTTCCTCTTTATTTTTACAGCTTTGAATATTTAATAAAATAATTATTAGAAAAAACATATGGAGAATTTTGCTCATTTAATTTAACCCATATTATTAAGATTTTTTATCGCTTTTGAACCACAAACTAAAACAAAAGTAAAGAATAATTGGAGTTAGAATATAAATCAAAAATTCTGTATAATCGTAATTATTTAGTTCAGAATAACGCCCAAATGGGAAAAAATTATTGTTAAAACGTAAAATCCCTCCATAGGGATGTGAATTAAAGAATCCTCCTCCCAACATTAACAAAACAAAATTAAATAAAATCCAAATTAGATATATAGATTTGAATTTATTAGATAATTGTTTAATAAAATTTTTCATATTATTAAATTTATTTAGTTGAACAATTGCGCTTATGAACTTCGCAAAAATCATTTAATACATCTTGAGTGTAAAGTATAAACGGTTGAATTTCATAATACAAACTTATAATCCCCGATAAATTTATTTTTGTATTGAAAGCAAAATTATATTTCCCTTTCGTATTTAGTGGATAACGAAAATTGTATGACCATTTATCTAGAATACGTAATTTTTTAATTAAATCTTTTGATTTCATTAAATAACTATCGATCTGATCTGACAAATTATTATTTAACTTAAATTTATCTTTAAAAATCTTTATATATTCAAAAAGAATATTGCATAATAATTCTAAAATTGTGTGGTTCTTTTCCTACAAAGGAAATTTTACTCAATCCAAAATCTATTTTCTCAAACGAAATTATATTCGCTTTCAAACCAAGTTCCAGAGAATGTCTTATCAAAAATAAAAGTGGTAATGAAACCTTGTCAACTAAATAACCGTCTGTTTCGGTTTTATTTATAATAATATCAACAGCATTTTTATAATCAATATAATAACTCCATCATGTTATGTTAGACCCAATATGAGAATCCATTTTATTATCTATTGTTTTTATTTAAAAAATAAATTTTCTTTTAGCATTATATATTTTTAATTATTTATAATAATCTGATATAAATATCATTTTGACATATTCTTAATATCTTCAACTTCCAAAACATTTTTATCATATCCCTTATTCACACTGTTAATCATTGCTAAACCAATTTCTTTTAATGAACAGATATATTTGGGGAAAATTAATTTAACAACAGGCAGAAGAAAAAATAAATATTTATAAAAACTCAAAGTATTTCTAAGTCCTTTCGTAGGGACAATTATTCCTGGACGAAAAGCAAAAGCTTGCCGAAAACCTAATTTCAAAATATAATTTTCAGTTCTGCCTTTAACTCTTGCCCACATGCTTCTTCCCTTTTCAGTGCTGTCAGTTCCCGCACCGGAAATATAACAGAAGGTCATATCAGTATTGAGTTTCACAAGTAAATCTGCTAATGCTTTTGTGATGTCAAAAGTAATCTTTGTGTATTCGTCTTCTTTCTTTCCAACGGATGTTGTACCGAGACAAAAGAAACAAGCGTTGTAACCAACTAAATCATTTTCAATATCAGTAAAATCATAAAAATTATTATGGATAATTTCTTTTAATTTTGGATGTTGAAAACCGCTCTTCCTTCGATTAATTATAAGCACTTCCTCAACATCAGGATGATTGAGGCATTCATGCATAACGCCTTCGCCAACCATTCCAGTTGTGCCGGTTATAATTGCTTTTAATTTCATATTAAGTTTTACCGAATGGTTCAAAAATGTCTTGTTAATATTAAGTAAAATGCATTTGAAATCAATAATTTACTGAAATAAAAAAATCGATTGCTATCTGTAAATAAATTAAATTTTCCCTAAAATAACTCGATAATAGCTATGATATTTATATTTAATCAAAGGGAGACTATGACACGATGAAAATCAATAAGGAATATTTTAAAGTTTTATTGGATGCAATGGATAAGGTTGCAGAAGGTGTTACAATTGCTGATGCTACTCAGCCGGATTTACCTTTAATTTATATTAATCAAGGTTTTACTAGAATGACGGGCTACACGAGTGAAGAAATAATTGGAAAGAACTGCCGTTTTTTACAAGCATCTGATACGGCTCAAGAGTCGATTGATACAATTCGCAAAAGCATAAAAAATAAAACCGAATGTACAGTGGAGTTGAGAAATTATAAAAAAGACGGGACGCTTTTCTGGAACAGACTTTCTTTTGTTCCACTGTTCGATGAAAATGGTGAACTAAAATATTTTGTGGGTATACAATCCGACATAACTAAAGAAAAGTTGTTACTTAAAGAGAAGAGTGAACTTAATGCTATGAGAACTACTTTGCAGTCGGTAAACGATATAGTATTTAATTTTATGAATACTTTGCAGTTGGTCAGATTTCATCTTGAAAATGAACCTACGCCAAATCGTGAGATACTTGAGGATTTTGATAAAGCTTTTAATGATACTTCAGACAAATTACAAATGTTAAACGCCTTGCCGGCTTATAAGGAAAAAATAATCGGTGGTAGAATTAAAGTGATTGATACAAATTAATATTTCCAATTATTCTTACACGACATTATCAATTATCGATTGTCGCTGTAATTTAAAATTATAAGCTCCTCCTGATAAAGCTGAAATAATTATTTTCGATATTTATAAATTTCCTTTAGATATTTGTTTATCTTCTTTGACAATTCTTTTTTAGCTAACTTCGAAGATAAACTCTGCCTTTCTTCAAGGTATCTTAATTCCTTTTTAAGTTTCTGATAACTTTTGTATCTGCCTGTTGATAATGTACCTTCTTCTAATGCAAGAAGAATCGCGCAGCCTAATTCAACAGTATGTGAGCAATTTTTGAATTTGCACTTTTTTATTAAATCTTCAATATCATTGAATGTTGAATCGAGACCTTCTGAAGCATCCCAAAGTTGAAATTCGCGCATGCCAGGCGTATCAATTAAAATACCGCCATCACGCAAAATAATTAATTCTCTTTTTGTGGTTGTATGTTTACCTTTAAAAACGGAAGAACTGATTTCCTGAGTTTTAAGAAAATCATCTCCCAGCAAAGAATTTATTATTGTTGTTTTACCAACTCCGGATGAGCCCGTAAATACTGCCGTGATTCCTTCATCTAAGTATTTTTTTAGTTCTATTACCCCTTCGCCGGTTTGAGCATTCATTAAAAGGATAGGGACATCATCATTGCGATTCTTTAATTGCTCGAGTTTTTCTTCCAGATTTTCTGCAAGATCTATTTTATTTAGAATTACAACTGGTTTTGCCCCGCTATCAGTAACAGCAGATAGATATCTCTCAATTCTATTTATGTTAAAATTATTATCCATGCTTTGAACAATAAAAACAATGTCAATATTTGCAGCAATAATTTGTTCGTCAGTTTTTTTATCAGGTGTTTTTCTTGAAAGTTTAGTTTGTCTTTTAAGTACATCATGAATAATCAACTTATTTTCATCTTCATATAAAACTCCAACTACCCAGTCGCCGGTTTTGGGTAATTCTGAATTAGTTTCCGAAGTATATAATAATTTCCCGGTTACTTCTCCCGATACTTCCCCTTTTTCTGTGTGAAGTAAATATCGCTGCTTATGTTCAACAATTACTCTTGCTGGAATGAATTCATTTTTATTATAGTTGTTAAATTGATTCTCAAAAAATGCATTCCATCCTAATGAAATTAAATTTTTCAATTTAAATTACTCCTAAGAATTTTTAAAATATTATTATTACTCTGTGAATCAGAGCTTAGAAAGACAATGGCAAATAACAGCCTGTTCAGGCAATATCAGCAATGCCTTTTTTTAGGATAGAATTTTGGATATGTAATAATTTGTTTTTAATAAGTCATCAATTAATGTTAAATGAAAAATAAATGATTTTATTTCTCAAATCAAATTTTCCGAATGGAATTAGACAATTGTTTTCCGGAAAGCAATTTTGCCTAAAAGAATTGTCATTTCAACATCATAGTTTTCATTTAGTACAACTATATCTGCATCTTTTCCGCTAGCTAGTATACCTTTTTTATGATCAAGATTTATGACCTTTGCACCGTTTAATGAAGCCATTCTTAATGCTTCAGTAACTTTAGCATTTGCTGTTTCAATCATATTTTTTATTGCCACATTTAAAGTAAGAGTGCTTCCGGCCAACGTTCCATCTTCTAGAAAAGCTCTTTTCGCCTTCATAAAAACTTTTTGGTCTGCGAACTCATATTCACCTTCATGCATACCGCCTGCTCTTATTGAATCTGAAACTAAAACTATTCCGCTTGCTCCTTTTAATTTTAAAAGTAATTCCATCACAGCTGGATGTACATGAAGTGTATCTGCAATTAATTCAATCTTAAGTTCATTTCGAAGAAGTGCACCGAGGATTACACCGGGTGTGCGATGATGAAAAGGCCGCATTGCATTAAAGATATGAGTAACATGCGCGGCGCCATTGTCAATCGCTAGTTCTATTTCATCATAATTTGCCATTGAATGCCCAATTGACAAAACAACCCCTTGATTTGAAGCTTCCCTCATAACTTCAATTGCGCCTGGAAGCTCGGGAGCTATAGTCATAATTTTTATTTGGCCTTTAGAAGCTTCCCACATTTTTTGCCATGACTCAATTGAAGGTTTCCATAAATATTCTTCATTCATTGCTCCCTTTAATTCTCTATTAAGATAAGGGCCCTCCATGTGAATGCCTTTAATATTGGAGTTAGGATTGTTCTCGATATAATCTGCAACTCTTCTTAAATCACTTAATAAATGAGCCTCAGGTTTTGCAAATAATGAAGCAAGAACTGTTGTTGAACCATTTTCCAAAAAATACTTGCTTACTTTTTCAATGCTGTTATCGTTCTCATCAGCAAATCCAAATCCCCCGCCGCCATGCACAAGTAAATCCACAAAGCCGGGAGCAATTATTTTGCCGCTAACATCAATAGCCTCACAGTCATCCGGCAGAATAACATCATGAGCTTTGCCTATTCTGTAGATTTTTTGATTATCAATTAAAACGGTTCCATTTTTTATCAACCTAAATGGAGTTACAATATCTCCGCCAATCAATGCTAATTTCATTTACTCTCCAGAGAATTAATTTTGAATATTTTGTTGGGAGTTCATTTGAACAGTATACATTTGTCAACCGCAAAAAGAAAAATATCTTAAGATTAATAAAGTTTACTTTTCACTTCAAATTTTTCGAATGAATTCACTTCAATAGTTACTTTATAATATTTTTAAGCTCTAAAGCTGCTGCACTAATATTATCAGCTTTAAAAATTGCTGAACCAGCTACAAATACCTCACATCCAGCATCTTGCGCTGATTTAATTGTGTGTTTATCTATGCCGCCGTCAATTTCAATTAAAAAATTTGCTTTCATTTCAGATCTCAATTTAACAAGTTCCTTTACACGTCTTAAAGAATTTGAAATAAAAGTTTGACCGCCAAAACCCGGATTTACAGACATAATTAAAACCATATCAATATACTCAGCAATATCTCGTAAAACGTTTACAGGCGTTGAGGGATTTATTGAAACACCGGCTTTAACTTTAAGTTCTTTAAGGTGCTGCACAGTTCTGTTCAGATGAATTACAGCTTCTTGATGAACAGTAATTGAGTTTGCACCAGCTTCTGCAAATTGTTCAATGTATCTCTCAGGATTTTCAATCATTAAATGAACATCTAATGGAAGTTTCGTTGAACGGCGAGCGGCCTTTACTATTATTGGTCCAAAAGTAATATTTGGGACAAAATGTCCATCCATAATATCACAATGAATCCAATCTGCTCCACCAAGTTCGGCTAATCTTATTTGCTGTGAAAGATTAGATAAATCTGATGCTAAAATTGAAGGTGCTAAAATTGCCATTTACTGCTCTAAAATTTCTTCTTGTTGTTCCGCTGATTTTGTTACAAATAAATCGACTGCATCACCTCTATTTACTTTATTTCCCTTACTTGGATATTGATCTAAAATTGTATTAGGTAAAAGTGAAAACGAACGCTGATAATTAATCTTTCCAACTTTAAGGGTGCTGTCAGCTAAAATTCTTTCAGCTTCAGTTACTGATTTACCAATTAGATCGGGGACTAATATTTTTCCGGTTTCTCCTTCACCTACACTAATAGTTACGCCAACGGACGCGCCTTTTTTTAATGGCGTTCCTTCAACATATTCTTGATCAAAGATCATATTCTTCGGATGATTTGAAACATTTTCATCAATGTCGCCAAGCTTCAAGCCTATTCTTTCTAAAGAAAATTTTGCTTCGCGAATAGATTTACCTTTTAGCATCGGTACAACAACAGTTGGTTCACCTCCGCTAATAAACAGATAAATATTTCTTCCTTCTTTAACAACTTTTCCATATTCAGGTTTCTGTAATATAATTGTTCCTTCAGGATATTTTTGATCGAACGTGGTATCGGAAATTACCGGCTGTAAATCTGACTTTTCCAACAACGCGAAGGCTTGTTCTTCTTTTAATCCTACAACATTTGGAACGCGGGTTTCGGGTTTACTAACATACCATGGCATAATCAAATAATTTAAAGCCAATAGAAATATTACCAGGCCTAATATTATATAAAGAGTTCGTTTAATGAATTTGTTTTGAAGTAAATTTTTCATGAAACCAAATATATAGAATGGTGTTTTCTTATACAAGAAATAGAAGAGCGGGTTAATTCATTTAAGAGGATGTTCAGATTTAATGTGCCGCAAGTCGAATTGATATTTATTCACCACGAAAGTAGAAATTTAGTTATTAATTTTTATTATGAAAAATTGCTTAAATAATTTATATTTGAAGCCAACTAAACATAAAATCAGAAAATATCATTGCTTACTTTCTTAAAATCATTTCAAAAAATTCCACTATATAAAATATTTTTTTATCACTTATTAAAATTTATCAAATGAGGTTCTAATGTTTAAAAAACATCCCCGCGGTCTATACGTTTTATTTTTTACTGAAATGTGGGAGCGCTTTGGCTACTATTTGATGGTAGGAATTTTATTACTTTACCTAATTGATTCCAAGTCGGGCGGGAAAGGATTTGATACCAAGTCTGCTGCAGATATTGTGGGATCATTTATTGCACTGGTTTATTTAACTCCATTTATAGGAGGACTTTTAGCAGATAGATATCTGGGTTACATTAAATCAATTTATATCGGCGGTTCATTAATGGCTGCTGGATATTTCGGTTTAGCCTTTCCCGGCGACACAGCCTTATTTATATCATTAGGCTTAATCATAGTAGGCAATGGATTTTTCAAACCTAACATCAGCACTTTATTAGGTGTCATTTATAACAAAGAAGAACTTAAACCATTAAAGGATTCCGCATATAATATATTTTATATGGGAATTAATATTGGAGCGTTGGTATGCAATTTTGTTGCTGCCTATTTAAGAAATAATTATGGATGGGGTTACGCTTTTGCAGCCGCTGGAGTAGGCTTAGTATTAGCTTTGATATGGATTTCTGCAGGGTTAAAACATATTAAATTTGCTGACGTTAGAAAACCCATGGAAAAAGAAGACATGCCAATGATGAAAATATTTCTTTATGTTTTTCTGCCAGCAATAGTTTTTGCAGTGATTGGCTGGATTATACCAGGCGATATGTTCGGTTCAAATTCAAATGATGCATTTATCTTTGCATGTATTCCCGTAATTTCTTTTTATGTTTCTTTGTGGAAAAAATCTGCTGGACAAGATAAAAAAAGTATCGGGGCATTACTTTTTATTTTTACGGTATCAATAATCTTCTGGACTATATATAATCAAAATGCTACTTCTTTAACTATCTGGGCTCAAACATATACAGATAGAGAAATTGCTCCGGTTTTAGCTGGCCCTGCAGAGCGAATTGATATGCTGCAAAGCGTTAATACGAATCCAAGATTGGTTGAAAAAGTTGATCCTCAATTAAAGGTTATTACGGATTCTTCCGGACAAGCGGTAATGGTTCAAGGCCCGGATCCATATTTTGAAAATCTTCCAAAGGATCAATGGCCGGCGCAAGGAGAAGATCTTAGACTGGCAAATGCCGAATTATTTCAATCGATTAATCCATTTTTTATAATTGTTCTCACACCAATAATAGTTGGACTTTTTGCCTGGTTAAGACGACGAGGCAAAGAACCAACCACCGCATCTAAATTTGGATATGCCTTATTTATTTCAGGCTTATCTTCATTGATAATGGTATTCGCTATTATGTCGGTCCCTTCTGTTTATACTCATAAGACTACGGCTATGTGGTTGTTTTTAACTTACGGAGTTTTTACAGTAAGTGAAATATTCTTAAGTCCTATCGGCCTTTCGCTGGTTTCAAAATTAGCACCGGCAAGAACAACTGCATTGATGATGGGAGGTTGGTTTTTGTCAACTTCACTCGGTGGAAAAGTTGCCGGAATTATGACCAGCTTTTGGGATAGCTTTGATGATAAAAAGTTATTCTTTCTTCTTATGACTATTGCAGCATTTCTTGGTGGTGTTTTTATTTTTTCAAGAATTAAATCTTTGAATGCTATTGTAAAAGCTAAAACGGGTTCTGCGCATTAAATGATTTTATAATTATATATTTAAGGGTTGAATAAATGTTCAACCCTTTTTTTATTTTAAAGCTACTATGTATAAAAATTATTTTTTCTTAAATAGAATAATCATTGAAGCCAATGAAAAGTTAAATGGTTATCAAAATTGTAAATTGTTTTTCCCAGGAAAGGGATAAACTCATTTTTGAACTTAAAAAATCTACTGAATATAAATATCTGGAAATCTCTGTAAATCCAGGATTATCATATATTACTATAAAGCAAAATTTTCACCGCGCAAAGAAAAATACAATTGATTTATTCTCAGAATATCTACCAACCGACGAAATAAGTTTTCATATAGCTGAGTCAGATAGAATATTAAAAATTAAAACTTCAGAATTTGAAATCTATTTTACTATTCGAGGTAAATTCACAAATTTATTTTTTATTCAAGACAAACAGATAAAAACCACATTCAAAAACATAGTCGAAGAAAGTACTGAATCGTTATTAGAAGAATTGCTTTCAACCAAATATATTAGTGAATTCAATAATTTAGAAATAGAAATAAATGAAGATGGAGAATATCAGAATCAGTTAAAAACTAAATATCCTTTTGTTGGAAAAGAAATACTAAATGAAATTAAATTTCGATTAAATTCATTTAATAATGAAGATGATATTCAAACATCAGTAACGGCAAAAGACATTTTACAAAAATATACTTTCAGAAATCGAACATGAAAAACCTGCCGTATTTTTAGAAGAAAATGAGAATACTTTAGCATTAGGTTTTAATAATTTTAAAAGTATTCCTCACACAAAAAAGGAAGTATTTCTTAGTGCAAGTGATGCTTTAAATTTTTATTTATCCAAAGAGTTTTATTTTGATGCAAAGCTAAATTCAAAAAAGAAGATTGAAAAATATTTAGCATCTGAATTCGGGAAGATTAGTTCCAAACTAAATAATTTAAAAGCAAGAATTGAAAATGGAAGTAAAGAAGAAGAATATAAAAAATTGGGAAATTTGATTCTGATTAATCTCAATTCAATTAAAATTGGAGTAAAAGAAACGTCGGTTGAAGATATTTATGAACAGAATAAGCCTATAAAAATTAAATTGGACGAAAAATATTCACCTAAAAAAAATGCTGATATTTATTTTGATAAGGCTAAAAATCAACGCGTTTCACTTGAAAAATCAATACAATTATTTAATGACTATAAAATTAAATTTGATAAATTAAAAGAAATTGAAAATATATTTTTATCAAATGATGAATTAGAAAATTACCGAAATATTATGAAAGAATTAAAAATTAAAGATGATAATTCAGCTTCACCTAAAGAAGAGATTCAGAGCAAGTTTAAAAAATATCTATTAGAAAATAAATATTACATTTTCGTCGGGAAGGATAGCCGGAACAATGATTTATTAACAACAAAATTCGCCAAGCAAAATGATTTTTGGTTTCATGCTCGAAGTGTCCCCGGATCTCACGTTGTTCTTCGTATTAACAATTCCAAAGAAGTTGTGCCTAAAAGTATATTAAAAAAAACTGCAGCACTCGCAGCTTACCACAGCAAAGCAAAAACATCAGGCATGGCACCAGTTTCATTTACTCAAAAAAAATATGTTGTTAAGAAAAAAGGCATGGAACCTGGTAAAGTAGCATTGTTAAGAGAGGAAGTATTAATAGTTAAGCCGGAAATTCCCAAGGATTGTGAGTATATTTCTAATGAATAAATTTCTATTTATTAATTAAAATTAGGAGATTATTCATGAGACTTATTATTGAACCAGATTATAATTTAGTTTCAAAGTGGGCAGCAAATTATGTTGCCAACAGCATCAATTCATACCGCGCGACAGCTAAAAAGAAATTTGTTCTCGGTTTACCAACTGGCTCCTCCCCTATCGGTATGTACAAAGAATTAATTAATCTTAACAAGAAAAATAAAGTTACATTTAAGAATGTTTTAACTTTTAATATGGATGAATATGTTGGACTGCCTGAGGAACATCCGGAAAGTTATCATTCATTTATGTTTAATAATTTTTTTGATCATATAGATATAGATAAAAAGAATATAAATATTCTAAATGGAAATGCTAAAAATTTAGAAAAGGAATGCGACGATTATGAAAGAAGGATTAAGGAAGCCGGAGGAATTAATTTATTTGTCGGCGGCATTGGGCCGGATGGACATATTGCATTTAATGAACCTGGCTCCTCATTGGCTTCGTTAACCAGGGTTAAAACATTAACTATGGATACCATGATTGCAAATTCAAGATTTTTTAATAATGACATCAAAAAAGTTCCTCATACTGCTTTAACCGTTGGCGTTAAGACTGTTTTAGATGCACATGAAGTATTGATTATAATCAGCGGCCATAACAAAGCCCGCGCGCTTGCAAAAGTGGTTGAAGAAGGTTTAAACCATATGTGGACGGTAAGTGCTTTACAGATCCATCCTAAAGGTATAATCGTTTGTGATGATGCATCTACTTATGAATTAAAAGTTGGAACTGTAAAATATTTTAAAGACATTGAATCCGAAAATTTGGATCCGGATACGTTGTTATAAAAAAAACCGGCGAGGAAAAAGCGCCCTCCAACGGCTGTTACAAAACTGCTTCTTCCTGCCGGCACCACTGCTAAGTGGGAGGTACTCTTACTTAGCCAACTATTGTACCAAAAGAAATTTTGTTTTTTTAATAAAAAATAAATTGTGGATAATCTTGAATTGAGAGTTTCAAATTAATTGGAACATTTTTATACACATCATATTAATTAATTCGTTATGTAAAGTTTTTAACGTTTATGTTAACTTTGAAAATAAATGATGATTGCCGTATATTTGTTTTCCAATTT
This sequence comes from uncultured Ignavibacteriales bacterium, assembly GCA_963731745.1. Classification (GTDB taxonomy): domain Bacteria; phylum Bacteroidota; class Ignavibacteria; order Ignavibacteriales; family Ignavibacteriaceae; genus CAVSWT01. Next base: position 406,792 of record CAVSWT010000010.1, read on the forward strand.
TTGCACCCGTAGCTCAACTGGATAGAGCATTTGACTACGGATCAAAAGGTTTGGGTTCGAATCCCTACGGGTGCACTAAAATTAAATTTTTATTTTGTTACGAGGTAATTTTTTATCTCATCCAACAACTATCTAGAACCCAATTGTAAATTGTTATCCTCCAACCGTCCGCCATTTCAGCATCTAAGAAAGCATTGGATTTTGAAGTTGTAATAAATTTTTTATTGAATCGGATAAAGCTTTTTCTTCGAAGGGCTTTTTCAGAAATAGTGTGTTTTTATTAGTAATAAAATTTTGCTTAAACTCTCCGGAACCACTGCCTGTTATAAATAAAATCGGAATACTATGATCTTTCATAATTATTTTCGCCAAATTGTAACCGTTCATTTCCCCTTTTAATTTTACATCAAGTATTAGTAAGTGAGGCGTGTTTTCTTTTATATATTTTAATAAATTCTTTTCATTGCCTTTGATAATAGTTGGTTTGTATCCCAATTTTTCAATTTGTTGCTTAAGATCCATAGCGATGATTAATTCATCATCATAAATACAAATCTCAAATTGCATTTCTTCTCCTGAATAAGTTAAATAACTGAATTTTCCTCGAAAAAAGGACTTTTTAAAAAATAGAAAATATTAAGTGGCCGGCGGAAATATATTTATAAATTTTAATTCTCCAAAAAAAATATAAAAATTTTAATGATTATTTTATTTTGATTTATCGATTAATGAGTCAAATTTTTTGATAAAATCAATTTATGCAGAATTTAATGCTTATTTCTGTATACAATTAACAGTTGTTGCAATCATAAAATTTTGGTTAAAATTATTCTATATTTTCTATTAAAAATCAAAAAATAAATCAGTTATAGTATTTGAATAAAGAATTCCCCTACTTATTTTTGTGTTTAATATTTAATATATAAAAATTTTAAAAAGTTCTTTTTTATAAATGCGCCCGTAGCTCAACTGGATAGAGCATTTGACTTCGGATCAAAGGGTTGAGGGTTCGAATCCTTCCGGGCGTACCAAAATAAATTAAAAGTCAAAGTTCAAATATTGATAGTTTTGAATTTTGACTTTTTACTTTTATATAAATACCATTTCATATTTTTTAGACAATTCTTTAATGTTTAGTGAAGATACATTCAGGTTCATGTATGCGGCTTTAAGAGAAGCTGAAAAAGCGATGGAAGATGATGAAATTCCAATTGGCGCAGTTGTGGTCCATCAAAATAAAATAATTGGAAAAGGATATAACCAGGTTTTAAAATTAAACGATGCAACCGCCCATGCAGAAATGCTTGCAATCACTGCCGCATCTAATAATTTAAATAATTGGAATCTAAGTGAATGCGATATTTTTGTTACACTTGAACCATGTGTTATGTGCACGGGCGCTTTAATGGCAAGCAGGATCAGAAGTATTTATTTTTCCGCTTACGACACTAAATTTGGAGCTTGCGGATCTATTTACAATATTGCTGAAGAAGGTAAAACTAATCATAAAGCAAAAGTATATTCAGGAATGCTAGCGGATGAAAGTAAGCAGCTGTTAAAGTTCTTTTTTGATAATTTAAGAATCAAACAAAGTAAAAAGAAATAATTGTTCAAAATAAAAATCACAACTCTTTTTCATATTCAAGCTAATCTTGATTAAAAGAGTTAATAATAATAACTTGTAACTAAAAAATGGGAAATTTGATGCGTTTTATTTTATTCGGCGCACCGGGGGTTGGAAAAGGCACACAAGCAAAAATCTTGTCTTCCAAACTAAACATTCCGCATATTTCAACGGGTGATATTCTAAGGGCTGCAGTGAAAAATAAAACTCCCCTCGGCATTAAAGCAAAAAAGACAATTGATGCCGGAGAGTTGGTACATGATGACATTATGATAGGCATTATTAACGATGCAATAACTCAACAGCAATGTAAAAAGGGATTTATACTTGATGGATTTCCACGTACCACAACTCAAGCTGAAGATTTGGAGCAATTATTAAAAGATATGAAAATTCCGGATTTACAACTGGTTATTTTAAAAGCAAATGAAGATGAAATTGTAAAGAGGCTAACTAATCGAAGAGCATGTAAAGTCTGCCACAATATATTTGTTTATAATGATATTAAGGACAAATTAACTTGCCCTAATTGCGGCGCTGAAAATAGTTTTTATCAGAGAGATGATGATAAAGAAGAAGTAATCAGGAGAAGATTAGAAATATACGCTACTGAAACAAGGCCTGTTGTAAAATATTTTGAAGACAAAAATAAAGTAATTCGCATTAATGCATTAAATTCTATCAATCAGGTTACCGAGGATATTCTTTCAGCATTGAAAGAAAAATTCGGCAGCAACATTACGCTTTCTGCTTAATAACTGCTTTAAGCGCTTTACCATCCTGAATTTTATAAATTTTAGCTTTATAACGCTTTACAATATCATAATTGTGAGTTGCAAATAATATTGCCGTGCCTCTGGCATTTATTTTTAACAATATCTCCAAAATTTCTTGGGATGTTTCTGGATCCAAATTTCCGGTGGGTTCATCTGCTAAAATTAAAACAGGCTCATTTACCAAAGCTCTTGCAATTGCCACACGCTGCTTTTCTCCACCGGATAATTCATCAGGCATACTATTTTTTCTGTGAACTAATCCAACATCTGACAATGCATTATTTACTCGCCTTTTCACTTCTTTTGATGGTGCGTTTAATACTTCCAGAACGAACGCAATGTTTTCAAAAATACTTCTATCTCTTAATAGCTTAAAATCCTGAAAGACAATTCCAAGTTTACGTCTCAGTTCAGGGAGATCACTTGGTTTAATGGTTTTAGAATTATATTTATCAAATTGAACGTATCCCAATGAAGGGATAACATTCATGTAGATCATCTGCAGCAATGTGCTTTTGCCTGATCCGCTCTTCCCTATCAAAAAACTAAAATCGCCTGCATCCAATTCTAAATTTAAATTTGTAAAAACGTTTTGGCTGGGATAACTATAATCTACGTTATTAATTGAAAGCATAATTAATTTCTTTTTTTGATTAAGAATTGAACCCTATCCGAACTACTTTTGCCATCATTAAATGTGAAAGCTTCAAAACAATTTATTACATAAAAACCAGTACGGTCAAGCAAATCAAAATAAGTTTCAAAAGGATAAATTTTTTGTAAATGAACTTCTTTAAAAATCGTTCCTTCCTTATTTATTTCAAAACTATTTTTATGAATTCTAGATTTTTTATTGTACTCACTTTTCTGTTCAAAATGAATTTTATGATAAATACCTTTTCTAAATGAATATCGAAGATGTTTATAACTATTATTTTCGAGGCTAACATCAAAAGTGCAGATTCCATTATTATTTAAATAAAAATGAAGTACATTAAAATGATTCATAAGTTCTTTTTCAGAAAGTATGTAATTCACACTGTCGAAGGTTGAGTAAATTAAATCAAATTTAGTTTTGAAAGGCAGGTCAACCATGCTGCAGCATATTTTGGGTATATTTTTATGCGTTTTCTGCTGAAGCATTCTCAATGAAATATCGGTAACCACTAAATTAGGATAACGCTTAATAAAATATTTTGAAAAGCTGCAATTGCCGGCAGCTAGTTCTAACACTTTAGACTTGGATTTTATATGTTTTTTAGTAATCGAATAAATGTAATCAGACCAGTATTTATAATCTACGCTTCTCATCAAATAGTCATAAATAGAAGCAACCTCATTATAAATTTTACTTTGATTTTTCCTTGGCATTTGCAATTCTGTTATTAACTATATTTTCAGCGTAATGATATGCTTCTAATATACTTAATTCATTCGCTAAATTTTTGCCTGCAATATCAAACGCAGTTCCATGGTCAGGTGATGTTCTTACAATCGGCAGGCCAGCTGTATAATTAACTCCTGACGAAAAGTTAAGCATTTTGAATGGGATTAATACTTGGTCATGATACATACCAATTACAATATCAAAATTTTTATAAGAATGATTTGCAAAAAATGCATCCGGAACAAATGGCCCTGTGATATTAACTTTTTTCTTAAATTTTTTGATAATTGGTTCTATAATATTTTTTTCCTCATCGCCTATTAAACCATTTTCGCCTGCATGTGGATTTAGTCCTAAAACAGCAATTGATGGTGATTTTATATTGAAATCTTTGTTCATCGAATTGATAATAACTTCCAATTTATCGGAAATTAATTCTTTGCTAATCAATGATGAAACTTCTTTAATAGGTTTATGAATAGTTATAAGTGCAGCATTCATTTTCTTTGAAAGGAACATCATTATAAAATTCTGATTTTGCTCTTTTTGAAAACTTTTCGCTGCACCATTTGGCATACATTTCAGTATGTCCAGGGAAGTTAATTCCAGCAAGGTTTATACTTGTTTTTGAAATTGGTGCTGTAATAACTGCATCTGCATTTTTATTAGTTAAAAAGTCAAATGATAATTTGATTGCATTAAAAGATGTAAAGCCTGCTTCTTTGGTTGGAGTTCCCCATTTTTGATTCACATTTTGCAGCGGAACAATCGTTACCTTATTATTATTCTTGATGTCTATGAGAGTTTGAAAATCCGAAATCAAATTTAGGTTTAACAATTTTTGAAACGTCGTTAAAAATATTTTCCGGGCAAATAAAAACAAATTGATTTTTAGTTCTCCCCTTTATTATTCTGTTTAAAGTTTTGATAACTATTTCTGGCCCAATGCCGTTAATATCGCCGCAGGTAAATACAAATTTACTCATCTATCAACTATCTTGTAAAGAAAAGTTCCCGGTGCCATTTAGATCGGTAAAAACAAATTTGTGTTTCGGATTTTCATAGAACCAAGTTTCTACGATTTTTCCTTTTTCATTCGAAAACCTATCAATCTTTTGCGGCTTCCCGAATTGAATAAATATTTTTCCTCTATCCGTATCTACACCACTCTTACCGCCTAATTGTTGAAAAATTTTTTGCCGCGTAATCAACTCTGGAATAATATTCTTTCATCAAAGGATTATAAGCTGTATTTGGAGTGGGATCATTTTTTGTCCAATATTTAAAAAGAACTTTTGGGTAATCGTCATCTTTTTCGTCGAGCATACCGTCAATTACTTTTTTATCGTCTGCATACTTTAATGCTTTAATTGCAAATTCAGGATCGGTTAAAGAAATTGGCTTATTAAACCATCTGACATTTAAATTAAAAACTCTTTTAGAATTTTTAATATTTTCATTCGAGACGATTAAAGTCAAATCACCTTCAAACAACTTATTGCTGAAATCTTCCAATATAAAATTATTTGTTTGAAATTTATCGTTAGAATTATTTAAAATAATTTTATCGCCGCACTGATTTATTGATAAGGAAGAACGAATAATATTTATCAATTTCGGAGATTGAAACTGTATCTTTGTTATTCAGCATAACAACTTTTAATTTTGATATGCTTGTATCGGTAACAGGAAGAATTATTTTATAATTATTTTCATCAAAAGGAATGCTTCCACCAAAATTTGTAACTTCGTATTTCTCTTCGCCATCGCATAAATATTTATTGGAATTTATAATTAAAGGCTGGTTATAATTTTTAGATGAAAACTTATCCGGGTATAAAATTATTTCTCGAGATTTCATCTCGATGTTAGAATTAATATCTGTAAAAACCGGAATCAAATTATAATTCCCTTTTTTAATTTTAAAATTCATTAACCCTTCTGCATATAAATCATCACTATTTGTCTCTTCAAAACTATCAACCTTTATTCTTTTTTCATCCAATTGCCTTGTAACAAAATTTGAATTAGAATCTTCTACTTCAACAGAAATACTGTAACCAGCTTTGTAATAACTATCTACTTTCTCAAATACAATTCGGTTATAAGGAATTCGATATGAGTAATAAACATTAAATAAGGAATCCGCCGAAAGAATATTTATTTCAGAAAAAAATGTTTGAAATGGATTATTAGGGGGCTTGTTAAAGCTTCGTTGACCGAATGTAACTGTTGAAAGAGCTGCAGCAAAAATAATTAAATAAATATTTTTCATAATTTTTTTATTCTAAAGATTATGTTTTTCAATTACTTATGCAAGGTTAAATAATATGTACAAATGCCGGTTATTCAAAAATAAAAAATTAACTAGTACATTTTTGTATCATAACAAAACATTGTCCCGATAAAAATAAACAATAGCCGATTATTTCAAACTATTTATCTAAAAAGATGAGAAAATTGACAAAAATAAATTGGCACAATTTATACAACTTCTATTGGTGAAAAATATAAGCTTATTCAATAAATCATTGATTATCAAAATATTGTAGAAAATATAATTACAATAATTCTATTTGGAATTTCCATGAGGCCTGTTTTTACATCTATTATACGAGTGGTGTTGCTCCTGACTTTTTTTGATATCTACTCTTATTGAAAATATTATGGTTGCTAAAATATTAGTAATTGATGATGTTGAAATCTTCTCAGAATACTTAAAACTCTATCTTCAAAAAATTACTAGAAAAAATTGATTATAGCCGCTGACTGACAATCAGCGTTAATTTTATGCGAATATTAAAGATGTCGATTGTTGAGGAAGAAAATTTGGAAACAACTTTTGGATTTTTTAGAAGGGAGATAAATTCTGTTTTCAAATTTCCACAAAATCGCATCCATATTTTTTAAAGGAAAAAGTTCAATTATCTTATTGAACCAGTTCAATATTTAAACTGAATGAATAAAAATAACAAAAAATAGTGAATTTATAGAGATTTTTAATTGGCATTCATGTTGCCTATATCACAATTGCTAGATGAAAACTATTATTTTAAGTAATTTAGGAGGGTAATGACAAATATACAAATGATATTAGCTCTTGGGGCAATGATTTTACTTACCATTTTAATTACAAATGTTAACAAAAATTCATTAAACACTGAAGATGTAATGTATGATTCCAATTTTGGAATTACTGCTACGTCTATCGCCTCCTCTATTATAGAAGATGCCAGCAAAAAAAGATTTGATAATATCTATTATATAGATTCCACTACTGTTTACAATCCAAGTTTATTTACCTCAGCCGGAGCTTTAGGTGTTGAAACAGGTGAAGATATAACTGATCCCAAGACATTTAATGATTTTGACGATTATGATCACTATACTGGGGTAGATAGTACCATGCCTTCTGCAATATTTAATTTTTCATGCAGAGTGTATTATGTGAATGATAATGACCTTGATAATTCAACAAATTCTCAGACATACCATAAAAAAATAACTGTAAGAGTTTGGAGTAAATCAATGAAAGACACTATGGTTATGTCATCAATTTATAGCTATTGGAATTTTTTACCTTAAGGCAAAATTATGGGTGCAGCAACAATTTTAGACATATTAGGTTCAACGATAGTAGGAGGATTACTTCTCTTTATTCTATTTAATATGAACAATAATGCCACACAAAATACTTATAATTTTAGCGGTGAATTAATACTTCAGCAGAATTTAGTAACTACTGTTGAAGTTCTTGAATATGATTTTAGAAAAATTGGGTATTGTGAAGATCCTTCTGTGCTGCCATTTCCCGAAACAGATGCTATTCTATGTGCCGATACTAGCAATATAAAATTTTTAACTGATTTAATGGAACCTCCTTACAATAATCCTCATGGTGATGGTACTTTAGATACAATACAATATTTTCTTGGTCCAACATCTGATATTAACAGGAACTCCTAATCCTAATGATAGAATGCTTTACAGAGTAGTAAATGGAGTAACAAAAGGAGTAAATCTTGGAATAACAGGATTTAGAATTAGATATTATAAAGATTCATCGATAGCTTCAGGCAGTACTACTCTTGCAGAAATTTAACCTGGAGATTTACCAAAAACATGGGTAGCTGGAACTCCTACAGGAATTACAGCAATGCAGATTGATATCAAAGTTGAAAATACTGCTGCTTATGATGCAGGTAATAATCCATATCGAAGTGCGTTTTGGAGACAAATAAGATTATCTTCAAGAAATTTAAAACGTTAAACTAAGAGGCATATTATGTCTGGAAAAGCTGTTATTGATAATAGTTATAGGATTTACATTGATATTCCTGGTAATGGGATATTTCTGGGGTGGATTAGCAACAAAATCAGTGGATAATCATGTCTCATATTATAAAACAACTATTGCTCATAATATTGCTGTAAGCGGAGCAAATATAGGATTACAAAAAGTTATTCGAAGATTCTACATTGGGTATGTGATATATGTCAAATAGAGATTTTGAAAATGGTGAAATGAATGTTGATATTACAGCACTTAGGTCCAACTTACAGAACTCTAACTTCTAAAGGGACATTTCCATGAGGTAGTTATGAAGAACAAATTGTTAAAGTAAAATTAATGCGTGATCAGACTTCCTTAGCTAAATATGCTTGGTTTATTCCTTCAGTTTCAACTGGCAGCGTTACACAATAGACCCTGGATAACTGGCGATTCTATTTGGGGTGGTTTTCATTCCAATCAATTTCTTGTATGTGGATGGTGATCCAGTATTTTTTGGAAAAGTTACAACATTAAAAGGAATTAAAGATTTAGGTACAGATTCTGATCCACAATTTTTAGGTGGATATGCAGATGGAATTAAAGTTGACTGGACAAAAAGTATGCATTATCCTAATTACGCAACTATTGCCGGTGCAGGAGCAAGTTTTAATAAAGATCTTTGGTTAAATTTTAATGCTAGATGGTACTGTAACTTATAGAGTTGGAACTAAAAATAATGCAGGGCAGGATAGCTCAAATTATGGTTCTCCCACTACTGTACCTTTATCATACTTTGGCACCTAATGGAGTAATTTATGTCGATAAAGAAGATATTCATATTATCAGGCACTTTAAGCGGAAAAGTAACTGTAGTTGCAGAAGGAAGTTCAGGTGGTGGATCAGGAAATGTTTATTTAGAAGGCGATATGGTTTATAAAACTGATCCAATGATTCCAAATGGATCAGGTGGTTATATGGTAAATCCGGCATCACTTGATGCAGATGGAAAACCATTAGATTTATTAGGAATAATCGCTACTAACAATATTTATGTTTCAACAGCCGGAAATTTAGGTGGTCAAGAAAATAATGTAATAGACCATGATATACATATTGATGGCGGAATTTTTTGTAATTCCGGCGGTTTTAGCGTACAGAATTTAGGTTCTTCTCCAGTGAATGTTCCGCTTGGGAGTATTTATTTACAAGGTTCAATGACTGCAGGAAAAGAAGAAATTGTAGCTCAATTTAGCGGAAACACTTTAACTGCGGGTTATAATAGAAATGTAATTTTTGATGAAAGATTTGCAACTGGACCACCAACCTGGTTTCCTTATTTGGATTATTATAGAGCTATTTCTTGGCTGGAGTAATTATAATTGAAATTTTGTGTGACAAAAGATGCTGGAAGCTTGATACTTGATCAGATAATTTTTCTAGTTTCTAAATCATTGATAATTTTGTATAGGTCATTCTTGAAAAAATCTTCGACTGAAAAATCATTTTATGAAAGCGATTTAAAAATTAAGTTCTTTCTTATTTTGAGATGTATTTATAATCATTTAAGCTGTATATTCTTTTAATATAAGAATTTTAAGGGTGGTACGCTTTTAGGTATAATTAAGATGTTTTGTCATTCAGAATTATTGCTACAAAGAAAATAGATTCTTCACTTCGTTCAGAATGACATTGTGAGAGCTGGTCATTCTGAAGGAGTCTTCAACTGAAGAATCTCAAGTAGAAAGTAGAAACGGTTTAATATATTATTAATAAATAAAAAAATTTTATTCGGAGGGTTTTGAGGGCAATTAAATCTCTCCAATAAATAAATAACTAAATAACTTAAAACAAATTAAGGAGTTCTAATATGGGACAACAACAATTATTGCTAATTGTACTGGGTGTCATTCTTGTTGGTGTGGCAGTAGTACTTGGTATTCAATATTTCTCTGTTGGTGCTGAAGAAGGTGCTAAAGATGAGTTAGTAGCTCATTCATTAACAATTGGTGCAAATGCACAGCAATGGTTTAAAAAACCAGTTGCTATGGGTGGTGGTGGAAATACTTTTACTGGCATTTGAGGACTAAATGCTTGACTGATGACAATATTAGCTAAAATTACATACTTCAACTAATGGTACTTATACTACCAGTTGCTGGAGATGCAACTGCAATTACAATTACTGCACTTCCAATACTAATGCAGGATTATACTTTGACAAGTGTAAAAACTACAGTTACTCCAGATACTATGACTACAATTAATTCAATAAATTAATAATTTAATATTAATTATGATTGAATTAAAATTCACAGCAGAAAAGTTAGATGGACAGGTAGTCGGCGGCGTAATCGCTGCCGACTCTGTTTCCTCTGCAAAGCAAAAAGCAAATTTAATTGCAGTGCAGAATAATTTCCGTATTAAAACTATGGAAAAGAAAAGCACATTTGTTTATAAAGTACGCAGAGGAAATGAAAAGCCTGTAACAGGCGAGCAAAAAGCTTTTAATAAAAAAGAAGTTTTGAAGCATTATCTCTTCTAGGATACCAGGTAGTAAGTGTTAACAAAAAACTTATTGATATATCTAAAAAACCTTCTACCGGTGATATATTAATGTTTGTTAAAGTTTGCTCTGATATGCTGGACGAGAAAATGTCTTATGGTGAAATACTTTCCTTTGTAATAAATGATACAAGGAATAAAATATTAAAAGAAACTTTAAAAGAAATCAGCAAAGATTTAAAGCAAGGTATGGATAGCGAACAGGCTTTTATGAAGCATAAAAATATTTTCGGATATTTTACTGCATTTATGCTGGGGCTTGCTTCCAAAAGCGGCAACATGGCTGAGATTTATAGAGCTACAGCAAAATTTTTAGAAAGAAAACATGAATTTAAAAAGAGTTTACGAAGTGCATTAATTACTCCTCTTGTAACTGTATTATTATTAAATGCCGCTGTGGTTTGGTATGTAGCTTATATATTCCCTGCTACCGCACAATTATTTTTAAGATTCAATATAATACTTCCTCCGATGACTAAATTTACTCTTGATATGTCTTATTGGTTGTCGGATAATATATGGTATATAATAGCGGCAATCGTAATTCCTATAGTAGCAGGTATTATAACTTATAAACATCCTCGAGGAAGAGTTTGGTTTGATAAGCAATTAATAAGGCTGCCGTTAATTGGGGAAATACTGCATAAAACATACATAGAAATTTTTTGCCGTGTGTTTTATACACTTTACAGCGGTTCTGCAGTAAGTATTACTCCAATAAAAATCGGGGCTGAAGCAGTTGGAAATAAATACATTGAAGAGCAAATAAAAAATATTGCTTTGCCAATTATGATGCAGAAAGGTATCGGCATTTCAGATGCGTTAGTTGCAACAGGTGTTTTCCCGGATACTGCAATTTCTAAATTCAGGCAGGGTGAAGAAACCGGGAATATTAAAAAAGCTGCATTACAGTTAGCAAATTATTATGAAAGCGATAGTGTTTACAGGTTAAAGAATTTCATTGAATGGGTACAAATTATAATTGCATTCTACATATTAATTGTAATGATATTATTAACCGTGGTTTCAGCAGAGACATCCATTGTAAGTCCTGCTAAACCTGGTGTAATAGATAAGACAAGATAATTTTTGGTCATTCTGAAGGAGTCATAGACTGAAGAATCTTGCAAAGGAAAGAAAAAAGATTCAGCATTTTGTTCGGAATGACAATGTCACATTGAGCTGGTCGAAATGTGATTGTAATATTCTAAAGTTTTTCGTCTTCGACAGGCTCAGACTGACAGTATTACATTATGAATGAAAATAAATTATGATTGAAAATAAATATAGAAATAACGTCAGATAAGAATTACGATATAGATACTGATTATCTCAAATAAGCTGGGTTATTTATTACTTAAAAAAAGGTGTAATCGAATCTAATACACTTGTTAAAGCAGTATTAACAAAAAAGAATGAAGCAGCAACTTCCAATGGTAATGGTAAGCCGCGCAGAAACCTCGCCCAAATATTAGTTCAGGACTTTAACTGTAACCATGACATTATCTTTAAAGAAGTAGCAAATCTTTATGCATTCCAAACATTGGAATTTGAATTTGAAGAAGATGATATACCAAAGATAGATAAAATAAAAAAAATTGTTGATTCTTTTGAAGAAGATCTAAAAAAGCAAATGTTATCGCATAAAGTCATTCCACTAAGATATGATGATAATATAAAAGATAAAATAATTTTAGCTGCAGTTGATCCTACCGTAAAAGAAATACCCAAAATTGCTTATAATTTAAACGCAAAAAGCTATGAAGTGGTTTACATACCTATCAGCCAATATGAAAAATTGATCGAAATTTTAATACCTCCTGAAAATGAATATCTAAAAAATATTAGTGAAGAAGTATATGATTATAAAGATGTTAAAGAAGAAAGTTCGATTGATGAAGGTCTCTAGAAGTAGAAATCAATAAAAGTGCTTTAATAAATTTATTTGAAGGAGCACTGGTTGAAGGCGTAAGAAGAGGTGCAAGCGATATACATATTATTCCGGTCGGAAATATGGAAACCACTATCTCCTTCCGTCTTGACGGCAGGTTAAATTTATGGCATAAGCAGGAAAATACTTTGCCGGAAGCAGTGATTGCTGTAGTAAAAGATAGATCAAGAGGTTTAGATAGATTCGAAAGAGAAACCGGGCAGGATGGATTTATCCAAAGGGAAATTGACGGGCATGTAATAAGATTTAGAGTTTCAATTCTTCCTGTCGCCGGCTCAGAAATTAAAAATAAATTTGAAAGTGTGGTTGTACGAATTCTTGATGACAGAAAAGTAATTACTGATCTTGATGAATTAGGTTTAGTCGGATATGCACGGTCATCTTTTGAAAAATCTATAAGCCGGCCGCAAGGGATGGTAATTTTAACGGGGCCGACAGGATGCGGTAAAAGCACAACAATTATTGCAGCACTTCATCATGTAATGGACCCTTCTTTAAATGTATTAACTGTTGAAGACCCAATTGAATACGTAATTAAAGGCGCAAGACAAATAAAACTTAGCCATAAAATGAATTTTGACCAGGCAATAAGATCAATTTTAAGGCATGACCCTGATATCGTTTTGGTTGGTGAAGTAAGAGACAGAGAAACTGCAGACATAGCAATTAAGCTTGCAAACACAGGACATTTAACCTTTACAACTTTACATACTAATGATGCGCCAAGTGTTGTTTCGCGTTTGTACAAAATGGGTATTGAACCGTTCCTATTAGCTTATGCAATAAATGTAATTGTTGCGCAGAGATTGGTAAGAAAACTATGCGGCAAATGTAAAACCAAAGTTGAAAATTTGGATGATAGCTTTTTTAGAAATCTAAAGCTTAAATCCGGATGAGTGGAGAAACGTTAATATTTATCATCCTAAGGGATGCGAAAAATGCGCATATACAGGGTTCAGCGGAAGGCTGGCAATTCACGAAACACTTTATTTTACAAAAGAAATTAGTCAAATAGTATTTGATGCCGGCGATAAAATTGACGAAGAAAGCATTAGAAAAGCCGCTAAGAAGAGATGGCATGCTTACTTTAAGGGAATCAGGCTTTGAAAGAGTTAAGATGGGGTTAACATCTTTCGAAGAAGTAATTTCAAATACAACTGAATAATAATAATGCGGGACATTCTGAAGAATGTTCTTTCGAATGAAGTAATTTCATTCTGAAATAAAAAAATTCCCTTTGTCGCACTGAGTCAGTCGAATTGTGAATTTAATTATAAAATGCCAGTCTTCGACAAGCTGAGACTGACAGACTTAGGTTTTTGAAAAAATGAGTTAGAGTAAATTCCTTGGATATTGGATAGAATTGAACATTAAGTAAAAAATAAATAATTAAATATTATGATAATTGAAAAAGAAATAGATAGAACCAGCTACAGAAAATTTGTAAGTCGTTGAAGCTGAAAATTGTCTAAAAAAGATTACCTCAGAAATTCCAAGAACTTTATTTGGGCCTGATAGGGTAAGCTATTTAATAGAAAACTTTAATAAAATCAGCGTAGAAGAAAAATTTCTTACTGATGAGTGTACTGGATAATCTTTTAAAAGTAATGGTCGATAAAGAAGCTTCGGATATTGAATTAGGCGGATACGGAACAGAGGGATTTGTTTGGATAAGAGTTTATGGTAAGAAAGAGCCAATGACAGAACTCCCAAGTTTTAATGATGATGAATCAGCATTGTTAATTCTTTCTATTTTAAATGATAAACAGCGGGATGTTTTAGAAGAAGTTAGAAATCTTGATTTCTCATATACATTAGATTATGTAAATAATATTTATGCAAAGAAAAACGGCGACCATCGTGAAATAAGATTTAGAGGAGATGCTTTTTTTGATGTCGACCGCCTGGCAATGAATATGCGTTCCATTGTTCCTCAGTTAAGAACTTTAGATGAATTAAATTTTCATTCCAATGCACTCAAAGCTCTTTCCTATAATTACATAAAGCAAGGATTAATTTTAATAACCGGTATAACCGGTTCTGGTAAATCAACCACGCTGGATGCAATTGTTGACTGGCATAATGATAACGCAAATGCGCATATTGTTACTATCGCCTCCCCTCTTGAATACGTGCACCGATCAAGGAAATGTATAATCAGGCAGAGAGAAGTGGGTCGTGATGTAAGATCATTTCATGAGGGTGTTGTTCAGGCATTACGCCAGGATCTAGATATAATGGTTATAGGTGAAATGAGAGATCCTGCAACAATAATGGCTGCTTTGGAAGTTACAGATACTGGACATAAAGTATTTTCAACACTTGCATACTTCATCCGCGGTTGAATCTTTAGATAGAATTGTCGCTGAAGTGCCTGAAGTTGAGCAGGAACGGGTAAGATACAGATTAGCTGATGTACTTACCGCAGTTGTATCTCAAAAATTAGTACCGAGCCTGGATGGAAAACTAATAATGGCTAAAGAAGTTTTAATTGTTAATCCTAATGTAAGAGCAGCGATAAAAAATAATAACACCGGTGAAATTTATATGATGATTAACCAATCTGCTGCTGCTGGCATGATAACCATGGAGCAGGATTTAAAAATATTATATCATGATAAAAAAATATCATTCGAAATGGCTTTGCAGTATTCTAATAACAAAGAATTATTTAAACAGATAATTGGAGCTTCAGTATGAGTAATAATATAGCTTGTATTTACTTTGAAGGCAATGACAGCAAGGTTGCATTATTTAAAAAAGAAAATAATAAACTAACATTATTAAAAGCAGAATCAATTGATGCATCATTGGCTTTTGCAGAAAAACAAGTTGGGACAAGTGCAGCCGCAGGCAAAACTAATGGCAACGGCAGCAAAGACATGTACTCATTATAATGTCATAAGTGATGAATCCACTGGTTTCAACAGAGCATTTTTACAAAAATTAAATGAATTCTTTTTTGGGCAGGACTTATCCAAATGCAAGTTTATTCCAATTCTTTGTGAACCTGCCGTATATTTTCAGAAAGTTCATGATGAAAAAGATTTGGCGGGATTAAATATTAATGCCAAAGGTAAAATCGACACAACAATTGGGTTTCTTGAAATTATCTGATAACTCAAGTTTGGCTGTCTATCCGTCGGGTAAGAGTAATTATTTACAAGCTGTCGACTCACTCGCACGAATGAATAATCGAAGAGTTCTTAAGATACCCTCAGTTAAAAGTGCAGAGGTCTCTCTAGCTTCTTACATCACTAGAAAATTCAAGCTTGATCCTTCTCATATCACTTTGGTGTTGTACACAGGAAAAGAATATTCAAAATTAAAATTTCTAAAAGGTGAACAACCGCTGCACATCAGCTCCACAATTTCAGTTGGAAAGAATAGCTTCAATGCCCACAATGTGATAGTATCAAAAATTCTATTAGAAATGGAACACGCAGGGACAAATAAAATTGATAGAATGATTATTTGCGGCGAAGATGAAAGCGAAGATTTTATAAATACTGTCCAGGAAGCATATCCACTTACTATTGTATCAAAATTAAAGTTTAAAGATTTAGAAGTTGAAAATGTAGATTCATTCTCTTCCCTTTCCTCTTTTACAATTCCTATTACGGTTGCTGAGGAATATTTTGATGAATTGGATAAAAAAGTTTCAGGAATAAATTTACTTCCGAATTATATTCGAGATGAACAGAAGCTTTTCCATTTCAGTTTACCAAGCTATTTAATGATGATATTAATATTTGCTTCGGCATTTTTTTTTTCTTATAACTATGTAGCAAACCAGCAGCGAATGAAAGATGTTGATAATGAAATCGGGCGTATTAAATTGATTCAAGCTCAAAACCAGGAAACTGTTAATAAAATAAAAAGCTATGAAAATAAAATTCAGAATGTTGATAAAACACGTGCTACTCTTAATCAGCTTTCCAGCGGTACCGGTGTTTTCAGCTTTAATATTAAAAAAATTGCGGATTTTGTCGGACAAAAAAGAAATATGTGGATAAGCAGTATTGATTTATCTGCAGCAAAAGAATTGAAGATTTCGGGATACACTTTATACAGACCATTAGCACGGCAACTTAACGATTCCTATAATTCAGCAATTCTTAATAATGTTATTATTTGAACCCTTACGCGATTATAAGACATTCAAATTTTTAATTAAAGCCGGCAGCTTAAATGGAGGAGATGAAAAGAAATGAACAGGAAGACAAAAAGCTTATTAGTATTAGTAATAATATTTGTCTTGGTGACTGCAACCGGGGGAATATCTGGTGTGGTCAGTCCAAGGTAAAAATTTAAATTTAAAAGAAAATGAGCTTAAAAAATTAAATGCTAATTACGCAAGTATTGAAGTTTTGCAGACT
Organism: uncultured Ignavibacteriales bacterium; assembly: GCA_963731745.1. Lineage (GTDB taxonomy): Bacteria > Bacteroidota > Ignavibacteria > Ignavibacteriales > Ignavibacteriaceae > CAVSWT01. The sequence goes on from CAVSWT010000010.1 coordinate 423,744, forward strand.
CAGCTTAAAGAGGCTGAAAAAAAAGTAGCGGTAGTGGATTCAATTCTATTTTCAGGAAATTTTACCATTCCGAAAAACATCACCCAATCTACTTTTTTTGATTTTGTCGATCGTTATAGCGGAGATAATGCTTCATACACTTATACAAATACTGAATACCACGAAGAAAATCTGGAAAGCGGATTCAAATATTATACTTATAAAGTATCCGGCGTCGGTTCTTTTAATAATGTTTATGATCTGGTATACGCAATTGAACACAGCAAGGCATTGAAAAAAATTGAATCAGGGCAAATAAACGAAAATACCACAGTAGATTCGAAAGGTATCCCCCATTATCTAGTTAAATTTGATTTTATAGTTAGAGTATATTTTTCTTCAAGTGATCAATATGCTGAAGTGAATTATAAAGAGAACAGTTACCATCGGGAAATCTATTTGAAGCTTACTATCCTTTAATTAGAAATGAAATTCGTCCTAATATAAATAATCTGCCGGATATTCAGGATGCAACTTTAATTTCAATTGTACCTCAAGGCGCTTTTATTATTGATAATAAGGGTAATACTCTTATGCTTAAAAAAGGCGACCCTGTTTACCTGGGATATTTAACTGATATTGATTATGAGCAGGAAACTGTAACATTTGTTTTAAACAAAGGCGGAATTATAGAATACTCGACTTTAAAGTTGGGGAAGAACAAAAAAAATGAAGGTCAATAATATGAAGAAGTTTATTATACCTATTTTATTACTTTTTACTATAACAATTTATAGTCAGGATGAGCTTGGCAGAAAACTCTCTGGAGAATACAATCCATTGGAACTTGTATCCATTACCCAGTACGCAAGTTTTGACCAGGCTATAAAAATGTTAAGTGCCGTGAGTGAATTGATAAGTGGAAAGAGTATTGTTTCTACAATCTCCAGTCCTGCACCTATAGGCGTTGAAATAAAAAAGATGCCCTACATGGATGCACTTAATCTAATAGTGAATGCCAGGAATTTAATGTATGAGGAAAAAGAAGGATCAATAGTAATTAAAAAATAAAGAAATAACCAATAGAAGAAACTCTTAAAGATGATGTCTATGCAGATGTTGATGCCAGAGAAGTAAGAATATCTGCATTATTCTTTGAAGCAGATGTTGAAAAAACAAGAGAGATGGGAATTGATTGGACTACTCTCTTATCAAAAAGCGGTGTAAGTGTTGGAGCTGATTTTAGTACGCAAACGGTCAGAGCAGCAAATGCTGCTTCAGTTCAACAAGGCATTCCACCTCATGGAAATTTAAATACTGATTTGGAATATACTGTAGGCAGCTTTCATGGAAATACAACTGCTTTATTTAGATTTTTTGAAACTCAAAATCTTGGTGAGATTATTACCAGCCCTTCCGTAACAGTAAGAGATAGGCAAAAAGGAAGAATACAAGTTGGATCAGATTTCTCAATAAAACAAAGAGATTTTTCCGGAAATGTAATTGATAGATTTTATTCTGCCGGTTCAATTGTAGAAGTAACTCCTTATGTCTATAACAAAAAAAATATTGATTACATACTATTAAAAGTAAATGTAGAAAAAAGCTCATTTTTCCCAAGTGATCTAACCACTGAAATAAAAAAAACACAAGCAACGTCAGATGTATTATTAATAAATGGCGAACAAACGTAATTGGCGGCTTGTTTATAAATGAACAGAATATTGTTAGAAACGGTATTCCTTTTCTTAAAGATTTACCATGGTGGGTGCTTGGAATAAGATATTTAACTGGCAGCGATCAAACTGTTGATAGAAAAAAAGAAGTTGTTATAGTAATAAAAGCTGAACTTCTTCCAACACTTGAAGAAAGGGTTAACATGGCTGAAAAACAAAATATAATTCAAGAATGAATTGGAGAAGCATCAAAAAGAATTGGATAAAGTTACTCCCAAACCGGATTACATTGATAAATTTAACAAATGATAATTTAAGCAAAATTTTAAAATTAAAATGTAAATAATATTATGAAAAAATTATATCTATAATTTTTATATACTCTGATAATTATCAGCTTATCAATATCAGGGTGTAAATTTGGGACAACTGAAGAAAACCCTGTACAATCCACTGAAGGAACTGTTACTGTTTCGGGACAAGTGGTTGAACAATTTACAGGCGATCCGGTAGCCGGTGTTTCAATTTTAATTATTGGAGGAACATCAAGTTTCGGTGCTACAACGGATAACTCCGGTAGTTATTCACTGGATGTAACAATTGATCAAGATAAAGAGTTAGTTATTATCGCCGGAAGAAGCGGTTATGAACCAGATACTTTAAGAGTCTTTGCACAAATAAATAGTCTTGTGGATGTACCTTTGTTTAAGCTGAATAAAAAAGCAGGCACCGGTGAAACTTCTTCTAAAACTGCAGCTTCCATTTATTTATATTCTCAATCATCGCAAAGCATTGGAGTAAAAGAAAGCGGTTCAAATGAAACAGCACAAATTATATTTGAAGTGTTGGATTCTTTAGGTGTCGCAATTGGTGCAGATAATTCAGTATATGGTTAACTTTAAATTTGGTTCAAGCCCTAGCGGCGGAGAATATTTATATCCTGCTTCAGTAGAAAGCAATGCTTTGGGACGTGCCTCAGTAACTTTAAATACAGGAACAATAGCCGGAGTTGCACAGGTAATTGCTGAATTTACAGTCAATAAAATTAAAGTTCGTTCTAAACCGGTTTTAATAGCAATCCATGGTGGTTTCCCTGATCCAGGTCATTTTGCCGTTGCTGCTCCAAAGCTTAATTATCCGGAATATGGAATTATTGGTTTTGAAATCCCGTTTACTGCTTTTGTCGGTGATAAATATACTAATCCAGTTAGGCAAGGTACTTCAGTTTATTTTGAAGCAACATCAGGAATAATTGAAGGTTCAAATTTAACAGATGACCTTGGAAGATCCACAGTAACTCTATTAACCCAGCCTTTCCCAAATCTTAATGAAGCTGGATTTGGCCCTGGATTTTTTAAAGTAACTTCTTCAACCATAGATGAAAATAATAATAAATTCAAACATCAACAGTAAGACTACTAACCGGTTTGCCGCATATCACTGTTACACCTACAACTTTCGACATACAAAATGGAGGCTCACAAACATTCAATTATACTGTAAGTGATGGAAACGGTAATCCAATGTCTGAAGGTCAAACCATATCTGTTAAAGTATCTGAAGGGGATTTAAAAGTTTCAGGCAATATTGATATAAAAATGCTGGATACACAGAGCAAAGCATATACTCATTTTTCTATTCACTGCTTATGATGCAAAGCCGGATACAGTAAGACCACATCAAGCAATAATTGACATTGAAACCACCGGGCCAAATGGAGATGCTAAAATTAGTATTATTGGAACTGCGAGATAAATTAAGAAGTTTTTAATTTTTAAAACCCGCAACAGAAAGTTTTGGGTTTTTTGTTTAATTATTACAATTAAGAATTTTTAAGAATATATTCTATTAACAATCCATTATTATAATATTCGGAATTTTCTAGTTTTCCCTCTTCGTTATAAAAACGCCAAACACCTTGCTGCTTTCCATTAATATAATTTCCAATAGATTTTGTCGAGCCATTTGAAAAATAACTTATCCATTCCCGTCGGGTTTATTTTGTTTAAAATTTCCAACACTTTCTTTTTGACCGTTTGGATAAAAATAGTTCCATTCACCAACATTTAAATTATTTTTTATATAACCATATTTCTCAACTTGTCCGCTCATATAATAAGTTAAAAAGGCTCCGTTTTTATTCCCTTCACAACATCCATTTCAATTACCACATCTGCTGTATCTATTATGGTTCCGGTGTATAATCCATCATTATTGGAATTATATATTAGCCCATCCTGGCCTAATCTATAGTCATATTTGGATTCATACTTACCGCAGGAAGTTAATAAAATTGAAACAGTTAGAAGAGCTGGGAAAGAAAATATTAAATTCTTCATATAAACCTTAATTATTTTGCAATTTTTAACCCAATATTAATGCCAAATGTTTTATTTGAGAATTAACAAGTATTTTGGACTTTTTTCTAAAAAATAATTTCTTTAGAAAATACTACATCTATTATTTACAATAAGGCAGTAGAAATTAAATTGTTGTAAGGATTAAGTATATGGTATTCTTTTGAATTATTTAGTGAAACAAATCAATAATAAGTGACTCTGTTACATAAATTACATATTATAAATCGAAAAATTATGATCAACTATTTCAAAAAAGCTGAGGAATTCCTTACTTTAATAGATGCATTCTCTGTATACCTTCAAAAAAGCGTGCATGTATCAGTAAAGACGCATGTTGATGCGTCTTTACTAAATGAATTGAGTTATTAAGTTTTGTGCGGGATTGAATGGACAGACAAAGCTAGTTAATAAAAATCACCTAGCTATTCATATTATTCAAAAATTCTTTGTTGTTTTTTGTTCCTCTAATTTTATCAAGCAAGAAGTCCATAGCTTCTACAGGAGAAAATTCACTTAATATTTTTCTGAGAATCCATACTTTCTGAAGATCATCTTCCTTCATTAATAATTCTTCACGTCGAGTTCCGGAACGATTAACATCAATTGCCGGGAAAATTCTTCTATCACTTAAATCTCTGTTAAGCACTAACTCCATGTTGCCTGTACCTTTAAATTCTTCAAAGATCACATCATCCATACGGCTGCCGGTATCGATTAGCGCCGTTGCAATGATTGTCAAACTTCCACCGTCTTCGGTGTTTCTTGCAGCTCCAAAAAATCTTTTTGGTTTATGTAATGCATTTGAGTCAACTCCGCCTGAAAGAATTCTGCCTGAGTGCGGAACCACAATGTTATGTGCTCTTGCAAGTCTGGTTATACTATCAAGAAGAATTACAACATCTTCTTTTGCTTCAACCAATCTTTTAGCTTTTTCAATAACCATATCTGCAACTTGAACGTGCCTTTCAGCAGGCTCATCAAATGTGGAACTGATTACTTCTGCTTTAACAGAACGTTCCATATCTGTAACTTCTTCAGGGCGTTCATCAATCAATAGAATAATCATTTTAATTTCAGGATGATTTCTTGTAATTGAGTTTGCTATTTTCTGCAGAAGAATTGTTTTACCGCTTTTGGGTGGGGATACAACTAAACCTCTTTGGCCTTTACCAATTGGAGATAATAAATCCATTACTCTCATGGAGTATTCGCCCGGGGCTGATTCAATATTAATTCTTTTTGTTGGATAAACCGGGATTAAATTATCAAATAGAGTTCTTTCTCTAATATTTTCAGGAGCTAAACCGTTTACCGCTTCAACTCTTAGTAAAGCAAAAAATCTTTCTCCCTCTTTTGGAGGACGAACTTGACCGCTAACGAAATCACCGGTTCTTAAGCTGAACTTTTTAATCTGTGATGGTGAAACATAGATGTCATCGGGCGAAGGTAAATAATTATAATCCGAAGATCTTAAAAAGCCGTATCCATCAGGCAAAACTTCCAAAACTCCTTTGGAGAATGTCAGCCCGTCTTTTGCTGTCTGCGCTTCTAAAATTTTAAATATTAATTCTTGTTTTCGTAAATCGCTATACCCAGAAATTTGAAGGTCTTTTGCGATTTCATTTAACTCTACGATTTTTTTCGATTTGAGTTCAGAGATATCCATTGGCATTTTTTGTTCCCACTACTTTTTGTTGAAAATTAAGTTTTTTATACAATTATTTTTATTCATCATTAAGGAAATTAACTAGACATGCTTACGGGGTTATTATTTAATTTATTATTCTTAAATGTTTATAAATGAAAGGAACACGAGGTTTTCTCGAAACATACATCTAAATAAAAATAATGTCAAGCAATTTCTTTTAGTAAATTCGATTTTATTTCTCCGATAAGATACATGCTTCCAAGTACAACCAGACAATCCTTTTCCGGTTTTGAAAAAAAGCTTTTGACGAATTCGGACGGATGCATTTTAGATTCCGCTGAGATATTTAATTCATCTGTAATTTTAATAAGATCTTCAATTGAATTTGATCTTTCATTTTTAATTTCGGTTAGATAAATATATTTAAAATACTTTTTTAATTTTTCTAACATTTCTCTGGCATTTTTATCTTTCATACAGGTAAAGAGTAATGTGCAATTCGAATAACTATAAAAATGATTTTTAAATTCTGATAAAAAAACTTCTACACTTTGTGGATTATGTGCGGAATCGAAAATGATGTCCGGCTTTCTATTAATAAACTCATATCTGCCCTGAAGATTTGTGTTTACGGCAACATTCTTTATTCCTCTTGCAATAACTGTTGAGTCATTTAAACCCAATGTTTTTGAAACAGCTAAAACCGCTAATGCTGCATTAAATTTTTGAAAATGTCCATATACAGAAGTTGTCCAATCATCGATTTCAAGTTCTTCAGTATATAATTCAAGAGAATTGTTTTTCTGATTTGAATATTCGTCTAATCTAAACAATTCACAATTCAGAGAATTACATTTTTTGCCAATCATTTTTAATGATGATAAAGGCAGCATGCCGCAAAAAACTTTAATTCCTTCTTTTATTATTGCGGCTTTCTCATTTGTTATCTCCTCAATGGTATTTCCGAGAATATTAGTGTGTTCTAAACTGATAGCTGTTAAAATAACTGCCAGGGGTGACAATACATTTGTGGCATCTAACCTTCCGCCAAGCCCGGTTTCAATAACTGCGAAGTCGACTTTCATTTCATGAAAATATTTGAAAGCCATTGCCGTGGTAACTTCAAAAAAGGTAAGCTTATGTTCATCAATAAAATCATTATAACTATTTACAAATTCAGAAACAAAACTGTCAGGAATCTGCTGATTATTAATTAATATTCTTTCATTAAATCGAACAAAATGTGGTGAAGTATAAAGTCCAACCGTATAGTCAAATTCCTGCAAAATACTTGAGACAAAAGCCGCGGTACTTCCCTTCCCGTTTGATCCGGCAATGTGAAATGCTTTTAAACTAAGTTGAGGATTGCCAATATGATCCAGAAATAACTTTATATTATCGAGTCCAAGCTTCACTCCAAATGTATGAAGAGAAAAAAGTTTTTCCAGCGATTCTTTTATATTCATGTGAATTAAATTATGTAAGTTCCCGTTAAATCAGATAGTTTTTCAATTCCGTAAGTTGCACAATATTCTTCAAGTTTATTAAGTATTTCTGTACTAGCAGAAGGATCAATAAAGTTTAATGTGCCAAGTTGAACTGCAGAAGCTCCGACAATCATAAATTCAGCTACATCTTTCCAATTCATTATACCACCTATTCCTATTATCGGAATATCAGGTACCTTTTGTTTAATTTCTAAAACTTTTGCTAAAGCAACCGGCTTAATTGCTGGCCCAGAAAGTCCGCCGGTAACATTAAATAATTTTGGTTTCCGGTTAAAGATATTAAATGAGGTTCCAACTAAAGTATTGATTGCCGATACAGCGTCTCCGCCTTCTTTTTTAACTACTTTTGCAAATTCAGATATGTAGGAAACGTTTGGAGATAATTTTATAATTACAGGCTTACTTGTTGCCGTTCTAACTTTTGCTGTGACTTCTCCAACTGATTTTAAATCATTACCAAATTGCAATCCGCCTTCTTTAACATTAGGACAAGAGACATTTATTTCAAATGCCTTAATGGTTTCTTCAGATGTTAATATCTTTGTACATTCCACATATTCTTCAATAGTGCTTGCTGCGATATTACAAATTAAAGGAACGTCATATTTTTTTAAAAAAGGGATTTTTTCTTTTAAAAAAGCTTCTACTCCAACATTAGCCAGACCTATTGCATTTAGCATTCCAGCTGGGGTTTCAACTATTCTTTGCGGAGGATTCCCTTTTCTTGGTTTTAAACTTAAAGATTTAGTAACTATCGCTCCAATTCTATTTAAATCGGTAAACTCAGAAATTTCATTTCCATATCCAACAGTTCCTGACGCAAGCATAATTGGATTACGCAGCTTCAAATTTCCAATGCTAACTGAAAGATCAATCTTTGTCATATCACAACATCTTTCACATTAAAGACGGGGCCATCTTTGCAAACTAATAAATATTTTTCCGAATGCTGAGATGATTCGATCGGGCATCCCTGGCAAATTCCAAAGCCACAAGCCATTGCACATTCGGTAGACATTTCACATTCTAATTCATTCTTCTCACAAAATAATTTTATAGATTTTAACATAGCTGTTGGGCCGCATGCAAACATTTTAATTTTTTCTGAATTGAATGAATCAATATTTTGATTTAAGAGGTCAACAACAGTTCCCTTTGTTCCCATAGATCCGTCATCGGTTGAAACTAGAATATTTTTTAGTCCGTAAGTTATAACATCTTTGTGAGTGCGGCCTCCAATAAAAGTTTTAATATTTTTTTGTGAATCAATCTTCTTTGTAACTAACGGAAATGGTGCTGCTCCTAAACCTCCACCGACGATAACCGCCGTTTCATAGTCTCCATCTAAATTAAATCCACGGCCTAAAGGACCAAGTATATCAATAAGATCTCCCTTTTTTTTTCTTGATAGAATTTTCGTCCCTTCTCCAAATACGTTGAACATAATAAAAATAAAATCTTTCTCAACATCACAAATACTAAATGGACGCCGCAGGAGCGGGTACATAGTTTTAGAAACCCGAATATTTAAAAATTCTCCGGGCTTAATATTATTGGCAATTTCCGGACAATAAATTTTGAGTAGATAGATGTGATTATCAAGTTCTATAGTTTTTTCAACCGGCGCATTTACAGTGAACAAAGCACTTCCTATAAAAATAATTGGCTAACAGTTTTGAATGTGAATTTAACGTTTTGAAAGATTGCATGGAAGGTTGTTTAAACACTTCACTTTCTCTTAAGTTTTATAATAACAAAATTAAAAATAATTTAATTCATTAACGAATTAGCGGAAAAGTTTATCACAATTTTTTACTTCATCAAAATCATTTTCTTTGTCTGAATAAAATTTCCGGCTGTAAGCTGATAAAAGTACACGCCTGAAGCAAGATTCCTCGAACCTGAAGCAGCATTAAATTCAACATTATATTTACCCGCAGGTTTGTATTCATTGACTAATGTTGCCACTTCATTTCCTAAAATATTATAGACTTTAATAGTCTGCATTCCAGCGACTGGAGTTTGCCAGCTTATTTCTGTAGTTGGGTTAAAGGGATTAGGATAATTCTGGGATAGCGAATAAGAAGCTGGAATTTTATTCTCTTTTTCCTTTGTAGAAGTAAGGATTGAAGTTAATGAAACATCATCAAAATATAACTCACCTGATTCCTTACCAATAGAATCTCTTATAACTTTAATCGAGGAATAAATTTCCCCGCCGTTATGAATTGCACCATTTGTAGGAATATGTTTGAATTTCCATCCGGTCCAATTTAAAGTGTCACTTGACTGAGATTGTGCAGAAACTGAATCGGAACTAATGCTAAGTAAAAATATATTTTTGCTGTTGTCTCCAAAAACCCAGATACCAAATTCTGTGCTGTCTGTTAGTTGATCATTAATATTGTAATTATTTGATAGCGTAAAATTTGAAGTGTCAGTTAAAAATTTATAGCTTAATTTTGCTGAATGTATACCACTTATATTCCTGTAAGTAGATAATTCAAAACTTGTTGAATTTGTGTCAGTACCGTTTTGAGTAAATGACCAATTTTGAAGATTTTCAAAATTATCGATTACTTTTGTTTTAAAATTATTATCTGCCTCTGTAGTAAAATGTATTGAATAATCATTTAATAAATTATAACCTGCTGTATCTTGTATACCGGCAGACAATGAAACCTTATATTCTGTATCAAAATCTAATGGGTTTTTAGGTTCAAAATATACAACTCCTAAACCATCCTCTGCAAAAATTTTAGCATTTTTAAGATTCAATTTGCTATCGAACATGTCATAAAGATTTACTCTATTTGATAAGGAACCTTGCAGAAGTGGGTCGTCAAAGTATATTCTAAATTGTGCCGTTGTACTTATCTCAGTTTGATTATTTTTAGGATATGAATCTAAAATATTTAAACGATCTCTCTTTTTTGTAGTAAAATTAAATGTATAAATACTATCAATGTTTATATTCCAAATACTTTTAGCACTTGTCAAAATAGTTACTATGTAACTGGTAGCTTTCATTAATGAATCGGGAATAAAAATCATTCTCTGATTATTTTCTTCCCAAAAAAAGGTTCCCGTAACTTGCGGAGATATTATAAATGCGTTTTTAACTGAAGATGTATCCATTTGCCTGCTAAATGATAATTCAATTTTCGAAGTGACTTTAACGCTATCAGGATCATCTATCGGAAATGATGATAAAATTTTTGGGGCAGCAGTCGTATCATATTGCAAATATTTATCTGCAAAAGCCGTTTTATTTGCTTGAACCGTAACAGTAGAAGAGTCTTTAAAATAACCTTCAACTTCATAGATTAGTTTGTACTGTCCAGGTGCGAGACTATCAAAAAGAAAAAATCCATTGTTATAATCATCTCCATTATATACAATGTTGTTAGGCATTAAAGTTACTTTAATATTATTTAGTGGTTTCTTTTGATCATTAGTTGAAGGGATATAATAATAACTAACATTTTTGGAAGGGTCTCTAACAATGCCGGCTATTTCACCATAAGTACTTGGAGTTAAATTGAAATAGCTAACAAATGCTTTTTCAATAGCCCACGCCTCATGTTTTGTATAAGCCTTATCTCTAAGTCGCCATGATTCCGGGATGTAATCATGAAAAGAACCTTCTGAAAGAGTACCAGGCATATTTAACCCTTTAAAGACACCAAGATATGGCTGACCTGTTCCGTAAAAATCAAAATCACCCCGATTATATTTTGCCGTAGTACGGTGAGCTGTGTAAATTTCATTTGCAACCAAGCTGCCCATAACTTTCGCACTTGCATAAGTCGGATTGTTATCAAAACCCTGGAATAAAAGCAGTGTATAATTTGATTGCTGATTATACGCATTGCTGTGAATGGCATGAAAATAATCAACATTGTTAGCATTAGCTATTGCGACAATTTGTGAAAGTGGCAAATCATCTGCGCTTGTATTAGTTGTTCTGGTCATTACAATATTAGCATTCATACCAACTAAAATATTTCTGAGTGCCAAACCTTTATCAAGATTTCCCACAGATTCCCAAAATCCTGTTTCTACAATATGTCTATCATTTGAATCGAAACCCCCATGGCCTGGATTTATGCAAATTTTAATTCCGCTAAAATCCTGTGAATAATTATTAACATTTATAAAAAGTATCGAAATCAAAAGCAGTAAAAACCTTTTCATTAATATCTTATCCTAAAGTTCTTTATTAAGTTCAATTAATAGAATTCTACCATTGTAAGTATTACAAACAATTTTATTATTCAGAGCATTAAATTGCGGATACATTTCAATTTTATCTTTCGTATCTGTTATTTGTAATTTTGTGTTTCCATCTACAGAAGATATGAAAATATCGGAGCTGGTAACATATTCACCGTTATCTTTATCAACCATGTAAATAATCCATTTACTGTCTGAGGACCATTTTGGTGCATTCGCATTACCTATCTTAGAAATAATATTTCCATCCAAATCAGAAATGAAAGTACCTTTGCCAGCTAAAGTAAAAAGCAGCATTGATTGATCAGGTGAAACCGAAGGCCAGATATAATTACCCTCACCTGCCGGAGTTAAAATTATTTTATTTCCGTTATTGTAAAGTGCAATTTTAGAATTTTCGATAAAGACCAATAGATCATTCTGAGATAATGATTTTTTAAGATTTTTTTCTGAAAGATTTGATTCTAAAGTTGTATCAAGATCATACGCAACATTTCCGTCTGCAAGAACTTTGGGAGTAGAAAGATTTCTTTGATTATTAATTATTACACGCTGCTCAAGATTCCTTAAGTTTACAGCTTTTATTGATGAATATTTTTTGCCATCAATGTAATTATCAGTTCTGTAATATACGATACTATCATCAGATGTTAAGGAATATTCATATCCTGCGCCAGTTTCTTTGGTAACAGTTTTTATTTTATTTTGATTAAAGTCGTAATAATATATTCCAGTGTAATTTACTGAGGTAAAAAATATTTTTGAACCGTCATTTGAGAATTGCGGGTAAAAATATTCTCCATCATTTTTTGTAGTAATTTCTTTAACACTTTTTACACTTATTTGAGCAAATAATAAATTCACACTAAAAAAGAAAAAAACAAATGTTAACCATTTCATAGAGTATTTACCATGGATTAATATAAAAATAGAAAATCAATTTAAAGTTTATGTTAAATAACTAATGAATTTTATTAAGAATTATTTTCAATCAATGTGATTTTGTTCAATCTCTTTTGATGCCTGCCACCACCGAAGCCAGTTGATAGCCAAACATCTAAAATTGATTTTATAGTTTCTTCTCCCAAAGTTTTTGCTCCGAGAACTAAGACATTTGCATTATTATGTTCTCTTGCGCTTCTTGCTGAAAATTCATTATAGCATGTGGCAGCACGAATGCCTTTAACTTTATTCGCGGTAATAGCAGATGGGATACCGGTGGCATCTACTATAATTCCAAAATCTACTTTTTTTTCTTTAACTTTTACCGCAGCAGCAAATGCAAAATCCGGATAATCACAAGATTGTTCGTTGAAGGTTCCAACATCAATTAACTCAAAGCCTTTATCACTTAATATTTTAATTAATAAGTTTTTTATTTTAAAACCGGTATGATCGCATCCGATTGCAACCCGTTTTTCTCTAACGGTATTGGAAATATTGGGATCTTCAAAATATAATTTCTCGGCTTCTTCCTTAGTTATTACCTTCATACCCAATGACTTGATTTTATCTTTCGCAAGTGGTGTTAAAATATCTTCATTCCCAATTGGAATAATTGTTTTACCACTTTTATGTAGTTTATAAATATCAAGTTCTGTTATTAGGTTTTTCATTCAGAGAAATAATTTTTTATAAGTATTCGTTTAGTTTATTAATCTTTAAATGATCTACAACTTTTTTTACTTCCTGGCATTGATCTCTTCTCACAATTAACAAAGCATCATCAGTATTAATTACAATTAAATTTTCAACTCCGATTGCCGCAGTAAATTTATTAGGTGAATAAATATATGAATCGATAGTCATGTCGGTAAAAACATTTCCAACAGTTGAATTTCCATTATTATCTTTATTCGAAAGTTGATATACTTCTTCCCAGCTTCCTACGTCACTCCAGGAAAAATCGCCTTTTGTTAAAAAAACTTTACTCGATTTTTCCATAATCCCATAGTCAATAGAAATATTTTTTAACTGACCGTAAACCTTAGCCAGGGTCTGATCAAATGTAGAGGAAGTTAGTTCACTTTTAATTTTGTTCAACCCTTCATATAGATCAGGCATATGATGTTGGATTTCCTGAATAATAGTATCAGCACGCCAAATAAACATTCCACTATTCCATAAAAAATCACCACTCTCAAAAAATCTAACTGCCGTAGCATAGTTTGGCTTTTCCGCAAAAGAAAATACTTTAAAAATATTTTCATTAACTTCGGCTTCATCAATCTGAATATACCCGAAACCAGTTTCTGGTCGTGATGGATTAATGCCTATAGTTACCAACCCTTTTGAGCTGTACGCAAAATCTGCAGCATTCTTAATAGTTTTGTGAAAAGCATTAATATCAGTTATAATATGATCAGCCGGCAGAACAATCATAACAGCGTCATTTTTTTTATTTTCAATTACAACAGAGGCTAATCCAATGCATGCTGCCGTATTTTTGCCGAAAGGTTCTTCAATTATATTTTCAATCGGTAAATGTGTCAGCTGATTAATGATTTCTGCTTTTTGTAATTTGTTTGTAATTATAAAAATATTTTCATCTTTGACAATTCCATCCAATCTTTTAACAGTATCTTGAATTAAACTATTTTCTCCAAATATTTTTAATAATTGTTTAGGCGTTTTCTCTTTACTTCTCGGCCAAAATCTGGAACCCACTCCTCCAGCCATTATTACAGCATATAATTCCATTTAACTAAATTCCTTTATCTTTATATTTTGAATTCGCTTGCCAAATTCTTCAGCTTTATTTAAATAATTGGTTATATCAACTTCTTTTCCTCTTACAACAGCAACAATTACAATTAAACACGCACGTAAGGCTTCAACAACATCTTTGCTGACAGCAAGTTTGTTGGTATTGATAAGGAATAATGCCTTTGAAACCACCTTATGCATATTTGAAATTATCTCGAAACCAATTTTTGAAGAAAGTTCGCCATTCTTTTTCATAACATGTGCGAATTTAATAATTTCATTTTGATCGATATTATTTTCAGAAATATTTTTTAACATCAGATCGATTGGCTTTATCGGTTTAAGTATTGAAGTTTCATAATTCTGAAAAAATAAATCTTCGTCTTCTTTCTCTTCTTCGAAGATTAAATTCTCCTTTATTTTCTCACTCTCAAGTTTTTTATTATTTATTTCTGAATTTTTATCAAATGTATTATCCTCCAATTTTCTTCTGGATAAATCAACACTAATACCTTCATTTGATTCCGGGACGGTATTAGTGTTTGCCGGTTCAGAGACTGGTTTAATACTAATTTTCTCCAAAGCCTGAGAGAATGTAGCCGGATTAACCATATCAAGCATATGACTTAGATCTTTAATCAGCCAGGAACTATGTTCTTTTATTTTATCGGATATTTTAAATAGATCAATTTGAGGCTGAGTGAGATAACTGTAAATTTCATTTAAGCGAATTGCTAAAGTGGAAAGTTCAGTAACTTTTTTCATATTTTTTAAATCGTTACTTAAATCTTCCGATTTAACAATAAAATCTCTCAGCAGCGCAACAACTTCAATTTTTTGGCTGCTTAATCGTAAATTATTTGATGCAGTGGTGATACTTTGTATAATATATTGTTTTATCAGATTCATTAATACTTATAAATTCTTGGAACTCTTTTACTTATATTACAAGTTACTTCATAAGGTATCGTATTTAATATTTTGCTCCAATCCCATGCATCAATGCTTACATCTTTGCGACTGCCGATTAAGATTACTTGATCCCCGCATTTAACTTCATCATTATTTATATCAAACATTATCCTATCCATTGTAACTCGTCCAACTTGAGGATACAATTTATCTTTAATAATTCCAAAAGCTTTGTTGGATAGATTCCTATTGAAGCCGTCTGCGTAACCAATAGGAACCGAAATTATGCTGGTCTTTTTATTTGCTTTAAAAATTCTTCCATAGCTAACAGTTTCACCTTTTTCTACTTTTTTAATAGATGCTACATAAGATACAAGAGACATAACAGGTTTCAAATTAATTGACTCACTTGTTTCTAAAGAGGGATAATAGCCATAGAGTGAAATTCCTGGGCGAACCATATCAAAATAAGCTTCCGGAATGTCCAAAATTGCTCCGCTATTTGCGGTATGAGCCAAGCCATAATTTATTTTATTCATTTTTAAAAGATTTAATAGATCATCAAATCTTTTTAACTGAAGACTTGCAAATGATTTATCTTTTTCATCAGAAGTAGCAAAATGAGTATATACTCCATCTATAATAAAATTTTTGTTTCTGCTTAACTTAGCTATAAAATTATAAGCTTCATTATATCGGACACCGAGACGATTCATGCCTGTATCTACTTTTATATGAACTCTGGCTTTTACTTTTTTCTTATTTTTTTTATTGAAATTATTTTGAGCATGTGAGATTAGGGATAAATGAGAATTTTCAAATACAGTTGCCGTGAGATTATATTTGAAAATTAAATCAACTTCATCTTTTATGAACGGTTCAAATACAAGTATTGGTTGTTTTATTCTTAATTTTCGGAGTTCAACTGCTTCATCGGGAATGGCAACGGCGTAATAATCTGGACGCTTTTCATTTAGAGAATTAAGTGATTTAACTACTTCTTTCATTCCATGTCCGTAAGCGTCGGCTTTAACCACAGCCATTATTTTAACATCTTTAACTTTCCGCTTTATATTAATGTAATTTTTTTTAAGGTTAGATAAATTAATAACAGCATATGTAGAGCGCATACAAAATATCAATTATTTAATTCGTAAAATATAAATTTAATTGAAGTTATAATCAATTTTAGATATTTCTTAATATGCTTCATAATTAAAAAATTATTTCTCTTTGATGGAAAACATTAATTATTATTTTCTTATTTTTGAAAATACTTTTAAATGATAATAAAGTATTTGAAATTTTTTCTGTTATTTTAATGGCATATATATTGTCAAAGTTACGGCATTTGAATATTTAAAGTTGATATATTTAAGTTTTGCATGATAATTTTTTAGAAACGATGGGATCAACGGTCAGCTTAATTTAACAAAACCAATTTAATCAAAAGATGCTAACAGAGTTCGGAAAAATATTCGCCTTTTTACTAGTCTCAGTAATTTTTGTTGTTGCTGTTGTATTCGTAGCAAAATTTATTCGTCCAGCAAGGCCCACCAAAGAAAAACTTTTAACTTACGAGTGCGGTGAAGATGTTCAAGGTTCTCCTTGGGTAAAATTTAATATTAGATTTTATGTCGTGGCTCTTATCTTTTTAATCTTTGATGTAGAAGTCGTACTTCTTATTCCCTGGGCTTTAGCATATAAAAATTTTGGATTTGGAGGATTTTTAGTTGGCGGCATATTCCTCGTTTTACTTGGCTTGGGAATGGCCTACGAATGGAGAAAAGGCGATCTTGAATGGGAAAAACCAAAAGTTGCCCCGCCAATATTGAAGAACATGGAAGTAAAGAAAAGTGTTCGCATCAAAGAAGAATTGACACCAACGGAAACAGTTTAATATGGGAATTTTAGACAAACAATTTCAAACAGATAACATAATAGTAACTAAAGTAGATGACTTGTTTAATTGGGCAAGACTCTCATCATTATGGCAAATGAGCTTTGGTTTAGCATGCTGTGCAATTGAAATGATGGCAACTTCTGCATCGCATTATGATTTTGATAGATTCGGAGTTATTCCCCGCCCTTCGCCGCGTCAATCTGACGTAATAATAGTTTCAGGTACTGTTACTTTAAAAATGGCAATTAGGATTAAACGTCTCTATGAGCAAATGCCTGATCCTAAATATGTTATTTCGATGGGAAGCTGTTCAAATTGCGGAGGTCCGTATTGGGAACATGGTTATCACGTATTAAAAGGTGTGGACAGAGTAATCCCTGTTGATGTTTATGTCCCTGGATGCCCGCCGCGTCCCGAAGCATTATTGGAAGGATTGTTGAAGCTTCAAGAAAAAATTAGAAACGAATCATTTGTTAAAAAATCCGCATGAAAAATCCTGAAGAAATCTATAACCTATTAAAAGAAAAATTTGGCGAGGCTATAATCGAATTTTCTAACGGCCAGCCAGTAGATCCATTTATTGTTATTGATCCGCTAATGATTGATGAAGTTTGTCGCTTTCTACATGACGATTCAAAATTATTATTTGATAGTTTGATGAATCTTTCAGGTGTTGATGATGCGAATGGACAAATGCAAAAAGATGAAAATGGCGTAGACAACATGATAGGAGGAACCTTAAGTGTTTACTATCATCTTGAATCAACTAAACTTAATCATAAAATTGTTTTAAAAGTTTCATCTAACAGAGATAACCCGGAAGTTAATTCTGTCGAAAGTATTTGGAAATGCGCCGATTGGCATGAACGTGAAGCTTTTGATTTAATTGGAATAAAATTTTTAAACCATCCTGATTTAAGAAGAATATTAATGCCTTATGATTGGGAAGCCGGCCATCCTTTGAGAAAAGATTATAAGAATCCTGAATTTTATCAAGGAATGAAAGTTCCCTATTAATTTTATATGATTACTGAAACTAAAGACATACAAAATCCTAACAGCCTGATTAAGACTGAAGAAATGATTCTCAACATGGGTCCGCAGCATCCTTCGACTCATGGTGTTTTAAGATTAGAACTTCAGCTTGAAGGTGAAATTATAACAAAAGTAATCCCACATATTGGCTATCTCCATCGTTGTTTCGAAAAACATGCCGAAGCTATGACATATCCTCAAGTAATTCCGTATACCGACAGAATGGATTATCTTGCTTCAATGTATAATGAATTCGGTTATGCTATAGCGGTTGAAAAGTTGCTTGGAATTGAACTACCGGAAAGAGTTGAGTATATCCGCGTTATAATGGGTGAACTTCAAAGAATAGCTTCTCACTTGGTCGCGTTCGGAACTTATGGTGCAGATATAGGAGCATTTACTCCTTTTCTTTTTGCTTTTAGAGATCGAGAAAAAATTCTTAATTTATTTGAAATTACTTGCGGTGCTCGACTTCTTTATAATTATATCTGGGTTGGTGGATTATCGCACGATCTTCATCCAGATTTTGTAAGACTTACAAAAGAATTTGTTCATTACTTCAGGCCTCAAATCAAAGAATACAATGATCTCTTGAGTTATAATTCTATTTTTATAGAACGAACCGCTAATGTTGGAATTCTTCCTGTGGATACCGCTGTAAACTTTGGTATAACCGGACCAATGTTAAGAGCATCCGGAATGAATTGGGATTTAAGAAAAAACGATACATATTCAGTTTACAGCAAATTTGATTTTGATATTCCAGTCGGCGAAGGCAAAATGGGAACAGTTGGCGACAGCTGGGATAGATATTTTGTTCGTATTCTTGAGATGGAAGAAAGTTTAAAGATTATTGAACAAGCGTTAGAGAATTTGCCTGAAGGTGATGTTACTGCTGCTATTCCTAAAAGAATAAAGCCGCCTGTTGGTCAAGTTTATGCAAGAGTTGAAAATCCTCGCGGCGAACTTGGGTATTTTATAATTAGCAATGGAACTCCAAATCCATTCCGCATAAAAGTAAGAGGCCCGTCATTTGTAAATCTTAGTGTTATGAATGAACTTTGCAAAGGCCATATGGTTGCTGATATCATTACAATTCTCGGAAGTGTCGATATAGTTTTAGGAGAAGTAGACCGATGATGCTTTACGATTACTTTTTCAAAATTACTAACAGTGAAATCATCTCAATTTTATTGGGAAGTATAATTCCGTTATTTCTACTTGTCCTTCCATTTGCACTTGTTGCGGTTTGGCTTGAAAGAAAAGTATCAGCGCATATGCAGGATAGATTAGGGCCAATGAGAGTAGGCTGGCATGGATATCTTCAAACTGTTGCAGATCTCTTAAAGCTTATTCAAAAAGAGGACATAGTTGCAACGGACAATGATAAACGACTTTTTAATTTAGCTCCAATCCTGGTTTTTGCAGGAAGTTACGCAGCTTTTGCTGCAATCCCATTAACTGGAATTTTCATCGGTTCAAATATTGATTTAGGAATATTTTTTATCATTGGAATTTCAGGTTTGGTTGTGGCCGGTATTCTAATGGCTGGCTGGTCTTCTAATAATAAATATTCATTACTCGGTGCAATGAGATCTGCTGCACAAATTATTAGTTATGAAATTCCAACCATACTTGTTGTTTTAACGATTGTCATGATTACCGGAACACTTAATCTTTATACTTTAAGTGAAATGCAAACCGGATATTTTTGGAATTGGATGATTTTCGGCGGACCAGAATTAGGAGTTTCAAAATTTATTTTTATCCCTTTAATGATTATCGGATTTGTAGTCATATACATCAGCACTCTTGCAGAAGTAAATCGAACTCCCTTCGATATACCTGAAGCTGAATCAGAATTAGTATCCGGTTACCATACGGAGTATTCAGGAATGAAGTTCGCAATGTTCTTCTTGGCCGAATACGCAAATATGTTTGCAGTTTCGGCAATAGTTTCAGCTTTATTCTTTGGAGGCTTTCAATCGCCATTTGGCTATCTTGGAAACACACTTCACTTACCATGGCTGATTCCTATTGAACAATTTTTTTGGTTTGCCGCTAAAGGAACCTTTTTTGTTGTTGTGCAAATGTGGTTAAGATGGACGCTTCCAAGATTAAGAGTTGATCAGCTCATGGCATTATGTTGGAAATATTTGATTCCGATTGCATTTGTTAATTTATTGATAGTTGGGCTTATAACAGTTTTATAATTATGAAACAATATTTATTAAATATTTGGAATGGATTGATTCCGGTTTTTATCGGGATGAAAATAACTTTGAAACATATGTTTGTTCCATCGGTAACAATCCAATATCCTGATGTAAAATTAAAGTTACCTGAAAGAGAACGTAATCGTCTTTATGTTAATATGGATGACTGCATTGGCTGCGATCAATGCGCAAGAGCTTGCCCAGTAGATTGTATTTCAATTGAGACTGTTAAAAGTTTACCAACAGAAGATTTAGGAAAAACTTCTAATGGCAAAAAGAAGGTACTTTGGGTTACTCAATTTGATATAGATATCGCTAAGTGCTGCTATTGTCAGCTTTGTGTATTCCCCTGCCCTACAGAATGTATTTACATGACAGATGTGTATGAATTTTCCGAATATGAAAGAAAAGATTTGTTATATGATTTTGTTACTCTTACGCCAGATGAAATAGTAGAGAAGAAAGATAATTTCGCTAAAATGGAAGCTGAAAAAGCAGCACAAAAAGCTGCTGCTGCGGCAGAGGCGGCGAAGAAAAAAGCTGAAGCAGAAAAACAGAAATCTGAAGAAAATAAAAAGTAATTAAATAATTATGTACGCTATAATATTTTATCTTTTTGCAGCAATCACTCTTTTATCTGCATTCTTTGTGGTAACGACTAGGAATATTGTCTACTCAGCATTTTACTTGCTATTTACTTTCTTCGGAGTTGCCGGAATTTATGTTCTGCTTGGTGCTGATTTCGTTGCTATAATTCAGCTCATTGTTTATGTAGGTGGAATTTTAATTCTCATGATTTTCGGTGTGATGCTTACAAACAAAATTACAAATGTTGAAATTAAAACCGGGACAATTCAAGTTGCTCCTGCTGCAATTGGTGTTGGGGCACTTTGGGGAATTTTAACTGCTACCTTAATCGGAACTGACTGGAAGGTAATGGATTCTTTCACCCCTCCGTCATCAACATTAAATTTAGGAATCCACTTGATGCAGGAGTATGTCGTTGTCTTTGAACTTCTCGGAATAATTTTATTAATCGCTTTAATTGGGGCTGCTTCAATAGCCAGAAAATAATTATGAGCATTGGTTTAAATCATTTTATCGTTATAAGTACTGTCCTTTTTGCATTAGGATTGTTTGGAATAGTTACCAGGAAAAACGCCGTTATGGTATTAATGGGAATTGAATTAATTCTGAATTCGGCAAATATAAATTTCATAGCATTTGCAAAATTCGGAAACTTTGGTAATCAAGGCCAGTTAATTGCTTTGTTTGTTATTGTGCTTGCTGCTGCTGAAGCTGCAATTGCATTAGCCATTGTGTTAAATATTTATAAAACATTCTCAACTGTTAATGTTGATGAAATAGATACTTTAAAAGATTGATGGATATGTCTGAATCTTTACTTACAACACTTGCTGTCATTTTACTTTTTCTTCCTTTATTGGGATTTATAGTTACAATATTCATGGGTGAAAAAGTTAAAAAAGGTTTTATACTTGAAAATGTTATTATTGTAATTTCATTTTTGATTGCAGTATTCATACTTTTTTCTAAATTAAACTACCTGCCTGATAAAACTATAATATCAGAATTTGAATGGATCAATCTTGGCAACCTTCCAATTATCGGTGCACTTCATATTGAATTGGGAATTAATATTGATAATCTTTCAGCAATTATGCTATTTACAGTTTTTCTTATAAGTATGCTGGTACATATTTTCTCCTTAGATTATATGAAAGGCGATATTAGATATAACAGATACTTTGCTTATCTCGGTATATTTACTTTTTCAATGACAGGCATAGTATTAACTCACAATGTTCTTATGATGTACATCTTTTGGGAACTTGTAGGATTATCATCATATCTGTTAATAGGTTTTTGGTTCGAAAAGAAATCTGCTTCTGATGCATCCAAGAAAGCATTTATAGTAAATAGAGTTGGTGATCTTGGAATGTTTGCTGGAATTTTAATTTTATTTACTACTTATCATACTTTTACGTTTGAAACCATATTTCATGAAATTTCGATTGGACATCTTCCTTTTGACAGCACAACAGGTTTAACAATCACAGGTATATTATTATTCTGCGGCGCAATTGGAAAATCGGCTCAATTCCCTCTTCATGTGTGGCTGCCTGATGCAATGGAAGGCCCAACTCCTGTCAGTGCTTTAATACATGCAGCTACAATGGTTGCTGCCGGAGTTTATTTTGTAACCAGAATTTTTACAATGTTAACTGGTGACGCTTTATTAGTTATTGCAACTATCGGAGCATTGTCCGCTTTCATTCCGGCTACTATTGCGTTAACACAAAATGATATCAAAAAAGTTTTAGCATACTCAACTATTAGTCAGCTTGGATATATGGTAATGGCATTGGGAGTTGGAGCTTACACTTTTGCATTTTTTCATTTAATTACTCACGCATTTTTTAAAGCATGTTTGTTTTTGGGTTCCGGTTCTGTAATTCATTCAATGCATCATGAGCAGGATATAACAAAGATGGGCGGATTGAGAAAGAAAATGCCTATCACTTATGCTGCTTTCTTAATTTCTTCTTTAGCCATTTCAGGCATTCCACTAACATCAGGATTTTTGAGCAAGGATGGAATTCTTGCCGGTAGTTATGCGTTTGGATCACTTACCGGATATTGGTTCTTTCCTATTATTGGATTTTTTGTAGCATTGCTGACTGCATTTTATATGTTCAGATTAATAATTCTCACTTTCCATGGAAAACCAAGAGATCAACATAAATACGACCATGCTCATGAATCCAAATTCAACATGGCAATGCCGTTAGTTGTATTATCTGTTTTATCAATATTTTTCTGGTATACTCCAAACCCATTAAATCCAGAAACTGGCTGGGTTTTATCAAAATGGGTGAAAGTTCCTGAAATTTCCGTTCCTGAAGCAGCTCGTTATTTATTTATGCAGTCTGATGCCGCTTCTGCTGAAGGTACTGTAGAGGTTGTGCCGAAAGAAGTTATATTCTCACATTCATATACTCATGCAATGCATTCTGTTCATTACCCCGCTATGATACTTTCACTTATAATGGCGGTTTTGGGAATTTTCATTGCATTTATGTTTTATCAATGGAAGAAGTGGGATCCGGATAAACTGGCAAATTCAATAAAACCACTTTATAAACTGTCGTTTAATAAATGGTATTTTGATGAAATATATAACTTCGCTTTTGTTGGCGGAACTTTAATGCTAAGCAAATTTTTGGCATGGTTTGACAGTACAATAGTGGATGGTATCGTAAATGGTTCAGCCACTGTAACAAAGGCTATCTCTAGATTCAGCGGACGATTTGATACAATTGTTGTTGATGGACTCGTAAACTTTATGGCTTATTTAAGCGGCTTTTTTGGTTTGATATTCAGAAGATTTCAAACCGGTAAAGTTCAGACGTATTTGGTGTTTGTAATTTTCTCTTTAGTTATACTTTTATTTTTATTTAAGACTTTTTAGGTAAGATATGGAAAACTTCCCAATTCTATCATTAATAACATTTCTCCCTGTTCTAGGAATGATTTTAATAATGTTCATTCCCAAAACTCAAGAGAAGGCGGTTAAAAATCTGACTCTGGTCATAACAGGAATCCAATTAGTGCTTTCTGTTTTAATACTCGCAGCTTTTAATTATTCTAAAGGCGGAATATTTGAAGCGAGTTCATTCCAGTTCAAAGAGATGTTTACTTGGATCGACATCTCCGGAATGTCATGGATTGGAAGAATTAAAATTGATTACTTCCTTGGGGTAGATGGAATTAGTGTTCCATTAGTCTTCTTAACTGCTTTAATAACATTCGTTGCGACATTGGCTTCATGGAATATTTCGAAATCAGTAAAAGGTTATTTCGCTTTATTCCTTTTACTTGATACCGGAATGATGGGAGTTTTTGTAGCTCTTGATTTCTTCTTATTCTACATCTTCTGGGAATTAATGCTGCTGCCTATGTACTTCTTAATTGGAATCTGGGGCGGCCCACGAAGAGAATATGCAGCTATTAAATTTTTCCTTTACACTTTACTTGGAAGTGTATTTATTCTTTTAGCAATCATTGGATTGTATTTCAGTTCAATGCAGACTCTTGCAGATGGTTCAAAAGTATTTACTTTTAATATGCTGGAGCTAATGAATTCAGCTAATTACCTGAGTACGGGAATTCTATCTCCGCTTAATCCAAATAATTTACGGTTATATGCTTTCTTAGCATTATTCATAGGTTTTGCAATCAAGATACCTATGTTCCCATTCCACACCTGGCTTCCCGATGCACACGTTGAAGCTCCGACCGCAATCAGCGTTATTCTTGCCGGTGTTTTATTGAAGATGGGTACATATGGGATTCTAAGAATTTGCTATCCAATGTTTCCTGAAATTACAAGAGATTTAGCATGGTACATTGCATTGTTCGGAATGATAAATATTATTTACGGAGCGCTGTGCGCAATGGCCCAAAAGGATTTTAAGAAGCTAATAGCTTATTCCTCGGTTTCGCACATGGGTTTTGTAATGCTTGGTATGGCCGCACTAAACACCATGGGAATTTCAGGCGCAGTACTTCAAATGTTTAATCACGGTACAATTACCGCTATGCTCTTCATTATAGTTGGAGTTATTTACGATCGTGCTCATACCAGAGGCATCGAAGAATTCGGCGGACTCGCAACTCAAATGCCTATTTATACCGGCTTTACAACTTTAGCATTTTTTGCTGCAATTGGTTTACCGGGATTAAGCGGGTTTATTTCAGAAGCTTTTGTATTCTTTGGCGCATTCGGATTTGAAACAATCAGAACTATAGCAATCATTTCAACATTAGGAATTTTACTCGGCGCAGGTTATATGTTGTGGACCTTGCAAAGAATATATCTCGGCAAGTTAAATGAAAAATGGAGCGGTCTACCTGACCTTACGATGAGAGAATATTTCATGCTTGTTCCATTAAGTCTTGTAGTGATTTTCTTAGGTGTATATCCGGCAGCAATGTTAAATTTGATGAACACATCAGTGAATTCGATGGTTAGCTTTTTAATTAAGTCTCAAACTTTTTTTAGTTCAATAGGAAGTTTTTAAGAACGAAATAATTCAATAATTATAATCAGTTGATAAAGTGAATTTAAATTATATAACAGACAGTCTTTATTTATTTAAGCCTGAAATTGCAATCTCTATAACTTTAGTTTTAGTTGTTACTTTAGATCTGATAATGGCTAAAAATAAAACTCTTCTTCCCTATCTTTCTCTTTTTGGTCTAATGATAACAGCATATTTTGTAATTGATCAATTTGACTATAATGTTTTTGCTTCAGTATCAAATGGTAATAAAGGACTTGTAAGTGTTGATGCGTTTGGAGCCTTCTTTAAAATGATAGTATTGTTGGCTTCATTTTTAGTTGTCATTTTTTCTCTTTCTTCAGATGAAATTAAAAAAGCATTTGAACGACATGGAGAATATTACGCTTTAATATTCGGAATGATTCTCGGCATGTTCTTTATGATTTCTTCTGCTGATTTAATTTTAATTTATCTTTCATTAGAATTAGTTTCATTATCTTCTTATGTCCTAGCTGGTTTCACAAAAAAATCTTTACGAAACAGCGAAGCATCATTAAAATATATTATTTACGGCGGAGTTTCTTCCGGAATAATGTTATTTGGTATTTCGATTATTTATGGACTTACTGGAAGCACAAATATTTATGAAATAAATTCATTGATACAGGCTCCTCAATTTCAAAGCCTGACATTTATTTTAGCAGGCATTTTTATATTTGCCGGAATTGGGTATAAAATTTCAGCCGCACCTTTTCACTTCTGGACTCCTGATGTATACGAAGGTGCACCTATTACGATTACGGCTTATCTTTCTATCGCCAGTAAAGCCGCTGGATTTGCTTTACTAATCAGATTTATTAAAGTAACTTTTGTTAAATCAGTTAGCGCAGACGGCTACTGGGAATTAGTAAATATAATTGATTGGAAGTCATTCATAATTCTTATTTCCATTCTGACAATGACACTCGGCAACTTTGCAGCATTGTGGCAGAATAATATGAAAAGACTTTTAGCTTATTCAAGTATTGCTCACGCGGGATATTTGCTGCTTGGTTTAACTGTGATGTCAAATCAAGGATTAATTGCAATCTTAATTTACTTTGCAGTTTATGCATTTATGAATCTTGGAGCATTTTATGTCGTAATGCTAATAGCTAATAAAATTGGCAGCGAAGAATTGGATGATTACAAAGGGCTTGGATATTCTAGTCCCCTGCTTGGAATTTCCCTAGCAATATTTTTAGTGTCATTAACCGGACTTCCGCCAACAGCAGGCTTTATTGCAAAGCTGTATATTTTCATGGCATTGGTTGATGCTAAAATGATAGCTGTCGCTGTAATCGCGTTATTGAATACAGTTGTTTCACTATATTATTACGTTCGTGTTCTAAAAAATCTCTTCATACAAAAAGGCGAAACAGAAATTCCAGCTTTCACTACTCCAGTTGGCAATACAATAGTGATCGTGGCATTGCTGACTCCAGTTTTATTTTTTGGAATTTACTTTACACCATTAGTAAATCTCGCCAGAAATTCAATTGGATTACTAGGATTTTAAAAAGTAAAATAATTTTTTATCTTCCCACCTGTTTTTCACACCTTATTTTTGCAGATTCAGTTCGTCATTCAAAGAATGGAATATTGAGTTACTGTCGTCCACCTTTCTATAAGCATAAAAGTATATTATATTTCTAACACTTTTTATAGGCGAAGTTAACGTAGATAAAGCTATATTCATCAGTGGCGTAGCGGTTCTGCCTAAAGGAATTCTGTGGCTGCTTGGCGAAATTTTGGGACTAACAAATTTTGACATTCTAGGAATATTAATGGTTTTTGCTTTTACATATACTGTTCTTCTTCTATTTAGCGGTACAATAAAATTTCAAACATTTCTGAACAAAAATCCGCTATTACAGTTTCATTAATTATACTAGTGAGTCTTTGGTTGTTTAAAGTATTGTTCTCAGCAATCATGCTATAAAGATTAAAAGTTCGATATAAATTGAATTTGTTTTCTTAAAATTTTTCATTAAGTTTGATATCAGACTAAAGTAGTCCTATTTCATGTTAAAGTTATCAAAAAAAACCGAATACGCTTTATTAGCAGTTAAATACATGGCAATGAATAATGCTTGCAGCTGTATTACGGCTAAAGAAATCTCAAATGGATATGATATCCCTTATGAAATATTATCAAAAATTCTTCAAAGACTGACAAAGAAAAATATTATTGTCTCCTATCAAGGAGTAAAAGGCGGCTACTCACTTGTGAGAAATGCAAATGACATTACTTTGAGCGACGTTATTTCTGCGATAGAAAGAATACAAATAACTAATTGTATGAAAGAAAACGGTTCTAAGAAAGATTGTGCAAGATTTGATTGCTGCCAAATAAAGAATCCCCTATCAAAAGTTCAAAACGAAATTGATAGAGTTTTTAAACAGACAACTATTAGTCAAATTTTATAAATTGTATTTTATGAATTTTCCAATTTATCTTGATAATCATTCGACTACACAACTCGACCCCATTGTTTTTGAAGCAATGAAACCATATTTCCTTGAGAAGTTTGGGAACGCAGCAAGCAAAAATCATTCATTTGGTTGGGAAGCTGAAAGCGCTGTTGAGAAAGCTAGAATAACTATTGCGGATTTTATTGGGGCTGATAAAAATGAAATTATTTTTACCAGCGGTTCAACAGAATCAATTAATTTAGCACATTTTGGAATTGCTCAGAGCTACTACTCCAAAGGCCGACATATAATCACATCTTCAATTGAACATAGCGCAGTTTTGGATTCGTTAAAGTACTTAGAACAAAAAGGATTTGAAGTAACATACCTTCCAGTTGATTCAGAGGGACAGATAAATCTTAATGAGCTGGAAAATACGATTAAAGAAGATACGATTCTAGTTTCGATTATGTCGGCTAATAATGAAATTGGGACCATCAACAACATTAAAGATATTGGTGAAATTTGCAAAACGAAAAATATCTTTTTTCATACCGATTCAGCACAGGCAATCGGGAAAATAAATTTCAATGTTGACGAATGTAATGCGGATTTAGTTTCGTTCTCAGCTCATAAAATTTATGGGCCCAAAGGAATCGGTGCACTTTATATCAAAAAGAAATCACCTAGCATAAAAATCGCTCCTCAGTTATTTGGCGGCGGACATGAAAATGGTTTAAGGCCCGGAACTTTAAATGTACCAGCTATTGTTGGATTTGAAAAAGCAATTGAGTTAGTAAGAGATAATTTTGAAAATGAAATTAATCATCTAAAAAAATTAAGAAATAAATTATATTACGGATTAACTGAACACTTGGATGATATATATTTAAATGGTTCACTTGAAAATAGACTGCCAAATAATCTTAATCTAAGTTTTGAAGATGTTAAAGCAGAAACTTTGATAATGAATATGAGGAACATCGCAGTATCAACCGGAGCAGCTTGTTCTTCTGAAACTTTAAAAGCTAGTCATGTTTTAAAAGCAATTGGGCTGTCAGATGAACTTTCACACTCGTCTATCCGTTTTGGAATCGGACGATTTAATACTGAAGAAGAAATTGATTATACTATTGAGAATCTCGTAAAAACCGTAAATCAATTAAGAATAGAATCTCCAAAAAGAAAACTTAAATCACTTGAAACAATTAATTGAGAAAAACTAATGGAAGATAAATTAAATCAATATTTCAATTTAATTAAAGATGATCACCTGATATTTTTGAATTTTCTAAAAACTAAATTCCCGGTATTTCATAATTCTAATTTTTTCTATAGAGATTTCCATTATGGAGTGAGGAAGTTTTTAGAAAGTAAAGATATAAAGGTAACTTATCCGCAAGCTGAAAATATTGCAGACCAGCTGGCTGAATTTTTTGAAAATGAAAAGATTTTTGTAAGAGTAAACAATCAGGCTTGGAGAGTAAATTATCCGGAATTTGTGACCGCTGTCCCAGGTGATCCGTTATAATTCAAGATTGAGTTGAATATCAATACTTATTTATATTATTTAAGAATACAAAAAAGGAATGATAATTATGTCAAATGTTCAAACTGAAACAGAAATTAAAATATCAGATAAAGCTGCACAAGAAGTTCAAAAAATTAGAAGCGAGAATAATATACCGGATACATACGGGCTGCGTGTAGGCGTTAAAGGCGGCGGCTGTTCCGGGTTAACTTATACTCTTGGTTTCGATGCAGAGCAAAAAGAAGGTGATACCATAATTGAGGATAAAGATGTTAAGCTGTTTGTGGACGGCAAGAGTCTCTTTTATTTAAGCGGAACCGTGCTTGATTTTACAGACGGACTAAATGGAAAAGGTTTCGTTTTTAATAACCCCAATGCTGTTAAAACTTGCGGCTGCGGCGAATCATTCGGAGTTTGATACAAGAATAATCAACTAAATAAATTTATTGTTTGATCAATAATCTTTTGTTCGAACAATATTTATTAATTCAAAAGTAAATATTATCTGAAGGAGGATTAACTAATGGGAAAATTTGAATTGCCAAAATTACCCTATGACTATGATGCATTAGAACCATATATTGATAAACAAACTATGGAAATACATCACACGAAACATCACAATGGTTATGTAACTAAATTGAACGGAGCTGTTGAAGGAACAGAGCTAGAAGGTAAATCTCTCGAAGACATTTTAAAAAATGTGTCTAAGCATCCTGTCGCAGTTCGTAATAATGGCGGCGGTCATTATAACCACTCTTTGTTCTGGACAATTATGAAAAAGGGCGGCGGCGGATTCCCTAAAGGAGATTTAGAGCAGGCTGTAAACGATTCATTTGGTTCGTTTGAAGAATTCAAAAAACAATTCAGCAATGCAGCAGCAACGCGTTTCGGCTCAGGCTGGGCGTGGCTAATTGTTGCAAATGGTAAACTGGAAATTACTTCTACTCCAAATCAGGATAATCCAATTATGGATGTTGCTGATAAAAAAGGAACCCCGATACTTGGTCTTGATGTATGGGAACATGCTTATTATCTAAAATATCAGAACAAAAGACCGGATTATATTGAGAATTGGTGGAACGTTGTTAATTGGGAAGAAGTAAACAAAAATTTTAGCAAAGCTAAATAAGTATTTTTAGCTCGCTTATTTAGTAAGGCTAACTATAAAGTGCCGGATTTTCATCCGGCATTTTTAATTAATTCAAATTATCTTTCATTTTCCATTTAAATAATTATAATCTTTAATAACTGTATAAAGAAATGGTAGTGGTTTTATATCTGTACTAATTCCCATTTTACGAGCTATTTCATTTTTAGTTTTTTGAATAATTTCTTCATACACGATGTGATCTGTGATTTTACTTATTTGATTTAAAACCTCCGTTATAATTGTAATATCACCGTCATTTAAATTTAAAGCTTCAGGGAAATAAACCTCATATGTTTCTTCAACCTTCCTAAATATAGTATCCTCAAGCGAGAAGTCTTTTTTTAGTTTTATAACAGAAGTATTTGCAGCCAGATCTCCAAGCCTCTGCCCTTTCCCATTTATAAACATTGTTATCATAGCTACAGTACCATAGCTGAAAGTTACATCAATAGGACGAATTATCCATCTTAAAAAATAATTTATAAATGTAGGCTGAGTTCCATCTAACTTCACTACTTTTATTTTTCGAATTTTTTTACCAAACGATTGTCCATTCAAAAATAATTCGCAAACCAGATCATAAAAGAAAACCGGCAAAAGGATCAAAGACCAAAATCCTATTGAGATTGGTATCGTATTATTTAGTATCGATGCCATTATTAATATTGCAATCATGTAACCGATAATTATTAAGTAATCGATTAATGATGCCAATATGCGGTCCCCAATGCTGGCTATCTCAAACTCAATGGTTACATTTTGGGTTGTTTCTATTTGAATTTGCTGCATGTCTTTTTCAAGTTCAATTTTTATTAATTAAATTTATTTAGGAAACTAGGTGAATGTTAAAATCTAAATAATCCCCCTGGCTTTTAATTCAAGGTACTTATTAATAGTATTAATAGATAAATTTTCAGGAGTGGTTAAAATAGATTGAATATTATTTTTTTCCAGCTCTTTTACTATTTGCTTCTTATCCAAAATAAATTTTTCCGCAACAGATTTAATGTAGATTTGCTCAGTGTTCTCCGTATTAGAATCCAGCAAGGTTTGAAGTTCAGTGTTCTTAAAAAATATAATTACCAGAAGATGGTAAAGAGAAAGCTTTTTTATGTAAAATAATTGTCTTTTCAAACCATCAAGAGTTTCAAAATTAGTATAAAGAAGCATCAAGCTTCTGTGTTTAATTTTAGTTAATATTTCAGTACATAATTTTTCATAATCTGATTCTAAAAATTCTGTTTCCTGATTGTAAAGTACTTCAAGTATTTTTAACATTTGAGTTGAACGATTTTCAGCTGGCAAGACGGTGCCTATTTTATGTGAAAAAGTAACCAAACCGGCTTTGTCTTGTTTATGGATTGCAATATTTGAGATAACCAAACTTGCGTTAATAGCGTAATCAACTAAGCTCATTCCGTCAAAAGGCATTTTCATTATTCGGCCCATATCGATTACACTATAAACCTGTTGAGATCTTTCATCTTCGAAATGATTAACCATCAATTCATTTTTTCTTGCTGTGGCCTTCCAGTTTATGGTTTTGTAGTCATCCCCGGTTACATAATTCCTTATCTGGTCAAATTCTGTTGAGCGTCCAATCTTTCTGATCTTTTTAATTCCAGCCTCTGTAAGCCGGTTTGAAAAAGCTAATAATTCATAGTTGTGCATTTGAATAAAAGAGGGATAAACCGGAACAGTTACATCTCCATCAAAAATAAATTTTCGCTTTATTAAATTTATGGGTGAAGAAACAAATAGATTTAAATTTCCAAAATTATATTCCCCTCTTTTGGTAGGCTTCAATTTGTAGGAGATAATTTTATTCTCTCCCGGATTTAATTTTAATTTATCTTTTAAATTTCTTATTTGAAATTGATATGGAATCTCATCAACTAAATCTATATTTATTTTAAAGTTATACCGATTCTTAATCAATATAGATATAACATTCTCATCGCCATTCGAAAATCGTAGTGGAGTTTTTCGTTTTGCATTCACACCTTTCTGATTTATAAATAAAACCAATCCATCAGAAATTAACATAATGCACAGCACCAATAGCAAAAGTTTAGGAATTAAAATAAAATTTATGGAGAAATACGATAAGATAAATAAAAGCACTAATCCCCAACTATAAATAAATAACTTTGGTGAAAGATAAAATTTTTGGAAAAAGTTCACTATCGTGGAACCTCAACATTATCTATTATTTTTTTTATGATTTCATCCAACTGAATACCCTCCATTTCTTTTTCGGGAGTCAAAATTAAACGGTGCTTCAACACTGGATAAATAATTTCATTTACATCATCGGGAGTAATGAAGTCTCTTCCTTTCATTGCAGCTAATGCTTTTGCACTCGTAATCACTGACAGCGAAGCACGTGGTGAACCACCTAAATAAAGATTTCTATTATTGCGAGTTTTGCTAATAATTTCAGCAACATATTTGGCAATATTTTCATCTATGTGAATTTCTCTAGTTTTGCTTCTATATTTTTCTAGATTCGAAGTACTTAATACTGTCTTTATCATCG
The DNA here is from genome assembly GCA_963731745.1 of uncultured Ignavibacteriales bacterium. Classification (GTDB taxonomy): domain Bacteria; phylum Bacteroidota; class Ignavibacteria; order Ignavibacteriales; family Ignavibacteriaceae; genus CAVSWT01. The sequence continues at coordinate 456,687 of CAVSWT010000010.1, forward strand.
ATAAATCGTTTGAATTTTTCCTATTATGAAGTTCCAGTAAAATCCGGGTTTCTTCTTCTAACGATGGATAATTTATTTCTGCTTTGAATAAAAATCTATCAAGTTCAGCTTCCGGAAGCCTATAAGTTCCTTCATGTTCAATAGGATTTTGTGTTGCGAACACGATAAATGGCTGATCCATTAAATAAGTTTTACCATCAACTGTAATTTGTCTTTCTTCCATAACTTCAAACAGTGCAGCTTGAGTTTTAGCAGGTGCTCTATTGATTTCATCAATCAAAATTATATTTGAAAATATCGGGCCTTTGTTAAATTCAAATTCAGAAGTTTTCATATTAAATACTGATGTTCCAATAATGTCGGAAGGCATCAAATCAGGTGTAAATTGTATTCTTGAAAAATTACTTGAAATAGTTTTTGCTAGAATCTTCGCGATTAATGTTTTTGCTATTCCGGGAACACCTTCAATCAGCACATGGCCATCAGCCAGAACAGCAGCTAACAACAAATCAATAATTGCATCTTGTCCGACAATTATTTTTTTTACTTCATTTCTAATTTCATTCACCGAATTATGCAATTCAGTAAAATCAGTTCTAGGCGATATGTTAAATTGTTCTTCCATAATTTCCTGTATTATTATAAAATGATTCAATCAAAGAATTTAAATTCTTAAGGTCGGACTCAGTGATTTTATTTTGAACTTGTATTTTATTTATAAAATTGAAAATAGATTTTACTTGATCTAAGTTGACTTTTGATTTCTCAGCAATCAAAGACAATTCTTCAGCATTAAATGATTTGCCTTTTATGTAATAGTTATTTCTCAAGTGATCAAAAAAATAATTGATTTTTTTCTCGGCAATATTTTTATGATCTTTCTTCTGATAATAAAGCTTGCCTATCGTTTCAATAAATTCAAGAGTTGTATTTTTTAATGGTCTTACAACTGGAATAATTCTTTGCTTTCTTTTTCCTTCAAAAATAATGTAGAATATTATAATTGAAATTGAAGTATAATAAGCCCATGAAAGCGACTCTTTGCTAAGAACATAAACTAAAGGAGTTCGAATCATACTTTTTCCAGCTTTATAGTACTCATCCCAATAAGTAGTACTTTCAGCAGGAAGATAAGAAAGAGATTTAAAAATATAGTCTGAATTTGCTGTATCTAAAATATTGTAATTTGTAAAAGCTAGTGGTATGAGATTCAAATATAAATTACCATCGCCAATTTTTAGTTTTATGAAATTAGGTTTGTCTGAATCGTTTAAACCTAAAATAACTGCATTAGAATCATTAAAGCTTGTGAAATAACTGTCAAAAGGAATTTTTCTAAATCTATAATCATGATTTCTTTTCAATCCCGGATTACAGAATTTTACTTTTAATGTATCATCTTCGACAAAACTAAATGACGAATTTACATTGAATGTATCACGAAATGTTTGATTAAAATAACTCGCCGCAATGAAAACATTATTACCATCATTAATAATATTTAATAATGCTTGAGCGTCAAGTTTATCCGGAGAAAAGTTATCGTTAATAAAAATATAATTTGATCCTGAATCTTTTATAACAGCTGCATTATAGACAGGTTTGTTGATCGTGAGGAAACCATAATCAAATAATTCTTCTGCTACATGATAAGTTACAAAATTGCCATATGGGATTTTATCGTCTTTTGAAAAACTGTAAGTCCAATCAATTTCCTTTGGTGAAAGCAGTATAAATAAAATCAGAATCAAGAAAAGTGAAACTAATATGACAATATATTTAGTATACTTTTTCATTTGCTTTGATTTATACTACTATCGAAATCAAAAAAGGCATCTTTAATTTTGATAAAGTTATCTTTATCAACCGGCAATTCTCCATACCAAATCCATTCAAAGATTGAAGTTAATTTTTCAAAATTACTATGAAATTGAGTTTTCTGAATTTCTTTAGAATAAGCTGAATTAGTTTTGTTCAGTTGCCATTCGATTATTTTTTTATCCGAAAGATGTTTTAACATTTTAAGATAATGTAATCTTACTGCTAGTCGATAATTGTTGTTATTAACTGCATCTAAAATCTTTTCATCAAAGTTAATCCGGTTTATGTCTTCTTCTTCAAAATTATTTTTACCTGCTTCCCCGCTTGTTTTCCCATAAAATATTCCTCTAACATTCGATTTAAGTAAAATAAAAATCACCAGAAATGCAGAGACTGCTGTAATTAAATACAAAAAATATTTAAAGTACATTGAAAAACCTTTTGAGGAAAATAAATTTTGAAAATAATTATTTATCCAAATTTTTATTTTATCCCAAAAACTAAGTGGTGCTTCCACTCTATCGTATAAAAATTCTTTGTTATTTCGATATTGATTTAATGTGCCTTTAGAGGGAATTCGAACATTAACTTTTGAAGTATCGTATACAACATTCTGAATCAAAGAGTCTTCTATAACTTTACTCTGAGCCATTAGGAATGTTGGAGTAACAAAAAAAATAATTATTAGAAAATATTTCACGGTCTTATGAAATATTATTTGGATTAATTGATTCAATCTTCTGCATCAGACCCCTTGCTTCTTTTTGTTCGACGAGATTAAAGTAATGGAAGGTAATCCCTATTATCCCAATAGTATAAAAGAAAAATGAAAACATGTATAGAATACTTGATATCATTACAATTGTTTCACTTACACCGGATCCTTTATTTAATGTGTGCAGCATTCCAATGAAAGACGCAATTGTCATCGGAACACGAAGAATAAATGAAAAGAAATATTGAATTACTGCAAATATTAAAATTAAACCAAAGGTAAACCACCAATTATCTTTAATTAGATAACGGCACCTTTCAAAGGAATCAAAAAATCCTTTATGCTCAATCATTTTTACCGCATAAATAGTTGACAATGTTATTGATAAATAAATTCCTGGTATAACAAATAATAAAGTTCCAATTATTATTGCAAAAAAGACACCAATTGATGTACCCATAAACGGGAAAAATAACTGTTTTGTTTTTTGAAATACGTCATCTACTTTAATTTCCAAAACGTCTTTTTCAAAATATAAATATAGATACGAGTATGTTACTGTAATAAGAAGATGAAAAGTTAACAATAAGCAAAAGTAATACAGTAAAAATAAAGGCCAGTTATAACTAAATCGAATGGCGGAAATTGAAATATTGTTGATATTAGTGGAATTATATAATCCCCCAATAATTCCGCTTAGTAATGCAGCAGGTCCTACAATAAATAATATTGAAAGAGCAAGATTTTTTAAATTTTGCTTAAGGAATTCGAAAGTAACATTAATTAACTCCCCAAAATCTCGCAATTTTCTAAATTCAATTATTTCAGTTGAAATCATAATTTTTACCCCTGTTATTTTGTATTATAGGAAAAATAATTACGTACCAAATAATAAAACATAGCGAGCCTAAAATAATTGCTAAATTAATGATTAATGGCATTTCAGTATAACGTGTTATAAAAGATTCCAAAAATCCGGCCACTATAAAAATTGGAATCAATCCAATAACCATTCTAACTCCATCCTGCGCACCGCTATAAAAAGATTGTCGTCTTGAAAATGTACCCGGGAATAGAATGCTATTTCCAATTGTAATTCCTGCACCGCCCGCAATAATAATAGCTGAAATTTCTAAAGTCCCATGAAGCCACACAGCAAGTAATGATTGAACAATGAACCCTTTTTGAAAAAAGAAATATTCAAATGCTCCCAGCATAATTCCATTGGAAAATAAAATATATGCTGTTCCAAAAGAGAATAAAATTCCCATCATAAATGCAAAAAATGAAACCCGGATATTATTTAAGGTGATGCCTAAAAACATATCAACTTGATTCATTTGTTTATAAACCGCCATCGGATCACCTTTTGAAATATTTTCACTTGTCATATTTACATAAGAATCTCCTAAAATTAATCTTACGAAAGAATCATTATTTGCCGAAGAAAAGACACCAATAATTAGTGCAATTATAAAAATTGACGCAGAAATTAAAAGCTCCTTTTGATGTTTGTAAAACAGCGAAGGCAGTTCCTTGCTCCAAAAATAGATGAATTTACTTTTTTCTTCTTTTTTATTTTTATAAATATTTTGATGCGCCTTGGAAGCGAGCGAGTTTAGATATTGAGTAGTTTTACTTTTCGGATAAAATGTTTTCGAATAAGCTAAATCATCTGTCAATTGAATAAACAATTCAGAAAGTTGATCAGAACTATAATCTTCAGCTTTAATTAGGTAAGATTCAAATTGTTTCCATTTCTCAGCGTTATTTTTTAGAAATGTAACTTCCCTCATAATCACTCTTCATAACTATAATTCACTAATGATTTGATCTCATAATCAGACAATAATTCTCTTCCATTCAAAAAGTTAAGCTCAATAATAAAAGAGAGTTGAACAACTTTACCTCCAAGTTTTTCGATTAAGTTCACCGCTGCTTTTGCTGTTCCACCGGTTGCTAATAAATCATCGTGAATTAATACTTTATCCCCGTGTTTAATCGCATCAGCATGAATTTCTATTGTGTCCGTCCCATATTCAAGTGTATATGATTCTTGAGCTTTCTTTGCCGGCAGCTTCCCTGGTTTTCTGATGGGAGCAAATCCTACATCTAATCTTTCGGCGAGCATTGCTCCAAAAATAAATCCACGTGCTTCAATGCCCACAACTTTATCAACATCAAGGTCTTTACAATTTTCAAATAACTGCTGCAAGGTAGATTTAAGCGAAATAGGATTTTGTAATAGTGTTGTTATGTCCCGAAAAAGTATACCTTCTTTAGGAAAGTTGGGTACGTTTCGAATATATTTTTTTAAATCTTCATGCATTACTTTTCCTTTTTCTTGTTGAGAAAATTATTTAATCCTGCTTTAAAATCTTCGCTTGAACGGCTTATCGTATTTAATTGGACACATGAATTAACAGCTTCTTCCACATTCAAGTTTGATATTGTATTAATCATATTTTTAACTAATTGAATACTATATTCAGAATTATTTTTTAATTTTTCAGCAAATGAAATCGAATCATTCATCAAATCTTCAGAATAGTAATTTGCAAGCCCGATTTCATAAGCTCTTTTCCCGGAGATTAATTCACCGCTCATTAGAAGCTGCTTAGCTCTGCCTTCACCAATTTTTTTTATTAAAAATATTGAAACGATAGCAGGAATAAATCCGATCTTAACTTCAGTATATCCAAATTGAGAAGCTTCACCAGCAAATATAAAGTCGCAAACAGAAGCTAATCCACAACCACCTGCAATAGCCGGGCCATTTACAGCAGCTATTATCGGCTTTGGAAACTTGTAAAGCTGCAAAAATAAATCGGCTAAGTTTTGAGAATCACTCTGATTTTCTACTGATGAATAATCCTTTATATCATTCAAATAACTTAAATCTGCTCCCGCACAAAAACTACTTCCTTCACCTGTAAGTATTACAACTTTTACTCCGCTATTATCTCTAAATTCATCAAGCTTATTTTTAAGTTCTTTAATTAGATCCGGATGTAAAGCATTTCTTTTTTCAGGCCTGTTTAAAGTAATTAACCCGATGCCATTATTTATAATAATTTTAATCATAATTCTAAAAATTATTTATTGAATTTTAATTTCAATTTGAACAGCAATAATCTGAAATTAATTCATTAAAAATAAATGATAATAAAAATAAAAGCGAATTTAATTTAGGGTAAACTTTGGAGGGTTTAAACGGCAATTTTAAAATTGAGCAATTCTTCTAAATATTTTAAAAGTATACTTTCTACCGCAGTGTATTCTAGTTCAGCCATTAAAGCTTTGCGGATCTGTGATACGTTCGGAAGTGCTTTTAAATATCCAGAATAAAATTTTCTATGCTCAATTACTGCACGTCTTTCCCCTTTAATCTCAGTAGCTATCTGTAAATGCCGTAAACAAGTTTTAATTTTTGTTGTTTCATCGATAGTTGACAAAATAATTCCAGTTTCCATTAATTCTTTTGCTTCTTTAAATATCCATGGATTTCCAATTGCACCACGGGCAATCATAACAGCATCGGCATTTGTCTCATCAAATGCGCGCTTCACATCTTCCGCAGATAAAACATTGCCATTCAATACTACAGGAATTTTTACTGCTTCCTTTATCTTCGGAATCCATTTCCAGTCGGCATCTCCTTTATGTCCCATTGCTCTTGTTCTACAATGAATTGTCAATGCTTTTACACCAACATCCTCAAGTCTTTTCGCAACATCAAGAATCTGGATACTGTTACTGTCCCATCCTAAACGTGTTTTAACTGTTACAGGTAATGAAACATTATCCACAACTTCTTTGACTAACTTTTGCATATACGGAGGATCTTTTAACAAAGCCGAGCCCGCTCCATTACCAACCACATTTTTTACCCAGCAGCCTGCATTTATATCTATTAAGTCAGGATTTTCAGCCTCTGCAATTTTTGCTCCTCCAACCATTGATTGAATATTTGCACCATAAATCTGGATTCCAACCGGTCTTTCTTTTTCTATGATTTTTAATTTTTTATGAGTCTTTTCTGAAGAACGAACTAATCCTTCAGTGTTTACAAATTCAGTGTAAACAACATCAGCTCCCAATTCTTTACAAATCAATCTAAAAGATATATCGGTAACATCCTCCATTGGAGCTAGAAGAATTGCCTTTTCCTTTTTGATATTTCCTACTTCAAACATAAAAACTGATATTTATTTAACAAATAAATTAAGTAGATAATTCGCTTTCTTCAAGGTTAATTTTCTTGGGAAGATAAGTAATCGCAATAAAGAAAATAATTATTGTAAATGCGGCACCGGTTAAAAAAGGAAACGCATATCCTAGAAACTCAAAGGCAAACCCTCCCCACAACGGCCCTAAAACCCTGGCAAATGACGACAGGGATTGATTGAGCCCCAAAGTAATTCCTTGTTCTTTATCGGTTGTAACTTTGGAAACAAGGCTCAATAATGTTGGCTGTAAAATCCCGGTACCTAAAGCTAAAATTATAGTTATAATTGCCAGTCCTAGGAAATTCCCTCCATAAGGTAATAAGCCTAAACCAATAACCATTAGTAGTGAGCCAATGGCTACAAGTTTTATATCTTTAACATATTTGGAAACAATTCTTATTAATCCACCCTGAACTAATGCTCCCACCAATCCCACAATTCCAAAAATATATCCATTCTGCAAATCTGTAAAACCATAAACTTTGTAACCAAGCAAAGCAAAGGTTCCATATATATTAGCCATAGAAAAAGTTAAAATAAAAAACAATATGATTAAAATTGCTAAATCCGGTCTTGCAAATATTTTTTTGAAAGCAGGGACATCAAATAATTTTTTCTCAATTTTCAAATCCTTATTAATATTTTTATGCGATTCTGGCAAAAAGATTATTGTTGATAAAAATGCTAAAAAAGAAAAACCCGCACTCGCAAATCCAGTAACATCGTAACCATATTTAGAAAGTAGTCCGCCAATTAATGGACCAAAAACAAAACCTAAACCAAATGCCGCACCTATTAAACCCATACCCTTTGAACGATCTTCTTTTGTAGTAATATCAGCGATGTAAGCTTGCGCAACGCCAATGCTGCTTCCACCAATGCCACCAACAACCCTGGAAATTAGCAGCACTACAAAACTATGGGTATAAGCAAAAATTATATATCCAGCGGCGTTCAACAAAAGACAAATCACTATTATTGGTTTCCTGCCATACTTATCCGATAGATTCCCAAATACCGGATTAAATAAGAATTGTATAAATGAATAAAGTGCAATGGCAATTCCAATAGAAGTTTCATCCACACCTAATTCTTTCGTGGCGAAAGTTGGAAGAATTGGAATTAAAATCCCAAATCCAAGCAAATCAATAAACACTGTAAGAAAGATTAAAAAAAGAGGTGTTCGCTTACTCAATAATATATCTCCATTTCTTCAATTACAGCATCGGCAAATTCTTCTGTGGATACAAACTTAGATTTGTTAATATCTTTGGTTACTTTCTCTCCCTTTTCAATAACTTTCGCCAATGACTTTTCAATTATTTCTGCGGCTTTTACTTCACCAATATGATTTAACAACATTACGGATGCTAATATTTGAGCTGAAGGGTTAGCAATGTTTTGTCCAGCAATATCAGGTGCAGAGCCATGAACAGCTTCAAAAATTGATACGTCATATCCAATATTAGCTCCGGGCGCCATTCCCAAACCGCCAACTAATCCTGATGCAAGATCAGATAAAATATCTCCAAAAAGATTTGTTGTAACAATGCAGTCAAACTGATAAGGATTCATCACCATTTGCATTGCCATGTTATCCACAATTTTATCACTGAATTCTATTTCGGGATAATCTTTTGCTACTTCTATACCGACGTCTAAAAATAGTCCGCCAGTAAATTTTAATATGTTTGCTTTATGGACTAAGGTTAATTTTTTTCTGTTATGATTTTTGGCATATTCAAAAGCGAAACGAATAATTCTTTCAGATCCTTTTTTCGTTATTATACCAATTGTTTCTGCTGCAGATTTAGCGCTATCGATGTAGTGCTCAACCCCCGAATAAAATTCCTCTAAATTTTCTCTGAAGATAATTAAATCTATGTGATCAAAATAAAGAGATTTAATTCCTTTAAATGTCTTGGCAGGCCTTTGATTTACATACAACTCAAATTCTTTTCTAAGTGCAACATTTACACTTCGAAAGCCTTTTCCGATTGGTGTTGTCAGTGGTCCTTTAAGCACAATTTTATTTTTGTCTATCGAATCGAGAACTGCTTGAGGCAATGGATCATGATATTTCTGTAATGAGGTTAAGCCGGCTTCTACCACGTCCCATTCGATATTAACTCCAGATTTTTCTATAATTTTTGTAGTTGCCTTAGTAATTTCAGGGCCAATACCATCACCAGGAATTAGTGTAATATTATATGACAATAACTGCCTCTATATAAATAATAATTTGAAAATGAAGTATAAATATAATAATAATCGCGAAATTCATTTGCGTAATGTTTAATGACCAAGGCAGATAATTAAAATTAGTGAATTATATCAACTGAGTTATAAAAGAATGGAATTCTCTGTTTAGAAATATTTTTAAGTTTTATTCGGTGTGAATATTTACTCAATATACTTTTTGTATCATTGAATGACTCTTTCATTAAGTCAATATCTTTTGAAGTAAGATAATCAGGAATAAAATAGCTGAATGCAATTTCGCTTGGTAAGATGATATACTCTCTCCCGTTTGTTGTTTCACCTTTAAAAACCCAGGTTGGGATATAATTAACTTCTGAAATGTAAATGGAATCTTTTTGCTCATCCTTCACAATTTCCAAATTTAATATTAATCCGGCATCAGAATAACGCCATCTTTGATTTGAAATAAAATTCCCCATAGAATATTCAACAAACACCGAATCAATATCAGAAGAATTTGACTTATAAAAAGCAGCTGGTTCAATTACATGTGGATGGCCTCCAATGATTATATCAGCGCCGTATTTGATTGTAGAATCAACTACATTTTTTTGATAATTAATTGGTTCACGTTTATATTCTTCTCCGAAATGATAATGAACTAAAACTAGATCGGCATTATTTTTTTTTGCTGACTTAATGTCATTACGTATTTTGGCAAAATCGATTAGGTTGATTAGATATGAATTTCCATTAGGAATAGGAATACCATTGGTACCATAAGTGTATGCTAAAAAAGCAATTCTAATTCCTTTAATGTCAAATATTCTAATTGAATCCCGATCTGCTTGTGAGATAAATGTTCCATTGTATGAAATTCCATTTTTATTTAACTGAGCGATTGTCCGTCTGATTCCATATTCACCCTGATCTAATGCATGATTATTTGCTGTTGATAATAAATCAAATCCGGCATTTGATAATGCTGTAATAAACTCATCCGGAGCATTAAAGAATGGATACCCTGAATATTTTTTTTTATTACCTGCAGTAACGGTTTCAAGATTACCGAAGAGAAAATCGGATTCATCAAAATATTTTTTTACTTCTCTGTAAACAGGATTAAAATCAAACGAATCTTTTTCAACCCTGGCATAATTAAATTGCACAGAGTGGCACATCAAATCGCCAACAACTGAAACTGTAATTGTGTCTTTTGATTGATTAAGATTCAACTGCTTTGCATTAAAATTACAGTTCAATAAAAAAATCAAAATTATTATAATCTTCAATTGAGGAATAAATTTTAATTTTAATGCTGATGAATAAATAATTTTCAAAATGATTATTTCACTAAATTATTTTTGTTTAAATAAAATAAGGCTGAATCAATAATTGACTCAGCCTTAATCTTAAGTAAGTATTAGAAATTCTACCCTTGTTTCTCAGCTTTACGTTGAGCTTTGACTTCCTGAACATCTTTTCTCATATCCTGTGCAACTCTTCTTAATTCGCTTAATCCCTTACGTAATCTTGTACCAGCGGCAGCTTGTCCTTTTTCGTAGAATTTTTGGAAATCAGTTTCCAAACCTCTAACAGCTTGCATAAGATCTTCAAGATTTTTCATAAAACACCTCCTAAATTAGTTGATAGATTAATTATTTATTGTGAGTTCTCTAAAATGATTTCTGCAATATCCTTTACAGCGACTTCCTCTTCTTTTTCAAAATGTTTAACACCATCGGTCATCATCGTCATACAAAAAGGGCATGCTGAAGCAATTGTATCTGCTTTTGTTTCTAATGCTTCACGTGTTCTTTCAATATTAATACTTCCCCCTTCCTCATCTTCTAAAAACATTCTGCCGCCGCCCGCCCCACAGCAAAAGCCTTTGCTTTTTTTTCTCTTCATTTCATGAAGATTTAAGCCATTTACTCGTTCAAGATTTTTACGAGGCGGATCATAAACTTGGTTATATCTGCCAAGATAACAAGAATCATGATAAGTTACATCAATTTTTTTTGTTTCGGAAGCATCTTTTAATTTTATTTTATCCGAACTTAATAACTCGTCAATTAGCTGAGTGTGATGTAGAACTTCAAAATTTCCTCCAAATTGCTTGTATTCGTTACCTAAAGAATGAAAACAATGTGGGCACGCAGTAACTATTTTCTTCACTCCATAATTGTTTAATATTTCAATATTTTCTTGCATCATCATCTGCGCTAAATATTCGTTTCCTAATCTTCTCGCAGTATCACCGTTACATTTTTCTTCCGTTCCCAAAATTCTAAAATCAACGCCAGCCTTCTGCATTAATTTTGCAAATGATTGTGTAACTTTTTTATATCTGTTGTCAAATGAACCTGCACATCCTACCCAGAACAATATTTCTCCGTTAGAGTCTTCCGCCATAGTTTTAATGTCCATGCCCTCAGCCCAATTTCCACGGTCCGCTTGATTGAATGCCCAGGGTGTAAAATTAGTTTCAATACTTTTAAAAACATTATTCAAGTTTGAAGGAAATTGTGATTCAGTAAGAACTAAGTTTCTTCTTAAATCTGAAATTGTATCTAAATGTTCAATCATTACCGGACATTCCTGAACGCAGGCGTTACACGTAGTGCATTGCCATAATTCCTTATCAGAAATAAAATCATGGACTAATGTTTTTCCAAATATTTCTTCATCGGTCTTTCCTTCAGCTAACAGCGGGCCTTTCTCTTCGATTCTTTTTCTAACATCAACAATTATTTTCCTCGGAGATAAAGATTTACCAACGGTAGCTGCCGGACATACAGAAGTACATCTGCCGCATTCGGTACAAGAATATCCATCTAAAATTTGTTTCCATGATAAATGTTCAACATCGGAAGCACCGAAAACTTCGATATTTTCATCTTCAAGATTTAAAGGCTTTAGAACATTTCTCTTTTCAGGCAAATTAGCAAAAAAAGTATTAGGAATAGATGTAAGTACATGAAGATGTTTTGAATATGGTAAATAGTTCAAAAACGCAAATACAACTGTTATATGTGCCCACCAAAATATTTCATACCAGGTTGAAGCATTGCTGGTATTTAAACTAAAAATTTCTTTACTCAATGGGAAAGTAATTGGCCTAATAGCATAATCATGAAGTACAAAATTATTCTTTGCAATCAGAGATACATTTTGACCGAGCATAAAAATACAAACCATTGCAATCATTAGTAAAATTACAACAGCATCTTTTTTACCAGATTTTCCAACTTCCAATCTCGGAACATGCAATATAAATCTACGATATAAAGCATACAGTACAGATAGAATCACAAGAACTGCGAATACGTCCTCAACAATTGTAATAAATGAATAAAACACTCCGGTAAAACTTAAATTGAAAGGCGAATAAAATCCTTGTATGATCGATTCAAGTACAGCAAAAAGAAAAAGAACAAATCCCCAAAAAATAAAGAAATGAAGAATGCCGGCTCGAGGATCTCTTAATAATTTTGATTGTGCAAATGCAACTGTCCAAACTCTTTTTAATCTCTTCCCTATTCTGTCAAATCTGTCATCTTTCTTTTTTGCCGTCAACATTTGAACTATTAAATTTTGACAACTCCATGCAAAAAAGCTAAAGGCAGAAACAATCAAAATAAGAAAAATTATATTTTTTAATTCCATAAAAGAGTTAGATAGTTCTTATAATTTTTTTTAATAGATAATTATTATGGAAGCTTTGAATAATTTTTTGTTACACCAAAGTAGATACTTACAGCAGCAAAAACTTTTATCACTGTCGCTAATGAAAATAAAATTCCGCCTACTTTTAATGCTGCTTGAAAATCTTTTATATAAAATAAATTCAAAAATAAAGTCCCGCACAATATTACCAGCGCTTCACCGGCAAACATTGCAAGTGTTACAACAATGTAGTTTTTATTTTTCTCAACGATATATCCGGTTAAGAAAGCGCCTAATGGAAAAGCTAATAAGTAACCGCCGGTTGGACCAAATAAATATGCAATTCCCATTGCACCATTAGCAAATACGGGCAGGCCAATGCTTCCTAAAAACAAATAAAGTAATTGAGAATAAGCTCCATTTTTAGATCCTAAAAAAGCTCCGGCTAAAACTACCATCATTGTTTGTAAAGAAAACGGAACAGGTTTAATTGGAATTGCTATTTGTGCACCTACCACCGTTAAAAGCGAAAATGCTATTATCCAAAATATTCTATTTGAAGCGACTTTATTTAAAATTATTGAAAGAGAATTCTTTTTGATATTTTGATTGGCTTGCATTATTGTCCTCAATTAAAATTTGAATTAAAAAATATTTTTGTTTCGTTTAATAAATTTTCAAATACCGGGTTGCTTCCATCAAAAGGATGTTTCATATTAAATGTGTGGCCTGTCGATGGAATTTTGTAAAATTTTGTATTGTTTTTATCAGACCAATTATATAGCATTTCGGCTTCTTTTATTTTTACAGATAGATCTTGTTCACCATGAGCAATAAATAAAGGCTTATTTAAATTTTTCACTGCTTTTTCAATGTTTAAGAAATCATGTTTATTTTTTTCAAGATCATTCAATAAAGATACGTTTAGTGACATTATTTGTTTTGTTCTTGAATTCATTACATCGAATTTACCTTTTTTTCTCCATTCTTCTTTTTGTCTAACAGAATATCGATCAAAATTTGCTACTGAAGCCCAAACAGCAACAGCATCAATCTCTTTCATTTTTGAAGATGTTAACAATGAAATTGCGCCGCCTCTGCTATGGCCAATGAGACCAACTTTATTATTAGAAACTTTACCAAAGAAACCTCTTTTATATGAAAGAACTAATTCTGATAGCTCGTTAACTTCTAATGAAAATGTGTTTTCTGCAAATTCATCCAATTCCGTAAATTCAGTTAAATTGTCTCCGATTCCATTATGCGAAAAATTAAAAGTAAGAACAAAATAACCTTCTTTTACAAAATATTCGGCTGCATAAGGAAAAGATCCCCAATCTTTAAAACCTTTGAAGCCATGAACTAATACAATACAAGGTGCTGAATTTATTCTCTCTATTCCAAAAGCAGAAATTCTTAGCTTGTTGTTTTGAGTGGTGGTTAGAATAAAATCTTCGCTCATTGAATTGAAATATGCTTATTAAACTTAGAAAAGTCAAGATTTTTGGTTAAAATTCAACTTTTCTTTTTCTACACTAAAAAATCGTATTTTTTAGTTATATAGAGCAATAATTAGTTTATTTGTTTTATAGGTTCATTTAAGTATTTTTCATCAACTTTTTAATATTTAGGAATTTATGGATTTTACCTTTTCACATGATCATCAAATGCTTCGAGGTTTAGTTAAAGAATTTACTGATGCTGAAATTAGGCCTCGTGCGGCTGAAATAGACAAAAATGAAACTATTCCAGAAGAGCTAAGAAAAAAAATTGCAGAAGTAGGATTTTTAGGTGTATCGTTTCCTGAAGAATATGGTGGAGGCGGCTTAGGTGAAATTGGTTATTGCATAATGCAGGAAGAAATATCAAAAGCATGTGCATCTACTGCAACTTTTATAGGCGCACATCAATCTATCGGAACAAATTCAATTTTTTTAGGTGGAAATGAAACTCTTAAAAAAAAATACTTACCTCAATTAACTTCTGGAGAAAAAATAGCTGCATTTGCATTAACAGAACCTGAAGCTGGTTCCGATTCATTTAATCTAAAAACTTCAGCTGAACTTAAAGGTGATAAATGGATATTGAACGGTACAAAAGTTTGGATTACTAATGCAGGAATTGCTGATGTTTTTTCAGTATTTGCAAGAACAAAAAGAGGCATTTCCGGATTTGTTGTCGAAAAAAATTTTCCTGGTGTCAGCATCGGTCCGCCAGAAAAAAAGCTGGGTATAAAAGGTAGCATCACAAATTCAATAAATTTTGAAAATGTTGAAGTTCCGATGGAAAATATAATTGGTGAAGATGGTAAAGGCTTTTTAATTGCAATGGCGACTCTAGATACCGGCCGATTGGGTTTAGGCGCAGGCTGTCTTGGTGCCTCTAAGGAGTTATTAAATGTGTCTGTGAATTATTCAAAGCAAAGAAAACAATTTGATAAAGCCATTTCAAAGTTTCAGGCAATTCAATTTATGCTGGCGGAAATAGCAGCACAGATTTATTGTATGGAGAGTATTGTTTATAGAACGGCTTTTAATTATGATGCGAAAAGAGATATTTCACAAGAAGCTGCAATTGTAAAATTAGTTTGCTCAGAAGCGATGGCGGATGTAGCGGATAAAGCACTTCAAATACATGGTGGAATGGGGTTTTCACGAGAACTTCCGCTTGAAAGATTTTTTAGAGACGCAAGAATCTTAAAAATATTTGAAGGGACAAATGAAATTCAAAAACTAATAATAAGCCGTTACGTTTTAAAAAATAATGGGAAATAATAAGTTTTGTTTTAACTAGTTCTCTAAAAGATTATTTTGAATATTAATTATTGTATTTATAACACAAAAATAGAAGCACAAACGAGTATCACTTCGCAGCTTCCTACTAAATAATCTCGTTTATTTTTACTCATCATTTCTGTATTTTTATGAAAGATATTTTACACAAAAAAAAATAATACATGCGTTACTTACTTGTAATTCCCTCAATAGATATTAAGAATGGTAAAACTGTTCGCGTCGTTCAAGGCATTCCTGAACTTGATTGTGTTGAATACGGAAGCGATCCCATAGAGATGGCAAAAATCTGGCGTACTGAAAATGCCAAAATGATTCACGTAGTTGATTTTGACGGTGCACATGATCATTCTCATAAAAACTTTAAAGTAATTCATGAGATTTGTAATTCAGTTATCATTCCTGTTGAATTTGCCGGCGGAATAAGAACCATGGAAGATGCTGATGAATTGCTTGATATGGGTGTTTGTAGATTAGTTATCGGCACAATGGCAATTGATAATCCTGAATTATTCAAAAAATTATTTGAAAAATATGGGCCTTTACGAATATCAATTGGTCTTGATATTATTGATAACGAATTAATTATTCGCGGCCGCAAAAAAATGACGGGTGTTTCATATATCGAGTTTGCAAAAACAATGTCAGAAATGGGCATTGAAAGATTTATTGTTACGGATGTAAAAAGAAATGGCCTGCTTGGCGGTCCGAATTTAAAGCTTGCGCAACAGATAGCTGAAACAACACATAAAAAAATTACGCTTTCCGGCGGTATAAGAAACAAAGATGAATTAATGGATGTTCAAAATTTGATGCCGATAGGCGTTGATTCAGTTATAGTAGGCAGAGCACTTTATGAAAATAAATTTCCATGTCAAAAACTTTGGCGTGTTGCTGAATCCGGAATTTTTCAATAAGAGGGATAATGGAAGATTTAAAAAACAATAATAGAATTATTCACAGCAGCTTTTGGGCAAATCTATTTAAGTCGCCGACAGATAAAGCAGATTTAGAAAAATCATTGCTATCAATTCCACTTTTTGCTGAGTTAAATAGAAAAGACATTTCTTTATTGATAAATATTATTCATAATAGAAATTATTTGCCGGGCGAATACATATTCTACCAAGGTGATCCAGGAATAGGATTAAACTTAATTCGCGACGGCGAAGTTACAATTCAAAGAACAAACGAAGAAGGATCAATCATCTCATTAGCAACATTTAAGAAAGGTGATTTTTTTGGTGAGCTTGCTTTAGTTGATGGAGAAAAAAGATCAGCATCTGCGATTGCAAAAAGTGAAACAAGATTAGCCGTAATTTTTAAACCAGATTTAGATGATTTTATTGAAAAATATCCTCGTAAAGGAATTAAAATTTTACAGGGTATATCGCACATTGTAGCCGTTCGCTTGCGTAAATTAAACGAAGATAACTTCAAAATTCAAAGTGAATTAAAAATAAATGTGGGAAAAGATTATGAAACCGGATATTAAAAAGGTGCTTGCACCAATAGATTTTTCCGATTACTCAAAAGGCGCATTAAAATATGCTGCTAACTTTGTTAAAGCTTTTAATGCAGAACTCTATTTAATTTATGTTGTTGAACCGGTTATTTATCCTCCGGATTTCAGCATGGGACAAATTGCCATGCCCTCTGTAGATATTGAGATGGATAAACGCGCCAAAGAAGAATTGGATATTTTGGCAAAGAAAGAAATCCCAGCTGAAATAAAAGCAACAACCATAGTGAAAACTGGCAAGCCATTTATCGAAATTATTGAAACCGCTAAAGAGGAAGATGTGGATTTAATAATTATAGCAACACATGGGCATACGGGAATTGAACATATTCTATTCGGCAGTACTGCTGAAAAAGTTGTAAGAAAGGCTCCTTGTCCGGTTTTAACTTTAAGAGCACCTGTGAAAGGATTTATTTTTAATGAAGCAAGAAAAGAAGGCAAAGAAAATTAAAGTTAAATTTTCAATTCTTTCTGTCGGTTATAAATTCTACTAATGCTTGAAGAGCAATTTTACTAGGTGAGTCTGGAAATACTTTTAACATTTCCATTGCGTTATTGGAATAATCTTGAGCAACTTTTAACGCGTAATTAATTCCATTATTCTTTCTCACAAATTCAATTATTTTTTGAACATCTTCTTTTTTCCCGCCATTTTTAATTAATTTTTTAATTGAATCTGCTTCTGATTTTGAAACTTGATTTAATGAATATATAAGCGGCAAAGTAATTTTCTTTTCCTTTATATCACCGCCCACTGGCTTACCAATCAAGGTTGCCGTACCTTCATAATCTAAAATATCATCTCTTATTTGAAATGCCATTCCGATTGATTCACCAAAATTTTTCATTGCTTGATGATATTCGCTATTGTCAGTGCTGCTTAGCGCTCCAATTTGACAGCAAGTTTCCAAAAGAGAAGCAGTCTTATCCGAAATGATTTTGAAATACGTTTCCTCATCGATATCAAGCTTACGAGTTTTTCGAATTTGAAGTAGTTCACCTTCAGACATCCTTTTTACAGTATTTGTAATAACCCCTAAGAAATCATAATCTTTACCATCTACAGCAATTAAAAGTCCTCTTGCTAAAAGATAATCTCCCATTAATACAGCAGCTTTGTTTTTAAAGACTGCATTAATAGACCAGAACCCTCTCCTCTTATCAGCATTATCAACTACGTCATCATGCACTAATGTTGCTGTATGAAGTAATTCAACTAAAACTGCCCCGCGATAGCTTCTTTCATTAATGCCTCCAGCAACTTTTGCGGCAAGTAATACAAGTAGCGGACGAATCTTTTTTCCCTTTTGACGAATTATATATTTTGCTATCAAATCAACCAAACCTACATTTGATTTAATAGATTGCTTATACAATTTGTGGAAAGTTTCTAATTCTAATTTGATAGGATAGCTTATTGCTGAAAGATCTTTTTTAATCAACTTTTTTTACTGAAATTTTTGAGATGAAAATACTTATTTCATATAATAAAACCAATGGAACTGCGAGTACAATTTGCGAAACCGGATCAGTTCCAGGAGTTAAAAACGCTGCTAGAACCATAATTGCAACAATCGAATGCCTTCTATATTTTTTCATGTATTGAGGTTTTAGTATTCCTAATTTCGTTAAGAAAAAAGAAATCATCGGCAGCTCAAATATAAAGCCTGCCGCAAGCATAACACTTATAATAATTGAAAGATATTCATCAATTGCAAATTGATTTACAATCTCCTTCGAACCGAATTGAGCCGCAAATTTTAATGTAAGAGGAAGCATAACGTAATACGCGAAAACTATTCCACTTAAAAAACATATAGTTGAATAAAAAACAATTAATATTGCGTATTTACGTTCGCTCTTTTTAAGTGCCGGAGCAATAAAGCTCCAAAGCTGATAAAAAATATTAGGAAGACTTAATATAACACCCCCGATAATTGCAACTTGCATATACATGAATAACTGTCCGAATGGCTTAAGATTCTGAAGTTTAGCGCCGGAATCAACTGCTGGTTTTAATAATATTACATTTACTAAAAAATCAATGAATATCCAGCAGAGTGCTGTACCCACAACTAGGCCTATTAACGAATATATAAGACGCCATCTTAACTCTTCAAGATGGTCGAGAAAAGACATTTCCGAACTTGAATCTTCCTCTTCTAATTCAGTGTTTTGATTAATGATTTGCTGGTCAGCCACTGTGGTTTCTATTTATTAATTTAATTCAGAATATAAAGGAAATTGAGTACATAGATTTTTTACTTCTGATTTTATCTCATCTAGTTTTTTTTCATCTTCAAAATTTGTCAACCGCTTGATTAATAAATTCAGCGATTTTTATCATTTCGTTTTCTTTCATTCCTCTGGTCGTTACTGCTGGTGTACCAACCCGTATTCCGCTTGTTACAAACGGACTTCTGGAATCGAAAGGCACCATATTTTTATTTACAGTTATGCCTGCCTTTCCTAAACTCTGTTCAGCCTGCTTACCTGTTATATTTTTATTTGATAGATCGATTAACATTAGATGATTATCCGTACCATTTGAGATTATATCGAAATCAAATTCCATTAATTTTTCAGCTAGCTTTTTTGAATTTTTAATAATCTGCTTTGCATATGCTGAAAACGAATCGCTTAATGCTTCGCCAAAAGCAACTGCTTTAGCCATTATGATATGCATTAAGGGTCCGCCTTGAATTCCAGGCATTACAGTAGAATCTATCAATTCAGACATCAATTTGGTTCTATCTCCTTTAGGAGTTTTAATGCCAAAAGGATTTTCTCGATCCTTTCCAATTAAAATTATTCCGCCTCGCGGGCCGCGTAATGTTTTATGAGTAGTTGATGTTACAAAATCACAGTATGGTATTGGACTATTTAACAAACCTTTTGCTATTAAGCCTGCCGGATGAGCCATATCGCACATTAATAATGCACCGATAGAATCAGCAATTTGCCTGAAATTTTTATAATCCCACTCCCGTGAATAAGCACTTGCACCCACAATTATCATTTTGGGTTTTTCTTTTTTAGCTAATTCCTCTATGTGGTTGTAATCTAATAATTTAGTCTCTTTATCTAAAGTATAACCTACTGCTTGATATAGCTGCCCGGAAAAGTTAACAGGAGAGCCATGTGTCAAGTGGCCGCCATGTGCTAAACTTAATCCAAGAAACTTATCACCTGGCTTTAACGCAGTCATAAATACAGCCATATTAGCTTGTGAACCACTATGCGGCTGAACATTTACATATTCCGCATTAAATAAATTTTTAAGTCTTTCACGAGCAATATTTTCCGCTATATCCACATACTCGCATCCGCCATAATATCTTTTACCTGGATAACCTTCAGCATATTTATTTGTAAGTACCGAACCGGCGGCCTCGAGTACCGCAGGACTTACGAAATTTTCAGATGCAATAAGTTCAAGTTTTTCCTGCTGCCTTTTTGTTTCAAGGTTTAAAACTTCAAAAATTTCTTTATCTTTTTCTAGATGTTCGTACATAATAAAAACCGGTAATTAATTAGTAATTTGATTAAATAGAAAAGGTTTCGCAAAACAAAATTACGAAACCTTTATAAAACTTAATATGAAAATATTTTTTTATTAGAAATTATTCTGACAAAAAAATTATGCAAAGCCGCCATTAAGGCACCTTTATACTTTTTCCAATCCAGGTATAACAATCTCCGCTAACAGGAATGGTATCACCAGATTTGTATTTATGAAAGAAATAATCTTCCTGAGAAGGAACCGAACTAGATAATGCATTTGCTCTTTCACGAGATTGAGTTATAGATGGATCCATTGCGGCTGCTTTTCTATAAGTATCAACAGCTAACTGATAAACAACTTTTGCTTCAAAATTAAATTCTCCACAATTTCTAGCAGCTTTTTCATATAACAAGCCTTCATAATAGATCGGCAAGCCCCAACCATTTCCAACTTCACTGGCTTTTATATATTGAGTTCTAGCTGCTGCAGGCTGTCCTTTTGTATCATATACAATTCCAAGATTCAAATAATGATTTTTATTTTTTGGTTCTATTTGAATCAGTTTTTTATAAGCATCTTCGGCTTTATTCCATTGTTCAGTTTTTTGATATGCATTAGCTAACTTAGTCCAATAATTCACGCCGTCAGGACTTTGCTGAACTAAAAATTCAAGCGGTTTTATGGATTCCTCATATTTACTTAACCTTTGAGCCATATCAGCATATTTATAAGCTTTCTCAGCGTTCTGAGGATCTTTTTCCCATTGTTTTTTTAGAATTGCTAATAGTTCATCCTGATCACTAACTATCGTCTTTAAAGTTTCCGGCCACTGCTCATTATCTGGTTCTCTATCGCTCAGTTTCATATATAAATCAATAGCCTTTTGTTTGTATTCAGGATCTTCGTCTGCTTTCTTTATATATAATTGACCAAGTCTATTATACCAATAAGTTGACATATCGGGAGTCATTTGCACAGCTTTTTCATATTCAGCAATATCTTTATCAACATCCCAATTCAGCCACGTTTCTCCCACGAATGCTTTATGCTGTTCAAAAAATCCCGCATCAGCCGGATAGTTTTCTATTGCTTTATCGTATAAATAAATAGCTGTATCGCCAATCGCTTTTTGCTCTTCAGGGGATAAATCAGTTGAATCATGTAAATACCATAAGGCATCATCCATTTTGTAGTAAATCCATTTAGCAAACATTTTTGGATCTTGCTGGATTACTTCCCAGCCGTATGGAAGAGCACTTTTGAAATCTTTATTTTTATAATATTCTGAAAATAAGCTGTAAGTTGCCCTAAGCTTATTTATATCTGTTGTATTTGAATCGGATAACGCTACTTCATTCGTTAATGATTTTGAAAAAGAAGAAGAGGAAAAGAGAAGAAAAATGAATATAGCCGCACCAAATATTTTCATTCTAGTTTTCAATATTTTACCCTTATATTGTTAAATTTTTATTTTTCTTGACGTATAAACCAGATTTCGCCAAAACTTATTCCGATACCTAGTTTAATTATATTTTCTTTTAATAATCCCGCATCAGTTGTACCTCTGATTGCATACTCGAGTGCCAAATCTAGAGTGTTGCTGATTCCAAGCGGTAAAGAAAGTCCGCCTGAAACTGAAAATTGATTTATACCTTTTCCATTAACTTCATACTGTGTTTGTTCATAACTTAAACCTGCCCGCCAGATAATTTGTTCCCAGAAAGTCGCACCTAAATCTATTTGAGGTTTATATTCAAATCCTGAATTTACTTTAGTGATGTTCCGCAAGTTACCTGATTTAATTCCGTTAAAAGCAAAATTTTGGAATGGTTGAAATGTATAATCTAAATTTATTGTATAATTTTTATTTAATTCCAGGGTTAGTCCGGTTGTAATCCTATTCGGAATTTCCATATCAACTACGCCTCTTCCAATTGTGTCATCTAATACAGGAGAAGAGAAAGTTAATAATGTGTCAGTGGAAAGTTTTGAAAAAATATTTGCAGCAAATCCGATTCTTAAATTTGTAATATCTTTCGAACCTAGAATATTTGAAAAATCTGGACTGATTAATCCAATAGTTGTTCCTATTCCATTTGGCCTGTAATCTCTAAGAAATTTTGTTTTGTAAGTACCGGATCCGTCAAGATCAATAGTTGAAGAGTATTTCAAATTGCCGAAATAATAATCCAAAGTTGCTCCAATGCTTAAATCAATCGGCAATCGATAAGATGCACCCAAAAACATTTTAGATAATCCACCAGTTCCTTCATAAGTTAATTTAGAACCAGCTACTCCGCTCTCATTCGAATTATCTTCGATAGTTTTGTAGCTGACATTTGAATAAGGTAGAATTCCAATCACAGCACCTATTCCATATGTGCGGCTAATCGGAAATCCAAATGTGAAACCGGTAAACTCAGTTTCCGAGTAATATTTTTTTGAACTATTATTTGATAAAAAAAGACCGTTATAATTTCCGCCGAATTCTACACGGGTACGGACAATACCATTCCAACCTGCGGGATTTATTATCCCGATAAAATCATTGTCAGACAATGCCACACCACTCTCCCCCATTCCCAAGCTTCTGCCGGAATAGGAATACATCAAATCTCCTATTCCTAATCGAGTGTAAGTGGAGCTATTCTGTGCTAATGAAAAGCTGCTTGAAAAAATTAAAAATGCAATAAGTGATTTCAATTTCATACTATTTCAATCTAGTGTAAGTTAGTTTTAGTTTTGGTCTTTCAGATACATTTGCAGAGTTACTTCCTTTAATTGAAAATAATTCCAATCCATTTGCCTGACCATTTATAGTAAGCAATAAGCCCTGATTATTTCCTGATCTAATCCAGTTTTCAACATAGGCAGTTAATGTATTTGATGAAACATACAAACTATCGCCGCTGCGGCTAAGCAGCAATGCTGAAGAATAAGTGCTATCAAGGTTTGTGCTGTCTAACATACTATATGCTAAGATAGAATTATTAAAAGAACTTCCGGTCAAAGTTTCCAGTGTATCTAATTTAAAAATTAATTCAGATTTAGAAATGGCTGCATCTACAGGAATACTTGATACATCAAACCAAATTTTACTATTTGCTGCAAGGCCTCCTTGAACAACAATATCTTCAGAATTAACTGATGGTAATTCACCTTCCACGATATGAAGATCTTGGGCAGGGAAAAAATTCAAGGTGTCGATGTAAACTCCTGGTTTTTCTAGAACAACCTGCAGATTTGGTGAATACACTAAAGAAGCTGTTAGTGCATAAAATCCAATTACTTCTGCATCCGCATCGGAAGGACGAATAATAATACCATTATCTTCAGGCGTAGTAGTATCTGCTGCAGCTTTCAACCATGATTCCACTACAGAGTTATCAATGTTAAAATTGAAAAGAGAATCACCAATATCCTTGCTTTGGACAATATCTGCCGAGGCATAAGACAATGTGGAAAGGCTGTCACTTGTAAAATTTAAACTCCAATTCGAATTAATTTCATGTACGGTAAATTCAAATGTTGAGTTATTATCACCATAATAATAATTCCGCACTAACTGAATTGTGGATGATAAAATATTCAAATCACCTGAATTAATTGCACTTGCGATGGTATCAGGAAGTACAATATAAAATTTCATCATAGTTGAAGCTTTTACATTATCCTTTTTACCTAACAGCAAACGACTAGAACTATAAAGCGGTATAACATTCTTAAATGAATAAGAGTATTGATTTACTGAATCGCTATTAAATTTTGTAGTATTTGGTTTATCTTGCTGTCCGGGGATACCTGAGCCGATATCTGTTGGTGCATCTTTGCAAGAATTAACAAATAACGCAGCAATAAAAATAACCACCGCAAAAAATATTCTGGATAAAAACAATTAATTTACTCCGGTAAAATCTTTATAAATAAAATTACTAGCATCAAATAAATTTTCGGCAACAAAAGTGGGAAAATTCTTCTGCTTTTGCAACATAGAAATACTTTCCTTTCCATAACCCGTTTTCACAAGTACAGTTTTTAAGCCTGCATTTATTCCGCATTGAATATCGGCAACACTATCTCCAATAAAGTATGATAAAGATAGATCTATATTTAAATCACTTGCGGCATCTAGGACTAACTTTGGTGAAGGTTTGCGGCATAAACAATCTTGCGGATCACTAAAATCCGGGTGAAAAGGGCAGAAATAAAATGCGTCAACAGAAACATTATCTTTTAGCAAGATCTCATTAATCCTATTATTAACGTTGTCAACTTTTTCTTTGGTTATAAGTCCTCTTGCTATTCCGGATTGATTTGAAATAACAATCAATTTAAATTTTAAATCATTTTTAAGTAACGAAAGTGCTTTAGGAACATCTGGGAAGAGCTTAACTTTTTCAGTCTCGCCTAAATAACCTGGATCTTCATTTATAGTTCCATCTCTATCCAAAAATACAGCGGCAGATTTCATCAATTAGAATTAAGAACTGTTTTATATAAATCGATATATTTTTTAGCAGAAGAATTCCAGCTGAAATCAGATTTCATTCCAGCCTTCATTATTTTAGTCCAGGCTTTTTTATTTTCAAAAACTTTTATTGCTCTTTCAATTTCTTTTAACATAGCTTTAGCGTCATATTTTTTAAATACGAAACCATTTCCTTCCTCTGTCTTCTCATCAAAATTTATAACAGTATCAGCCAGCCCACCGGTTTCGCGAACAACAGGAACAGTTCCATACATCAAACTGTACATTTGATTTAATCCGCACGGTTCATATAAAGAAGGCATTAAGAAAATATCAGAACCAGCTTCAATTAAATGTGCAAGCTCATCATTAAATCCTAAATAGGAAGCAAATTTTGAAGAATACTTAGTTGACATCTTATCAAAAAATGTATGATATTTTTTATCGCCCGTTCCCAATAAAATCACCTGTACATTTAGCTTCATAAGATCCGGAAATGCATTCGTTAAAAGATCGAATCCTTTAACGTCATATAAACGTGAAATCAATCCTATTATCGGAATATCAGGATTGTATTCGAAACCGAATTTATCTGCTAATTCCTTTTTGTTTTCTTCTTTAAACTCGAGATGTTTCGCTGTATATTTTTTGGGAATCAACTTATCTTTTTCCGGATTCCAGACTTTGGCATCTATACCATTTACTATCCCGTATAAATCATCTTTTCTTTTTGCCAATACATTTTTTAATCCAGCTCCAATATCATCATTAGTTCTAATTTCATTTGCGTATGTTTCACTTACGGTATTAATTACATCAGCGTACAGTAGACCGCTTTTTAAATAATTAATCTTACCATTATGAAGAATACCTTTTTCTGAATTTAATTCTTCCGGCAAATCAAGTTTTTTAAATGTAGATTTTGGAAATTCACCCTGATAAGCAAGATTATGAATTGTGAAAAGAGTTTTGAAAGTAGAAAACTGTTCTTCATCTTTAAAATTATCTTTTAAATAAGCAGGTACTAATCCGCATTGCCAATCATTGCAATGAATGATGTCTGGTATCCAACCTAATTTAGTAATCAATTCAAAAACCGATTTAGCAAGTAAAATAAATCTTTCATCATTATCCGGATAATCATCACCGGTTTTCGGATCCAGATAAAGACTGTTTCTGCTTCCAAAATATTCTTGATTATCTAAAAAATAAATTTGAACTCTAACTTTTTGCCCGGGTAAAAAACAAGATTTTAAAGAAAAAATAACTTCTTTATCACCTATTTTAATATTCAAATCCTTTAAACGAACAACTTCGTGAATTTTAAATTTTCTATCATCAACGGCTCCATATTTTGGGACAACAATTCTTACTTCATGGCCCATTTCAGCCAGCATTTGAGGCAAGGCTGCAGAAACATCAGCTAATCCCCCGGTTTTTATAAATGGAACTACTTCTGATGTTACAAAAAGGATTTTGAATTTTTTTGAAGGCATAGAGGGTAATTCTTTTTTTGTGAGTAATTTTTTAAAATTAACATTGTAATTTACTAAAAATAAAGTGTTTTCTCAAAATAAAGATGAATGCCCTATTTTAGTTTTTCTTTGATTTAAGCCCAGCTTTGCCAATAAATTCTATTAGAATAAATTATTTTAGAATGCTTTTTAAGCTTTTTTTTAATATTATTTATTTCACAATAAAATGAATTTTGGTGTTTTTAATGAAAATAATTGATTTATTGGTTTTTTGCTGTTTATTTGGCTTATTGGTTATCATAAGTTGCTCATCGTCAAAAACGGGCGAAAATAGTGCTGAAGAGAATAAAAATAATGATGAAAAAAATTCTTCAACTAAATTCAATGAAAATTTTGATCTAACTCCATATCATGAAAAAATAAATATTCCGGATGCTAGTGAACTTCCTGATATTAAAAACTTAGATATATGGTACACATATTCTGAAACTGATACCGCGAGTGTTGATTCATCTAGTTTGGTTAGAACCATGGTTCACGGATATAGAGTTGTGGTTTTATCGACTGACGATTTGAATACTGCAAATGAGTTGAAATCAGAATTGTATTCCAAAACAAATCAGAAAAATATTTATTTAGATTTTGAACCGCCCTTTTATAAAGTAAAGGTAGGAGATTTTACAGATTTACAAGATGCAAATAATTTGAAATTTAAATTGAATCAATTAGGGTACAAAGATTCCCGCGTAATTAGTGAAGACGTGAACGTATTTAAACAGCAGAATTAAATTGATAAAATATTTAATACACTCTGCACAAATCGTTACTGTAGATACATCCGGCGAAGGATATAAGAAAGGTTCTGAACAAAAAAACATAAAACCTATTTTTGATCACTCAATAGTAGTTGAGAATAATTTAATAAAAGATTTTATTCCAAATTCTTCCCTACCTAAAATTAATAGTAATGATTTTATTGATTTAAAAGATAAAACAATATTACCAGGTTTAATTGAATGCCACACTCATACAGCATTTGCCGGATCGCGAGCAGATGAATTTAGAAAAAAAATAAGCGGAATAAGTTATGAAGAAATTGCCAGTTCCGGCGGTGGAATAAATTCAACAGTTCAAGCAGTTCGATCATCGACTTTTGAAGAATTGGTGAATTTAGTTAAACCAAGGATTGATTATTTTATTGCTCAAGGAATAACTACACTTGAAATTAAAAGCGGTTACGGATTAAATTTTGAAAATGAAATTAAACTTTTAAAAGTCATCAATTATTTAAATAAAATTTACCCGATAGATATCATTCCCACTTTTTTAGGTGCTCATACATTTCCAAATGAGTTAAAAGATAATCATGATGAATACATAAATATTATTTGTGATGAAATGCTTCCATTCATTTCCAAAAATAAATTAGCTCATTTTTGCGATGGCTTTTGTGAGGCAACTGCATTTTCAGCTAAAGAAATGGATACAATTTTTTCAAAAGCAAGTGAATCAGGTTTGTACATCCGATTGCACACCGAACAGTTCAATTCCATTGGCGGGCTTGACGTAGCCTTAAAGTATAACGCCAATAGTGTTGATCATCTTGAAGTTATTACTGATTCTAATTTAAATAAACTGAAAAATAACAATACAACAGCCGTATTGCTGCCTGGAGTTTCATTTTTTTTAAATTATCAATATGCACCAGCAAGAAAATTAATAGATAATAATGTTATAGTTGCATTGTCAACCGATTATAATCCCGGCTCTTCTTTCATTTCTAATTTGAATTTCATAATGAGCTTAGCTTCATTAAAAATGGGGATGCTAATTGAAGAGACAATCTCAGCAGTAACTATAAATGCAGCAAAAGTGCTTGGTATAAGCAGTGAAATTGGAAGTATTGAAATAGGAAAGAAAGCTGACTTTTCAATATTTAACACAACTGATTATGCCGACATAGTTTATAATGTGGGTAAAAATTTAAATGTTGCTACAATTAAAAACGGAAATTTAATTTATAATAAAGGAATAACTGAAAATTGAAAAGACTAATTTTATTTTTTTTAGCACTATGCACCGTAAATATTAATTCTCAAACAGAAGTGGTTAAAACAGGAATTGAAGTTTTGCGTGATCATAATTTTGATATTCTTGAAGGTAAAAAAGTTGGTTTGATAACTAATCCTACCGGCGTCGATGCAAAATTAAAATCCACAATAGATATATTGTTCGAGGCAAAAAATGTACAACTAGTTGCTCTTTTCGGACCTGAACATGGTGTTCGTGGAGATTTTGCCGCTGGTGATTATGTCGGTAATTACGAAGACAGTCTAACTAAATTACCTGTCTATTCTTTATACGGTAAAACAAGAAAGCCCTCTTCAGAAATACTAAGCGGGATCGATGTTCTGGTGTATGATATACAGGATATCGGCTGCAGATCATATACATATATTAGCACCATGGGTTTGGCAATGGAAGCTGCTGCAGAAAACAATATAGAATTTATTGTATTGGATCGGCCAAATCCATTAGGCGGTTCAAGGGTTGAAGGAAATATAGTTGAAGATGGATATGAATCTTTCGTAAGTCAATTTAAAATTCCTTATGTGTATGGATTAACTTGCGGCGAACTTGCAAGGATGCTTAATTCGGAAAGTATGCTTGGCAATGGATTGAAATGCGATTTGAAAATTGTTGCAATGGAAGGATGGAAAAGAAATATGACTTTTACAGATACTAATCTTCCATGGGTCCCTACTTCACCGCATATTCCAAATAAAGAATCTGCATTATTTTATGTGAGCACAGGGATTTTAGGAGAATTGGGAGTTGTTTCAGAAGGTGTTGGTTATACCCTTCCCTTTGAGATTCTTGCTGCTGATTGGATTGATCCCAATCTAATGACAAACAAAATGAATTCTTTAAATTTAGAAGGAGTTCTTTTCCGGCCAATAACATTTAAACCATTTTATGGAAGAGACAAAGGCAAAGAACTGCACGGTGTTCAAATTTATATAACTGATTATTCAAAAATAAATTTAGTCAGCATTCAGTTTTTATTTTTACAAGTTAATAATGAACTTTATCCGGATAAAAATCCATTTAAGCTTTGTCAAGAATCAAGATTAAAAATGTTTGATAAAGTTTGCGGCACATCTAAAATAAGAGAGTTATTTTCTGAAGATATGAAATATCAGTCAATAAAAAATTACTTGAATAAAGATATTGATAAATTTAAAACTCTATCTAAAAAATATTTTCTTTACTGAAATAGTTATTTGAATTTAAAATTCAAATCTGTTTGAACCCACCTGGGTTTTAGATCTAAAGTATCTTTGTATACTGAAAATTCTTCCGAAGGTTTGAAAGGATATATTTCACCATAGTTATATGTGCTGCTGCTGTCCGTGTCTAAATAACACCAGAGCATATATTTGCCAGCCTCCACCCGTTCAAAATTAAAGTTGGCATTGGTTAGTCGCTGAGTGTAATTTAAGTTTTCAACTTTTGTATTCTGAAGAACCAAAATTGGATTTTTAGAAATTTCTACATTATAAATCTTTCCTGTTATTCCCGTAAAATCCAAACCACTTATAGTTTTGAATCTATAATTATAAAATGAATCAATTTTATTGCCTGCAGCATCAGTAAATTTTGATAAATCAAAACGTATGATATAATCTTTTTCCGGCTCTAATATTTTCGTTGGAATTATTTCAAATGAAGCATCGTCAATAAAAGAAATTTTAAAATTAATTATTTTGCCTGAAGTATCACTAAAGATAATTCCGGATTTTGCATTTGCTGAATCGAATCCATCATCAAAATTAAAAGTAAAATGCTGATTCATGTAATCTGCACTTTTACTGCCGGCACTTGGCGTTGAAGATTTCAAAAAATTAAATGCTGTGTCTTTTTTTTCACTGACTGTTATTTGAGAAAAGTCGTTTGTGAAAATGTTTCCGTATTTATCTATTAAAGTATCGGCGAATAAATATATATTATGTTCATTGGAAAGACTATCATCAATAGCTAATACCATTTCTGTTTTCTTCCCCTTCCCCTTGTAAGAATAGAGAGGCTTAATTTTTTTATTTGCGGTTGAATCATAAATTTGAAAATTATTGGATTTAATAATACTAGAATCCACATCTTCAGTAAAACTGACAAGTATATGATTACGATCTGTCATCACTGAATTTATTAAACGGGGTTCAGAAGTATCAGTTTGCGATAGGAAAAAATTTAAATTTGAAATAGATGTATCTTCATCACTTAAAACAAAATCCTTATAAGGTACACCAAATTTATCCTGTCCGGCTTGATATAATAAATCTCTATATTCATCCATTATAGCGAACACACGATATTCTCCATCTGCAAGAGCTGACAATTTAAATGCACCGTCTTTTCCGGTTTGAGAAATGTAATCGGGTTTTTTGCTGGCTGGATTTATTGTATCGCCATTTAATTTATATGCGAAGATTAAAACACCATCATGTTTTGGATCAAATATTTTCCCCGAGATACTTCCCTTATCTATTTTTGCTCCAGTTGCAAACGTGAGTGTATAAGCCTCAGCCATACGGTTTTTATTATTTAGATCTACAACATCAGTCCCTATAGTAAAAACATAAGTAATATCTTTTTTCAAAGTATCCGGGAAATAAATTCTAACATATTTTCCACTCCAATTATATTCCAAATGCCCATCAATAGCCGGCGAAATAAAAACGGCATCTTTGAAACTTCTTTTATCAATATATTCTGAAAATCCCACTTCGATATAATCATCATCAAAATTAACCGTTCCGTCTGCCGGATAAACCTCCATTATTCTCGGTGGAATTTTATCTACTTCTCCACCTCCGGGCGGTAATTGGTTTGCACAATCAGAAAGTGTAAATAAAAGTAATAATGACAAATAATAAATTAATTTTTTGTCTGACTTTTTAGCCATTTTCGGTATTCTCTAACTAATCGAATATGTTGAGAAAAATTCTTAGCAAATTTATGTCCGCCGTTTCCGTCCGCAACAAAATAATAATAATCATTTTTTTCCGGATATATTGCAGCAAGAATAGCAGACTTTCCAGGATTATTAATTGGGTTTGGCGGCAGGCCGGCATATTTGTAAGTGTTATAGGGACTATCAGTTTTTAAATCATCATATAATAATCTTTTCCATTTGCCATCGGTTTCATTTTTATTATTAATTATGTATTGAATAGTCGGATCTGCTTGAAGCTTCATACCAATCTTTAATCTATTAAAATAAACTCCCGCAATACGAGGCATCTCTTCAACTTTATTTGTTTCACCTTGAACTATTGATGCAAGTGTTAATAATTCATGAAGAGAATATTTTGAGTCGTTTACTTTTTGACTCAGTGAATCATTCATAAATTCCTTAAATCCAGAATATATTGAATCCAAAGCTTCGCGCGGAGAACTATGCTCGTACAATGAATATTGTTGAGGCAATAAATATCCTTCAAGTGATGGAGCTTTGATTCCAAGAGAATCCAGTATGGATTTATCTGTAGTCAAACGAACAAATAAAGATGAATCAATCAGCACTTCAATATTAAGCATTCTTCCAATCCATTCATTTGATTTTCCGTTAAAGATTTTTACTGTTCTTAAAAAATCTGCATTATCCGAAACCAAAAGATCCAGTAAATCAAGATAACTTAAGCCGGAAGGGATATGAAATCTTGCAGCTTTTATATTTTTTTCAGCACCGTAAATGAAAGAAGCAATTTTAAAATTTGTTTTACTTGGAATAATATCCTTATCATACAAATCATCCGTTATTTCTGTTAATGTTTCGCCTTTTTTAATGTCTACAATTTTGGGTGAAGCTCCCTCATAATAATTAGGTGTAAAAAATGTATAATAAAAAACAGCTAAAAGAATTATGAAAAATGAAAAAATAATTAAGACATCTTTTCGCGTAAAAATATTTTTTAAATTTAATTTAGATTTCAGTTTTGGAATTTTATACACTACGCCTTTTTCCAATTCATCTTTTTGAATAACTCTAGCTTCATCTATAATTCGTTCGTAAATTCTGGCTAACGCTTCTTTACTTAACGGCGATTCTAAATATTGAGATATATGATTAGCAATTTGTTTTTCGCGTTCAGGATTATAAGTCGGTAAATTTAAAGTTCGTTTCACTCTTCCAATTAAAACAGCATGTAATGATCTTCTGCTTAAAAGTCTAACAAGCTTTTCATCAATCTTATCAATTTCTTTCCGCAGTTCATCCATAATCTGAAGTCTTTCTTCAGCAGAAAGAGAATTTAAATCATTCTCTATTTTTTTATAAATGTTATCCATTGCTTCAAAATAAAGAAAATATTATTGATGATAAATTTTTAAGAAAAATAATTTTTAGGCAGGCCCGGGTAGGCACCATAATTTAGCTCATCTTTTATACCAGCTTTATAAAGACTCGCTCCTCTAAACGCAATCATAGCAGCGTTATCGCCGCAAAACTCGAATGCAGGAATTATAAGTTTTTTTTGATAACGATCCGCCAATAAAGTGAATTCTTCCCGTAATTTTTTGTTTGCTGCAACACCGCCCACTAAGGATATAGAATTTAAATCATAATTTTGAATTGCCTTTTCAGTCTTCTGCACTAAAGCTTTTGTGACCGCTTTTTGAAAGGCAGCAGCAATATCGGCTAGATCAGAAGGAGGAATTTTATCTGTATCGGGAAATTCTTTTTGCACATATCTTAAAACCGCAGTCTTAAGTCCGCTGAATGAAAAATTATACGGCTCTTTCAAATCAGCAATTGGAAAATCAACTTTATTTTCATTTCCCTGCATAGCATATTTTTGAATCATTGGGCCGCCCGGGTAACCAAGGCCAAGCATTTTTGAAACTTTATCAAAAGCTTCTCCAGCAGCATCATCCACCGTTGAGCCTAACTTTTTAATTTTGGTGAAGCTTTCAACCAACAATAATAATGTATGTCCTCCTGAAACCACCAAGGTTAGGTAAGGAAATTCGGGTTGTTCATCCATTAAAAATCCGGAAAAAATATGTCCTTCAATATGATTAACCCCAACAAAAGGTTTTTGTAATGAGTATGCTAAACCTTTTGCATAAGTTAATCCCACAAGCAATGCTCCAATCAATCCAGGGCCAGCAGTTGCGCAAACCAAATCAATATCTTTAAGTTCAAGATTAGAAATTTTTAATGCATCCTTAACCAGAGGATTTACAATTTGTAAATGTGCACGGCTTGATAATTCCGGTACAACTCCGCCATACTTTTTATGAAAATCCTGTGAAGATATTAAATTTGCTTTTAATTTATTATCTGAAATGACCGCAACAGAAGTTTCATCACATGAGCTTTCAATTCCTAATATATTCATCACTAAAAGAATTAATTAATTGAAAATAAATTTTTAAAT
This sequence comes from uncultured Ignavibacteriales bacterium, assembly GCA_963731745.1. Classification (GTDB taxonomy): domain Bacteria; phylum Bacteroidota; class Ignavibacteria; order Ignavibacteriales; family Ignavibacteriaceae; genus CAVSWT01. Next base: position 490,527 of record CAVSWT010000010.1, read on the forward strand.
ACATGTCCGGCAACCTGTGGATTTTCTTTCAATCGCCTCATGGAATATAAATACCACTGCTCACCAAAAGGAACATAAATTCTAATTTTGTAACCATCGTTATTAATTTTATCACGCAGATCTTCCCGAACACCAAGCAGCATTTGAAATTCAAATTTATCTTTTGGAATATTCATTTCTTTTATAAGTTTATATGCTTCATTAATTAAATATTCATCGTGAGTTGCAATGCCAACATAATTGCCCTCTTTAAACATAGCTTTCAAGCATTTCATATAACTGTCTCTAATTGCCTGCTTATCTTTGTATGAAATATTTGGTGACTCCACATAAATGCCTTTGCAAAGACGGTAATTAGTACCAATTTTATTAAACCGTACAACATCATCATAAGTTCTTCGAAGATAAGCTTGTACAACCACACCAACATTGCTGAATTTTTCGTGCAGCTTTTTATAAAGATTTAAAGTTGGATCTGTTAAAGTAGAATCTTCCATATCCAATCGCACGAAGTTATTTATCGTTTTTGCTTTCTCACAAAGTTCACTGATTTGATTGTACGCAAATTTTTCATCTAGATTTAAACCCATTTGTGAAGGTTTTAATGAAAGATTTGCCATTAAATTATTTTCGATAATTGCATCAAGAACTTTTAAAGCATCGTTCTTAAAATTTAACGCCTCAGTTTTATTTTGAATTGCTTCACCTAAAACGTCAAGCGTGGCGTAAATTCCTTTTTCATTTAAGGATTTAGCTGTGTTAATTGCATCCTGTAAAGTCTCCCCTGCTATGTATTTTTTAGAGAAGATCCACACAATTGACTTAGGCATCTTTTGGACAACCGCGACAATTGCTTTATTCAGTATTGACAAGATTACTCCATAAAATTTTGTCTTCAAATTTAGTTTTAAGTGGATTAGAAATCAATTTTACAAAATCAACTTTTATAGGTTTTACCGGATTCGTAAGTACCAAATTTTTTGACTGTAATTGAAATTTCGTTTAGATGATTTAATGCCAAATTAATTTTTTCATTTTTTAGATCACCTAAAAGATCCACATAAAACATATATTGGAAAGGTTTGTGAGGAATTGGCCGTGATTCTATTTTAACTAAATCAATATCTCGCAATGCGAATACACTTAATGCTTTGAATAAAGCGCCGGGAATGCTTTTTAATTCAAAACATAAAGAAGATTTTGGATTAGAAATTTTGCTCTGATTTTTCTTTTTGCTGATAATTAAAAATCTGGTAAAGTTTTCTTCGTTATTCTGAATATTGCTCTTCAAAATCTTCAATTTGTAAATCTCGGCAGCTTCTTTACTGGTTATTGCTGCTACCGCTTCGTCTTGTTCTCGAATAGCTAATAAGGCAGAGCCTGCTGTATCATAAGCCGGTAACACTTTTGTGTTTTTTAAAGAATTAAGAAAATTAGAACACTGGCCTAAAGCCTGTGGGTGTGAATATATTTTTTTTATTTGTGAAAGTTTTAAATTTTTTGCGGAAATTAAATGATGATTAATTTGAAGGTTTAACTCACCAACTATTGAAAGTGAATATTTCAAAAGTAAATCATAAGTTTCAAAAATGCTGCCGTATAATGAATTCTCAATTGGAATTACACCATAATTTACCAGAACCGTTTTTTACTTTTTGAAATACTTCATCAAAAGAATATGAAGGAGAAACTTTGACTTTTTCACCAAAATATTTTTTTGCGGCTATCTCACTAAAAGCACCGCGTTCACCTTGAAATGCAATATTTCTCATTTCCTACTTTTCAAATTATTTGTCATTTCAACCAAAGGGGGAAATCTCTTTTGCAATACTTAATAGATTTCTCACTCTAAGACTCGTTCGAAATGACAATGTTATTATCCATTGTTAATAAAAACTAATTACTTCAATAACCCTTTAAGCAGCATTATTAATAAATCAGCCTTTGATTTTAAATCATCAAGATTAGAATTATTCTCAAAAATAAAATCAGCTCGCTTCTTCTTTTCTTCATCAGGAATTTGATTTTGATTTCTTTCAACAAAAGTTTTTTCAGAAAAATTATCGAACTTTGTTTTTCTTTGCATTCTTATTTTTTCATCAGCAGTAACAAGCACTACATAATCAAACAAGTATTCCATATCTGCTTCATAAATTAAAGCTGCTTCAACAAAAATTAATTTTTTATTTTTTGAAAGTTCTCCTAAAAGAGCTTTTGTTTTTTCAATAACTTTTGGATGAAGAATAGAATTTATTTTTACTACATTTTCCGCATTTGAAAAAATTTTTTCAGCTAAATAGAGTTTATTCGGCTTTCCATCTTTAAAAGATTCTTCACCAAATGCTTTTATTATTTTCTTTTTAACCTCACTATCGTTTGCTAAAATTTCTTTGGAAATATCGTCAGCTTTTAATAATGGAAATCCTTTAGATGAAAGATAGTCACAAAATGTACTTTTTCCTGAACCAATTGCTCCTGTTACCGCAATTTTAAGTGATTTGTTTTTCATGATTCTAAAATAAATATAAGTTGGATAATAAAGCCAATGGTTTACTTTAAAATAAGAAACCTCCAAGTTTTAAGTAAAGCTCGGAGGTTTTATATTCATTAAAACTTAAAATTTATTTAGCGTAGCTAATTTTTCTAACCTCTCTTATAACCGTCACTTTTATTTGTCCCGGATATTCCATCTCACCTTCTATCTTAGTGGCAATATCATGCGATAATTTATCTGCAACTACATCATCAATTTTGTCATGTTCAACTACAACTCTAATTTCACGTCCGGCTTGTATTGCATAAGTTTTAGCGACACCTTCAAATGATTTTGCAAGTGCTTCCAATGTTTCAAGTCGTTTCACATAACCTTCAAGAGGCTCTCTTCTTGCTCCAGGACGAGCGCCGCTTATTGCATCAGCAGCTTGAACCAAAGGTGCAATCGGATGTTCCATTTCAATATCTTCGTGATGAGAACCGACTGCGTTACATACAATTGGATTCTCTTTAAATTTCTTACATAAGTCATATCCAATTAAGGCATGCGGGCCTTCAACCGTTTTATCAACAGTTTTACCGATATCATGAAGCAGTCCAGCTCTTTTAGCAATGCTGACATCCAATCCTAATTCAGAAGCCATAATTCCTGTAAGGAATCCAACTTCAACGCTATGCTGTAAAAGATTTTGACCGTAACTCGAACGGTATCTCATCTTTCCAATATGCTTAATAAGTTCCGGATGCATATTATGAAGTCCAAGCTGTAAAATTGTATTTTCACCTTCTCGAATTAATTCCTCTTCCAGTTCCTGCTGAACTTTTTCAACAACTTCTTCTATTCTAGCAGGATGAATCCTACCATCTGCAATTAATCTTTCAAGTGAAACTCTAGCAACTTCTCTTCTAAATTGATCAAACGAAGAAAGGATAACTGCTTCGGGTGTATCATCAACAATAACATCAACGCCTGTGGCAGCTTCGAAAGCACGAATATTTCTTCCCTCTTTACCAATTATTCGTCCTTTCATGTCATCATTCTGAATTTGCACTACAGAAACTGTAGTTTCAATCGAATGATCTGCGGCAGTTCTTTGAATTGCCTGCACAATAATTTTTTGTGCTTCTTTTTTCGCGTCAGACTTTGCTTGATCATGAATTTCTTTTATGGTTTGAGCACTATCAATCTTAGCTTGATTAACCATATTATCCATTAACATTCTCTTCGCGTCTTCGGCAGTCATACCAGAAATTTTTTCTAGTTTTAAATTCTGCTCTTGTTCAAGCCTTTGAGCTTCTGTAAACTTTATTTCAAATTCTTTTTTCTGTTCTAATAATTCTTTCTCAAATTGTTTGTTGTCTTTTTCTTTTTTAATAACTAAATCGAATTTCTTCTCGATATTTTCTTCCCTAGTTGAAAGTTGTTTTTCTAGACTAGATAATTTTTGTCTCTTTTGATTTACTTCACCATCAAATTCAACCTTTTTCTTATACCATTCATCTTTAACTTCTAACAGCTTTTCCCTTTTTATGTTATTAGCTTCTTTTTGTGCGTCAGCAACAATTTGCTTAGCCTTTTCTTCAGCGACAACCTTACTATTCTTTCCGGATTTTGAGTTAATCATCCACCCTAAAAAAAAGAATAATATCGAAAGGATAATGCCCATCGTTATAAGCAGAAATGGATCCATTTTTCCTCCAGTATTGGGTTATGTAAAATAAAACCGCAACTGCCAGCCACCGATTACATTAGGAAAAACCCTAAGTAAGTCAGTTTGGGAGATCGCTCAAGCGCTTTTTGCTTCCACCGTCTTACTTAATTTAGCCGAAACTAAATCTTTCAGAATCCAGACAGAATCTGGATGAGGCCTGCAATAGACGCCCAAAGTCAAAATCCCTATTAAATGATGTTAGTTTTTCATTTTGTAAGGACTGACAGAGCGGTATTTAAAACTTAGGATGGTTCTGACAAGGCAGGATCATTAAGAAGAAGCTTCAATTTTTTAACTTTATCGGAAGCTTGTATTACAAACTCTCGATTTTTATTTTTTTCTAAAAATAAATCATAAGCAATATTCAAACAAGCAATTATAGCAATAGTTTGCGCAGGTTGATCGGGAAGTTCGTCTTTAGTTTCTTCCATAACTTTATTTACATAAATAGCTAATTCTTTAGCTATTTCTTCATTTTCAACCAATAAAGAATATTCTTTGTCAAATATTTTTATTTTGAGCTTCTTTTTATCTGTCATTTATGTCATTCCATCTTACTATCAATAAAATTAAGAACTTAAATGATAATCAATTTTTGAAATTAAATTTTGAATCTTAATTTTTAAGGTCTCTCTCTCCTTTGTATTTAATAAATTTATAAATTGCCCCTCGGAATCATTTTTGAAATTTTCAAATTCTGCTTCTAGATTTTTTAATTTTTGTGAGAGCGACGCATTTTCCGACTGACATGCTCGTAAATGTTTTTCAAGCTCTGCATTCTGAATAGTTAAATCTTTGTACTTATTTTTAATAATGGCAGCTTGCGATTCAAGTCCTGTTAAATCATTTATTAAAATATCATATTTTGATAATTCAGACAACTATTTGCCTCTTAAAATAGCATTAAAATTTTTAGTAACCGATGAAATTAAATTAACAAAATCTTTCTCTACTTCCTCTTCTTTCAACGTTCTATTTTCATCAAAATATTCAAGAGAAAATGCCATACTTTTTTTGTTTTGTCCTAAAGTTTCACTTTCAAAAAGATCGAATAAGTTAACTGATTTTAAAAGTGAAGAACTTTTCTTTTTAATAAATAATTTAACCTCTTCATAAGGAACATCATTATCAAATATAAATGCAAAATCCCTAAAAATCTTGGGATATTTTAATGGCTCAATAAAAGACTTTGAAGAAGCATCAATTTTACTAAATGCATCTAAGTCAAATTCAAAACAATAAACATCTTGGTTTATATCAAAATTTCTAAGAACATCTTTTTTTACTTTTCCACCAATCCCGATTGATTTTTCTTCTTCATTATTTTTTCCTGATGAAAAGTTTTTTGAAAAATGATAATCGAAAATAGTATTTACATCGGGATAATATAAATCATTTAAAACATTGTCAAGCGAAAATTTAGAAATTATTGCATTAACAATTCCTTTTAAATAAAAGAAATCAAAACTTCTTTCTTCTAAATTCCATTCTTTTTCATTTATTTTTCCGGTAACAGCAATAATTATTTTTTTCTTTTCTACAAAATCTTCAAAACTATTTATTGCATCTTTCGAAATTTTATTAAACACATTTCCTATTTCAAAAAGAGCAAGATTTTTTTCGCCAACTTTAATATTGCTTGAAATAACTTGGAGAACACCCGGGATCAATGATGTACGCAGATATGCCATATCCAAACTTTGCGGGTTTTGTAATGCAATTTTATGTCCAATTAATGAAGCTAAATTTTCACTTTGTAGTGGATTGTTGATCATTTCAAACAAACCTAATGCTATCGAAACTTCTCTAAATTTATTTACAAAATTTGATTCGTCAACTTTATGGCCGAGTGTTATATTTATTTTTGAAATTGTTGGAATATTATCATAACCATAAATCCTGGCAACTTCTTCAATAACATCTATTTCTCTTTCAATGTCCGGACGATTAGTTGGAACAGAAATTTGCAATTCAGATTCTGTTTCAGAAATTATTTTTAATCCTAATCCATTTAAAATACTTTTTATTTTTTCCTGTGGAATATCATATCCCAAAATTCTTTTTATTCTTTGAAATCTTAACTGAACTTCTTTAGGTTCAATTTTATTAGGATATTCATCTATAATTCCGTCAGCAATTTCTCCCCCGCTTAATTCTGCTATCAACTGCGCTGCTCTTTGCGCAGAAAATAAAGTATTATTAGGATCGATTCCTCTTTCAAACCTATAAGATGCTTCCGTTGATAATCCCAACGCTTTGGAAGTTCTTCTTATACTTGAAGGATTAAAATATGCACTCTCGATTAATATATTTTTTGTTGAATTGGAAATCTCAGAATTTTCGCCGCCCATAATTCCAGCGATTGCAACAGGTTTTTCAGCATCGCAAATCATTAAAGTATTTTTGGGAAGTTTTCTTTCTTTGGAATCAAGAGTTGTGAAGTTGGAAACTTCTTTGGTGCTTTTAACAATTATTTTATTGCCTGCTAGTTTTTCTAAATCAAAAGCATGCAAAGGCTGGCCGGTTTCGTACATCACATAATTTGTTACATCAACAATATTCGAAATAGGACGTAAACCGATTGAGGTTAATCTGTTTTTCAGCCAATCAGGTGATTCTTTAATTTCAACATTTGTAACTACACAAGAAGAATATCTCGGACAGTTCTCTTCATCTACAATTTCTACTGAAGCAAGGTTCTCAATTTTTTGAGATGATTTTTTTATTTGAACTGAAGGAAGTTTTAATTCTTTTTCAAAAATGGCAGCAAGATCTCTCGCCACCCCAATGTGTGAAAGAGCATCCGAACGGTTTGGAGTAATGGCAATTTCTAAAATTACATCATTCAAATTTAATGCTTCACTGATTGGTTTGCCTTCTTGCAATTCATTAGGAAGAATCATAATTCCTTCATGATTATCACTAATTTCAAGTTCTGCTTCAGAACATATCATTCCAAATGATTCAATGCCTCTTATTTTTGCTTTTGTAATTTTAAATTCACCTTTTGGAACTATTGCGCCGATTTTTGCAAATACAATTTTTTGACCAGCATCAACATTTGGAGCGCCGCAAATTACTTGAAATTCATCATCGCCAATTGACACTTTGCACAATGAAAGTTTATCTGCATTTGGATGTTTTACTTTTTCTTTAACAAATCCAACCACAAATTTTTCATACATTGTAGATTGGTCAATAACATCCTCTACTTCCAAACCTGACATGGTAAGTTTGTCCACTATTTCTTTTGTAGAAATGTCTTTAAGATCAACGTAATTTTTTAACCAGTTAAGTGATATTTTCAATTCTAAATCCCGAATTAAAACTGTTTGAGAAATCTAAAATCATTTTCAAAGAAAACGCGTATATCAGTAATTCCATATTTCAGCATCGCGGTGCGTTCAATCCCCATTCCAAATGCATAACCGGTATATTTTTCAGGATCATATTTTACATAAGAATAAACATTTGGATCAACCATTCCGCAGCCAAGTATTTCTAGCCAGCCTGATTGCTTACAAACTTTGCATCCCTTCCCATGACATAAAAAGCAAGTTATATCCATTTCAGCGCTTGGTTCTGTAAATGGAAAAAAACTTGGACGGAATCTGTACTTTAGATCATCACCATAAAATTGTTTTGCAAAAGCAACCAACGTTCCTTTAAGTTCGCTGAATGTAACATCTGTATCAACATATAATCCTTCAACCTGATGGAACATACAATAGCTTCTCGAACTAACAGCTTCGTTGCGGTAAACTCTCCCGGGCATAATAGCGCGAACCGGAGGCTGTTCTTTTTCCATTATTCTTATTTGTACTGGAGATGTATGTGTTCTTAAAAGGAAATCCTCACTAACAAAAAAAGTATCCTGCATGTCTCTAGCTGGATGATCAGGCGGGAAATTTAATGCTTCAAAATTGTAGTAATCTGATTCAAGTTCCGGCCCTTCGTAAATGGAAAATCCTAATCCTTTAAATATTGTTTTTATTTCATCCAAAGTTTGAGTAAGAATATGTTTACTTCCAACTTTTAAATTAAATGCAGGTAAAGTTAAATCAAGCTTTTCTTCACTTGAAGAAGATGAAGATTCTAATTTTTCTTTTAAGAAATTAAATTTTGTAGTTATATCATTTCGAAGTGCATTTAAATTCTTTCCGAGAATTGGTTTTTCTTCTTTGGAGGCATTTTTAAGATTTTCAAAAAGATCGGCAACAATACCGTTTCGACTCAAATATTTAATACGGACTTCTTCAAGTTGTTTTAAGTCAGAAACACTTGAGATATCTTTTTCAAAATCCTCGTTAACTGAAATTATTTTTTTTTCAAGCATAGCAATCTTAAGATTATTTAAAGCAATACCCTCATCAAAATAGATAAAACTATTTCATGAGGGTATTAAAATTAGTTAGCGCTAAAATTCACAACTTCAGTAAAAGCTGATGGATTTTCAACAGCAAGGCTTGCTAATATTTTTCTATTAACATTAACACCTTTTACATCAAGTGCGTGAATAAGTCTTGAATATGTTGTCCCATTAGCACGGGCAGCAGCATTTATTCTTACAATCCATAATTGTCTGAAAGTTCTTTTCTTTAATTTTCTATCTCTGTATGCATGAACCCAGCCTTTTTCAACATGATTTTTTGCAATTGTATAAACTTTACTTCTTGCACCCCAATAGCCTTTGGCGCTTTTTAATACTTTCTTTCTTCTTAGGTGTGCAGCTACTTTATTTTTTGAACGTGGCATATGATCTTTCCTCTTTAATTATTGAACCATTCTCACAACACGCTTATGCTCTGCATCTGAAACTAAAGTAGCGTGTCTTAAATTTCTTTTACGTTTTGTTGTTTTAGAAGAAAGAATATGGCTTTTATAGGCTTTCTTTCTTTTAAACTTACCTGATGCGGTCTTCTTAAAAGTCTTTCTCGCACCGCTGTTGCTTTTCATTTTTGGCATTTTATAACCCTATTTATTTATTCTTTTTAGTTTTTACTTTTTCAGGAACTAAAATAGCACTCATATTTCTTCCTTCCAACTTTGGAGGAGATTCAACTTTAGAAACATCATCAATTCTCTCAATAAATCTATTTAATAATTCTTCACCCTGTTCTGTATAAGCCATTTCTCTACCTTTAAACATCACTACAACTTTAACTTTGTTCCCTTCTTCCAGAAAATTTATTGCATGTTTTAATTTGAAATCAAAATCATGAATATCTGTATTAGGATGTAATCTTATTTCTTTTAGAATTGAAACAGTTTGATTTTTCTTTTGAATTTTTTCACGCTTTTGCTGTTCATACTTAAACTTACCAAAATCAATTATTTTACAAACAGGCGGAGATGCCTGAGGAGCGATTTCAATTAAATCCTGTCCTCTTTCAGCAGCATGTTTAAGAGCATCACGAACAGTAAAAATGCCTAATTGCGATCCATCTACATCAATTACCCGAACTTTTTGGGCTTTAATTTCTTCATTAACTCTTACAGATTCTTTTTGAGCGATTGAATACCTCTCTTATAGTTATTTAAATTTTATTTTTAATTTCAGACTCAATATTATCAATAAATTCGCTTAAAGACAACGAACCGAGGTCACCTTTCTTATGCTGACGGATAGAAATATTACCGGCAGATTGTTCCTTTTCACCAAGAATTAGCATGTATGGGACTTTTTGAGTTTCCCAATCTCTAATTTTATAACCAACTTTTTCATTACGTTCATCTATTTCAACTTTTATCTTTCTTTCCTTTAATTCATCATAAATTTTTCTTGAATACTCAATAAAATTTTGTGAAACCGGAATTATTGCAACTTGAATGGGAGCTAACCATAAAGGAAATTCTCCGGCAAAATGTTCAATTAATACTCCGATAAATCTTTCAAGTGAACCAAACGGAGCGCGGTGAATTACAACTGGTCTGTGCTTTTGACCGTCACTTCCAATATATTCTAGATTAAATCTTTCCGGCATAACATAATCGATTTGAACAGTGCCTAATTGCCATTTTCTTCCTAAAACATCTTTAACCATGAAATCAATTTTAGGACCATAAAACGCTGCTTCACCTTCTTCAATTGTATACTTCAATTTCATTTCGTCTGCAGCTTCTTTTATTTCCTGTTGAGCTTTTTCCCAAAGAGAAATGTCACCACCATATTTCTCAGCATTATCATCTCTAAAAGAAAGCTGCGTTGTAAAATCTTCAAAACCCATTACTTTAAATACATATTGAATCAAATCAATTACGTTACATAATTCATCTTTTAGTTGATCTTGTCTAACAAACATATGTGAATCATCAACGGCGAAACTTCTTACTCGTGTTAAACCGTTTAATTCACCGGACTGCTCATATCTATAAACAGTTCCAAACTCAGCATAACGAATTGGAAGATCTCTATAGCTTCTCGGTTTTGAAGCATAAATTTGAAAATGATGAGGACAATTCATCGGCTTTAAAAGATATTCTTCTTCACTGTCAGCAAATTTTAACGGTGGAAATTGACTATCACTGTAATATGGATAATGGCCGCTTGTTTTGTATAAATTAATGTTTCCAATATGCGGGGTAATTACAGGCAAATAATTTCTTTTGGTCTGTTCTTCTCGTAAAAATCTTTCAAGAGTTTCTCTTAATATGGTTCCTTTTGGAAGCCATATCGGTAAACCAGCTCCAACATTCGGTGTGAAAAAAAACAACTCTAATTCTTTTCCAAGTTTCCTATGATCTCTTTTTTTGGCTTCTTCAAGAAGAGTTATATAATCATCAAGCATTTTTTTCTTTGGGAAAGAAATGCCGTAAATTCTTTGAAGCTGTTTATTGTGTTCATCCCCGCGCCAATAGGAACCGGAAATATTTAGCAGCTTCACATATTTTATTTTTCCAGTTGATGGTAAATGAGGGCCGCGGCAAAGATCAGTGAAATCACCTTCTTTATACAAACTAATATCTTCTTTACTATCAATTTCAGAAAGAATTTCTGTTTTATAATTGTCCCCTTTTTTAGTGAAGAAGTCAACAGCATCTTTTTTAGGAAGATCAACTCTAATAAAAACATTATTTGTTTTAGATATTTCAAGCATTCTATCTTCAATTTTCTTCAAATCTTCTTCAGTTAGATGACTGTTAATATCAATATCATAATAGAATCCATTTTCAATTGCAGGGCCTACACCAAATTTTGCTTCCGGATAAATATCTTGAATAGCATGTGCCATAAGATGCGAAGTTGAATGCCAGTAAACTTCTTTTCCTTTTGGATCATCAAACATTAAAAATTTAACAACCGAATTTTTATCGATCTGTGAATTCAAATCTTTAACAAATCCATTTACTTCAGCAGCAAGTGCTTCTTGAGCGAGTCTGGAAGAAATTGATTCAGCAATTTGATAAGCAGTTACACCTTTATCAAATTCTTTTGAATTACCATCAGGGAATGTTATTACGATTTTATCCATTAAATATTATATTTATTAAAATCTAAATTGATAATTATTATTTCTCAATTATTCATTTTTAATTAAGATCGTGGGTTCTATAGGATTCGAACCTATGACCTTCTGCACGTCAAGCAGACGCTCTAACCAACTGAGCTAAGAACCCTTATAATATGAAAAATTATAAATTGCATTAATAAAAAATGAACAATTAAACTAATTGTTAATTGTTCATTTTGAAATTGTTAATTGCAAAACTCATGTTTTGCTTAGTACCGAGGGCCGGACTCGAACCGGCACGGGAATAAATTCCCACAGGATTTTAAGTCCTGTGCGTCTACCAATTCCGCCACCCCGGCAAAATTGCTTTCAATTTGAGCGTGTAAATATATAGAAAGCATGATTTTTTTGCAAGAACTCTTAAAGGAATTTTTTAGATAATAGATTTAAATTGAAATGATATATATCTATACAGATTTAAATATGAGTAAAAAAAATTCTCGCATACAAGAAGATTAAAAAAATTATGTTCTCAATATTGATTATATTTGCTAAATACGAAATAATTATTCATTAAAAATTTCACTTAAACTAAAGGTTGAAATTTTCATAAAATGGCATTTACTTTGTCAAAATAAATTTGATTAAAATCTTAAAAAAAATAATAATTAAGAAATTACTTTACGAAGGGAGTAATTGATGGGTCATCCTGTATATGTGAAAAATAAAAAGCTAATTGAATGGGTGGAGAAAAATATAAAATTGTGTAAACCTGATTCAGTACACTGGTGTGATGGTTCTGATGAAGAATATAATAATCTATGCAATAAACTAGTTGAAGCCGGAACGTTTAAAAAACTCAATGAAAAGAAAAGGCCAAATAGCTACATCGCATTTTCTGATCCGAGTGATGTTGCTAGAGTTGAAGATAGAACTTTTATTTGCAGTTTAAGAAAGACAGATGCCGGGCCAACAAATAACTGGATGGCTCCTGTTGAAATGAAAAAAATTCTTGATGGTTTATTTGACGGCTGCATGCAGGGAAGAACCATGTATGTTATTCCTTTTAGTATGGGTCCGCTTGGTTCACCTATTGCTCAGATTGGCGTTGAAATTACAGATTCCCCTTATGTGGTTGTAAACATGAAGATAATGACTCGAATGGGAAAAAAGGTTTTAGATGTTCTAGGTGATAACAATTTCATTCCTTGTCTCCATTCAATCGGGGCACCTTTACAACCTGGTGAAAAAGATGTTCCTTGGCCATGTAATAAGGATAATAAATATATAGTTCACTTTCCCGAAGAAAGATCGATTGTTTCTTATGGAAGCGGTTATGGCGGAAATGCACTTCTCGGTAAAAAATGTTTAGCATTAAGAATTGCTTCTAATATGGCAAGAGACGAAGGTTGGCTCGCAGAACATATGTTAATACTTGGAGTTGAATCTCCTGAAAAAGAAAAAACTTATGTAGCCGCTGCCTTTCCAAGTGCGTGTGGAAAAACTAATTTCGCGATGCTAATCCCACCAAAAGCATTTGAAGGATGGAAAGTAACAACTGTTGGTGATGATATTGCCTGGATTAAAATAGGCAAAGAAGGAAAACTTCATGCTATAAATCCTGAAGCCGGTTATTTTGGTGTGGCACCGGGAACCTCAGAAAAATCAAACCCAAATGCTATGGCATCAATTAGAGCGAATTCAATTTTTACGAATGTCGCAATGACTTTAGACGGTGACGTTTGGTGGGAAGGAATGACAGATGAAATACCTGAAAAATTAATCGATTGGCATGGAAACGAATGGACTCCGAGTAAAGGGACAAAAGCTGCACATCCAAATGCTAGGTTTACAGCGCCGGCTTATCAGTGTCCTTGTATCGATCCGGAATGGGAAAATCCTGATGGAGTTCAGGTTAGTGCTTTAATTTTTGGCGGAAGAAGAAGTGATACAGTTCCTTTGGTTTATCAATCAGCAAACTGGAACTTTGGAGTTTACATGGCTGCCACAATGGGCTCTGAAACTACTGCCGCTGCTGCAGGCGAAGTAGGAAAAGTTAGAAGAGATCCAATGGCAATGCTGCCATTCTGTGGTTATCATATGGCTGATTATTTTAATCATTGGTTAAACTTTGGAAGAAAGTTAGCCGATCCGCCGAGGATATTTGGAGTAAATTGGTTTCGAAAAGATGAAGAAGGAAATTTTATTTGGCCTGGCTTTGGCGAAAATATGCGAGTTCTAAAATGGATTATCGATAGAGTTCATGGTAGAAGTTACGCAATCGAAAGTCCGCTTGGTTGGATGCCGGCTTATAAAGCACTAGACTGGGATGGGCTTGAAGAAATAACGCCAGCCGTTTTTCATAAATTAATGGCTGTCGACAGAGAAAAATGGAAACAAGAAATTTTATCACATGAAGAATTATTTTCAAGATTATATGATAAACTTCCAAAAGAATTTATTTTTATGAGAGAATTGATTTTATCAAGTTTGTGGCGGTCTCCTAAAAGTTGGGGCTTAGCTTCCGAAAGATAAAAAGTAAATAGCAAAACTATTTTTGTTTTATCTATTTGAAAGAATAATATGAAATGGATAGATCAGTATAAAGCTAAATTGCGGCACGCCGATGAAGCTGTTAAAGCAATTAAATCAGGCGATAGAGTTTACATTCATCCTGGCTGTGCAACTCCAATTGATCTTGTAAATGCCATGTGTGAACGTTATTTAGAATTAACGGATGTCGAAGTCGTTCATATATTAACTTTTGGTGACACTCCATATACTAATCCGGAAATGGAAGGACATTTTAGACATAACGCTTTATTTATTGGCAAAAATGTTCGTCCTGCTGTAAATGCCGGCCGTGCTGACTTCACGCCTATTTTTTTATTTGAAGTCCCCGGATTATTTAAAAAAATATATTGCCTTTAGATGTTGCTCTTATAAATGTATCCCCACCTGACAAATACGGATTTTGCAGCTTCGGCGTAGGAATTGAATGTACCAAAGCTGCTTCAGAGACTGCCAAATTAGTTATAGCGCAAATCAATCCTAGCCAGCCTCGAACGCTGGGAGATTCATTTATTCATATAGACAAAATTGATATTTGCGTCGAACAAAATACTCCATTAAAAGAATTGAAAGAAAGCTACAGAGCGGTTCCAACCCAGGATGACGTTATACTTAAACAAATGGCAAAAAATATTGCAGGATTAATTGAAGATGGTTCAACACTTCAAACTGGAATTGGCGCTGCCGCTGACGCTGTATTAGAATATTTAGTTGATAGAGAACATCTTGGTGTTCATACGGAATTATTTTCCGATGGGGTAATAAAATTAGTTGAAGAAGGTGTTATTACAAACGAAAGAAAATCTCTTCATCCAGGAAAAATAATTGCATCATTCGTGCTAGGTTCAAAAAAACTTTTTGATTTTATTGATAATGATCCCTTAATGGAATTTCACCCGTCTGATTATACTAATGATCCGTTTATTGTAGCGCAAAATGATAAAATGGTAGCAATAAATTCAGCTATTCAAGTCGATTTAACCGGACAAGTTTGTGCAGACTCTATTGGCTCAAGGTTGTACAGCGGATTCGGTGGACAATTAGATTTTATACGCGGCGCTTCAAGAAGTAAAGGAGGAAAGCCAATCATCGCTCTGCCTTCTACAGCAAAAAATGGAGAAGTTTCAAGAATAGCTCCACACTTAACTTTAGGCGCTGGAGTAACTACTTCTAGAGGTGATGTTCATTATGTTGTAACTGAATATGGCGTCGCAGATTTATACGGTAAGTCGATTAGGCAAAGAGCCAAAGCGTTAATTGATGTTGCACATCCGAATTTTAGGGAAGAGTTAGATAAGTTTTTAACAGAAAAATATTTTTACCGTGCTTTAGCATAAAGCTTTAGGAGTTAAATAATTTATGAGACAAGCTAAAGAGATTGAAGAAGAAAACATTAAAAGTAATTATAACGAATGGAAAGAAAATATTTATAATAAATTTCTTTCAAAAGCTCCGGAACGTCAAAAAGATTTTTCAACCATTTCCTTCACCCAAGTTGATCCACTTTATACACCAATTGATACTGAGCAGGAAAGTTATAACAAACACATTGGTTTCCCGGGCGAATATCCTTATACAAGGGGAATCCAGCCAACAATGTATAGAGGGAAATTTTGGACTATGCGTCAATATGCCGGATTCGGTACTGCAAAAGAATCCAATGAACGCTATAGATATTTATTAGAACAGGGTCAATCAGGTTTATCAGTAGCATTTGACCTCCCTACTCAGATTGGTTATGACAGCGATGATCCGATGGCTTATGGTGAAGTTGGTAAAGTTGGTGTTGCTATCGATACTTTGGCTGATATGGAGATTTTATTTAATAAAATTCCTTTAGATAAAGTTTCCACTTCAATGACTATAAATGCACCAGCTTCAGTTTTACTTGCACTCTACATTGCAGTTGCAGAAAAACAAGGTGTATCAAAAGATAAAATAAGCGGAACCATTCAGAATGATATATTGAAAGAGTACATTGCCCGCGGAACATACATTTATCCTCCGAAGCCGTCAATGAGATTGATAACAAATATATTTGAGTACTGTGCAAACGAAGTTCCAAAATGGAATACAATTTCAATTTCAGGCTATCATATTCGCGAGGCTGGTTCAACTGCCGCACAGGAAGTTGGATTTACCCTGGCTGATGGCATCGCGTATGTTGAAGCCGCTATTAAAGCCGGATTAAATGTTGATGAATTCGCAAAACGACTTTCATTTTTCTTTAATGCTCATAACGATTTGTTCGAGGAAGTTGCAAAATACAGAGCCGCAAGAAGATTGTGGGCAAAAATTATGAAAGAAAGATTTGACGCTAAAGATCCAAAATCAATGATGCTTCGGTTTCATTCTCAAACTGCCGGCTCAACTTTAACTGCACAGCAAGTTGATAACAATATTGTACGTGTTACTATCCAAGCTTTAGCAGCTGTGTTAGGGGGAACTCAAAGTCTTCACACTAATTCAAAAGATGAAGCATTGGCTTTACCAACCGAGGATGCTGTAAGAGTTGCATTAAGGACACAGCAGATAATCGCACATGAAAGCGGAGTTACAAACACAATCGATCCGCTGGCTGGTTCATATTTTATTGAATCAATGACAGATCAAATTGAAAAAGAAGCTGAGGAGTATATTAGCAAAATTGATTCTCTAGGTGGAATGATAGAAGCGATCGAAATAGGATATGTTCAATCCAAAATTCAGGAAGCTGCTTATAAATTTGAGAAAGAGTTGGAAGCTAATAAAAGAATTGTGGTTGGTGTAAATAAATTTCATATTGATGAAAATGAGCATAAAAATTTATTAAGAATTAATATGAACGTTCAGGAAGAACAAATTAAATTCTTAAATAAAGTAAAAGCAGAAAGAAATAACGAGCTGGTTGAAGAAAAATTATCCGCTTTAAATAATGCTGCTATGAGCAACGCTAATTTGATGCCATTTATTTTAGATGCTGTAAAAGCTTATGCAAGTGTTGGCGAAATTTGTAATACAATGAGAGTTGTATTCGGTGAATACAAAGAACACGTTGTAATTTAATTTTTAATGTAAAATTAATAGTTAAGAAAAATCAAAATGGAAATTACACATATTGAACATATAGGAATAGCAGTAAAAAATCTTGAAGAATCAATTAAATACTATGAAGAAGTATTAGGTTTAAAATGTTACAACATTGAAGAAGTTACTGATCAAAAAGTTAAAACAGCATTCTTTAAAGTTGGACAAACAAAAATTGAACTGCTTGAGTCTACTGCACCTGAAGGGCCGATTGGAAAATTTATAGAGAAAAAAGGTGAAGGCGTTCATCACATTGCTTTCGCCGTAAAGAAAATTCAGAATCAATTGAATGATGTTAAAGAAAAAGGCATTCAGTTGATTGATGAAAAACCACGTAAAGGGGCTGAGGGGTTGAACATTGCATTTTTGCATCCCAAATCTACTCACGGGGTTTTAACCGAACTTTGCGAAGGTTGATCTTTTTCAATCTTTAGTTTCATTACAATTTTATAACTCAAATAATTTAGCGAGAATAACATGGCTATGTCTTCAAAAATTAAAGAGCTCATGGACCTTCGCAACCAGGCTAAGCTTGGCGGCGGTGAAAAACGAATTGACGCTCAACATAAAAAAGGAAAGTACACTGCACGAGAAAGAATAAATTTATTACTCGACGAAGGAAGCTTTGAAGAGTTTGATATGTTCGTATCTCACCGAAGTATTGATTTTGGCTTAGATAAACAAGCATATCTTTCTGATGGTGTAGTTACTGGTTACGGAACAATAGACGGAAGATTGGTTTACATCTTTTCACAGGACTTCACGGTTTTTGGCGGATCACTTTCTGAAATGTATGCCCAAAAGATTTGTAAAGTTATGGATAAAGCAATGAAAGTTGGCGCACCTGTTATCGGAATTAATGACAGCGGCGGCGCAAGGATTCAAGAAGGCGTAAAAAGTCTAGGCGGATATGCAGATATATTTCAAAGAAATATTTTAGCTTCAGGTGTAATACCACAAATATCTGCAATCTTTGGTCCTTGTGCGGGCGGTGCAGTTTATTCCCCTGCTTTAACTGATTTTACTATTATGGCAAAAGATACCAGCTACATGTTTGTAACGGGACCTAAAGTTGTTAAAACAGTTACCGGTGAAGAAGTAACTGAAGAGGAATTAGGTGGAGCATCAGTTCACTCAACCAAATCGGGTGTAGCACATTTTGTTGCCGAAAATGAAGAAGAAGGAATTTTGCTCATTAGAAAATTATTGAGTTATCTTCCACAAAATAATCTAGAGGATCCGCCTGCCACTCAATGCGATGATCCAATTGATCGTTTAGAAGATTCATTAAATGAACTTATTCCTGAAAATCCAAACAAACCATATAACGTAAAAGATATAATTGAACTTATTGCGGATAATGGAGAATTTTTAGAGGTTCAAAGAAATTACGCTCCAAATATCATAACAGGTTTTGCCAAGTTTAACGGAATGCCGGTTGGAATTGTAGCTAATCAACCTAATTATTTAGCCGGAGTTTTAGATATAAGTGCATCCAGAAAAGCTGCAAGGTATGTAAGATTTTGTGATGCTTTTAATATTCCTATAGTAACTTTAGTCGATGTTCCTGGATTTTTGCCAGGCACCACACAAGAATATGGCGGAATTATAATTCATGGTGCAAAACTTTTATTTGCTTATGGCGAAGCAACCGTTCCGAAAATTACAGTTATACTACGCAAAGCATACGGCGGTGCTTATGATGTAATGAGTTCTAAACATTTGCGAGGCGATATAAATTACGCATGGCCAGGTGCAGAAATAGCAGTGATGGGTCCAAAAGGTGCAATCGAAATATTACATAGCAGAGAAGTGCAGATGATTGAAGATGTAAATGAGAGAATTGAATTCTTGAAGCAAAAAGAAGATGAATACCGTCAGAAATTTGCTACTCCATATGTAGCTGCAAAATACGGTTATATAGATGATGTTATCGAACCACGAAATACAAGATTTAGAATAATTAGAGCTTTGCAGATGCTTGCTACAAAAAAAGATATCAATCCTCCTAAAAAACATTCCAATATACCATTATAAAAGGATGGCAAGATGATGTTACAAAATATTGTTGGTGCGGATTCATTGAATGTTATACAGGATTCAATTGCTCAAGTAAAGAATTCTCAAGCTCTAAATCACATAACATTTGATCCATCCAGAATACTTGATGGCGATGGAATTCTAATTTCAGTTGCTGGATATGTAGTGGTTTTCATAGCCCTTCTACTTCTTTATCTTATTTTCGCCAACCTCTCCAAAGTTCTGCAACTAAGATTAAGAAAAAGGTTAAAATCTGAAGGCCATAAAGAGGAATCTGAAGAGAAAGAATTATCAGTTTCAGGTGAAATAAACGCCGCAATTTCTATGGCTATTTTTCTTCATTTTGAAGAAGCGCATGATATAGAAAATACTGTTCTAACTATAACGAAAGTTCAAAGGACTTATTCCCCATGGAGTTCAAAAATATACGGGTTAAGAGAATTTCCAAAGAAATAAAATCGGAATTGAAAAAATGAAAAAATTTAAGTTTAAAATTCACGGAAATGATTATGAAGTTGAAATACTTCAGTTTGAAGATAACGTAGCTGATGTGGACGTAAATGGATCAACATATAAAGTTGAAATACAACAGGAGTTTAAAACTGCTAAAACTCCTAAATTAGTTCGAGCAACAGCCATTCCATCTACAGAATCAAACATTGCAAAAACCAGCAAACCAGGTGACAAAAAAGGCGTTGGCAGAATTAAAGCACCGCTACCAGGTACCATTTTAGAAATTAAAGTTAAAGTTGGCGATAAAGTTAAATTAGGTGATAAGCTTTTAGTTATGGAAGCTATGAAGATGGAAAACAATATAAATGCAGATAAGGAAGGTATCGTGGCTTCGGTTAAGTTTAACATTGGTGATTCAGTATTGGAAGGTGATATACTAATAGAGATTGAGGCAGCTTAATATGGAAGGCATAAAACAATTTATTGAATTTACCGGCTTTGCAAATGTTACAATCGGCCATTTAATAATGTTAACGGTTGGACTATTGTTTATCTACTTAGCTATTAAAAAAGAATACGAACCATTATTACTAGTCCCTATAGGATTCGGAATTTTAATAGGAAATATTCCATTTATTGAAAATATTGGTTTGCAAATTGGCATTTATGAAAACGGAAGTGTGCTTAACTATCTTTATTACGGTGTTCTAAAGGGAATTTATCCCCCCTTAATTTTTTTAGGAATTGGAGCAATGACTGATTTCTCAGCATTACTTTCAAATCCTAAATTAATTCTTCTCGGCGCCGCGGCACAAATTGGAATCTTTGTAACTTTTATGGGTGCACTAACACTTGGCTTCACTCAGCAGCAAGCCGCCGCGATTGGAATTATCGGGGGTGCCGATGGTCCAACCGCAATTTTTCTTTCATCTAAGTTAGCACCAGAATTGATTGGACCAATTGCAATTGCAGCTTATTCATATATGGCTTTAGTTCCGGTTATACAGCCGCCTATTATGAATTTGTTAACAACGGCAAAAGAAAAAAGAATTCGAATGAAACCTCCTCGTTCTGTATCCAAACTTGAAAAACTCTCTTTCCCCATTGTAGGATTAATATTGACTACTTTCATATCACCTGGCGCACTACCACTTTTAGGTATGCTTTTTTTTGGCAATCTACTTAAAGAATCCGGCGTTACTAAAAGGTTAGGTGATACTGCTAAAAATTCTTTGATTGATATTGTTACAATCCTGTTAGGAGTTACAGTTGGAGCTTCAACACAAGCGACCGTGTTTTTAACACCTCAATCCATGCTTATATTTGTTCTTGGTGCTTTTTCATTCGCTGTTGCAACTGCTGGCGGAGTCCTTTTCGCCAAGTTTATGAATTTATTCTTGAAAGAAGGCAATAAAATAAATCCTTTAATTGGTTCTGCTGGTGTATCTGCTGTTCCTGATAGTGCAAGAGTTTCACAAATGCAGGGTATAAAAGCTGATCCGTCAAATTACTTATTAATGCACGCAATGGCGCCCAATGTTGCCGGAGTAATTGGCTCTGCTGTAGCCGCAGGAATTTTAATGGGATTTTTAATGCACTTATTATAATTTTAAATAATTCAAGTAAAGCTATATTTGAATTATTTTAGGTTAATCCCATTTTCCAATTTGTATCATTTAGTATTCCCTGCTTATCTAATATTTTTCTAAGCTCAGGTTCAAGAGATTCTTCTTGAGCCTTTGCCTTTATTTTTTTTGTCACTTCATCATAAACTTTTTGATCCGGAATTCTATTAATTTGTAATGTTAAAAGTTCTGATATTTTTTTGATTTTATTCCCCTTAATAATTATATAACCAACAATGGCGATTAATAATGCTATCACACCGCCGGCACTCCAAAGTAAAGTTGAAGCATTCTGTTGAATGAATCCTGTTTCGGATCTAATATCTTTACTAAGTCTTGGCTGTATTTCATTGTACTTTAAAATAAGTGCATTTGATGCACTATAAATAATCGAATCAATCATACTTTTTGTTTTTAATCCAATAAGTTCATCTCTCAAATCAGAAATATTATTTTTTGCATTTACGCCAATTAACTCCTCTCTTAAAGCTGCAATTTTCAAATTGGTATTTTCACCAAGCAATTCATTTCTTATGTCAGCGAATTGTGTGTTTAGTGTGGCTCCAGTTTCTCTTAAACGATTTTGTAAAACTTCACCCAGCACTGAATCAATTAAAACAGAAAAATTATTATTAGCACTGTTTGCTACATTACCTATTATTGAATCTAGTAATTTATTAATGTTCTCTTTTGTCTGGTCATTAATTATCGAATCTCTTGCTCCCTTTGTAATATTCCCTCCCATAGAGGATAATAATGAATCTCTATTCTCGAACGACTCCATTAATCCATCGCCTAAATTACTCCCGACTCCTTTCCACACTGAACAACCATTGACAAGTAAAAACATAATTAAGCCTGTTAATATATATTTCATTTTTATCTCCTTGCTAGAATAGAAAGTTAATCTTTATAGATAAGAGTCAGGTATTCCGGACGATTTGCGTCATCATTCCAACGTTGAAGCGGTGATGCTTGTAATTTCCCATTTGAATCAATTAAAACTCTAAAGAAAACATATGTTTTATCAATGCGAATGTCTGCACTGGATATCTCAACAATTGGAATCCATGTTCCGGTATTGAAAAACATTTTTCCTTTATTATTAAATTGATCCGGATTATGGGTATGACCAAATGTTATTATTTCAAGTTCTGATCTATTTTTAAATGCTTCTTGAGCAAAATTTGAAAGTGTGCTCGGTTCATCAAGCTGAAAATATGCTACTATTCTTGCAAGTAGGTACGACAAAAATAGCATTCCAAAATTACCAAGTAAATTTACTCCTTCTTGAGCAACTTTCCCTAATATGCCTGTTGATGAGGCTGATGCTGACTCACTAAATAAGAGGTGAGATTTGATGCCAAAACCCAATGACGAATAAAACCACGGGAATTAAAATTGCCAAAGCAGCCGTCAAAACTCTTTGAAACATATATTTGTAGTATTTCTTCGGAATTATTAAAACCATAAATGGGATGTGCTGGAATAAAAATCTTAAGCCTAAGAAAAATCTTTCTCGAAGTAGAATTGGAAGTATATTTTGGCTAGGCCGGGTGTTATCCAAATAAGGATAAAGTAATTCAATTCGGTTAAGCAGGTATCTATTAAAAAAGGAGCCGAATGGAATGTTCAATTCTTTTTTATTATCTAATAAATTGTTTCCCACTGAATATGTAAAGCGATCATACTTATGTCCATGTTCAACATAAAATTTTTTATTTATTAGTAGGCTATGATCCAAAAATATCAAATTTGGAAAAACTTTTTCCGTTAAGTTCTTTTCAACATCATCGTTTGCACCAAAATCATTTTTAGAAAAAAATATGCGTAAATAATTTCTTACAGCCAGCCAATAAAATTCTAAATCGTGATTTCCCTTTGTGATAATTAATTTATTTCCATCATTTATCCATCCCGTTAATGCATCAAAAACTTCCCGGTGGCCTTTTACAGCTCTGTCCAGCTTCCAAACGGATTTATAATCGTCTGTCTTTAAACCATATTTTTTTTCCTTTTCAGAAATAGATTTTTTTAAATCATCAATTGATTTGTTAATACCTATTTCATCCAAAATGTTTTTCCATTCTATAAATTCATCTTCATCTTTTGGATAAGAAGAGATTCGTATAAAATCAACAAAATCTCCATTTATGATTAAGGTTGAAATAGGGTAGGATTTATTTTCTTTTATGTGATCAATAAATCGTTTGAAAGATGAGTCTGCGAAAAAGTTTTCTGTTCCCTGATAACTAAAGTTATTTTGAATCCCCTCACCTATATGCAAATCACTTATAATATAAACATCAGTTTCCTTTAAATCCATTTCAATTTCTTTCTCTGAATAAGGAAATGTTTTTCCATTGCTCTCACAATTTAAAAGTAAGTTTTGAATTTGATTATTTGCTGCCATAATAAATCAATCTCCATATTATTAAATGACAAAATTATAATAGGAATACGAACTGAAGAATGGATAATGAAAGAATGAAAATTAATGTTTAATCAAAGTATTTATCAACTGAAAAGTTCTGATTTGAAGATACAATATTTAATCAAAAAAAGAAATTATTAATTTGGTTTAGAGGAAATTCTAAAGCGGTTCTCTCCTTAAATATTCTGTTGTGGTTATTTTTCTTTGTATGTCGTTAATGACGTTTTCTACCTGCTGAGAATTCAATTTTAAATCACTCGCTATTTGTTCGGAAGGGATACCTCTTTCCCATCCTATCCAAATTTTATCAAGAGTATCGAATGGAACTCTAAAAAAGAATTCTTCCTGAGTTTGTTCGGCGCTGTATGTATCAGTGGTTGGAGTCCTTTTTCTGATTTCATAAGGTATATTTAAATATTCGGCTAACTGATAAACCTGGGTTTTAAATAAATGTGCAATTGGTTTTGCATCGGCTGCACCGTCACCATACTTAACAAAAAAACCTTGTTCATGCTCATTTTTATTAGCGGTTCCGATTACTGCAAAATTTCTTGCATCTGCATGAAAGTATAACATACTCATTCGGGCCCGCTGCTTAAAATTTGAAGCTGCTACAATTTCTAAGTATTCCTTTACTGGTAAACGCAGGGTAGTTTCCTTTCCTTCCGGGGAAAATATTTTAACAAAAAAAACATTTAAAGTTTCTTTATCCAGCAGCTTATCAGGTAAAATAATTTTTGCTTTATAACTATTATCAAATTCAGTGAATACCCTTTTAATTGCTTCATCTCTTCTTCTGTAGCAGCCAAAACCTTCAAGTGCTCCGGTTATGTCTTCAATAACATATTTTACTCCATAAGTTTTACAAAGATCTCTTGCCAATATGAAATTATCTTTACTTGATTCTTTTTCAGGCAGCATTACGCCCAGCACTTTGTTCTGCCCAAAAGCTTTAGCACATAATGCTAATACAACTGAAGAGTCTATCCCACCGCTTATCCCAACAATTGCTCCTCTTTTTTTCAGAATTGCTGACATGTCATTTTTTAATTTAGCAACAATTTTTTCTGTCACTACTTTTGGGTCAATTTTAATTAATTCTTTTATTGAGCCGGACATTTTTTCTCCGATATGTTTTATTTAAGAATTTAAAGTCTTTAATATTTTTTTATCAATTTTACCATTTATGCTTTTAGGAAGTTGATCTAAAAACTCAATGTATTTAGGCACCATAAAAGGTTCCAACTTCTCAGAACAATGTTTAAGTATATCTTTTACATTCAAATTAGAATCATTCTTCTTTACAACAAAAGCTTTTATTGCGTTGCCAAGGATTTGATCTTGAACCGGAATCACAGCTGAATCAAT
Organism: uncultured Ignavibacteriales bacterium; assembly: GCA_963731745.1. Classification (GTDB taxonomy): domain Bacteria; phylum Bacteroidota; class Ignavibacteria; order Ignavibacteriales; family Ignavibacteriaceae; genus CAVSWT01. The sequence goes on from CAVSWT010000010.1 coordinate 515,740, forward strand.
TATGCCTTCCATACTGTTTATCGTATGCTCTACTTCTTTGGGACTAACTTTTTCACCTTTTGTTTTTATGATATCATCTTTTCGGCTTACAAAATATAAATATCCTTCTTCATCTTTTTTGAAAAGATCACCGGAAAATAATAATTTTTCTCCAGGTATCTTCCCTTCTCGAAAAGTTTTCTCAGTTAATTCAGGAGAATTCCAATAACCCCTCATTACATTCGATCCGCGTATAACTAACTCACCAACTTCACCGGTACATACTTCTTCACCATTTTCATTTAATATTAAAACTTCACAATTGGGGATTGCTTTTCCAACCGAACTTGGGCGAATACTAATTTGTTCAGGGTTCAAATATGATACTCTTTGGCATTCAGTTAAGCCGTACATAGAAAATATTTTCGTTTCCGGCAGTATACTTTTTAATTTCAAAATTCTTTCCGCAGAAAGAGATGCTCCCGCGTTAGTAATATATCTTAATGAACTTAAATTATATTTATCAATATTTTTTTGATTAAAAAGTAAAGCAAATATAGTTGGGACCATCGGGAAACCCGTTGCTTTTTCCTTTTCAATTAATTGAAGAATTTTAATTGGAAACATAAAGGATGATTCGATTATTACTGTACCACCATACATTATACTTGGAATTATTTGATATAAACCATATCCAAAGGAAAGTGGTAACACGTTTAGAATAATATCATCTGTGTTGTTCTCCAAGTATTGTATAATGCTTTTTGAAACAGTAAGCATATTAAAATGAGATGACATTACTCCTTTAGGTTCACCGGTTGTGCCGGATGTATACAGCAATGCAGCTAAATCGTAATCTATTATTCCTTCGACAATAGGTTTATTATAATCATCAATAGGTTCGTCAAAATTATTTAGCAGATCATTCCAATTAAATTTATTCTCTTTTGTTCCAAACTCCTGATCTTTTTTATCTGGAATGCTTACGATCTTCGGAATAAACTTCAAATTTTTTAAAGCCTTATAAACAATCTCACTTTTCTTTTCATTTGTTATTATTAAAGATGCAGAAGAATCATTTATAATGTAATTTAATTTTTCGGATTTAATTGAATCATTTAGAATTATAAATGCAGCCCCAGCTTTTAAAATCCCATAAAAAGCAATTACTATATCAGAAGAGTTTTCTAAATAAACAATTATCCTGTCTCGTCTTTTAATTCCTAATTTTTTTAAGGAAGATGCGAGACTCGTGGATTTTTCATTAAGTTCCTGATAGTTAATTCTAATATCTTTATATATAATCGCAGTTTTATTTGGATAAAGTTTAGCGGTTCTTATTAAATAATCATGCACCAGAACTGGATCAATCATTTTTTGATGTTCTTTTATCTATTAAAATATCTAATTTAAGATTTGAATTAATTTTTGGATTAAATTTATGAACGAATGTATCATATATAACCTGAGTGGAAAAAATTCCAGTCAATGCCATATTATCCCATTCATTACTATTTTCAAATTTAGCAATTTTCTTAAAGAGTTTTTCAGATTTAACTTCATCGAAAATACCAAAATTTTTCAAACTTTCAGCCGAGCAATATTCATTAAAAATTTCTTTATTTTTTTCACTCAGTAGACTTTGTTTTATTGGTGCTCTGTAGGGATGTTTAGAACGTTTAATAATTCTTTCCGGTAATTTATCCCTAAATAATTTCTTAAGTAAGAATTTTTCACTCATTCCAAGTATTTTCCATTTGGAAGGTATTTTGCCCATAAACTCAATTAATCGATGGTCCAAAAATGGGAATCTAATTTCAATAGAATTTGCCATTGCCACTCTATCCCCCTGTGAGGATAAGAGGTAATTGCTTAAGAATGTTGTCGCTTCTATGTATTGCGCTTTTGATAGATAATCCAATTCTTTGAAATTGGAAGATAAATGTATATCGAATGATTCAAAATTACTTTTGTTAGTTTTTTGTTTTATACCGTTTGATAAAAAATTTTTTATTTTGGTCGTATTTTGCCATCTAATAAGATGTGAAAAATAATTGTTATCCAAATCATCTATTCCATTTTTAAAAAAAGCTTTTAATGTAGGAAGCAATTTTGGATCGTTTAAAATGTATGGATATAGTTTAGCTAAAAGCATCGGCCTTATTTTAGATTGAGTATTTCTTCCCCAAAACCAACGTGCTTTGGTTTCTCTAAAAATATTATAACCACCAAAAAATTCATCGGCACCTTCACCGGTAAGAACAACTTTTAAATTTTCTTCGTGCACTAACTTAGAAAGCATATATAACGGGACAGGTGCAGTACGTAATATTGGTTTTTCGATATTCCATAAAACTTTTGGGAAAACTGAACCAATATCCTCATTTTTTGCAATTACTTCCCGATGATTTGTCTTAAGAAATTGAACAAGTTCAGTTTGATAGCTTCCTTCATCGTACTTATCATCTTCAAACCTGATACCGAAAGTTTTTAAATGATTATTAAAACTATTATTAACAATCGATGTTATGATTGATGAATCAAGTCCGCCGCTTAGATAAGCTCCAACAGGAACATCTGCACGTAAACGAAATTTTATTGAATCATACAGAAGTGAATTAATTTCGTCAGTAATTTTATTAAGAGTCCAATCAACTTGTTCTTCGACTGGATAAAATGGCAATTCCCAATATTTGTTCAATGTAATCCCAGATGCTGAAACTTTCAGGTAACAGCCAGGTGGAACTTCCTTTATGTTTTCAAATATTGTTTGACCTGGAAGAGTTGTCCAATAAGTAAATATTTGATCGAGTGAATCAGGATTTAATTTTCTTTCAACTTTATTACTGTAAGCAAAAATTGCTTTAATTTCTGAAGCAAAAATTAATTGATCATTTTGAATTGTATAATGAAGAGGACGAATTCCTACTCTGTCTCTTGCTAGCAGAAACTCTCTTTTTTTAGAGTCCCAAATAGCAAAAGAAAATTGACCATTTAAATAATTTAAAAAATCCATTCCCTTTTCTTCATAAAGGTGTAGTATAACTTCCGTATCGGTATTTGTGTAAAAAGTGTGGCCGGATTTTGAAAGATCTGCTCTTAATTCTGAATAATTAAATATTTCACCATTAAAAGTAATCCATAATGTTTCATCCTCATTATGAATTGGTTGAGCTCCGCCTTTTATTCCTATGATGCTTAAACGAGCATGTGCTAATCCGACAAAATCATCGACGTAAATACCTTTCTCGTCCGGTCCTCTATGATTTAAAAGAGAAAGCGCTTCCTTTAATTTTTCAATTTTTACTGGATTAGGGTTTTTTAAATTTAGAACTCCAGCTATTCCGCACATGGTTAATTAGCGGAGTTAACGAATTGTTTTTTTTGTAGAAATGAGGCCACGGTATTTAGACTTGAAAAATTTTCAGGAATTAGGTCTTCATCTTCGATTGTCAAATTATAGGTTTCTTCAATATAGCTCACTAATTCTAATATACCAGTTGAATCAATGATACCTTTTTCAAAAAAATTAGTGTCATTGGAAACCTGATCACCTTCTCCAAAAAGAAAATTTTCAACTATAAATTCGCGTATTGTGGGGATATATTCCATAATTGTCTTTTTATTCTTATTTATATAATGCAAATTAACACAAATTTCATGCTAAAAAAAATGAAATAAAAGATGCACAAATATTTATCTTTACTGAAATTACTTCGTCTTTTATTGAGAATTCAATAATAATTGAGATAGCATTATAAAATTTTTTAACAGTTTTATAAAATTTTACATTTCTTGTACAAGCGTCTTTTAACTTAGAATTTGTTACAATAAAAATCAAGAAAATACAATTTCTTTTTTTTTGATAGAATAAAAATTAGCATTTTCTGGAAAAAAATTAGGGATCAATTTTTTTATTTCTGAAGGGTTTCAAGCCTTGAACGAATTCTTCGTAAGAATATTCATGTGTAAGAGGAATGGTCACTCTAGCTAATGGACCGGGACTTTCATTTCCCCAAAATGTATGAGGCGGAACATTTCTGGAAACCACAGTCCCTCCTCTTATAACTGCTCCTTCGCCAATAGTTACATTTGGTAGAATTACACAATGAGGACCGATATAAACATCCTTCTCAATAACTACTTTACCATAATTATTATTTTTTCTTGCGCCCCAATGTAAATGAGTAAAAATCGTTGAACGTAGGCCGATCGTACAATTATCTCCAATAATTACTGCATCAGGATAAAGCTGATCGATATAAACGAATTGACCTATCCAAACATCTTTGCCTACCCTAACTCCTCTTTTCCTCTGCAGCCAGGGTCGTAAAGAACCTCCCCCCGCAACAAAAAAAGCAAAGATTTGTAAAATGCGGTTCAAAATTAATTTCATTAGTTTTTAATTAAAATAAAAAAGAGTTATTACTTTTTTATCTATTAATTATAAGCAAAACAATTTAATCTAACAAATAATCCAAAATTAAATATTTATCATATTATAAATATAATATAGATTGAATTTGAGGGTTGCTGGAAATTAATTTGAAAATTTAAACTCAACCCCAATGGTTCTTCATCCGATGCGGGCGACCAGATGAAGAAATTAAAATTAGGGCTGAGTCGAATTGCAAGAAATTTTCTTCATGCTTGATAATGTTTGGGTGGATTATGTACGATTTTTTTTATTGTATCGAATTGAAGGTAGGGATATTCATCCCGCAATTTATCAATTGCATCGCCGGCTCTTAATTTTTGCGATCTTAAAAATTTAAATTTCATTCTGATCGCTCTATCACGAACAGAAGTTTCATTAAATAATCCTCTTACACTTAATACTTCATATACTTCGTCACTGATTAAGTCTCGTAAAGGATTTTTATCGAAATTGTTTTCAAATGGACTTTCCATATCTCCTCCAACCTTTAGAAAATATTTATTAGTTTAATATTAATCTTAGTTCTATTTACATCTTTGAATAATATTACACAACTGCATAGATATGCTGTTTTTCTAAAAAAAATTTGTTATTTATCTATTTTTAAGAGGTGTTACTGGAGAATGCAACTATTTTTCAGGTCTTTTTTCTAAATCAGTTTTTTTCGGATGGCTTTTGCAACGGCTTCTGATTGAGAATGAACGTGTAATTTTTTATAAATATTTCTGATATGATGTCGAACAGTATCAACGCTAATAAACAATTGTTCCCCAATTTCCTGGTAATTATTCCCATCAGAAAGCAAACCCAATACTTCCTTTTCTCTCACAGAAAGATTGTAATGCGAATCGCTGCTTCTTTCAGATCTAAATGAATTAATAACTTGACGTGCAATCTGAGAGCTCATTGGTGAACCGCCATTATATATATCTTTTATGGCTTCAAGTAATTTTGCAGGGGGAGTTTTCTTTACTAAATAACCGCAAGCTCCTGCACAAAGTGCATCATAAACCACTTCGCTTTCTTCATAGATGGTTAACATTAATATATTCACATCAGAATTTATTTGTTTAGTCTTTTTTACTCCCTCAATACCGTTCATTCCTGGTAATCCAATATCCATTAAAACTACATCAACATCTAACAAATCAACTTTATCTAAAAAGTCTTCGCAATTGCTGAAACTGCCTGTACATTTATATTCATTGGTTCGATTTATTAGTACGGCTAATCCTTCACGAATTGTATTATTATCTTCAACAATTGCAACGTTTATCATGTATTAAACTGCTTTTTTATTTAGTATAGTTCTAATTTTTTGAATTTTGCCTATCTTCCCAACGAACCTAATAACTGTTCCTTCAGAAGTAGATTTCCATTTTAATTTTCCGCCAATAGATAATGCCCGTGTTTCGATATTTTTCATCCCATTGCCAAAATAATATCTTTCACTGTTGATACCGATGCCATTGTCTCGAAGGCTAAGCTCAAGGATGTCCCCTCTCACATTTGCTTCCAAACTAATTTTTGAGCATTTACTGTGCTTGATTGAATTATTAATACCTTCTTTAAATATTAAGTACAAATTTTGTTTGATGTCTATAGGCAGCTTTATGTCTTTTAGATTATCAATATTATTTGTTTTAAAAGCTATTCCAAGTGAAGCAAGAATATCATTGTATGAATCTTTTAATCTTACCAATAAATCATATAACGAATCTCTTTTAGGATTAACAATCCAAACAATATCACTCATGCCGTCTATTAGTTGTCGTGAAATATCGCTGATAGTTTTTAATTCTTGTGATGATCTGTCAGGAAATAAATGTACATCCTTTGAAGCTAATTCACTTAGAATAGAAATTTCAGTTAAACCGGAACCAATGTTATCGTGTAAATCTGCGGCTAAACGAGTTTTCAATTTTTCCATTGAAAGTAAATTTCGATATTTCAAAGTGCTTAGGTAATATACTATCGCCCAGGCAGCAATAAAACACAACATTATAAACCACCAAGTGGTCCAAAAGGGCGGTAAAATAGTTATTTGAATTTGCGCTCCTTCATTATTCCACAGATTATCATTGTTTGAACCTTTAACTCTAAATAGATATTTGCCTGGTGAAAGATCAGTATAATTTGCCATGCGCATTGTGGCGTCAACAATTTGCCAGTCTTTATCCAAACCATCAAGTTTATACATATAATGATTGTCTATTGAATTTGTGTAATCAAGAGAAGCGAATTCGAAAGTTATAAAGTTTTTGTCATGAGAAAGTACGAGCTCTTTTTTTTCTCCTTTAAGCGACTGATTTAAAACTTTTATAGATGTAATCACAATAGGCGGCACAAAAGTATTTTCAAAAATACTATCGGGATGGAAAAAATTTAAACCATTAATTCCGCCAAAATATATGTATCCGTTTGGCCCTTTTGCGTATGCTCCACCGCTAAATTCTAAACTCTGCAAACCATCTTTTAAATCATAATTAACAAATTTTTCTGAATCAATATTAAATTTAAAAATACCATTATCAGTGCTGAGCCATAGATTATCATTATCATCTTCAACAATTCCGTAAATGATATTTGCGCTTAAGCCGGTAGCATGAGAATATCTTTTAAATATTTCATTTTTTTTATCAAACTTATTTAGTCCGCCGCCATACGTTCCAATCCAAAGATTATGTTTTTTATCTTCATAAATAGTAAGCACTCGGTTGTCACTTAAGCTTTGGTTATCACCCGTTCGATTAGTGTAATGAAAAAAGAGCTCTCTTTTTTTATCAAATTTATTTAAACCGCCGCCGAATGTGCCCACCCAAATATATCCCTGGGTATCTTCATAAATTGCATAAACTCTATTATCGCTCAAACTATATTTATCATCCTGATCATGTATATACTTTTTAAATTTTATACTATTATTTTTTATAGAATTTTGATTAAATGTATTTAAACCTCCGCCAAAAGTACCAATCCAAAAGTTAGAATTTTTATCAATATATATTGATTGTATCTGATTAGCACTTATGCTGTTTGGATTGGCGCTTCTTTTATAATTATAAAACTTATTATTTTTTATATCAAATTTATCAAGGCCTCCGCTATATGTGCCTATCCATAAATTTCCATTTGCATCTTTTTCAATTGCTCTTACGTGATTATCGCTTAAGGAATTTGGGTTATTCGAATTATGCTGATAGACCTTAACTTCGTTATTTTTTTTATTGATCCGATCTAAACCACCGCGATAAGTTCCCACCCAAAAATAATTAGTTGTATCATTATAAATTGCCCAAACAACATTATCAGAAAGCCCTTTATTTTTTTCGGTAGCGGGACTAATCCTATCAAACTTAACCGCATTAAAAGAAAGTTTACTTATACCTTCTCCAAGGTGAGAGCCAATCCATAAAATTCCCGATTTATCTTCTAATAGCGAAAGTACATCATTGTCACCTATAGAATTTAAATTATTTGGATCGTGAATAAATCTTATAAATTTTTCGTTTGCATAATCATATCTATCAAGTCCTCCACCGAATGTTCCAACCCAAAGCTCACCGTTTTTTCCACCGGTAATAGCCATTACAGTATTATTTGACAAACTATATCTATCCCGTTTATCATAAAAATATTTTAAAAATCTTGCCGATTTAGGTTTGAGAGATTTTTGTTCATTACTTAATTTATTAAGGCCGCCTTCATAAGTTCCAATCCAAATTGAATTAAATTTATCTTCATACAGCGATATTATTTTATTATCACTCAATGAAAATTTATTATTTACATCATTTCTGAAATGTTCAAATTGTAATGAATTTGATTTAGCATTTTTAATTCTCTTGATGTCTTCATTTTTAATCATTTTATCAAGCCCACCACCGAAAGTGCCTACCCACATATCACCTTGCGAATCAACCAATATTTTTGTGACTCTATTATAACTTAAACTTGAAGTATTATTTTCATCTGAATAAAAATATTGAGGGGAATTGGTGTTTTTATCAAACTTGATAATGCCTTTTCCCCAGGTGCCTATCCAAAGAAAACCTTCTTCATCTTCGGCTATTGAAGTAATTGTGCAATTATTATTTCTGGAAAATGAAAGTGGATATTCGTAATATTCTTCATTCACAAAGGAATTTTTATCATCAACTTTTCTATCGATATAAAATTTCTGAAAGGTTCCGGTTTTTCTGTCAAATTTATTTAGGACACCATTTATAGTCCCCATCCAAATGAATCCATTTTTATCTTCATACATGGCAGTTACTGTATTATCCGAAATAGACGAGGAATCTAATATATTGTGAGTGTAAACTGTGAAACTATATCCATCATATTTATTTAATCCGTTTCCGGTTCCAAACCACATAAAACCTTCAACGTCTTGTAAAATTGAAAATATCGTGCTTTGTGAAAGCCCATTCTCAATTTTAATTTGCTCAATTTGATATTCTGAGGGTTTACAAATACACTGCATCGAAACCAAAATGACGAACAATAAAATGATTATAAATTTGTATTGATATTTCATCGGGTAAAACTATTATTGCTTGTTACCTTTATTTTACAAAAGATTATTATTTTTAACAACTACTTAATTAAGCAGGTATTAGAACTAAATAAATTTGTTCCGCATGAAAACTGAAGATTATTTTAACACAATTGAAACTCCCCTCTCAATTATTCATGATGAATTATTGGATGATAGAAAAGTAAATCTATTCATAAAAAGAGCAGATTTAATTAGCAATGAAATTTCAGGGAATAAATGGTATAAATTAAAATATAATTTAATTGAAGCAGAAAAACGTGGATTCAAAAAAATTCTTACTTTTGGTGGAGCATACTCAAATCATATTTATGCTTCAGCGGCTGCATGTGCTTCACTCGGATTTGAATCGATTGGTATTATTCGCGGTGAAGAACATCTGCCCTTAAATCCAACACTGCGGTTTGCACAAAAGTGCGGAATGAATTTGCATTATATCAGCCGATCATCTTACCAAAATAAATATGATGTTAAAATTCTTGAAAATTTAAAACAAAAATTTGGAAATTTTTATCTTATTCCTGAAGGAGGTTCTAATTCGCTGGCAGTTAGGGGATGCGCTGAAATAATACAATCCATTAAGGTACCATTTGATTATGTTTGCACTCCATGCGGCACCGGTGGAACTTTAGGAGGTTTGGCAGTTGGTTTGAATGATGAAAAAAAAGCGATTGGTTTTTCTGTTTTGAAGAATTCCTCGTTTTTGGCAAAAGAAGTTGAAAGACTGATCTTAAATCTAAATGGAAGAATATATAATAATTGGGAGATAAATTTTAATTATCATTTTGGCGGTTATGCAAAATTTAATTCTGAGCTTAGCAATTTTATCAGTGAATTTTACAATCTGCATAAAATCCAATTGGAGCCAATATATACTGGAAAAATGATGTATGGAATCTATAGCTTAATCAAAAACAATTATTTTAAAGAAGGTGAAACAATCATCGCAATACATACAGGCGGAATCCAGGGGCTTGAAGGATTAATATCTAGAAATATGATTAAAAATAAATTTTTCTAATTTTTTTCTTCTTTAACAAGAACCACTTGAGTTCTATCTGCTTTTACAATTTCAGTAAAAAAGTTTTTATACTCATCATAATTTTCGGCTGGAATTTCATACGAGTCTATTTTTAATTTTCGTGAATATATGATTTCCCCTGCTTTTCCTGGCATTGTTTTCTCAGTAAAGCTACCAAAAGATGATTGCAGATTTAACTCAGATGGAAGTGATTCAATCTTATAACCTTCCGGCAGAACGTAAGAAACAGAATCAATATCCAAGTAAGGATAGTAGAATCGTTTCGGCGATAATTTTTGCTTTACCGTTCTAGGTACATAGCTTCTTCTTTCCATTAAATTTGGATTAAAGAAAATTCGTTTGCCAGATTTAGTTGCATATTTTAGAATGCTAAAATTACCGGAAAAAGAAATTTCTTTTTCATCTTTTGTAAATGCTGAATTATTTATTCTTATATCAGGTACCTCGAATAAATTTTTAATCCACTCTTCCTTCTCTTTAGGTGTTTCAGTTATCGCTACCGATCTAACATAATCCTGCTGATCACCTGTCCACTTTATTTCAGCTTCAACTGCTGCATAGCCATTTAAAAGCGATACATTAATTTTTTTCATTTGGGTATTTAGCTCTGCCTTACTACAGGGAGTTCTAACAATAGTTCCTCCATCTGATGTAAGAAGCAAAGCATTTCTATTCTCAATTTCAGATTCAATACTGCCTGGCTCCCTTAATTGACTGGTACATTCTAACCACATTGTATCTTTTTCCATTGGAACGCAGACGACAACATGATTAAATTGATTGCTTGGAAACTCTGTGATAAGCGGTATGCTTGAATGGCCGGCATATATTAGAACCGGATATGCTTTTATATTCACAACTTTTAGTATTGAAACCATATAATTGGATAAAGCCTTACAATCACCATAACCATGAGAATGAACATATGATGCTCTTAAAGGCTGCCACCCACCTATACCCAACTGAATACTAACATAACGCGTTTTTGCCTGCATATATTTGTATAGTTTTTTGATTTGAGTTTCTACAATATCCTCAGAACTTATTTGAGCCAAGATGTCTTTTTGTGCCGATTCAGGGAGTAGATCTCTGGATTTGTATAAGTCATAAGCCCATTTTCCAAAATCCTTCCAGGAACTCATGTTACCTTTGAAATCTTCAATCACAAAATTAGCAGGAGCTATTTTTACAATAGCAGCTACATCTTCAATGTCGTCTACGTAAACATCGCTGGATAATTTTTGCTGGTTTTTAGCTTCCCAAAAATATGATTTTGAATCATCCAAATTTTTGACTTTAGGTTGTAGTGAGTCGGAGTTTGTCCAATAACGAAGAGACTGATCGCCAGGTATCAAAACTTCAAAACTGCTATATTCAACAGGCTCAATTGAATTACGGGATGTCCAATCAGGCCATTGTAAGTATCCATCAAATGACATTTCATATTTATATTCAATTGTATAAGGAAATCTATCATAGAAGAGTTCAGCAACTTTTACACGGTCATCCTCATATAAAGAATAACCTGCAACTGCGCTGTAATCATCAACATCTTCTTTTTCCAAAGTTCTAATTTCTTCACCTTTTGCATCATAAATAGTTCCGTCAAGATCTTCAATTGATCTAAACTTATCGTAATCAAGAACTAATCTTCCATATTTTTTTTCAGTAGGTCTGAACAGTGTGACTGCATAAGTAACAGCTAGCGTGGCATTCTGTTCATCTTTAACTTCAAATTTTTGGATATCTTTCCTGATAACAACATCTGCATCCTTAAGCAGCTCAAAAGGGATATTTGTTATGTCGTACTCATTTATTTCTTCATTAGATTTACTCGAAGAAATAGCAAACTCAGTCAGTACAAAAAAGATGCTTATGATAAAATAAATTTTATTCATTATTCCCTATTACATTATCTTTAATATTGGTTTGTGAATTTTTGGGAACGCCTGCTTTAGGGCCTAAAACAATCTGCTCAGATTCCAGATTCACAATATTAGTATAGAAGGCTTTTAACTGAGAATAATAATTAGCGGGTATTATCGAAGATTTAATTTCCATTTTAGTTATTATTTGAAGCCTCTTATCTTCTATACCTGATACACGGCTAAAAGTGGCATAGTTACCAACTAATATTTGTTTGTTTTCCAAATTTTCTTTTAATTCATACCCTTTTGGAATATTAATATCAACAACGCTTACGTCTCCATTCTGAAATCCATAATCGATTGCAAATTTTCTAACTTTTGATTTAAAGGGATTTTCTTTCAATCGATGAACGAGGTATGGATTTATATAAATAAAATCTCCATTTTTTTGTGCATAACTATCAGATTGTATATAAGCCTTAAGCATTAGGTAAGCTTCAAGACTATCTTTATTTTCAATAATTACAGAATCGATTGCCAATCCTTTACTATTTGTATTTAATAGTTCTTCAGCTATCTCAATATCTTTCTTTTTGCCCAGATCATTTCTTATTGAAAGGCTATTATATTCACCATATGAATCCTCAAGTCTTCCCGTTATCGTACCATCTTCATGAGCATCTATAACTGTCAGCGAATAATCAATATTTTTCTTATCGGAAATTACAGTTAACCATTCTTCAACATCAGGTTTAATAATCAAGCCTCTTGTATTCAAAACTTTACTTGGTAATAAATCGAAAGGACGCAATGGATTAGTGGCGTCAACTAAATATGTTGTTGAATCTATTTTTACTTGAGAAATAACATAATTAAATTGATTTACCATGGGATACATAACTTGAATTTTTCCGTTATCTCTAGTGCTTAAAATTACTGGATAAGCTTCAATATTAGCACTCTTCAATAATGAAAGGAATAAAAAAGTAATTTCTGCACTATTACCTTTTTTATATTCTAAAACATCATCAACATCTTGCTCCTTAAAAAATCTATCCCTGCCATTCCACACAATTGATTTTGAAACCCAATTATGGATTGCTTTCATTTTATCTAAAGGATTTGTTAAACCTTTCGTAATAGATTTTTCCAAATCTTCTACATCTCCGGTTACATCAATTGCATCTCCAAAATTATCTGAATCTAAGAGCTCTTCAACTAAATTTTTCCAATCAGTAAAAAATCTTCTTTGAACTCCGTTCGCAAAAGCATATCCAGATAATTGTATCTGAAGTTCATTTGCATAATCATTTAAGGTAGTGATAAATGGTTCATCTCTAAGTGCAGGAATATCTTTAACAGCTACATCTACATCCCAGCATTTAGCTATTTGTGTACCTAATAATGACGAAGCAGTTCCTGAGAAAGTTTGATTAACTTCCTTAGCTTCATCGATAGCCCAGCTTTCATATCCCAGTTTTACGAAAGAATATCCAAGCGCTCTTGGGAAACAAAATTTATATTCACTCCATCTTACCGGTTCATTTTTTTGAAATGTCCAATCTTTTACATTATACAATTGGGTTGAAACTATTTTATAACGAACTTCAATTACACATCCGGGTTTTAATGCTGGCAGCGTAAATTTATAATAAGTTACATTATCAGTAACTCTATCTTCAAAAACTTCATCATCATCAAATTCAGTTTTAACAATTTCATTTTTATCATTTAATGAATATGTGTATCCCTCAACTTCGACGAATCTTTCATCTCCATTTGAAGTTCGAACACCAATAGAATAAGTTCCCCAATCAAATCCCTTTTGAGTAAATATTTTTACACGCTGATGTCGGGTAAATACAATATCCAGATCATCATTAAATTTAGATTCCCCTAAATCATAAAGTATTAATGCAGAAGCATTCGTATCCGGCGGATATGATGTCATTTCGAGATCTGATTTAGGCACTTCGCCCCATTCAAGTTTGGGTGCTTGAGAGAAAAGTTTGGTTGAAAATAAACCTAATAATAGGATGAAAAATATTGATGTTTTTACGTTCATGACTTCCCCTATTTGGTTGGAAACAAAATTATTTATACGGAAAATAAGTTTTGAACAAATAAAAATCAATCAGGAAATCATTTATTTTAATAATTTTATTCGTACAAATTAATGCCTGAAAAATGCGCATTTTGTTCTAATGAAAGATGAGAATCATAGGAGGAGCTAATGTATTATATTTTTAATAATTTAATTCGATTTCGTTAATCATTCTGTTAAAAGAAAGTGTTATAAAGTTTTAATTTTTATTATTGATATTAAAAAAAAAGTATTATATTCATACCTGTACTCCCAGTCACATTTACTATTTTCTAATAATTTTGGAATAAATTATATGACATCTAATATCAACTTGGAGATTAAGCTGCCAAATGTGCCAAACATAGAATTGGTTGCTATCGAAGGTCTGCAAATTATGGGAGGTTATCTTGGTATTTCCGATGACAAAATTGGCGAAGCAAAAATTATTGTTACTGAAGCAATAATAAACGGACTTGAACATTCAGGCGATAACAGCCCTTATGTTCAAGTGGAATTTACCATGGATAAAGAAAAATTAATTATCCTGGTTACTGACTTTGGCTCCGGTTTTGAGCCCGAAAGCGTTGAAGAACCGAATATTAAAAATAAAATTCATAGTTCGCATAAACGTGGATGGGGTCTCAAACTAATGAAATCCATGTCTGACGATCTGATAATTGAGTCAGGGCCCAATGGAACAAAAATTACTATAATTAAAAAATTAATCTGAATGGAGTTTTATTAATGGTTACAGATTTTAATCTGACTTCTGAATTACATGATAAAATACTTGTAATTAAAACCAACGGATATATAAATAATACCGGCGGTGAAAAAATTGTTCAAGAATTTGATAAACATTCGGGAATCAACAAGTTGGTGTTGAATCTTGAAAATTCAAAAGTTGTTAATTCTATCGGTATTTCTCATTTGATTGAATTAATTGAAAAATTAAATGAGTCAAATGGCAAACTTATTTTTACGAATCTTGATCCCACGGTTGAAAAGACGTTTACAATAATGGGGCTGTTTCAGTTTGCGGAAAAAGCCGATAATGTTGATTCGGTTTTAAGTAATTAAATCTGAACTTAATATTGATCAAATTTTCAAAAAATGATTGATTAAAATAAATCTTACCAAGTATAAACGATTCACCTATGTCTGCGTATTTACCGGTTACGTATTTGTAAACTAACTTAACATTGAAATTGTGAAAAAGTCGGCAAGGGAAGAGTAAAATACATATACGTTAAGTTGAGAATGATTAAGCCCTCGTGTCGATAATTAAATATTAATTAAATAAATCTAAAATATTATAGTTAAATGTTCGACCGCAATTAATTTGTGAATAATTGGCATAAACTGTCCATTATTTTTTTAACTATAGTAAATCCAATCTGTAAAACAAGAAAAAATAATTTAGAAGAAATTCTTCAAACTTTTATTGTCCTATTAATTTAAGAGGTAAAAATGATTGTATCTAAATCATTAAAATATATAGTATTAATCTTTTTTCTTTTCATTTTCTCTACAACAGCTTTTACCCAGCAAAAATTTAATTTTGAGCATATCTCCATCCCGGATGGTTTATCAAATACTTCTGTAAACGATATCATTCAAGATAAGTATGGTTTTTTGTGGATTGCTACTGCTGATGGATTAAACCGTTATGACGGCTATAATTTCAAAATATATAAAAACGATCCCAGCGATAAAAACTCATTACCAAATAATTCTGTTTTCAAATCGATGATCGATCATGATGGAACACTATGGGTCTGTACAGCTGCTGGTTTTTCAAAATATAATTTGGCAAATGAAACTTTTAAAACTTTTCTGCCTGATTCGAGCAGATCCAATTCTTCATCAAATACAATTTATAACATGGTTCAAGACAGTAAAAATAGAATGTGGCTTCTAACAAATGATGGTATTTTTCAGTTCAATAAAAAAACTAATGAAATTAAAAAGCAATACACAAAAGATGGCAACAATAAGGTAGTTACGGTAGGAATAACAGTTGCCTTATTAGAAACTTCATCCGGCGAGATTTATTCAAATCATAACTTTTTAGGATTAATTAAATATAATGAATCAACCGGCTTATTCGAAACAGTTAATGTTGATTCAAAAAATCCTGATGTCTTTAAACAGCAGGTAATATCTAATCTTTATGAAGATAAAACCGGAAAAATTTGGATCAGTTCTCAAAACGGATTTTATAATTATAACCCTCTATCAAAAGACTTTAATGAAATAAAACTTTTCAATAAAGATCCAAAACCAGCTTTTTGGACAAATATGGTTGGGAATATAATTCAAGATGAAAATGGATTTCTTTGGATAGGGACTTCACATTATGGAATATTTCGTTACAATATGAAAACAAATGAAATTATTCCAGTTGATCAATCAGAATTTCCAAACGGCGTTCATAATTCTGATGGGTTTTGGTATTTGTACAAAGATGAATTCGGAATTTTATGGATAGCAACTCAAAATAATGGATTGTTAAAACTAGATTTTCAAAAGGAACCATTTCGGCTTTTCACAAATCCTGTTGATATGGCAAACGCTAATAAAAACCTATCTATTTTATCAATCTATAAAACTCCAAATGAAAAAGACCAGGTTTGGCTTGGTACTGACGATGGCTTAATCAAATATAGTTTAAAAGACAAAACATTTAAGAAATATAAAATTCCTATTAATGATTCTTCTCCAAATATTTCCATCCGAAGTATTAAACAGGGCTCTTCAAAGCAATTGTGGCTAGGGACCAACCATGGTTTAAGTATGATGGATCTTTCAAACAATACATTTACAAATTACAATTTTGATGATAATAAAAAATATGGCTATAACTATGACAACATATCTAATCTTTCACTTGACGATTATGGAAATTTGTGGGTCTCTTCTTTTCAGTCTGGAGTTGTAAAATTTGACACTAAAAATAAAACCAAACAATATATTCCTACACATAGTACACGTATTTATGATTTTAATCTTATCAATACAATAGATTCTCTTTCAATTAACAATAAAGCTATAGCAAAAATAACTGAAGTTGGCGATTATCAAGATTTAAAAAAGAAATTTAACTTAAAACAACGGTCAGATATATTGATAGTTGCTGTTGGAGAAGGATTACCAACTGTAGGAATGGTTGATTTTGGTTGGCTTCAAGATTCAAAATCAGATACCATTTGGTCTGCTTATGATTATTCAAAAACTTTTTATATAGGTGGAGATTTTAAAAATAGAATATACGCTGGCATAATAACTTTGGAAAAAGGCAGCTATACTTTAAAGTATATTTCTGATGACAGCCACTCATACGGAAAGTGGAACGCTCGGCCGCCAGCAGATTCAATGTTATGGGGAATCCAGGCCTTTAATTTAAATGGCTCAAATGTTAATTATTATAATAGCTTGATTGCTTCAAGTGAAAATCGTCCTTATATAAATTCTGAAGTAGTGAGAAAAGTTGAATACCAAAATGATGGTTCGGTGCTTATTGGGACAACCAACGGTATAGTTAAATATGATATAAGAAAAAATTCAATTGAAAATTTTCAGAACGAGAAGAAAATATTTAGTAGTTCAAATTTAAAACAAATCAATGATATTATTGTCGATAAAAACGGAGTTGCATGGGTTGGTACCAATGGAGGATTAATCAAATATAATCAGCAAACCAATAAATTTAAAGTATTATATGATAAGGACGGATTGCCTTCTAATTACATTCAAGCAATTGAAGAAGATACTTACGGAAATTTATGGCTAAGCACACTGAACGGAATTTCAAAATTTAATAAAGATACTGAACACCCTATTTTTATTAATTACGATGTAAAAGATGGACTTCAAGGTTATTCATTTAATGCTCGTTCATCATTCAAAAGTGAATCAGGCGATTTATTTTTTGCAGGCCAAAATGGTTTTAACACTTTTCACTCAAGCAATATTAATAAACAATTACCTAAAATTGATATAACTCAATTAAAAATTTCCAATGAAGTAGTAACTCCAGCTACAGATAATTCTCCTCTAACAAAAAGCATATTAGATACTAAAAATTTAGAATTACCATACGGACAGAATAATATTTCATTTGATTTTACGGCCATTCATTTTTCCCGGCCTGAAAAAAATCAATATGCATATATGCTTGAAGGATTTGATAAAAAAGGCTGGATATATGATAACAGAAGATTTGCAACATATACAAATCTTCCTCCAGGTAAATATGTATTTAAAGTTAAGGGGTCAAATGGAGACGGAGTTTGGAATAATGAAGCAGCTACAATAAATATCAAGGTTCTATCTCCCTGGTGGAGAACTATTTGGGCTTACTTAGGCTATGCTCTTTGTTTCGGCTTGGTTGTATTCGGTGTAGATAGAGTTCAGAGAAGAAGGTTACTATCTAAAGAAAAAATTGCAGCGCAAATAAGAGAAGCTGAACTTCGTGCGCAAATTGCTGAAAAAGAAAGTGAAAGAAAATCTCATGAACTTGAAGAAGCACGTAATCTTCAATTGTCAATGCTCCCTACTGAAATACCTCAGCTCCCGAATTTAAGTATAGCAGTTTATATGAAAACTGCTACCGAAGTTGGCGGCGACTATTACGATTTCCATCTTCACATTGATGGAACTTTAACTGTTATTCTTGGCGATGCAACCGGACATGGAATGATGTCCGGAATGATGGTTTCCATTATGAAATCTCTTTTTATGTCTGATAGAACCAATAAAGAATTAAAACCATTCTTTGAAAATGCAAGTTCTGCAATTAAAGATATGCGGCTAGGAAGATTGATGATGGCACTTACTTGTGTTCAGATAAAAAATAATAAAATTGTAACCACAAATGCCGGCATGCCTCCGCTGATTATTTATAGAAATAATTCTCAAACCATTGAAGAAGTTGGTCTAAACAATATGCCATTGGGTGCAATGAAAGATTCTGTCTATGATGTGAAGGAATTAGTGATTGAAAGAGGCGATACACTATTATTGATGAGCGATGGTTTTGCAGAGCTCCAAAATGCAAATAATGAAATGTATGGTTATAGAAGAGCAAGGAATAGTTTTGAAGAGGCCGCTAAAAAAGAACCGGAAGAAATAGTAAATATCTTAAAAGACGAAGGCTCACGATGGACTAATGATGAAGAACCTGATGATGATGTAACTTTTGTGGTGATTAAAGTAAAATAAAAGTCTGAAGTCGAATTAGAAATTTATAAATAAAAACATTTAACTAATTAAGAAATATATTTATAATGAAAATATTATTATTCCTATTAGCCTTTCTCTGTATTAATTCAACCATTTCTCAGGCACAAAACAATCTTGAAAGCGGCTCGCAAATTATTACAAATTACTCACCTAAGGAATATGATTCCGGCTTACAAAACTGGGCAATAGCTCAGGATAAACGCGGTGTAATGTATTTTGGAAATGTAGGATTACTTGAGTTTGATGGGGCTGCCTGGAGACAATATCAAGTGCCGAACAAATCTACCGTTCGTTCAATTGTTATTGGTGATGATGGGAAAATATATATTGGTGCAGTTGGTGAATTAGGATATTTTTTCCCCGACTCATCCGGCAAGTTAAAATTTCATTCACTGCTTAATTTTATACCAAAAGATAAAAGAGATTTTTCAGATGTATGGCAAACTTTTATCAGTGACGGAAAAGTATATTTTATGGTTGGCAAATACTTAATGATATGGAATATCCAAAAAAAGAAATTTAAGGTTATCCAGGCAGAAAGTAATTTCCACGTAATGTTTTTAGTTAGAGGCACAATTTATCTTAGGGAATGGGGAAAAGGTCTTGAAGTATTGAAAAATGATTCTTTAACGTTATTAAAAGGGGGAGAAAAATTTGCAAATGAAAGAATTTATATAATGATCCCCTTCCCGGGTGAAGAAGGAACCAGTTTAATTGTAACTCGTACAATGGGTTTATTTAAGTATGATGGAAATAATTTTATTCCATTTAAAACTGAAGCAGATAAATTTATTAAAGATAATTTAGTTTATTTTCCGGGCACAGTACTTTCCGATGGAAATATATTGTTAGGAACAATAAATGGGGGGGCGGTTGTAATTGACACTAATGGAAATGAATTAGATTTATATAACCGGGAAAATGGAACTATAAGTAGTACTGTGCTTTATACATATCAGGACCGCTCTGGTTCTATCTGGCTGGCAACTGATAATGGTATTTCTAATGTTGATTACTCATCTCCTGTAAGTTATTTCGATTCTAGAAATAATTTTACTACTACTGCTTTCGAAATGGTTCGCTACAATGGTATTCTATATGCAGCTTCAAATGATGGAGTTTATTATTTAGATCCTAAAACCGATTTATTTAATAAACTGGATAATAGCAACAACCAATCCTGGTCTTTTCTTAAATTCAAAGACAAACTTCTTGTAGGTACTTTCGATGGCTTTTTTAATATTGAAAAAAATAGACTAGTTCCTATCAAAAAAACTACCGGTAATGAATACAATGTAAATGTATTAAGACGTTCAAAATTAAATCCAAATAGAATTTATGTAGGTGCACAGGGTTTATGGTCGATGCTGCGGCAAGGTGATAAATGGGTTGATGAAGGCCAAATATTTAATATTACTGACGGCATAAATTCAATTGCTGAAGACTCATCGGGCGGGTTATGGATGGGAACCAATGCCTCCGGTTTATATAGAGTCATCTTTAAAAAAGACAATAAAGGAAATGTAATATTAAATAATCCGGAGATTAAGCATTACGATAAAACAAATAACTTGCAGGAAGGGTTGGTTTATGTAGGCAGAATTAATCATAAGAATTATTTTGCAACGTCTGACAGTATGTACCAGTTTGACAAACAAAAAGAAATTTTTATTTCAGATACTTCCGATAAATTTATTTCCTTTTTCTATAAAGTGACCAATAATTATCCCTATAACGATGTTGAGCAAGATAGCCTAGGAAGGATATGGATAGCGGCAAAAGGAAAATTAGCAATGGGATCAATTAAACCGGATGGTTCTTATGAATGGGTAACTTCTCCTTTCAATAGGCTAGCGAATGAAGCAATCACTAGAATTTATGCGGAGAAAGACGGTACTGTTTGGTTTAGTACAGGCTCTGGAATTATTAAATATAATTTTAATAAAAAGAGTTCAGACCATACAAATTACTCAGCATTAGTACGGCGGGTTGAGATTGGCGAAGATTCAACTATTTATTTTGGCGCAAAGATTGATTCACTAGCCATCCCCCAAATATCTTTTAAAAACAATTCAGTTAAATTCAGATACTCTGCAACTAGTTTCGAAAGTAAAAACGCAAATAAATTTAAAACACTGTTGGATGGTTTTGATGAACGCTGGTCAGTATGGTCAACTGAGAACACAAAAGAATATACAAATCTTCCCCCAGGTAAATATACTTTTAAAGTAGCTGCATTAAATATATCAGGAGTGGAAGGCAACACAGGATTTTACTCATTTGAAATACTTCCACCCTGGTACCGAACCTGGTGGGCATATTGTACATACATAATATTATTCGGCTTATCAATTTTTAGTATCGATAGATTGCAGCGCAGACGACTAACATTAAAAGAGCGCCGCCGTGCACACCTGAGGGAAATGGAATTGCGCGCTGAAGCTGCTGAATCGAAAGCTAAAGCCCTTGATGCTGAAAACGAAAGAAAAAAGAATGTTGAGATGCTGAGCGAAATTGGAAAAAACATTACAGCTAATCTTTCTATAGAGAGTATTATAGACACAGTTTATGAAAATGTAAATTCTCTTATGGATGCTGCTGTATTTGGAATAGGAATTTACGATGAAAAAAACCGCAGACTGTTTTTCCCGGGAACTAAAGAAAAAGGAAAAACATTATCTCCATTCACAAATAATATTGATGACGATAACAGGCCTGCCGCCTGGTGCTTTAGAAATCAAAAAGAAATTTTTACAAATGATTATCTGCAAGATTCTCATAAATACATAAAGGAAATAAAAAATCCGCTCGCAGGCGAACACACTCAATCTGTTTTGTATGTCCCCCTCAATCACAAAGATAAAAAAATAGGAGTGATAACATCTCAAAGTTTCAAAAAGGAAGCTTATTCTGAATATCATTTAAATATACTGCGTAACCTTGCAACATTTACAGCAGTAGCCATTGATAATGCCGATGCATACAGGCAGTTAAACTCAACAATAAATGATTTAAAAACTACACAAGAAAAACTGGTCACGCAGGAAAAACTCGCTTCCTTAGGTGCGCTTACTGCCGGTATTGCTCATGAAATTAAAAACCCATTAAACTTTATAAATAATTTCTCAGATATCAGTAATGAGCTGCTTGATGATCTTCTTGTTGAAATGAACAATGGTGACACAGAAGAAATCAATGATATAATTGGAAACCTTAAACAAAATCTGGAAAAGATTACTAACCATGGTAAACGTGCTGATTCAATTGTAAAAGGTATGCTGCTTCATTCAAGAGGAAGTGCAGGTGAAAAAGCATTAACAGATATAAATGAAGTGCTGGATCAGTACGCTGCCCTTGCCTACCACGGGCTCAGAGCTCTGGACAAGGATTTCAATATTACTTTCGAAAAAGAATATGATAAATCAATTGAAAAAATTAATGTAGTGCCGCAAGATATAAGCAGAGTATTTCTGAATATTATAAACAATGCATGTTACGCAGCGAATGACAAAAAGAAAAAGTCTGGAAACGGTTTTGCCCCAATAATAAAAATTTCCACAAAAAATCTGCAGGACAAAGTGGAAGTCCGAATAAAAGATAACGGAATGGGAATACCTGAAAAAATAAAATCTGAATTGTTTAATCCTTTTTTCACAACAAAGCCTTCAGGCGAAGGAACGGGTTTAGGGCTATCACTAAGTTATGATATTGTTGTTAAACAGCATAGAGGTGAAATAAAAGTGGAATCAAAAGAAGGAGAAGGAGCCGAATTTATTATTGTTATTCCTAAAAATTAATATGTACAAAATTTTTATTTAATATTAATAATTAAGAAAGGTAATTATGAAATTACTAGTAGTCGATGACGAAATTGATGTCCAATTTCTATTTGAACAAAAATTTAGAAAGGAAATTAAAGCAGGCCGTGTACAAATTATTTATGCCGGCAACGGAATGTCTGCACTTGAAATGATAGATTCAATTGATGATCAGACTGATTATCTTGTTCTAAGTGATATCAACATGCCGGAAATGAACGGCCTGGAACTGCTTAAAGAAATAAAATCCCGTCATCCTAAATTAAAAGTCTTCATGATAACCGCTTACGGGGACGAATCAAATTACAATAAAGCAATAGACCTTGGTGCGGATGATTATTTCACTAAGCCATTGAAGTTCGATTTACTTAAAGAAAAACTTTACATCTAAAGGAAAACTGAATGACAGCTTCAAAAATATTAGTTGTTGATGATGAGCCGGATCTGCAGCCGCTTGTAATACAAAAATTTAGAAAAGAAATTAAAAACAACCAGTACGATTTTTCGTTTGCAGGAAATGGAGTTCAGGCTCTGAAAAAAATTGATGAAGATGATAATATTGAACTGGTTCTTGCGGATATAAACATGCCCGAAATGGACGGACTAACTCTATTAGCTAAATTAAAAGAATTAAATAATCCCCTGCTTCATTCTGTAATAGTATCTGCTTATGGTGATATAAAAAATATCCGCACTGCAATGAACGGCGGAGCATTTGATTTTGTTGTTAAGCCAATCGACTTTATTGATCTAAAAATTACGATAGATAAAGCAATTAATAATTTAGAAACTTTAAAGAGAGCATTGCAAGCACGCGACAAACTTGTTGTTTTACAAAGCGAGCTTGAAGAAGCAAGACAGCTGCAGCTTTCAATGCTTCCGGCAGTGCTGCCTTCTATTCCAAACCTAGATATTGCTGTACATATGCAGACAGCGACAGAAGTAGGCGGAGATTATTATGACTTTTCCACTAAAGATGATGGTTCTTTAAATGTCTGCCTAGGAGATGCGACAGGCCATGGTATGAAAGCAGGCACAATTGTAAGCATGATGAAATCGCTTTTCACAACTAATTCGATAAATAAAAATATGGAAGAATTTTTTGCGACATCCAATTACGGTTTAAAAAATTCAAAGCTTAATGGAATGATGATGGCATTTGCAATGTTGAATATAAATTCTAATAAAATAAGAATAGCCAATGCTGGAATTCCTCCGCTCTATATTTACAGAAAAGACAAAGCTGAAATTGAGGAAGTAAATGTTAACGGTTTGCCCATCGGTGCATTGATAAACTCTGGCTATAAAATTTATGAGAGTGAACTTGCTGCCGGCGATACAATATTAATGCTAAGCGATGGATTGCCTGAATTACAGAACGATAAAAAAGAAATGTACGGCTACGATAGATTAAAAAATATATTTGTTAATAATGCCGAAAAAAACAGCGATGATATAATTTCTTGTTTAAAAGATGAAGTCTCAAACTGGGCAAATGGCGAAGGTCTGCATGATGATGTAACCTTTGTAGTTATTAAAGTAAAATAAATTAAATGAAGCTGACTGAACAACAAGAAAAAGAAGCCATCAGGCGAAATAAGATAGGATATCTTGGTTCAGATTTCATACGAGGAAAAGCAAACTTTTACATTTTCAATATCTTTTCCCAGGAAATGATTTCAACCAATGTAATTGTGGATAAAAACTCCCATAAACTATTGACTAAATTTCAATATAATAAACCTCCTTCTGCCGAAGAGCAAATGCGGCTAACAAATAGCAACTGGCCAAGAACTATTTTTAATAAATAAATGAAGGAACTTAAAATGAAAATACTAGCAACTACATTTTTATTTTTTCTAATTACCACATTGGTTTTTCCTCAGAACAGCATCACAAATACTCTTGGTACGGGAGGTGTATTTACTATAAAGGATGGCTCGAACACATTTTTCACACTTAGCCAATCTGATGGTAGCATAACCCTGCCCATTACGACAAGTCCATCTCTGGGCGTAATTTTCAAAGGAGCAGATAGATTTATTCACGACTTCTATCCAGCCGGTGCAATTGGATATAACACATTTTTGGGAATAAATTCAGGGAATTTTACAATGTCTGCATCTAATCTTTCAGAAGCTAGCTATAATACCGGAATAGGAAATGGTTCATTAAGTAGTTTGACGATAGGCAGGGACAACACAGGATGTGGTGCGAGTTCATTATATAAAAACTCTTCTGGCAGCGATAACACAGCAATAGGGCTTATTTCATTATTTGATAATACAACGGGGTCCGAGAACACTGCAATAGGATCAAGGTCATTAAGTTTTAACACAACTGGTTCTGGTAATTCCGCAATAGGCACAAACTCATTATATTCGAACATAACCGGTTTTCAAAACACATCTGTTGGGCACCATTCATTACTAAATAATAACGGAAATTATAATACTGCAATAGGATATAATGCAGGCTCAACTGTTACAACAGGTGCTAATCTAACTTTGCTTGGCATTGATGCCAATCCATCATCTCCTACGGTGCAAAATCAAATAACATTGGGCAATAGTTTTGTAACTTCACTCCGCTGTAATGTACAAAGTATCAGTTCATTATCAGATAAAAGAGATAAGAAGAACATTAAAGATTTAAACCTGGGAATAGAATTCTTAATGAAAGTAAAACCAAGATTATTCAATTGGGATAAAAGAGAATGGTATGCGGATAATAAATCGGATGGAAGCAAAACGAAGGAAGAACCCACGGCAGGATTTATTGCACAGGAGTTGGATGAAGTGCAAACGTCTGAAAATGCTGAATGGCTGAATCTTGTTCTGAAAGATAACCCCGAAAAATTGGAAGCAACATCAGGCAATCTACTGCCAATAATAGTTAAAGCAATTCAGGATTTAAAGAAAGAAAATGATGACCTAAAAGCAAGACTGATAAAGTTTGAACAGATGCAAAATACATTAACAGCTGAAATTGAAAAGTTAGTAGCAAACAACAATGAAATTACAAAAGTGAGTTTAGGTGAGAAATGAAAACAACAATTAGTTTTTTATTTATTGTAATGTCTGCATCACTACTTCACGCACAAAGCAGTATTGTCTATGATGCAGGAACCGTAATTGAGATTGGGACAAATGCAGACGTTTGTGCCGGAGCAATTATAATAAACGGTGGATACAGCGGAAACGGTCACTTCTGCAATGGCACTGTTGAGGTCAGAAGTGAAGAGGAAACCACGGCACCGAAAGAATTTAGCCTTTCACAAAATTTCCCAAATCCGTTTAATCCAGTTACAATTATTTCTTATCAATTACCCGAAACCGGATTTGTTACTCTTAAAGTTTATGATATCCTTGGAAATAAAGTTGTAACCCTTGTCAATGATGAGAAACCTGCTGGAAGTTATAACGTTTCATTTGATGCAAGTAAGCTGCCAAGCGGAGTTTATTACTATAAGATGAGGGCGGGAAACTATGTCGAAACAAAAAAAATGATGCTTCTGAAATAAAATTTTATCTTATTAAAATTAATTAAAAAACTCTTCATTCAATAAAACTAATAGGAGACTAAGATGAAATACAATATAAGTGAACAGTATAATGCCGTAGTTATTTCTTTTAAAGGGAAATTAATGGGCGGACCGGATGCGCAAGATTTTCAAAATCATGTTTCTAATTTTTTGGAACAAGGAAAGAAAAACATAATCATAGAAATGAGTGATGTAAAATTTGCTGATAGTTCAGGTATCGGCAGTATCATCAAAGCATACACAACAGTAAAAGCAGCTGGAGGCCAATTAAAATTAGCAGGACTAACAGATAAAATAAAAGGTGTTTTAAGTATTGTAAAACTTGACAGTATTTTTGAACAATACCCAACTGTTGATGAAGCTGCTAAAAGTTTTTAAAGGAAGTTATATTGAAAATTAAAATTATTTTGCTTTTGATTGTATCATTTTTCTTTTCAATAAATGCACAGTCAATTAATAGCAGCTTTACAACTTTTACTGAATTAGACGGTGTGCCTTCCAATAGCACATGGACAATTCTGCAGGATCATTTAGGGTATATATGGATTGGTACCATCAATGGTTTATCAAGATTTGACGGATATGAATTTCTCAATTTTAGTCCGGTTCAAAAAGATACTAATTTTTTACAATCCCCAATTGTTACATCCTTGTTTGAAGATTCCAAATTCAATTTGTGGATTGGTGCTGTTGGAGGCATCACTAAATTTGATAGAGTAAATGAAACCTTTAAATTTTATCCGATTTTTAATTTTTCCCAAAATGAAGGGCGCACATTATTTGTTTCAGACATTGTGGAAACATTGCGAGGCGACATACTATTCACAGTTTTTGACTTTTATTTTAATGAAGTTAATTATGGACTTTATACCATTCCAAAAGTCTCGAATGAAATAAAAAGAGTAAGCGATGAAAAAACTAAAGGCCTGTGGCAAATTATAAAATTTGGAAATGATAATTTTTATATTGCTGGTGACAAAGGGTTTGGGGAGTACAACAATTCAAAAAATACTTTTCATTGGTTTCCATTTAAAAATCCAACAACCGTAGTAACAATTTGTCACGATCATGATTCAAGATATTGGCTGGGAACATTTGATAAAGGATTAATAAATTACGACACCAATGATAGTACTTATTTTTCTTATCCTTTAGTCAACCAACGTACAAGCAATAATGATTATTTTGTGATTAATAAAATTATCAAAGACCAAAACAATAATATTTATTTTACCTCCAACAACGGCTTATATTTCTTTGATGCTTTTTCCAAAACATTAGCTGGTACAAAAAGCAATTTATTAAATCCAACCGCTTTGCATTCTGATAATCTGAACTTTTTAATACAGGACTTTGCGGGATCAATTTGGGTTACCGGTAATGGTTTGGGGCTTGCAAAGTATGATATTACTAAGAGCAAATTTCATGCATTCACTTCAGCTAATTCTGATGGCTTACCGAATGGTTGGGTAAATGCATTAATTGAGAATACAAACAAAAATTTGTTATTCAGTATTTCATCAGGTATCATAACAGAATTTAATAAAAAAGATGAAAGCTTTATAAATCACAATGTGGCGATACCATCTGCAATAAATGATTTTCTAATTGATCATAAAAAGCAAATATTGATTGGTGCTGCAAATGGCGTTTACAAATTAAATAATAATAACTGGACAATTGAAAAATTAAATATTGCTGTTGATTTTGAAAGTACCGGTCTGTATAAACTTTTTGAAGATAGTGAAAACAACTTTTGGATTGGTACTAACAACTGCTTATATAGATTTGATAATAATTTTACACACCCATCTAAAATAGATTTCGAAGCGTTAGGGTTAGGAAATAATTTTAGTAATCAAGTTCACATAATTGAAGAAGACAATAATAAAAATATATGGATAGGTTCTGATAATGGATTGTATAAATATAATCTTTTTGAAAAAAAATTTATACGGATTGGTTTTTCTTCAGATTCACTAAAAGCATTAAATTCTCAAGACGTAAACGCTATATATTTAGGTAAAAATAATAAAATTTGGATTGGTACCTGGATTGGTGGATTAAATTGTTATGATCCTAAAACTGAAACCTTTGAATCTTATACAAAAAAAGATGGACTAAATTCATACGCTGTTCAAGGCATTTTGGGAGATGAAGAAAATAATACACTGTGGTTAAGTACTTTTAATGGAATTTCCAGATTTAATATAAGTGATAAATCATTTAACAATTTTGGTGTTGAAGATGGCATAAGCAGCAGTCAATTTTCAGATGGGAAGGCAGTTAAAACTTCTGATGGAGAATTGATATTCGGAGGCTCAAATGGTTTTACAATGTTTAAACCAGGCGAGATCAAAAATAATATATTGCCACCAAAAGTATTCTTAACAGATTTTAAATTGTTTAATGAATCTGTGAAACCTGGTGAAAATTCGCCGTTAAAAAAACCAATTTATCAAACGAAAAAAATCACTCTAAACTATGATAATAATGATATTGAATTTGATTATTTAGCAGCTCATTATGTAGATCCGAAAAAAAATCAGTATGCATATAAATTAGAAAATTATGAAGACGATTGGCGAAATGTAGGAAATCAAAGAGCTGCCATATTCCCTAATCTTCCTCCTGGTAAATATACATTTCACCTAAAAGCTTCAAATAATAATAATGTATGGAATGAAACAGGCATTTCAGTTGAAATTGAAATTCTTCCTCCTTGGTGGAGAACCTGGTGGGCTTACGCAATTTATTTATTTGGTTTCGTCGGTGTTCTTGGAGGAGCTAGAAAATTTGAGCTGGATAGAAGGAAAGAAAAAGAAAATAAAAAAATTCTTCAGCTTGAAAACGAGAGACAAACAAAAGAACTTGAAGAAGCACGACAACTGCAACTGTCAATGCTTCCCAAAACAATTCCCTCTCTTCCCCATCTTGATATTGCTGTTTACATGAAAACAGCTACAGAAGTAGGCGGCGACTATTATGATTTTAATGTTGGCTTAGATGGTACTCTCACTGTTGCTATTGGTGATGCAACCGGACATGGAATGAAAGCTGGAACAATCGTTTCAATGACAAAAGCTTTATTTGCTTCCGGAAGTTCAAAACTTGACATGCAAACATTTTTTAGTCAAAGCAGCGAAGCACTAAAAGAAATTGAACTTGGAAGACTAATGATGGCATTTATGATGATTAGAATAATTGATCATAAACTTGAAATATGTAATGCTGGTATGCCGCCCCTTTTTATTTACAGAAAAAATATAAACGAAGTTGAAGAAATAATATTGAATGGAATGCCATTAGGTGCAATAAAAAACTTCCCTTATGAAATAAGCGAAACAGAAATTTCATCTGGTGATACTTTGCTATTACTAAGTGATGGCCTGCCTGAATTAAAAAATAAAGATGAAGAATTATTTGGTTACGAGCGTGTTAATAAATTCTTCAAATCAATTGCAGATAAAAAGACGGAAGAAATTATTACATATTTAAAAGAAGAAGGCATCGATTGGATTAAGGGAAAAGAACCTGATGATGATGTTACGTTTGTCGTTATTAAAGTTAAATAGATAAAAACTACTATGAAGTTACCGAATATGAATCTAGTAAAATACTCTTTAATATTATTAATTGTTATTGCAACGAGATTAGTTGCCCAAATGGATAATATCGAATTTCACAGATATACCACTTCCGATGGGCTATCCACTAACTGGAATATAAATGGAATTGTTCAGGATGAAGATGGATATATATGGGTGGCAACATCAGAAGGATTAAATAGATTCGATGGATACGATTTTAAAGTTTTTCGTTACAATCCGCTTGATAGTATCTCATTAAGGACAAACAATGTTACTTCACTTTTGATAGATAGTAAAAACAGATTTTGGCTTGCCTCTTTCGGGGCGCCAAACGGTGGGATAAGTCAATGGAATTCGGAAACAGAGACATTCATTAATTATAAACCAGAAGATAGTGATACAAATTATTTATTCCCCTGGGCTCTCACAAAATTATTTGAAGATAAATCCGGAAATCTCTGGGTTGGTTCTGTGCTAGGATTAGATATTTTTAATCCCGAAACAGGCAAGTACTTACATTATACCGATAATAAATCAGAATTCTCTTCATTAAAGAAAAATTATATAACCGCAATCAACCAAGATTCAAAAGGAAATTTATGGATAGGTACTTTAAATAATGGACTTGTGAAATATAATCCGGTAACCAAAGAATTCCAGAGATTTAAAAAGGAAACCAATAATGAAAAAAGTTTAATGTCCAATCATGTTAATTCTATTTATGAAGATAAAGAGGGTACATTATTTATTGGAACAAATCTTAGCGGATTTCATATCTATGACTATTCAACTAATTCCATAATTAGAATACCGGGAGATTATGCAGACTTTCAAAATTTGAAGGTTCCGGAGAGCAAAGGCCCCGTGTTCGGGCAAGATGGTGCAATTTCAATAATCAAACGAACTAAGGACGGAAGCTTTTGGCTTGGGACAACTAATGGAGGTTTAAAAGTTTATGACAGAAATTTTACAAGCTATAATGCCTTCATAAACGATCCTTTGGATGAATCAAGCTTAAGCGATGATTATGTAACTACAATTTTTGAGGATAATCAGAATAATATTTGGCTTGGTACAATTTCGCGTGGATTGATGAAAGTTGTGCCCTCCAAATCTTTATTCAAACCGGAAGGAAATCAACTCGAACTTCTAAATACATTAAAAGATAAACATATCCGTGCAGTATATGAAAGTAAGAATGGAACATTATGGATTGGAACAATAGATGGGTTGCTGCTTGAGTATGATCCGCAGAAAAAAATAATTGTAGAATATAATTCAGACCTTGCGCCGGGTTCGAAAAACAAATTGAGCGGACCTGACATCGATGCAATTTATGAAGACAAAGAAGGAATTATTTGGATAGGCACATTCAGTGGTATTGATAAGATAGATACTAAAAACGGAATAATAACCCCTCATATACAAGTAAATTATGAGAATAAACTTTATGATTTCCGAAACGACATTGAATCTATAATTGAGGCTGATGATCACAATCTTTGGGTTGCCGTGTGGGACCAAGGTGTATTTAAATTTAACAAGGAGACTTCAGTTATTAAATATTTCGGTTTCGAGGGTTTTGACTCAACAAGCCTATCTACTAACCAAATATTTACACTCTTTAAATCAAGAAAAGGTGATTTATGGGTGGGAACCTCCGATGGATTAAATTTATTAATCAATGAATCTTCCAGGACATATAAGCATTATTTATTGGGGACTTCTGTAAGTTCCATTCATGAGGATGCCAACGGCAACTTATGGGCGGGGACAAACAATGGTCTCTATAAACTTGATCTCAAAAACAATAATATTCAGCATTATACAAAAGACAAAGGCTTGCCAAGCAATTTAATTGGAGGAATTTTAAGTGATGATGAAAATTATCTTTGGGTTGGAACCTCTGCTGGGCTGGTTAGATTTAATCCCCGAGACGAAACATTTCTTAAATATGATGAATCAGACGGCGCACAATCAGATCTTTATGAAACCGGTAATTCATTCTTCAAAACAAAAAAGGGATTATTATTATTTGGCAGCTTCGATGGTATCACTGTATTCGATCCGGCTAAAATAAAACATAATACTCGTCCGCCTAAAGTGTTGGTAACTGGCGTAAATATTTTTAATACTGAGAGTAATTCCGAATCTTCATCAAGTCATTGGAAAAATCAAATAAATAAGTCTTTAAAACTAAATCATTCCCAGAATGAATTAATATTTGAATACGTAGGAATTCATTTTGCCCATCCCTTAAGAAATACTTACCAATATAAACTTGAGCCATACGACCAGAAATGGCAGCCGATTACTCAGCAGAGATTAGCAAGATATACAAATTTGGCACCGGGAGATTATGAATTTAAAGTTAAAGCTGCAAATAGCGACGGCGTGTGGAGTGAAAACTTTGCTTTTATTAAATATTACTATTCTTCCTCCATGGTGGAAAACCTGGTGGGCTTATTCTTTTTATGTTTTAGCATTTGTCGGCATACTTGGCGGAGCGAGAAAAATTGAACTCGACAGAAGAAAAGAAAAAGAAAATAAAAAATTCCTTCAGCTTGAAAATAAAAGAAAGACCAAAGAATTAGAGGAAGCAAGGCAGCTTCAATTATCAATGCTTCCAAAAGCAATTCCTCAACTCCCCCACTTAGATATTGCTGTTTACATGAAAACAGCTACGGAAGTCGGCGGCGACTATTATGATTTTAATGTTGGATTGGATGGAACACTAACTGTCGCAATAGGTGATGCAACCGGTCATGGAATGCAAGCAGGAACAATTGTTTCAATGACAAAAGCGTTGTTTGCTTCCGGAAGTTCAAAGCTCGATATGAAAACATTTTTTAGTCATAGCAGCGATGCATTAAAAGAAATTGAACTTGGAAGATTAATGATGGCTTTTATGATGATTAAAATTTATAATCATAATATTGAAATTTGTAATGCAGGAATGCCGCCTCTTTTTATTTTTAGAAAACAGTCAAATCAAGTTGAAGAAATAATGTTAAAAGGAATGCCGTTAGGAGCTATGAAAAATTTCCCGTATGAAATAAAGGAAACAGAAATATCTGCAGGAGATACTTTGCTATTGTTAAGCGATGGATTTCCTGAATTGAAGAACGAAACCGGGGAACAATATAATTATAGCCGTGTTCGAAAAGCATTTGAATCTGCTGCAGAAAAGCAGCCGGAAGAAATTATCAGCTATTTAAAGGAAGAAGGCTTTGATTGGATTAAGGGAAAAGAACCTGATGATGATGTAACGTTTGTAGTGATTAAGGTTAAATAAAAATGTATTCAAAATAGAAACTGAGTAATGAAAAAAATATATATTCTGATAATTTTTTATTCTGTTCTGTGTTCAGGCATTATTGCCCAACCTTTACCTGACAGTTTGAAAATCCGGTACAATGCAGCAAAGACAGATTCTGCTAAAGGAAAATGTTTGAGTATTTACATGAATACTTTCAATGGTGATTCTTCAGCCTGGAAAAATATTGTAGCATTGATCGGTTATTTCAAAAAAAATAATGACCAGGTTGGAGAAGATTATGTTCAATTATTTACAGCCTTTAACCTTTCACAAACCGGTCAGTTTAATACTGCATTGAACCAGTCACTTCAAATATTATCGAGGTTTGAAGCAAGGCACGATGATTACGGAATAATAAATGCATATCTGAGAATTGGTGATGCCTTATATTTTTCCGGAGATTTTGGACAGTGCATTATGTATTGTAAAAGGGCAATGTCTCGGGCACTGCTTGCCGGGGATAAAGAAATACTCTCTTCAATATATAATGAAATTGGCACTGCATATAACGAGATGAATAAGCCTGATTCGGGTTTGATATATGCACAAAAGGCAGTTAATTCTGATTATGAGCGAAACGATTCATCGAACCTATCCTCTTCAGTCGGCACGTTAGGCGAAAGTTATATTGCCAAAAAAGAATATGATAAGGCGATCCCCTTAATTAAAAAATCTGCCCGGATTGCAAAAGCTATTGATAAAGATTATACGCTTTCATGGGATCTTAATGACCTCGCACAAATTTTCCTGGAGACAAACCAACTGGACAGCGCAAGATATTATGCACAGATGGCAGTTGAACTGTCAAGTGAAAATGGTTTTAAAGATCAGGTATTAAGGGCTTATGAATATCTGTATAAGTCATACGAAAAAACGGATACTAAAGACAGCGTATATAAATACTTCAGGCTTTCTATCAATACAAAAGATTCACTGTATACCGCTCAAAAGGCAAAGGACATGCAAACATTCAGTTTCCGCGAACAAATTCGCCAGCAGGAAATTGAACAGGATAAAATACAATTACAAAACAAAATCAGAACTTATGGTTTGATCGCAGGAATAGTTGTGCTTCTTCTAATAGCTTTTCTACTTTTTATAAATAACCGTAGTCGTAAAAAAGCAAATGCGGCACTTCAAAAACAGAACGAGGTTATTCACTTAGAGAATGAACGCAAATCAAAAGAACTTGAAGAAGCACGCCAGCTTCAGCTTATCAATGCTTCCAAAAGAAATTCCTTCACTCCCCCATCTTGATATTGCGGTTTACATGAAAACTGCTACTGAAGTCGGCGGAGATTATTATGATTTTAATGTTGGTTTAGATGGAACACTAACTGCTGCAATTGGTGATGCAACCGGGCATGGAATGAAAGCAGGAACAATTGTTTCGATGGCAAAAGCTTTGTTTGATTCCAACAGTTCCAGGCTGGATATGAAAACATTTTTTGTCCAAAGCAGCGCAACATTAAAAGGTATCGAACTTGGAAGATTAATGATGGCATTTATGATGATTAAAATTAAAAATCAATTCTCTGGAAATTTGTAATGCCGGTATGCCTCCTCTTTTTATCTATAGAAAACAATCAAACAAAGTTGAAGAAATATTATTAAAAGGAATGCCTTTAGGTGCAATAAAAAACTTTCCGTATGAAATAAGAGAAACAGAAATTATCATCAGGCGATACTTTCTAATGCTGAGTGATGGCTTACCTGAATTAAAAAATGAAAATGAAGAATTATTTGGTTATAGCCGTGTTACCAAATTCTTTAAATCAATTGCAGATAAAAAGTCCGAAGAGATAATCTACCTATTTAAAAGATGAAGGCTCTCGCTGGGTGAATGATAAAGACCCTGATGATGATGTAACATTTGTGGTAATTAAGGTTAAATAAAAATGTATTAATTACTAGCTTCTATAATTATTAATATTATTATGAAAAAACTATTTCTATTATCTCTTTTGTTTACTATCTCAACTTTAAGCCAAACGTCAGATACTACTTACATTAATGGGGATAGCTTAAATTCAAATAATATTCAAATCTTTAAAAAATGGGACTATCATCCTGGTGATGACAGCACCTGGAGGCAAGTTAAATTTTCTTCTGTTAGCTGGGAGGCAGCTGATTGCAGATTAAACCTCGACTCAATAAAAGCTAATAATTGGGATGGAATTGGCTGGTTCAGAAAAACTGTCCGGATAGATTCTTCTTTGATGAATAAAACTATAGCTATGACACTTAACCATTACGGAGCTTCCCAATTATACGTTAATGGAAAGCTTATTAATAGTTTTGGAAAAGTTTCAAAAAATAGTGAAGGGGAAGAAATTTATTACTCTAACAGTGAACCTATAATAATAAATTTTGATTCGAGCTCTTTATATTTGATTGCAGTCAGGTACTCCAATCATTTACCGATTGAACATCCATATTTGTATAAAAGATTCAGAAACACGGGGGGGTTTTATCCTACATTTAAAAGTTTGAGTGAAGCAAATAATTATTACGGAGTTACACAGGCAAATAGTACCGCTACAGCTGCATTTATATGTGCAATATTTTTATCCATTTCGGTAATCTATTTTTTGTTGTTCCTGTTTTACTCCAGCCAAAAAGAATATCTATACTATTCAATATTCACATTTTCATTGTCTTATCTCTTTTCTGCAAGTGCACTTACTAACATCCTTCATTCAAGTATAATTTATTTTTTCGTAGATTCAACAATTAGCTGGGTTTTTCAACTTGCACTATTTATCAGTCTTCTGGCCTTTCTCTATCAAATATTTTATCAAAGGTTACTAAAGCTTTATCGTTACTTATTGGTCTTAGCAATTACGGTTTATATCCTCCAGTTCTTCAATTCCCTAGGAACTATTCCTGAATATATATTGGGAACCATAGTTGTTTTTATCTCAATAGAAATACTCAGAGTTATTTTACTATCGATAAAACATAAAAAAAATAATGCATGGGTTATCGGTACAGGTTTATGTGTTTTTGCAAGTGGAATATTAATCATATTTATCCTTAACATACTTTTTGGAAAAGTCAATTTAAATGGATTATATGGACTAGTATTTTTATTCAGCGTACCATTATCAATGTCAATCTACCTTGCACGAAGTTCGTCTCAAACAAATAAAAATTTGGAAATTCAATTAACAAACGTTCAAAAGCTTTCAGCAGAGGCAATTGAACACGAGAAAAGGACGTCCAAATTAGAATTGGAATCACAATTAATTAAATTAGAAAATGAACGTAAAAGCAAAAGAATTAGAGGAAGCAAGGCAGCTTCAGTTATCAATGCTTCCAAAAATAATTCCTCAACTCCCCCACCTAGATATTGCTGTTTACATGAAAACAGCTACGGAAGTCGGCGGCGATTATTATGATTTTAATATTGGATTTAGATGGAACACTAACTGTAGCTATTGGTGATGCAACAGGCCATGGAATGAAAGCCGGAACAATTGTTTCAATGACGAAAGCATTATTTGATTTCAAACAGTTCAAAGCTTGATATGAAAACATTTTTTAGTCATAGCAGTGATGCATTAAAAGAAATTGAACTTGGAAGATTAATGATGGCTTTTTTGATGATTAAAATTAATAATCAGAATACTTGAAATTTGTAATGCAGGAATGCCTCCTCTTTTTATCTACAGAAAAAATACAAATGTAAGTTGAAGAAATAATGTTAAATGGATTGCCGCTAGGTGCAATGAAAAATTTCCCGTATGAAATAAAGGAAACAGAAATATCTGCAGGAGATACTTTGCTATTGTTAAGTGATGGATTTCCTGAATTGAAGAACGAAACCGGGGAACAATATAATTATAGCCGTGTTCGAAAAGCATTTGAATCTGCTGCAGAAAAGCAGCCGGAAGAAATTATCAGCTATTTAAAAGAAGAAGGCTCTCGCTGGGTTAATGATAAAGACCCCGATGATGATGTAACATTTGTTGTAATTAAAATAAAATAATAATAAGAGGTAATCCGTGAAGAAACAAAATAATATTTTATTGATTGCATTTGTAATGATTTCAATTTTCAGTTCATATAAATTATTGCCTCAGGAAATTCCAAATTCGTTCGAGTCAATTTCTATAATAGATGGATTATCACATAATAATATTTGGGACATAGTACAGGATAGATACGGATATATGTGGATTGCTACTGACGATGGATTAAATAAATATGATGGATATAATTTTAAAATATTTAAAAATGATCCCGCCGATTCTACAACGTTACCAGCTAATCAAGTAACATGTGTTTTTGAAGATCATGATGGAATTTTATGGGTCTCCACAAGCGGAGGGTTATCAAGATATGACCGAAATACTGAAAAGTTTAAGAACTACAAATTTGTAAACTCAAATGCAGAAAGAGCAAACTTTATTTATCGTCTACAAGAAGATTCAAAAGGTTATCTATGGATTAATACTTCTGTTGGCATCCGCAGTTTTGACAAGAAAAGTGAAACTTTTAAAGATTACGAAATTTTAAGAGAGGATAATGTAGTTGCCAATATTACAGGCCCAACTTTTTATACAATGCAAACTAAAAAAGGTGAATTATATTCCTCTTCGGCAGGATTTGGTTTAATAAAATTTGATTACGAAAATAAACTGTTTGTACAATTAAAATTGAAGAATAACTTACAGAATATACTTTATGATAAATATAACAACGTAATGTATGAGGATAGTAATGGAAATATTTGGTATGATGCACAGACTGCATTATATAAAATAGATATACGAAATTTAACCGGTGAGGCAGTTCTCAATTCTATAACCGGGAAAATATATTCACAGGCAAGTGGATTATATGAAGTAGAAAAAGGAAAGATTTGGATTGGTACAGCTAACGATGGACTTTATCAGTATGATTTAACTACTAACAAATCAATAAAACTTCCTGTGCAAGGTTATAAGGGTTACTACTGTTTTTATATGGATAAGAATGACCTCCTTTGGCTGGGAACCACATCAGGCGTTTTAAAATATAATTTTGACAAAGCGCCGTTTGAACTTTATAAATTTGAAAGCAAAGTTAATCAAGAAAAACCTACTTGTATCAGTTTAGCTAAATCAAATAAATATAAAAACTTATTATGGCTCGGGACAAACAAAGGGCTGTATTCATTTGATAAAGTCAAGCAGTCAGTGAATAATGCATCATCGGTCATATCAAAAATTTCTGGCGGAAATAATCTTCAAATACAAGGGTTAATTGAAACAAATAATGAAAAATTATTTCTTGGAACTAGAGAAAATGGTTTATTTGTTTACAATTTGGCAAATGGAAATTTAGAACAATACAAACCTATTATATATGATCAAACAAGTCTCCGTTTTAGTTCTGTAAATGCACTTTTCCAAGATTCAGAAAATCAAATTTGGGTCGGACAGCAAAATGGCCTCAGTATTTTTAATGAAAAACTGAAGACGTTTAAACGCATACCTAATTTTTTATTCAGGCAGTATAATAATAATCTGATTGCTTTTTTACATAAAATTAGAAAAGAACGGACACCTTTGATGCAGATGATTGACGTAGGCGATTTTGCAAATTTGTCAAAAGAATTTCTTGTATCAAGGGACTCTTATCTTTTAGTCTCTTGTATTGGCGAAGGGCTGCCTCAAGTGGGAATGGCCGATTATGGCTGGCTGCAGTCTATTGATAAAGATACTTTGTGGACAATGAGAAATTTTAATAAAACTTTTCATGCCAGCGGTAACTTTAAAAATAGACAGCTGATCGGATTTATACACATTAAAAAAGGACGATACAAATTAAATTATAAAACTGATGACAGTCATTCTGTACAATCATTTAATGCAACACCGCCTCAAGACAGTCTTTATTGGGGAATTGAACTATATACTCTTTCTGAAAATGAATTTCAGAAATACAATAGTATTTTGAAAGATGATATTGACTCTGATTATATGAATGGAAATAATGTTAAAGCTATATATCAATCAAAAGATAAACTGATTTGGGCAGCTACATACGATGGAGTGAGCATTATTGATCCAAAAACATTTAGTATAAAAAATATTGAAATGGATTCTAAAAATGAGTTGTCAATCAGCAGTAATTCAGTAGAAGATATTTGTGAAGATAATTTCAGTAATATCTGGATAGCAACGCAAGATGGCTTGAACAAATATGATCGTAAAAGAAATAAAATTATTATTTATCGTGAAAAGGATGGGCTGCCCTCAAGCAATCTGAAATCGATTCAGTTGGATAATGAAGGTAATTTATGGATTAGCAGTATTAAAGGAATTACAAAAGTTGAGATTTCTGATAGTGCAAAAGCACCGATATTCATTAACTATGATGTTCGCGATGGTTTGCAAGGTTATACTTTTCTCGGAGATGCCTCATTAAAAGATACAGATGGGAAAATGTATTTTTCAGGCCTCGACGGATTTAATGCATTTATTCCAGGGCCAACAGATAAATCATTACCTGATGTTGTAATTAATAGTATATCCGTATCTAACAATTCAGTTGATGAATTGTACCAGAATTTATTAGATACAAAAGATTTAAATAGTATTAAAGAAATTGATTTACCTTACGATCAAAACGATATATCATTCGAGTTTGCATCAGTTCATTTTGCAAGGCCTGATAAAAATAGAACAGCATATATGTTAGAAGGAGTTGACAGAAATTGGAATTTAAATAATAGAAGATTCGCATCTTATACCAACCTGGACCCTGGTGATTATGTTTTTAAATTAAAAGGCTCTAATGGCGATGGCATATGGAATGAAAAGGTAAAGCAAATTAAAATACATATTTCTCATCCCTGGTTTAGTAACTGGACTGCATACTCCATTTACGGTGTAATATTTTTCGGTCTCTTATATGGAATTCGAAAATTTGAAATGGGCAGGCAGCTAAAAAATATACAATTGAAGGAAACAAGATTAAGAGCAGAAGCAGCAGAGCTGCAGGCCAAAGCAAGTGAAGCTGAAAGGCGAGCCCTGGAATCTGAAAATCTGCGGAAAAGTAAAGAGCTTGAAGAAGCCCGGGAATTGCAGCTTTCAATGCTTCCAAAAACACTTCCCAATCTCCCCCATTTAGATATTGCAGTATATATGAAAACTGCTACTGAAGTCGGCGGAGATTATTATGATTTTCATGTTGGTTTAGATGGAACTTTAACTGTTGTTGTTGGAGATGCCACCGGACATGGAATGAAAGCCGGAACAATGGTGACATCAACTAAAAGTTTATTTAATACACTTGCGCCAAATCCAAATATTATAGATACATTTCATGAAATAACCAGATGCTTGAAATTAATGCATCTGGAAAAATTATCAATGTGCATGACGATGTTAAAAATTATTGGAAATCGGGTTCAATTTTCTGCGGCAGGAATGCCCCCTGTTCTTTTGTATCAAAGAGATAATCAGACTATTGAAGAATTGGTAATGAAAGGAATGCCGTTGGGAACTTTTGATGACTTTCCCTATGTCATAAAAGAAAGAAATTTAAATTCCGGTGATGTTATTTTAATTGTAAGTGATGGCCTGCCGGAATTGTTTAATGATAACAAAGAAATGTTTGGCTATAAAAGAATGCGTAACATTTTTGAAGAATCTGCTGATAAAAATCCCGAAATAATAATAAAGAATTTAAAAGACGCCGGATCAGAATGGGTAAAAGACAAAGATCCGGATGACGATGTAACTTTTGTTGTAATTAAAGTTAAATAATCGTAAATCATGTTCATTTATTAATGTTAGCTTCTATTTTCATTCACACAAAAACCGGGTTAGCTATGCAATATTTAAAATTAAAATTATTAATTAATTTTATTTTCATTCTGTCGC
Organism: uncultured Ignavibacteriales bacterium; assembly: GCA_963731745.1. GTDB lineage: Bacteria > Bacteroidota > Ignavibacteria > Ignavibacteriales > Ignavibacteriaceae > CAVSWT01. The sequence continues at coordinate 557,103 of CAVSWT010000010.1, forward strand.
TTGTTGCTCCAAATTTGTACGCGCAGGAGGATTATCTTTATGAAAACATTTCTGTAGCGGATGGTTTATCCAGCTCAAGATTTAATGTATTTCATAATATATGTCAGGATAGATTTGGATTTTTGTGGTTCGGTACAACTGATGGTTTAAATCGGTACGACGGATATGAATTTAAAGTTTATAAAAACATGCCCGGTGATTCCACAAGCTTACCTTCAAGCAACATCCAAAATATTAATGAAGATGGAGACGGCAATCTTTGGATAGGTACTCCCGGTTACATGAGTATTTTCAATCGCAATTCTGAAACGTTTACAAACTTTCCTATCAGTCAGGGCAGCACACCTTTACAGCAAAATATAGAAATCTTTAATTCTTTAGCGGACTCGAAAAATAATTTTTGGATTTCTACACGAGGAAAAAGTATTCAGAAATGGAATAAAAACAAACAGCAATGGGAGCTTATTCCATTTATTACTACAATTCAAGGAGTAGATTCTCTTGTAACCAGTGAAACAAACACTGCTATTGCCATTTCCGAATTAAGAAATGGAAATATACTTGCCTCCGAATTTTCACTTGGAATTTTTTACTATAATGAAAGCAGCAATTCTTTTGAACAGTTTAAATTTGCAGGGAATAAACAACCTCAGGCTATTGCTTATATTTTTGAGGATAAGGGAGGAAAAATATGGTTTACCGGGCGGGATGCGTTTATAGAATATAATCCTATCTCATTTAGTTTTGAATATAAAAATGATTGGGAAAAGTTTTCTCACGGAGGTAATACTTTTTTATTTAACATTAATGAAAGAGAAGACGGCACCTTCCTACTTTGTTCATTTCCTTTAGGCCTGCTGAAATTTGATCCGAGAACTGAAAAATTTGATTTGCTAAAACTTGATAAAGAATTGGAAGAAAGAGGAATTGGAAAATTCTCTGTTTCTAAAATTATTGATAAATTCGGTGTTTACTGGATTGGGTTAGGCGATAACGGCATTCTTAAATTTGATCCTAACAGACGGCCATTTAAATATTTTTCCTTTGATGATAAAAATTTAAATCAAAATAACCGGGCAATTACAACAGATGTAAAAGTAAATAATTCTGATCCAAACGAATTAATAGTTTCAACTGATCAAAGAGGATTATTTAAATTAAATCTTAATGATAAAACTTTTACACATCTCAATGTTAACATTCCTTCTATATACAGCGATACTTCCAATCTAAGATGTTTTGTAATAGATGAAAACCAAAAACTCTGGATGCCTTCTAACAATCATGATATATCAAGCTATAATTTGAAAAATGGTTCGGTGGAAACATTTAATATAGTTAAAAGAAACATGCAGACTGGCACAGGAGAACAAATCAATAATATCGAATATTTTCCAAAGAATAAATTAGTGATAAGCTCAACATTAGGAATATACATTTTTAATACTGAATCTAAAACTGTTGAAATGCTCAAATCAAAAATGAATCGTAAATATGATGAAAAATTATTAACTGAATTAAAAAATATTTTAATAAACAAGAAACAGATTGCTTCCTTCGTTAAAGTAGGAGAAGCCGCAAATCTTGAAAAGAAATTCACTCTAAAGGAGAAAACAGACGCCCTAGTAATTTGCTTAGGTGAAGGCCAGTCCCCAGATGGCATGTTTGATTTTGGCGGAATTAGAAATTCCAAAAATGAAGATATTTGGGTAATGAATGATATTAATAAAACATTCAATGACGGCGGCGGATTTAAAAATCGATTGCAGGTAAATGTAATTACTTTAGAGCCAGGCAGTTACTCACTTCACTATTCTTCTGATATAGGACATTCATATAATAATTTTAATGTTGTTCCTCCGGATGATTCGACCTGGTATGGTATTCAAGTAATAAAGTTAGATAAAACTTCAGCAGAAAAATTAAAGAATGAAATAGCTGATGAAAATAGAAAAAAAGATTATCCGATTATGTTCGGTGCCGGTTATGTTCTTAACAGCAGAAAGTATCCCAGTGATTTGTGGATAGGAGCTAATGAAAACGGTATCATAAGATACAATATGACAAATAATAACTTTGAACAATATCCTCTCAAAGAAAATAAAGCTGCCGTCTTTAATACGGGACAAATGTTTGAAGACAGTAAAGGAAGATTATGGTTTACTATTAATCCAACAGGATTTTATCGCTTTGATCCACAAACTAAAAAGTTTATATCTAACGCAGAAATTCATGATTTACCAATTACAGGAATCAATGGAATAATTGAAGATTTTAATAGAAGTATTTGGGTTAACAGCAGCGGCGGTATTACAAAACTGACAGAAAATAAAGATGGGAGCTGGGCTACTTCAAATTATGATAGTAAAGATGGCGTAACCGGAGGCTTTGGTCATGGAGCATTAGTTACTCGAGATGGTGAAATATATTTCGGTGCTTTTAATGGCTTAACCGGATTCTATCCAAGCAATGAAAATACAAGTCCGCCGATTCCAATCATTTCAAATATTAATATATCGGATGTTTCAATTGTTAATAAACAAAGCGGTGTAAAATTAGAAAAATCCATATTCGAAACAGACCATCTGGATCTTTCTTACGCACAGAATGATCTCTCATTTGATTTTGCAGCACTGCATTTTTCACGTCCATCAAAAAACAGAGTAAGTTATAAGCTTGAAGGATTCAACGATCACTGGATATTTACAGATAAAAACTTTGCTTCTTTTACTAATCTTGAACCAGGCGATTATGTACTTCATGTAAAAGCTTATAGCGGTTTTGGAATTCCAAGTACAGGAGAAAGAACTTTAGCTTTTACAATTGCCCCGCCCTGGTATAGAACCACTATCGCTTATTTCTCCTACGGGTTAATTTTTTTGGGATTGATTTTTGGCATTGATAGATTTCAGAGAAGAAGACTGCTCACTAAAGAGAGAGAAAAACAAAAAATTAAAGAAGTTGAATTGAGGGCGATTGCGGCTGAGGCTCAAGCCAAAGCTGTGGAAGCTGAGAACGAGAGAAAAACTAAAGAACTTGAAGAAGCACGGCAGCTGCAGCTTTCCATGCTGCCTAAAAAATTACCTGATTTACCTCATTTAGATATTGCCGTATTTATGCAGACTGCAACTGAAGTCGGTGGAGATTACTATGATTTCCATGTTTCACTGGATGGAACACTTACAATAGTTATTGGTGACGCAACCGGGCATGGAATGCGGGCAGGAACAATGGTAACTGCAGCAAAAAGTTTGTTTAGTACTCATGCTGCAAATCCTGATATATTATTTACCTTCAGTGAAATTTCCAGATGCTTAAAATATATGGATATGCATTTATTAACTATGTGTATGTCTATCGTAAAAATAAAAGATAATAAGATGATTATGTCAGCAGCCGGAATGCCTCCAACATTATTGTTCAGAGGGAACACAAAACAATTGGATGAAATCACTTTAAAAGGTATGCCTTTAGGCGCTGTTAACTACTATCCTTATGTATTAAAAGAAACAGAACTAAATGCAGGAGATACAATATTGTTAATGAGTGATGGTCTGCCCGAGTTATTTGACAGCAATAAAGAAATGTATGGTTATGATAGAGTACAAACTGAATTTCATAAATATGCTGAAAAAACGCCTGAAAAAATTATTGAAAGATTAAAAACTAGTGCTTCTGAATGGACTGGCAATTCAGAACCGGATGATGATATTACTTTTGTTGTAATTAAAATTAAATAAGGTTTCTATAATGAGAATTTTCAGAAACATGCGCCAAAAACTCGCAGCTGACAATAATGTTGCAAAATATTTGCGTTATGCCGTTGGTGAAATTGTACTCGTTGTTATAGGAATTCTTATTGCACTACAGGTAAACAATTGGAATGAACACAAGAAACAAAAAAGACAGGAGACCATCTATCTTCAGAATTTAAATATTGATCTGAAAAAACAAATACAGCTGCAGGACATCTATATCGATTTTGAAGATATCTTCATTCAGGATTGCAAGGATATAGTTGCACATTATGAGCAAAATAATGGGTTCAAAAACATGGACTCCATTTTTCCAAAAATAAATGACCTGAGTGCAAGAATATCATTCACCAATGCCAATACAACTCTTTTAGAAATGATAAATTCCGGAGACATCAATATTATTGATAATGAATCACTGAAAAAGGAACTTATGGAATTTAACCAGTTTATAGAAGGGTTTGCAAGGAATACAGTTAATAATAACACTAACTTGGTAGATCAGATGATTGTAAGAAACGTGATCAAGAACAGCAGCTTTGCATTTTACTCTTATTCCCAAAAATTGAGAAACTTAATTCAAGAAAAGTCTCAAATGAGCTTTATAAATGTTAAAGACGAAACCCTAAAAAAGATTGCAATTCAAAATCTCAATGAACCCAGATTGAGACTTGAGTTAATCAATGATGTTGTTTTTAGAAATGGTTTGTCCGAATTACAAAAAGCAGGTGATGAAAATTTAAAAGCGAAAGCAACACAATTGTTAAAACATATTGAAATGGAACTAAATCAAAGATGAAAATATTTAGAAATGTCAGACAAAAACTTGCAGCCGAGAATAAAGTAATGGCTTATTTACGTTATGCAATCGGTGAAATCTTCCTGGTAGTAATAGGCATTCTCATTGCCTTGCAGGTTAATAATTGGAATTCAGTAAGGATAGAAAAAAATAAGGAATCTGTTTATCTCAAAAATATTAAACGCGACCTAATAGAACAGAGTAGGTCAATTGATGATCAACTGAATACTGAATTAGATTTTTCAAAAATGGCAAAATCAATTTTAAAGTATTATAAAGAGCATCATAAATTCAAGGTTGATAGTTCTTTTACATCTGCAATTGGAGGCTTATGCGATCGAAGAACTTTTGTAAAAATCAATCCTACTTACACCGAACTGCTCTCGTCAGGAAATGTTGACATTATCAGCGATAATAAATTTAAAGGTGAACTTATAAACTACTACCAGGAATTAGAACGTTTAGAACTGATAATTAATAAAAATAATAATTTATTTACTGATGCAGTTTTTGTACCCGGTGTGATGAGATTGAGCGAACTCCAAACCGCCTCTGCATATGATGATCTGTTGGATAAACTAACTCAAAATGAACCGGACAGTATAGCTAATTATATACATTTGAACGAAGATAATTTAAAAGTTATCACAGCTTCCCAACTAAAATATCCGGAAAATGAGCTAATAATGATTAACTTATTAAATACCAGGTACCTTACAGCAAATATTCATTACGCTTTTCTATTAAACCAAAAAGAAAAAACACAAACCCTAATAGATGAACTAAATACGAATTATGAAAATTTTTAGAAATGTAAGACAAAAACTTGCAGCTGAAAATAAAGCAATGGCTTATTTACGATATGCCATTGGTGAAATTGTGCTGGTAGTAATTGGTATTTTGATAGCTCTGCAGGTGAATAACTGGAATGAACAAAGAAAACATAAAAATGAAGAAATACAGTTCCTAAAAGGTTTTAAGAGAACATTAAATGAAGATTTAGAGAACGAAAAGAGGATGCAGAAGCGGTATGAATTAACCAGGCAATCAATTAATATTCTTCTATCAAGCCTTGAAAAAGACTTACCTTACAATGACTCTCTTTCCTACCATTTTGGTCGGATAACTCAAACCTGGAGACTCGCAACAAACAATGAAGTATTTGAAACTTTAAAGTCTTATAATTTAAATCTTATTTCAAATGAGAAATTACGATATGAAATTGTGGGGTATTATTCTTACTCGGACAATTATCTTAAATCTGATGTAAACAGATATTTTTCAATTATTGAAGATGCAAGTAAAAATATTTTCAATACAAGATTTAATGCTTTATGGAATGGAAACTACACAGGTAGATTTGAAAAGAGTAGAAAAATTACAGATTTAAATCCACGTATGATTCCTGATGATTATGCTAGATTGAAACATGACAAGGAGTTTCTCTATTTCTTAAGAAGTTTAAAAAATCAATATTATTGGATGATTGAACTGAATCTGAAAAGGATAGACGAGAATGCAAATGCTTTAATTAAAAATATAGATAAAGAATTAAATAAAATAGATTAACGAGAGCGCATAGGATTAATTAAAAATATTTTAGAAGAGACTAAATACAAATAATGCAAATATTTAGAAACATTCGTCAAAAACTCGCAGCAGAAAACAAGGTAATGGCTTACTTACGTTATGCAATTGGAGAAATATTGCTTGTGGTAATTGGTATTTTGATTGCACTGCAAGTAAACAACTGGAATGAATTAAGAAAGCAAAATATAGCTGAAATAGAATTTATTGAAGGTGTGAAAAAAGATCTTACACAAGATAAAGAGTACATCGAATTAGTATTAAAACAAATGAATCCAAGAATAGATGCTTTTACCGTGTTAAATAATGATGAGCTTTCAAAAACTCATAATAAAAATATCAATGCCGTTGATTCTTTATTGCGAATTTATTTTTCGCCGGGGGAACGTACATTTTATCCTGTATCGGGCTCTTTTCAATCGGCTGTATCCGGTAATGAGATCAATAACTATAAAAATAAAGATATCATTGGTTCAATTGTAAAACTATATAATTCAACTTACTCAAGATTAATTGATAACGGGAAAAGGCTGGACGACAGATTGGATTATTTAAGAAGAAAATATATTCATGAAGCCCGAACAGGAAACTTTCAAATAATGGATAATGCAAAGTTTTCAGAAATTCTGGATGATATGTACTATCACTATTTAATGCTGCAATGGTATCAAGGAATGTTAAAAGATACGGTTATTGAAATAAATGGATTAATAAAAAAAATAAATCATAAACTACACTAATTATTTCCGTAAGAAAAAAGGTTTTTAAAGATGAAAGCAAAATCAATTAAAGGAAAAACATCGGAAGAAATTACAACTGCTTTACAGGAAAGCATGGCAGATGGATTTAAGCCAACTCTTGCAATTGTGTTTTTATCTATCAGTCAGGATCGCGAGGGAGTTTGCAAGCTGCTTGATAGTCGTGGACTTGCAATATTTGGGGCAACATCAAACGGTGAGTTTATCAATGATGAGATGGACAAAAATTCCACCGCAATTATTTTGTTGGATATCAAGCCTGAATATTTCACAATATTATTTGAAGAATTTCAAAATAGAAATTTTAGTTTAGCAGCTGAATCAATAGCAAAAAAATCAATAGAAAAGTTTGCAAAACCGGCATTTTTAATAGCAAGCAGTGATCATAAAACTGATGCTGAAGAGATGATTACGGGATTTGAAAATGTTCTTGGTAAAGAAGTAAACATATTTGGCGGATTGGCAGGCGACGATTACATTTTTACAGAACAGTTTGTATTTACAAACAGCAATTCCAGCAGTCACGGAGTTGTTGCATTAGTTTTAGATGAAGACAAAATCATTATTAAGGGAAAAGCCACCCATGGTTGGAAAGCTGCGGGGACACCTAAAACGGTTACAAAAAGTGAAGGCAACCATGTTTTTACAGTTGACAATTTGCCTGTTCTTCAATTAACTAAAAAATACGGCGGATTAAGTGAACTGACTGAAGAAAATAATGAAGAACAACTTCAGTTGATTGCCACAAATTTTCCACTTCAATTGCAGCGTGAAAAAGGCGCTCCTGTAATGCGCCCTGGATTAATGATAGATTGGGAAGATGGATCATTCTATTGCGGTGGTAAAGTTCCGCAAGATTCAAAAGTAAGGTTTTCATTGCCTCCGGATTTCGATGTAATTGAGAAAGTTGTTGACGGGCTTAAGGAATTGAAAGAAACCGAGATGCCGGATGCTGACGCTGTGATATTATTTAGCTGTGCAGGAAGAATACTTTCATTAGGCCCCTTAATGAATAAAGAGATCGAAGGGATATACAATGTCTGGAATGCTCCGATGGCTGGATTTTTTAGTTATGGTGAAATAGCCAGGGCGACTGACGGCAATAATGATTTACACAATTTAACTGCATGCTGTGTTGTATTAAA
>CAVSWT010000011.1:0-293764 GCA_963731745.1 uncultured Ignavibacteriales bacterium
CATGAAATAAATAACTGGAGAATAATATGACGGAAATCGAATCACGTCTTAATGGTTTTCTTTTCCCGGTTGCTGAGAGAGAAGTGCTTGTATCCGATGGAGAGAACAATCGAAAGACGAAGCTTTATAAAGCAATAGTCCGTGAAGATAACGGTAGATTAGTTTCAATTATGAAGAACACCTATAAAATCATTCCTAACAGTGAAGTAATTAAACCACTTCTTGAAGAGCTGAATAATCTGGATACCAATTGGATAATAGACCCCAGCCATTCATTTGTTGATGACAGCAGAATGCGTCTGCAAGTAACATTTCCGGATTTAACATCTAAATGATGGAAGAAGTGATATTGCATTGTCGCTTTTTCTTCACAACAGCTATGATGGATCCGAAGGTGTAAGAATATACTGGGGAGCGATTAGGTTTATTTGCTCTAACGGAATGGTGTTCGGTACTGTGCTGAGCAAGTTTTATGGAAAGCATACTAAAGGAATAGAACTTGGAAGCATCAAAGAACAGCTTCAATCAACCTATGATAAAATACCGGTGCTGAAACAGCGGATTGAAATACTTCAAAATTTATCGGTTACAAAATCAATTAAGGAAGATGTTGAAAAGCAGCTTGGTAAAACTGTTTCAAAATATGTAGCAGAACAGAAAAGGCCAAAGAACCAGTGGCTGCTTTATAATATCCTTACTTATTATGTCTCTCATCTGGTTGAGAAAAGGCTTCAAGCTGCATATCAGATTAAAGTAAGCAAACTTTTTAAGTTGTGAGGCAGTTATGGAAGAAAATATTTTAGTGGTAGTGGTCGAGAAAGGAATTGTAATGGAAGTATTAAGCCCCGATGCGGACTTAAAAATAATTGTCATTGATGAAGACAACAGAAAAGTCGGGGAGGAATATATAACAGTATTCAAATGGCCCGAAACTCAGTTTGATGATAATCGTATAGTTGAATTATTAAATCTATAGCCGGATGAATTGTCCGGCTTTTTTATTTATAAACAATTTAGGAAAATGAAATGAAAAAATTATTATTGATCGGAATACTATTAACTCTTATCGGATGCAGTAAAGATTATTCGAAAATAAATACTGGTGTGGAAGGAGTTAAATATGAATTTACATATGACAATGGGAAGGATAATATTGAAGTAACAAAATCCGTTTACGGCTGTCTAAAAAATTGCGAGGTGGTTGTTGAATTTGAATTGCAGAATTTATTGGACAAACCGAAATCATATTATGCTAACTGGGCATTGGAAGACGGCAAAGGAATAATTTATTATCCAAAGAATTTTCGGTACATATATGATCAATCTCCGTTTGTCTCGAATTCATATAATGCTGATTTTGATGTGTCGGATGGGACAGATTTTACGAACTTAAAGTTTGGATATTATATAAATGGTAAGTTCAAATACAAAATTAAATTAAAGCCGGAAGACATTTTTCATAAATTATAAATGTTGGCCTTAGCTGCGAAAGCGGCTAAGGATTTTATAGAATTTAATTGAGATTAGTTTTTTTTTATTTTAATTTCATGTCAGTTTTTGCAATTCAAACTAACAATTGAAATATCAGGGTGAGAATCGCATAAATAATTTTCCGAAGAGTTCAAAAATTTTTCTATTAAGTATTATAAAAAACTGATTTGTAAATAAATCGGATTAGCGCCTTTGTCGCAAAGCTGTTAGTTTGTCTTTTAAAGTATCTGTATGATTAAAGAACTGAGATTAGAAAACTATCGAGGCTTCGTTCAGCACACTATTCCATTTAAGAAATTAAATGTGATAGTCGGGGCGAATAATGCTGGAAAATCAACAGTAGTTGAAGCACTAAGAATATTATCGTTTGTTGTAAATAGTTACAAAAATTTATCATATAGGAAAGAGTTTGCTTGACTGGTTGGGAATCCATGGTGAAAGAGGTTACGGTGTTCTATCCATCACTAAAATATGCAGAAATAAATTTTGATTCCATTTGTAATCAATATAATAATGAGTATCCGGCGATTATCAGTGCTGATTTTACCGATGGAAGTAATGTAATGGTATATTTGAATAAAGATGGCGATATACATTCAGTAATCAAATCTCCAAGAGGAAGAATACTAGATTCTAGGAGTAATGCAAGTAAAATAGACTTTGCCTTCTATAAATATTTTACCTCAAGTAGGTCCTGTTCAACGTGATGAACATATTTTGGACACGGATTATATTAAAAGTGCCATTGGTTCATCATTATCGCCTTTGCATTTTCGAAATCAACTAAATGTTTTTTATAATCTTTTCCCAAGCTTTCAAGATATGGTTGAAAAAACTTGGGCTGGGGTTATGGTAACGCAATTAATCAAGTCTAATAATATGCCCAAAACTCCATTATCACTTCAGATCCAAACGATAATTTTGTTGCTGAGATTTCTGCGATGGGACATGGATTGCAAATATGGTTGCAAGTTATATGGTTCTTAACGCTATTCAATAGTTCTGAGATTATTATTCTTGACGAACCAGATGTCTATATGCACGCAGATATTCAAAAAAGATTAATACGATTTATTAAAAATAAATTTCCACAAGTTATCGTAACAACACATTCCATCGAAATTATGTCTGAAGTTGAACCGGAAGATATTTTTGATCATTGATAAGAGTGCAAAAAAATCATCTTTCGCTATAAATATACCAGCAGTTCAGCGTGTCGTTGAAAGCACCGGCAGTATCCATAATATTAATTTAGCTCGTTTGTGGAAGGCAAAAAAGTTTTTGTTCAGTCAGAAGGTGATGACCTCAAATATTTTGAAGTAATCCGAGAACAAAATATTTCCCACATTCCTTCTTCCCCGATTGATTCAATACCAAATATGGCAATTTATGGTTGGAATGGCTGGAACTATGCAGTCGGTTCATCAATGTTACTTTTCAATTCCTTGAAAGAAAATTTAATTATTTACTGTATACTTGACTCTGATTATCATTCTGAAATAGAGAAAAATGAAAGATTAGAAGAAGCCAAATTAAAAGGCATTGATTTACACATCTGGAGGAAAAAAGAAATTGAAAATTATTTTATTGTTCCAGTGGCGATTGAGCGAATTATAATTAAAAGAAGCAACGGTGATTTTTCGCCATCTATCACAGAGATAAAAAACAAATTCTGGAAATATCAACATTTTTAAAGAGACGATCATTCTGACAGCATCGCGAATGAAATATTTCAGAAGAATAGAGACAAAGGATTACAGTATGCTAATCGAGAGTCTAGGAAAATCATCCATGAAGCCGAAGTAGCTAATGGAAATATTATTTCTATTATTTCTGGCAAAGAAATTATTTCGCGAATGTCTGATTGGTCTCAAAATAAATATAATGTTTCTTTCAGCCCTATTGCTTTGCTTAATGAAATTCAGAAAACTGAAATTGATGCAGAAGTTCTTTCAATATTTTATGCAATCGAAAGTGGAAGCTCGTTTAATAACGCAAGCTAACAAGCCGCTCCAACACAGACATCGTTTTTCAGTAAGGTAGTTTGCAAGGTTATAAGAACTATATTGCCAAAAACTAAGTTACTTTTCAAGTTAGTTTGTTATAAGAAATATATTATAAATTGAAAGTAGTTGCATTTATTCGGCTTTATTATTATTGTGGCTGGGCATTAGCCACAAGCCTTTATATAGCAAATAAATAAAGAGGTTAATATGGATACTATTTAATGAAAAAAGAAGTTTTTTTAAAACAAATTGGTTTGGTTTAGTATTGTTAATTTTCTTAATAGCCGTGTTTTCATTTTCTCTTTTACAACTTTCACAACTCAACAAACAACTTGATATAATTAAAACTAATCAGATTCGGAATTCCACAGATTTATTTAGAGTTCCTGAAACCCCAATGAATTATGAAAGGTTTAAGGTTTATTATTCCCCAAGAATGGAGAAATCTACTTTTCTTGTAGATAATAAAGAAGGTATTGTTTATCAATTAGTTGAAGATTCTAAGACTAAAGATTTATGGTGGAAAAAAAGTTTTATTAAAGACAAGTTTAATAGTCTGCCTACTAAATAAATTTCTAAAAAATAATTTATGGTAGTAAAAATGGATTTGACAGTAATTAGTGCAACAATATCAAGTTTAATAACAGCTATTTCTCTCTGAACAATTTTTAGGTTTTAATGCTGGTCATTCCGTGTTTAGTTTCTAGCCTGCCTACCGGCAGGTGGGTTCATCGTTGATAGTTATGAATATTTTTTTTAATTATAAAAGTTATTAATTATAGTGGCTTTGCTGTTCTGGTCTGCCCGTTAGCAGCAAGACCATTAGCCGTAATAATGAATTGGAGTAAATATGACAAAAAAAGATAGTTTTATTAAATGTCCGAAATGTGGGGCAAACATTGATGTAAATGATGTGCTATATCATCAACTCGAAGAACAAATCAAAACGGATTTCGATAAAAAATCTGCCATACGTGAAAAAGAAATTCAGAAACAACTTGATGAAGTTCAATTAGAAAAAGAACAGATAAAAAAACAAAAAGACACTATGAATGAACTTGTTGCAAAAGAAGTTCAGACAAAACTAAAGAGCGAAAAAAACAAACTAGAAAAATCGATTCGGGAACAACTTCAAGATGAAACTTCCGAACAAATAAAAGATTTGCAAAAAGAACTAGATCAAAAATCAAGTCAAGTGAAAGAACTTAATAAAACGAAAGCAGAAGTTGAAAAACTTAAACGCGAAAAGGATGAATTGCGCGATCAAGTTGCATTTGAAAAGGAAAAAGAATTCAGCGACAAATTGAAAGAGGAAAAACGAAAAATCAAAAAACAATCGGACGATGAAAATACTCTAAAGATAAAAGAACTTGAGAAGAAGTTAGAAGACCAGACTAAGCTTGCAGAAGAAATGAAACGGAAGGCTGAACAAGGATCAATGCAACTTCAAGGTGAAATTCAAGAAATTGAATTAGAAAATATCCTGCGTAATTTGTATCCATACGATGAAATTATAGAAATAAAGAAGGGGCAGCGAGGTGCAGATATAATTCAAATTGTTAAAACAAATCAAGGAAGTGAATGTGGAAAAATATATTACGAAAGCAAGCGAACAAAGAATTTTGATTATGGTTGGTTGCAAAAATTACGAGACGATAATCTTGATACAAAATCCGATGTATTAGTTATCGTAACTGAAGTTATGCCAGGAGATTCTGAATTTAAGTATTTCTATAAAGATGGTGTATGGATTTGTTCCTTTTCAGAAATTAAAGGTTTTTCTTTAGTGCTTCGTCAAGGTCTCTTACAAATTCATGCAATTACAATTACTCAACAAGGTAAGGAAACAAAAATGGAACTGCTTTATGACTTTTTAACAAGTCAAGAATTTCGAGGACAATTTGAGGCTATTATCGAAGGATTCAAATCATTGCAAGATAGTTATTCTGATGAAAAATTAAAGATGCAAAAAATATGGAAAGAACGTGAGAAACAACTTGAAAAGATATTATCAAATGCAGTGAATTTTTATGGTTCATTAAAAGGTATCGCTGGTGCATCAATTCCAGATATTAAAATGCTAGAAAGCGGAGACGATAATTTACTTGAATAAAAATTAACCTTACCCGCCGATCAAGCGGATGCCGTATTCGCAATTGGTACTTGTAAAGTCGCTGTAAGTTAGGCGCAAATCCTAGTTGCCGCCATACAAGCGTAAAAATACAGCCCTAATAAAAAGAATGAGGTTTTAATATGCCTGATACTCAAAAAATTATAAAAGCAATTGATGATGAATTAAAAAGAACTGGTAAAAAATATTTAACACCACCAGAAGCAAATAAAATTTTGGAAAGACTGCACATCTTAAATGATAGAGATGCTCGCTCTGGTTTACCATTACGTAAATTATTAAGGCAAGGTAGAATTCCTCACGCATATCAAATTGATGGTAAAGGTTCTGAATGGCGAATTCCAAATTCTAGTTATAAAAATTCCAAAGCTTCAAATTATTCAGAACAAAAATCAATTAAAAATAAAACTAAACCAGTTGATAATAAAATTAAAATTGATTTTACCAATGTTAAAAAACAAATTGAAAAAGCACGAGAAAGATATAAGCCAGATGTGATTAAATATATTTTAGTTGCAGAAGCTCCACCTGAAAGTTTGGATAGGTTTTTCTATTTCCTAAATGTTAAAAGTTCTGATTGGCTTTTCCTTGGCGTTATGCAAACTTTGTATCCTTTACAAAAGGATAAATATATTTTGAGAAAAAGAGATTCTGCGTTAAAAGAAAATCTGTTATTACAATTTAAAAGAAGATGGTTTTTATCTTATTGACCTTTTAGATTATCCTTTATCTTATTATACTAAAAACCTATCGGAAACAACAACAGAATTAATAAAAAAAATTAAACAACTTGCAAATGAAAGAACTCAAATAATATTAATTAAAGTTAATGTATATGACACTGCTTTTTCTGTTCTAAAAGAAAGTGGATTCAACATAATAGATAAAAGAATAGATTTTCCAGCTTATAATGGTCAACCAAAATTTCAAAAGAAGTTTAAAGAAGCTTTAATAGAAGCGGGATATTACAAAGAATAAAGCAACAGCTAACATCTTCAATAGGTAAAAGGTTAATAGAAAAGCAGAGAATAATATTCATCGATTCGCTTCAGTAAAATAAAGTTCTTGAAAACTTGTCCAAAAATAATTGCTTAAACAATAAACTTTGCTTTAATATCAGTAATGCTGCTCTATTGTAAAACGAACCTCTTTATCAAAAGTGTCCAAAGTGCCTATTGTTGTGTACGTCGAATAAATGACTAACAGGCACATTTTTATTCGAAAATAGCTCATAATCGAAGAATATAATAGAAGTGCCTGTTGTGCCTGTCGAAAATCATAAAAATAAAATTGAATTATATATTCTTCTCAAGTAGGGTCGGGTAGGTAGGGTGTAAGAGTTTTACTAAAATCAACAGGCACAACGTCCACTTTGGGTATTTCCTTCGATTACCTTCTAAATTCGCACGATTTGGTGCCTGTTCGAGGGGTGCCTGGACAGGCAGAATGGATGTTGTCTCGTACACAACCAAAACTACCCAATAATTTATCCTTTTGAGCTTCTTGGATCTTTACTTCTCGGATAAGTTCTTTCTTCTTCAAATTTCCCATTTGTTAACTGAATTTTTACAGATCCACCCTCTTTTCCTATTGCTTCACTCAATACTCCGCCAGTTGTAGCTTCAGCTTTCGTCTTAAAAGTTTTCACCACTCTTTAGTTTTATCATTAGTTAAGTCCCATCTCTCTTTTTATTCATTCTTTGTGAGCGTAAATTTTTTTAAGTTAGCCATCACTTCACTCCTTTTAATTATATTCAATACAAATAAAAATATTAAAAATAAATTAAGAAGCAAGCGTGTATTGATATAAAACAAAATCGCTATATAACATCCTTCAAAAATTTCCAAAAAAAATTTTACAATCCGATTTTCAATAGGAATTCGTTTGAACCTTCATCCGGGTTTAAAGGTATACTCTGGATCCTTTCACCGGGGGGTGGGGTATGGAACCTAAATCCTCAAGATCGAGTTTGAGACTTTATTTGAGAGTTTCAAATTTTGGTGATAATTCTTTCCTAATTTCACTTACCTTGTTATCTTTAATAGTCCATTTACATAAAATCCTGTGTGTATGTTCCACTAAACATTTTTAAGATTATGAAAGGCAATATTTAATGAAATTTAATTTTTTTAGGTTTAATATTGAAAATCGAATTGATGCAATTCAAGTTTATCATACAGAATTGGAAAACCATATAATTGAAATTCAAAAAAAAGAAAAAGAAAAATTCAAATAAGAATAAGTAAATTAAATGATGAAGCGAAATAAATATAATTAAGGAAGAATTTAATTATACATATGAAATGATGTTTCCACAATTTTTGAGATATTCATTTATTGTTTTTTTATTTCTTAATCTTGAAAATATGCTCAATGATTTATGTGAAAATATTAAAAGTAAAAATGAAATAAATACAAGTTGGTATGAGGTAGTAGGGAACACAATTTTACGCAGAAAAAAATATTTACATAAACATGCTAATGTTGAACAAATTGAAGATAAATATTGGAACAATATTCAAGATTTATTAATAGTTAGAAATTCAATTGTTCATGCAAATGGGAATATCGAAAGGTCGACTAATCGCAAACGATTAAACTTAATTGCCACACTAGATAGAGGTATCACAATTGAAAATAATTATCTCGTAATAACGATTAAATATTGTTATAATATATTATTTGATGTTTCAGAATTATTTCGTGAGCTATTTGAAAAAGGAGGATACGGACCTTCAGAATCATGACTAATTTAATATAATTCAAAACAAATGTCAGAAAATTCAAACAGAATAGTTTCAAATGAAGAACTTCTTCTCTCCAACATGCTGGAGATCCAAGCTCTTATTCGTATACTTGAGCGCAAAGGCATTACAACTGAAGATGAAATCCTGCGTGAAGTTGTAAAACTTGAGAGAAGAGATGGAAGAGAAAATTAAGAAGAGTACGAGGGAAAATTGAATCCATGAATAATATGTTTTATTCTCCAAGAAAATTTTATTATTAAATATGTCGTTAAAACTTTCACGCCCTTTAGTTATTTTTTGACATCGAATCCACCGGAATCGATGCAAGCAAAGACAAAATAATTGATCTTTCTATTCTAAAGCTATACCCAAATCAAAAAAAAGAAATTCACAACTTCAGAATTAATCCTGGTATTCCCATTCCTGCTGGCGCAACAAAAATTCATGGGATTACAGATGCAGATGTAAAAGACTCTCCCCTATTCTCTGCCGTTGCAAAAGACATTTTTGAAATACTAAAAGATTCAGATTATGCCGGCTATAACATAAAACGTTTTGATGTTCCCATACTTGTAGAAGAATTCCTTCGCGTAGAAATTGATTGGCCATCAGAAGATGCAAAAATTTTTGATGCCTATACCATTTTTGTAAAAAAAGAACAGAGAAATTTAGCTGCTGCTTACAAATTTTTCTGCGACAAAGATTTGGAAAATGCACATCATGCCGAAGCAGATATTTCAGCAACACAAGAAATCTTATTTGCTCAATTAGAACGCTACACGGATATAGGCTTAGATATTAACTCAATAGAAAAGTTTTGTTCAGAAGATGAAAAACCCTTAGTCGATTATGCTCGCAGATTAACATATAACGAAAAAGGAGAAATAGTTTTTAATTTTGGTAAGAATAAAGGTAAACGTATAATAGATGAACGTGAATATTGCCGTTGGATGTATCAAGCAAGATTTCCCTCTTAATACCAAAAGGCATTTAAAAAAAATCTTCAGCGAATTTGATGCAATTCAAGAGGCTTCAAAAGAAGCCCTTAAAAAAAAAGACTAAAAAAATCCTACCAGCGCGATTATCTTAATCCAAAAAGATTTGATTTTTCATTTACATTCGGGATTATCCTTGTAATTGGAATTATAATTTTCCTAATAATCGCAAAAATTTTTCACTTAGATATATAAAAATACATCCCGGCAGCTACAAATATAACACAAAGAAAATGTACTAAATTATTGCCCTAAATATTTTCTCTTCTAATGCGATAATATAATTAGTTCCTTTTATATGTTGTTTATTTCAAAATGGGCATGAATAATTTATCGGTATTTCTTTGTCAAGATTAAAATACCTCTATGTGTTTCTTAAATTATTTGTGCCCATTTCTTTTAATTAAAAACATCACCTCAGTTATCTTGCTATAACAAAATTGCTTATCCTAAAAGTAAGAATTAATAAATATTTTAATGTAAAAATAATGCCTATATTTATTAACATAATTTGTTTTTTGTAAATAATATTGATAAACATAATTATGGCTTTAGATTCAGATGGATCTGAAAAAAAATAATTTTAATTCTGCTTTACAGATTGGTGAAAAATTTAAATATATTTTTGATGATAATACCGGTATTATGTATAAGCAGTATATTGGTAAAATCACATTGCAAGATATATTTTCTTCCTGGGATCATGCAATTAATAATCATTTAATTCCCAAAGAAGTTAAAGGGTTTATTTTAGATTATCAAAACGCGGAAATAATGATTAATGTTAAAAACTATGGGCAAATACCAGATTATTATAAAAAGCATCTTGATATTTTTAGGAATCAAAAAATTGCAGTCGTTGTAGTAAATGCTAAAGATATAGTTATACCGGCTTTAGTAAAAAAGAAGGACAAAGATTATATCTCGCATCCTTTTACTACAATTGAAGGAGCAATCGATTGGATATTGTTTGATAAACTTCGCTATTAAATTTTTCATTCCCGGTAAAAAAAAGCACTCCAAATTTTTAAAAGATAATCGCTGCAGTTTAATTTTGCCCCGCCAAAGGTAGGCGGGGCTGACAAAGAACCCGGCAAAGGACCCGCTCCAGGCTCATTTATTAGAATTAATAGTAAGCATTTATTTTGTATCCGCAACATTGTAGATTAAATCAATTGGTTTATTTTTCGATTATATCTTATAACATTGATTTGGTAGTTATTTAATTATGCTTTTTAGTTCTTTATCCTCATATAATTCGTTTCCAAAATTAAAAGACCCCCGTATTTTAATTATTAAGGAAGCAAAAGAATCAACTTCTTTTTATAAAATTATTTTTGATAGATTAAATATTAAAAATGTTACAACTGTAACTAATCTTTTAGAAATTCTGCATGTTATTAAGGAAACTTCACCGAATGTTATCCTTGCAGATTTAACTGGTTCAAATGAATTAAAGGCAATTAAGACCCTTGATAAGTTGGAATCTATAAAAGATAAAATCCCGGTAATTGTGATTTGCTCTTCAATAAATATCGATATTAAAAGTAGAGTGAAAGCTTTTCACCACTCTGATATTTTTGTAAAACCGGTTGATGTAATTCAGTTTGCTAGAACTATAAATAAATTTTTATCCATTGAATAAAATCGCAATAAAGTTTCACCCCTTAATGTCGATAATTAAATTACCGGCGCATCACCTAATAATAATATAATTGAGTAGTAAAAAAATTTAATTATTTTTAAATTCCCTTTCTTTACATCATTCTCGGGTTAAAAATTTTATATCTTAATTTCAAAAGTACGTTGCAATTATATTTGATAATTAATTTTACTCAAAGGTAAAATTATCCAGAACTTATTTCTCAAACGGCTCAAATCCCATTTTTATTTTATCACTTAACGATTTACACTTTGCAAGATTCGCTTCCGCTTCATCGGTTAAATAATTTCTTGCTTGATCTTCATTCAATATCGCCGGCATTCTGCTATGGAGTTTCTTCATAAACTTATTTGAAGGCACAGTAATAAAAGAAACATAAACCTCATCATTTTTTTTATGATAAATAGAAGGTACAAAAAATATATCCATCCCCTCAATAAAAATTCTCTGCTGTTTCTTTTTTCCTTTCTCTGTTATCCACTCATAGAAAGCTGACATAGGCACAATTGCTCTATATCTATCGAACATCTTAAACCAGTAAGGCTTTTCAGTTATCGTTTCAATTCTTGAATTTATAAGCAATGGCATCTTCGGCGAAAACTTAATTCCCCAATTCACATTCGCCACTATAAATTCATCTTTATCCTTGTAGTAGCATTTTATCTTATTAGTTGGTCTAATATCATATATCTTTAATTTCTCATCATCCTGTTCATAAGTCCACTTAATATCATCAAACGGACTTTTAAGCTTCCCTTCCGGGAAATATCCTTCAAACCTTCCGCACATAAATTTTTCCTTCAAAATTAAATTTATTATTAAAAATAATATTAAAATAAATTTTCAAATTTGAAATGCTTTACAATTTTTACAGTATAGTGTACATTTGTTCACTATGGCAAAAAGATTTTATTCCCGGTTATTCAACAGACATATAGAACCAACTGAAGCAGACTACCGAGCTAAAGTTAAAGCGGAATTATTATATAGGATATTTGATCTGGATGAAAGGAATTGCAGTTGTATGACATGCAAGGAGGAAAGAGAAACTTTTTATAACTATCTAAAAAATACGATTCAGAAGGAAGTTGATTCACTTAAATATTCCGATTCACTTTAGTTTATGGCTATTATATATATAACCATCAAATAAAATATTTTAGGGGCAATTTATATGGTGAATCTGGAAAAAAATCGATTGGCAATTCAGTTAAAGAAAATTCTTTCAGAAAACGGATGCGTCACATCAAGGATGGTGGAGGGCATTTGTATTAGCAGAAGATGAGGGGAAATATCCTAGAAAGACGAGCAACAAATTTCAAGTACTATATTAAATGGTGAATTAAATAAAAAGAATTTCCTTTCACCATCAGTCGCAGAAGTAGTTGAGATAGTTTTAGGCAAAAGGAATAAAAATGGAAATGGTATTATAAATGAAGTTCGCTTATATAATAATCTACTCTCAAGCCAGCCGTTATGTTTCAATTTTTTTGCTCCACTTTATAATGATAAAAAATTAGCGTTAGATTTTCTGAAAAATTTTTATCCCAATCTTATTTCTTGTAAAAGAAGTTTTCTTTGAATATGGTAACTCCAAAAATAAAATTGATAATTCTGCCTTTGATGTTGCGTTTGCTGTGAACACTAAAAACGAAAAAGGAATTATTGGTTTTGAATGCAAGTATACTGATTCATTTTCTCCAACACGCTTATCAGAAAACATGCATACAAAAAATATTTCATAAGCTTATAATTTGGGAAAACTCTTATGAAAAATTAACTCTACCAAAATATCAATCAACTATTTCGTAATTAACTGATGAGAAAGTTTTAAGCAAGACAAGCAATATGATTTTGCATATTTAGCTTTATTCTGTTATCACGAAGATAAGGAAGCTATTGGGGTTGGAGAAGAATATAAGTTGATGTTAAGGAAGGAAAAGAATCACAATTTTCAAATTATTACTTACAAAGACTTCTTTGAAAAATCATGATGCAAGAATTAACTTGGGGATATGAGAGAATATTTTATGCTGTTATGGTCAAGATATTGTGGTTTACAATTAAGTGATGAAGCATATAACCAATTAAATTTACGATAAACAATTTTTTATTTTTAAATGTCTTTATCTAGTTTTATTCGGATCCCAGAAAATAGAAATAGATTTAACAAATCATTCCCCCGACCTGAAAATTAAACTTCGTGGAGATCTAAAATCTGAACCATTAAGTAAAAGTTACGCCACTGTGGGAATTGCTGTGGATTATTTGATTAGGTTCAAACTGAAATATGTTTTTCCTAAGTCTAGAAAATCAAAAATTTGGATAGCGGAAAAAGCATACATGCGTGCGAATATTTTTGACAAGTATTTGCTAAAAGCAAAAAAATATTACTCTCAGTTTTTAATAGATGGGAAAATGAATCGAAGCTTAATAAAAATGACTATTGATCTTGCGAAAATCGACACATTTTACCGGACTGGAGGGTATTATTTTCCTGAAGAACTAGGAACATATGATATAGAGGTTGTGGATGATATTAGTAGGATCATGAAAAACATTGATATTAGTAAATTAGAGATCAAAAAGCGCTGTGTATTAAATCCTGATTTTAATGAAGCTAGTAAAAAAATTGGAGGGGCTGATGCCGATTTGATAATTGATAATAAGCTTATAGACATAAAAACAACAAAGATACTTGAAATTTCTCGTGAAATGTTGAATCAAATGATTGGTTATTATTTTTTAGGAAAATTGGGGAAAGTTAAAGGTATTAAAAATTGGTCATCAATCAATGAAGTAGCTTTTTATTTTTCAAGGTTTGATTTATTATATTCAATATCAATTGATGACATAATTTTGAAAGAAAAGCGAGATGTGTTTGAAAAATGGTTTGCTAAAAAATTAGATAAAAATTATAATCAGATAATTTCTGATTTTCATTATGCCCAACGAACAAAACCTGAATATCCATTTGGAATTAAACCACCTGATTAAATTTGTATTCATATATATTTGTAAGTTATAAAAGCTTGATTTATAAATTATTTACAAATGTTATCTATATAAACAATTATAAAGAATTAGATGAAGAAAATTCCAAATGATGCATTTCCTTGTTGGCTTATTGAGGAAGAAGATCGAATTAAAATTATTGAGCAATAAACAACCTTTCGCAAATTATAAACCTCACCTTTATTTTAAGCCTACAAATCGTCTAGATAATAATTTTATTGAAGGTTACTTAGGGCATACTGATTTTAATGAAAATTATCATTATACAATTGATACAGCGATAGATTATTTCAAGAATTATGAAGCAAGAACTCCAGTTTATTTTAGTTTCGATAGGGTTACATTATATCGTTTAATTGAAATTCATCCGACTAAACCTTTAACATTTATATTAAAACGTATTGACAATCTCAAAATTATTAGCAGAGATACAGCTTCTATGATTATGCCATTTCGCCCTGAAAATCTTAATGCATTTTACCAAAAACACATAAAAAAATTCTTAATTGAAGAGGCTAATTTGAAAATTAAGATTTATCGAGCGGATGATTTTAACGATAATGACATAATTATTGAAACGATATATAATCAAATTGAAAAAGCTGAATTTATTATTGCTGACATTACACATCCAAATAAAAATGTATTCTATGAGCTTGGTTGGGCGGCTGCATCGGGGAAGGAGATAATAACAATACATGATAAAGAAATGTCAGAAAATATTTTCTTTGATCGTAATCATATTAGATCTATTCTATTTTCCCAAAAGAATATACCCGAATTTCATATGCAGCTTAAGAATACCATCATTTCGATTAGTACAAGGTTCTCGCGAAGAACTAAATAAAAATATTTTTTTTACGTTTACGAAAACTTGTTCATTACTTACTTTAATTATATTTATTTTCTGGTAAGATATTATTTGTACTTTTCAAAGAATTATTGATGTCATATTTTAGCTGAAGTTTATCCCACATACTCTCCACCCAATCCCTATCCGTGCTTATGCTTGAATAATGCCTATGATAAATAATTTCATTGTTTATAAAATATTTTTGAAAATCGGAGCGATAAAGTTTTCCGGTATAGCTATTTTCCGTCCCCATTATTATGAAGCAGTCTTATCTAAAACTTTAAGATCTTTCATTTCATTTTAAATAATTGTACATTTTGATTTATTAAGTCGGTTCTATTTTTTATGTAATTATTAAAGCTTGGATATAATTGAAATAGGGATATCTCAAAGAGCTAGTTAACAAGTCTTGTTGAATTTAGTAAAACTCTTGAGAGGAAACTTAAAGAGCGACGGAATAAAAAATAATATTTGGAGAATCGATTATTCAAAAGTGATATGCTTATAAAATCCTTTCTCAACTTTTCCTAAAAGCACTGCTTTATAGATGGCCAGAGACTTATCCGTAACCGACCTTACCCAATTAAATTTATTTGATAGATATCGAATTACATACGGGGAACAATATTCTCCGTTTGTTTCGTTATATATTCAGCAGCTTTGTACATGCCGTTATTTTCACACCAGATTTCATAAAGCTTCTCCTCGCCAAATCTTTCGATTAGTTTTTTTGTCATTGTCATAAAATTTCGTCCCTCTGTAATTGTGGTGAATAATTTTTTTTGTTCTGTGGAAACCAGATTTGGGGCGGGTATTGTTGTGTACATCGAATAATTTTGCTTTGAAGAATTCATGAAGACAACCACAATGTTTGACTACTCGAATAGGGAGTCAAATGAGGGGGCAGTGGGATCCTAATGAGAAGGCCAAGATTAAGATTAAGATTACAATTCAAAATTATCACGTTTTGATTATTACATTTTATTATTTTACTAAATCTGATAATTGAGTAGCTATATCAATTAGATTCATCTCTTTTGTAAACGGCAGACAAACACCAGTTGTAATCCTTACTTTATCTACCCAAGAAGATGGAATACTTTTCATTCCGCTCATCGCACCACTAATAGCACCTACGATTGCAGAAATAGTATCAGAATCACGACCAAAATTTCCACTATAAATAATTCCTCTCTTAAAATCTCCGTCCGTTAGTTTTAATATTGCTAATGCTGATGGGATAGCCTCAGGTCCAACAGATTTGTATTCAGTCCATAAAGCATCATGAAGTGGTTTCCAAGCCTCTTCAAGCGTCTTTTTCTCTTCTATTATATTCAAAGCCTTTGTAAGTGTAAATCGTATCCACGAATCTTTTGGAGTAACCTTTAATGCAGTTTCAAATATCTCATCGACTGAAGCTCCCGCCATTGCAACAGCAATAGAAGCTGCTACGGCCTGTGCACTCCAAAGACCATCTCGTGAATGACTTATCCGAGCTTCTATTTCTGCTAATTTACAAGCCCGATCAGGATCACCAGCGCATATTATTCCAATAGGAGTAACACGCATTGCAGCGCCATCACTCATATAATGCGAATTATAAATACCTGATAAAGGCTGAGTAATGCCACGACGGATATTAGCTGCAGCTTCCCTTTCACTAGCCCCGCCTCGTTTCAACTCGGAAAGCGGAAGAATATGTATCTTCCAGGCTTCGAGTACATCAGCATCAGTTAAATGTCCTTTAGTTTTAATCAATGTTTGAGCTGTCAATAAAGCAAATTCGGTGTCATCAGTTCCCGGTGCGGATTTATCTGTAAAATCCATTGTGATACCATATTGAAAATGAAAATCCGGTGAACGTGCTATATCACCGAATGAATCACCGATTGCGTGTCCTACAAGACTGGCACATGCATGATCTTTTATCGATGCTTTATCTTTTAACAAATCATTTTTATTAAGCATATTAGTCTTTCAGTTTTTACTTTTAAAATTAGCTATTTTTAATGTTCGTTTAGAAAGATCACTTAACAGAGAGTTGTCAAATCCTTTAAGACTGCTTCTAATTCTATTATTCAACGGCGAAATCCATTTAGAAGGAAGCCTTTCCCTACCAAGCATTGTTCCAAGTATCGATCCCACTGTTGCTCCATTACTATCTGTATCCCATCCACCCATAACTACATTACAAATTCCTATTTCAAAATCATCTTTTGCCGAAAGCAAAGCAGCTACTACAAGAGCAGCATTATTTATAGTATGAACCCAATGATATTTCCCGTATTCCCGATAAAGCATATCCACGGTATTATCCCATGATTGCTCGTGAATAGGTATTGATAATACAAAACGGATTGCCTCAACGAACCTGGATCTAGGTAAAAATGATAAAGCCTCATTAATTATGATTTCAATGCTATCGTATTTAAAACAAAGGGCAAGTACAACTGCGAAAAATATTTCACCATACATTCCATTACGAATATGAGTTAGGCGCGCATCCTTCCAAGCGAATTCAGCTGCTCTTGAAGGTTGTGAGGGTGAAATCCAACCCCATAAATCAGCTCGTATTTGAGCCCCAATCCACTCACGATATGGATTTTTAGTCAAAGCAGTTGCGGGAGGTAACAGACCATTTAGGGCATTAACATATGCAACACGTTCTGCGGTAAATGTAGAAAGTATTGGAATTTTTTCCATCCATACTTGCAAAATGTTTTCTGTAGTAAATTGCTCTCCATATTGCTCATAAACAAATAAATTAACCATTGGATAATTCATATCATCATCTTCAGCCATACATTTAATATTCTCTTTTAAACTTTCTTTACCGCTATGCTTGTTCCACGGATATTTTTCTAAAAGTGGTTTCGGAATCCCTATTTCAGTGATGTAATCTTTAATAGGCCAAGTTTTATTTGATGAAAGTAGTTCTTTTATACCCGAACGCGAAGTTTTTTCAACCGGTTTACCCAATAAACAACCAGCACTTCTGCCAAGCCATCCCCCTAAAATTCGATCTTCAACAAACGCAGAAGAAAAATAAGGAATAGTATCAGTCTTAATATTGCATTTATTAACTAAATCATTCCATAAAACAGGCTCTTCAATTTCGTTTTTAATTTTATACGGAGCTTCTACAAGTCTTTGATAAAATGAATCCGCCTGAAGCTCTAAGTCCTCCCTCCCTATTTCAGCTTCTTCAATTTTTTTCCATTCCTTTAAGAGACTCTGGACATTATTTCCTTCTTCTTCTAGCTGCTTGAATTCATATTTGATCCGATCTGATATTTCTAGCCAGGATAATTTCATATTCATTGTTTTATATCTATCATATTTATTAATTGCTCAATTAATAAAAGATAATCTGTCCCTGCAAGATAAGGGATACAGATACCTTTCAACGTTTGAATCGATTTTAACCAGTTTTCTCCTACTATTGTGTCGGTATGCATTGCCCCAACTAAAGCACCGACCATTGCAGGAAGCGTCTCGCTAGTTTTTGCAAATGAACAGGATAAGGTTAATGCGTTCTCAAAATTATTTCCATGTAATTTGGAAATTGCAAATGTCAAGGCTAACGATTCTGGAGCTACATTACCATAGCTATATTCACTATTAATAATTTTCTTTTGAAGTTCTGGAATTATTGCGAAAACAGATGAACAATTCTCGGTAAGTTCCAGTGCCTCATCCACAGTTCGTCTAATCCAAGATAATTTTGGTAGATGGTTAATTGCTTTCTCAATTGCACTTTCAATTTTCTCTCCTGAACAAACCAAACTTATTGCTACAGCCAAAGCTTGCGCACCCCAAAGACCATCTTCACTGTTTGTAACGGAAGCATCAATACCAGAAAAATAGGCTGCTTTATCCGGCTGTCCAGCACAAATGATGCCTATTGGTACTGAACGCGGCATTGCCCCATCATCAAAGTAGTGAGGATTTTCTTTACCGCTCTGAGGTGGTTTTATACTATTTTTCAAATTACGTAAGGCAGCTTGTGTACTAACATATCCTCTAACTGGCTCACTTAATTTTAGTAGATTAAGCCATTCATTGAGAACGTATTTATCATATTCATCAAGTCGACTCTTTAATAAAATACTTGCGGAAAATGTGGCCCACTCGGTATCATCTGTAGGGGAAATATTAAAATGCTCTGAAGGTTGATTTAGAGAGAACGGTACCGGATTTAATATAATATTCTGATCTTCAGAATTTATTTCTATCTCGCGTCTCATCCTTCTAGTCCAGGATGGAAGTAGAACACTTCGATGGAACATTGCGGACCAGCTAATCGCATCACCAACAGCAAGACCAATCATTGAATTCTTTGCACGATCCCTTACGTTGGTCACGATTTTTTACTCCAGAATTGAGCAAGTGACGAAAGTTCGTCAGCTACTTCAATAATATTCATATCCTTTACAATATTTATACAGATACCTCTGGCATTAGAAATATGTTTAGTCCACTTTTCAGGAATAGCTTGTATACCATTCATTGCCCCACAAATTGCTCCTGAAATAGCGGCAATTGTATCAGTATCTCTTCCGATATTAACTGCACCCAGTACTGCGTCTTCAAATTTACCCTGCGCCGCTTTAATAAGTCCGAAAGCAAGGCCAACAGCTTCTGGAGCAACATCAGTCCAGAAATAAAATGAACAGGCTATTGATCTGTACAATGGTGTTAAGGCATCCCAAACATCCATCACATTATCACCTATCTCAACACCGCGATTTATCGAATTATATGTCCAAGAATCCTTCGGAATAACATCTAATGCAGCAATAATAATATTATCCAGAGAATCTCCATTCATTGCTGATGCTATGGCAGATGCAACAGCTTGTCCACTATAAATTCCTTCTCCTGAATGACTTACTGAGCCATCATTGGATGCAAGATGTGCTGCTTGTTGTGGATCGCCAACTGACACAATTCCAAACGGGGCAACGCGCATTGCAAGTCCGTCGCTCCAACTATGTAAATGCTGCCCAGATTGAGGAGGTTGCAATCCTTTTAATAAATTCTTTATCGCTATAATCTCGCTGAACCCAGCCCCTTTATAAGTATTATTAGCTTTAATAATATCTCTCCGCCATGCGGCAGCAAAATCATCCTCTGTAATTACTCTTTTTTTCTCTAAAAGTAACCTTGCATTAAATAAAGCATATTCGGTATCATCACTACCAGTTTGATCGTCATAAAGAAAATCATTTACCCTTCCCCAAAGAGATAATATTTTCTCAGGGGTTTTACCTTCAGTTGGACCTCCTAGTGCATCGCCGACTGCTAGTCCCATCAATGATCCGCGCGCTCTATCTTGGAGTGATATCACCATACCTCTCCACGTTTTTTATAACGGGAAAGAACGATGTTGCTTTCATGTTCGATACGCTTTGCAGCCTCTTCCACAGTCATTCTACCTGCAAATAATTCCTGAAGAACTGGATTGGCTACACGGCTCTTCCACTCTACATACCCAGGTGCACCCAGCCATGGTCCCACTCCCAGAGTTGAAACAGCTGAACAGGTTATATCCCAGCCTCCGGCTGAATTCTGAAACTCTGGCATTGATAGACACGTTTTTCTTGTTGGTATCATCCAATCATTTAAAGCAAGACGAGCCATATTTTTTGTATTTAACATAAAATCTATAAACTTCATTGCATCCTTCGCACGTTTAGATTCTTTTGGAACGCTTAGGGTTTGAGTACTGGCACCATACATCTGTGTTTGAGCTTTGAGCGGAGGCATTACTCCCCAACTAAATTCCTTAGGTGCATTTTCTACTATTTGCTGTCTTGCCCAAGCGCCAATACCAACCAGCATGGCATATCTACCACTAAAAAATCCCGGTATCATTCCTGTTCCGGTTTCACCTATACTCGTGGGGGCAACTGTTTTATCCTTATAAATCATATCTACAATCGTATGAAGCAATTTTTTTTCTTCATTGTTTACTTTAACAACAAAATGATCCCCTCTCCTTCCTAAAGAATGATCCTCCAAAGCTAATGGAAGTGTTCATAATTATATTTGCTGAATTACGAAGTCCAAAACCAGCACCATATTGATCGATCAAGCCATCACTGTTGATATCCTTCGTCAACTTTTTGGCCGCCGCCTTAAGATCATCCCAAGTCCAAGGATGATTAATATCTGGTGGAATAATTCCTTCTTCTGTAAAAAGAGTTTTATTGTAAATAACAACAAGTGATTCAATCAGAAATGGTATTCCTTCTACCTCTCCATTTGGTCTTGTAACAGTTTCCCATGCAATATCTAAGATATCTTTTTTCATATCATTAGAAATATAAGGTGAAAGATCAGTAAGATAACCGCGCATTGCATAATCTATAATTACCGAAGATTCATAATGAAAAATATCTGGGACATCGCCTGTTTCAAACGTAGTTATTAGATAATCATGTGCAGAATTCCAGGTCCCTGAATATATTCTACTTTCAAATCGGAATGTGCTTTATTCCATTCTGAAACGATAGATTTATTAGTAGCTATTGTAGCTTCTTGCCAAGCGAGACTTACAAAACGAAGAGGAAGATTCCTTGGATCTACACGCTTGCGTGTCATCCACAAAACGATAACAGTTCCTATTATTAATATTACTATTATATAAACAATACGTTTCATTACCCTTTTAACGCTCCAGCAACTAAACCAGTTGTAAGCCATTTTCGCATCAGTATAAATAAAATTATTGAAGGAATTGTCGCAATGATACTTGCTGCCGCCAAGGGACCTGTTCTCGCCTGCCCTTCCATTCCTGTATATCTTGCCAATTCCACTTGTAAGGTGGCAAGTGTTGGACTTTTCATTAATACAAAAGCAAAGAAGAATTCATTCCATGCAGATATGAATGAAAATAATGCGCAGGCACCAATGGCCGGAAGTAGTAACGGCAAGATTACCTTGAAGATCACCTGAGGCCGGGAGGCTCCATCCAACACGGCTGCTTCTTCTAAATCTAATGGAATACTTTTAACATAGCCATGCATCATCCATAATACAAAGGGCAATGACCACACAATATAAATCAACGTCAATCCAGTTAGAGAATCTGTTAAACCTATATATCTTAATACGACATATAAAGGTATCATGATAAGAATAACAGGGAAAATTTGAGATACAAGTATCCAGCCTAAAATTGCATTGTTAACAACTGATTTATAACGAACCATAGCATATGAAGACGGAATGGCAATTAGAATAACTAAAATTGTTGATAATACACCGACAATAATACTATTCCACATACTTCTGAAAAGCAGTTGACCACTTGTCACCGAGAGATAGTGATCGAATGTAATGTGTTTTGGTAAAATTGTTGGTACACCAGAATAAATTTCAGCCGTTGGTTTGAATGAACTTACTAATACCCAAAGTAATGGGAACAACAAAAATATTACGTAAAAAATAATCATTCCATGGATCGCAATATTAGAATATGGAAAACTCTTTTTCATGACTCGGTTCTTTCTCGTAATTGCACTCTTATATACATAAATAATATTAGTGAAAGAATAATAACCATAACATTTCCAATTGCAGCAGCATAGCCTATATACCCATATCGGAATCCTTCTTCATATGCAGCTAGCATAGGTAACCGAGTCATTCCGCCAGGCCCACCTTGTGTTAATACCCAAACAATACCAAAAGTATTAAAATTCCACATAAATGTTAGTGAAATAATTGCAGCTAACACAGGTTTAAGATTTGGAAGAGTGATATGACTAAATCTTGCCCATATTCCGGCACCATCAATTTTGCTAACTTCATAAAGCTCGTTTGGAATTGTTTGCAATCCTGCTAAAAGAAAAATTGCTGCTTTTGATATTTCCCCCCACACTCCCGCTATAATAACTGCTGGGATAACATATTCAAAGCTCGATAACCAGTTTATAGGCGCTGATATAAGTCCTAAATCACTAAATAAAATATTAACGGCGCCAGCGGTTGGTTCATACATTTGTCTCCAAAGTATACCTCTTATAATGGGCGGTGTTGCCCAAGGAAGCAAAACAAGAATTGTATAAAAAGATGTAAATCGTATTTTTGAATTAAGAAGAAGTGCAAGCCCTAATCCAAGACTTATTTGTAATCCGGTCACAATAAGAGTCCACACCATCCCTATTTTAAATGAATTCCAGAAATATTCATCATTAAATAACTGGATATAGTTTTCAATTCCATTGAATTTAATTGGATCTCCAAGACGGTAATCGGTAAATCCAAGATAAATTCCCCTAAGAAGCGGAACAAGTGAGAATACAGTAACCAGCAATATGACAGGTAACAATAAATGTAATTGTCCGACTTCTTTCTTAGAATAGAGCGAATATTTTTTATTTTTTATTTTCACATCTTGCTCAATATTTATTTATTAGAGCCGCACAACCTTCAATCAACTTATCCTGATATTTTTCGAACGATCTTCCTGGTTTATTTCTTGCAGAAATAATTATAAAATCATTTTTCGGATCAATCCGAAATATAGATCCTGATGCAGCCCCATGTCCGAATGTGAAGTCGCTAAGACCATGACCCGGAAAAAGAGATGTACCAATTCCCCAAAATCGATCACTGGCTGTTAGCTTCCGGGGTAACATATCCTCAAATGTCTGTTCTGAAAAGAATTTATATCCATTATAAATTCCTTTATTAAGCATCATTTGCCCGAGACGAGCAAGGTCTATTGATGAGCAGTACAAACCACCATAAGTATTATCTGCATAGGCACTTTTCATACCAAGTTGCATGAATAAATAATCATAAAATAACTGAGGAATTGTGCAGCCAGTTATTCTTTCCATAACTTTTCCTGCAATTGCATATCCTACTCTGTTATAAGCAAATGAATTCCCGATGTCAACTGATGGAAGAATCTGAGCAATTTGATTTTCTAGTGAATAGTTCCAATCTGAAGCCCATTCCCCGGCAAATTGTAATCCGCTTGTGTGAGTCAAAAGATGACGGATTGTAAGTTTATCATTATCGATTCCTTTTAGTTCAGAAAGATAAGAACTAATAGGAGTATCAAGATTTATAAGACCCTGCTCAACAAATTGCATCACTAGAATACCTGTAAGAAGTTTTGTTATCGAGGCCATCCACATTCTTGAATATTTATTTATAGTTTTTCCCGAATCATCTTTACCAAATGACTCATAAAAAATAATATTGCCTTTATGGACTATCAATGTGACATTAGGGACTCCACTATCATCAGCCCATTGTTGGCAGATGTTTTTAATTTTTTGAATCTTTCCTCTATCATATTGATCTGATAAGTTAATATTTTCATTCAATAATATAGAGGAATCATTAACCATTACTTTAGGTTTAATAAGAGGATTATGTAAATTATCTTTACCTACTATCTTTTGTTTGAATTTAAGCCACCACTGACGATCTTTAATTCGTGGTGTGTTATAAATATTATCACTACTATCTAAATCATTTAACCCCGCAAGAAATACGGCTGCATCAGCATCAAGTTGTGGAAACAATTTTATATTGCCAAATGAAAAGCGTTCTTCATTATTAAAATATCGCTCCCAGTTTTGATCACTAATTTTATAATTCTTAAGCTTATTCATTTTGATTGGGACATTTTTACTATAATCATCAAATACCGTATTAGTACAAAATAATGTCACAAATCTTTTAATATTAAAACCGGAAGGTGTAGTTCCTTCAATCATTGCCCCATAACGGCCTGGTAATTCAGCAATAGTAACCTTTTGAAAATCCTTGTTGTAGTAACTTACTTTTAAAGGGAATTTCCCTATCTCATTTTCAACCAATATTTCGTTTTTCCATCTGAATTTTGGAAGCTCTCCAGGCTGAAATACATACCTATAACATTCAAGTGGTTCATCCATAAATGCACGAACTCGTTTTTTATTAATAGCATTCCAGGAAATTGTATCTACTAATCTATTGTCAACTTTAACAATAGTAAATGAATTTGAATTAGGTTGAAATTTCCGTGGAACAACGATACTCGTCTTTGAAAGCAAACCATTTGACTTAAGATAATCTTTTGCAATCTCTAAATTGGAATTAAAAAGTTGCACAATTGAATTAGAATATTTCTTAGGGGCACATATAGTAAATACTGCATCACCCATATGGATAAAATCTGTCTTCGAAAAATAGATCTGATGTGCACTGTTGATTAATTCCTGAATTACATTTCTGTATGCAAAAAGCCTATACCATATTTCTCTTTCTGCTTTTCTACTGCGAATACGGATTTTCAATCCTTGATTATTTACAAGAAGAGTACGAGGTATGGTTAAAACCATATAGCCGAAATTCGCACCATTATAGTTCTGGGAAACAGCAGTGAATGAGAGATGGATTTCATCCAAACCTTTTTCAAACCAATAAGCTTCGTTTTTTGTTGAAAAGGAAATTACATTTTTATTGTTAATGGCAAGATCGTACCATTCATTACCAAGATTATTGCCAAAACCACAAGCCCATATGAACGATAGAGAATCACCCTCCCACGATATAGGTACGTTCGCAGTTTTCCATCCAATTTCATCATCGCCCACTAAAGTTCTTGCAACAAATGCAGAATCACTATTTCTTCCATCTCGGTAAAATTGATACGGTGAATAAGAACCACTTATAAATGATTGATAACCCTCAACAAATTGATATGGCTTTGAAGATATTGTGTAGTTCAGATTTGCAACTGCCTCTATGTTAATTTGAGCAGTTGTCATAGAGTAAAATAAAACAAAAAATACTAGACATGTCTGACAGAAGAATTTATAATGAAAAATATTTTTTGTATTAATTGTTCTCACTATTTTTTCTTTGTTAAAAGCCAATCATAAATTGCAGAATTATTATATGTTCGGGTCCACGAATCGTGATATAGGTCTGAATAAATTGTAAATAAAGGATTCCCACCGCAAACAGTTAACATATTAATAACTTTTTCGGCCTCTGAAATTGGAATAACGTCATCCTTTTCTCCATGAAATGCCCACATTGGTATATCCTTTATTTTACATAAATCCCATCCCTCTTCAATTCTGAATGCTACTGGAATAATGGCTGCAAATCTAGTTGGATACCGAATTGCTAAGTCCAAGCTTCCGATACCACCCATGCTGAGCCCAGTCAAATAAATACGAGTTGTATCAACCGGATAGCGCACAATGACACTATCTATCATTTTATTAACTATTTGTTGAATACCGCCATTATAATACCATTCAGTTGTAGAAGGACATTGCGGAGAAACAACAATAAATGGGAATGAATTGTTACCGTCAAGAATTTTAGGAAGTCCTTCCTGTTTTACTTTCCATAATTCGCTTCCACTTTCTCCTATACCATGAAGAAAGATTATCAGCGGATATTTACCATTTTCTACGGCAGTTGTTACACGTGGCATAAATAACAAATAGTTCATTGTTGAAGGATCGTAAATTTCCTGTTGAATAATTGGATCACTTCCAAAATCCGGTTGGCCAATTACATAATCAGCGAAAGCACCGTTAGGTAATGATGCCCCATGATTGTAAACTAATATTCTATGATTTGACTCATCCACAATGTATATCCTGCCTGCTTCATCTCCAAAAACACCTCTAAGATTACTGACCCCATTCCTGGATTGGCTTTTTAAATTTGTAGTAAAATCCGGTTGACCTAATACACCATCCGCCGCAGCGCCATTACCTTTTAATGAAACATTATCAAATCTTATAACTCTATTATTATCGTCTTCGCACACCCAAAGATGGTCCTCTGAATCTACAAATACTCCCATAGGTCTATTCATTTTTGTTGCAGAGAGTCCACTAGTTCCTGTATTAAAATTCGATTGACCTAATACGCCATCGGCATTTGATCCATTATTCTTTAATGAGGCGTCATCAAATCTCAAGACACGATGATTTAACCTATCTGTTACCCAAAGTCTTCCGATCCCATCCACAAAAACACCAACAGGTCCATACATTTTATTGGGTGCTGTTCCACTGGAATTAGTTGTAAAACTACTTTGCCCCAATACCATATCCGCAGATGCGCCAGTTGATTTAAATGACGCATTGTCAAACTTCAAAACTCTATTGTTCAAGTAATCGCTTATCCAGAGACTACCATTATTGTCAACAAATACTCTTAAGGGATCATTAAATTTGGAGGCTGATAATCCACTTGTCGAAGTATTGAAATCCTGTTGACCAAAGACGGCTTCAGCAGATGATCCGTCTATCATCTTAGTTGACGAATCCCATCGCAAAACTCGGTTATTGTATCTATCTAAAACAAATAATTTTCCCGTCGTGGGATCTACAGCCACCCCGGAAGGAGCATTCATTTTGTTTGATGCAGTGCCCGATAAACCTGAGATAAAATTTGATTGCCCAAGAACTCCGCTGGCAGACATATTATTTTCTAATGGAGATTGAGCTTTAATCAACTGACTAAACAAAATACAAAACAGATAAAAAGTAATTTTTATTTTCATCAAAAAAATATTCCTTACTGAAAATAACACTATTTCAAAAGACACATTCTTTTTACTGAACTACCTTGCTCGGTTATTAAAGAATAAAAATAAATTCCACTTGATAATAATTTGGCATCAAAAGTAATTAAATATACTGTATTTGCTGTGACATTATTATTAAATAATGTTGCCACTTTTTTACCGAGGATATTATAAACAACCAATTCAACGTTCCCGGATAAATTTGTTGAAAATTTGATTTGTGTCATTGAGTTAAAAGGATTGGGAAAATTTTGACCCAGTGAGTACTGTGTTGGCAATGAGGACGTATGCAGTTCAATTGCATCTGTAAGTGAAGAAACATCAAATCTTAGTACACGGTTATTGTCAAAATCAGTTACCCAAATATTGCCATTTGGTGAATCAACAAAAACCGATTGAGGATAAGTGAAATTACTTGCAGATGGTGCAGCAGTTATATTTTGAACTAAATTTGATTGAGAATAAATAGTAAAATAAACTGTCCCCCAAATGAGCACAGTTAAGTGTAATATTCTGAAACAATTCATACTTGCTCTTTTAATGTCTTTTAAAATTAACTGTTTTTTTTATATAAAAATCAAACAATAACTAAGAATTTATGCTTATAAATTATTATATGCTATTTCTTTATTTATCTTACATGAAAACCGGTTGCTTCTGATAATCATTCAGAAACAACCGATCTAAGACCATACTAAGAAGATTTTATTTCATCAATACCATTTTCATTACTTCATTTCTGCTGGCTGAATGTAAAGAATAATAATAGACCCCGCTTGAAAGATTGACAGCATTAAATGAAAGTGAATATACCTGGTTTGCATTAGCTATTCCCTTAAATAACTTTGCAACTTCCTGACCAACGGTATTATAAACTGTTATCGATACATGCTCAGTATTCTGCATTGCAAAAGTAATAGTTGTTGTTGGATTAAATGGGTTTGGAAAGTTTTGACTTAACTTATAATCTTGCACACTCAATCCGACAATTACTTCTATCACATTACTATATTCAAAACTACCGTCATGATCGATTTGTTTTAAACGATATTGATATTTGCCGGATGAACTTTTATCAACAAATGAATAATCATGTCGATCGGTCGTAGTTCCATTTCCCTTCACATATCCGATTTGATTCCATATGTTATTTGATTTTTTCTCAATTGCAAATCCAGCATTGTTAAGTTCAGTAACTGTAGACCAATTTAATTCCACGTTATTGGAATTTATATTAGCTTTGAATGAAACAAGCTCAACAGGCAGAGGAGAAACAGAATAGCGCAATACACGATGATTATAAGTATCTGGAATCCAAATATTATTAGCTTCATTTTCAATAAAAATAGAAATTGGGTAACTGAGACTACTAGCTGTTATAGGAGAAGAAAGATCCGATGTAAAATCTGATTGCCCTATTACATAATTTGCATTCGGCCCATTAGAAAGGTTTGCCGCATTATTATAAACGAGCACTCTTGTATTACCTTCATCAACAACATATAATCTACCTATACCATCAACAGCAACTCCACGTGGCTCTCCAAGTCCGCCTCTTGTTTTATTGAATACACTAGTTGTGAAATCCGGTTCACCTATTACTCCATCAGCCGAACCGCCATTTGATTTAGAAGTAGCATTATCGAAACGAAGTACTCTGTTATTTATCCTATCTGCGACCCATAGTCTGCCACCAGCATCTACAAAAACTCCCCAGGGAGTATTCATTGTTGATGCAGTTAGCCCGGTAGTTGCCGATACAAAATCTGTCTGGCCCAAAACGCCATCTGCTGGAGCCCCATCAGATTTGGTTGCAGCATTATCAAATCGTAATACTCGGTTATTGGCCCTGTCGGCAACCCAAAGTGTGCCATTAGCATCCACAAATACACTTGTGGGTGTATTCATTGTGCTAGCCGTTACCCCAGCAGTATTTGTAACAAAGTCAGGCTGACCTAATACTCCATTGGCTGGCGAGGAATTGGTTAAGGATGAAGCATTGTCAAAACGTAAAACACGATTATTTGTCATGTCAGCGACCCAAAGAGTACCATTAGCGTCGACACAAAGTCCATTGGGATCATTGGTTGTTGCTGCAGATATTCCGCCTGTGTTTCTTGTTCGTGTTACAAAATCGGGTTGCCCTAGTACTGCTTCTGCAGCAGCTCCATTTAATAGTTTCGCAGTAGAACTAAAGCGTACAATACGTCTATTATCACGATCTGCAATAAATAACTTTCCGGTTGTTGGATCAATAGCAGCTCCAGTTGGTTCTGCAAAAGTAGTATCGGATGTAACAGCATAATTAGTATTAGTTTCAAAATCATTTGTACCTAATACACTGGTTGCTGGAATATTATCATCCAAAGGGATTTGAGCATATACCGACAAAGTTACCACCGTTAAAAAAAATAATACTCCAATTAGTAGCCGAGTTATTTTCATATGACCTCCTGAAATAATTAAATGATTGTGAATTATTTGACTAGTTAATCCTATACCCATAACTTGTACAATATCCTCATTTCTAAACGAAAAAAAATTAAATATTTTCTAATTTTTAATAGCTGACTTATATTATCAAAACCATGTATTATTAATTTATTTTATCATCATCATTTTCTTTTCAATAGTGACACCGTTTGCCTGTAATCGATATATATATATACCGGTAGCAAGAGATGAACCATCAAAAATTACATTCGAAATTCCTACTGGTAATTGACGAGTTATTAGATTTGCAACTTTCTGTCCTAGTAAATTAAAAACTTGAAGCGAAACAAAAGCACTTTTGGTTAATTCAATTTTTATGTTCGTTATCCGGATTAAAAGGATTTGGAAAATTTTGATATAAAGTAATACTCCCAGGTAATAATACTTTATCATTTTCTACTGAAGTGACCAGATCGTTGGTATAAACCGTCAGTCCATCGGTTTTTTCAGTGACATATACATACTTCCCGTCAGCAGTTACGCCTCTTGATTGAGGAACATCATCATAATAACCATCCTCAACTGGAGCTGAGGGATCAGAAATATTAATTGATCTTACTCCCGTGGCTTCTGATGCGACGTAACAATAATCACCTTCTACCACACAGTTATAGCCGTAGCCACCAGTTTTAATTTTTGATGCAATTATTGGATTCATAATATCAGATATGTCGAATATTTCCAATGTGTCCCCATCTGGTATATATGCATAATTTCCATCGATCGCGAATCCTTCGTTACCAGTTCTAAAATTACCCGTCGATCCTTTTTTAACTGGAGCAGATGGATCCGTAATGTCATAAAAAGTAATTTGGCTGTAATCAGTTAAACCTGCAACATTTCCATTTACAGTTACGTTTTCACCGTATACACTGCTTCCTGAGTAATTAGCTACAAATGAGGATGGTGGATTTGAAATATCTATAAATCCCATACCGCTATCACTCGCTGCAACATATAATTTTGTGTCACTCATGGAAATTCCTCGAGCACGAGCTGTTGTAATTGTTTTAACTTTAACCGGGTTAGCTGGATCTGTTACATCAACAACATAGACCCCTGAATCTCTTGCCGCAACATATGCGTAATTGCCTCTTGCAACTACATCCCTTGAGTCTCCACCTAAATCAGCAGTCCCAAGTAACGTAGGGCTTGACGGATTAGTGACATCAACTATTCGAAGACCAGACGTACCATACGCAATATATACTTTCCCGTCCAAATAGTATGGAATATATGCGGTGCCTGAAGCAGCAGGTAAGGCCGCCAAAAATGATGATGTCGTTGGAGATGGCGGAACTGATACATTAATGGCGCTAACACCTGGTGCCGGATTCCTATTAGCAATAAAAATGTGACCAGTGGGCACACCACTTATTGAAACAGCACCATAGTATAGTGATGAAGCACGTCCAGTTGTTTTGATAGCACCGGTAAGAACTGGAGATGCTGGGTCAACGATATTATAAATATACAATCCTGAGTCGCCGACGGCAACATATGCATAATTACCATCAAAAATAATTCTTGCTGTCCTATAACCTGAAGGTATAGCCATAACATTTACAGGATTTGCCGGATTTGTCACATTTACAACCTGTAATCCAGCGTCATAATTGCAAACAAATGCGTAGCCCGATCTAACATTTACGTATTGATGGTAGCCTCCATATCCTGCAATTCTTCCAACATATACTGGTGTTTCAGGATTTGAAATATCAACGATATGGCTTCTTGAAGCTGCCGCAATGTATGCGTATTGTCCCGATATCACAACACTTTCACAATATTCCAGACTGTCTATTGAAGTTACGAATGTTGGACTGGATGGGGTTGCAATATTGTAAATTTTAAACCCCGCTCCTCCAGCCGCTACAAAAGCATATGTACTACTTGTTGCGATACCTTCACAAACAGTACCTGGAGCTACATCAACAGTAGAAACCAACGAAGGCGTAGTAGGATTTTGTACATCAATTAACCACATTTTGCTACCACCACTTACCACTAAATATTGATTTCCGTTGATTGAAGTTCGTACAAGATCTTCAACAACATCAGAAAGTATCACACTCCCTATCTTAACAGGCGAGGAAGGATTAGAGAAAGTTGCAATTTGTATTTTATTGCCAAGTCCGTAAAATACTATTGAACCGGCTGCAAAAATTGCTTTTGATTCGCCTTCCCCTCTGCCGAAATTTCCAAGAAGCGTCATATTCTTTACATCTTGAGCAATTAATCCTTGACAAAACACTGTCAGCATCAAAATGATTAAAAAATACTTGTAATTTGTTTTCATTTATTACTCCTTACTTATGATAATAAATTTATGATTATTCATTTAACTGCATTAGCTAATGAGGATTTTTTGGTTAAAATAAATTTTTCAATCTCGCTTCTATATGGAGCACAATTCTGCGCACCCATTCTTGTTACAGATATTGAAGCAGAAGCGTTAGCCATCTTTGCTGCTTTTTTAATTGACATTCCTTCTGATATAAATGCAGCAAGAGAACCGCTAAATACGTCTCCAGCGCCCGTAGAATCAATCGAATGAACTTTAAATGATGGAATGAACTCCATCATATTTGGTATTCCGGCAAAAACACCTTTTGATCCAAGTGTGATAAAAACGTTTTTAATTCCAAAGTCGAAAAACTTCATTGTTATAGAACGCAAGCTTTCCTCATCAGTTACTTTTATCCCTGTGATCATCTCGGCTTCAACAATATTAGGTGTAATTATATTTAATTTTTTGTAAGATATTTTCCTTTAATTG
Organism: uncultured Ignavibacteriales bacterium; assembly: GCA_963731745.1. Lineage (GTDB taxonomy): Bacteria > Bacteroidota > Ignavibacteria > Ignavibacteriales > Ignavibacteriaceae > CAVSWT01. The sequence goes on from CAVSWT010000011.1 coordinate 32,740, forward strand.
CTGTGCAGGAGCAGGATTTAGAATTACTATTGAGCCCGTTTCATAAGATTTATTTATTACTGATTCAATTGTCTCAATTGGTGATTCCAGTTGAAGAAGTATAACATCCGCCGATAAGATTTCATATTCTGCAGTATCAATATCAGCAGGACTCAATCTTGAGTTTGCACCTGAAGCAACAACAATACTATTTTCTCCATTCTTATCAACAACAATGAAAGCAACACCGGTAGGGACATCTGTATCTGAATAAATGAAACTAGTATCAATCCCTTCCTCATTTAAACGTTGAATCCCCTCCTTTCCAAGTGCATCATTACCGACCCTTGCAATAAAACTCACATTAGCCCCGGTGCGGGCGGCTGCAACTGCCTGGTTAGCTCCCTTCCCACCACCACTTTCCGAAAATTTTCCTCCTATTATCGTTTCACCTGGAAAAGGAATACGATCTGTTTTGATGGTGAGATCTGTATTATAACTTCCTACAACAACAACTTTATTTTTCATAATCAATAATTATTAAATTGCTGAATAACAATATTATTTACAGAGTTCAGAAACATTTTTCATTCTAAAAAATTTTTATAAGAAAGTGAATCCTAAAGTAAACATGTGTACCTGGTTTAATTCATTAAAGTCAACATACGCATAATTAATTGTTCCTATTATATTTCCAATTGAATAGGTTATGCCTGCACCAAAAGTAAACCTCTGAACATCGTAATTAAATTTATATCCAGTTCTTAGAAAAAACTTGTCATGGAATGAATAACTCGCCCCAACATGAAATTTTTCTCTTCCGTCGTTAGGATGATCACCTTCAGCAATTAATGTTAATAAATGAGGACTTCCCGCATAGTCCAGAAAATCCATTGCCAATCCTGCACGAAAATCCAGAGGCATTCTAACATAATCTGATTCAGTCTGGTATTTTTCACTCCAGCCACCGAAGCGTGAATCTGGGCCAAAATTCCTTGCTGTTACTGCTACTCTTAAACTTTTAAATCCGGTATGGTACATAGTACCGAAGTCTAATGACCAGTTCCTCATAGAAAGATCTGCAATTTGCTGCTGCAACCATCTTATACTCCCACCAATAGATAGGTTGTCTGTTATGTTTTTAGCATAAGAAAATCCAATAGCTAAATCATTAGCGGTAAACATATTACCTGTAATTACTGGTTCTGTCCCGTTAGATCCAACCGATTCATTGATTGTTTCAGGAATATCTCCATAGTCAAGCATCCCAATACTAGATCCAATAACACCAAAATCTCCTAGCCTATATGCTACTGCAAGAGAATGATAATTAATATCAGCAATCCATTGAACAATACTCACCTGTGCATCTATATTTTTCACATCCGAAAGTAAGGCTGGATTCCCAAACATCGAATTTGCATCGCCATTTGATATAACTGTATACGCTCCGGCTAATGCTGCTTGTCTGGCATCACCGTTGATTTTCAAGAATTGCCACCCAGACTGTCCGGCGCGTTCAATATTTTCTGCTGGAATCCCGGATTGTGCCTGAATCAAGGCACTTAATAAAAAAAGGTAATTTAATGTTAGTCGAAAAAACTTTTTTAAAAAACTCATCTAAAAATTCTCCGTTACTTCACAATTGCTAATTTACCGATAAAGGACTCCCCTGAATGACCGGGGACCAGTGATTCAACTCGATAAATGTATATTCCTGGTGCTACTCCTAATGTCCATTTATTTAGCTGATAATCCAATTTTTTAATACTACCCCATGCTTCGGAACCACTCCCGTCATCGTGATAAATTTCTTGGATAACATCGCCTGTGAGAGTATAGATTTTTATTTTACATATTGCCGGTATACCTATAAATTCCATACGATATTGTTCACCGGTACCAGTAAGATTACTATGTTGAATAAAGGGGTTTGGAACCACGTATACTTTATTTGGGAATTCCAAATTCGGAGCTCTTAACGGATAAACTGGAAATCTATTATTATTCACTTTTCCACTTTCATTACCATCCTGATCATAACTTGTTACGCAATAATAATTCCCAACACCAAATGGTAAATTTTCATCTACAAATCTGACATGTCCATCAATTATTACTGCAGACTCTTTTTTTATGTCTTGGACTAATAGCCATGGACCTATAGTAAAATATGTAGAACGATAAACTCTATATCCAGCAAAATCATTTATGTTTGTCTTTGGATCTTTATAATCTTGTGATATCGGAGGCCATTCAATTATAATTTTCCCAGGTTCAGTTGTAATTTGAAGACTATTCTCTCCATCAGTGGGTGTTGGAGGTGGAAATACTGAGGGGATATAATTATTTGCATATAATTTTCTTGCTGCTCTTACATGTTCTAGCATAGAATCGCGTGATGCAGTTGCTAGCAGATCTATATTTTGTACACCACCTTCAACAATTTTACTCCTATCCATTTCCCCTATTACCTCGGCAAAAACAATTTTAACAGACGCAAAAGGAGTTAGCGAAAGTGGACCAACACTGACTAAAAATTCCGGACGCCGCTCATATTTATTCCCGCCTTCGCCTCCCAAAGCCCGAGCTTCATCCCAGGATAACCTTGGCTGTTGATGTGTCATGACTTGTTTAACTCGAGCATTAGATGATGACCCTTGAATAAATATTTGATCTACAAGAGGAGCTCCTTCAGTAAGTCCTTGCCCAGTATGTTCTAATATATTTTGGTATATATTTCCTCCAGATGAATCAAGCACAACAACTGTTAAATAACCAGGCGCATTAAGTTCATGGTCTCGACTTCCCTGTCTGTATATATCATCTGCATCTGCGATGTCACCTCTTAAAGGTCCAACTCCAAAATTATAAATGATAGGTTCTTCGGTATCCCAATTAAACGTTCTATGATCATAGAAATAGAAAAGTTTTTCATTAGGATCCCAGCCATATTTTTCATCCCCTCTTGTTCCGGAACGTTGAGTAATTCTAAGTCCATATCTCATCCCAAAAAACATTGAGTCGACTGAGGTTAATTCATTATTAGTTATCGTTACTTCATGGATTATAAAATCACTCAATCCAGGGAAACTCCAAACCATACTTCGTCTTGAGATATCTACGTTTAGACCATTAACGTGATGAGCACCATTTACAATTTCCTCCCCTGCAATACCAATATTTTCCAGGTTATAATTTTTTGTAAGTGTAGCTTCTTCGATAGGGAAAATATCTTGCCCTGATGGAAAAAATCGTGAATTGATTGTATAGGAAGACGAAATATTTTCCCGGACTCCATAAATAGCATAACCCACTGCTTCTGCATAATTCAAAGCATCATTAACATTCGTTCCTTTAGAATAGCCAGGATAGTCAAGTGTATTGAAGCCGTTTTCAGTTTCTGTTGGGTCTCCGTATTGTAGTGAATTCCAAACTGTTGCCCAAAGCTTTCCTCTCTTAAGGGTCTGCTTACCCCAGGTAACTTGAGCAATAGCCATATCAGAGCAAAATAAAGCAAGAATTATAAACGTAAAAATTTTTCTTGTTCTAACATTTTGATGGACCAATTTTATGCCTTTAAAATTTTAACAAAAGTTGTAAGTAGAATCTTCTTGGGGGTGCCTCATAAGAATACCATTCCCAGATATTCGGTTCAGAGAAATCGTATGTTTTTGGAAGACGTTCGTTTAAAGGAAGATTCGGATTCTGTTGATATTTTACCATATCATCTCCGTACAAAAGCCTTAGAAATTTTGAATCAAGGAGATTTTTAACTTCGACACTGAATTCTGTCTCCATCCCTAGAATTTCAAATCCCTTTGATACCTTGAGATCGATCTGATAATAATTGAACCACCTCATATTGTTCGGTTCTGTTGATTGATCACCAGGTGCATGATAAGTATATAGGTCTCCATTTCTCCACCAAAAATTTGCAAAAATATTCATATCACTTAATGGCTTGATCCCAAATATTTCCGGTCCTTCATCTTTGTCGATTACAAGATTAGCCCATCCTTTTATTCTTTGATAACCTCCCCAAGGTCCCTTTTCTTGTCTTAATCCCTTTGGTACATCCAAGCTTTGCGAACCCGTCTCGTATAGACGACTATATCCTACTTCACCATTAAAGGACCAATATATTTCATGACTTAGCCCAAAATTGATCATCCCATTAAACCTAGAATCAAGTTTAGTTTCTATACCACGAACATCAGAATAACCAGAATTGCTAACCATCAATGCTTTGGTTGCAGGGTGAGTAGCAGAATACACCCCAGTAATAACATCAGATTCACGAGTCGCATCTTTATAATATCCAGTTAAATCTAATTTGATACACATCAGCTATGTTGTAGTCCACTCCAAGTTCATATTGAATTGTTTTTTCATATCCTAAATCAGGATTTCCATAGTATCCTTGCCATTCATCCATATAAGTAGTTTGTTTTGCATATGGATTCAAAATGCTGTCCCAAATTGTAGTATAATTCACAAAGGGAAAGCCGAACATTTTTGTCCAGGATGGTCTCTGATAAAAATGACCATAGACGAAATGCAATACTGCATTATCGCTTATTGGGTGTGAGATTCCTATTCTTGGAGAAATTGCCGATTGTAATTTTGTTTTTTCTCGTTCCGGATTGCCGGGAATTCCTAACGGAGCCCCTGGATCATGACCTGGTGTTTCAATTTCAATCGCAAGCGGATCGAATTTATTCTTTGGTGCATTTCTGTTTTGATTAAAGAAATCCCCTCTTACTCCTATGTTCACAACTAATCCAGGAAATTCAATCTTATCTTGAAGATATAAACTTCCTTCATAAGGATTCCCATTAAACACATTCATATCGTTTACTCTATTGCTTTTAGATTCTGCAGAAAAATTCTCGTAAGAGAAATCAAAAGTCCTAAATGTAAACCCTGACTTAATATTATGTTCTTGAGTAATTTGATTTGTGTAATCAGCTTTAATTTGATATGACTGTGAATTACTTTTTGTCCATGTGTGGTAGTACGATTGCAGAGTATATCTAGGGATCATAGAGACGACATCCGGTAACCATAAAGAATCTGGTATGCGATTTTGTCTATCAGAACGATCTAAATTATCTCGCAGATAACTAATCGTCACTTCATAATAAGATTGATTATTTATTATATGTGTCAGCTTACCGAACAATTGAGACCACCTTCTTAATTCCGGCCACTGCCTAAATGGTGCTCCGAACAGATTGTATTTTGCACGTGCATATTGTTCATCAATTCTCATTGGCGCTAACCATCCAGCCTCCTGCCCATGTTCAGATGTATTTAGATTTGTTGAAGTATAATCAGCGCTTTCATATCCACCATAAAATCCGCCTAATCGAACTTTAATTTCTGATGAGAACTTATAATTAACATAGCCCTGGATATTAAATTCGGGATTATATGGGATTGCTTCAGGGAAAATTCCAACTCCCTGCTTAAATCGTCCTGAAGCGAGAAAGCTAAATTTGTCTGTTATACTACCATATAATGTTCCTTCATATTCCCATTCAGGGCGGTCGGCATATTTTCCCATCACATCATTAGGTGTTGTTTGTTTTCGCCAGGCCTGAAGCAATGAATCAGGATTTTTCTGATAATATTGACTATTCACGATCTTGCGATTGTTGTGTCCAATAATTTATTCCCGTACTTAAATAATCGTTATTTTCCTTGCTGTATATATTTCTACCAAAATGATAAACTCCGGCTGGCCGCATGCGCGTTAAAAATGTGCCATGAATTCCTTCGTATGCTTCTTTTGATATTATATTGACTACCGCAGATCGTCCTTCGCCATATTCAGCATTGTATCCACCTGTCATCACTGAGATCTGCTCAATCGTCGATGTGTTGAAACCAGAGTAATTATCTGAAACCAATCCGCTGTTTACGGAAAGATTATCAATCATATATACTGATTGTACTATTGAACTGCCTCGAACGTATGCCTGTGTTCTTCCTCTTTGCCAAGCTAAATTTGAATTATCACTAAAAATTCCTGCTTGTCTTTCAAGCGCATCCTTAATCGTTCGCATCCCTGAATTTTCTAATACTTCACCTGTAACTATTTGTTCACTTGCGGTAAGGTCTTTATCAATCACAGGTCTTTTTGCAATAACAGTAACACCATTTACTTCAATTGTCTTGGATTGTAATAATAAATTTAAAGTAGTTGTTCTATCAATTATTACTAAAACATTGGTACTTGTAGTCGTTTCATAACCTATCATAGATACTGTCAATGTATATGTTCCAGGCGGGACATTTAAAATGAAATAATTACCATTTGTATCAGTTGCAGCTCCTATATTTAATCCTTGAACAAATACATTTGCACCAATAAGTGGTTCCCCAGTTGCTTTATCCGATACATTGCCTGAAATTTTCCCAGTATTTCCTGCAAAACAAATTGTTGAAAATGAAACAATAAGAACAAAAAATGTTTTAAATCCATTAATTACTTTTTTCATTTCAATATTCATTTAAAGTCCAGTTAATTAAACCTTTTGTTATTGAATGTAGGGCTGTACTTTCTTTGCAGTATATGGGTCCTTAATCTGTAACACGGAATCACGAATGATCATTTTTGTTGGTAAAAAAATTCCTTTAGGTTCAAAGTTTCTATGTGATTCAATTTGGTCAATAAGAAGCTTAGTTGCTATTTGTCCAATTTGTGTGCTCTGTTGAGCAACAGTTGTCATTGGCGTCGAAAGGAATCTTGAGTAAGGTTGGTCATCGAATGATATCATTGAAATATCAGCAGGAATCTTTAATCCCTCCTCCGAAATTGCTCTCATTGCTCCCAGTGAAATAAGATTGCTTATAGAAAATATAGCGGTTGGTAATTTACTTTGTTTTAATAAAAGTTTGGTTTCTAAGTATCCATTTTCTTCTCCAAAACTATCTCCAACAATTAATGATTCATTTACCACAAGATTATTTTCAAAGTGAGCATCCCGATAACCTTTTACACGATCATTATTCGGAGATGTTTTGACTAAACCTTGAATACAGGCAATACATGTATGACCATTTTCGATCAAATAGTTGACAGCATCAAATGCACCTTGATAATTATTTGATGTTACAAACGGAATTTTAAGATTTGGAAAATATCTGTCAAGTAGAACTATGGGAATATTTTTTTGTGATATATCAACTAAATGATCAACTATTAATCCTACAGGCGAGATAATTAACCCATCTACCTTACGATTGATCATAAGTTTTAAAGAAGAAGACTCTATTTCTGTACTTTCTTCGCTATCACAAAGTAAGATTGAATAGCCTAATTTTCTTGCAGAATTTTCCACACTTTTTGCTATGCTTGAAAAGAATGGATTAGATATATCAGGAATTATATATCCAATTGTATGTGTACGCTTTAATCTTAAACCACGTGCTAATTGATTTGGTGAGTATGATAAATCTTGTGCAGCTTTAAGAACTAACTCTTCAGTTTCTTTACTGATTCTATAGTGAACAGACTTACCGTTGATCACACGTGAAACAGTCGAAACAGAAACACCTAATTTTTGAGCAATACTCTTTAATGTAGGGTTGCTAGTTTTCATGAATTGAATAGTAGATTATTTATCGATATTAAATAAAATAATAGTTAATTGCACAAACGAGCACAAACGAGCACAAACGATTGTCCTGAAGTTAAAAAATGGAATAACGTTTGTCAAGTATATTTTAAGCAATATTTAAAATTTGTTTATTTTACTCACATTTTTCTTCAAGAATGCGCAATCAATTGTGCAAAATTTTACAAATTTTAAAAAAATAAACGTGCCGGGTAATCATTTCTACGTATTGCTTTGAGCTGTAGAATCTAACAAGTTAATTTCATTTAATTTATCGGTGGCTTAAAACATTAAAGGAAATGCTTGCTTTATTTTTGTTTGCTTTTAATTTAATTGGTGAAACTCAATCAATCACTGGAAGAGTAATAAAATATGGCGTTGGCAAACCAATCGTAAAAGTAAAGTCTAAACAGATACACTACAATTTATAACTAAGTATAATTTTAATTTGTTATAAATGAGTGGCTTGAATCTGGGGTAAGTATTGTTGTATAAGTTGAGAAAAAAGTACCTAAAAAAATATAACCGGGGTTTTAATTATCATAAGATTGAATTAGGAGCGAGGAGCTGGGTCGGGTATTGTTGTGTACGAGATTTACTGGATCTTTCAGTAAGCATATTCATGAAAACTGCCTACACATTGAGACTTAAAGTGGGGTGAGTATTGTTGTGTAATCTGTTCCCCACCTAAACAATAAATTAGAACCTGGGTTTTTACATAAATAAAATGACTGTAATTGCACGAAACCGGGTCGGGTATTGTTGTGTATGTCAATACCCAACTATCTAAACCATACCTTATCTGTCAGGGTATTTGTAACTGTTGTCTTCCTAGATTCTTCTAGCTTCATTCCATACAAGTTCTATTTTTTAGCCAAAATTACCAACTCAACTGTCTACGTTGGGAGGGTATTGTTGTGTACGGCTGTACCCGACCTACACAACCTACCACCCCAGTGAAAAAGTTTTCACTGCAGTGCGAAATTAAAATACGGTTTTTCACTGCAATTCATTAGAATTTTCGCATGAAAACTAATAAAAGTGAGAAAGTGAGAAAGTTTTGGCTATGACTTTTATATATTCTATATATACAATAATGTTTATATTATTTTCCATAAATTTCAATAAGAAATGTTTTTCACTTTCTCACTATTGTTTGATTTTGAGCTGTTTTCAAAGGAAGTGCAGTGAAAAAGCAGTGAAAAGTTTTTCACTGCCATTTTTACTTTTTCACTGTTAAGTACTGTCTGCTGTTTGAGGACCTTTCATTGAATTCTAGGTTGTTAAAGGTTGAGTAAGTTTTTAACCATTTGGTGAAGGTGTTCTTTTTTGTTGGGAACTTATTAAACAAATCATTTTCGTAACCCATATACTTTTTGAATTCTTGAAACAGTACTTCTTTGTCATATTCATAATTGAATTGGATATAGCTTTCAGAAAATTTAATAAACTCTGCTGAAGTTTCATCAATCAATTTTCTTTGATTTAGATTCAACTGTACACAACTAATTAGCCCCTCGTCAAGATAGAGCTGCAAGCACTCCAGCATGAAGTTATCGAAGCGGTTCCACTCATCTTCATCCCATTCGTCAAATAATAAATGGCCAAACTCATCAATGGGTTTATGTTGTTCATTGTAGAAATCGGAAAATTCAATTTCAAACATTCTGTCCCTATAACTCGCTCCCATTCCTTTAATTGTATAGTTTGTGCTGATCATTATCTTTGGAGACTCTTCAAATTTAATTGGAAACGGCTGCTTATTTTTGTATTCAACAATCATGTCGTCAGTAATGACTGAAAACAATCTTTCAAAATCGAAGTTTGCTTTCACATCATTGAAATCGAATACCTTAGTATCAAGGCTAACCAATTGAAATGTAAAGGATGTTTTGAACTCAAAATTTTTACCGTCAACTCTCATAATATTTTTTGCATGTGAGATTGCTTTACCAATTAAACTTTTTCCCGTTCTACCATTAGGATCTTCTGAAATTTTTTCATCACAAAGGATAACTGCTTTTGCGTTTGATTTATCTTTGTAATCATGAAGTAAGTAGCCAATTGCAGAACAAAGAGATAAAAATCTATCTTCATCACCCCGGACGACATTACGAAGGAACCGTTCATATTCCGGCATTTTATATTTAATTTTTATGGGAGAAATATTTCGCTGAAGTATGCTTGACTCCCAGATAGGAGATTCAAGCTCTTCAAATGTTTTGAAATTAACTTCTGAATTTTTCTTTAGTTCAATAAACCCGTTTTTATAATATGCGAATGCTTTATCCTTATAATCCCGCTTGAAATCTATTTTACTTGAAGATACACACTCAATTAAATTCTCGCCTAAGTATTTTCCCACATGATCAATCAATTTTTCATGTACTCTTTCATCGGAGCTTTTAGCAAAGGTCAACACATGATCTTTAATTTGTGGAATGGAAAATTCAGAACAGATATTATTTTGCATTCTTGTAAAGATGTAATCTTTGTCTAAAAATAATTTAGTAAATCCTTCATCCTCAAGAAATTTTATATAATCATTTAACATTATTTCAACTTTAACTTCATTTTTTTCTTTAGTAATCTTCCAAAATTTTCCTTTTATAGCTGCATATTTCTTTATTAGGTCTGCGATTTGCTTTCTAACTAGGTTTTCTTCTTTTGGAGGGTTGTTTTGGTTGTTTAATAACAATCCTATTCCCATGATATCTTCATTTGAAAGACCGGCTCGAATCAATTTCCCAATGGCAGTAGCTTGATCCTTAAAACGGTTTCCTTCGTTAGTTCCTTTCCACATGCTGTTGCTGCCGATTTGCTTAAAGTTTATACCATTTTTTTTAGCATCACATTTTTCTTTTAATGATTCCAAAGCCTCAATCGGTTCAAGTTCTTCCGGGTCGATATAATCAATTTCCCTTTGTTCTTTGGCAAGTTCTTTAATCTCGTCATAGCTTAAAGAAAATAATTCATCATTGGTTAAAGGAATTGCATACAAGCCGGATTTTGAATTTATTGAATTGACATCACGAAAAAGCCCGGTACATTTATAAACCGACTCATCAATTTGAACAATACCGGCTGTTAATTCGGCAGCAATTTTTTTGTGTATGTCCGGTAATGATTCTGAGGGAATGAAATCACCAAATAAAATAGAAGGGATACGTATATGAAATCCTTTGCTTCCGCTAAAGTTTATTTTTAGGTATCTTAAATCAATATCATATATTGATTCCCAATGACGAAGAAGCTTTTGGACTTTAGGTAAAGACAAGTCTTTTTCATCAATGTCGATTTTAAGTTCATCGGTATAGACTGGGGCAATATAATTCTCTAAAGTATTATTGCCTTTTTCATTATAGTGGGTACGGTAGTATTCAATTATGCCTTCCTGGTGTAGAAAGTAAGAAGAATAGATTTGGTTGGTTTTATTTATTTGTGGTTTATCTGTTGATATGTTTATAAAATGATGTCTGTGGCTAGTTTCTCCATACGCAAATTCTTTAATTACGTATTTATTTAATTCAACTTGACTCCCTTCCATTTAATTTATCCTCAGAATAAGTATTTAGTTTTGAAGTATGAATGATTGACTTCAAAGTACGTATAGCCTGGCCATACGTCATAGGTTCTACCCTTGCTTTAAGAGTATAATATTGGCTTACTAATTTATTTAGCTGTTCATCCCTATTGAAGAAAAAGGTTGTAACACCATTCTCTACTTTAGTTTGTTGCAAACTGCATCCAGATGAAACCAGAAATGATGCTAAATAAAAATCTTTGTTAGAATAATTTTGCATTTGTATTCCTCAAAATTTTTAATTTGATGTTTTGGGTTAATTTGTTGTGCAGTATTTCGGTTGGCTTATAATTCAGTATACGCTATTTTCAGTTGCGAGTCAAGTGGTTTCTTCGGAAGGCAGATTACTGCTGTTTTCATCTTTATTGTCGGCTTGGGAATTTCTGTATTTACTGAGTAATTCTTCTAATGGCCGGTTTTGAGTCCTCATTTGGATGACCATTTTTTTGAATGCTCTTTGAGCTTTGGTTTTTTCCGGTAGATAATCAAACATATAATCCCCTCCCAGGTATAATTATATAAATTTTATTGTGGAAATTGTGTTTGACAAGTTGGTAGTCTTTAGTAGTTCAAAATTTATTATTCTATATATATAATATATGCTAAAGTACTTGGAAGTCAAGTGCCTATAATTATTGGAGACTTTTTGGAGACCTACATTAAAAATATTGAGAATTTAAGCTAAAATTAAAACATTTATCAAATTGCATAGAATCCCTGACTCTCCGCAAATATTGTTTAATAACAATATATTACAGCCATCAATTATAACATTCTTATAATTTTTCATTAACTATTTGTAGAATACTCTTATAATAAGTCATTTAGTCATGATAGAACCAACCATTTGGAACTGTCTGTTTTTCACCATCCGGCTTAGTAACTTCTAGCATAAGATCTGCGGTATTGTTTCTTTGAAAATACTGAAGCTGAAATTTGTGCTTTCCAGATTTAAGCCAGGCATAACCATCCTTCTCCTGTAAAGCATGCAATCCATCATTATCAATAATAATCTGGTTATTAATTAATAGTTTCCCTCCGTCATCACATGATAAATAAAAATGATAAATCCCGTCATCTGGTACGTCAATAAAACCATTAAAATCTGCACCGTATTTTATATCTCTATGGGGAAACAAATCGAGACTGCAATTTTTTGCACTTCCACTTTGTATACTTTTTAAAGATTTAAAATCCGGAAGCATTTTCCAGTCACCTTCATAATATTCATAGGCTAGTCCCTGGTTAGCCGTTATTTTATCAACCGCTTCCATTTCATAAACAACGTATAGTTTTTTCTTTGTCGTATAACTGGGCTCGTAATTTGAACTAAAAGCTTTTGCTTTGAGTGTTGCACTATGTTTTAAAATGAAGGGCTTGGTGTATAAATTAGATTTTTTGGATGGCTCAGATTCGTCAAGTGTGTAATAAATCATTGCGTCGGGCAATTCACTCTTTAAAGTAATCATCGAAGAATCTTTTGATGCGATATTTTTTACTAAACAAACCGGTTCAGCTATTCTACCGGTTACATTAGTAAAATTACCTACCAGGGGAAATATTGTTTGTCGAAGTAAAGTACTGCCGTAAGGAACGAGTGTAAGCGAATAAACGCTGTCAGAGATTCTTTCTGAAAAAGTATTTCTATTGGGAAGCGGTGGAGTATAAAGAGACTCTTTATTAAAATCATCCTTTTGTAAATTCCATCCATACACTTTTTTTCCTTCAACTTTAAGAACTAACGGAGCATTTCCCGGATCCAAGAAATATCCTTGATTGGGTTTATTTACAACCTCAATATATTTATCAAGATTTTTATCAGGTATAACAAGAGTATAATTCCACGGTGCAGCCGGAGTCATATTATATGCAGGGAATTCTTTTGAACTATTTTTGTCGAGAGTATCAATTGTTGTTTCGGCCGGTATATCTAAAGAGTAGACAAGAGGGCCCCTCTCTATTGCAACTCCGCCAGTTGGCCAGGCTGAAACTTTTAAGTGCATGGGAAGTTTTAAAAAAATCGTATCACCATCATTAAATATTCTTTCCAAAGTGTAATAACTACCTGGCTTAGATTTAATAGATTTTATTTCAGTTTTACTTTTAACTATTATCTCAGGATTATCACACCAGTTTGGGACTCTAAATGTAAATGAAAATGAAACAGGATTTTTTGTGTGAACAATAAATTGAATTTCTTCACTAAAAGGATAATCGGTTTGTTCTGTAATCTTAACAAACTCATCTCCAACATTAAAAGTAAACTCCGACGGCCCATAAAAGGCTGCTATGGGACCCCCTGAATTGTTTTTCATCCACATGCGGGATACATAATTTGGCATAATTCTATTTACATTTCCAGCACAGCAAGCAGTCCCGGGATTTGGCCGATAAGACATCCATTCACTGCCATGAAAAAACAAATTATGATTTGAGGTTCTATCCGCAATAACCTGGTTAGGGCATGAAAAATATTGAAGCGCTTTAAAATCCTTTGTTACTGCTCCTGGTGCTGCATTAAAACAAGCTCGTTCTATTTTATCTGCATACTTCGGATTACCGGTTGCCATAAGTAAATAACCGATGCTCCAAGTATAATCTGCAATGTCACAAGTCTCATGACTTTCCAGTGGATCATTTCCTCTCATTCCTTCAGTTGAACTATTCACACCGTCAACAAGCATGTAATTTTCATCCACTTTATTGTACGCGTTTTCTACTGCTTCCAGGTATTCTTTCTTACCTGTATAGAGATACAGAATCGATGCAAGTTTAGCTGTTTCATTGAAGGTAACACCATGAAAATTGTATTCTAGGTAATCAGATTTCATGCGCGATAGTGTGGTGATCTCATTTGATATTTTATTGTATTCATCGTAACAATCTTCAGCCATTTTTAATAGCCGCCTGTCTTTTGTTATTGAATAGGTCCACAAAATTATTTCAACATTTATAATATTCCGATGGCTGACATATGGATCTGTTTTTGAAAGATAATGCTTAAGCAATGCTTTAGGAATTTTAGGATCATGAGTCTTTTCATAATCGGCAATTAATGCTCGGAAAAAAACAACATGAGGCCACCGATTAAGATTACTTTTAGCTTTTAAAAATTCCGGACCCAAATATCCATCAGTATCGGCATTCTCGAGCATATAATTTATCTGCTTTAGAGCTTTATTAATTAAAACTGTATCATTGATTAGTTCACCGCAGCGCAGCATTCCATCAACCCAATATGCATTTTGTTCATATACAACCCAGCCATCTTTTGCCATAGTAGTATCATACCATCCTGTAGAATTGAAAGGAAAACCAGCAACTTCAAGATTTCCCGTCAATCCATTTGCCTGACGATTGAGATATTCTTCTAACCAGCCTTTGGGGTAGACCGCACTTAAATCGGCTTCTATAAAAGATCCATAATATTCTACTCCGGATTTCTTTGAATCAGGATCTTTTGAAGAAGCAAATGATAAGGAGCCTAAAAATAGGCCTAATAATAAAAGAATGGTTGTGAATCTATTAAACATTAAATTGCCAATTTCATAATAATTTCATATTTACCATATAATTCTGAATCAACCTTCCTCTCAGCGTTCTACTTTTTAATATTATTTATTAAGTAATTTTGAAATTTCCAAACCCGCCGTAATTACTGCACCAAGCCCGCGGGGGTCATTATCAATGGTGGGGCGATTGAAATAAAATTGAAGGTTGTCACCAACACCGGTTCCGCGACAAATACCGTGAACTACTCCATTAGAATCAATTTTAATTGTTAATGCGCTCCAGCCATTTAATGCAGACTCTCTATAACTATCATCTAACCAACCATGAGATATACCTCTTGCAATTCCCAAAACAAACATTGCCGTGCATGAGGTTTCTTCATATGACTCCGGGTGATCTAAAACTTGATGCCACATTCCATCTTTGTCCTGTGCGTTTAAAAGCCCATTGATATGTTCTTTATAAATTGACATGATTTTGGAATACATCGGATAATCCTTTGGTAAAATCTGTAATGCTTCAGTAACTGCCCAAATTACCCAACCGTTTGCCCTCCCCCAAAATGCGACAGATTTTTCTTTGGTTTTACTAAACCAGCAGTGTTTATATAATCCAGTATCTTTATCGAAGAGAAGTTTGTTAAAATTAATTATTTGTTTAGCAGCATCCTCAAAATATTTTTTATCATTCGTAATTTGTCCCATCCTTAACAAAAGTGGAACACTCATAAATAAATCATCTGCCCATACCGTCATTTCAACTGGCTCGGGCCTGCAAAATGTGCCATCGTTTAACCTTGACTGGCTGTTGCTTACGTAGTCAGCCATCTCATTTACAAGTTTTTTGTAATTTTGATTTTTTGTTTCAAGAAATAATTCAGCAAATGGAAATACTGGAGCGCCTGCATCATCAAGCATTGATTTTCTAAATATTCTATGATAGCTGCCCCTTAAGGCATTCAAAGAATAATACTGCCATCGAAAATAATTCAGGTTTTTTAAAATAAAATTGCACCATTCTTCAGCATAATTTTTATATCTTATTTCATCAAACTCATTTGCAAAATTTAAAATGCTAAATATTGTTTCACCATTAGCATAATTCCAATCTGCATAAGAATCTTTTTAAAAACATTTTCAGGGCTGATAATCAATTCTTGCAGTGTGTTTACTTTGGATATAGCCCATGAAACAAAAGTATTTTGATCTTCATAATAATTTTTAATCGATTTCTCAGGTGTATCTTCAAGCCGGCTGGAAGTTGGGCCGAGCATTAACCAGCTTGAAGTACCTGAGATTCTCATTGAAGGAGGCTCCGAGAATTTTATCCAACCTTCTGATTCAGGATCATTCGTTATTTGTCTAATGAATATTTTTGAATTTGATCCAGCAGATTTAACTAAAACTTTGTTAGGGCCTGAACTTAAATGCACTTCAACAGTGTCATCAAAATTTATCATTCCGTAAGCAACTTCTTTTACCGAAGGATTAGATAAAGATTTAAAATTAATTTTCTTATCATTTATAAAAATTGAAATATTGGGAGATGCACTTATTCCAATATTTACTAATGTATCTTTTTCGGAAATCGCTGAACTTAAAGCATAAAAATAATCTTGAGTATCAGTACCAAATTGTTTTTTAAAATCAATTATCTGAACTCCAAGTACAGGTTCTTGTTGTACCAATTTAAATCCAAATTCCGTTTCATTAATTACTCTCTCGATAACCGGTTTTATTATTTCAAACGGAGAATTGATGTTTTTCTCCTGGCCAAGAATAGTAGCATTAAAAAAGATAATTAATATTAAAATGATTTTATTTATAGCGTTTATCATCATTTCAGTCTTTCATTTATAAAACAGAATTTTTGTCAAGATATAGAATTGCATTTTTATGTTTTCTTAAAATAGAAGCCGGACAATCAGTGCTAATATCACCTTCCAGCATTTGATTTACAGCTGGGGCTTTCCTTATTCCCGGAACAACAACTGATAAGTATTCACCACTCATTAATGCCGGAATTGTAAGTGTAATTGCTTTTTTCGGAACGCTATTAAAAGAAGGAAAGCAGCCATCATTCACTTGCTGAATTCTGCATTCATCATCGAGTTCAACTACTTTAACCAGAACAGGATCATTGAAATCGGCAACAGGTGGATCATTAAATGCTATGTGTCCGTTTTCACCTACCCCCATGCAGATAATATCAATTGGAGCTTCCGCTAATAACGATTCATATCTTTTGCATTCTTCTTCTGGATTATTTGTTGAGTTTATCAAGTTCACTTTTTTAAAAGGAACTAAATCAAAAATTCTTTTCTTTAAATAATTACTAAATAATTGTTCAGCGCCTGGTTCAAGCCCAATGTATTCATCCATATGGAATGCGCTGATTTTTTCCCATTCAATATTTTTAATAACAACCAACGCTTTTAGAAACTCATTTTGCGAAGGCGCCGCTGCAAACACAATTCTAAGTTCAGGTTTTACTAATAATTTTTCTCTTATATTTTCTGCAACTCTTTCCGCTGCTTTAATACCTAATGAATCTCTATCAGGAAATACTTCAATAGTTAAATTATCTTTAATAAATGATTTTGGTTCTACTAACGACATATTTATTCCTCAATTTTATAGCGGTTTTTGCTGTTGGTTACTTTATCATTCGGCAGTTTAAAAGAAAATTTCCAATCTCCATTTCTATTAAATAATTTAAGCATCAAATTATTTCTGCCTTTTTTTAGCGGAAGTTCAAATTGATTATCATCTAATTGAAACGTGCTTATTTGTTCTGAATTATATACTTCTTTGCCGTTGATTAATACTTTAACTTTTCCCTGAACTCCGATAGAAGCTTTTACCATCCTATCATCCGGGCTATCAATATTAGCAAATGCATATGTAATAACATTTTCATTTTCATTATGAAATTCTTCATTCAAATTAACCATATCGAAATAATCAGAAGTAGTTCTTCGCCATCTGTAAGTCTTATTTTTATACTGAAATTCCTGTGTAACTTTAGGGACAGCATT
Source organism: uncultured Ignavibacteriales bacterium (assembly GCA_963731745.1). Taxonomy (GTDB): domain Bacteria; phylum Bacteroidota; class Ignavibacteria; order Ignavibacteriales; family Ignavibacteriaceae; genus CAVSWT01. The sequence continues at coordinate 50,477 of CAVSWT010000011.1, forward strand.
TGATTCCCCTCCCATAGCTTTTAAATAATCAATATTTAAACTATCAGAACTTTCAACGGAGATAGGATTTATCATCATCCATTCTGTAAAATACTTCCCCTCCCCTTTTTTTATATTTAGTCTTACAAAAGATGCAGTTGGAATTTGTAGTCTACTATCTATACTATTTAATGCAGAATATACTTTTTGATGGATGTCATTTAAAGCAGCTATTTGATTTTCATACTTTACAAGAATAGAATCCAGAAAATGTGTTTTATTTTCTTTCAGCCAGAGATAACTAAAATCATCTGATAAATTATTTCCCAATTCCCTTGTCTTATTTAAAATTTTAATTATTTCAATTAATTTACTTCTTGAAGCGTTTCTATATTTATCCTGATATTCAAATGCTTCTTCGTATAGTTTAGAACATTTCAATAGATTTAATCTGAGATTTGCAAAGTACCGGTATTGTTTAATTACTAATTGAAAATATTTAAAATCATCTCTATAAAAGTGTGCATTAATTCCATTCAATAAAATTTCTGCGGAATCGATTTTTTCAATTACTTTATCAAGATCATCGATACCAAATCTAACTTGCTCAGTGCTGTCGGGAATTACTTTCATCCACAATAATTTTTCTTTCATTCCCCCGGTTGGTGGAAGAGATGCAAGTGAAGTTAATTTCCAAATTGATTTTGTCAAGCTTTCGGTTGAATCTCCATAAATACCTTTATTAAATCTTTTGTCGAATTCCGAAATGTTATATTTTTTTGAGTTCCAGCTTTGGTCAGCCGAGTAGGATACTCCATACCAGTCTCTTGAAAAGAATGCTGATCCGCCATCATCCCAAACTGTACAAACCATTCCCATCGAGCCATACTTGATTCCATCTTTTACAAGATTATGAATATTTGGCATTGTTATATTGTAATCCGGCATAATACTGGAAGAATTCAAAACACCGGGACTAATTGTAAAATCGAAGTCAGCTTTTTTGAATGGTTCAATCATTTTTGCATATGAATCTTGAACATCATAACCCCATGTCATCATAATTATATCCTCGGGAAGCATTTTTATTGATTCGGGATATTTTAAAAGGATATCAGTCCACATCATCATGCGTACATTTAAGCTTTTTAGAATATCGTGCATCTTCTTTATTTGATTTGTATAAACGACTGCAGTTCCCAAACTATCAACCAATTGTTTTGAAGCACCTTTACCTAAATCAAAAGTTTCATCTGCATTTATATTAAAGAATGGAGAATTAAATGCCGGGACCATCTCAGAATAAACATCATTTAACAATTGAATACTTTCGGGGAAAGCGGGTGAGAGTATATTTCCTCTTTCACCCAAGTGAGAATATTTTGGATTTGCTAATATTTTTTCAAAATGTCCGAATGACTGAAAATTCCCGATTAGCATTATGTAATACTTTTTTGCGTACTCTGATAATTCATTAAATTCTTCAATGGAAATTGAACCGTTCGTTGGGGCAAATTCAGGATGGCTTTTAGTAAGCACAACATTTTCAGTATAGTACTGTAGCGAATTCATTTTTAATTCAGCTAGTCTCCTTATTTGATATTTCATGAACTCCATGGTAGGAACCGGCCCCCTGCTTATGTCATCAAGTATACCTCTGTATTTTAAATCAGGCCAATCAACAATTTTTAAACCTGTTAAAAATTGTTTAAAACGATTTCCTCTTAACAACTGTTTTAATGTTTGCACTCCGTAATATGCGCCAACTTTTGTGTTAGCTGCTATAAGTATTAAATCTTTTTTTATTATTAATGAATAGCCTTGTTCGCCAATTTTTTCAGAGATATTATCGACCGACCAAATTTCATTTTCTTCACATAACTTCTTAAATTTTTTATCTTCTTTAGGTAAACCAAACCATATTTGTTTGGAATTATTTTTTCCAGGATGAATATTAAATCCTACTACTTGTTTAAAAGTTTCATTTATTTCATTTAAAGGAATACTAATATTTGAAGTATCATTGAACGAATATTTAATTGTAATTAAAGAATCATCAAGAGAAAAACGCTCATTTATAAATATTGAAGATTTTGGCTTTGGAACAACAGATACAATATCTGCCTGGCACCAAATATTCGATGAAAAAGTTAGGAGCAGTAATAATATGAAGTATATTCGTTTCGCCATTATAAAATTAATTTTTCTTTAACCAAGTTTTTTCAAGCCATTGCGCCGTTGAAACATATGCTTCATCAAGACTTTGAACATTAGATTCATCCCCGCCAATATCGACTCCAATATTTCCTTTGAAGTTGATTTTATCTAAAGTTTCAAAAAATTTATCCCAGGCTATTGTTCCTTTACCGATTTCAAGATGCTCAACTTTAAATCCTCGATTATCAGAAACATGTATGTAATCCATATGATCTTTTAATTTCATTAAAGACAAAGGGAGATTTTCTTTCACTGAAAAAAGATTTGCTGTATCTAAGTTAAATCTAAGATTATCTCTTTTGACAGCATCATAAAAATAAAGGAACGCATCCGTTGAAGGAATAAGAACCCCTGAAGCCGGGTGCATTTGATAAGTTAATTTATAATTAGCAGCAATATCACAGAGAATTTGAAAAGTGTCTACTAGTTGAATCCAAAAATCTTTCCACGAAAAATCATCCGGGAAATATGCTGAACGTAATGAATCTTCTTCATAATGCCTTACTACCGGAATATTATCGGGAAATATATACGGCGGAATTGGTGCATTATCTAAAATTCCTTTTGAATTAAACTCAGCAGCAATCTCACATCCCTTTTCAAACAAATTAATATTTTTTTCTCTTTCCTTTTCATTAAGAGAAGAAAGTCCGGGAAGGACGGCACAAAAGAAAGGCAGCGAAAGATTAAGTTCATCAAGTTTCTTTTTAATCTCAAATCTATTTTCATAAACTTTCATTAAATGTTCTTCTCTTATTCCTTCAAGCTCAACTGAAGTAAAACCTAAATTGTGCATTTCTTCCAAATATATATTTGTTTTTTCTGCTGACGGCGGATACCCATATTTTGTAATTGGATATAAATAGCAGCAGGTTATTTTTTTATCGAACATTTAATTTCTCCATTACAAAAGTTGAATTAACGATACCGCGCTTATCACAGACATAACAACTGTGAAAAGAAAAATTATTATAAGGATAATATTTGTCCCTGGTTTTGCAGTATACTCTCCCATCAATGATTTTTTATTTATCAGAATGAGCATAAGAATAATTACAAGTGGTGTTACTAATAAAGTAAAAGCTTGAGAGGCAATCATAACCATTACAGGCCTTCCGCCGAAGATCGGGACAACCAACCCGAGCGAAGCATAAAAAATTACGATTGCCCTATTACGCCATTTTTTAAAATCCAATTCTTCTTTTTTGTAATCAGCAATAAGTAATGGGATAAGCATATAATGCGGATAAAGTGATGAAAGTCCTGCGCAAACAATCCCAACTACAAAAACTGAAATTGCAAATCTTCCTGCCAAAGGTTCAAGTAATCGTAATCATGTCAATGGCATTATCAACATGCAATCCTTTAGGAAATAATGTACCGGCCGCACATGCCATAACAGAAATGCTTAATACGAACATCAACAAAGATGAAATAAACGCATCTCTTTTTTCTAAATTTAAATCCTTTATGGTCCATTGTTTTTGCTTGACAGTTATTGAACGCACCACATACAGCACACCTCCCATGGTTGTTCCTATCATTCCTGTAACAACCAATCCCGCATTAGCTTCCCCAGGAATACTTGGTATCAATCCCGCAATCACTGTACCTGCATCCGGAATAACCATGAATGAAGTGAGGATAAAACTTAAACCCATCAATGTGACAAATATGGTAAGTATTTTTTCAATCATACTATATTTGCCATTAAGCAAAGTATAAACCATTATTATTAAAAAGAACAAAGCAGATATGATTGTATTGAAACCTTCTCCCGAAGAAGTTATTGGACGAGACCATTCACGCACAACATCGGTTACTATTGCAATCACACCAATGCTTGAAACCATTTCGGTGAATACTATTATAAAAAAAACAAAGAGCGCAACCCATTTACCAAAATATTCTTTGTAACTGCTTAATGCAGTTTTACCGGTTACAAGCGTAAACCTTCCAAATGCAACTATTAAGAAATAAGTAAATATACATGATATAAGTACTGCCCAGGTCAACATCATTCCATGCGATGCACCCGCTGAAGCCATAGTGGTTACACTTCCAGTTCCTATATTGTATCCTACTAAAAATAAGCCGGGACCAATGGTGGAAATAAATATTAAAATATTCTTATATCTTTTAGTCATAGTTGATTCCGGTTGTTAAATTAAAAAACCCTTTTCTAATCGACTTTATTTATGAATTTTAATTGTTGACGCCCAATAGGTTAATTCCTCACCGTTCAATCCAAAAGGTTTATTTTTAAAAGAGATTGATAATTTATCTTCACTTAAATTTTTACCTGATTCAATCTCCAATTCATAATTATCATCAGTCAATTCAACAGATTTAATTTCAACTTTTTTCCCGCTATCAAATAGTTCAATATCATTTTCATTTATTGTTAATTTATCAAGCTGGCTTGAGATAAATAAAAGTAGTTTGTTTCCTTCTACTTTCTTTCTAACTATCCTTGGTTTTTCTTTATAATCTAAATCTGCTCCCGGCGGAATTCGGAATCTGAAAGCCGGGCCTTCAACAAGATTTCCATTTTCATATGCTCCAACATCGGGGGCATTTCCGGAATACGATTGTGTCCAATCAAATTCAGGAAAAGAAATTATTTTTCCGGCATCAATTCCCGGACTAGAGCTTTGCAGCTTTAAATTTTGATTTGATGGATCAACGTATTTAATATCTGCAATTTTCCCATGCTGTTCTTGATTGTTATCAATTAAGTTTGAAGCCCATTCTTTATTGGAAATATCATAATCAAATTTATTAGTTGAATCCCATTCATTTACTATCCATCCGTTATCCAGCGAGAAATAATATGCATTGTTAAAGTGTTTTACTTTTGCTGCTTTACCTTCATCGACTCTAAATGAATTAGAGCATCCATAAAAGCTGTTATTGAAAAGATTCAACGGAAAATCTAAATTATTTTCCGAACCATAAATCTTCCAAAAGTTTGAGCATACTTTCTGTGTCCAAGACTCATTGTCTGTTGTAATTACATTACCGTAATAATAAATATTACCGCCGGTAACATTATCTATGGATAAAGTCCTGTGAATGTTATGACTAAAATTATGGTAGATATGAAGATTGTATGTATAAGTTTCAGGTTCAAAATCATTGTCTCTTACTTGTGAAATATGATTGCCATAAATTTCAACGTTCGAATCGTATCCGCCTTTTTCGCCGCGCCATCTAATTGCGTTAAAAGCGTTTTGAATTGTGTTATTTCTTAGAACAACTGAGCCGCCCGTTCCGCGAAAATCTATGATTGAACCATTAAAATATTCCATTGCTTCATGATGCATTGAAGTCCAACCATCCACGCCATTAGAATCGCTAACGACTCTCCATAAAAATTCTCCGCCCTGATCCCAAAAACAATTTTCAATAAGCAAGTGGTGGGTAGATTCTCCTTTTGCCCAGATGACATGCCTTGCCCCGAAGAATCTACAGCCGTTGAAAGAAATGTATGATGAATTCTTAATTTGAATTGGATCAGTCCAGCCATTAATAAACTTTATATTTTCAAAAGTAATCCAGCTTGAATTTTTAATTAACGCCCAGAAATTAAGTGCACTGTTTGAAGGTTCAGATAAACCACCATCAATAATAGGAAAATTACTGCTGTCGTTTGAATAGCCGCGAATTAAAATTGGTTGATCCGGTTTACCATTTTTATCTATTAAATTTAATATCTGCTGGTAAGTACCTTTTAAAAGAAAAATTGTATCTCCAGCAGAAACTTCGTCAATAGCTTTGTTGATATCGGAAATGGGTTCATTAATATTGAGACCTGAATTTCCATCATTTCCATTTGAAGAAACATAAATAGTTTTGGATTGTGAATAGATTTGATTTGATAAAGTTGCAATTAAAACAACAATTAGTACTAAAAAAATTTTAATGAATTTTTGCATTTACCTTTAACTCCGGTTTAACATATTTTATTTTTATTTGATAACTCACTTCTCTAATAAAACTTTTTTTATCTGGTTTTACATTGATGATAATTGGATACGCTTTAATAGAAGGGAAAGGCTGTCTATAATATTTTTCATCTTTCCCCAATTCTAATTTGAATTCTTTATTTAATAATTTAAATATGAATTCTTTTTCGCCGCCCAAAACTTCTACAGTCTGATCATCAATCTTTTTAAATCTTGTATTTTTATTTTGAACAATTGGTTCTATGATTTGCACATCATGTTTTTGTCCATGAAACCTTAATTTGATTTTCTTCTCTATCTTATAATCAGAAATTATATTAGTTAAGACGTAAACTATACCGCCCTCCCAGCGGTTTTTATCCTTTAATTCTCCGGAAGTTTCAACAGAATAAATCCCGTCCTTTTCTGATAATTGCATATGCGAATCAAACTCGCATAAATTAGTGTAAAAAGCATTTGTGTCTGTGAATTCAATTCTTGGTGTAATCGTAATTGAACTATCTATTTCCGGATAATTCATTTCCCATCTATGATATTCAGTTTGATTTGATGCTTGAAGATATCCATAATCTTTAACCCATAAATTTGTGATAGATCCACCGGAAGGTCGAAACATATACTTGAAATCTGAACCTCGCCTAATATCTTTATAACGATAACCAGTTATCGTCATCATAAAGTTTTTAGTTCTTACAAGGCACACATCTATTGTTTTAAAGTATTTCGCCCAGCCGATTTTTTGCGTTGGTAACTCCGGTGTTTCTCCTTCTCCCTGGTCTCCGAATAAAATTGCTAATGCTAAATTTTTAGCTCTGCAGAAAGTCGGGTAAATACACGGTGGATCATTAAAAATTTCTTTGTAATTAGGTCCGTATGTTAAAAGACCATTAACTCGCAAGGACATTAAGTAATTTAAATTTTGTACAGCAGCAGTTCTGTAAACCGGGTTGTCTTTCGAGAAGAGAGAAAATAAAATTTGAGAACCGTCCGCTGTGAAACTACCGTAAGTTGTCCATTTGCTTGATCTGACTCCCCACGAATTATCTATTGAGCCATCAGGATAAATAAAATAGATCATTCTCTTCAAAGATTCTTTGACTAAATTATTAACAAATTCATCATGAGCTAATTTTGAATAGAGAGCTAAACCCCAAAGCGACATGTCCAAATCGTAACCATAATCAATGCCGTATTTAGTTCCTCTTATTCTGTTTCCTTCGCCGGTAAGGAAATAATCTTCGTCAAATTTTGCAGAAACAATTTCCGCAAGCTGTTTGGCTTTAATTACATAAGCTGAGTCTTCAATAGATTGAAAAGCTATCATTAAAGATGCAGTTGATGTTGCACAATAATTAATACTGGCGAAAACCGGATTGATGTTTTTTGTAATCCAATTAGCAGCTTTTTTAATTGAATGAATCCATTTTTCATTTTCTTTGTTTGATAATTCATATTTCAAAATAGGATAAGCAGTAGATAATGATAAAAGCTGGTCAGTTGTGGTGCCTGTCCACTCGGATGGAGTTTCGAACCAGGAACCATCTTCATTTTGTTTTTTAATCAGCCAACCAGCAGTTGATAATGCGGCTTTAAGATATTTTTCATTTCCACTTTCTTTGTATGCAACTGCAAATGGTAAAACTGATTCTGATGCCCGAGTGTGGTAATCAGCGCAAGCTATGCAATGCAATGCACCATAATTCTTATCATTAAAGTTTTGATTTTGAATATTAATTAAATCATCAGCAAGAATTATTAAACTTTTTGTGCATTCTTTTTTTAATGAAACTGATTGATCAATTTGAAATGAAGTTAAAATGAAAATGCTTAAGAAAAACAGTAAAAATCTTATATAAATATTATTTAGGATATTCTTCATTTAGTTTATCATCAACCTAAGCTTGCAGTGAATAAACCAATGCCAATAATTATAACTACAAGTACTATTGCTGCGCCAAATCCATAAACATCTACTTTATATTTTTTTAGTGAAAATTTATCTTTAATTGAAAGTAAATCAACCATTAACAGACTTTCACCCCTATCTTCTTTAGATGTTTTTTCAATAACTTTATTTTCCTCAACAATTGCATCTACAGGTAAGCCGTCAAGTATCATTTCAATTCCTGCTTCTTTTAATTTGTATTCTTCTCCGACTGGTGTATGAAGCAGTGCATAAAATTTATCGAGCTTTTCTTTAGGTTCAGGCTTTGTTAAAAAACTGGTAATTATAAATGATAAGAAACCAAGCGGAAGATAGATAGTTATTTGCCATGCGATACTAAGTCCAAGACCAAAATCAAAATATTTCCCTACATAAAGAGAAGATAAAATCGTTACCACCAAACTTACCCAAACACCATATCTATTAGCCCTTCTCCAGATTACAGCCATCCAAAATGCGATTCCGAAAAATGCTGTTAATTGCCAAACTATCTTCAATCCTTCAACTACATTTGGAAGGAGTAAAGCAAAAACAACTCCACCTAATACTATAAAGAAAGATGAAAATCGAGCTACCTTTAAATAATGAACTTCGTCTCGATTTTTGCTTAAATATTTTTGATAAAAATTTCTTGTGAAAAGCGCTGATCCGCCAACCATAAAATTATGACAGGCTGCCATCACAGCAGCTGACATCGCAGCAACCATTAGCCCAATTAATCCTGAAGGCAATAAATTTACAACTGCAACTCCAAATGCAAGTTCTCTATTTTGTGATGTTAATCCAGGGAAAAGTGCAGCAGCGAAAACACCTACGAAAGCCCAGCCTAAAGTTGCTATTCTTTTCATAAAATTACCGTACGTCCATCCTGTTCTGCAATTGATTTCTGTTTTACCGGCACCACCCACAGACATATGATGAGGCTCAACTACAATTCCAACCAAACTATTAATCACAACTGCAACAATAAAAAATAATGTTACTTCAGTTGGAGCAACAAAGCTAAACATGTAGCTTGGCAAGTCGGACTTTATTGCAGAAATCCCTCCGGCAATATTTATTGCAAATGGGATTAATAAGAATGAAAGTATCAGAATAAACAATCCTTGAATTACATTAACCACCATAGCAGAAACTAATCCGCCTAATACACTATATCCAAGAAAAACCACTACTAAAATTATAACAATAATATTAGTAGGAATATTTGTAACGGCTTCTATAGCGGTTCCGGTACCTTTTAACATCAAGCCTGCGTTTAAGGTAAAATAGAGTAAGCCCATTGCCGCATAGGCAGCGCCTAATTTTTTCCCATATCTCTCTTCAAAAAAATCGCCGGTAGTTATATATCTTAACCTTCTGTAGATAGGAGCAAGCAGCCAATAGAAGGGGGTGTTAAAAATATAAAGCCATTGATACCAAATTCCGGCAAGCCCTATTTGATAACATGCACCACTGACTGCTACGGCTTGGTCAGTTCTTGTACCGGCGCCGAGCGCATTTGTGATCATCATAATTTTACCGAATCTTCTATTGCCCATAAAATAGTCGCCGGTAGATGTAACTTTTTGTTTAGTCCACCATCCCAAATAAATAATTAATGAGATATAGGCAAAAATTACTATAAGGTCTAAAGGAGTTAATCCATATATCATAATTACGGTAAAATTAATTTTGAATGGATAATTTATTATTTATTATGCTTCTTATTTGCGTTCCAAATTTCTTTCAATTTGAATGCAGCACTTTTTGGTGCCCTTTCGCGAGTAAATATTCCTTTAAGATTAAGAACCACTCTTCTAAAATGCTGCGGCGTTCTAAAGTCCGCAAAATTCCAAACATGCTCTCCGATTGTGTAAGACTTAGAACGAATAACATCTATATACATTTCAATTAATTTAGTCTGATATTCTTCGGTAAACATCTGAACAGATGTAGAATGAAATCCCGGCATTGTGTCTGAACCAAATTCTGTAAATAACATGGGCTTATTGTAAAGCTTATAAATTTCATCCATCTCTTGAGAAAGTTTTTCACACGCGTATTCAAGCATTCCTGGATGTTCATACCAGCCATAGTATCTATTTATGGAAAGTATATCGCTAAATTCAAAAACCGGATCATTAACTCCCGCTCGAGTGCAATTTGGAACTGTAAGCGGCCGCGAATTATCTAAAGATCTTGTGTAATCAAAAATTTCTTTCCAATATTTTTTCCCGGTTCCATCATAATAACCTGCATCACCAACAATATTCGGTTCATTTCCAACCGACCAGACAATTACTGAAGGATGATTATAATCTCTTTCAACTAATCTTCTAATAAATTCTAAATGATTTTTCATTGTGTTTTCATTTACGTAACGGAAATCAAGACTTACAGCAGGAACTTCATCAATAATCAGAATCCCTTTTTTATCCGCATAAAACATTATCTCTTCCGCATAAGGGTAATGCGAAGTTCTAAATGAATTTGCATTTATCCATTTTAGCAGCTCAAAGTCCTTCACCATTAAAGGAAGAAAAAGTCCTTTGCCAATTGCAGAGTAATCTTCATGCTTACCAAATCCTTGTAAATAAATTTCTTTTCCATTTAATAATAATTTATTATCGCTAATTTTTATTTCTCTAATTCCAATGGGCATTGAATATTCATCTGTTACTTGATCATCTTGTTTTAGCTGAATTTTTAAATCATATAGGAAAGGGTTTTCACAAGACCAAAGCTTACAATTTTTAATTTCAATATTAATTTTTGCAACGCCGTTTAACAGTTCAGTCTCTCCTTTAAGTTCACTTCCGGCATCATTTATTATTGCTGTAATGTTCCCTTTAACGGATTCTGAAAGTTTAGTAATGATTTCTATGCGGGCTTTATTATCTGAAATTATTTTTGTATTAACTGAAATTTTATTAATAAATATCGCGGGAGTAGTAACAAGTTGAACGGGTCTATGAATTCCTCCGAAAGGTGAAAAATCAAATCTTGCCGGGGGATTTGTTTCTTCTCTTATTCTATTTTCTGTGAAGTAATTATGAGATGAAATACCCTGCGGGATAGTTTCATAATTTAACTCATTGTTCACACAAAAAACAATTTCAGCATAAGAATTTGGTTCAACTAAATTTGATATATCAAATTTGAATGGCAGGAATCCAAAAGTATTTTCACCTAAAAATTTACCGTTGATCCATGCTTTAGTAGCATAATCTGAAGAGCCAACTCTCAGCCAGAATTTTTTATTTTTTGAAATCTCAGGTATAAAAATCTTTCTACTAAACCATGCCGAACCTACATAATGAAGCAGTCCAAGTTCTTCAAGCTGCTCATTCCAACTGCCTGGAACAGCAATATCATTTTCCGATTCAAAACCTTTAAACCATTCTTCTTTTTCACCTATATTTTTTGGATCAATTTTAAATTTCCAGATTCCCGATAGATCATTGATACTTCGGAATTTATTTTGAATCGGATATAACATACCCATTCCTTATAATTATTAAATAAAACTCGATTATTAGAAATTTCAAATATTGTTTAGTACAAATTAGAGGCAGAGGACTTTATTGATATACTTTTCTTTGCCCCACAAGAATCCCGTATAATTAATGAAGGTTTCAGAATGGTTCTGTTTCCAATGTCTATTCTATCAATTCTTTTTTGAATTATATCTACAGATGTTCTGCCTATTTTGTCTGTAGGCTGATGAATAGTTGTTAGCGGGACTTGTGCAAAACTTGAAAGTGTTATATCATCAAAACCAACAATGGCTACATCATTAGGAATTTTTAATCCGTTATCAATGATTGCTTGTTCAAATCCTAAAGCGGAAAGATCACTATAGATGAAAAGCGCTTCAGGTCTTTTTTTCATTTTTATAAAATCTTTTCCAAACTGATAGCCTAACTTGAATCTGTCACGATTAAAATTAGGATTAGAATTTGATAAAATAAAAATCAATTTCGAATCAAAAGGGATATCATATTCCGTTAAACAGCGGTAGTAACCATTTTTTCTTACTTCGCTCAGCAAATTACGTTTTCCCATATGCAAGTAGCCAATAGACTTATAACCATTTTTAATTAGATGCTCGGTTGCCATATAACCGCCAAGTTCCTGGTTGGCACCGATATACCAATAATCAGGGTCATGAATATATGAAACCATTATATAGGGAAAATTTTCATCATGCAGTTTTTGTATATAACTATTTGCCTGATATTCAAGAGAAAGGGATGCGATTATTAATCCATCAACACCCATTTCCCTGAAATGATTTATTTGGCTTTCTTCTTTTTCAATTTTATTTGCGGAGCTTGATAACAATAAATTAAATCCAAGTTCGTACGCACGTTCTTCAATGCCCTGTACTATCTTTGAAAAGAAAGGATGATTGAGATCCCTTAGCACCAACCCAATCGATTTATGTTTTGAAAGATCAAGTTTTTTGTTTTGCTTTTCAGAAACATAAGTCCCTTTCCCTACCCTGGTATATAATATTCCTTCGTTAACTAATTCGGATAACGCCTTTTTTATTGTAATAAGGCTAACCGAATATTTTTTACTCAGCTGGCTGTGAGATCCTACCGAACAACCTTTTTTAATTTTTCCGTCCTTAATTAATCTTTTAAGATCATTGGCAATTTGCTCATATAAAGGAGCGGGATCATTATATTTTATACCGCCAGGCATTTGTTGTATCCTATAAAAATAATATTGTTATCAAACTCCAAATTAAAAATTAATTAATATTTACTTAAGCATAATCATCTTTTTAACATTTGTATATTCACCTGTACTTAATCTATAGAAATAAATTCCACTGGTAACTTTTGTACCAGATTCATTTGTACCGTTCCATCTAACATTATAATTTCCAACCGGCTGATTAGAATTAACTAGAGTTTTTACAACTTGGCCAAGTGAATTATAGACTATCAAACTCACATTTGATGATTTCGTGATTTTAAATCCAATTGTTGTAGTTGGATTAAAAGGATTCGGATAATTCTGGAATAAAGTAAAGTTCTCAGGGAGATTTGAACCTACACCGTCATTAACACCAACCGTTGTTCCGAACCATGTAAGAGAACCAATCTGTTCACCACTTGACGAAGCGGTATAAGATTGATAAGTATTTGCATATGCAAAATCAAAAGGTAATTGAACAGGAACTCCCTGTGCAGGTCTTGGTCCGCCGCCGCCATCATCCATATCGGTTTTATCTTCGGGAGCAACAGAATTGTCATACCAGGACGTGATTACATCTGTTGGTACGTTTGGTGATGATGTAAATTGCACATCCTCTTCTATATTATTTGTTCCGGTTGAAAATTGTGCAACTAAAGCAGCAGTAGTTGAATCGTATAATGGTACTTGATTAACAGAATCAGGTTGTGTTGAAATTAATGATGGATCTACGTAATAATTATTATTATCAACAACTACCACTTGTACATATCCTGAATCAATATAATCTTGACCTAAAGCTCCAATCTCAACAACAGCTGGAGGATTGTCAGTAGGGCTTCCAAGAAAACCAGCATTTATAATTAAATTGTTTGTAAAGTAGGCTTCAATGGCTTCACCAATTGTACAACCTCTTTGAGCTATATTTACTAGAGTATTATGATCCACCTTACAATAATTTATAATTCCACCGCCGTCTCTAATAATTCGGCTGGTTAAATTATAGAAAGTATTATTTACCATAATTAAAGTGTCTATATCATTTCCTCTGTCATCTACTCCTCTTCCATTGTCAGGGCTGGCCATTCTACCCATATTACTGATGATGGAATTGGTGATATAAATTTTATTCCATGAATTATCTATTCTAAACGCCGCTTGTGCCGCATAATCAATTTGACAATCATCAACGACTATTCTAATACTATCAGCACTTGCTCTAATTGGCCTATCCAACAATAATCCGTCTTGATCCATATTTGTGATGTAAAGTCCTGATATATAAAAATCCCCACGCGGTCGGAATGGATAGGTTGATGATCCGCCTTGAATTACAGCAGGCTGAATAACTGGTCTTGCCCCCGTACCATCTGCAGCTTTAATTCTTAACGGCCAACCATCATTTGTTATGCTTCCATCCGTTAAATAATATCCATCTCTTTCTAAAACGTAAACGGTATTTTCGGGATCGTTGCGTTCTCCTGTTGTAGTCGTGTCTCCATCTATAGCCGCGTTTAATGTTCCGACACCCTGGGTTACATTTATAACTCGTGATTGAGCATTAAGAGTTATAAAACCAAGAATCAAAAAAGAAAAGACCAAAATAAAAAAGTTAGATAATTTTATCATAACGTCGCCTCTCATATTATTTTTGAATGTGTAAATTAACCGATCTTCTAAAATTTGTATTTTATTCCAGCATTCGCTGTCATACCAAAATATTCCTCAGATGTAGGAAACATTTCGCTTCCAAGAAAAGCACCTTCCGATTTATTAGTAATGTTATTAAGATTTATAATGAAATCCAGGTTTTTAATTAATTCATATTGAGCAGTAAAATCCCAACGCGTAAATGCGTTTGTGTATCCGTCTAACTCTTTTCTGGTACCAATGGTTTGTAACGCAGCTCCCTGATAAATCATTGATATTCTACCAGAGAAAGGACCTTTTTCGTAACCTAAAGAAATATTAACAATATCATTTGCCTGTCCGGGCATTGTTGCTTCCCTTACAGTGTCATTATAAACTGTTGTAAATGGAGGTACAGTTAAGTGTTCAACTTCAAGATATGGAAAGAATGTTTGAGATTTTATATGAGAATAATTTGCACTTATTACGATACCATCAAACGGGGTTGGAAGCAGCCGAAGGTTAGTCTGAAAATCAAGTTCAATTCCATAAACTTTCGTATCACTTTTTGAATTTTCCGGAGCTATTAAAGTGAAGCCTCGAGCTACTCCATTGACTAGACGTGTTGTTCTGCTCGTTCTTATATAATCAATATCTTTTAATTTTTTATAATATGCTCCAAAAGTGAATAGGCCTAAATTATTGTGAAATGACAAATACAAATCGTAATTCCAAACGGAAGTGTGTTTTAAATTTGGATTGCCTTTTTCTATTAAACTTTCTCCGATAGTGATTCTTTCCCACGGAACTAAATTGAAATAGTCAGGCCGGGATAATGATTTTGTTATTGCAAATCTGACATCAAACCAATCAACCGGTTTAACTTTTAAATGGATCATTGGAAGTAACTCATCATATGACCTGGAACCTACACTATCTTTGGCGTTAACAAGAGTTACATTTCCATCTTCATCAGTAATAGCATTGCCCCACGTGTTCTGATAGTCATTTGTGGTTTTTTCATATCTAAAACCAGGCAGCAGCATAATAAAATCACTAAAATTAATTTCTGCCATTAAATACCCAGCAGAAACTGATTCGCCAGCTTTATAATCTTCCAAATCTATCGGCCAATTCAAATCATACCTTCCCCAATAAGAACTCATAAATTGATCTATTTTAGCTTGATCTAGCCAAAGCGGAAATTTGTACTGTCCATTTAGATACTCGCCTATGTCATAATTTTGATCAATAAAATTGCTTATTCTAATTTTATTTTCTCTTGTTAATTCAAATAGAGTAGGATTTTCTGCTCCAATTTTATCAATCTCAAAAGCAGGGGTAAAATATTCTGACTTATCCCTATCTCTATTTTTATCTCTATATTTTCCTCCAAATTTTATATTAGAACTAATAAAATCACCAACTCTAAATGGCAATTCAAAATCCACCTGTGCGGTAAAATTTTTATCATCAATTTTTTCCTCATCTAGAAAATCTTGATAAAAAATAGTTTCAGCCAAATTATTTTTTGCACCTTCAGGAATTAATAGCGGACCTTGATCTTCCACAAGCGAGTTATTGAAAGCACCAGTTTCACGGAATTCTGAATCGTGAGATTTCGGCATATTTCTTTTAGATATTGAATATGAAGTTTTCCAATTAACTTTTAGAAAGCTAAAATCATGATCGCCGCCCAAGGAATTTGTAAATAAATCGGTATTTATTTCTCTTGAACGCAGCCAATATTCAACATATGATGCATCAACTCTATACCTTTTCCTCATTCTTACTTCATTGCGATCTGTCCTTCCATAAAGAGCGCTATATGTAAGATTTCCATTAGGAATCCGATAATCTAAAGTTAAACTGGTTCCATATCTTTTACGAATTTCTTTTCGATCTCCCAAATTTAAATTCCTGACTATCACTGGAGCTCTTTCTTCACTAGGTAATTTTTCTCTTAAAAGATCATAACTTGCATCTAACACATCAGAACTTCTATTTGCTCGTTCTAAATTTCCAGTCAAAAAAACACCTAGATCATCGTTAAGAAATCTGTTACTGATTCCAAAACTTCCTCTATAGTTTCCATAATCTTTCTCATGATTATTGTATCCGCCTTCTAATCTAACATTGCCCCTCATCCCACTTGGCGCATGTTTAACGACGAAATTTACTGTTCCACCAACGGCATCTGCATCTTTATCAGGAGTTAAAGCTTTAAATACTTCAATACCCTCAAGCATATCCGAAGAAATCATACTTAAGTCAACCGATCTATTTTCCGGATCAGTAGCTGGAATTCTTTCTCCATTTACAGTGATAGCATTATATTTCGGAGACAGTCCTCTTACTACGACTTTTGTGCCTTCACCGGCATCTCTTTCTATGGATATTCCTGGTAATCTACCAATCGATTCTGCAGCATTCGCATCCGGCAGCTCTTGAATTTTATCTTTAGATACAACATTTACAATCGTATTCGAATTCAACTGTTGATTTATTGCAGCCTGTTGTCCCTGATATTGCCCAGTAACAACAATCTCTAAACCCTGTATTACTTGCGGGCTAAGAGAGACATTTGAAGTAATGGTTTGATTATCCTTTATCTCAATCCAGATACTATCAGTTCTATAACCGAGATATTTATATAAGACAAGAGTTCGCCCTGAATCAATTTTGTTTAATTCATATTTACCATCAATTCCAGTTGCCGTTCCGATGGCAGTTCCAGCAACATAAATATTTGCTCCAACCAACGGAGAGCCATCTGATTCATCAATGACTTTACCTTCAATATTTCCTGTTTGAGCAAAAACACTTTGCATCTGCAGAACTATAATTAATAAGATTACAAAAAATAAGAAGCAACTATTTTTTCGAATCATTAAAAGCCTCGAGTAATAAAAATAATTCACATTTATCTTGAAATTAAGATAGCATACTTGGTATACCAGGCAATAATAATATTATATTATTTAGAAGTCAAGTTTAGGTGTGATAAATTATGATTAAGATGAAAAAAATTAAATCTCTTAGCTATTATAAGAAGATTGTTGATATTTCTTGTAAGTTGTTATGATTTTTTGGGATAGTAAGCGTTACATTATTGGAGAGTTATAGTAAAAATATTTATTAACCTTGAAAAATCTATATTATCACTTTTTTCAAGTTTCTTTAACCTAACTAATTTTTACTTGGTTTAGTTTCTAAAAAGTTGTTTACTTTCAAAGGTTAAACATTAATTAAATTATCTTCTTCTACTGCCCGATGATTTACTACTTTTTTAGCAGCCGAAACTTTAAATCTATTTACAAATGATTGTAAAACTGAGGTCATCCTATTTAAATCCTCTGCTGATCTTGCAACTAATTGAGTTCCCGAAGTACTCTGTTCTATAACACTACTAATGGCTTCAATATTTTTGCTTATTTGTTCTGCTGTTGAAGATTGCTCTTCAGCAGTGGACGAAATTTGAGTTATCATATCAGCAACCATAGTTGATTTATCATTAATTTCCAATAAAATTGATTCTACTTCTATTGTATTTTCCATTCCGCTTTCGACTAGTAATTTCGATTCCTGCATTGCGTCTTCAGCAGCATTTGCTTCTTTCTTTACGGTACTTATTGTTTGTGCAATTTCCTTTGTAGCATTTGTGGTTCGTTCAGCAAGTTTTCGAACTTCATCTGCAACTACGGCAAAGCCTTTTCCACTTTCACCGGCTCTGGCTGCTTCTATTGCCGCATTCAACGCCAACAAATTAGTTTGGTCTGCTATTTCATCTATAATTTGTGTGATATCAGCTATTTGTTTACACCTATTAACAAGAGAATTTATGACATTTTCAACTTTTTGAGAGGACAGCACAATCTGTTCAATACTTTGTTTAGTGTGCTGCACTTTCGATTTTCCAACCGAGGTTGTTTCTTTAGATTGAGTTGCCGCAGAATTAGCAATTACAGTATTTTTTGAAGTCTCCAATATTGTCTGTGTCATTTCTTCAACGGCAGCAGCAACTTCACTGGTTTGAGTGGACTGTTCATGTGAACCAGCGGCCATTTGTTCGGTGCTGGAAGATATCTGATTAGTAGCAGTTACAACGGAATGGACCATATCATTTAATTGCGATAGTGCTTCAGACATCGAGTCACTTACAGCATTAATACTTTCAACAATTAATTTATGGTCCCCTTTGTATTTTTCGGAAATTCGGTTTCGGAAATCTCCCTCAGCCATTTGAGCCAAAATTGCAGCTCCTGCTTTTATTGGTTTTGTTATATTGTCTAAGGTTTCATTAAAACCATTAATTATAGCTTTATATTCTCCATTGTAAAAATTTGCATCTGTTCTAGCGGATAAATTTCCGTTTGCTGCTTCTTTAACTATAACTGAAAGATCATTAACTAACTTTTGCAAATTGTCTTTCATGCCTTGAGTTGCCTTACCCAGAATATCCATATCTGATAATATTTTAATTTCTGTTTGAAAATTTCCATTAGAAATTTCAATTGCTAATTTTGCTTTTTCCTCTTGAGATTTTCTTAAGGTATTTATTGATTCCATCAGATTTCCGATTTCATCTTCCCTATGTATGGGATCATTTTCCGATATATCTCCCAAAGAAAGTTTCTTAATATATCTCAACGAATTCTGAAGATCTTTAATAACATATTTTTTTATAAAGTACATGATTATAAAAAATGTTAATAAGATAGCTACCACCGCCATTATAGTGGCGGAAAGTCTTTGTGTTATACTTGCTTGATTAGTTTCCTTCAAAGAATACCGCAAACTAATTATAGCGAGCGGATCACCAACTTTTGCATCATGACAAGTGATACAATTTGCCTCAGCTATCAAAGGTTCCACTAATCTCATTACAGGTTCATTATTGAATTCTTCTTCATTATTGTATTTAGTTTTCGAATTTAAAACATCCTTTTCTACTTTATCCATTAAATTTTCACTTCCAGCTACAATACTATTTACCGGAATTACTCTTAACTCAGATACATTTTTAATTTTCTTTGATTTTTCTATAAAAGGATCTACATCAGTCACACCTCCATTCATAGAAAATTCCAGCGATTGATTTATTGTTTGCGCTAATTGAGAAACACCTGCATGTGTTATTTCGTTTTTGTGATTTTCTTCTTGAAGTATTAGTATGAATAACATTGCGCCGATAAAAAGCAGCATAGATATTGCAAGGATTATCCCAATTCTATTAGATATGGATTTTTTCATTTTAGAATTTCTTATCAATCTTTGTGTGAGTAATCGTGATAGGGCACCTCGATTATAAAATAGTTATTTAAATTTACATC
The DNA here is from genome assembly GCA_963731745.1 of uncultured Ignavibacteriales bacterium. Lineage (GTDB taxonomy): Bacteria > Bacteroidota > Ignavibacteria > Ignavibacteriales > Ignavibacteriaceae > CAVSWT01. Next base: position 70,237 of record CAVSWT010000011.1, read on the forward strand.
AATTAAAGACTGCTGATAGTATGAATAAGATTGTTCATTAGTTTGGGAAACTATTTTATTAAATTCATTATGGTTCCAAGCAACCGTGGAGTTTTCAAATGCGTAGTAGTTTCTTTTTAGAAAAATTTTGAAGCGACTAACCTGATATATGTCATTTCTGGCACATAGCATATATTTTTTCCCATTTCATTAATTTATACTCACTTAATCATTTAATTAATTTCGATACTGTACTAGCTTACATAACCAGATTTGACCATATATGTATAATTAATAATCGGTTAGTTATCCATAAAGTTTAATATATAATTGTGATTTCTGGTAGGTAAATATTTCTTAGAATTTTACGACTATATTAAATGCGAGATATTATATGCTTATTAATTTTTAATAGTACTATTGTGGAAGGCTAAGATGCACACATCAAAATATAATTCACAAGGACAGAGTAAAAATAATTGGTTAATTGTTGATAAAATTAAATATTTTTTTGACGAGAAAAATAAAATTCTTTATAAGTACTATTCAGGATTAATCTCTCTAGAAGATATTTTTTCTTCATGGAACCTTGCCATTGAAAACGATTTAATTCCAAAAAATATAAAAGGATTTATTTTAGATTATAAAAAAGCTTCGTTCGATTTTGAAGTTAAATTGTATGGGAACATAGCTGATTATTATCAAAATCATTTAAATATTTTTGGTGGATTAAAAATTGCGATTGTTAGTGAGCTGCCAAGAGACGTCGCTATCTTAATGCTATTCAAATCTAAAAGTAATGGTTATTTTATCAATCCATGCTATTCTCATGAAGCAGCTCTCAATTGGATATTGAGAGATATAATAGATTGAAATTTCGTTATTTAATAGCGGTAAAATTTTCCTTAAAAACCTTACCAAACAAAATAGAAATGTCTAAATTTATAGTTATATAATTTTCAATGCTGTGTTCGTATTAATTAAATACTATTAGTACTGCTGCGTATAAAAGTCAATTGATAGCAACATCCTTTTTAAATGAAGATGATAAATTCGTTACCGCGGTGATGAATCAAAATGAAGTTACCATAAATTACAAATTAATAGTTGACAATAAAGAAATCTCTTTTAGCATACTTCCTCATTCAATACAAAACATCATTTATTAATTTATTTATTTTTATAGCTAAAAAAACCTTGAAAAGGTTTATACTAAACAAATTCAAGGTTTTTTAATTCTGTCGTAAATATTTTTTACTATTGCTTTTTAAGCCATTATAACATACTGATCGGTATTTTTACAGTAGAGCTTAGTTCTTCCAACAAATTATTTTAAAATATCTATTCACTTTCAGCAATAGTCTTAATACTTTCAATCTTTTCAAGTTCTTCAAAATTAAATATTCTATCAATATCTAAAAGCATTATAAAATTATTGTCTCTTCTTCCCATACCTTTTATATAACCCGTTTTAATTAACGTCCCAATTCTAGGAGCAGGTTCAATTTCAGAAGGATCAAGTTCAAAAACCTCTTGCACAGCATCCACCAATGCTCCGATTATAGATTTCTCACCGTCGAGATTAACTTCTAAAACTACTATGCATGTGTTTACCGTTTGTTCAGATTTTTCAATTCCAAATTGTGCACGTAAATCTACAACCGGGACTACACTGCCGCGAAGATTAATAACACCGCACATATATTCGGGAGTTTGAGGCACTTTGGTTATTTTAATAAAATCTAATATTTCTCGCACTTGTGAAACTTCTACACCAAATATCTCCATAGATAATTTGAATGTTAAATATTGTTTCGTTTCAGTTAATAATTCGTTATTCATTTTACTGCTTTCTTATTAAATTTTAAAACTTTTCGAATTCATTGTCTAAAGAATCACCATTACTTCCCAATTCAATACGAACTCCATTTTTACCGTTTGTATTATTTTTAACACTTATGGACTTATGAGGTTGGGATTTAAATTCGAAATTAGAATCAAACTTATGCACTAATTTTTGATTTGTAGTCGTATCATTATTATTTCTTTTGTGGTCAGTTGAATCTATCTTAAAAAATGAAATTGTATCTTGAAGCTGACCTGCCTGGCTTGTTAACTCTTCAGCGGTGGAAGCCAACTCTTCAGATGTTGACGCATTCTGTTGAATGATTTGATTCAACTGTTGAATAGCAGTATTTATTTGAGACACGCCGCTATCCTGTTCATTGCTTGCTGCTGAGATTTCTTCAACTAATTCTGCAGTTTTTTGAATATCCGGAACTATTGTATTTAACATTTCTCCAGCTTTCTCAGCAACTTTAACACTACTGCTGGACAGTTTGCTAATTTCACCTGCAGCGGTCTGACTTCTCTCCGCCAATTTTCTTACTTCTGAAGCCACAACTGCAAATCCTTTTCCATGTTCTCCGGCTCGTGCAGCTTCAATAGCGGCATTCAATGCAAGTAAATTTGTTTGCCTAGCTATTTCTTCAATAATAGTAATTTTACCGGCGATATCTTTCATCGCCTCTACAGTTTCGGCAACAGCCTTTCCGCCTTCAATTGCGTCCAGAGCTGATTTTTTGGCTATGCTTTTAGTCTGTAATGAATTCTCTGCATTCTGTTTAATATTAGCACTCATTTGTTCCATAGAAGATGAAGCTTCTTCAGCCGCAGCAGCTTGTTCGGTTGCGCCTTGTGAAAGCTGAACAGATCCGCCGCTTAGCTGTTCACTTCCGGAAGCTACATTGCCCGAAGCATTTTTCACACTATCTACAACTTCCCTAAGTTTTACAAGCATTTTTGTTAAACTGTTTCCTAAGGCATCATCTTTAGATTTTACTTCTAAGTTAACTGTTAAATCCCCTTCAGCAATTTTATCTGCAGCCGATGCTTGTGCTTTTATGTTTTCTATCATTTTTTTAAATGAATTTGTTAACAATCCAATTTCATCTTTAGCTGAGGATTCTACTGATATATTTACGTCTCCATTTGATAGTTTCAATGCCATATCGGTTAAATTCTTAATAGGTTTGCTAATTATTCGAGATATAAAAATACCTAATAGTATTGCTGAAAATATCCCTATAAAAATTAAAGTAAGCATTTCGATTTTTGTTGAGGAAGCATGTAAAGAATTTTCTTCTTTTATTTTTTGAGCGGTATCCATATTTGAATTAATTAGCTTTTGAAGATGTTCATTAGCATTATCATAATTCTCAGCTGCAGAAAGACGAGCTTTCAATATTAAAGCAGCGTCATTATTTATTACTCCTTTAATCAATTCGGCCCCATCCTTTTTATAACTTTCCCAGTCTTCTTTAAAAGCATCAAAATTTTCTTTCTCTTCCTTAGAAAATGAATTTGAATTTATACTGCCAAGTATTTTATCTAATGATTCTCCTTTTAACTTTGAAGCTTCGATGTAATCATTTCTTTTAGTTTTGTCGGTAATCATCATTACGTATATTAGATTTACTCTTACATTTAAAAATTCACTGTTGGCAAGCCCGAGTTGTTTAATGGGGACAACACGATTTTCATATAAATTATTATTACTTTCATCCATGGTTGTTAAACTTGAATATCCTATAAATCCAACAACACCAGCAATTGCTGCAACTAAAATAAAACTCAGTAGAAGTTTTTTTTGCAATTTAAGGTTATAAAACCAGTTCATATTTTTACCTTTCTATTTGTTATTTATTCTTACTATTATTTTTTTTGTTAATTCTTTTTCATTGGAATTGTAATGACTACTTTAGTAAATTCTTTAAGTACACTTTCAACGTGAAAATTTAGATTATATATTTCGCATATCTTATTTACTGTGGCAAAACCTAATCCTACTCCATTTTGACAGTTTTTCATTCTATCAAACTGTACTAGTAATCCTAAATTAGTTATATGTTCCTCGGACATTCCTATTCCGTTATCTTGAATTTCTATTTGATAATTACTTTCAATATTTTTTGCCCTTATCTTCACCTTACTACCTTCTTTGGAAAATTTGAGAGCATTATCAATGATTTCTGTTAAAAGTAACTCATAGTGTGGTTTGCTTATCGGTAATTCCGCTTCATCAAATTCACAAATTAAATCATTATTGCGTTGATATCTTAAGGCTAATTCCAAAATTACTTTTTTGATATCGGCTGTCGTTGAACTTAAATTTTCATTTTTAGATACATCTTTTGCTTTTAAATTATATGCTGCTTCAAGCTGAGCATATGTTAAAAATTTTTTTATCAAGTTTAATAAGTTATGCCCCGATTCATGTATATCTTGGGCCATTTCTTTGAAATCCATCGGAGAAAGATTTTCATAATCGTTTATCATCATTTCCGAATATGTTATTATTGGGATTAAAGGTGTACGTAGTTCATGAGGAAATGAGAGTAATATATTATTAGCTGCATTTTCCATCTTTTGATTAATTTTTACTTTTTTTTGCAGACGCACTTCTATGGCTTGCAAAAGCTCGGTGGATTTATAAGGTTTTGTAAGATAATCATCTGCACCTTCTCTCATAGCTAGTCTAACATCCTCCTGTGCTGACCTCGCTGTTAGAAATATAAATGGAATTGAATCAGTTTTCTTATTTTGTTGTAATTCAGTTAAAACCTGGAATCCATTTTTTTTTGGCATTAAAACATCAGAAATAATTATATCTGGCTTTATAAGTGTAGCTTGTTTAATACCTTCTTCACCATTTTCAGCTGTATAAACTTTGTATCCTTCTTCTGTTAAAAGATCAACGAGATTTGATTGTACATTTAAGTCGTCTTCAATTACTAATATATTATTCAAAATTTCTCCTGTATATCTATTTTTATTAGTATTATCGGTAATAGGAAGATTTGTTCTAATAGAATGTAATAAGCGGTTTGATGGAAGAATAAGCGGTTACTATTAAGAATAAATTAACAGTTAGCAAAACTGATAATTTATCGGTAATGCAGTTTTTCTTTTAGGATTGAAGAATAACGACGGCTTGCTATTAGCGGTTTATCGATTCGGAACATTTTAATTGAAAAACTCTGATTATATAATTTCTCAATTTTTTCAGCAAAATTAAGATTAATAATTGTGCCTCGATGAATACGTATAAAAATATTGCCAGGAAGAATTTCGGTCCATTCTTTCAGTAGTCTCCTTAAAAGTATACTTTTATTCGAAATTGTAAAAATTTTGGTATACTCATTTAATGATGATAAATAGACTATTTCGGAAATTTTTAGAAATTCAGGCTTTCCATTAATTTCAACGATAATTTGATCATTTTCTGATAACTTTTTACTTTCAATTTTTGAAGTGTCGTCATATTTTGAGGCAAATTGTTCATATCGCTTTATTCTTGCTTGCACTCTTTTCAACAATTCATCAATTTTGAAAGGTTTTAGTAGGTAATCATCGGCCCCAAGCTCCATGCCTTTACTAATATCATCTTTCTCAACTTTCGCGGTCAAAAAAATAAATGGGGTTACGTGGGAATAACTTTCTTTACTTAAAATATTAAACACTTCATAACCGTTTAATTTAGGCATCATTATATCACAAATGATCAAGTCAGGTTTAATTTCCAATGCCATGGCAACACCAGATTTGCCATTATTGGCTACGAATACCTTATAACCTTCGTTCTCAAGTACATCAGTAATTACCTCTTGAATAGCTGAATCATCTTCAATTACAAGAATTTTTTTCATTATTTGCTTGGAATTGTTATTGTAAATTTCGTTCCTTCTTTTTCAACACTTTGCACATCAATTTTTCCCTTATGTAATTCTACTGCACGATGAAGAATAGATAAACCCAAACCAGTACCAGATATATTTCCAATATTTGTCCCTCTGTAAAACGGCTGAAACAGATTTTTTAAATCAGATTCTGAAATGCCAATCCCAGAATCAAGTACTTCTATAATTATATTTCCATTTATCTTTTTAATTGAAAACTTAATATCTCCTCCATTTGGAGAATACTTTATCGCATTAGATAATAGATTGCCGATTATATGTCGAATTAATGTTTCGTCTATAAACACATTATCACAATTTGGATCAAAATCAATAATTAGATTATGTTTGTCTTCTGATATATTTTCTATTTCGTCTACAATATTTTTAGCTATATAAATTAAATTTAGATTTGTCGGATTAAAAATCATTCGGCTGCTTTCGGCTCTATTTAATGAAAGCACATCGTTTATCATTTCATTCATTGCTTCAACTGAATTTTCAATTCGTTTTAGTGTATTTAATTTCTTAGTGTCATCCCATTTATTAAAATATCTTTGCAATAATTCACTGGATGCCAGTATAGATGTCAATGGAGTTCTGAATTCATGTGATATAGTTGAAACAAATTTTGATTTCATATCATTTAATTCTTTTTCTCTTTCCAATGCAATTTTAGTTTCTTCTTCAGCTAAAACTCTTTTTGTTACGTCATTTAATGTCCCTGAAGTTCCTATTATATTGTCTTTCTCATCTAAAGTAAGTCGCGCGAATACTTCAATCCATCTGAAATTATTATCTTTAGTTATATATCTAATAGTATGACGACAGTATTTTTTTTGTCTATTTATTAATGGTTCGAAATACGCCGCATTTCGATCTCTATCATCAGGATGAACGTAATTTAAGAATAACTTGCCCAAAGATTCTTCAACAGTGAAACCAGATATTTCTTCCCAGGCTTTATTTAAAAATGTCCAATTTCCTTCAGCATCAGTCTGAAATATGACTTCCTTAATATTATCAATTACCGATTTGTATTTCTGTTCACTTGCTAAGAGATTATCCTTAATTTCTTTTCGTTTGAAGGTCCCGGATAGCATATTGCCATACATTCGGAATAATGTTATGTGCGAATCATCCCAATTAATAAATTTAGTTAAGCTGTCAATTCCAACAAATCCTTGGAGTTCTAAATTATAAATAAGCGGCACAACCAGGGAACTTTTAATCCCCATATTGATGTAAAATTCCCTTTCATTTAAAGCTTCCGCCGGAATATCATCAATTGAATTAAGTATCACATTATGATTGTTATTAATTTGGTTCATGAACCATGAGAAACCTTCAGCAGGTAAATTTTGAACAGCAGAGAATTTAGGTTCTATGCCATCTGCGCACCATTCAAAACGGTTGGATAATTCCTTATGTTTTGGATTAAATTGAGTAATGTAGCATCTATCCACTTTTAAAAATTCACCTATAAGCTTTAAGGATGTATTAATTAATAAATTTAAATCGTCATTTGTAGTTACTATAAAATGTGTTGAAAGTTCATTAAGAAGCTGTTCAAATTCTAATCTATAATGGAGATCTCTTTGAATATTTATAAATGTTGTTATATCACGGTATATCCATATGTGAGTTTTACAAATTCCATTGTTTTTGATAGGTATGTAATCTCTTTCATAAACTTTCCCATTTTTTAGTGGAAGTTTTACAGAATATATCGGTTCAGCGTTTTCAATTGTATGTTCAACTTCTTCGAGAAAGGATTGCGGATCCAAAAGATATTCTGCTGTATTATCAGCAAGTTGTTTGCAATCAAGGCCTATCATTTCCTCAGGAGTTTGTCTTATATCTAAGATTTTACAAAATTGTTTATTTACAAAGGCGATTCTTCTATTATCATTTTCAATAATAACTCCGCCGTTAATATTTTCCAGCAAGACTGAAAATTTTTGATTTAAGTCGAATAATTCATCCGTTAAGGTGGATTGTCCAAAATCTATCTCTGTCATTTAAACGTTTCCTTTTTACTCTTCAAATATTATCGAAAATTTTAAATTATTATTAATAATACACTTGCGAATGGTTTACAACTACTTTAATCTCTTAATCTGTTTTACTAATTGTATAAAAAAACTGATCTTCGTAAATGAATTTTTTGTTTTTCTGAGATTTAGTGGTTTAAAAATTTAATTATGTAACTGATTGGATTAATAAGAATGGACTTACTTTTATTACCATTGCAAATTTTTATATGCAATAAAAAATTCTAAATTTTATTTCTAAAAAATATATGTATGCATATTTTGGTGACATTTGTTGCGTATGTAAAATTTTTTTACAGTGATGCTAAAATTTTTTGAAATTTCTGAAAGTGATTTTTAAAAGAGTTTAAACATCCTTTATTCTTCAATTGAATTTATAAATTTATTAATTTCGCCAAAATATTCATCAGGTTGATCTAACCATCCGTAATGAACACAATCTTTCAACAAAACCATCTTAGAGTTTTTAAGAATGCGATGAGCTTTTAATGCTAATTTTTCCGGAACGATATCTTCTTTCCCTTGAATAATCAAAACCGGTTTATCAAACGAGGCTAATTCTTTAGAACAATCAAAATTAATTTTCTGTAAATCTGACCACACTAAGCTGTTTATTAATGGCGTTCCCTGTGTAAGTCTTTCAGCTATAATGGGAATGTTTTTCTTATCAAATACATAAGCTGAAGCAAGAGCCTTCCCCCGCTGTAATTTTGCATAATGGCTTGTATCCCCACTATCAATTTTGGCTCTCCAAAAATTTAATTCATCAAGTTCTTCTTTACTTAATCTTGAACTTATAAAATTTCCTGCTGTAAGTAATTCAAGATCAATTCCACCGGATGAAGATAAAATCATAGCACTTAAATGTTCCGGATAAATTGTTGCATAATAAGATGCCAGCATTCCTCCAAAAGAGTGCCCTAGTATTATCCACTTATCTATATTTAAATGTTTCCTCAAAGATTCAATATCATTAACCATCAAATTCATAGTGATATTTGTACTATCTGGCTTTTCAATTGTTGATTTTCCAGTACCGCGTTGATCATAAATAATCGTTTTATATTTTTGTGATAGTTTGGTAGCCAGTCCAACAAATCCATCGCTGCTCATTCCAGGACCGCCATTGATAATTAAAATCGGAATTCCTTTTCCAAAAGTTCTATAATAAATTTGTGAGTCATTATTTTTTATTATACCCTCTTCCTGACTATATATACATTGCATTTAAGAAGTATTACAAGAATTAAGAGAATATTTTTTTTCATAATTATTTTTTCGCTATTTTATTTTTGCTATTATTTTATTCATACCTTAATGATTTTATTGGATTTGCTGATGCAGCTCTAATTGAATGTGAGCTGACTGTCAATAAAGCGATAAGTAAGGCTGTTATACCAGATAAAACAAAAATCCAAGGATTAATATTTGTTCGATATGCAAAATCTTTTAACCAGTTATTCATTATGAAATAAGCTAACGGCCAGGCGATTATATTTGCTATCAAAACCCATTTTGCAAATTCTTTTGAGAGAAGAATAACAATTTCCAAAACTGTTGCTCCTAGAACCTTCCTAATACCAATCTCTTTTGTTCTTTGTTCTATAATAAATGCGGCCAGGCCAAGTAAACCGAGACAAGCAATGAATATTGCCAGTATTGAAAATGTGATAACAATTTTACTTGTGCGTTGTTCTGCACTATACAAGTGAACTAATTTTTGATCCAAAAAGTTGTAATTGAATGCTTCATTACCTGCAAATTTTTTCCATGTATTTTCTAAACTATTTATAACACTTTGATAATCTTTTGACGAAGTTCGAACCGATACAAATTGGCCATAACCATAACCACTATCATCAAAAAGATGAATAACAAGAGGGCGAATTAATTGATGTAAAGATTCATAATTAAAATTTTTAATGACACCAATTATTTCATATTTCATTCCGTTTTGGTCTCCAGGGCGAATTAATTTTTTCCCGATTGGGTCTTTTAAACCAAAAGCATTCACTACGGCTTCATTTACAACAATCGCTGATAAATCCGAAGCATGATCTTTCGAAAAAAATCTTCCTTTCTTCAATTCTAAGTTATAAGTTTTCGCAAATCCGTAATCACGAATAAATATGTTTTAGATCTTGAATTTCATCATTAGCTGAGCCATCAATTCTATAAGCACTATCACCCTTCTGGTCACCAGGAATACCATTTGAATTGCTTACACTTGTAACTAATGGAGTTATTTGATAATTCTTCCTTAAACGATTTCATTTGCTTTCCAATATCATCAGTTTTATTAATCACAATAACTTGTTCCTTATCAAATCCGAGGTTTTTATTTTGAATATATTTAAGCTGATTGTAGATAACGAATGTACCGACAAACAATATGATTGATACTGCAAATTGAAAAATCACTAACACATTTCGAAGGTTAGAATTTTTATGTTCTCCTAAATTCACTTTTAAGTGCTTTGATTGGTTGAAGTGAAGACAAGAAAAAAGCCGGGTAACTTCCAGCTAGCAATTCCGATTAAAATTGCAAAGCCAACTAATAAAATTACTATATAAATATTTTCAAATAATCCCAAGCTTAGTTCAGTTTGTGATATTCCATTAAATAACGGAAGAAATATTTCTATAAGTATTATTGAAAGTAATGCTGCCAGAAAAGCTCATTAATACTGCTTCAGCTATAAATTGTCTTATCAATTGAGACTTTATTTGAGCCAAGTGTTTTTCTTATGCCAACTTCTTTTGCTCTTTTTTCGGATCTTGCAGTAGAAAGATTCACAAAATTAATACAGGCAATTAATAAAATTGCAAATGCTATAACTGAGAAAATATATACGTAGCTTATGTTACTGTTAGGTTCTATTTCATAATCGAGATGTGAATTTAAATGAATTGAAGTTAAAGGTTGTAAAGAATAGCCGTAACTATCTCCTCGTATTTTTTAACTGTTCTAGACGATATCCCAGCAATTTTTTGTAATTCAGGCCCAATGTAATTTAATGACATCTTCATGTAATTTAATTTTAAATTTATTGAGGTCAGTGCCTTTACGCAATACGATGTAAGTATAATAATTATTACTCAACCAATGAATGGTCATCTGCTATTGATCGTAAGATGATATCGTAGCCTAAAAAATCAAAATGAAAATGTGAGTTAATAGGTAAATTTTGAACAACACCTGTAACTATCCAATCTCTCTGATGATCTGCATTTAATATTTTCCCAATTGGCTCTTCATTACCAAAATATTTTTTTGCCGTCGCTTCGGTGATTACTAGGGAATTAGGTTTCGTTAAGAACCTTATTCGGATCGCCTTTAATTAGCTGTAATGTAAATACATTAAAAAAAGTTGAATCAGCTGCAAAAAATCTTTCTTCACTGAATGCTTTATTTTTATACCGTAAAACAGGAAATCCGAAAGCTCCTAAGTCTGGTATAACTGACGACTTCCGGCAAGATCATTTTTAAGAGCATCACCCATTGGAGAGGGGCTTACAGCCAGTATTTATTTCATGGTTGCTGATTCATACCTTTTACTGTTACACGATAAATTTGATCAGCATTTTTATTGAACTCTATCATAACTCAATTCATTTTTAACAAAAAGAATTATAATGATGCAGCAAGCAATCCCAACAGCAAGTCCTATAATATTAATAAATGAATAACCTTTATTTTTTCTTAGGTTTCTTAAAGCAATTTTTAAATAATTTTTAAACATAGTTTCTCTTTCAATTAATTTTTTGCTGGAATTAAATCTTTTTATGTCTAAACAATACTTATATAAATTTTGATTCTGATTTCGGTTTAAATATTTGGATTAATTCCCATGACTTATCATAATTTTCAATCTCATTACTGAAGCATTTTAATCTTTTCATACACTTGACCATACATTACATTTTCCGGCTCCCATCTAAAAGATTCCACTTTGAAATTAAATAGCCTTTTCTTTCCATTTATTTTTACTTCTATTTCAGCTATTTGCTTATCCAAAAAGTCCGGCAAAGGAATACTAATTTCTTTCATAACGAATTTACTTTCAATAAATTTAATATTTTTATAACTTATTCATATCTTAATGATTTTATTGGATTTGCATTAGCTGCTTTTATTGAATGAGAGCTGACTGTTAGTAAAGCGATGAGTAAAGCTATAAATCCTGATAAAACAAAAATCCAAATATTGATATTCGTTCGATAGGCAAAATCTTTTAACCAATTATTCATAATGAAATAAGCTAATGGCCAGGCAATTATATTTGCTATCAGCACCAACTTTAAAAAATCCTTTGAAAGCAGAGAAACAATTTCTAAATCGTTTGCACCAAGAACTTTTCTAATTCCAACTTCCTTAGTTCTCATTTCGGTGATGTAAGCCGTTAGACCAAATAATCCCAGGCAGGCTATAAAAATTGCAAGTACAGAAAAACATGTGACGATAACAATTGTCCTATTTTCAGCTTTATAAAGTTTTGCAAATTCTTCATCAAAAAAAGAGTATTCAAATGCTTGATTGCCGGTAAACTTATTCCAAATGTTTTTAAGGTTATCGATTTTATCATCAATATTTCCGCCTGCTAACCTGACTGAAATATATTTTCCAAATTGATTCTTTAAATCCAGTTTAATAATTAATGGTTTAATTTTTTGCTGCAAGCTTTCATAATTAAAATCTTTTATAACTCCGATAATTTTATAGGAAATAAAATTATCATTTTTGCCATGCATATAAGTTATATGCTGCCCGATTGGGTCTCCCAGTATCCCTAATTCTTTAACAGCACTTTCATTTAAAACTATTGCTGCGTCATCTGAACCAAAATTTTTGGAATAATATCTTCCATATTTTATATCGAATTTATAAACATTTTGAAATGAATAATCGCTATATATTACATTAACCAGGTGATAATTATTACTTCCAACAATTTCATAAGGATTTGCATCAAGACTTTTACCAAAAATTGCTCCTGATACGCTTGCATCAGAAATACCTTTGTATTGAATTATTTCTTTTTTAAAACTATCAATTGAATTTCCTAGTTCATCTGTATTCCGGATGACAACAATTTGGTCTTTATTAAAACCAAGCTTTTTATTTTTTATGAAATTAACTTGTTTAAATATTATTACTGTTCCAATTATTAACATAATTGAAATTGTGAACTGGCAAATAACAAGAGCATTTCTTAAGTAAGGCCTTTTATTTTTTTCGCCTGAAGTTTTTCTAAATATTTTAACGGGATCATAACGCGATAAAAAGATAGCAGGATAGCCGCCAGCAGTAAAGCTTACAGCGGCAAGGAAAATAATGATATATGGAATAGAATAAATATTAAAAAAATTAATTAGGTTTAACTTTTTCTCAACTAGATTATTGAAAATTGGCATTGTTAATTCAATGATTAAAATTGATAAAGCTAGGGCAACTGTCGTCAGTAAAAATGATTCTGACAAAAATTGTTTTATCAATTGTTTTCTTGTTGAGCCTAAAGTTTTTCTGATTCCGATTTCTTTAACTCTATGAGAATATTTAGCAGTATAAAGATTTGTAAAGTTGATACATGCTATTAGCAAAATTGCAATTGCAATAAAAGAAAAAATATAAATATATTTTATATCGCTCCCTGGTTCAATTGAAGCTGCAACATCGGTATTAAAGTGAATATTTTTAATCGGTTGTAAAAAATATTTGTATTCTCCATTTTGTTCTTGAAACGATTTGAACTTTACTCCCATTTGCTTTTCAATATCAGGAGCCACATATTTTTCTACAACCTGCTTCAATTTGTTTTCAAAATCCTTTGGAGAAGAATCTTTTTGTAAAACAATGTAAGTATAATTGCTATTATTTAACCAATCCTGGCTCTCTGCTACTTTGTATGAATATATTGATGCGAGGAAATCGAAATGGAAATGGGAATTAGTTGGAAGCTCTTTTACTACTCCGGTAATTTTAAAAACGTGGTTATCGTTGGTCGTTATTACTTTCCCTAATGCATCATCATTGCCGAAATATTTTTTTGCAGCAGCATCAGTAATTATTAGAGAATTCGGATCAGTTAAAGCAGTTTTGAAATCACCCGAAATAAATTGGACTGTGAAAACATTAAAAAAAGTTGAGTCAGCTATGAAAAAATTTTCTTCGTTAAAAACTTTATCTTTATAACTTATAGAAATTTCATTTAATTTTTGAACGCGTGTATAATATTCTACTTCAGAATAATTTTTCTTTAAAATCGGGCCTAAAGGGGGACAGCTAACAGCTGCTTTGAATTCATTATTTCCAACCCGTCCTTGTATCCCGATGCCATATATTTGTTCATATTTTTTATTGAAGCTGTCAAAGCTTAGTTCATCTTGAACAAATAAAAGAATTAAAAGGCAGCATGTTATTCCAATTGAAAGCCCCAAAATATTTATAATAGAAAATCCTTTATTTTTCCTTAGGTTTCGTAAGGCAATTTTTAAATAATTTTTTAACATAGTTTCACTCTCAATTAATTTTTTGCTGGAATTAAAATATCTTTATGTCTAAACAACCCTTGTATAAATTTTGATTCTGGTTTCGGTTTAAATATCTGAATTAATTCCCAAGACTTATCATAATTTTCAATCTCTTGCTGAAGCATTTTAATTTTTTCGACACTTGACCATAATTCGTTTTCCGGTTCCCATCTAAAAGATTCCACTTTGAAATTAAATAGCCTTTTCTTTCCATTTATTTTTACTTCTATTTCTGCAATTTGCTTATCAATAAAATCCGGTAAAGGAATGCTAATTTCTTTCATACTCTTTTCTCCGATTAAATTTATGTAGTAGTTTATAATTATTCATACCTTAAACATTTAACTGGATTTGCTGTTGCGGCTTTTAAAGTTTGAGTGCTAATTGTTAAAACAGCAATCAACAAAGCAACTAATCCCGAAATCAGAAAAATCCATATTCCAATTTCAGTTTTATAGGCAAAGTTTTGCAGCCATTTATTCATTATATAATATGCAATAGGCCATGCTGCAACATTAGCAATGATAACCCATTTTGTGAATTCTTTAGATAGAAGCAAAAGTATTTCCGGTATTGAGGCTCCCAAAACTTTACGAATACCAATCTCTTTAGTCCTTTGTTCGGTTACAAAAGCAGTTAATCCAAGCAAACCAAGGGAAGCAATGAAAATCGCGAATAAAGAAAAGATCAAAAAGATTTTTCCTAAATGCTGTTCGGATGTATACTGCTGTTCTAAATTTTGATCGAGAAAACTATATTTAAATGGAGTCTGTTTTGTAAATGAATCCCAGGTAGATTTCAACATTGAAATACTATTGGAAACATTCTCCTTCTTTAAACGAACTATTATATAAGAGTTTGGGATTTGATAAGATTCCGAAGATCTACTGAATAAAGCAAATGGTAAAATTTGGGTATGTAAATCCAAAAAGTTAAAATCTTTAATAACTCCAATTATTGTGTAATTACCTTTACTTGGATAGTTGATCTTTTTTCCAACAGGGTTTTTAATTCTAAATTGTTTTACAGCAGTTTCATTTAAAATTACACTTTCGGCATCAGATACATGATCTTTTTTGAAACCTCTTCCCTGCTCTAATTTGATACCTAAAGTTTTTATAAAATCTTCATCAGTCATATATGAAGATAATGCAAACTGTTTATCTCCTTTATTTTGAACCTTATAATAATCTCCAAACCCAAAGTCCGGCGGTATCCCTGTAGATATTGAAGCATTTACTATGTACGCATTTGTCTTAATCTTTTCTTTAAAAGCCTCTAAATGATTTCCCAAAGGATTATTAATGTTAGATATTATCAACACATTTTCTTTATTGAATCCAAGACTATTATTCTTAATAAATAAAAGCTGCTTTTGAACAAGAATAGTACAGACAATTAAGCCAATGCTAACAGCAAACTGAAATGTTGTAAGTATGTTTCTAAAATGTTTTCCTCGTGAATTAGAAACTGAACCTGGCTTTAATATTTTTATCGGCTTAAAAGAAGACAAATATAATCCAGGGTAACTGCCGGAAATAAATCCAATAAATATTACCAATAAAATTAAAACTGGAATTTGCCAGAACGGATTAAAAAGATTTAAAGATAAGGATTTGCCTGTCAAATTATTAAAAGGCGAAATAAGCATTTCGGAGAGTAACAAAGCAATTGGCAAAGAAAGTCCACTGTAAACAATTGACTCGATAATAAATTGGAAAAATAATGACTTCCGCGATGAGCCTAATGATTTTCTAACACCAACTTCCCTCTTCCGCTTTTCAGATCGAGCAGTTGATAAATTCATAAAATTAATACAAGCAATCAGAAGAATAAAAACTCCAACTAGAGAAAACGCATACACATAAGAACTGTTTCCGACTGGACCTAAAGGATTTCCAATTTGCGTTGAACCAAGATATACATCCTTTAATGGTTGAAAAACAAAATCCCATCTGCCGCCATGACTAATTAAATCTTTATATGAAAAGCCAACCCGCTTAAAAGCAGCAGGAGCATATCTTGATACGATTTCTTTAACTTTTAATTCTACTGCCGCGATAGAAGAATTATTTTTGAGCTTGGCGTAAGTTACAACCTGCATCCAAACCCAGCTCCAGTTAAAATAGGAAACACTTGGATATGAAGACATTGAAGTAATCATATTAAAATTTATATGTGAATTAGCTGGCGGGTCTTCAACAATTCCTGTTACCCTAAATGAGTTATCGTATTGTTTCCTGAATTCATTTTTTTTATCACCAATAGTTATAATTTTTCCTATCGGAGATTCATTACCAAAATATTTCTCCGCTTCGGATTTTGTGAGCACTACGCTATTAGGCATTATAAGAGCTGATTTAGAATTTCCTTCTATAAATTTAAAATTAAATATGTTAAAGAAATTAGTATCAGCACCGTAAATTTTACTTTCATCAAAAAACTTATCTTTATACCTAACAACCATATTTTGAGTTGGATAAACGCGGGCAGCTGCAACTACCTCCGGGATTTCATTAACTATTTTCTCTGCAAGCGGCGGTGGAGTTGTAGGAGCTATTCCTTCCTCATCATTCCAATTATAACTCCAATTTACCCTATAAATTGAGTCCTGATTTGCAATGAAGGAATCATAGCTTAACTCATTATCTACCCATTTGAAAATTAGGATTGCACATGCCATAGCCGTTGCAAGTCCGGCAATATTAATAAAAGTAAATGATTTGTTACGGATTAAATTTCTATATGCGATTTTAAAATAATTTGTAAACATAATATTCTCCGTTATTCATATCTCAAACTTTTAACCGGGTTTGCTGTTGCTGCTTTAATAACTTGCATACTTATTGTTAAAATTGAAATAATAAAAACGATAACTCCGGATAAAAGAAAAATCAAATAATTAATTTCGATCCTGTAAGCAAAATCCTGGAGCCATTTATTCATTAAAAAATATGCAGCAGGCCAGGCAATTAAATTTGAAATCAGTATAAGCAGAAGATATTCTTTTGAGAGAAGCTTTAAAATTCCGGTGACTGATGAGCCTAATACTTTGCGAATCCCGATCTCTTTTGTTTTTTGTTCCGAAGTAAAAGAAGCTAATCCAAACAAACCAAGACAGGCAATAAAAATTGCAAGCAAAGCAAATATTGTAAAAATCTGTATCTGCTTTTCAAAACTTTTGTAAAGCTCGTCAAAGCTTTTATCAAGAAATCGATAATCAAAAGGATATTGTGGAGCGGCTTTTTCCCAGGCAGTTTTTATAATATTCAAAGCATTTGGGATATCAGCCGTATTAAGCCGAATAGAGATTACTCTGTTATCATCAGACATGGAAATAACAAGTGGCGTTATTTCAGATGTTAAAGATTTAAAATGAAAATCTTTTACAACCCCAATTACAGTCCTATAAGTCGAATCCCTGTAATTGTTAATAATTTTTTTCCCGATTGCATTTTGACTATTCCATCCCAGGTATTGAACCGCCTTTTCATTTAGAATAATTGCTTCCTGTTTATCGGTTGTAAACTTTCTTGAGAAATCCCTTCCAGCTAATATTTTTAATCCAAGATTTTTTACATAATCGTAATCAGTAAAAACACTGTTCATATTAACCGAGGCAGAATTCTCTCCCTTTACCTTATATGAAAACGTATCAAAAAATCCACCTGGTTCTCCCGACATTAGAGACACACTATTTATCTGAGGATGGGTTAATAATTCTGATTTGAATGATTCCCTATTTTTAAAGATATCACTATTATCAATTCGCAAAGTTATTACTCGTTCTTTATTAAATCCTAGATTTTTATTTCGAACATAATTAACCTGGTTTAGTGCGGTTAATGTACCCGCAATAAGTATAATCGAAATACTGAATTGAGCAACAACTAATATTTGCCGGAAGACAGATTTCGATGATTTTGTTTGATTATATTTTAACACTTTTACCGGCATAAACCGCGACAATACAAATGCGGGATAGCTTCCGGCAGTTAATGTTACAATGACAGCAATAATAATCAGGCTCATGATGATATTAATATCTAACGACGAGAACAAGTGCTTACCCAGAAAATTTTCAAAATATGGGATAGTTAGTTCAACAATAGCAAAGGCTGCAAAAATAGAAATTAGAGTTAGGAGAAATGCTTCAGCTAAGAATTGAAATATCAAGTGATGCCTAAGCGCACCCACAGTTTTTCGCAGTCCAACTTCTTTCGCTCTTTTAGATGATCGTGCTGTCGACAAATTCATGAAATTAATACATGCAATCAAAAGAATAAAAAAAGAAATTAAAGTAAAAACATATAGTATGACTTTGTCACCGTGTTTAGCAGGATCATAAACAAAATCGTTATCCAAATAGACGTCTTCTAATGGTTCTAAAGCAAGACCTGTCTTTTGTCCTGTTTCTTTAAAAAAGCTTCCAAGATATTTATCCATAAATCCTGAAAATTTTGATTCAATGTTCACTTTAAGGATAGAAGAAGGAAGCTTTACATAAGTTAGGAAGGCGTTATCCATCCAGCGTTTAAAAAATTTCATGTTTTTATAAATTGATAGAGAAGCTAGAAAATCAAATTCAAGATGAGAATTACCGGGGAAATCATCAAAAACACCTGTTACTTTAAAATGGTAGTTTTTATCTAATGTTAAAATTTTTCCTATCGGATTTTCATTGCCGAAATATTTTTGTGACATTTCTTTAGATATGACTATCGTATTCGGTTCATTTAATACTGTGGCTGGATCTCCAATTATAAGAGGGTATGAAAAAAAGCTAAAGAAGTTGCTGTCAGCAATAAAAAAATTTTCTTCATGAAAAGACTTGTCTTTATAAGCGACTAGTCCATTTCCCGAATAAACTCTAACAGCAGATTTAATATCTCCAGGAAATTCATTTAGCAAAGCATCCGCATACGGGGCGCTGGTATAGCCTATTTTTATTTCAGCTCCGTCTCTTGCTGCAGTCCGCACTACCCTGAAAATTTTATCTTTATCCTTATGAAAATTATCATAGCTTAATTCATTACTTATAAACAGGTATATAAGTAAAAAGCTTGCAATGCCGATAGTTAAACCTAAAATATTTATAAGAGAGTAAATTTTATTTTTGAGAAGATTTCGTAAAGTGATTTTAAAATAATTTTTCAACATATAAGTTTCTCCTTATTCATACTTTAGTGATTTAGCCGGATTTACGGACGCTGCTTTGATTACTTGAAAACTTATGGTAATTAAAGAAATTATTATTACAATTGCTCCGGCTGAAATTAGCAAGAGAAGATTTACATCAATTCTGTATGCGAAATTATTCAGCCATCTGTTCAACAAGTACAAGGAGACTGGAATACTAATTATTTCGGCAATTAAAATGAGCCAGATGAACTCTTTAGAAAGCAGCTTGAAAATTGAAGCAACTGATGCGCCGAGTAATCGCCTAACACCTATCTCCTTTGTTTTTTGAAGTGAAATTAAAGCTGTTAATCCGAATAATCCAAGGCAGGTTATTATTATTGATAAGACCGATGAAGAAGTTATTATTTTCGTTAAACGACTTTCAGCAGCGTATTGCTTTTCAATATTTTCATTAAGGAAAGAACTTTTAAAAGGAATTTGTGGGACAATTTTAGTCCAAACATTTTTGAGTTTTGCTAAAGTTGAATTATAATTTTGCGCTTTGATTCTGATAATTAATCTGGAATTAAAAGCAGGATCAATATCATTTGCATCCCTAAATATTGGTCTAAAGTTTAGTGAAATTAAAGCAGGTTCAATTTTAGAATAAAGAGATTCGAAATTAAAATCCTTTACAACGCCTATTATTTTTATATCATGAAAATTTCCCGGCATTTTAGCTTCCGAACTATTTTCCAAACCGAATTTTCGAATAAATGCCTGATTAACTATAACTGCCTGTTCATAATCGGAAGGAAAACTTTTAGAAAAATTTCTTCCTTTTATCAAGTTGATCTTCAAAGTATTTATGTAATCGTAGTCAACTGTGTTCATATAAAAGCGGCCGTACGAACCTCCCGGCATATCAAAACCAACCAGAGTCCATTTATTTCCAAGCGGAGATAAAGCAGAAGTTACATTTATTATATTGGGATCACTCTTAAGCTCATTTTTAAATAATCCTGCAACTCTGAAAGTCTCATTAGGTCTTAGGTCTGTTGGGATAGTAATAATATTTTCTTTATCAAAACCCAGATACTTTTTTTCAACAAAATTTAACTGTTTGGTAACTACCATTGTGGATGATATCAAAATTACTGCGACGATAAATTGTCCGCAAATTAGAATTCGCCTTAAGTTAGATCTTTTATTAATGCTGAATTTTCCTTTTAAAACATCAATTGGTTTGAAGGATGATAAAACTATAGCGGGATAAATTCCAGCCGCTGCTCCGGTAACGAATACCAATATCAGAAGCATAACTATAGTTGAAAATTCAAAAGTTAATGATAAATGTTTTCCGGCAAGTGCATTAAAATATGGCAGTAATAATTCTGAGATTAAAATTGAAATTATTGTTGATATGAAGACAATGAGTAATGATTCGCCCAAATATTGTTTTATAAGCTGGCCTCTATCAGCGCCGACGACTTTCCTTATTCCAACCTCTCCTGCTCTTCCAGCTGATTTCCCTATTGATAATGTTATAAAATTGATGCAGGCAATCAGAAGAATTAGCAAACCAATGATTGAAAGTATGTATGAATATATTGGATTACTTATTGGTTCAAACCCAACTGGAAATTTGGTATCAAGATGGATATCGGTTATCGGCTGAAATAAAATATTATATGTTCCAGGCTTATATCTATTACCCAGAATCTGCTTAAAAAGGGCAGGCATTTTCGCCTCAAGGGTTTTAGCGGAAACTCCTTTTTGAGTGAACAGATAAGTCTCGCAAAATATTGTTGTCCAGTTATGCAAGGCATTATCATTGAAAATATCCTTCATTTTTTGGAACGGCATTATAATATTAAATTGTATACTTGAATTTATTGGGACATCACTAGCAATTCCTGTGACCGTAAAATTTTCGGTCGTATCATTTAAGGAAATTTGGAGAGTTTTACCGACTGCATTTTCATTACCAAAATATTTTTCTGAATATGATTTAGTCAACACAACCGAATTTGGATTAGATAAAACTTCTTTGGGGTTTCCGGAAATCAAAGGAAAATTAAACAGTTCAAAAAATTTTGGATCAACAAGATGATAGTATTCCGGGAATGATTTATCTCCGGTTTTTACTAATCCGTTCAATTTCGAAATTCTAATTGAATTTATAATTTCCGGAATTTTATTCTGCAGTTCAGGCCCTAATAACGCGGGTGTAATTGTATTGAAATGTTTTTCATCCTCGCCGTAATTTTCATACAAAGCAGCGCGATAAATACTATCAGAGTTTGTATGAAAGTTATCATAGCTTAATTCGCTTTTGACGAATAGCATTATTATCAAGCTTAAAGCTATTCCAATTGATAAACCGAAAATATTTATAAATGAATAAGCTTTATTTTTCAGCAAAGTCCTTATTGCAACTTTAAAATAATTTTTTAACATACAGTTACTCCTTATTCATACTTTAAACTTTTAACGGGGTTTGCAGATGCAGCTTTGATTACCTGATACAGTATTGTAATTACAGCAAGCAAAACCGAAATAATGAATGCTGTAAAAAATATTTCTATCCCGATATTAATTTTATATGCAAATTCATTCAACCAATCTTTGGTAAAAAAATATGCAATCGGGAATGCAATCAGATTTGCTATTAAAATAAGAGTTACAAATTCTTTTGAAAGAAGTGAAAGGATGTTAATTGTATTTGCTCCCAAAACTTTTCTGACACCAATTTCTTTTGTACGCGTAAGCGAGATATATGAGACTAACGCAAACAATCCGAGGCATGCAATAACTATAGAAATGATTGCAGCTATAATAAAAAGGCTGCTCATTCTCTCATCTTCTCTATAAAAATCATTAATTCTCTCATCAAGAAAGTTATATTCAAAAGGTGTTACTTTATCAAAAGTTTCATGAACAGATTTCAGATATGAAAGAGTACCGCTTATATTTGCAGGGTTGATCTTGACGGAAAAATAATCAATCGCCTGAATGGGATTATACCAGTATCCAAGAACAAGAGGAGCAACTTTATCATATAAAGACTGGTAATTAAAATCTTCGACCATACCGATTATAGTCGCTTCATATTTGGACCCAGGTACTTTTATCTTTTTACCAACGGGATCATTCCACCCAAATAGTTTAGCGGCGGTGGTGTTAATTAATACACTTGAAGAATCAGCTCCCTTCAGGTGTGAAAAATTTCTTCCTTCTATTAAATTTATTTTGAAAGTTTCTAAAAAATCTTTATCAATAGCAATAAAATATGATTTATAAATACTATTATGGCCGTTATCAGGGTTAACCTCAATTTGTGCAAACTCTTTCCAATCACCCGGAATCCTTGAAGATACAGAAACGTTTTTTACAGCAGGATATTTACTTATTTCATTTTTTATCTCATTAAAGTTTTTACGAGTGTTCCCGCTATTAATATCTATTATAACAGTATGTTCTTTATTAAAACCTAAGTTCTTATTCTTCAAATAATCAAGCTGTTTAATAGCAGCTATCGCTGAAATAATCATTACCACGGATAAAGCATATTGAGTAACAACCAGGCTGTTCATAAAAGTACTTTTCGTCTTTCTGTCTTTTATTCCTCCTTTTAACACTCTAACCGGATTAAACTTTGATAAATAAAATGCTGGATAACCCCCGCTTACCAATCCGATTATAACTGTAAGTAATATCAATAATACCAGTAGCGGGAGGTTTTCTAAATAACTTGCATTTATTTCTTTGCCTGAAATTGAATTAAAAAGAGGCAGAAGTAGTTCAACAAAAATTAATGCAGCTATTAATGACAGGAATGATAAAATTAATGATTCACCTAAAAATTGCTTAACTACATTTTTACGGTCGGCTCCTAGCACTTTTCTTAAGCCGATTTCTTTAGACCTGAAAAATGATTTGGCAATAGAAAGGTTAGTATAATTTATGCAGGCAATTAGAATAATAAATAAAGCAATGCTTGATAAGACATAAATATAAATTTTATCTTTTTTATTTACATTTAGATAATCAAATTCAATATCATTAGAATTAAAGTGAATATCTTTTAACTGCTGAATGAAAATTGTCCTTGATTTTTTATCTTCTGCGGTAAAATTCTGCCTGCTTATTTCTTGAATGGATTTCTCAATTATATTCTTATCGTAACCTGGTTTAATAAGTAGATAAGTAATAATACCTTCTGACTTCCAGCTATTTATAAATTTTTCAAATCCGGTAAACTTATTTAACGATGAAGAGGAGAAAATCATGTCAAACTGTATATGAGAATTTTGAGGCAGATCTTTTAAAATGCCAGTTACTTTACATTCGCCCAATCTTTCAACATTTAAAAATTTCCCCATCGGGTTTTCATTACCGAAATATTTATCAGCGGCAGACTCTGTTAAAACCACAGAATTAACATCCCTTATCGATGTTTCATAGCTTCCTTTTAATAATTCGAAATCGAATATCCTAAACAATCCTGGGTCTGCAAAAATATGATTGCCTGAATAGAAATTTTTATCTTTATACTTTATTGAGAATCTTCCAAAATTGCTGCCTATTATCCTTGTATAATCTTTAACAAAAGGAAGTTGTTCTTTAGCTGCAGCACCGGCAAGCCAGCTTGTAGCTGAAACTTTTGTTACACTGCCGTCGGCATTCTTTTGTGTTTCAATGATGCGGTAAATATTATTGTAGTTCTTGTTAAAGGAATCATATCCTAATTCATCTTGAACATAAAGAAAAATAAAAATGCAGCAAGTCATTCCCGCAGATAATCCGATTAGATTTATTGCAGAGTATAACTTTTGCCGTGAAAGATTTCTAAAAGCTATTTTAAAATAATTTTTTAGCATGAAGTTTCCTTTTTATTCATATCACATGGATATTATCTGGTTTGCGCTATTACTATTACAAATTGTTTTCAGAAGTAACCTAAATAATTTATTCGTAAAGCTATCCGACTCACTTCATTTATTAAGTATATTTTTTGTAGTTAGACAATTAAAAAATCATTACATAAAAAGAGTTTAATATTAACTTCGTTATTGCGATTAATTTAAGCAATCTATAAAATTCAAAAGGTATTATTCTCATATAAACAGAAAAGGTCCAGACTTAGAAAGCCAAAGAGTGTGCCTGAATAGTTTATTGAAATAGAAAGATTTACAAGCTTTTATGTTTTCATTAGTGTTCGTATATGGACGATAGTGAACGCAGGCGGACAATAATTTTTTAATCAAAGCAATAGAAGATACGGATATAAAAAAAGCTATAAATTTATAACGAGAAATGTAATAATTTAGTTATTGCTTGGAATTGAAATCTGCTACTTTTCTCCAAGTACTTTTACTCTATCTTGAAGTACATCTTCAATATATGCCGTTTGAACTAATACAACAATCACAACGCCCAATGGTGTCGCAATTAAGACTCCTAATGGGCCAAAAAGTATATACATCATTATCTGCATTATAAGAAGAAATGCGGGAGGTATTGCAACAACATGTTCCTGGATAATCGGGGTTAATACATAGCCTTCAATATTGTGAAGAATAACATATGTAATAGAAGCATAAATTGCCAGCGTAGATGATTCCGATAGGGCAACTAAAAAAACAGGCACAAAGGCAATAAAGGCTCCTAGGTAAGGTACAAAAGCTAGTAAACCTGTAATCAATCCCAATGCAAATGGGAGCGGCATGCCGATGATATATAGTCCGGCTATGGTTAATATGGTCATTGATATCATTACAACTATACGGCCTAGCAGCCAGAATCTTAAAGCATGTCCTAATTTCCAGGCAATCTCATGAGCACGATTTCTTCTTTTCTGCGGAAGAAGCAAGATCAGGTTGTCAATATATAAAGATGGTTTTAGCCCTAAATAAATTCCCAAAACTAAAACCAGGATTGAATCTACGATACCACCCAGCACCGAAGAAAATGCACCTGTAAACAAATCAAAAGTTTTCCCATTATCGTTGCCGCTGAAATCGGGCATACCTGATAAAATAAACCTGCCGACTTCCGATTGTTTCAATGAAGATTCAATTTCGTTTATAGATTTTGGGATACTCTCAGCAAGTTTTGACATCTGTTTATTCACGGGTGGGCCAAGTAAATATCCAAATAGAGCAATCAAACAAACTATAAAAACGATAACAACAAGTATTCCCCAGTTATGCGATAATTTAATTTTATTATGAAGATAGTTGGCTGTCCCGTCAAGAAATACTGCAATCAGAATGCTTATAAAAAGTAATAATAATAAATGTGGAATATTGTACAACAATGATAATAATACAAAGAAAACAATTATTATTCCAACAGTAATTAATACTTTTGAGGAATAGTTACTTATATGCAAGTTGTTTTCAGGCATACGGCTTACTTTCTTTAATATTTTATACTTTTGACAAAATGATGCAAATGAAAATTATAATTACCGTGAATGTAAAATCTTTATTTATTGATCTCTTGTAACGCTCATTTTAATTTAATTATAATTTTTAATAAACAAGACGATACAAATCATAGTTTATTAGTGGGCTTATATATTAGTGAGGGCGGCCAAGATGTAATTTCATTTTATTAGAAGAAACTCTATTAAATGTATTTTAAAGGTTTATTGTTGGGAAATTATTGTATAAAATATTTATAACAGTAATCTTCAAAATCAAAGAGGTAAAAAACCAATGATTGAGGTTTATCTATTGAGAACTCAACCAGTTAATTATTTCAAGGAGAATTTAAATTCAGAATTTACTCATACCTCAATGATTCAATCGGATTTCCGACGGCTGCTTTAACTGCCTGGACACTTACTGTAAGTATAGCAATAACGATTGCAATTACTCCTGACAAAACAAAAATCCACCAGCTAATATCAATTCTATATGCAAAATTCTTTAGCCAATTTTTAATTATAAAATAACCAACCGGATATGCGATAAGGTTAGATAATAAAACAAGTGCAATAAATTTTTTTGAAATCATTAAAGTTATACTTGAAACCGATGCACCCAGAATTTTCCTTATTCCTATTTCTTTAATTTTTTGTTCGACAGTGAATGCAGATAAACCAAACAAACCAAGGCAGCTTATCAAAATCGCAAAAAGAGAAAAACCTAAAAATGCATTCTCAAATCTTTCATCGGATTTATATTGGGTGTTTAATCTATCATCCAGGAAGTTATACTCTAAAGGAAAATCGGGAGATATTTTTCTCCAAACTGATTTTAAATAATCTATTACTCCTTTGATATCATTATAATTTGACGCTCCGATCTTTATAAGACCACATCCATAATAACCGGGGAAGTTGAAAAAAGCCAGCGGCGTTACTTTTGAATGTAAGGATTCAAAATTAAAATCCTTTACTACACCTACAATTTTTCCTTTATTTTTCCCCATTGAAATGAATCGTGCATTTAAAGGTTCTTTTAGTCCGTATTCATTTGCAAAAGCCTGGTTTACAATTACATTAGCAATATCATTTTCATCTTTATCAATAAATTCTCTGCCTTCTGCCATTTTCATATTCATTAGTTTTATAAAATTGCATGAAATAGGAACCGCATGGAACCACACCTGGAATTCTTTTCCTTCATATTTTAATTGCTGCCCCCAAACCATGCCCATATCGCCTGGAGCTGCAAATGAATAGGCAAAATCTTTTACTGCCGAATGCTGCATCATTCTGCTCTTAAATAGATCTTCCCTTTCACCTATTTCTTTATTTAGTGGAAAATAAATAATATTTTCTTTTTGAAAACCAAGCGGTTTATTTCTTATAAACTCTATTTGTTTTTCTATTATCAATGTCGAGAATATAAGAACAACAGCAATTGCAAATTGAAATATTATTAAAATTCTTCTTAAGTAAGCCTTCCCATGTCCATGATGAATTTCACCTCTCAGAATTAATCCAGGCGTGAAAGATGAGAGATAAAACGCAGGATAAATACCAGATAAAATTCCGATTAGAAAAGCTGCTGTTGCAATGATTAATATTCTTGTAAAAACAGCATCAGGGAATATTTGTATTTGCAAACCAACCAGTTCATTAAAAATTGGAAGTAATTCAGATGCTATTAGAACAGCGAAAATTGTTGAAATGGAACTCATTAAAATTGATTCGCTTAGGAACTGTTTTATTAAATTGAATCTCGCTGCCCCAATCGTTTTTCTTATTCCCATTTCTTTAGTTCTCATTGAAGCACGGGCAGTTGATAAATTAATAAAGTTAATAATTGCAATTAGCAGAATTAAAATTGCAATGGATATTAACGTAAAGCTTTTTTCAACACTGCCGTGAGAATGAAAAGCAGATATGCCGGAGCTATAGTAAATCTCTTTCAACGGGTATAAATCAGTATTTAGATTTAATACATCTTTAGGAATATTCTTTTTTAATACTGGTTCTACTTTAGCTTGAAGTTCAGCCCTATTAATTTTGTTAGGTGATAATAGATATGTTTCATAATTACGGTTCCACCAATTAAATGGGTCGTTGTTTGCGTTACCAGTCATCTTTTTAATACTAATAAAAGAAGCTATACTGCTAAACTGCATTGATGAATTTTCAGGTATATCTTTTATAACAGCTTTTACTGTAAGATCAAATTCGTTATCTAATTTTACAATTTTATTAATTGGGTCTTCATTTCCGAAAAACCTTATTGCTTCGCTTTCAGTTAATACAAGGGACATTGGGTCTTTCAGAGCTGTTTTTATATTTCCGCTAATTTTAGGGAAGGTAAAAATGTCAAAAAAATCCTGATCTGAAAAAATTAAATTTTTAACTGTTAAAACTTTCTTGCCATACTTCATTGTAACAGATGTTGTACGAAAACTTTCAATTCTGGCTACCTTTTTTATTTCCGGCAGATTCAATTTAATAATATCAGCAATTGGAGCCGGTATCATTCCATTCCCAACTTTATAGATATAGTTATAATTTTTATGGAATTTATTCATGCTTAATTCCATCTCTGCAAACAAAGCTATTAAGATAACTATAGCAAGACTAATAGATAATCCGGCAATATTTATAATAGAAAAAGTCTTATGCTTTCTAAGATTTCTTAAAGCTATTTTGAAATAATTTTTGAACATGATGTTCCCCGATCTTTAAATTTATTCGTACCTCAATGATTCAACAGGATTTGCTGTTGCAGCTTTAATTGCTTGAAAACTAACTGTTAGCAATGCAATTATAATTGCTATAATTCCTGATAATGCAAAAATCCACCAACCAATTTCAACTTTATATGCGAATTCCTGAAGCCATTTATGCATCAGATAATAAGCTGCCGGCCAGGCAATTATATTTGCAATAACAATCCATTTTAGAAATTCTTTGGAGAGCATTAAAAGTATTGATGGAATCGAAGCTCCTAAAACTTTTCTCACTCCAATTTCTTTTGTCTTTTGTTCAGCAAGGAAGGTTGCAAGTCCGAATAATCCCAAGCA
The DNA here is from genome assembly GCA_963731745.1 of uncultured Ignavibacteriales bacterium. Taxonomy (GTDB): domain Bacteria; phylum Bacteroidota; class Ignavibacteria; order Ignavibacteriales; family Ignavibacteriaceae; genus CAVSWT01. The sequence goes on from CAVSWT010000011.1 coordinate 99,164, forward strand.
AGCAACCAAAATTGCAAGAATTGAAAATGAAAGAGCAATTATCCCAACTTGCTTTTCAGCCTTGTAAGACTCGTTAAATGAATCATCCATAAATCTGTAGCTAAAAGGCATTCCCGATGCCAATCGTTTCCATTTATCTTCAGCATGTTTTAAAATATTTTGAGTCTGTGAAGCATTTATTTTAAATGCACCCAGATCATAATTATCTTCATGAACAAAACATAACGAGCCGATATCCTGGTGAAAAGATTCGAAATGAAAATCTTTTACTACGCCGATAATATTGTAGCTAACTAATCTTCCACCGCCAACCCATGTATAAAGTTTTTCATTTAATGGATTTTTAAAACCAAGCTGCCTTGCAGCAGCTTCATTAATGATAATTGATAAAGAATCTGTTCCGAATCCTGGTGAAAAATTTCTTCCTTTAATTAATTTGATACCGAGAGTTTTAAAATAATCATAATCAATTTTCCATCTCTGCATTGTAAACCCGCTTTCAGAAACCATTTCAGCTTTGTTATAAAATGCACTGAAATTTCTAGCGGATGGAATAGGAAGAAAACCGGATATAGTTCCTGAAGTAACCCCATTAATTTGAAGCATTTCATTCTTAAATGATTCAACATTTTTACCAAGATTATATACGTCATCTACAATCAATACTTGATCTTTCTGAAAACCGAGATTTTTATTTTGTATAAAATTGAGTTGGTTGTAAATAATAATTGTACCTGTTATTAAAATTATTGATGAAGTAAACTGAAAAACTACCAGCACACTTCGGAGCCCGCCGCCTTTGCTGCCTTTTGATAATTTACCTTTCATAATTTCTACGGGACTAAAACGTGAAAGGAAAAATGACGGATAACTGCCCGCCATCAACCCGATAATTAATGGAAGCAAAAGTATAAAGTATAAAATTGAAGATGAAAAAAGATTATTTGCATTCAAATCTTTACCGGAAATATTATTAAAGAAAGATAATACCTGATACGCAATTACAACCGCTAAAATTACCGCGATAAATGCGGTCAAGGTAGATTCAGTTAAAAATTGGTAAATAAGACTTTTGCGTTCTGTCCCTAATACTTTTCGAATTCCAACTTCCCTTGCACGGTTTGCTGAACGTGCTGTAGTAAGGTTCATAAAATTTATACATGCAATAAGCAGAATGAATAAAGCCACAGCAGAAAAAATATAAACATATTGTATGTTCCCTGTTGGACTCATTTCCTGGCTGCGTTTAGAATAAAGATGAATATCAGTAATGGGAGTAAGTGAATATTCAATTTTGTTTCCTGCTCTTTCAAACTCCTCTTTACTATTTACCTGTATATGTTTTTTAGCATAAGGAAAAACATATTTGTCATTATAAATGTTAAAATTTTTCTCAAACTCTTTATAGTCAGTGCCTTTTTTTAGTAACAAATAAGTATGGAAATTTGAAGAGACAAAGTTGCCCCAATCATAATCCAAATTTTTCATCGGGAAGAGAAAATCAAATTTAAAATGTGAATTCTCAGGCATATCTTTTATTACAGCCGTAACTTTGTACAATGTCCTTCCATTATCATCAGTTTCAATATAGCTGCCAACAGCATCAGCAGTATTAAAATATTTTAGCGCAATTGTTTCGGTTATTACAACTGTGTTTGGCTCATTTAAAATTTTGTCTGTTTTCCCAAATAAAACCTGGAAGGTAAATACTTTAAAAAACGTTGAATCTACAAAAGCTATTTTTTGTTCAGTGTAAAAGTCGTTTCCCTTTCTTACCATTTTTTTCCCGCCAAAGTTATAAATACGAGTGTATTCTTCTACTTGCGGATAATCTTGTTTTAGCAACGGACCCATCATATCTGAACAAAGGGGTATAGCAAGCTCTGTTGCGCCAAATTTTAAATCAGTATTAATTCGAAATATTCTATCAGCATTTTTATGAAACTTATCGTAGCTTAATTCATTTTGAATATAGAGTAGAATCAATAAACAACATGCAATGCCTACTGTAAGTCCTATAATATTAATAAATGAATAAGTTTTAAATCTTAATAAATTTCTTAAAGCTACTTTCAAATAATTTTTTAGCATCATAATCCTCGAATTTTAATTTTATTCGTACCGTAACGATTTAATCGGATTTGCCTTTGCTGCTCTTATGGTTTGGAAACTTACGGTTGTAAAAGCAATTAAAAGTGCTATACAGCCAGCAATTAAAAATGCGCTTAAATTTATATCAATTCTATATGCAAAATTTCTCAGCCAATTATTCATAACGTAATAAGCAATCGGCCAGGCAATTAGATTGGCAAGTATTACCCATTTAGTAAATTCTTTGGAAAGAATTATAACTATTTCAATTACTGAAGCACCAACAACTTTACGAATTCCTATTTCTTTAGTTCGTTGTTCTGTAATAAATGCAGCTAATCCAAAGAGCCCAAGACAAGCTATAAATAATGCAATCGATGAAAACACAGTAGTAATCTGTTCTGTTTTTTGTTCAGATTCATAAAGCCTGGCTAGGTTTTCATCAACAAAGCTGTAACTGAATTTTTCATTTCCAGTAAACTTAAACCAAGTTGATTCTATATAATTTATTGTTTGCTTTAAATTTGATGAAGTAGCTCTAACTGTCAAAACGCTTCCAGGCTGTCTTACTTTTCCAAGGAATAATACAAGCGGCCTAACTTTTTGATGCAAAGATTCGTAATTAAAATTTTTTATGACACCGATTATCTTATATGTTTTATCTTCTCCATTTATTCCGATTTGTTTAAGCATTTTACCGATTGGATCTTCGGCAGAGCATTCTTTAGCTCCGGCTTCATTGATTATTGCCGCCAATGTGTCGGAAGGAAATTCTTTTGAAAAATAACGGCCGGTCTTTAGTTGTATTTGGTAAGTCTTTAAAAAATCATAATCTACATCCAGGAATTGAAAGGATATTACATCACTGCCTGTAGATCTATTATATAAAAATCCATTGCCGGGAATGCCCGCTTGAAACATAACCGTTGATTTAGTAACCGAACTTATATTCGGATTTTTTAATAGCTCGTTTTTAAATGCTCCTAACCCGCTGTCAAGTCTTCCAGCTCCGTTAATTGTAATGAGTTGTTCTTTATTAAAGCCAAGACTTTTATTTTGAATATAATCGAGCTGATTCTTAATAACTATGGTACCAATTATTAATGTTATGGATATTGAAAATTGAATTATCACCAAAGCATTTCTAAGCAAATGTTTTTTATTATTTCTGCCTGAATTGGATTTTAGAATATGCACCGGTTTGAAAGATGATAAATAAAATGCAGGATAGCTGCCGGCCAATATTCCTACAATTAAAATGAAAATTACAATTAACGGTATTGTGTAAAAATTATTAAAAAATTCTAATTTTAATTCTCTGCCAACAAAATTGCCGAATAGGGGTAATAGTAGTTCTATTAATACCAAAGAAATTAAAACTGAAAGAAAGCTCATAAAAATTGATTCAATTATAAATTGAAGCATAAGCTTCATTTTACTTGAGCCAAGTGTTTTCCTAATTCCAACTTCTTTGCTTCGTCTCTCAGACCTTGCCGTTGCAAGATTCATGAAGTTTATAACTGCTATCAGTAAAATAAATAACGCAATAGCCGAAAAAATATAAACATATGCAATATCGCTGCTGTCTATATCACTCCATTCTGTGTTCAAATCTATTCCATAATTGTGTTGTGAATAAAGATGAATTGAAGTTAATGGCTGAAGATAAAATCCGTAAGCGTTTCCTTTCGCAAAAAAATCTTTAAGCTTTACTCCAAGAACTTTTTCTGCTTGAGGTCCCACATTATTTAGGACTACACTTTTCATTTTATTTTCAAACTCATGAATGTCAGTTCCGCTTCTCAAAACAATGTAAGTGGAATACCACAAGTTCAGCCAGTAATCGCTTCTTGATATTGAATAAGTTGACATCGATAAAAGAAATTTACATCTAAAGTGGGAGTTCTTCGGAAAGTCTTTCATGACTCCCGTAATCAAATAAGAATCATTATCATCAACTATAAATGATTTACCTACAGGATTATCGTTACCAAAATATTTTTTTGATTCTTTTTCAGTAAGAACAATCGAATTTGGGTTAGTAAGTGCGGTATGCGGATTCCCATAAAGAAACGGAAGTGTATATACGCTAAAGTAAGTTGAATCTGCTGTATAAATATCCCCTTCTCTAAAGACTTTATCCTGGTATCTTAAAGAATGGGCTCCGAAATACCCAATCCTTGTATAAGAAAGTACTTCGGGAAAATTTTGAAGAAGGGTTGCACCAGTTGGAGCAGCTGTCTTTGAATTATTTGATTCAATATTGTTGATATTCGAATGTACGTAAATTCGGTAGACCTGGTCGGCTTTTTCATTAAATTTATCATAACTAAATTCATTAATGATATAAAGAGAAAGAGTTATAAAACACGTAACACCAACCGCAAGACCAACTATATTTATTAATGAAAAGATTTTATCTCTCTTTATATTTCTTGTTGCTATCTGAAGATAATTTTTTAACATTGGAATTTCCCTTGATCCCTTTATATTTCCTCACCCTAAGTAAACTGAATTATGACATTTAACTGTATGAAGTTAGATAGAAAAAATATTTTATGATTTTTCTATCCAGCCATCCATCAATTTGATTATTCTGTTACCATACTCCGCGTTTGTTTCGGAATGTGTAACTTGAATAATAGTCGTCCCCTGTTCGTTTAATTTTTTTAATATTTCCATTATCTCTTTCCCTTGATCAGAATGAAGATTACCGGTTGGCTCATCAGCAAGAATTAATTTTGGTTCTGCGATAATTGCTCTTGCTATTGCAGTTAATTGCTGCTGCCCGCCTGAAAGTTGATTTGGAAATAAATCTTTTTTTGCCACCATATTAAAACGATCAAGTATCTCAGCTACTCTTCCCTTTCGTTCATTTGTTTTTATTTTCTGATAAAGCAATGGAGTTTCTAAATTTTCATAGACTGTTAATTCATCAATGAGATGATACTGTTGAAATACAAAACCGATATAAGCTTTATGCAGCTGAGATAATTTTTTCTCACTCATTTTATGAACCGTCTCATCAAGAAAATAATATTCACCTCCGGAAGGCGCATCAAGCATACCCATAATATTCAGCAATGTTGATTTTCCCGAACCGGAAGGCCCCATTACAGAGACAAATTCCCCCTCTTTTATTTCGAGATTTATGTTTCTTAAGACAAATGTCTTGATGAATTTGTTGTTATAAAATTTTTCAATGTTTTGAAGTTTAATCATAAAGCCCCTTCTAAATCCTACCCAAAGGGAGGACTTCTAAAACTTTATTCGAAAATAGTGATAGCATATTTTTCATTTATAATTTATAATATTTCCTTTTACACACTCTTCCATTTGGAGACTGGGATGGGCTTCTATACATGAAATTTTTCTTTGTAATTTTCTGTTACCACATGCCCATCAAATAAATGAATTACGCGATGTGCAAATTCCGAATCATGCGGAGAGTGTGTTACCATAATTATTGTTGTGCCTTCTTCATTTAATTGAGATAAAATATTCATTACCTCTTCGCCATTTGCCGAATCGAGATTACCAGTTGGCTCATCCGCTAATATCAATTTAGGTTTTGCAACCACTGCTCTTGAAACTGCTACACGCTGCTGCTGACCACCGGACAGCTGCTGCGGGAAGTGATCTTTACGGTGCATAATTTGCATTCGTTCCAAAACAGTTGTTACCATTTTTTCTCTATCGTTTGAAGATGCTCCAAGATATAAAAGCGGCAATTCAACATTTTCATAAACAGTTAACTCATCAATTAAATTAAAACTTTGAAATACAAAACCAATATTTGACTTACGCAGATTAGCTCTTTGCCTTTCTGTGTATTTAGAAACTTCATGTCCTACAAAATGATACTCACCGCCGGAAGGATTATCCAATAACCCAAAAATATTAAGCAATGTTGATTTGCCGCAGCCTGATGGCCCCATAATCGCGACAAATTCTTTTTCATTTATCTCAATGTTAACATTGTCCAGCGCAGTTGTTTCTACTTCTTCAGTAGTGTAGATTTTTTTTAAATCCACAGTTTTGATCATAGAATTTGTTCCGGCCATATACTCTCCTTAAATTTTAACTTAATATCTTGGTTTTGAGTATTTAATATTTGTGAATTGAATTTTTAACTAATCAAATAAAAGTTCAACTTTATCTTCAGGCAAGCTTTCAATTGCTTGTCTTCTTTTATTAGCTTCATCCAAATTATCGAATATTTCATAATAGTCGAGATGCTTACTGCAAAAATGCATAAGAAATTTTTCTCTTCCGGTTTTTAGTTTTTCAGCGTTTACAACCGGAGAATTTTGCTGGTCAGGTATAACGTATAAATTCATTTGATACATCTTTATTTTAATATAAGTTTATCAACGTCGCCAAAATTATCATAGGAGGATGTAATAACTTTGTCACCTGGTTTTAGACCGCTAAGCACCACAAAGTAATCGGGATTTTGTCTGCCAAGACTTATATTCCTTTTGACTGCCTCATCACCATTTTGGTTAACAACAAATACCCACTGTCCACCCGTCTTTTGATAAAAACCGCCTCTAGGAACCAAGATAGCCTGAGTTTTGTCACTTAACTGAAGTCTGATTTGAAGCGTTTGACCTCTTCTAATTCCATCAGGTGTTTTACCGTAGAATTCCATATCAACTTCAAACTTACCGTCTTTTACCTCAGGGTAAACTTTTTTAATAATTAATTTATAAATATCTCCGTCAATATCCGCCGTTGCATTCAATCCCTTTGTAACTCTTGAAATATAAAATTCATCAATATCTGCTCTAACTTTGTAACCGTCTAATGCATCGATTTGCCCAAGCCTATCGCCAGCCGATTTTGATTGACCTGTTTCGCCATTTAAAGATGTAAGCTGGCCATCAATAGGTGCTTTTATTGTGAGGTTATCAATATTTTCTCTTATTAATTCTAAATTAGTTTGAAGCCTATCTATTGAAGAATTTATTTGTTCGAGCTGTGATTGTTTTAATAAAGAATCTTTAGACCAATTTTCTTGGGCAAGTCTTTTCTGTTCAAGGTCATGAAAATAATTATCTCTTGCTTGTTCATATTCCTGCTGTGAAGTCAACTTCTTTTCCCACATAATTTTTTCACGATCATAAATCTGCCTTGAATTCTGTTCTCTATAAACGGCATCCACTAAACCAGTTTGAAGGCTTATACTATTTTGTTGAATCAATAATCTCGTATTCCTGGCATCATTTATTTGCTGATAAGTTGAAGCTTCATTCTGTAAGGCGCTTAATTGAAGGCCGGGATTTGAAAGTTTCAAAATCTTGTCGCCTTTTTTTATCATTGCACCTTCTTCAATGAATTTTTGCTCAACGGTGCCGCCTAAAATTGCATCGAGATAATATGTAGTTTTCGGCAGCACTGTTCCGCTAATCGGAACAATTTCCTGAAATTCACTTTTGGTTACTGTGGATATTGTGATCTTCTGAGTGTCGACATTTAACTTTGACCCGGTATCGGCAATTATTAATCCGATAAGAAAAAGGAACAAAATTGTTCCGCCTGAATAGATCCAAAATCTCGATCTTTTATAAAATACTTTTTTTTCTATTTTACGATCCAACTGAATGCCTTAAAAATTCATTTACATTTATTTATTTTTTAATGGTAATCCAATTTGCGTGCCTTGTAAAAATAAATTCCGGAATAATCTTCTTTATTTTTATTTTGGAATAGATTATTTGAAATTAGTGTAAATTTGAATTATTCAATTTCAATCTTACAAATAGATAAATAAAAATTGTAATTGAATAGGAATTAATTGAATTTAAAAGTGTCCGACTTTGAACGATATTGTACGGTAATGAACGATTGTTCAATTTATAGAATGAAATAACCTTCAATTAGATACGTATATAAGGAATAATTATTGCGCTATTGAAGTTTACAAATATTTAATTTTACATTCTTTATTAAATATTATGAACAGCAAATCCGGAAAAATTTTAATTATTGATGATGATGAAGATATTCTCTATTCGGCAAGACTGCTGCTAAAACAGCTTTATGCCATTGTCAGAATAGAAAAGGATCCTGAAGAAATTCCATCGATATTAAATGCAGAACATTATGATATTATATTATTGGACATGAATTTTACCGGTGATTCGACAAGCGGCAAAGAAGGATTTAATTGGCTGAAAAAAATTCTTGAGATTCAGCCTTCCGCAGTAGTTATCCTTATAACCGCTTTTGGAAATGTTGAAATGGCCGTCAAAGCAATTAAGGAAGGTGCTACTGATTTTGTTTTAAAGCCATGGCAAAATGAAAAATTATTAGCGACAGTTTCATCAGCAATGATGTTAAGCCGTTCAAAACAAGAAATTAATAAACTTCTTTCAAAACAAAAACAGCTCATTGAAGATATTGATCATCAGTTTCAAGATATCATCGGAAGTTCCGGAAGTATGCTTCCTGTATTTAATACTATTCAAAAAGTTGCGCAGACAGATGCTAATGTTTTAATACTTGGAGAAAATGGAACAGGAAAAGAATTAGTTGCAAGAGCAATTCATCGACAGTCAAACCGGGCAAATCATATTTTTTTAAGTGTAGATATGGGAGCCATTAGCGAATCATTATTTGAAAGCGAATTGTTCGGTTATAAAAAAGGAGCATTTACTGATGCCAAGGAAGATAGAGCAGGACGATTCGAAATCGCTTCAGGAGGAACTTTATTTTTAGATGAGATAGGTAATCTTCCCGTCAATTCACAAGTTAAACTATTAGCGGTGCTTCAAAATAGAAAGGTAACAAGAGTAGGCTCTACGAATTCCAGAGATATTGATATTCGTTTAATCTGTGCTACAAATATACCGCTTGAAAATTTAATTTCTGAAAAAAAATTTCGTCAAGATTTATTATATAGAATCAATACTGTTGAAATTCAAATTCCTCCATTGAGAGACAGAATTGAAGATATACCCTTATTGGCAAATCATTATCTCAATGTATATTCAAAAAAATATAACAAACCGTTAAAAAAGATTAGTGAACAAGCTTTAAATAAATTGGAAAAATACAGCTGGCCCGGGAATGTGAGAGAGCTTCAGCATGCAATTGAAAGAGTTGTTATACTTGGTGAATCTGAAATAATCCAGCCGGAAGATTTTAATTTTTCATCTTTGGATACAAGAGAAAATATTTTACCTGTAAATAGTTTCCGAATCGAAGAGGCGGAAAAAAATTTAATCATTAAAGCCGTTAGTAAAAATAACGGTAACTTAACCCAGGCGGCTAAAGAGCTTGGCCTAACAAGAGCTTCACTTTATCGAAGGCTTGAAAAATATGGTATATAAACGCTTCAGCACTATCATAATTTTTCGAACAATTCTTCTTTGCCTTTCTGTTTTCCTCTTATCATACATTATAACTGCGACTCAATTATATGCAACCATATTAATTTTATGTCTGGTAATAATATTTCAAATATATTCCTTAATTAAATTTGTAGAGAAAACTAATAAGGACATTGCCAGGTTCTTCAATTCAGTCCGCCATTCTGATTTCACACAGAACTTCAAATCAAATATTAAAGGCGCTGCATTTGAAGAACTGAGTGATTCATTTATGCAGGTAATTAATGAATTCAAAAAAACTAGAAAAGAAAAAGAGGAAAATTATAGATACCTTCAAACAATAGTACAGCACATCAGCATAGGCATTCTAGCTTATACTCCGGACGGCGAAGTTCAGATGTTAAATAATGCGGCAAAAAAATTATTGAAGCTTAACTCTCTTCGAAATATTTCTGAACTTAATTCTTTAAGCAAATCACTTGCGGAATCTTTACTAAAGATTAAAGCTGGTGATAAAATTCTTGAAAAGGTAATTGATAATCATGATTTGCTTCAGTTGTCAATCTTTGCTGCTGAGTTTAAACTGGGCACGAAACATATTATACTCGTTTCAATTAATAACATTCAAAGTGAACTTGAAGAAAAAGAAATGGAAGCCTGGCAAAATTTAATAAGGGTTCTCACACATGAAATTATGAATTCTATAACTCCAATTATTTCGTTGTCATCAACCGTTAATAAGATTCTTGAAATGAGTGATGAACAATTGTCGGCTGAAACTATTGAAGATGTGAAAGGAGCTATAACAACAATTCATAGAAGGAGTAATGGTTTAATTCATTTTGTAGACAGCTATAGAAGCTTAACCAGGATACCACCTCCAAATTTTAATATCATAAAATTATCGGTGCTTTTTGACAGACTAAAAAAATTATTGAATGAAGAATTCATAAAAAATAAAGTAAAATTTTCTTATAAGATTGAACCGGGAAATCTTGAGTTAACTGCCGATCAGGACTTAATAGAACAAGTATTAATAAATTTAATTGTTAATTCAATAAATGCATGTTTAAATAACGTTGAAGCGTGTGTACAGTTAATAAGTAAATTTGATTCCAACGGGAATATTACTATTCAAGTGATAGATAATGGAAGCGGAATTCCAGAAGACTTGCAGGAGAAAATATTTATCCCTTTCTTCACAACAAAAAAAGATGGTTCGGGAATTGGTTTAAGCTTATCACGTCAGATTATGAGAATTCACAAAGGAAGCATTTCTGTAAGTTCTATTCCAAACAAAGAAACCGTTTTTACTTTAAGATTTTGATAATCTCATTAACCCATTTCTTCAAAAATTTGGGTTGACCATTATTTGAATATTTACTATCTAGGATCACCATATAAAATTCCGCGACTATGTTTCTCAAAGATATCCTCTTCATTATAATATTTGATCAGTTCATCCGCCTTTGAGAAAGAATTCGTTTCAATTCACGTATATTAATTTCAGTGGGGAATCCTTCTTTATGCCAATGTTTTTTACAGCCGCAATAATCAAGAAGAACACATTGTGCCGGCACATCATATCTTTTTAATTCCCATCCTCCTTCTACAAGCGTAGTTACACATGCAGCTGCTATAACGCCTTTTTTAGGTTGATTTTTTTTAGGTGACCAAAGTGAAAGATCTGAAGCATGTGGAATGATGTATACTGCAAAATTATTTTTCTTTCCCATTTCACGAAGCTGATTAACACGGCATGAAGAATCACATCCCTGACAAATTAATCCTTCCTTAACTTTTACAGCTTTACATTTGTCGTTTTGGTTTGCACGCATGCAGCCCGGTACCAGAATTGCATTTGATTCCGAAGAATAAAATTCATATTTGAAAGCTTGATTCATTAGTTCAGCACCGACCATATTTAAATGATATTCCAAACGAGTCCGCATGCATGAAATACGATCTTCACGCCAAAAATAATTATGGTAAGAACGTTGAATAAAATTTTCAACATTTTCTGTATACTTGCCTAATACTATTTCAGAACATTCTTCGAACCAATTTGTAAATGCTCTAATTTTAGAAAATATTTTACTTAATTCTTCATTATTTTTCGTTCCCCAAAAAGCCCTCCAACGAACAAACCGCAGCGCCTGTTCGCGAAACTCCCCTGTTGCCTCAAACCATTTACAGACATGATCAATTTCTTTCAGTACAGGTAAATCTGTTACTTGCTGTTTCACTTTACCGGGCAATAAAAACATAGTTAAAAATATACCCCTAGCAAAATCAATAAAAGGTTTAATACGTTGATGCTTTTTTCGCCATTCACCCATTTGCGACATAGTTACAAATGGAGCGTGCTTTACCTGCAAAGCTCTTGCCGCATATACTTTCCACAACACACCAAAACTTAAAAGCTCTAAAATGTATTCTTCAATTTCCCTTACCTCTTCAAGCTTGAACAATTGAATATAATCCATGTATTCATTTGCAATCGGCGTAAGCGAATCGACCGATTTTGCCATAACGATATCAGAGAAATTTCGAACATCTTGATAATATAACTGAGAATTTTTCTGTCCGTTTTTAAGAGAATATGTAATTAATTCCAAAACTTTTGCCCTCCATTATTCATGTATAAAAATACTTTGAACTTAAGAAGTACGAAAAAATAGTATGAAAAATCTTTTAGCTGATTGCAAGTATGACTGCATAAGTTATATCATGACATCTTTAAATATTAAAATCATGATATCGTAAAAATCATTATCAAAGATATTTAATTTTGAGGAGTTCACTTCATAAATAAGAAGCATTGGTTCGGAGGTTGTTTGAAAATTGAACCCCTATTTTAACTATTAACAACTTAAGTGAATAAATCTTAATATTCAATATAAATTATTGCTGATGGATGATTCTTTTAATGAATATTACTCCGCGGCCAGATTAAGAATTTTGTTAACGGAATTCCAATTACGCGTTGTTCCCAACAAACCAAGTTTTTTCTCTAAGAAGTTTGTTGAAAAAACTGTTTTTTGAATGTCATTTTTTCTAATTAAAACATAAACTTCTGAGTTTTTTATTTTGAACGTTTCAAGATCATTGTTATAAGTTGAAACTTCTTTTTTTATTTTATTTACCGGAGAGTTTGATAGAAAAGTAACATACAATTTTATGTTTGGCTGTTCAATTTCTTTCTTGAATGGATTATTTTTAATAACATTTTCAATTTCTTCTTTTTTCCGAATGATTGCATCCACAGGATAACCGAGAGAATTATTTAAGCCCTTCTCAATTTTATTTTTAACTGATTCCGTTTTAGATTGAGGTGAATCAAAGATTACATTACCGCTTTGAATAAACGTTTTTACATTTTTAAATCCAAAGGAAGTAAATATCTCGGCAAGATCTTTCATCTTAATTATTTTATTTCCGCCGACGTTTATACCTCTTAATAACGCAATATATTTCATTAGATTAAATCAAATAATTTATTAATAAAAATGTTTAAAAAACTTTATCGTCAGCAGAAGGCCCGTAAATAGATGGGACTGAAATATCATTTAGTCTCATATAAACAGTTAATTGTCCGCGGTGATGAACCCAGTGATTAATTGATGATCCAAGGTTATCTAACTTGGGAGAGCTGTATAAAGTCTTTCCATCCCTTTTAAGATGAAAAGATTCTGATAAATCTTCATCTGACATTTTTTGTAAAGCAGATTTAGCTCCTTTTATATTTTCATCAAAGTGTTTAACTAATTCTTCCGTAGTTTTAGGCTGATAATGTTCAAATGTTTTTAAATCGATTTCTGATTTTTCAATTATGTGTGTTATCCATTTTGGAATTTCAGCTACAAGTAAAGCAAGATAACCAAAAGCCATTGATTTTTCATGTGGTTTCCAATCAGAGAGATGCATGGGAATTCTCTCAAGACATTTGCGTGTGGCTTTTTCTTCTGCTGTCAACTCTTTTATTAATTGCTGGCAAATAATGCTGCTCATGTAATACTCCACTTTTAAAAAGATGAAAGAAAAATTAAAATGAAAAATAAAGGATTTTTATAAATAGGATTGCGCTTGAAAGCACAGCAAATTATTTGGCCTGTTTAATTTAAAGTTTTATGTTAATCTAACATGCCTATTTTTAATCGACATTTTTTTGATGAATTAATTATTAAATAAAATGAGTTATGAAAGATTAAATTCGAAAGCCTTTTTTTTATGAATCAATCCCTTTTTAACGGTAGAATCCCCGCGATTTCCCCAATAACATTTACAATTTCCTAGTTAGCCGGAACAATTACTTTTGTGTTATTTTCTAACGTGAAAATGACCCAAATGTTACAGACAAAAAATTCCCAGGTAATTTGACGCGCTCATATCGCTCCCAAGCACCGTTGAAAAAGTTTTCAAACGCTGTAGTTTTATTGGTTTTATAGATTATTTTTCTTAATTCTTCTTCAAGATATAAAAGCTCTTCGTCAGTTTCCGGACTTTTATTCATGGGCAATTCTGCATCTTCGAAAGCAGCAATATTGGAATTATTTAATTTAGCAGTCCACTGAAAGATAGACTCTGATGACTAACACTTATGTTCGCTTCATTGATTCTATATGAGTTCCAAGATACGGCTTTAGTTTTTACATATTTCCCTTAATTTTAGGGATAGTGGTTTCGTTGCTTTTTTTATTAACAAAAAAATAAAGTCCATTCCTGTATCACTCATTAGATATAATGATCTAACTTTTTATTTCATATAATCGAGTGATTTTCTACTCATAAAAAGGAAAGTCAAACTTTCAAAAATTGTGTTGTTATTCTTTTTCTTCTTCTAAATCGATTTTATCCGGATTGCCAAACAACTGTCCAATTTTCTTACCAAAAACCAAAGCTGCAGTTACTCCCAATATAAGCCCTATCGAAATTCCAAAAGGTATGCTTAAACTATCAAATATAGCGGGTAATGCAGCACCAAATGCAGCACCTAAACTGGCACCGAATACTAAAATGGTTTCACTTTTTTTTGTTGTTGTAATTTTTGCCATCTAATACGTACTCCTTTATATATAAATTAACATTAAAAATTTTATTTGATTATTACTTCTATGAATCTCTGGCTTAAATGAAACAGTTAGTGCATTTGATTTTGACATTAAAATGACCGCAATGAAAAAGCTGTGTGAAAACTCAGAAGCAATGAATAAATATTCTATAATTATTATATTAATAAGCCGTTTAAATTTTACCCTACCCTCTACTTATTAATGAAAAAGGATTATTTGAGTTTACGACTTATTATTTATTTTCTTTTAAGAAATTATTTTTTACTGATTCATCAGGCAGGATCCAAAATGCCTGTACTATTCTAGATAAGGGACTGTTTGGTTTGACGGTACACAATGGTTGTAGAAAGAATAAAATTAAATTGATATTAATGTAAAGGTTGTTCTTTTATAATATGAATTAGTTTTAGAACAACGTCTAACTAAAAATTTTATTTTGCAGTATTCTTTTCCTCAGGTGTCCATTTAGCGTTTTTAAGCTTCAATGCTTCTATTTCTAACTCCTTCATTTTTTGCTTATGCTTTATCACAATAGCAAATATAGGCAATAAAATACCCATAAACACAGCTACACTTAAAAATATCCAGAATGTTTCAGGCATATTTTTAGCTCTCCTTTATAATTATTTGAATAAAATATGATTTTCATTTTAATTGATAGCATCTTGCACTACAAAGTTCCCTATGATGTATTAGTATATTGATTTTATCATTCATATCAGAGAAATGAGTTCAATATATATTTAAGCAGCAATTATTAAAACATCGATTGACTGTACTTACGTATCTATGTTCCAAATTGTTAGAAAAATTCGAATAATTTAAAATAGGGTCATGTTTAATTATCATCTCTGATTAAGTTTTTAATTGAAGAAATGATTTCACTTTTACTTGCTCAAATCATCAATGAATTACATGCTATGATTAATATCCATCCCCAAAATTAACACCACGAATCATCAGGATGATAAGACACAGTTTAAACTCTCACCGTTCCAATTCCAGGCAAAGATGAAATGTTTATCTTACCATCTTCAATTACAGTCCCCCTAAAAATATCATTACTAATTAATAAAGCGCCGTCAAGGTCTGCCCAATCAACCATGGGTGAAAGATGAGAAGCGGCTGATATTGCACATGAAGTTTCCGTCATGCAGCCAAGCATAACTTTTAATCCTAAAGCGCGGGCAAGAGTTATCATTTTGTTGGCTTCGCGCATACCCGTGCATTTCATTAATTTTATATTAATACCGGAAAACACGTCTTTAATTTTATAGATGTCTGAGAGTCTTTGAACCGATTCGTCAGCAATCGTCGGCAGCGGGCTTTTTTCAGTCAGCCATGCCATATCATCTATTTGTTCTTTCGGCATGGGCTGTTCTACAAAAAGTATATTTTTTTCATTCAACCAGTTAATCATTTCAAGGGCATAATTTTTATCGCCCCAGCCTTGATTAGCATCTACAGTTAATGGTTTATCGCTAACTGACCGGATCACCTCAACCATTTCCTTATCGTTATCCCGTCCAAGTTTCACTTTTAAAATTTTATACTCTTTTGCTTCTTCAACTTTTTTTCTGATAACGTCCGGCTTATCAATGCCGATTGTGAAAGAAGTGTAAGGAGCTTTTTCTTTATCGTATCCCCAGATGTTAAACCAGGGCTGGTTCATCATTTTTCCAACAAGATCATGCAGCGCAATATCAACAGAAGCTTTTGCGGCACCGTTGCCGGGAGCAATTTTATCAATATCATTTAAAATTGTTTCAAGCTCAAAAGGATTTGCATATTTGTGTAAATCAACTTTAGATAGAAATTTTGTTACACTTTCCTGAGATTCTCCAAGATACGGCGGCATTGAAGCTTCGCCATAACCGGTTATTCCATCATGTTCAATTTCTGTTAATATAATTGGAGTAGATGTTCTTGAATTTTTTGAAACTGTGAAAACATGTTTTAGTTCCACTGTATAAGGAGAATATTTTAGTTTCATAAATAGGTTTGTTAATGTTTTTTTTAGAAAATTAATTTTATGTTAATTACCAGCTCGCAAAAAGTTGTTAAGAATTTATTTTAAGGTCACACTGCTTAAATTATTCGGGTATGTCAGTCTTCGACAAGCTCAGCCTGACAATAATTAATTTTATGCAACACTCTTTATATGCAAAAAGATCATGTTCCCAATTTTTATTTTGAATAATATTTTATTGACTTAAGGTTTTCAATTCCATTTTTATCAAGCGAAGCTAAAATGCGTTTGGCGCGTACAAATTGGTTAAACCTATATTCGCTATAATTTGGCCTTGATTTATCAAGACTATTAATTCTTACTCTGCCCGATGCATGAATAAATTCTGTATCGCCGATGTACAAAGCAACATGCGTAATTCTTTCCGCAGTTGAATCAGTGGCTTTTCTTCCGAAGAATAAAAGATCTCCGGGTTTAAGATTGTTAAATCCATCTTTTGTATCTACCAATTCTCCTGTATGAACCTGCTGAGATGCATCTCTGGGAAGCATCACGCCGTTAAGGAAATAAACTGTTTTCGTAAATCCGCTGCAGTCAAATGCTTTGGTGGAAGTCCCTCCCCACATGTAAGGAATTCCCATAAAGTTTTTTGCTGTTGTTATAATATTTTCAGAATTAGTTTTTCTTTCATTCAACCAATTAGAATAATTTTCAACTTTATCCGAAGATATATAAGCTGTTCTTTTATCAGGATATTCAACTTTAACAAAGCTGCCATCGATTGATAAAAATTTAATTATATCACCTTCAACAATGTCAGAAACCGGGGTTGCATCTTTATCAGTTCCTGAAAATGAAAAGCCATAAGCTGCAGTCACAATTACTTTCGGAGAATTTTCCCACTCGTTAAATTCTGCTTCGTTCATTAATTCGGATCCGTCAAAATCCATCCATCCGATATACTTATCCGGAGTTTGAACTAAAAACCAGCCGCGGCTTCTTTTATATATTTTAAGTGGCGTCCCTAATAAGGCCTGCGTTGCCATTTCAGCAGAATTTTCTGGATTTGTTCTGATATTGGCAACCGACAGTTTTACAACTCCATATATTTTATCACCCAATTTTTCATCAGGAAGAACTTTAACTTCATCAATTAAATTTTTGTCATCTATCTTTGATAATAATTTTTCTTTGGCAGAGGGAATATTAGTTTCACCTGCCAATTTTATTTTATTACCGTCCTTACTTACTTCAACATCAAAAATTGCAGTCCGTTTATCAGGTGCGAATTCATTTTTTATTTCTGAAATAATTTGGTTGTAATTTTCTATTTGATTCATATTTTGTGCGGTTAAATTAGTTATAAAAAATAAAGCCGAAAGGAATACTATTTTTAGTTTTATCATTGGTCTATTTTATTTATTTAATTGATTAAAGGTTTAATACAAACTTAAAAATTTTTTAAATGAATATATAATCACAAATCGTATCTTGATTACTATCTAGCAAAAATATTTCTAATCTATGAATAAAAATTATTTTTGAGGTTGATATTAAAAAATTAAGTTATGATATTTTAACTTCAATTACACAAAATCCTTTCTATCATAATCTTTTAATGGAGGATAAATGCCGGAGACCGCCGAAAGAGAACAATGGGGAAGCAAAATTGGATTAATTTTAGCTGTAGCAGGTAACGCAGTTGGGTTAGGAAATTTTTTAAGATTCCCCGTACAAGCTGCCCAAAATGGCGGCGGCGCATTTATGATTCCCTATTTTATTTTCTTTTTAATTCTTGGAATTCCTTTGATGTGGATTGAATGGGGCATTGGAAGAAACGGCGGAAGATACAGGCATGGCAGCGCCCCCGGAATGTTTGATGTAATCTGGAAAAATAAATTAGCAAAGTATTTCGGCGCAATCGGACTTTTTATTTCTCTCACCATCATGATTTATTATACCTACATCGAATCGTGGACACTTGGTTTCAGTCTATTTTCAATCAACAAACTTTATTTTGATGAGACTACTTTCAGTGCCATGAAAAACTTTTTATACAATTATCAAGGAAGAGAGGCCGGAATTCACTTTTCAGGATATTGGGTAGCATATGGTTTAATGCTTGTGACTTTCGTTTTAAATTTTTGGATTTTGTATAAAGGAATATCGAAAGGCATTGAGAAGCTTGCGAAAATTGCTTTACCCATGCTTTTGGTTTTTGCCGCTATACTCGCAGTTAGAATTTTAACACTGGGAACACCTGATCCATCTATGCCTGAAAATTCTGTTTGGACCGGATTAGGATTTATTTGGAATCCGGATTTCACACAACTTGGCGACCCTAAAATTTGGCTGGCGGCGGCGGGACAAATATTCTTCACACTATCTGTTGGTATGGGAACCATTCATGCTTACGCAAGCTATTTAACTCCAAAAGACGATATTGCATTATCAGGATTAACTACTGCGGCAACTAATGAATTTACTGAAGTTGTTTTAGGCGGAACAATTGCAATACCTGTTGCGGTAGCTTTTTTTGGATTAACCGCCACGCAAGAATTCGCAAAAGGCGGCGCTTTTGATCTTGGATTTGTTTCAATGCCATTAATATTTCAGAGAATTCCTTTTGGAGAATTTTTTGGTTTCATTTGGTTTTTACTTTTGTTCATTGCGGGAATTACGTCTTCGGTTGCTATGGGGCAACCGGTAATTGCATTTATGGAAGATGAATTTGGAATGAATAGAAAAAAAGCAGTAGGCACGCTTGCAATAATTGTTTTGATCGCAGTGCAGTTTGTAGTTTTCTTTCAAAGATATGGTTTTTTAAATGAGATGGACTATTGGGCTGGAACTTTCGGCCTTGTGGTTTTCGCATTAATTGAAACCATATTGTTCATGTGGGTTTTTGGCGCTGATAAAGCATGGGCTGAAATGAACGCCGGCGGTGATTTCAAGATTCCAAAAATATTTTATTACATAATGAAATATATAACTCCTCTCGTACTTTTCATTATCATGATCTGGTGGTTTATTAATGATGCTTTGCCTACACTATTACTTTCAAATGCCAATCCATCGGATATACCATATATATGGGCTTCAAGATTGCTGATGGTATTATTATTTATGGGACTTGCATTTTTAGTAAACAAGGCTTGGAAGAATCATCCAAAAGAAGAAACAAATTAATTTATTGAAATGTTAAATACATATTTTTTTAAGGATTAAAAATGGGATTAACAGCAAGTGGAATCGTATTTATTACAATTGCATGGGGAGCAATAATAATTTTAACTATTTATTGTTTTTATAAGGTATTTAAATCCGAAAGAAAAAAGAGTTAAGGTTTTAAGAAAAACAATTATCAATAAATTAATTAAAATCTTTTTATAATTTTTTTATTTTTATGTTGACTTAACAAATATCTAATATTATCTTTGCCCAACACTAATGAAAATTCTAATAAAAAATACGAACAAGAAAAATTCAACAATGGCAATGTGCATCTGTTGCATGATGTGTTGTACATCTTAACGGAAGGACATTGTTAAATAAATATTATCAAACAGCCCTTCCGAATTCGAGAAGGGTTTTTTATTGAAATTATGACATAAATAAAAATTAAATATTAAAGCTCTTATCGAGAAAGGTTGAGGGATCAGGCCCGTTGAAACCTTAGCAACCGCTTCAAAACAAATTGGAGGCCATGGTGCTAACTCCTGCCCGCCCGGATTATCCGGGAATTAAAGGGAAAGATGAGAGAAGAAGTTTTTCAAAAACCTCTTCAGTAAATCTTTCTGAAGAGGTTTTTTGTTTTTAAAACCTTCACTTTAAATGGCTCCCAAAAGGAGTGAGAAGATGAAAATTTATGTTGATGAGTTTAATTAATTTTATTAAAAAAATGCAACTTTATTAATCATAAAAAGAAAGGCTAATACTATGAGCACAAATGGAAAAGAAAGACAATACAGGTATGAAACATTGCAGCTTCATGCCGGACAAAAACCGGACTCGGCAACAAACGCACGCGCTGTTCCGATTTACCAAACAACATCATACAATTTTAATGATGCTCAGCATGCTGCTGATTTATTCGGACTTCAGAAATTCGGTAATATTTATACTAGAATTATGAATCCAACTTCTGATGTTTTTGAACAACGGATAGCTGCGTTAGAAGGCGGAGCCGCCGCTTTAGCAACTGCCTCCGGACAAGCTGCACAACTAATTGCAATTACTACTTTAGCTCAAGCCGGAGAAAACATAGTATCAACCAGTCTGCTTTATGGCGGAACTTATAATCAATTTAAAGTTACACTTCCCCGCTTAGGCATAAATGTAAAATTTGTTGGCGGTGATGATCCAGCTGAATTCGAAAAACTTATCGATCCAAAAACAAAGGCTTTGTACATTGAAACAATCGGAAATCCAAGATTAAATGTTCCGGATATTAAAGCAATTTCCGAGGTCGCTCATAGGCATGGAATTCCTTTAATAGTTGATAATACTTTTGGAGCGGCAGGTTATTTGGCAAGGCCAATAGATCACGGCGCTGATATTGTAGTTCAATCAGCAACTAAATGGATTGGCGGGCATGGAACATCAATCGGCGGTGTAGTTGTTGACTCAGGAAAATTTGATTGGGGAAACGGCAACTTCCCTATTTTCACTGAACCAGCTCCAGGCTACCACGGTATAAACTTTAATGAAATATTTGGTAAAGGTTCGCAGTTTGGAAACATTGCTTTTATTATTAGAGCAAGAGTTGAACAGCTAAGAGATTTAGGCCCTGCTTTAAGTCCTTTTAACTCATTTTTATTTTTACAGGGATTAGAAACTTTATCGCTGAGAATTGACAGGCATAATGAAAATGCAATTCAGTTGGCAAAATGGCTTGAAGCTCATGCCTCTGTTGAATGGGTCTGGTACCCCGGATTAGAAAGCCATCCGTATCACGAAAATGCAAAAAAATATTTAAGAAAGGATCACTTTGGATCTATTTTGGCTTTTGGAATAAAAGGCGGAATTGAGGCTGGAAAATCTTTTATTAATAATGTTAAATTATCAAGCTTACTCGCAAATGTTGGCGACGCAAAAACTTTGGTTATTCATCCGGCTTCAACAACCCATCAGCAGCTTTCTGATGACGAACAAAAAAATGCAGGTGTTTTGCCTGAACAAGTTCGAGTATCGGTAGGCTTAGAACATATTGATGATATCATTGAAGATTTTGATGAAGCGATAAATGCAGCAGTAAAATCAAAAGCACAAGTTTGATTAAAAAATTGACGAAGCAGGATGAATCAAAAATTTATCCTGCTTATATTTCTTTCACAAAATAAAGAATTTTTATGGAGATAATTATTAAAGAGCAAACGGAGATTGCGGCACAAACTAAGTTCTCAAAATTATTTACACATGAGAATCCACTTGAATTAGAATTAGGCAAGAGATTATATGAAGTTGATGTTGCTTATCAAACTTACGGAAATTTGAATGTTGAAGGCACAAATGCCATATTAATTTGTCATGCATTAACCGGAAATTCTCACGCAGCAGGAATAATTACTGAAGATGAAATTAATAATTCAAAAGATTATAAATTTCTTCACAAATACAATAAAATGTTTTTAGGAAAAAGCGGCTGGTGGGATGCGTTAATTGGACAAGGAAAAATTTTTGATACTGAAAAATATTTTGTTATCTGCACAAACTTTTTAACCGGATGTTACGGAACAACCGGGCCAACAAGTATAAATCCTCAAACACGCAAAGAATATCGAACTGACTTTCCTACTGTAACAGTAAGGGATATGGTGAAAGTACAACACGAATTATTAAAAAGAATTGGCGTTAATAAGTTAGCTTCAATTGCTGGCGGTTCCTTAGGCGGCATGCAAGTTCTGGAATGGGCAATCATGTTTCCTGAAATGGTTGAAAGTATAATACCGATTGCTACAGCAGCGAGCCATACTCCATGGGCTATCTCATTAAATCAAGCTGCAAGAGAAGCAATAAAAAATGACAATAATTGGAACAATGGAAACTATACAGAGCAGCCTTTTAACGGATTAAGTCTAGCCCGGAAAATAGCAATGATAAGTTATAGAAGCGATACAGCATTTAATGCTAAGTTTGGTAGAGATAAAATTGAGAATCAAATACATTCAAATGATAAATCTAATTTTCAGATTGAAAGTTATCTTGATTATCAAGGCAGCAAACTTGTGAAAAGATTTGATGCAAACACTTATTTATACATAACGCAAGCAATGGATCTGCACGATGTTTCATTTAATAGAGCATCATTGAAAGATGTTTTAGGAAATATTTCTTGCCCGACTTTAAATATTGGTATTTCAACAGATGTTTTATATCCGCCGAGTGAACAAATTAAAATTGCTGATTTAATACCTAAAGCTAAATACAATGAGATAGAATCTATATTTGGACACGATGCTTTCTTAATTGAATTTGATCAAATGAATAAAATGATTGGGGAATTTTTAAATTGAATTTAAATTAACTAATCAAACCCAGTGCTGTTTCAAACAGCCAAACTACCAATACGCTGACTTTAAATTATTCGGGAGATATTTCTTTTAAAAAGAAGATTTATCTTTATTTTTATTTTAATCCAATCATAATAAACATTACGGAGTTATAAGTGGAAAAAGTGAAATGGGGCATTTTAAGTACGGCGAAAATTGGAAGATTAAAAGTTATTCCTGCTATGCAGGCCAGTAAATATTGTGACATTGCTGCAATCGCATCCCAGAGCATACAAAAAGCAAAAGCGACAGCAGAAGAATTAAAAATTCCAAAAGCTTATGGTTCTTACGAGGATTTGCTAAACGATAAAGAAATTGAAGCTGTATATATTCCCCTGCCAAATCATCTTCACGTATCGTATACAATCAAAGCATTAGAAGCAGGTAAACATGTTTTATGCGAAAAGCCGATTAGCTTAACTATTAATGAAGCTGAAAAATTAATTAATGAAGTAAAAAAATATCCAAACTTGAAAGTCATGGAAGCTTTCATGTATAAGTTTCATCCACAGTGGCAAAAGGTTAAAGAGCTTGTAAATTCAGGAGCGATTGGAAAATTAAGGACTGTTCAATCTTTTTTTTCTTACTCAAATTTAGATGCTGAAAACATCCGTAACAAAGCTGATATCGGCGGCGGCGGACTTATGGATATTGGATGCTACTGCATTTCTTTTTCACGATTTCTTTTTAATGATGAGCCGGCTAATGTGGTGGGCAGCATCGATTTTGATCCAGTAATGAAAATTGATAGACTGACTTCCGGCATTCTTGAATTTATTGATGGTACGGCAACATTTACTTGTTCCACTCAACTTCAACCTTATCAACGTGTAAATGTTTTAGGAACTAGTGGAAGAATTGAAATTGAGATTCCTGTCAACGCACCTCCAGATCAGCATACCCGGATATTTTTGGATGCCAATGGTAAAAAAGATACCATCACATTTGATGCTTGTGATCAATATACAATTCAAGGAGATGAATTCTCAAAAGCTATATTAAATAATACAGTTGTGCCTTTTCCAATTGAAGATGCTTATAATAACATGCGAGTGGTTGAAGCAATATTTAATAGCAAGAAAAATAATGCTTGGCATAATATATAATCATTTATTCAGCCGCTGATTTAACAGTATTATCTTCAAATTTCCAATATGGGACCCAACCTAAAGCGGTAAGATTAACTTTAATATCAGTTTTCTTTGGCCTAACTTTAGTCGATTCATACACTTCATTGGTTACATCGTTTTTTTCATTGTAGTCATTTATTTCCTGCTGTAATTCATTTTGCAAATCCTGTAACTGCTGCTGAAGCACTGATAAATTTTCTGTTGCCCTTTGCACATCCTGTTTTTCTTTAAATATTTTTCCCGCACTTTTTAAACTAGTGCCTGCTTTATTAACTGTTGTGCTGCTCATCGCCTTTCTTCCAAGGAAAGCGCCTAATAATGTCGCTCCAATGTTTATTACAGTTGTTAAATTCTGCTGCTGTGCCTGTGCCTTTTCACGTTCAATTGTGGCTTGTGCATTTCTTATCTTCGTTTCAAGAGATGCAGCCTTCTGGGCATATTTGTCTCTCAGTTTCTCAACCCACGCATCTCTCTCTTCCCTAAAACGCTGGTTTAACCTTACTCTAAATTCTCTTTCACTTTCATTCGGCAAAGAAGTTATTTTCAATGATGGGCTTGTCAATAAATCTATGCTATGGTTCCTGTAAATAAAATCTTCATAATCATTATCCCATTTTGAATAATTCTTTGCACTTGCTGCATCAGCCGGTAGAGAATCAAAAGATGAATTATTTTCACCATTTTTTGACAGGTCATCTATCGACGTTTCTATTTCAGTTCCCTTTTGCCAATCAACTGGAACCGGACCGTCAGTTAATGGAAATATCATTGTAGAAGTTTTTTTCTCATCAACTTTCATTTTAGGATTTAAATAATTGATTTCGGCGTTGCAAAGTACAAAAGGTTTGTAAACTAATTGTGCTTCATTGTATAATGAGCCTCGAAGCGGCAAGAAATATTGAAGAATTTCGGAAGGCAGATTTGGCTGTGCAGAAGTATTTTGATTTGTAGTAAAAGTATCTGCAGTACGAACAGCCTCATTAGAATCGCTTTGAATGTTTTTTGATTTGGTAAGTTCTTTAACTTGAATTGTTGATAAAGGGCCGGCAAGATATGATAAAGCCCAGCGAGTTTGAAATATTACAGCATGATCTTCATGAACATTATGTAATAAGAAAACTCTTTTGTCAAGGTTCGTAATAGTTTTTTCAATTTCATTTCTATTAAAACTATTTCCGGTTTCGTTAGTTGCTCCTTCAAGGCCATCCAAAACACGCTGCTTATCTCTATCTGTTTGAAGTCTTCCAATAAACCATGTGCCGATGTTTGACAATGCTTTGTAATCTAAGTCAACCGGGTTTTGAGTTGCAAGCACGATTCCCAATCCAAATGCCCTGGCTTGTTTTAGCAATAACATCAAAGGGCGCTTTGAAGGTGGATTAGCAACCGGAGGAAGGTATCCAAATATTTCATCAAAATATAAAATCGCCCTCAAACTTCCTGTTCCTGTTTGTTTACGCATCCAACTGGTAATTTGATTAAAAAGCATAGTCACAAAAAACATTCTTTCATTGTCATTTAAATGCGCGATGTAAAATATAGAAACGTTTGGCTTGCCTTGTGAGTCGTGTAATATATGGTCTATATCAAGCGGCTGCCCTTCAAGCCAGCTTTGAAAACTTGGTGCAGATAAAAGACTATTTAAAGAAATTGCAAGTTCAAATCTATCTTTGGAAGGATAAAATGATTCAACATCAAATGCACCAATATTTTTAATCGGGGGATTCTGAATTGCTTGAATTAATTTAATCAATTCAAGGTTAGTTCCTTGTTCCCAATAAAATTTTAAAATGTTAGAAATTAAAATATGTTCTCTGCTTTTCAAAGGATCGGCATCTATACCTAATAGCCCGAGAATTCCAGTGGCAGTAGAAGAAATTTTTTCACTGAATAAATCATCATCTTCAAGCAATTCTTTAGATGGCGCATCGAATGATTTTAAAACGGAAATTGGTATACCGGAGTTGCTTCCCGGTGTATATATTGAAAATTCAGCACTTTCTTTTAATTTTTTTATTCTATCACCTGATTGATCCCATTTTGCAAGTCCTGACTTCCATATTTCGGATTGCTTTAATGCATAATCCTCTTTTGTTATTCCTAAGCTGCTTGCGTCCGATTCATTAATCCACGGAAGATAATCTTCCGTTTCAAAATCGGGAAAAGTCAAAAGAAGATTTGTCATATCTCCTTTTGGATCAATAATTATAATAGGAATGTTGTCAATAGCAGCTTCTTCTAATAAAGTAATGCATAAACCGGTTTTGCCGCTGCCTGTCATCCCCACGCACATTGCATGAGTGGTTAAGTCTTTCGAATCATACATCACCAAAGGATCTTCAAGTTTTTTTGAGGTTGGATTAAAAATTTTCCCAAGGTAAAATGAACCGAGTTTTTCGTAATCCTGCATTACTTTCTCCTCTACTAATTAATTTTTTGTAAGTGTATGAAATATCTTTTGAAGCGAAGTTTAAAATATTATTACTAAATATAATTGTAATTGAATTAAATACTAAGTGAATAGTGAACGTTTAATTAAAAGCGAACACCTTAAAGATAAATAGTTTCGATCAATAATTTTAGAAGGGATTAATCTATAATAACTCTATGACTGATTGATGAAATTGCCACAACATAAATAACGAAGCAAGTAATGGCAGCTACTCCTAGGATTAATGTTAAAGTCCTAAATCCATTTGGCGCTTCAACTTTGAAAACATCAATATCATCCAATGGAATTTTACCTGAAAACGGGACTTTGTATTCGCCCTTCAATTTAGCTCCATTACCATATAATGTGTCGGATTCTATATGATACCATCCTTTTTCAAATTGATATGTTTCCATGTTTTTAGTAACAATTGTGGCGCTTCCCTTTTTATTTTTTTCTTTGAATTCGGCTTTAGTCATTTCACGTACGCTGTAACAGCCGCTAAAGTACAAAAACACTGTTGATATCAGGAATAAAATAAATAATTTTTTCATGCTGGCCCCTTGAATTAAAAATAAAATGAATATTTAATCCTTTACGTTCTGCTGATAAAATTGTATAAAATACAATCCATACAATACTGTTCAATATAATTTCACTAATTCATTTATTTCTTATTTTTATGAATAATTTCCTTTGGAGTTAAAGACATCAAATTAATTTCTGCAATGCCCTGCGGAAACCGTGAGAATTTTTGAATGCTGCTCCAGTAAAGCTCATCTGGATTATCAGTCTCATATCTATCTCTAACAGATTCACCAACCGAAACTGATATCCCGGTAATCAGCCAAATTGGAGCTGTTAAAATAGCAAAGAGTCCGTTTGTTGCTGTCAATAAACAGCCGCCTGCTGTCCACAATCCAAAGTCAGAAATATTTTTCTGATCTATTTCTATAAGAGATGACATAACATCTTTTTTATTTACAACATAAAGTGAATCTGCAAGCAGATAGACATGCGACGTATCCGAAGAAATAAATTCCCCATTATACTGAAGCAATTTATTACTATTCATTAATGAATCCGGCTTAACGAATAAAGTCATCCAACCGCCGTATGCACCTTTCGGAACATCATCAGTTTTTGGCAGCCAATCATGCGGTGCGTAAGTAGTAGCACAGCCTGAAAATAAAATTAGAATATAAAAACATATTATAAAATTTTTAATAGACATATTTACTACTCCAAAAAGACTCTTCCATATCAGCTTCAATTTTTTTGAATTCTGGAGCGAGGTCCTTAAAAAATTGTTTTGAATTGAAAAGCATTTGATAGACTTTTGAGGGATCTTCTTCTGCCAGCCATTCCTGCCTCAACCATTCCAAATAATATCCTTTGCTTTGCATGAATAATTCATAATTTTCAAAATCTTTTGGGAGTATATAATTCAGAAAATATTTATCTCCAGGATAGGTTATTAGCACAGAATCTTTATTCGTTAAAGCCAGCTTAACATTGCATTTATCTTTTGTAAATTTTGGAAATACCTCTGAAGGATAAATAGTTATAGGTTCAACTGTTTTAACTATGTCAACAAGAGCAATATAATCTAGCCTCCATAATCCTTTAGTCAATTTAAGTTTTACTTTTAAGTTAGCTCCATCTTGAACATTCGATAGTGGAATTACTTTAATATCTGATGCAATCGGGCCTTGTTCAGCCATAACTTTTGTTTCTTTGATTATTCGATTGTTAACTTCGGCCGTTATTTCAATTCCACTGATTACCTGCTTAGGTTGATTCAATATTTCCTTAGCTAACGTTGGATTTTTTTCGAAAGTGGCAAACCAATCTCCAGCAGATTTACCCATATAAGCCAGAGTTTGATAAAATAAAAAAGTCGGCATCAATGTTTGCCTTGAAGCGATGACTAACCCTTTATTGCCTCCGGTAAGATTATTAAACGAAAGTTCGATAAACTCTTTGTCTGCAAGGTTATTTGAATCTGCTGCGCTGAATCTTTCAATTCCATCATAAGCACATAATTTTTCCGAACAATCGCCTTCTTCACCTCTTATCTCAGATGCGTCTAAAAAATTTTTTGTCTCGAAAAAATTTCCATTCTCCGCAGCTAAAACACGCGTACCATTCTCCCGGGGAACCGCGATGATATTTGCTTCCCTAATTACATGTGTTTCGTAAGCTTCATTTCTCAATTGGATTTCTAAATTTCTTCCTTTAGGATTAATTCTGAATAATGCATCAATATCAGTTTCTTCCAAACCCGGTAGTATAGAGGAAGAAAATCCTTCTGCTTGAACGATATAATCTTTGCCATCATTAAAATAAAAAGTTGGACAGGATCCGAAACACGCTTTGGGGTTTGTCGCACAGATTATTCCTACAATTCCCGTTACTACAGTAACAGCAGCTAAAATAGGACTCCCGGAACTTCCTGAAATGATATTTGTTTCAGCCAAAACAACTTGTTTAACCGGTACTTTAAAATCTCCGCTATCTATTAAGCTTCTATTTAAATCTAAATAACTGCCTTTCCCCTTAATTAGATTTTCTTTGTTTTCTACTTGCCAATTTTCAAGCACATAAATATCTCCATTCTTCATATGCAATTTTATGAAAGGAGATTCACTTAATTCTGGATGTTGATTGATAGTACCTGATTCACTTTCAATTCTAGTGATGCGGTCGGAACAGTTAGTATAAATAATTAAACTGAACGCTGTACTTAATAGAATTAAAATTTTAATATAAATTGATTTATACTGCAGTAATTTAAAAGACATTTTTAACCCCTTCCTTAAAATAATATTGAAACACCAATTGAAAGGGAAAGAATTGAAATATTCACATCTCTAGAAATTGTGTTCATAAATTGATTATATGAACTATATGATGATGATTCTGTTGAGCCTTTCATGCTTTTATAATTTATTTCCATTTTGAATGCCATTCCTCGAGTATAAATAAATTTAATACCCCCGCCTAAATTAAAGGTCTTAATTTCTAACATATCAAAAAGGCCTGTTGAATTGTAGGTTCTATCCCTATAGTTACTAAGTCCATATCCCGCTTTAACAAATGGATAAACATTAGTTTGCGGGACTGAAAATGTATAGCATAAATTTCCAAGTAATGATATTGAAGTTTGTGCGAACGGAATATTTATGTTTAATTCTGGCTCTATGGATAATCCATCCAATATATAATATCCAAGAGAAGCACCTAATTGAACATAAAGAGAACCGTCCGAATAATTGTTATCGTTTAACTGGTAGGAAGAATCGTAAGAATTGTAATATGTATAAATTTCTTTAACGCTGTTATTGCTTTCACCGACATTTGCTGCGAAGGAAAATTCAAATGCACCTTGCTTAAATGCTGGCCTACTGGAAATAACTTTAACTTGTGAAATACATATTGTCGAAAATAAAAGAGTAGTCAGCATTACAAAAATGAATTTCATTTTTTACTTTCCTTATAGAATATTCTTATAAAGCAACATATTAGCTGAATAATGAATTGATCTTGAGAGTATTAGAAAGAGACGATAAAATCGTCAGATTAACTTCATGAGAAGTCAGTATGATGTTTTGAATTAAAAATGTCCCCATCAATCTTCCCCGCCTAAAATTACAATTGATTTTAGTTAGTGCTACAATATAATTTAATTTTTACTAAAAAGGTATACAGATTTTCCTTAGCTGAAAAAGACTGAATTTTGGTTGATTTTATATTCACTTATCCTTTTTCTTTCAATTAATATTCTCAACTTTGTGAGCGGATATTTCACAATTACCATCGACTAATAATGCTAAATTCATAAATATTAAAAAGAAAATTGTAATTGAAATGATAAGAAATTCTTATCTAGGTAAGAAAGTGCATATGGTAATCAGCAGGTTACCTGAAGATATTATGAACTACAAAGATGAAATAGTGCAGTTATATTTGATGATAATATAATGTTTCAATATCAAAAACTAGAGTTTAGTATTACTGAAATAAAAAACAATAATTATTTGTTTTTACTCATACCTCAAAGCTTCAATAGGGTCAAGGTTTGCAGCTTTGTAAGCAGGGTAAGTACCAAAACCAACTCCGACAAGAATACATAATGAAATACCAATGGCTACCCAATCATACGGAATAGCAGTTACTGCATTTAAAAAAGATCCGGCGATGTTACCAATGGTAATTCCAAGAAATATACCTATAGCTCCGCCAATTAGTGACAACATTACCGCTTCAATTAAAAATTGCAGAAGTATATGCGATTTTCTTGCGCCGAGTGCTTTTCTAATTCCGATTTCTCTTGTTCTTTCAGTAACGGAAACAAGCATAATATTCATAATTCCTACTCCGGCTGCGAGAAGCGCTATAACGGAAATAACCATCGCACCAATTTTTACTCCTCCTGTTATACCATTAATTTGTCCCATAACTGTTTCATTGCTTGCTATATCAAAATCGTTTTCCTCACCAGGCGGAACTTTTCTAATCTTCCTCATATATCCAATCGTAGATTCAATTGTACTCTGATAATTTTCTTTACTAGTTGACATCACCGTTATTTCAACGCTGCCCGCATGCTTACCATATATGGATTGGAATGTTGTAACTGGCAGAACTATATAGTTATCCTGTGTTTGTCCAAAAAATTCAGGTCGCTTTTTAAGAGTACCAATCACTTTAAATGGTCGTCCATCCACACGAACTATCTGCCCTACCGGTTCAACATAATAAAATACTTTTTCGATAACGTCATTTCCCAATACACAAACGTTATTTGAAAATTCAATATCATTTTTTCTGATGTCGCGCCCTTCAGCTAAATCTAAATTAAGTGTCTGCATAACTTGTTCAGTGGCACCTACAACATATGTATTTGGATTAGTTTGCCTGCTTCCAAATTTAACTACTTTACCGCCTCTGCCTTGATATGCGCCTAGACATTTAACATTTGTAAGCAATTCGTTTAATCTATAAAAGTCATCTAATGTAAGATCTTTCCTTCTTCTGATTTTATCCCAAGCCTTTCGGTCACCGGTTTGAACGGCGGGATACTTGCTTACATGAAATGTATTTTTATTAAGAAAGGAGACTCCTTCTTCTATAGTGCTTTGAAGCATTGTTACAATAGTCATTATAACTATAATTGAAAAAATACCGACTACAATGCCGAGAATTGTTAAAAAGGTTCTCAGCTTATTGTGAGAAATTGAATGAATTGCTATGGATAGGTTTTCCCCTAATCGCATTTCTTTTCCCTTTATGTTTTATTCGTACCTTAAAGCTTCTATTGGATCTAAATTAGCAGCCTTATAAGCTGGATAAGTTCCAAATCCAATTCCAACTACAATGCACAAGCTCATTCCAATTGCAACCCAGCCATATGGAATTGCAGCTTTGGCATTTAATGCACCTCCGGCTAAATTTCCAATTCCGACTCCAATCAGAATTCCAATTAAGCCGCCAATTACACATAATATAATAGCTTCTACTAAAAATTGCGAGAGAATATTTACTTTTTTTGCACCAAGCGCTTTTCTAATTCCTATTTCCCTTGTTCTTTCGGTAACTGATACAAGCATAATATTCATTATTCCAACTCCAGCAGCAATTAATGCGAATATTGAAACAACTAAAGCACCAATTCTAACACCTTCAGTTGTATCGTTTACTTGTGAAATCATGGATTCATTACTGAATATTGCAAAATCATTTTCTTGTCCTGGTTCAACTTTTCTGATTTTTCTCATATAACCTATAGCAGCGTCAATAGTCGACTCATATGCAGCTTTACTTGGAGCCATTACAGTTATATTAACAGATCTGCCTGTCTTTCCATATTGTGAACGGAATGTTGAGATAGGAATAGTAACAAAATTATCATTACTTTGTCCAAACATAGATGGCTGAGCTTCAAAAACTCCAATCACTAATAAAGGTTTTCCACCTGCTCTTATAGTCTGTCCAATGGGATTAATATTAGGAAATAATTTATCTTTAACATCATTACCTAAAATGCAAACATCATTCGAATATTGAATATCAGATTCACGAAAATCTCTTCCGAAAGCTACTTTCCAATTATTTGTTTGAACTGCCCCAGTAGTAACACCGGCTATTTGTATATTAGGATTAGTCTCTTCGCTTTTAAACTTAATAACCTTTCCAAACTGCCATTGTTCACCGCCGATATATTTTGCTTGAGTCAACATTTTTTCAAGTCTGTAAAATTCTTCTAATGTTAAATCTTTTCGAGTATCCGCACCACGACGGCCGCCATGCATTCTCATAGCTTCGTATTTTTGAATTTGAAAAGTATTTTTGTTCAGCATTGAAAATCCGTCTTCAATACTGTTTTGAAGCATTGTAACAATCGTCATGATTACGATAATTGAAAATATACCAACTACTACCCCTAAAATAGTTAGAGACGTTCTCAATTTATTATTTGCTATTGATTGAGCCGCAACCGAAAAGACTTCCATTCCCTTCAAAATATCACCTTGATAATTTATTCATATCTTAACGCCTCAATAGGATCTAAATTAGCAGCTTTGTAAGCCGGGTAAGTCCCAAAACCAATTCCAACCAAAATACATAAGCTCATACCAATTGCAACCCAGCCGTAAGGTATTGCAGCCTTTGCATTCAAAGCTCCGCCGGCAAGGTTACCTATTCCTACACCAATAATAATTCCGATTAATCCGCCGACTATACAAAGGATTATTGCTTCAACCAAAAACTGAGAAAGTATATTCATCTTTTTTGCGCCGAGAGCTTTTCTAATACCAATCTCTCTAGTCCTTTCGGTAACCGATACGAGCATGATATTCATTATTCCAACACCAGCTGCTATTAATGCAAAAATTGAAACTACAAGCGCACCAATTCTAACTCCGGCAGTAGTATCATTAACTTGAGTTATTAATGATTCATTGCTAAAAACTGAAAAATCATTTTCTTCACCCGGTGATACTTTTCTAATTTTTCTCATATAGCCAATAGCTGCTTCTATAGTTGACTCGTAGGCTTCCTTACTTCTTGCCATAACTGTTATATTAATTGAATTACCATTTTTTCCATATTTAGATTGAAATGTACTTATAGGCATAACAATAAAACCATCACGCGATTGACCAAATAACTGCGGCTGCTTCTCCAAAACTCCAATTACTAATAGTGGTTTACCGTCAACCCTTACAGTTTGATTTATTGGATTTATATTGGGGAATAATTTATCAACTATATCTTTCCCAAGTATGCAGACATCATTCGAATACTTGATATCATTCTCACGAAGGTCTCTTCCAAATGCAACTTTCCAATCATTGGTCTTCATAGCTCCAACTGTTATACCGGCGACACTTAAATTAGGATTAGTTTCTTCACTGCCGTATTTAGCCATCTTTCCAAATTGCCATTGCTCAGCGCCTATGTATTCAGCTTGAGTCAACATATCTTTAAGTCTATCGAACTCGTCCATTGTTAAGTCTTTTCTATTACGCCAGCTTCTATCACCATTGGGGCCTCTTGCTCTCATCCTATCAAATTTCTCAATTTGAAAAGTATTTTTATTCAATTGCGCAAAACCATCATCGATGCTTGCTTGAAGCATTGTCACAACTGTCATTATAACAATAATGGAAAATATTCCTACAACAACTCCAAGCACAGTTAATAGTGTGCGAAGTTTATTTCCTAATATTGATTGGAACGCAACCGAAAATACTTCACCAAATCTCATTATTCATACCTTAACGCATCAACAGGATCCATTTTAGATGCCGAATATGCTGGTGCAAAACCGGCGATTATTCCTGTAATTAATGAAACAACAATCGCTAATATAACCGCATCGTATTGTATTGAAGTTGGAAGAAATTGATTTACAAGGTTGCTTAATAGAACTGCAAATAAAAGTCCTACAAGACCGCCCATAAGACAAATAACTGAAGATTCAAATAAGAATTGCGAAAGAATAGTACGTCTTTTAGCACCAATTGCTTTTCGAACACCAATTTCTCGAGTTCTTTCTTTTACTGAAACGAACATGATGTTCATTATCCCAATGGCGCCAACAAAAAGAGACAAACCGGTTATAAATAATCCGGCAATTTGAATTACTCCAACAACTTTGTTGTAGTTATCCATTAGGCCTTCCTGTTGATTAATAGAAAAATCGTCTTCTTCATTTATGGTTAATCCTCTTACGTGCCTCATTACACCTTCTGCTTCTATCTTTGTATCGCTGACTAAGGCTGGGCTCGCAGCTCTAACATTAATGGTAATAGAGCCGTGGGCATTACTTAAAAAGTTTTTAAATATGGTTCCGATTGGTACAAAAACTTGATTATCAGGATTGTATGAACCTAAAATAAAACTACCCTGTTCAGCTAATACGCCTACAATTTTATAATTCACCCCACCGATTTTTATGGTTTTGTCAAGCGCATTTCCAAGAGGGAATAAATTTTTTGCAATTTCACTACCCACTACTGCAACATACCTTGCTCCTTTGCTTTCAACATCGGAATAAAATCTACCCATGTCAAAAGTAAAATTAGTTGTTTTAACATAATCAGCATTGGAGCCGTTTATATTTACAGATTCTATTCGTTTGTCATTGTATTTTATGGTCTCTCGTGCATTCATTACTGGGGCAACAGCTAAGGGCATTTTGGCTAATTCTTTAAATCTTTCAAAATCCTCCATGTCTATGTTTCGCCTGTTGCGCATTTTCCACCATTCGTTATTCGTAAACCACTGCCATTTATCTATATAAAGAACGTCGCTGCCCAAAGCGCTAATTCCCTTTTCAAAATTATTGTCGATTCCCTTTATCGCAACACTCATCAACACAACAACGGTAACGCCAATAATAATTCCAAGCATGGTCAATGCAGCGCGGATTTTGTTTGCTCTGATTGCATTAACCGCAATCAAGAAACTTTCTTTTAATTCCAGAATAAATGTTCCCATAATACTTCTCGCTATGTTAAATTAAAATTATACAGGACTAACCTGCTTACCCGCAAACAGATTGGAATTACATTGAATTAAAAAATATATCAATTACAACTAAATCTAAATAGAAAAAATATATTCAGATTTAAATTTCGGCAGAAACTTTTGGTTTAGGAATATATCTATTTTCAACCGGTAAATCTGATTCAATTAAACCGTCTTTCAAACGAACTATTCTTGCAGCATGTTCAGCAATGTATTCTTCGTGAGTAACCAAGATTATTGTGTTACCCTTTTCATAAATATCGTTAAATAAAAGCATTATTTCTTCACCGGTTTTTGAATCAAGATTTCCTGTAGGCTCATCAGCTAAAATTATTGATGGTTTAGTAACCAAAGCTCTGGCAACAGCTACTCTTTGCCTTTGCCCGCCGGAAAGTTCATTCGGTTTATGATGCATTCTATCTTCAAGTCCAACATCAATCAACGCCTGCTTCGCTCTTTCTTTCCTCTCATATGAAGGTATACCCGCATATATTAAAGGAAGTTCAACATTATGCAATGCATCAGACCTGGAAAGAAGATTAAAAGTCTGGAATACAAAACCGATTTCTTTATTCCTAATTTTAGCAAGCTGATTGTCAGTCATTTCACTTACGCTAACCCCGGTGAAATCATATTTTCCGGCAGATGGAGTATCCAGGCATCCAAGCATATTCATCAAGGTAGATTTACCAGAACCGGATGGTCCCATTATTGCCACATATTCATTCTTATCAATTCGTAAAGTGACGTCACGAAGTGCATGAACTTTTTCAGAGCCAACTTCATAAATTTTAGAAATATGTTCGATATTAATTATATTCATAGTTAAATTCCGTTATGATTTTTCGCTAAAAGATTTTTTCTGATCTTCTTTTCTAACAGTTGAGCCGTCTTCAAGCTCTCTTGAGATTGCTCTATAGCTGCCTGACACAACTTCTTCATCGCCTGAAAGCCCTTTGGTAACTTCAATAAAATTATCATCGCTAATGCCGGTAGATACGGGAACTTTTTTAACTTTATTATTTTTATCCATAACAAAAACTATTTCCTGAACTTTTTCAGTATTTTTTTTCGTCCCATTGTCCATGGCTAAATTGCTGTCATCTGATTTTTCTTGTGCACCCATGTTCATTCCGGTTCGTGCAGTTACACTTTGAATAGGAACGCTTACAACATTTTTCTTTGTTTCAGTTTCAACATCTGCATTACACGACATACCCGGACGTAAATTATCATCAATGTCAATTAATTTAATTTCTACCTCAAAATTAACAACCTGTTCTTGTGTTCCTAGTCCGGATGATTGAGCACTATTTCCAATTTGTTTTACAGTTCCTTTAAATATTTTATCACCAAAAGCATCAACTTTAACTCTTGCAGTGTCACCAACTCCAATTAACACTACATCATTCTCATCTACGTCAACAACTGCTTCCATATTGGATAGATCAGCAACAGTCATAATATCTGTGCCCTGACTAAAGCCGCTGCCTAAAACGCGTTCCCCCAATTCTACGTTTAATTGTGTGATCGTTCCATCCATTGGTGAATATATCGAAAGTTTATTTATTTGATCATTTATTTCTTTAACAGATGCATCACCTTGTGCTACTGTTGCTTTTGCAGTTTCGTATGCGCCCTTAGCAGATAAATAATTACTTTTTGCAGCCTCTAATTCTGAATCGCTTGCAAGCTTTTTATTATGCAGTTCTTTTGCTCTGTCATAATCTGAAGTTAACTTATCAAGCTCAGCCTGGCGAATGGTAAGAGTTGATTTGTAAGCTTGAAGATTAGCTTCGGCCCGTTCTTTTTGCGCCATATAATTGTCGCCTTTAATGCTTATCAAAAGCTGGCCGCGTTTAACTTTGTCGCCTTCTTTAACCGGCAGGGAAATAATTTCACCGGTTACCTCAGGAGTTATTGCAACTTTGAATTCAGGATCAATTTTACCGGTTGCTGAAACTTTTTGAGTAATGGTACGTTTAGTAACCTTTTCAGTTTGAACAGGAATAATTTCTTCTTTACTGCCGCCTAATAAAGCCATTAAAACAAGTGCTACAACAAGTACGCCTAGTATTGAAAAAATGATTACTTTTTTCTTTGATTTTTTTCTTTTACCGTTTGCCATTTTAATTTTTCTCCTATAAACGTTATTCAAACTTTTGATAATCTAAAACACCCAAGTAATACTTTAATTGCTCATTTAATTTTATATAAGCAAATTGAGCGTTTATATAATTTGTAAGTGCATTGGTATAATCCGAGTTTGCAATTAAAACATTCAAAAGCGTACCCGACCCAAGCGAATATTTTTCTGATTCAATTTTTCTGTTTTCTTCTGATGCCTCTACATTACTTTTTCCAACAGCAAGTGCTTTTTCGGCAGCTTGTAAATCAAGAAATGTACTTTGCAGGTTTTTCTTTATTTGTCTTTCTAAATCATTTACTTCAACCTGTTTATTCATCACATTTACTTTAGCAAATTCAACCTGGTTTTCCGTATTGAAATTTGAAAAAATTGGAAGGCTTAATGTTAAACCAGCAGAGTATGTTTTTGATTTAAATAATTTATCAACATTATTAGCGTAAGTACTAAAATTTGCTGACCCTGTCAATGTAGGCAAATAACCTGACCAGGCTTTGGTGACACCGTTTTCTGCACTTTCGAGATCTAAATGTGCACTTTTATAATCCGGTCTTTTATTTAACGCCTCTTCAACCAGCTGAGATATATTTTCATATTGCTGAGATAAATTCTTATTCAAGATTGACAGCTCTTGAGCAGAAAGTGAATCTGAAAATTGATACTGGTCTAAAACATCCAATCCGAGATAGTCAAGCAAATCTGCTTTTGAACTCTCCAATGCATTGCTGGTTTGTATTACAGCTAATTCAGCATTACCATATTTAACTTGCTGTGCGTAAACATCGGCAAGAGTTACAGCGCCTAGCTTATTTCGTTCTGAAATTGTTTCCAAATTTTTCTTATTCCATTTTACATCTTCATCTTTAACTTTTAATAGCTGCTGGTTGTTCACAACAATATAGTACAAATTGATTGTGTTGAAAACAATATCTTGTTTTATCCTCTCAAAAAATAATTCAGCAGACTCAAGATCATTTTTAGATTGAGATAGATTTGCGATGTTCGAAAGTCCATCAAACAAATCTACATTGGCTCGAGCCCCTACAGAATAACTTCGTGTTTCTCTAGTAACGGGATCGGTTGAAAATGTTACTCCTTGAATAACATAAGTTTCCCCTCCGGCTGCTTCATCACGACTCCAGTTTGCAGACCCGCTTACACCTAATGATGGTAAAAAAGCACCGTACGCAGCCTTCACACTTGATCTATAAGTGGCAAGGTTGTTCTCGGTTTTTTTCAAAGTAGAATTTCTTTGAAGTGCTATTTTTATTGCATCATCTAAGGATAACATTTTTTGAGCAGGTGCTAAACCCGGTAGAGAGATTAAAAAAATAATAGTCAGCAAAATTCGCAGCATCTTTTTCTCCATATGGTTTTTCAATTTTTAAGTATTATTAAGATTCGGAAAAAATATTTAGACGATTTTGTTATTCATAAGGTTACATGCCGTCTTCTCTTTTAACCTATGAACTTTTCCCTCTAAATACTTACGCAAAGATATATATATGTCAATTAGTTTTTGAAATTTATTTACAAACGGTTATATAATTACATAATCGGTGCATTTATAAATAATTGTTTTCGCTTTTGGGGAAAAATTTAATACACAAAGATAATAAGAATAAAATTATTATAACTCAATTTAAAAATTGTTCTTTTATATTTAATAAGTACTGGTAGGCTTCTTCGTAGTTATTCCCAATTTTGCCGTCAAGAATAGCATCCTCGATAGCGGTTTTAATTTCACCAACTTTTTTAGATGGTTTTAAATTACAAACTTCCATAATTGTTTCTCCGCGAACCGGCGATTGAAATGCCCGAAGCTGGTCTTTTTCTTCTACCTCCCAAACGCGTTTCATCACCCGTTCATAATTATCAAGATATTCGGATACTTTATCTTGATTTTTGCTTGTGATATCTGCACGGCATAAAGTAATTAAATCTTCAAGGTCCTGACCGGCAGAAACAATTAATCTTCTAATCGCTGAATCGGTTACATTTTCTTTTGCCAAAGCGATCGGACGTAAATGCAAGCGAACTAATTTTTCTACGTAATCAAGTTTTGAAAATGGAAGCTTAAGTCTTTTGAAAATAGATTTCATCATCCTTGCACCAAGTTCTTCGTGACCATGAAATGTCCAGCCGGTTCCTTCAACAAATCTTTTTGTCTGCGGCTTAGCAATGTCGTGCACTAAAGCTGTAAACCTTAACCAAACATTATCTGTTGCCTTAGAAATATTATCAACAACCTGGCAAGTATGAAGGAAGACATCTTTATGATGATAATCTTTTCTTTGGTCAATTCCGCTGAGATTGGAAATTTCAGGAAATATTACATCCATTACTCCAGAATAAAATAATAGTTTTAATCCAACCGAAGGTTTTGGAGAAGACAAAATTTTCAAAAACTCATCAGTAATTCTTTCTTGAGATACAATTTTTAAACGATCCTTTAAGTTGAATGCTGCATCATTAATAGATTTGTCAACATCAAAATTCAATTGGGATGCAAATCGAAATGCTCTAAGAATTCGTAGTGGGTCGTCGTCAAAAGTAAGCATAGCATCGATTGGAGTTTTAATAATTTTATTTTTGATATCTTCATAACCATTATAAAGATCAATTAACTCACCGATATTTTCTTCATTTAAAGAAATTGCTAATGTGTTAATGGTAAAATCTCTACGACTTATATCTTCTTCAAAACTTCCCGAAGTTACAATTGGGTTTCTGCTGCTTTTTGTATATGATTCTTTTCTTGCGCCTACGAACTCTAACTCAAAATCTTCAACTTTAAAATTAGCTGTTCCAAAATTTTTAAAAATATTAATTTTTTTAATGCCGAATTTCTCTGCTAATGTAGAAGCGAAATTTGGACCGTCACCAATTATAACAAAATCAATTTCATTTTTTCTAAATTTAGTTTCATTGTTTTCTTGATTAAGAATTAAATCACGAACAAATCCGCCGACAATATAAGTTTTAGTATTCAATTCAGAAGCAGTTTCACATGCCTTCCTGAATATTATTAAATTATTTAACGATTGTTCAAAGTTCATTAAAAATTATTAGCTTTTATTTTTCATAATAATTTGTGAATTAAGCGGTTCAGATTTGCTGCCCAATAAAATAGCAATTGGTTTTAGTGGTTCAATGTTACTGAATAATATTTTAATGGAAGCTGAAATTGGTACCGCTAAAAACATTCCAACTATTCCCCAAACCCATCCCCAAAAGATTAAAGAAAATAATACAAATACCGGACTAAGATCCATTCTTAATCCGAGAAAATGCGGTTCGGCAATATTACCAATTACATTTTGAATTAATAAAAGCAGCACTGCCATGGAAATAATTGTAAAGCCAAATCCATATTGAAGAAGTCCAATAATAATTGGACAAAGAGTTGCAATAGTCGATCCGATATTCGGTATAAAATTTAAAACGAAGGTTAAAAATCCCCACATATATGCGAAGTCGATACCGTAAGCAAGCAAAATAATTGTGGTTATCAATCCGGTAACTAAACTTAAAATTGTTTTAATCACGATATACGATTGCAGTTGTGTATTTATATTTAAGATATTTCTTTCAACAGATTCTTTCTTATCTGAAAAAGCAAATCGCAGCCTATCTTCAAATTTTGTCTTTCCTGCCATCATAAAAATCCAGAAGATAACCATTATAAAAAAATCACTCATTGCCGAAGAAAAGGATGCGACTAAATCTTGTATTACTCCGGTCTTAAAAAGTTGAGGTAAAATTTTACTTATTTCAAAATTCTGATAGTCAATCCCAAGCAGTCTTGAAAATTCTTTCAATGTTAAATTAAACGGGCGTAAAATTATTTGGAAGAAGGAATATAAATTATTTGAATAAGAATCAAACTTATCTGGAAATGCGGAAAAATTAGAAACTAGAAGAAGTCCAATTAAATAATAGAAGGAAAAAACAAAAACTAAAATGAATATAATTGTTATCCATTGCGGTACTCCACGTTTCTTTAAAAGAATAATTAATGGGTGAAATAAAAATGTTAGAAATACGGAGAACGTAATTGGTATTAAAAATGACCTTAAAGCGATTAAAATAAAAACGAACAACGCAAATGAAATAAAGCCCAAGAAGTAGGTTGTCATTTTTAGATGCTTGGCAGATCTCTCTTCAATCGGCTTCATAATTAATTCTTTCATTTGTAAAGAAATTTTTGTAGAAATTTATTCCCATGAAAATACATCCAGGTACATTTTTTATAATTTTCTTTTTGAAGTTTTTCAAAACTTGTATCTCCATTATAACGCATTGACAATGCAGCCATTTTTCTTGCACGAGTAAAATCTAAATTCTCAAGCATGTATGCAGATAACTTGAATACGGCATAGCTGCTTCTGTAATCATTCACGATTAAGGTTCTTTTAAATTTAGAGATAAATATATCATAATTTTCTTTTAGTGTTTTTGATAATTCAACTACTGCCGGGAACGAGTAATATACATAATCGTTCTGATTGATTTGATCAAGAATTAAATATTTATTAACAGCATCGCTTTTCAAATATAATGGCAGCAGAGTATCTTGCGGTATAATTCTAGTTCTTAACTTTGCTAAATTAAATAATGTTCTATTTGGATTTTGATAACTTAGAATATTATACAATGAATCTGCTGAGGCTATGTAATCGTTTTTTGCTAAAAGATCTGCTAATTGAAATTCCATTGTATAATAGTAAGCTGTATTTTTAAACACGTTAATATTGTCATCCAATAACCCTATAGCCTCTTTAGTTTTTCCTAATTCATTTAAGCTATTTGACATCCCCACCAATGCTGAAAAGTTTATGGAGACATCTAAAATTTCTTGGAATATTTTTTCTGATTTTTTATAATTTTTGGCTTGATAGTTTTCCCAGCCATCCTTTAAACGACTTGAAACATATCTTGGGCATACTTTTGTGAAAAGCGACTGTCTGCCAAAAAAATAATAAGCTGAATTTTTATTATCCGCAATAATGGATTTTAGGAAATCATAATATTCGGATTCTAGTCTGCTTACGGGCATTTTGTAAATTTTTTCGAAGTCAATGTTCGAATATAATTTTTTGACTTTGTTAATTCCGTAATTTTCAATTAAATATTTAACAAATGAGCCGGCGTAAATGTATGAAAGACTTGAAGGGTTTGTTAAGAATGAATATCCTGAAAAAAGATTTTTAATATTAATTTTAAAACCATTCTTATATGCAAGAGCTGCCATGTAGTGAATATCATATTCTGAATAAAACGGATCTGCCGCTACCGCAACGCCTTCAATTAAAGAAGGATTTATATTTTCAGCAACTTTAAATATACCTGTTCCAAATTTGCTGCTAATGACATGAGCAAGTTCATGTCTAAGAGTTGCATCATAATTATTATATACTGTAAAACTTTGATTCAACCATGGTTTGGCAACATCAGCATTTTCTGTTCCAAGCAATTCTTTTTTTTGCTGCGAGTCTTTAAATATGAAAGAATTTATTTTCTTATCCATTTTAGTTCGGAAAAAGAAAGTAAGCTGTTCATAATAATATTCATGATGAAGTGCGATTGATTTTGCCAGTGATTCATTAATTGAATCGGAATAATGAATTAAAAAATGCGGAGTTTCAATTTCCCGATTTAAATAATTTGTCATTCTATGGAAATCTGTGGAGTAGCCAAAGCCCGGTGACAAATAAATAAAAAGAATTGATATCAAAAATGATAATGTAAATAAACTCTTTCTAGTTATTTGTAAAAGCTTGAAATAAATATTATAAGAGAAATAAAAAAGCAGTGCGAAAAATATTATATTCAGAGAACGATAAACAGCTAATTTCAAATCGACGCTAATTCCTTCGTCATAAATTGTCCCGGGATAATACCCGAATAGCGGATTATAAAAAAATATTTGCGGATTAAAATAAAACTCAAATAACGGAACGAGTAAAATTAAAATATATAACAGAATGAATTTTAAAATAAAAAATCGCTTACCAAAAACTTTAACAAAAATGCCAAGTGAAGATCCGATTAATACTGATGGAACTGTTAATACCAAATAAAATTGAAAGCCTTCCCACAAAGAACAGTTTATGGTTAAAAGTGAATGGACAATTGAAATAATTGCAGGAAAAAATAAAAAAGCTGTAAATGAATAGAGTAAAATTTTAATGAATTTATTTTTGTTTGCATCAGTTTGATTGTTCTTTTTAAGAACAATAATTGTATAAACTCCGCTAAAAAATGAAAGAAGCAGAGAATTAAGTAAAGAAAATTCGTAACCGAATACTTTAGTAAGAGGTAAAAATAAAAGCAGAATATTGAAAACAATAATCAGTAAAAGAAAGAAAGAAAAATATTTGTAATCAAATAATATTTTTTTTATTGAAGACAAGTTAAAATTCAGTTCCCGCTACTCTTTCAATATCAGCACCAAGAGATTTTAATTTTTCTTCTATCCGCTGATATCCTCTGTCAAGATGATAAACTCTCAGCACTTCTGTTGTACCTTCAGCTGCCAGTCCTGCAAGCACCAATGAAGCACTAGCGCGTAAATCAGTTGACATGACTTTTGCGCCATTTAGTTTTGCAACACCTTTAACAATTGCAGTGTTTTCATTAACATGTATGTTTGCACCCAATCTTTGAAGTTCAGGCACATGTTTAAATCTATCAAGATAGATGTTATCCGTAATAGATGAAGTGCCGGAAGATAAGGACATTAAAGCTGTCCACTGAGCCTGCATATCCGTGGGAAATCCTGGGAAAACTGCTGTAACAACATCAGTAGATTTTATATCTATATTTGATGCGTCAAGTTCAATTGTATCGTCTTTGTAATTTAGCTTACAACCGCAATCTTCAAATTTTGATAAAACCGCGACAAGATATTTATCTGAAATATTTTTTAATTTGATTTTACCTTTAGTAATTGCGGCGGCGGCTAATAAAGTTCCTGCTTCTATTCTATCGGGAATTGTTAAAAATTCAGTGGGGATTAATTCATCAACCCCTTCTA
This sequence comes from uncultured Ignavibacteriales bacterium, assembly GCA_963731745.1. Classification (GTDB taxonomy): domain Bacteria; phylum Bacteroidota; class Ignavibacteria; order Ignavibacteriales; family Ignavibacteriaceae; genus CAVSWT01. The sequence goes on from CAVSWT010000011.1 coordinate 143,969, forward strand.
TTGTTAAAGTTGATGTATTAGCTCCTTCAATTTTTGCTCCCATTTGATTCAGCAGCTCAATTAAATTTGTGATTTCAGGTTCCATGGCTGCATTATAAATAACGGTGGTTCCCTCTGCCAAAACTGCCGCCATTAAAATATTACCTGTTGCTCCGACAGATGAAATATCAAAATTAATTTTTGTTCCAATCAATCGTTTAGTTTTTGCAATTATGTATCCTTCTTCTAAATCTATTTCAGCACCAAGTTTTTTCATTCCTTCCAAATGTAAGTTTACAGGTCTAGGCCCCCAGGCGCATCCACCTGGTAAAGAAACTTTTGCTTGTCCAAATCTTGCAAGCAGCGGCCCTAAAACATAAATAGATGCTCTCATTTTTTTAACATGTTCATACGGCGCAAAAAAACTATTTATATTTGATGAGTTTATTTCCAGCTTATGAGAATCAAACTTAATTTCCGCTCCCAATTCCTTTAACAATTTAATCATGGTATAAATGTCATTTAGTTCAGGCGTGTTATTTAGAATTGTTTTCCCCGACGTTAAAATAACAGCAGGCATTAAAGCTAAAGATGCATTTTTGGCTCCGCTAACTTCAACTTCACCTTTTATTTTTTTTCCTCCGTTGATTACAAATTTGTCCAAGTTTTCCTCGAGTTAGAATTGATAAAATGTGAGCAAATAATATATGTTAGAAAATCCCAAATATTAATGAAATCAAATTAAATATTAAGAGATGTAAAATCAATTTGAGGACTGTGCTCTATTTGAATATCTGCTGAAGTTTAAAATAAAATTGAAAAGATGAGAGAAGTATTAAATAAAAATAAGTGTGTAAAAGAAATCAATTTTCCTTTTTAGAAATAAGTATAAAGCTAAAATTATCAGGCGCTCCCCGTTTAATTATTAATTTTTTCATATCTTCCGATAACTGATTAATATTCTTATTTCTGTCGTCCAAAATTTTTTCTAATTCCTCATTTTTAATTACAGCAGTCACGCCGTCCGAACAAAGTAAAAATCTATAAAAATCTTCGGGATTAATTCGAACTTTACTCAATTCAACATCTATATAATTGCCGTCACCTAACGCCTGCATAATTATATTTTTGTTGGGATGATTCTCAGCTTCTTTTAAAGTTAAATAACCTTCATCAACTAATTTTTGAACCAAAGAGTGATCTTTAGTCAATAATTTTAAAATTCCGTTTCTAGATAAATATATTCTTGAATCCCCAACATGACCCCAATAAGCCGTGTAATCTTTTATGAAAAGCACTTCAGCAGTTGTAGCCATTCCACGTAATCCAAAATTTGTTTCAGACTTCTCTGTAACAGTTTCATGAGCTTTAATAATTGAAATTCTGATTCTTTCAAGATAATCATTAATTGTGGAGTTTTTAAAAGATTCAACGATAGTTTCAACAGTTATATGGGAGGCAACTTCACCGGCTTTATTTCCACCTAAACCATCACAAACGATAAACAATGTTCCGCCGAGGATTTCAAAAACCCCTATTGAATCTTCATTATCTTTTCTTTTTAATCCTATTTCAGATAATGAAGTGTAAGAATATTTCATGCATTACCCTGAAAAACATTTTTGGATAAATATTTTTGTAAAAATATGATATTTTAATTTAAATCCCACAAATCGGTTGATTAAATTTCAGATTTATTTTGTTGACCTTTTACAAAAATTATACCCAATTTCTAATTATTTGCTTAACAGTACACATACAATTATATTTGAAACCTAAATTTGAAAAAAAAACAATTTTTGCGAGAGTGGCGGAATTGGCAGACGCGCTAGACTTAGGATCTAGTACCTTAACGGTGTCGGGGTTCGAGTCCCCGCTTTCGCACTACTTTTATCAATAAATATCAATTAAATCAATAATGTATTTTAGAGGGTTCAGTGGAATTTAAAATTAATGAAGTAAGCTCGTCCGAAAAAGAAGTTGAAGTATCATATGCCTACGATGAGATAAAAAAAGATATTGAAACAGAAGTTCGCAAACAAACGAAAAATATCCAAATGCCGGGGTTCAGAAAAGGAAAAGTCCCGGTTGCAGTATTGAAAAAAATGTACGGCGATGCTCTTGAATATGAAGCCTCAGAAAAAGTTGCAAATACAAAATTTTGGGATATTGCTAAAGATAAAGAGCTAAAGCCAATCGGTCAGCCGAAATTAACTGATTTAAAATTTAATACTGGTGATAATTTATCATTTAAAGTAAAATTTGAAATTGTTCCTGAGATCGAAGTAAAAGATTATACAGGTCAGGAAATTGAAATCCCGATTTTAGAAGTGAAAGAAGACGACGTTAATCATGAAATTGAGCATATAATAAAGTCTAATAGTACACAGGAAGTTGTTGAAGAAGTTGGGAATGATAAAAACTTTATTATTAAAGCAGTTCTTGAGAGGATTGATGAAGAAGGAAATCCTTTCAAAGACAGCAAGCCTGAAACAATCGATATAGATCTTTCAAATCCGGGAATCCAGCCTGATATTATTGAAAACGCAAAAGGAAAAAAGGTAAACGAAACCTTTAATTTTTCTTTTAATGATGAACATGTTCATAAAGATAAAGACGGAAATGAAGAGAAACATTCAGAGAAATTTGACTACAAAGCTGAGATTAAAGAAATAAAAAAAATTGTTCCTCCGGAGTTAAATGAGGAATTGATAAAAAAAGTAACAAAGGATAAAGTTTCAACTGAAGAAGATTTGAAGAAAGAAATTAAAAATGATATTCAAACATATTATGATCAAAGAACTGATGAATTAATTCAGGATAAATTATTAAAGCTGGTTGTTGAAAAAAATGATTTTACACCGCCTGAAACTTTAGTTCATAATATTCTTGAAGACATGATAAAACGTGAAGAAGAGCAGTACAAAAAACAAGGTTATAAAAGCGTTGATAAAAACGAAATAAGTAAAAGACTTCATCCCATGGCAGAGCTTGAAGTCAAATGGTATTTAATTAAAAATGAAATCCAGAAAAAAGAAGATATAAAAGTTACTGACGAAGATTTACAAGAACTTGTAAAACAGGATGCGGTTAAAACCGGCTTGCCTGAAGATAAACTAATGGCATATTATAAATCTTCGGGTTATAATGAAAGAATGCTTGATAAAAAACTCTTTGATTTTTTGAAAGATAAAAACACTATAAAAAAAATTGAACCGGCAAAAACAACACAAACAGAAATTGAGGAAAAGAAATGATACAGAGACCAGAAATATACAACCAATTAGTCCCCTATGTAATTGAACAAACCGGCCGCGGAGAACGAGGAATGGATATTTATTCACGTTTACTTCGCGAGCGAATAATTTTTATCGGAACACCAATAGATGATCATATTGCCAGTTTAACTATTGCGCAGTTGATTTTTTTGGAAGCGGAAGATTCAGAAAAAGATATAAATTTATATATAAATTCGCCTGGTGGAAGCGTTAGCGCAGGTTTGGCAATTTACGATACTATGAAATATATAAAGCCGGATGTTTCTACTATTTGCGTTGGATTAGCTGCAAGCATGGCAGCAGTTTTATTAGCAGGCGGCGCAGAAAGCAAAAGAAGCTCACTGCCTCACTCAAGAATAATGATTCATCAGCCATGGATCGGCGGTTTGCAGGGACAGACTTCAGATATTGAAATTCACGCTAGAGAAATGTTGAAGACACGTGATACGCTTTACCAAATTTTGGCAAATCACACTGGTAAATCGATGGAGCAAATTACTAAAGACTGCGATAGAGATTATTTTTTAAGCGCAGAGGAAGCTAAAGCATATAAGCTTATTGATAGTGTTCTTGAAAAAAGAATACCATTAAATAAAAAATAAGATTTAAATCAAAAGAGGCTGTTTTAATTTTTAAAAGGCAGCCTCTTCTATTCTTTCATACCAAATCCCATAAGTTTTCTTTGATGAGAACTTTAAAATTCTACAGTAAATATCTCTTAATATTTTTCATCCTTTTTTCTTCCAATCTAATTTATTCACAGAATTTAATTACGCGGCTTGATGATTACCTGCATGAATATTATGTGAATAAAAATATTCCATCTATATCAGCAGGGGTTTCATCAAATGATGTAGTTATTTGGGCAAATGCGTTGGGATATTCCGACTTAGAGAATAATGTTTTGGCAAATAATAATTCAGTTTACAGGATCGCATCAATTTCAAAATCAATAACAGCAGTTGCAGTTATGCAGCTGGTGGAAAAAGGTAAAATAGATCTTGACGAAGATATTCGTAAATACATCCCTTATTTTCCTAAAAAGAAATGGAAGTTTTCAACAAGGCAAATTTTAAATCATACATCCGGCATTAGAAGTTACAATAACACAGATGAATTTGACAGCAAAGTATATTTCCCCTCTATCAAAGATGCAGTTGGAATTTTATTAAAAGACAGTCTACAATTCAAACCAGGAACTAAGTACCATTATTCTACGCTCGCCTATAATTTATTAGCAGCCATTATTGAAAATGTAAGCGGAATGACTTACCAAAAATATTTACAGCAAAATATTTTTGAACCGGCAAAAATGACTTCAACTTATTTTGATTTTCAAAAAGATATAATCAAAAATAGAGTTCGTGGTTATATCAAAGATGAATTTAGGAAATATAAAAATGCCCCATTAGCGGATCTCAGCATTAAATTTCCCGGCGGGGGGATTCTTTCAAACAGCATTGACCTGCTGCATTTTGCTGATGCTTTGATATCCGGAAAATTAATCAAAACTTCAACTCTTGATACTATGCTTGTACCTTCAAAATTAAAAAACGGTACTCAATTAACTTATGGTTTGGGTTTTGGAATTGGAATAGACAGCAGCGGCAAAAAGTATTTTTTTCATTCGGGAACCGGAACTGGATTTACATCTTTTCTTATCATTTTTCCGAAGGAGAAGTTAGCTTCAGTGTATTTAATGAATATAAGGGATAGAAATTTAGGCAATCCGGCTTTGGATTTATTGTCAATAATATTTGGAAAAGATTCTTTAAAAGTAAAAAAGTCTCTTGCAGATAAGCTCCTTCAAACCTCAATTAAAGTGAATGTGGATTCAGCTATTTCGGAATATAAAATGCTGGCAAAAGATTCAATGAATATTTATAATATTACTGATGAGGAATTAATACTTTTCGGCAATGATTTGATCAATATAAAAAATAATGCCGGTTCAATTAAGTTTTTTAAATTTTTAACATCAGAATTATCAAACAATAAATATAGCTTTTTAGGTTTAGCAAATTCTTACAATATGGATGGGAATAAGGGGTTGGCTATAAAAAATTATAAGTTAGTTTTGAAAATGGATCCAACCAACTCACAAGCTGCCTATATGTTAAAGAAATTAACCGAATATTAACTCCATTAAATCGATTGAGTGATTTCTTGATAGACTTACAAATTATACTTAAGTTGGCATTCCATACATTTAATATCAATACATCTAGATGAAACAAACCTTAATTTCAAATCCAACAAGTGTCATAATTTTTTTAACTGTCATTTTAGCATTTGTATATTGGATAAAGGATAAAAAATTTGCAGCTCCGATTTTTAAGGTTATACCCTTTATATTGTGGATTTATTTCTTACCCATGCTTGCTACTACTTTAGGCATTACACCTCCCAAATCAGAAGGCTATACCTGGGTTACAAATTATTTTTTACCTGCATCCCTAGTTCTGCTTTTGGTTTCTTCAGACATTCCGACGATTTTAAAATTAGGGCCTAAAGCCATATTAACTTTTCTTGCCGGGACCTTAGGAATAATGATTGGAGCTGTAGTTTCTTATTTAATTTTTAAACATTTTCTTCCCGCTGATGCCTGGAAAGGGCTTGCAGCTTTAAGCGGAAGCTGGATTGGCGGAGGTGCAAACATGATTTCCGTAAAAGAAAGTGTCGGAACTCCGGATTCACTAATGGGGCCAATAATAATAGTTGATACAATAGTAGCCTATGGATGGATGGCAATTGTAGTCAGCTTTTCTGATTATCAAAAAAAGATAGATGCAAAAAATAAAGTGGATCTTAGCCTTGTAAATAAAATCAATAAAAAGATGGAAGAACTTTCTGCTCAGAAACATCCGTTGAATATTAAAAACTTTTCTATGATGGTTTCACTTTCATTAGTTGTAACTGCTGTTTGTTTGGAAATCGGGAAAATGATTCCCCCTATTGGTGCAGTTTTATCATCATTTGCTTACACAATTATTTTAGTAATAATTGTTTCAATTGCACTCTCTTTTACTAAGCTTCAGGAGCTTGAAAAATACGGTGCATCCTCTGTAGGAAATTATATGTTATACTTTCTCTTGGCTTCAATAGGCGCTAAAGCAGACTTAATGGCAATTTTTGAAGCTCCTTTATTCTTAGCTGTTGGAGCAGTTTGGATCTTTATCCATGCAGTTATTCTTTATTCAGTTGGTAAATTACTAAAAGCACCTATGTTCTTAATAGCTACTTCAAGTCAGGCTAACATAGGCGGTGTTGTAAGCGCTCCGATAGTAGCGAGCATTTATCAAAAATCTTTAGCACCTGTTGGATTGTTATTAGGCATATTAGGAAATATAACCGGAACTTTTGCCGGCTTAATTACTGCACAAATGCTTTTTTGGGCTTCAAAATTATAAATCCGCTCACCATCAATAATTTCATAATTTAATTTTTTCAATATGATATTAATCATCTTTTTGGAATAATTTTATTATCTAAAAAAAATGTACTTGCTTTCTTAAACTATTGTTATCATTTTAGGGACAATCACCACAAGAAAAGAAAAATTATGTTAGGGATTAGATTCACTAAATTTACTCCTGGTTTTGAAGGGCGTGGAGGAAAGTTTGATGAACTATTAAAAATATTTCTTCAGCTTTTAACAATAAGTTCAGGCGATGTATCTGAAGCATTGAATTGGTTAAATCAATTAGATCAAAAATATGGATTAACTGATGATCAATATGGAGTCGGTAATTTTATATCTGATTTAAAAGATAAAGGATACCTTGAAGAAAATGAAATTAATCAAACGTTCACAATTACAGCTAAAACAGAACAGTCGATTCGTAAACAATCTTTGGAAGAAATTTTTGGCAAATTAAAAAGATCTTCACGAGGTAATCATCGAACTCCATTTTCTGGTTTAGGAGATGAGTCAACTTCAGAAAAAAGAGCTTTCCATTTTGGGGATACTATGGATCAGATTGATATGACGGATTCTATAAAAAATGCTCAAATTAACCACGGCATTGATGACTTTAAATTAACTGAGCATGATCTTGAAGTTGATGAAAAAGATTTTAAAGCACTTACTTCCACAGTTTTAATGATTGACATTTCACATTCAATGATATTGTATGGTGAAGATAGAATTACTCCGGCGAAAAAAGTGGCAATGGCATTGTCAGAGTTAATTACAACTAAATATCCAAAAGATACATTGGATATAATTGTTTTCGGAAATGATGCCTGGCCAATTGAAATTAAAGATCTCCCCTATTTGCAAGTTGGACCTTACCATACCAACACGGTTGCAGGATTAGAACTTTCCGTTGATATTTTGAGAAGGAGAAAAACTTCCAACAAACAAATTTTCATGGTTACTGACGGCAAGCCGACATGTTTAAAAGAAGGCGCTCAATACTATAAAAATAGTTTTGGCCTGGATAGAAAAATAATGAATAAAACTTTGGATCAGGCTGCAAAATGCCGTAAACTAAATATTTCGATAACCACCTTCATGATTGCTCGTGATCCTTACTTGCAAAAGTTTGTTCGTGAATTTACAAAAACAAATAATGGAAGAGCTTTTTACAGCAGCCTTACTGGCTTGGGCGATTATATCTTTGAGGATTATATAAGAAATAGAAGAAAAAGATTGAAATAATATAAATTTTTATCGGAGCTTTCAAACATATGAATTATAAAAATATTCAAACTCTTCATGAACTAAAAAAAAGCGGGTATAAAACAAAACCAATAAAGCAGGAACTACGAGACAATTTAATTTTTGCTTTAAGAAATGGCAAGAATCCTTTTAGAGGTATTTTAGGTTATGATGAAACAGTTTTGCCAGATATTCAAACGGCAATTCTTTCTCGTCATAATATAATTTTATTGGGATTACGCGGCCAGGCAAAATCAAAAATTGCCCGGTTATTCATTAATTTATTAGACGATTATATTCCAATAGTTGCAGGCTCCGAATTAAATGACGATCCATTTAATCCGCTTTCTAGACATGCAAAAGATTTAATAAAAGAAAATGGCGACGAGACTAAGATTGAATGGGTTCATAAACTGGATAGATATGCCGAGAAACTTGCCACGCCTGATGTTTCCGTTGCTGATTTAATTGGAGATGTGGATCCTATAAAAGCTGCTTCCCTAAAACTTCCCTATTCAGATGAAAGAGTTATACATTTTGGAATCATTCCACGTTCACATCGTTCAATCTTTGTAATAAATGAATTGCCTGATCTTCAGGCAAGAATACAAGTTGCACTTTTTAATATTCTACAAGAGAATGATATTCAAATCAGAGGTTTTAAAATCAGGCTCCCACTGGACATACAATTTATTTTTACGGCAAATCCCGAGGACTACACAAACAGAGGTTCAATCGTAACACCATTGAAAGATAGAATTGACAGCCAGATACTAACTCATTATCCAAAGAGTACCGATATTTCTAAATTGATTACAGTTCAAGAAGCTATTTTAACCAATGAACAAAAGGAAAAAATAAAAATAAACGAACTCTTAAGCGATTTAGTTGAGCAAGTAGCATTTGAAGCAAGAGAAAGTGAATACATCGATCATAAGAGCGGGGTTTCTGCACGGTTAACTATTTCGGCTTATGAAAATTTAATCAGCTCTGCTGAAAGAAGATTAATATTAAATAACGAAAATGAAACATCCTTAAGAGTTTCTGATTTGTACGGAGTTATTCCATCAATTACAGGAAAGATTGAATTGGTTTATGAAGGAGAGCAGGAAGGCCCTACAAAAGTAGCACTCATATTAATCAGTAAGGCAATTAAAAATTTATTTGAAAAATATTTCCCGTCACCGGAAAAATTAAAGAAGAACCAGCAAGCAACTCCATATCAAAAAATAACCCGATGGTTCAGCAAAGGTAACACCATTGATTTGCTTAATACCACTAGTGATGCAGAATATTCTGATACTTTAAATAAAATCCCGGGCTTAAATGAAGTAGTAAAAAAATATCTTCCCAATCTTAATAAAAATACTGAATTATTATATATGGAATTTTTACTTCATGGGTTAGCTGAATTTTCTTTATTAAGCAAATTCAAGCTTGAGCACGGAATTCAATTTAAAGATATGCTTAGTTCAATGTTTACCATGTCTGCTGAAGATGATGAAGATTTACCGGATAATGATTTTTATAGATAACGCAGAGATTGTTTCAATTCAATAAAAATATTTTTTGTCATCAATTCTGATTTAATTATATTTTGAAGTTTAGATTTTACAATTGATGTTTTAGCTTCATAATATTAAATGAATCCGAAAAAAAAGAAAATTATAATTATAGGCCCGGCATATCCTTACCGCGGCGGGAATTCCCTTTTCGTCTCTTTCGTATTTGATGCATTGATAGAAAAGTTTGATGTTAAAATATATAACTACAAACTTTTGTACCCATCTTTGTTGTTCCCTGGAACTACTCAATTCGATAAAAGTAACGTTATCATAAAGAAGGCTCCCAATGAGCGAATTGTGAATTCGATAAATCCGTTTAATTGGATTTCAACGGCTGCAAAATTGAAAAAGGAAAATGCTGACTTAGTAGTGTTTGATTGGTGGCATCCTTTTTTTGGGCTTTGTCATTTTACCATTTCTGCTTTAATAAAAAAATATTATAGAAATAGGATCCTTTTTATAACTGAAAATGTCGTGTCTCATGAAGGCAATTTTATAGATAAAACTCTTACAAAATTGGGATTAACATTTGCTTCTAAGTTTCTTGCTTTATCAGAAGTAGTTGAAAAAGAACTAAGGACACTTACTTCAAATAAAAAAATTTTTCGCTCCGAACTTCCTGTTTATGACTGCTATCAACAGAATGAATTGAAATCCACGAAAAGTGAATTTGGTTTTTCTGAAAAGGATAAAGTCATCCTGTTTTTCGGATATGTTAGGAAATATAAAGGTTTAGATATTTTATTGGATGCTTTCTCTCATATCTCACAAATTTACCCTGGAATTAAATTATTAATTGTTGGTGAATTTTATGATGATCCGGAGGAATATTTAAATAAAATTAAGCAGAACAATATTGAAAATGATGTTACGATGATTAATGAATTTGTCCCCAATGAAGAAGTGGGAAAATATTATTCAGCTGCCGATCTGGTTATATTGCCTTACCGAAGTGCAACACAAAGTGGAATTTTAAATGTTGCATATGGATTTCTAAAGCCGGTGGTAGTTACAAGAGTTGGAGGATTGTCCGAATTTGTACAAGAAGGTAAAACTGGTTTTGTAATAGAGCCTAATTCTGCTGAAGCAATTACGAAAGGTGTCCAAAAATATTATTCAATGAGAGATCAAATAGATTTTGAGAGAAATATAAAAAACTTTATTTCATCAAATAGATTTGAAAAGCTTCCGCAACTGTTGGAAGACATTATTGAAGAAAGTTCAAAATGATTTTAAAAACTGATTGTAAACATTTCCCCGGTGACAGGCCCTGCATTCCGAATAAAACTGAAGGCAAGAAGTGTGATGATTGTAATTATTACGAACCGGTCAACTTTAAAATATTAATAATTAAACTGGATGCCATTGGTGATGTTTTAAGAACAACTTCAATTTTGCATTCACTTAAAGCCAAACATCCAGCAGCACATATCACATGGTTAACAAAAAGCAACGCCGAACAACTATTCAAAAATAATAAATTGGTTGATAGGGTCCTGCTTTATGAAGAGCCTGGTACTGTAGCAAAAATGGAAACGGAAGAGTTTGATTTATTAATCCACCCCGATGCCTCACCGACAAGCTCAGCTATCGCTGCTAAAGTAAATGCTAAATTGAAAAAGGGATATATTAGCGATAAACTCGGGAAAGTAATTCCGGTAAACGAAGATGCAATTGAATGGCTTGAAATGGGTGCCTTCGATGAATATAAAAAAAAGAATAAAAAATCCTATCAGCAAATTATACATGAAATTGCCGGATTGAAATTTCAAAATGGTGAAATCATAATAAATCTAACAGATGAAGAGAAGAAATTTCAAAAGAGATTTTATGAAGAAAATAATTTAAGCAGGTTTGAATATTTAATAGGATTAAATACCGGTGCAAGTAAAAGATGGCAATTCAAGCAATGGCGCTTTCGATGGATATTTAGAACTAATTAAAAAATTAACTCCAAATAAAAATATTGGAATTTTAATTTACGGTGGTCCCGAAGAAATAGAACGAAATCAAAAATTAAAAAATAATTTTCCAAATGCTATTGATACCGGGTCTCAGAATTCACTTAGAGAATTTTTTGCTTTACTTGGACTTTCTGATATCATAGTAACCGGAGATACATTGGCTTTGCATGCTGCTACAGCTCTTAAAAAACAAACCATTTGTTTATTCGGCCCGACATCCAATGAGGAAATTGAAGATTACGATAGAATCATAAAAATAATTCCCGATATGGAATGTTTGGTTTGTTATAAACAGCGTTGTGATTTTGTTCCAAACTGTATGGATTTAATTACTGTGGAAATGGTTCTTTCTGCCATTGAAAAGGCTAGCAGAAAATTAAATAAAAAGAATTAGCTAAAAAGTTTTAGCCAATTCTTTTAACATTTTATTCTGCCCAATAAATAACCCCAAGTTCAAAAGGATTTATCAGTAAGGGATGTTTAGGAACAATTCTTATAGTGTAACCTTGATGCCCGCTTTTTGTGCTATTAATATTTCCTGCAAATAAATAATTAGGACTTTCATTTTCCTTTTGAGAAACAGGCTGCATTACCACGGTAGAATAAGTATGGGGATCATTAAGCTTATCAACTGGGCCAAAATATATTTGAACTTCAACATCTTTGGGAGTTAAATCACCCAAATTTATTTCTGCGGTTACTCTATAATCTTCACCAACAAAAACTTCATCTCCGTTTTTATCAGTATGCAATTTTTCAAGTTTAATGCTTGACCAATTTTGCTTAACATATTCTTTCCATGCGGATAACTCTTTTACTTGTTCCCATTTTTTATCGGATAAAACTAATCTCTTGTTCATAGATGATTCATAAAATTTTTCAAAATATTCCTGAACCATTCTATGGGTATTGAATATCGGACCTAATTTCTTCATAGAATTTTTTACTTTGGTGACCCAGCCGCGCGGCAATCCGTCTTCAGTTCTAGAGTAAAATAAAGGGACAATTTGATTTTCTAGAGTATGATAGAATTGCCTGGCTTCAACCTCATCCTGATAATCGGTATCTAAATATTCTTCGCCATTGCCTATTTTCCAGCCTACTTCAGGATCAAAGCCTTCAACCCACCAGCCGTCTAAAATGCTGAAGTTTAATCCGCCGTTAGCAATCACTTTCATACCTGAAGTGCCGCTGGCTTCCAATGGCCTTCGCGGGTTATTTAACCAGATGTCGCAGCCTTCAACTAAGTAATGAGCAACATTCATATCGTAATTTTCTATAAAAACTATTTTTCTCCTGAACCTTTCCTCTTTTGCCATTTGAAAAATTTCTTGTATTAATTTTTTCCCTTCGTCATCTTTTGGATGCGCTTTACCTGCAATAATAAATTGAACAGGATGATTTTTATCATTCAGTATATCTGACAAACGATCTATATCTCTAAACATCAATGTTGCTCTTTTGTAAGTAGCAAAGCGACGAGCAAATCCTATTGTTAAGGCACTGGGATCAAGTATTTCCGAAGCTGTTTCAATTTCCGATTGACTGCCGCCGCGCTCCCTAATTTGCCTGGTTAATCTTCTCCTGGCAAAAGCAACAAGTCTTTCTCTTCTTCTTTCATGTGTTCTCCATAATTCTTCGTCGGGAATTTTATCAATTCTTTTCCATATCTCGGCGGACGAAGGATTATTTGACCAATTTTCACCAATATATTGCAGAAATAAATCTTCCATCTCCTTTGATAGATGCGAACGGATATGAATTCCATTAGTAACATATCCAATCGGAATTTCATTAAATGGAACATTTTTATAACCGGATACCCACATCTTCCTGGATACTTCACTGTGAAGCATACTTACACCATTTATATGGCCTGCAGTGTTCATGGCAAGATGCGCCATATTGAAAACATTTAATTCACGATCCTTATAAATTGTTCCCATCGAATAAAATTCTTTATCGGAAATTTTTAACTCATTCCGATAATAATTTCCAAGATATTTTTCTACCAGATCATTTGAAAATACATCTATGCCGGCAGGGACAGGAGTATGAGTTGTGAAGATGTTTGAATAATATCCCATCTGTTTTGCTTCATTAAAATCCAGCCCGTTATTAACTATATTTGTTCTTATTCTTTCAAGTGAAAGAAAAGCAGAATGCCCTTCGTTCATATGACAAACCATAGGCTTAATATTAAACGCGTGCATTGCTCTTATTCCGCCAATTCCAAGCAGAATCTCCTGCTGAATTCGTGTTTCAGCATTACCGCCGTAAAGAGCCTGAGTTATTTTTTTATCAGAATCTGAATTCTCATCTATATTTGTATCGAGTAAGTAAAGAGGAATTCTACCTACATTTACTTTCCACACCTGGAAAAAAACTTGTCGTTCAGCCATTTGAACGGATAAGGTTAGAGGTTCGTTTTTTTCATTCAGCACTTTTTTTAACGGCAAGTTATCAAAATCATTCAACTCATATTTTTCATGCTGCCAGCCTTCAGAATTTAAATATTGTTGAAAGTAACCTTCTTTGTAAAGCAATCCGACGCCTATTAAGGGAATGCCCAAATCGCTTGACGCTTTTAAATGATCGCCTGCCAATACTCCTAATCCACCAGAATAAGTTTGAAGCGATTCAGTTAAACCATACTCGGCAGAGAAATAAACAATATTAAAATTAGCAGGGTAATTATAATTTTTCTGATACCAGGTTTTTTCCCCTAAATAATCCTGCAGCTTATTATAAACTCTTTGCAGATGAGCAACAAACCCGTCGTCTCGTGAAATTTCTTCAAGCCTTTGCTGACTGATGTAACCCAGCATCATCACCGGATTATGGTGAGACTCTTCCCATAACTCTCTATCTAATCTTCTAAAAAGTTCTCTTGCATCAGCATTCCAGCTCCAATAAATATTGTAAGCAATTTCTCTAAGGTGTTCTAAATTTTCAGGTAATGAAGGAACTACATGATAAGTTCCTAATAATTTAACCATATAATCTCCATATTAATAAAATTGTTTTGTGCTTTAAGAATATTCAAATTTTAAACTTTCGATTAAAGAAAATGAAAAATCCCGGGAAATTTTAATAAAAAAATAGTTTAAATGAAATAGGCTTATTAAATAAAAAAATCTAAATATAAATTGGATAAACTTAAATAAATTAGGCAAATTACTTTAAAAGTATCATCTTTTTTATAAGAGACAATTCTCTGCCGCTGCTTCCGCTTACTTTTAATTCATAAAAATAAACACCGCTGCTTAATATTCTGCCGTTATTATCATTTGAATTCCAATTTACTTTGTAGACTCCGGCTTGTTTATAATCATTTACAAGTTCATTTACTACTTCGCCCAATAAATCGTAAATAATTAATTTTACATTCGCTTCTTTTGGTATTCCAAACTCTATCGTGGTTGTTGGGTTAAAAGGATTCGGGTAATTTTGGTTTAAAGAATAATCCTCGGGTATAAGATTGCTGAGCTTTGTAATTGACGCTATTGAATTATTACTATAATCCAACCCAGTGATATCCTTAAATCCAATTGAACCTATGATTATACCATGTGCGGTTGAAGTATCAATAGTAATTAGATTGCCAATTTGAGAACTTGCGCCGGTTATACCGTATAATTTACCGGTATTATCAAATGTTAAATCATTCGTTGAAACATTCAAACCAGTAAAACCAACATTTGCAGTATCGCCTGTACTTAAATTAATTTTAAATATTTTATCTTTGTTTGCGCCAATTATTATATATGCCGAACCCCATAACTCATTATTAATCGGATTAAAAGCCATTCCTGCTATATTTACTTTTGTATCAACGATAAGATTATACGTTCCATCCGAAATGTTAATTGTATATATCTTCCCGCCTTTTTGAACGGCATACAATGTTCCGCTTGTGTCAAAAGCTATGGACAATAAATCAGGTAAATCCAACTGATGTAGAAAATATGCATCCCCTTGAGTTGAGTTAACTCTGATTAAATCAGTGGAAACTGAAGAAGAACTAATTGCATAAATTATCTTGGATTTTGGATTGATTGCGATATTAGTAATACCGCCATAAGTTGATTTCCCAATTATTTCTCCTTGCCCTGTACTGATATCTATCTTTGCAAATTTTCCATCATTTAAAATCCCTGAAGAAGCATACAGCGTATTCAATTCAGCTGAATTGATTTCAAAAGCATTGGCTTTAACAGTTATGCCATCCAGATTAGGATCATTGCTTGAAACTGAAAACATTTGATTAAATACTCCGGCGGATTTCGGAGCAAATTGAATTTTTATTGTTATTGAATCATAACTCGTTAAAGTAAGCGGAAAATTTATATTATTGATCAAATGAAAATCACCCACAGATTGATCTATAGTAGAAATAATTAAATCTTCTTTTCCATAATTACTTAATATTATGTCTAATGTATCGCTGTCATGATTAGCTTCGATATCTCCAAAATCTAATTCAGATTTATTCGTAAAAGCATAAACTCCATCAAAAGGCTGCATCCTTATTTCACCAACCCATGTTCCCCATGAGTTTGCCGCAGACGCATTTTCCGAAAACATCCAAATATTTTGCTCGTTTTCAGGATCCAGCCACATACCGCTGTAATCGCCCCAACGGTTCCTATCTCCACTGAAAGTTACTACATAGTTGCCTTTACCCGGCTGCAATATTCTACTTCCTGAAAATCCGGCGGGATCATTGCTTAATCGAGTTGTATAAAATGAACCGGAGAATTCATCTTTGCCTGAACGGCTGTACGTTAAAGCCACATTCTGATCTTTATCAACAGCTAAAGCAGCGTAATAATACCAATGGTTATTATCTCCGAATCTAAAATTTTCAACAGCTTGGCCTTTGCGTATGTTAATTTTTACATAGTCAAGACAAGAATAGAGAGAGGAATTAGGATTTTGAATAGAATGCACAGTCCACAAAAACCCATCTCTGAATGTAGGTTCATTCCTTAAAGCACTTCCCGAACCTTCGATTAAAGGTGAACCGCCGCCTAATTGATCCGCATTTGGAGCAATGTTATAAGGCGAGATAGAAATATTTTTAGTACTGAATGATAAAGAAGCAGAGTCTATAGCATTCGATATTTTAACAACTGTCATAAAATTTCCGCCGCCATTTGGAGCATGTAATAAATAATAATCTGAACTATCACTATAACTAATTGACGGCCTAATATTAAATATTTTTTGACTTTGATTTGGTGATGGGTATCTGATGTCCCAAACGTCAAGCCAACTTAATTCGCCGGCAGTGTTTGCGAACAATTGACTTTTGGGAATTATTCTAATCTTGGCATATTGGAATGAACCACTAAAAGAAAATTGATTTGATGTAATAAAAATTGCCTCTTTATTGAAACCCACACCTTCGTAGTCTCCCCAATTACTGGAAACACTATTTCCATTTTTATTGGAGGGTAGAACCCAATTATACCAAACCCCATTTGGATCTGAATCATCACTAACCGAAACTAAAAAATTACCTCTTTGAGTATTGTCATCTTGATCAAGCCAAACCATTACCCATCTCTTATCAAAATGATCATACAAAATTTTTGGATCGAAAGAACTTACATTCGGCAAAGAAGTGGAATACCAATCATCAGCATTTATTGATTTTATTAGATTTCCTTCTTTATCCCAAATAGCAAATTTACTATTAACTGTTGCCATGATATATTTTGGACCAGCGGCAATGTAAGGATCCGGCGGAATTGAGTTGGTCATTCCAATACCTGAAAAATTTTTAATCAATATTGTTTGGGCTGAGTCTGAAGCGCCGATTTTATTTAATACTTTATCATCCAAATTTTTTACTAATGAACTGGAAATTGGAGTTATTGAATTATCATAAACTGCAGGACCTTCATATTCAATTTCATTTCTAATTTTTTTTATTTTTGGAATTGATATCGGCGAGGTTTTTAGAAAATTATTGGTCGATACGATCACTCCTGACGAAACACTTCCCTTTACCGGGCCCTGGAAGCTTTGTGCAACTAAAAAATTACTATTAATAAATATGAGACTAAGAAGGAGGAATTTTTTCAATACAGATTTCCCTTGTTATTTTAAATTTATTTGAACAAAATAAAGATAATAATAGAATGGGACAATAATCATTTATTGGAAATTTAGGGTAGAAATTTTTATAAACTTATTATGAGTATTAAACTAAAAAATATCTCTAATATTTTTTATACTCTCCCAATATATATGTAGCCACTGCTTCAGCTTCATTTGGCTTTAAGCCCGGATTGGGCATCGGCGGGAAATCCGGATTCTTTTTTACTGGGTTCCTTATAAATGCAATTAACTGACTTTTATGGCCTTCATATTTTGGCAAAACATTTTTATATGCAGGACCCACTAATTTTCTATCAAAACGATGACATGCTGAACAAATATTATTAAAAATATCTTGACCACTTACCTGCTTCACAGGCCCGTTTTCAGTTTCAAGTGCTGCAAGGTATTTTTCATATTTTACGTTTAATTCTTCCGATTGTAATTTGGTAGCATTACTCATCGCCATTTGATCTTTTATTATTATACTAAAAACCGCAAATAGTATAATGTAAAAAACCGGACCGCTGAACCTTAGGGTTGATTCTTTTACCATTACATAAAGAAATATATACGCGATAAAAAATAGAATTAGAGCAATAACTGCGTATCCAAGTACATAGCCCGAAAGTGCATTTTCCGGTAGAACATAAATATCCACCATAATAAATATTGGAAGTAATACTGCAGACGTAAATGTTGTTTTAGTCGCAATTGACTTTACAATATTTTTATACGTTTCATCTAAATTTTGTTTTCCACCTTCCCAATAAAAG
Source organism: uncultured Ignavibacteriales bacterium (assembly GCA_963731745.1). Taxonomy (GTDB): domain Bacteria; phylum Bacteroidota; class Ignavibacteria; order Ignavibacteriales; family Ignavibacteriaceae; genus CAVSWT01. The sequence goes on from CAVSWT010000011.1 coordinate 162,302, forward strand.
AATCCGAAGAAAATAACACCGCCGGTGATAGAAAACGCAGCTAGAACAAAGCTTATATATTTAACAATAACTTCAGTTGAAAATAAAGAGAATATAGAAATTGCTTCAATTTTTGAATTAAAAGTAGTGATAGTTAAACATGCAACAATTATCCATAGTGATATATAAAGGAAAACTATTCCGTATCTGCCTGACTTTATATTTAAATGTTCATTTCCTTTTCTATATTTTTTGATTTCCGATGATACAATTTTGTCCGAAATATTTTCCTCATCAATAGAAGAAAAGATTTCTGTAAATGTTAAAGAATATCTATACGCATAAATTAAAATTAAACCTGAACTCAAAACTAAGAAAGCAAACATCATATAGCTGATAACGGAAATTTGAGACGAATGCAGCAATTGCGCAAATATTATTATTGACGTAAATAATGGTGCGATACCTATAATAATACCAATGCTTTTATTAACAGTCACTAAATCAATGACATCTTTAGCGAATCTTAGGTAATATTCGTTTTCTTCATTTATTCCTTTCCATCGATAATACAATGATAGCGTTGTGCCGCCAAGAACCATACCTAGAAATGGAACAAATAAAAACTGAATTAATATTAAAAGATAATGAAGCAGCTGAATATGTTCAGAAGATTGAGGTAAAATTAATTTATCAAGAAACTCCATTTATTTTCTCTCTTTGAATTAGAATGATATAACAAGTTTATCTATTGATATTAATAACACAACTAAAATTGCAAAAATATTTATTTCTCTAAATGCAAAATTGAAATATATTTTTTCTTTTTTCGTCTTTAATAATTTTAATGAACTGATTGAAATCCATAAGCCGGCAGCAAGCAAGCTGAAATTTATGAAAGGAAATTTAACGATACCAAACAGTGGGATCAGTATTCCTGTTACTACAGTTGCAAGTATCCAAATAAAAGTAATCCTGGAAAGCTGTTCAATTGAAAATATTTTAGTCAGAGTAGGAAATCCAGCTTGTTCGTAATCTTTATCCAGCACCATTAACAATAACCAAAAATGAGGTATTTGCCAGATAAAGAAGAAAAACGAAAGAACAATAATTTGCGGATCAAAAATATTACCACCTGCTGCAACCCAGCCAACTGCAGGCGGAATTGCCCCGACAAGTGATCCTGGAATAATTGCCAGAGGATTTATTTTTTTTAATGGTGTATAAATTCCATTGTACCAAATTAAATTTAACAAACCCAGTCCCAATGCCAGCCATCCCGCACTTAGTACTAAAATTGCTGAACCGAAAAGAATAAAAACAATTGCAAGTAATAATGCATTGTTAGCAGAAATTCTTCCTGATGGAATCGGGCGGTTTTTTGTTCTGCTCATCAACAAATCGGTTTTACGTTCCTGAAAATGGTTAATGATTGCAGACCCGCATGCCAGCAATAAAATTCCAATTGTTGGTTTTAAAAATCCCCAATTAAATTCTTCTGCAAAAGCAATATATCCGAAGACAGTTGTAAACGCTACAAAAGAAGTAATTCTAATTTTGGTTAACTCAAATAATATGTCTATTTGTTTCTTCAAGTAGATTTTTATTAATTCTTTTTTTCTGATTTAGTTGAATCTGTAGACTGACTTATTGCTGCTTTAATTTTATTTAATGAATCTTTCATAGCTTCTTTTGAAAGCCAACTATTGAATTGATCATGCGGCATTACAATTACTTTTGTATACATATGCCAATGGTTCAGGCCGCAGTATTCAGCGCAAGTTAATTCGTATGTGCCTAATTTTTCTGCTCTAAACCATGTTTCCCGCTTTTCACCAGGAATTACATCTTTTTTAACTCTGAATGCAGGAATGAAAAAAGAATGATTTACATCTCTAGATTTAAGATCGAATTTAACATCCGTATTTAATGGAACATACAATGTATCAGCACTAACTCCGTTCGGATAATCGAATGTCCATTTCCACATCTGTGCTGTTACATTTATTGGATAGGCATTTTTAGGAATAGTGGACATTTGCTTATACCCTACCCAGCCGTAGTAAAACATTACTAGAACTAATAAAGTAGGAATCAAAGTCCATGTAATTTCCAAAGAAATATTGCTATGAATGTTTGTCGCTTTTGGGCTTCTTTTTCTATCATATTTTATAACAAAAAAGACCATAGAGAAAGTGATGACAACCAAAAAGAAAACAGAAATAATCATCACTATCCAAAAGGCAGTATCAACAGAGTTAACAAAATTTGATGGTCCTGAAAACATAAATTTTTTACCTTACATAAAAGAATAATCAGCAAATAATAAGACGAAGGAGATGATTATAAAAAGTAATGCGACTCCTACAAATACTTTGAACACAGGTTGTTCAACCCTTAGATGCATGAATATAGTCAAGACTAAATAAGATTTAATACAAGCAATAACCAGAGCAGCTGCAATTGTAAATGGCCCTAAATTTATTCCGGCGATGGCAACTGTTATTGCAACAAAGGCCATTAAAGCCAGCCAAACTAATATAAAAATACCATAGCTGTGATTGTGCTCATTATGTGCATGAGTTTCATGTTGTTCCATAAAAATCCTTAGGTTATAAGATAGAATAATGGGAAAAGGAAAATCCAAATAATATCAACCAGGTGCCAATATAATCCGGCAGCTTCAAGCTTTACAAATGTATGCTGATTTATTCTTCCTTTAATTGTAAGTCTCATCATTACAGCAATTAAGGTTGCTCCAATGATTACGTGTAACCCATGAAGCCCTGTCATTGTATAATACAAACCATAAAAAAGAATTTGGCCCTTATCTTTTGCTAATAAAACTTCTGAGCCGGGAAAATTTCCACGATGAAATTCTGCACTCCATTCAAAATATTTATTGATTAAAAACCAAATTGCCATTAGAATAGTAATGCCCTGGAAAAAAACGGACAACTTTTTATTATTTTTTTGAATTGCAGTAATTGACAACGCGATGGTCAAGCTGCTGGTTAATAGAATAGCGGTATTAAATGTACCGACAACAATATTCATTTCCTTGGCAGCAAGGTGAAAAGCTGCCTGGTTTGTATATCTATAAACAGAATAAATAAAAAACAAACCTCCAAATAATAAAAGTTCAGTAAACAGGAAGAGCCACATTCCCATTCTTGAGGCAATATCATCTCTATGAACATGTTCGTGCATGACATCTGTTGTGTGTTCTTGAGAACTCACTTTACCTCCTCAGCTTCTAATTGACGATCTTCATTATCTTTATACACATATGGTGCTTCTGTAATTGTTGGTATTTCATGAAAATTTTCATGAATTGGCGGAGTTTCAATCTGCCATTCCAATGTTTCACCACCCCAAATATTTTGCTCAGTTATTATGGGTCCAGATTTAATAGATTTAATGAGATTGGTTAACATAATTATCAAACCAGTAATCAAAATCCAGGATCCTATAGTAGATATTTTATGATAAATTGTAAATTCAGGTAAATAATCATAATAACGTCTCGGCATTCCAAGCCATCCCATAATAAACATTGGGAAGTACAAAGTATTAAATCCTATAAATAAAAATGTAAACGCAACATTTGCCATCTTTATTTTATACATTCGTCCAAACATTTTCGGAAACCAATAATGCATGGCAGCAAAAATTCCAAACCCGGTTCCTCCAAACATTACATAATGGAAGTGTCCAACAATAAAAGAAGTATCCTGAACTTGAATATCAATTGCTAACGTACCCTGGAATAATCCTGTTAAGCCGCCTATCGAAAATAAGAATATAAATCCGAGTACATACAATAAAGGTGGAGCTAAATAAATTGATCCCTTATATAGCGTCGCTACCCAGTTAAATACTTTAATTGCACTGGGAATTGCAACCAAAAATGTAAGCAAGGAAAACACAAATTGGCCAGTATCACTCATTCCGGCAGTAAACATATGATGCGCCCAAACAAGAGACCCAAACAACGCAATTGCAATGCTTGAAAATGCTATGAACTTATATCCAAAAATTGTTCGGCGGGCAAATACAGGAATAATTTCAGAAACAACTCCCATTGCCGGCAGGATCATAATATAAACTGCGGGGTGAGAATAAATCCAAAATAAATGCTGAAATAAAACAGGATCTCCGCCTAATGCCGGATCAAATAAACCAACACCAAACCATCTCTCAACTGCAACTAGAAGTAAAGTGATTCCAATAATTGGAGTAGCTAAAACTTGTATCCAGGCCGTTGCATATATTGACCAAATAAATAACGGCATTTTAAACCAGGTCATACCCGGTGCACGCATTCTATGTATAGTGGTTACGAAATTTAAACCGGTTAGGATTGATGAAAATCCAAGTATGAATGCGGCCATCAAAGCATAAACTACATTGGTTCCCGATCTCACACTATAAGGGATATAAAATGTCCATCCTGTATCAGCTGATCCGCCAGGCATTGTAATAGCCAGAATTGCAACGAGGCCTCCAAGAATATATAAATACCACGAAAGCAAATTCAACCGCGGGAATGCAACATCTTTAGCGCCAATTAAAATAGGCAAAAAGAAATTTCCAAAAATTGCAGGGAACGCAGGTATAATAAATAGAAAAATCATTATTACGCCGTGAAGCGTAAAAATTTGATTATAGGTTTGCGGCCCCATGATTGTTCTGCCGGGTGAAAATAATTCAAGTCTCATTAAAAAACCAAGAGTTACTCCAACACAAAAGAAAGACAACACCGCAACTAAATATAAAATACCAATTCGTTTATGGTCTGTAGATAATATCCAGGACTTTAATCCTTTTCCTTTACCTGTATAATGTATATAACTTGGCTCGCTTGCCTGATTTACAGTCAATGTTTCACTTGCCATAAAAAACTATCCTTCTTTTAACTTTTTCTTAGGTTTCCATTTTAAATATCCAACAAACACAGCGGCTAGAATTAAAATTCCAGCACCGGAAACTCTTGTAATATCTAACATATAAGTTTTAGATTTTGGATTATAACTGAAGCAATACTGCAAAACTCTTGCAATAGTTGGGCTCGTTTTGCCTTCAGAGGCTTCAATCAATGCCATTTTCATATCGAAAGGAAGTATGCTGTAACCATGAGTTTCAGAATAACCGGGAAATAGATACCGAGTAATTTTACCTTCCGATGAAATAAACATTAAAGAACCTGTGTGAAGAAATTGTGAACCCTGTCTTTCAAAATAAAAGCCCATTGCATCAGCAGTCTTTTTTATATTTACACTGTCTCCGGTTAAAAATCTCCAAGCTGATTTTGGAAAATTTCCATTAATCATACTTAAAAAATTCCGTTTTTTTTCTGCCGCATCCCATGGTGTTTCATGTTCATCCATACTTACAGTAATTATTCTATAATCCTTATCCGGCATCATATCCAGTTTGTTTACAACGTCAGCTATCTCAGACATCAGGGGCGTACATATTCCCGGACATTTATAATAAACAAATGCAAAAACTGTTGGCTCAGTTATTAAATCTTTTAAAAGAACTTGATTTCCGGATTCATCATTAAAGTATACATCACTTGGGATATATTTACCAAGCTGTTCGTCTATTCCTACTTCAACGCCTTTTTTTTCGGCAAAAGAAATATTCGTTAAACAAAAAATCAATATAATTATAATTGATAAATTTACATTTTTCATTTTATCATCTTAAAAAAATTAATCGAGCAGATAATCAAAAATAATTGCTGACATACTTATACATTTCATTCCATTCATTATTTCTCAATTCCAATACTTCACTATTGAATCCATTCTCAACTACAGAACTTACAATCGAATTAATAAATGTATCTTCGCTTTGTTTCCAATTCGGAGTATTAAAAATTAGTGTGAGTGCTTTAAATTTATTATTGGTTACTTTATCAAATATTTTTGCACCATCAGAATTTTTATCAGCTAAAATTTTATTTAATACTGCATTTAACCGTTCAACATTTTTACTATTTTCTTTTTCAATCAATTTTAATGCTTCAGCAACTGGTATCTGTGCTGGAATCTCGCTTCCCTTAGATAGATTATAGGTTTGATCTAATGCAGATAAATCATCTTTTGTATCCAACGGAGGATTAGGAATAAATTCTGATCTTAAATAATGAGCTAATGAAATTCTTTCTTCAGGTGTTAGATAATCATAAGCTGCCATTCCGCTTCCGGAAATTCCTTCGGACAAAGTAGTAAATATTTGAGATATTTTTGGTCCGTTTACCCAGCCTTCTTTGCTAGTAAAATTTCTGGGTTTCGGGCTTAAAGCTGCTGCTGCAGGCCCATCGCCTTTACCATCAGCACCATGACATGATACGCAAATGGTTGTGAAAAGTTTTTTCCCTTTGTCTATTAAATCCGGATTTGGATTACTCATAGCAAATATATCAATTGGCGGAATAGTCTTCGGTTCAACCACAGGAAGATCTTTTACTTTAGTTGTATCAATCAGTTTAGGCGGAACTTTTTGCCGTGTTATATTATTTATATTGCTTGTATAAATTAAGCCTATTGCTAAACCAATAATAAAAATGTATGGAAATACAATTCCAAATAATTTTAAAGGATTAGCTTTAATTTCTGTAATTAATTTATTCATTTGATTTTGATTGTCAGCCATTAATAAAATTTCATATCCATAATTTAAAGTCGGAAATCAAGCCCTCTTTCAAGCTTGGGATCACCGATTGGAACTAGATTGTGTTTTTTAACATTCAAATTGAATAACACAATAATAAATCCGATCACTGCTAACGGATAAACCAAATCCAGCCAGCTAAATGAATAACGGTAGCCTGAACTATATAAACTCGGCATTATCATCCAGTAAATATCTATGAAGTGGGCGCATAAAATCCATACCGCCATAAATTTTAATCTTTTGGGATTTGTTTTTGCTTTGTATGATATCAAAGAGAAAAAAGGAATAATAAACTGACCAAGTATTAAAATTATTGAAACTACTTTCCAGCCGCCATACCATCTGTGAATGAACCACATTGTTTCTTCAGGAAGATCGCCATACCATATAAGCATATATTGTGAAAAAGCTATATAGCCCCAGAATGCGGTGAACGCGAACATCAATGTTCCCAAACTATAATAATGCTCGTTATTAATTCTTGAATGTAGGTAACCTTTTTCTTTCAGCATAACTGTTATTAAAGTAACTGCCGCAAGAGAAGCCACTGTTGCACCAGCAAAAAAGTAAACTCCAAATATTGTTGAATACCAGTATGCTTCAAGACTCATAATCCAATCTACCGCTGCGAAAGACAATGTAATTGCAAATAAAGGCATAAAGATTGCCGAAAGCTTAATATTATATTTTGTTAACTTCTGATCTTTTGAAGAATCTTGCTGCCTTGAATGTTTAGTTAAGAGATAATAAAAAAGCGTCCATAAACCAAAAAATACAACCACTCTAATTACAAAAAATGTAGTATTTAAGTAAGGTGTTTTGCTTTGCAGAACTTTACTTTCAGCAATCACTTCGGAGTGCGTCCAGTTAAACAAATTATGCATACTAAATATTAAAGGTATTACAAGAATTATTAAATATGGTACCACCGATGAAAGGAATTCAGGAATTCTTCTAAAAGGAGTACTCCATGAAGCACCTGCAATATATTCCAATGCAACTAAAAATAATGAACCGATACCAATACTTAATAGAAACATAAAAGAGGTTAAATAGCTGTAAGAAGCTCTGAAAGAATCTACAAAATAACCGAGTATACCTAATACTAATCCAGCTACTAATAGTGCTAAACCGATATTTCCAACTTTAACGGGTAAATCTTTTTTTGTGTACCCGGCTTCAATTTTTGACATTTGTAGCTGACTCCTTTTTAATCTCTTGAATATCAGAAATTTTAGCATTTTTTGCTCGTTGCAGCACCCTGATATAATTAATAATTGCCCATCTCTCATCTCTGGTAACTTGGGCTGCGTAAGAAGGCATTATATTTTGTCCCATCGTGATTACATGATATATTCTTCCATCGGGCCATTCCCTAACTTTATTTGAATGAAGAGTAGGCGGATTTGGAAATTGACCGTTAAGCCTATTCTGACCTTCTGCTAAGTCACCATGACATGGACTGCAGTAAGTCAAAAACTTTACTTTTCCTAATGCTAAATTTTCTTTTGTGGGAAGTAACGGATTAGATAAAACTACTTTTGGGTCTTTTTCATCTTTGTATGGATAAGGCATATAACCCCTTGCTACGGTGCCTTCCACCGGCATGCGCATACCAAAATCATCGGCAAAGAAAGTACTTTTTTCTTGAGCGATTGTTTTGTCCTGCCGATCCATCCAGTTGTACGGAGTGATGTACATAAATTTATTAAGTGTTAAATACGTAGCACCCGAGACAATTACGATAGTAGCAGCGACAAGCCATAAAAATTTTGGCTGTAAGATTGGATATCGATCTTCAACCGGATAATAGACTAATTCAATTTCTTTTCCACCTAAATTTTTTAAGAAGTCAACAACTTCGTTTTCGCTAAATAAAGGATCAGCAGCTTCAATCATTAATCCATATTTATCTGACGAAACATTCTTCATATAATTAGTATCATGAATGGGATAATTGTTTTTCGGCAGATTAAAAAAGACTGCAATCATTCCAAACACTGTTGAAAGCGCACCCAACAAAACAGTGGTTTCAAAAGTAACAGGAATATATGCTGGAAAAGCAAAAAATGGTTTTCCGCCAATAACCATGGGATAGTCCATAGCCATAGTATAAAAGATGAAAAGCAGAATAAATGCCGCAGCAGAAAGGCCAAAAAATATTGTGACGAATCCTAATTTGGTAGGTTTCATTCCCATCGCGTTATCCATACCATGAACTGGATACGGTGTATTTACATCAAACTTTTTATAACCGGCATCTCTTACTTTTTTTGCAGCATTAATAATTTGATCCGGAGTATCAAAAAGAGCAGCAACCGAATGTAATTTATTTTCCGTTTTATTAAGCATGATTTTCTCCATGATGGGATGGCTGTGCACCTTCAACCACAGCTTTTACTTCAGACATTGACACAACGGGCAGTGTTCTTGTAAATAATAAAACTAAGGTGAAAAATAATCCAAAGCTTCCTAATAAAATTCCAAAATCAACTAATGTTGGAGTAAAAATTCCCCAGCTTGAAGGTAAAAAATCTCGATGCAATGAAGTTACAACTATCACAAATCTTTCAAGCCACATTCCTACATTTACTAGAATAACAATAACGAACATTGCAGGAACAGAAGTTCTTATTTTCTTAAACCAAAATAGCTGCGGGAATAAAACATTACAACTTATCATTAGCCAGAAAGACCACCAGTAATGGCCTAAAGCTCTGTTCACCACAACAAATTGCTCAAATTGATTTCCGCTGTACCAAGCCATAAAAAATTCTGAACCATAGCCGTATGCAACCATTAAGCTGGTTAAAATAATCACAATGTTCATTCTTTCAAGATGCTTCATGGTTATAATATGTTCGATGTGAAATACTTTTCGAACAAAAATCAAAACCGTTACAACCATCGCAAATCCGGAAAATATTGCTCCAGCTACGAAGAATGGCGGAAAAATTGTTGAATGCCATCCAGGTAAAATTGCTACAGCAAAATCAAAGCTTACTATTGAATGCACAGAAAGAACCAAAGGGGTAGCTAAACCGGCTAAAATCATATATGCTTTTTCGTAATGCTGCCAATGCCTATTTGAATGCCTCCAGCCTAGGCTAAAAGTTTTATAAATATTCTTTTTAATTTTACTTGATGCTCTATCTCTTAAAGTTGCAAAATCTGGTACCAAACCAACATACCAAAATACAAGCGAAACAGTAAAGTAAGTTGAAACCGCAAACACATCCCAAACTAGCGGAGAAATAAAATTAACAAACAATGAGTGTTGATTTGGATATGGGATTAAATATCCAGCAAGCCATGGCCTACCGGTGTGAATAACCGGGAAAATTCCAGCACACATTACTGCAAATATTGTCATCGCTTCAGCAAAACGGGCAATACCAGTTCGCCATTTTTGCCTAAGGAGAAATAGAATTGCTGAAATTAAAGTTCCCGCATGCCCGATTCCAACCCAAAACACAAAATTAATAATTGGAAATCCCCAACCAACCGGCTCATTGTTGCCCCACATTCCGGTTCCATAATAAAAACTGATGGCTACGCATAAGGCACCAATTAAGAGAAAGGTGCTTGTAATTGAAATTGCTATAAAGAAATTCCTATTAGGCTTCTCATCCATTGGACGAGAAATATCGCGGTCAATCTCTCTTAAAGGAGGATTGCCTTCAACTAATACAGGTTCTTTTGAATAATCCAAATCGGTTTCTGTATATTCAAGGCTCACTATACATCCTCCGTATGAGTGTTTCTTAATTTTGCTAAATAAGTTACGTTAGGACGAACATTCAATTCTTCAAGAACATGATACCCTAATTCATGATTACGGTATTTTGTCACTTCTTCTTCTTTGTCAATTATATTTCCGAATTTAATTGCATTTGTTGCACAAGATTCCTGACAAGCTGTTACTACGTTTGATCCTTTAACTGATCGATTCTCTCTAACTGCATCTTCACGTTCATCTTCAATACGCTGAATACAGAAAGTACATTTCTCCATTACTCCACGAGATCTAACGGTTACTTCAGGATTATAAACTAAATCAAACAATTCACTTTGCTGAAATTTATCGTTAAAATGATCGCGGAAATTAAAAAAGTTAAATCTTCTTACTTTATAAGGACAGTTGTTTGAACAATATCTGGTTCCTACGCATCTATTATAAACCATTTGATTCAATCCATCAGGGCTGTGTGTGGTTGCCAGAACCGGGCAAACATTTTCACAAGGGGCATGATCACAATGCTGGCACAACATTAATTCTGTATGTACTTTTGGCTCATCAATTGAGCCTGAATAATAACGGTCTACTCTAAGCCAGTGCATTTCTCTTCCGACAGCAACTTGATCTTTTCCAACAACGGGAATATTGTTTTCAGAAATACATGCTACTATACATTCTCCGCATCCAATACATTTATTTTGATCGACGACCATTCCCCATTTAACATCTTTGTATTCATAATTTGGATAAAGCGTTGGCTCGTGTTCTTCCTCTTTGCCTTCTATTAAAAATTTTGGATTTTTTAAATATTCAGCAACTGTTCCTTCGATAACTAATTCTCGTTTTTCAGCAACATCATGTGATAATTTATCATCGAAGTAATAATATTCCTGTGCAAGAACTAATTTATGGCTTCCGGATATTTTCTTAACAGATACATCGGAATAAAGCCAAGGTGAAAGTTTATAATTTTTTGTCATCAGAGCGATTGCATCAAATCCAACATCCGAACCAACCGTGCCGGCTTTTTTCCTTCCATAACCCAGTTCAATTGTAATTGTATCATCTGCAGAACCGGCTTGAATATGGACAGGTATTTCAAGCTTATTTTTTCCTACGGTAATTTCAATTAAGTCGTTAAGATCTAGTCCGAGTGAATCTGCTGTCTTTTTTGAAATTGCAGCATAATTATCCCACGTTACTTTTGTAACAGGATGAGGTACTTCCTGAAGCCAGCCATTATTTGCAAATTTACCGTCGCCAACAGCATAACTTTCTTTTAAAATTAACGCATACCCCTTTGGCTCTTGATAATCATTTGATGATAAAGCTGAAGAGTTGATTGTCCCAAGACTAATATTTCCGTCTTCCGCAAGTACAACTCCATCATGTAATGAAGCATACCAAAATTCTTTAAATTTTAACTGGGAATTGATAGTCGGATAAATTGCTTTTTCCCAATTATCCATCAAATATTTATGATAAATATCTTCTTTGTATCCTTCAGATTTACCACTCATCCAATGAAGTAAAGCAGCTTCCTTTTGTCTAGTATTAAAGATGGGTGCAATAACGGGCTGCTGTAATGAATAAAAATTACTCCGCGTTCTAAAATCACCCCAAGATTCAAATGTATGATGAATAGGTAAAACATAATTACAATAAATTGAAGTTTCGTTTTCCGCTTCAGTAAGTGAAATTTTATATTCAACATTCTTTAAGGCGGATTTATATCCGAAGTCATTTGCTAAATGATAAATAGGGTTAGAATCAAAATGAATTACAGCGCTAACTTGTCCCATATTCATTTTATTGACGAGATCTTCCCATTCGGAATTATTTGAAATTGGATTCATTAAAAATGGGATTGAATCAAAATCATATAAATTTTTCGCACCCAACACATCATTCAGTTTATTGACAGCTAAATGTACATTTTCAGGAAGAACATTTCCTGCGTAAACGATGGAAGAACCAATGTGATGTTTTAAATCGGCTACTAAATGCTTTAATGTTTTTTCAGAGAGTGAATATTTTTTTGCAAAACTAGTTAAATTGAAATTCGAAACATTATTATCTAATTCATGTAATAAAGACATAACAAATTCGAATTGAGCATCAGGCCTTAAGCGTAATCTGTAATCCGCATTCATGCCGGTTAAAGACATATTGCCTTCAACAACATACAACCGGTTAAAGTTTTTTACGTTATCAATATTTCTGCCTTCGGTGAATCTTCTGGAATTTTCTACAGTATTACCTTCACTGCCTAAAAAATCACCTTCAAGCGATAAAACTATTTTAGCTTTATCAAATTTGATGTTTGGATAAAATTGTGATCCATATGATTTTTGCCATGCAGATCTTCTTACTTCATTAGAGAATAATTCATAAGAGTAGACTTTAACATTTGGATATTTTTGAGAAAATTCTTCAAGTAATTTTTTTTGAGTTGGGGAAATAATTTTTTTCGTAATTATGGCAATTTCTCGACCATTACTTTTGGATAATGCATCTATTATTTCGGTATCTGCATGACCCCATGTAGATTTCAGTAATCCGCTGTTTGTTTTTCTTAATGGGTGCTGTAATCTTTCCGGATTATATAATTCCAATATTTCTGCCTGACACTGCGCAGTAATTTTACCTTTATTAACCGGATGATCCGGATTACCCACAACTTTTATAGGCCTGCCTTCCCTGGTTTTAACTAATATTCCTGATCCATCATATGCAGTTGAAGAATAATAGTTAGGTTTGCCGACAGTAATTTCTTCAGGCTTATTTGTATAAGGAATTATTTCGCCTTCATCACGATAATTTGCACATCCTGTTCCTGCGAGTGCCGCTGAAGCTCCAACCAAAGCTAAAAATTTTCTTCTTGACAAACCTGAAAGTTTATTAATATTAAATTCATCGGTAGCACCGGGCTTAAATTCATTTCGGCTTAGTTCGGAAATAGAAGGATCCCCATTCAGCTGCTCAAAACTTTTCCAATAATTTGGATCAGGCTTTTTTGGATTTTCAGTGGAATTTAAATCGTTTTTTACATCAGCCATTATTTGTACCTGTTTTATTTCTACGAACTGCGAGAGGATTTATTTTCACTTTTATCTTTTTTGAGTCAGCAGAATTTTTATTTTTGCCGGCAAATAATTTATATGGGAAGGAATTCATCAGCATAAAAATGAACATACCTTTTGCTGAGGTTTCAAAAAATTTTTTTCTTTCCATTTTTTTTTCAATTTTTATTTTTTGCAGCATTCTACTTCCTTTTACCTATGACAAGCCCAGCAATTATCCGGGCCTTTTTTAATATTCTTAAGATTTGGGAACTTAGTATGAATGTTTCTATGACAATCTAGACAAGCGCTCATGGTAAAAGAATTCATTTGTCCGACAACATCCATTTGAGTTATTTCGCCATGGCATGCAGTACAATCTATTCCGCTGTTAACATGTACGCTATGATTAAAATATACAAAATCCGGGACCCGATGAATTCTTTTCCAGGGTAATGCTACACCTTCATTGTAATATTTAGTCAATTTAACTATTTCAGGTCTGGTTTTTCTCGCAACAGAATGGCAGTTCATGCAAGTTGCAACAGCCGGAACCATTGCATGCCTTCCCTTTTCAACAGCAACATGACAATATTTACAATCAATTTTCATCTGGCCGGCATGAAGTTTATGCGAAAAATTAATTGGTTGTGTAGGAGTATAACCGACCCCATCTCTTTCAGCTTTGGAGACAAAGTAAGTTATAGTGAATGAAGCTACAGCCACGAATAGTATTATTGGCACTCGAGTTCTAAGTATATAATCCAATAAAGACTTTTTCATTCTCGTCCTTTATTACACTCTAAATTTTGGAATACGTAAAGATACCCAAAACAAATTAAAAGGCATCGTATGGTTACAATGTTTTTTATAATTATAAAATGATTTGTATTGAGTAATGATGCGTTGTCTATATCAATGTATAAATACGCAATGGTTATTTGTCTAAATATTAACTTTAAAACTTAAGTTTCAAAATTATAAAATTATACAAATAAAACAAAAATGATAAGAATTAATTTTTGTTAACCTTTTTTAAGTGTATAAAAAAATTCAGCACTATAATTTTATTTTGAATTATAAATAGCTGAATCTTTATAGTTTATCTGATTTAAGTTGTTTAGCTGCCTGCCATTGTTCAATGCTCATAAACTTATAACTAAATTTTAATAATAATATTGCAAGAGAAGCTAGTAGAAGAAAGAGACACATCATTTGCCCTGATGTTAAGATGCCAAATATATTTTCAGGATAGTCTCCCCTAAAAAATTCTAAACAAAATCTTGTTACACCATACAGAAACCAGAATAAAAAAAACAAAAACCCTGGATGAAATCTATAATTTTTAAAGATATAAGAAGATAATAAAAACAAAGCTAAACCATTTAATGAAAGGTAAAGTTGAACCGGATGTACAGGCAAAGAATTGCTCGCCATAAAATTTATTAATCCATTATTGACTTGATCAACAAAAGGATACGAACCGGGAGGAAAACGAACACCCCAAGCTGCTTGAGTAATTGTCCCAAAATCATCTCCGTTAAAAAAACATCCGATACGTCCAACCACAATACCCAAACCCAATATACTTGCGGCTGCATCTAGATGTCTAAATACATCTTGATTTTTTATTTTCAAATAGCTGACAAATCCTAACATGCCAAAAATATATCCGCCAAATGAAATTGTTGAACCATTCAGTTCGAATAAGATTGAAGGTTGTTGAAAAACTAAATCAAGATTTAATAATAAATACCATAACCTTACTCCAATTATTCCTGCAAAACTACCTAAAAGTGCAGCTCCCCACGAATAATATTCTGACAAGCCTTTAGAGTTAGATCTTCTTACATAAACTATTATGCAGATGAAAACAGCACCGCTATATATTAAAGCTAAATCTGGAACAAGCCAGTTAAAGACTTGCGTATTGAACAGCTCATTTAAAAATTTAACTATAACAGGTCTCATTTATTTCTATTTCTTATTCGATACCTCATATAAAATCCATAAAGAAATGGGATGCTGAATACAACTAATATACCTGCACTGGCAAAATTATTATTTCCATTATCTAAACTTGATGTTGAACCGGTTGAACAACTGCACTCACCAGTACTGTTAATAACAGCAAAAGGAACGCTCAAGTTTGTAATCGTACCATCGCCTGTGTTATTAGAAGCAAATAAATTCCCTCCGCTTGCATCAGAAGTGCTTACCCGATAATATAACTTTGAACCGGTTTTAAGTGTGTTCCACATAGAGCTTGTTGGTTGCCAGGTAGCTTTTCCGCCATCAGAAGCCGTGACTCCGGTTAACCAGCCGCTGGAAAATAAGTTTGAACTAAAGGCAGCGTCGCTTGCAACTTCCACTTTAAATTTTGTGTTGAAAGGTAAAGTTCCAGTTGTAACTGCATTTCCTGAAGAATTAAATGTATAATCTCTTCCGGTCCAAATTGTAAAGGTCGGTGGAGTGGTTGAGGAATTATTTAAATAGTCATCATTAATATCGATGATTGCAACTTTATCATTCAAAAAAAGGCCCGCTCTTGCAAAGCCAGTCAAGACTTTTTCTGTCAGCCAGCTTGTTCCGAGAAATGAAACCATTTGTCTTTCTAAATCAACATAAGAATCATGAACTCTCTTATCGGTTAAACCATTAACAATGCCCGTACCTGCCGTAGTCATAGCATCCATTAGTCCCACATTAGTAAGTAAAATACCTAAAGCACCGGAAGCATCTAATTCTAATCGGGTATTCCACATTGCCCAACAAATCATCTGCCCATCCGCATGAGCTTCTTTATTACCACCAAGTAAATATCTGTGTTCAGGGAAAACATCATTCGCTTCACATTGCCTTGGAATGAATCCAGTTTGAACCGGCGTAGGACAATTATGCGCCCACCATTTACCAAAGGTATCTGTATTATGAATTGTGCATGACCAAAAATCCGCTAATCCCTCATTTATGGAACCTGTCATACTGCCGCCGCCTACTCCATATTGTAATCCATTTATATTGTGCCCATATTCATGAGCTAAAACGGTTGCATCAATTGCGGCATTAAAGATATCGCTGCATGAAGTACTAGAACTTGTAGTTGCATTGCAGATATAAAATCTTCCGTCAGAATATGCATTTTGAGCTCCGCCAAGATTTACTTTTGCTGTAAATGCCGGCAAAGGCTGACTTCCAAAAAGTTTTGCTAAATATCGTACACGGTAAATCCATCCAAATGCATTTATTTCCTGAAATCTTGAATTGTAGCCTGATGATGAAGTCCTTTCCACGGCAGTTCCATTTAATGGTGAAACATTAAAATTTGCACTGCCAGAAGAACCTGCAGAAATTGTTAGATCCGAAGAAGTAACGCCATCTGCACCATTATTAGTAACTGTTAATTGACCGCTAAGTTTCAGTTTGTATTTTCCTCCTGATGGCGGATCAACTTCGAAAGCCATTTCTAACGTCCCAGCATTTGGATCGGGATTGAAAACCAATCCTTTTGCGGAATCAGAAAAAAACTGTGGAAGAAGTTGTAAGACCTTTCCATTCTCTGCATCAACCCACATCATGTAAGCTCCATCTTCGGCATTTATTTCGAATTTCCATGCATATTTAAATCCTTCTTCATAAGGCAAAATTACTAGTTCAGGTTTTGATTTATCTTGATTGACGTTTGCTTTGGAATATTTTTGAACATACTTGATTCCAGCTTTTACCGCATCATCAGGTCCTAATCGCTGCTTGTTAGTTAAATTAATTTTTGAAAAAATATTACCATTTATTGAATTGAATTGATCTTCCCTGTCAGTGTAAAGCAATTGACTATTTTCAATTTTAACGTCCTTATATAAAATTTTAAATGGAAAAACTGTGGATTTACTTTGAGCTAATCTCTTCATTTCATTATAAGTATTTCTAGTCTCATCAATTGTTTCATTACTTAGCTGCCCAAGTTTACGAGTAAGTTTATCTTGAAAATCTTTATCGTACTTCCTCTGAAAATCTTCTAAACCTTTTTCATCCTGAATACCATTATTAACTATTTCCTTACTTGCAGGCTGTATGGAATTCAAATCAACATTTAAACCAATTGATTTGAAAAGATTTGCGATTTGAGATTTTGCAGCTTCAAAACTTTGAACATTCATTTTCTCTCTAAGACTGAATTGAAAAGGTTCTCCATCATAAGTTGGAAGATTTCCAGTTGCAATTCTTTCAAGACCTTGTTTGTTTAATTCAATAGCTTGCCGCTTTAATTCCGGCAAATAGATTGGAGGAACTTTATAAGTTTGCGGTTGTTCAGGCTGCGCTTGAAAAGAAATTGGGAAAGCGAAACTTATAGAAATGATAACCCGGAGAAGATTTTTGTTGATGTAACGAAAATCAAATACACGATTTTTCATAAAGCTTTCTCCTTATTTATAACTTAAAAAAGATGATTATTTCAAATTAATTTTCATCCAACTTCTTACTTTTTTGATCATACTTAAGACGCAAAAAATTAATACGAAGAAAGACTGAACAAAAAATCACTTGAACAGCGTTTTATAAACTAGATTGAATATTTAAGCGATAGCGATGATTAATTGGAGTAGAGTATATACTATGCAATAATATTAAGAAAATAAAAGTTACAAATAAAATATTTTTTTTGATATGATAAAGAAGTATGATTTAAATCATACTTTGTCTAAGCGAATGGATTTTTTCAAAATTGTAACTGGATGCAAAACCTCTACGTCAACATTAAATTTTTCGGCACCATATTTTAATTGAGATATACAACCCGGATTTCCGGTCAAAACAATTTTAGCATTTGTGTCTTTAATGTTTTTCATTTTACGTTCCAATATTTGCATTGAATCTTCGTATCGAACAATATTATAAATTCCCGCACTTCCGCAGCACCACGTAGATTCTTCCAAAGTTTTTTGAATTAAGCCGGGAATCATATTTAGCATTTGTCTTGGTTCATTTACTATTTTTTGGGAATGAGCTAGATGGCAAGCGTCATGATAAGTTACTTCATCATTAACAATATTATTAAGGATACCAGGTTTTATTTCAGAAATAAATTCGGAGATATCTTTTATTTTATCAGAAAATTCTTTTGCCTGCTTCGAATATTCAGGATCATCTTTTAACAAATGTCCATACTCTTTCATAAAAGCACCGCAGCCTGCCGAATTCAGAATCAGATATTTATAATCGTATTTTTTAAAAACATCAATATTTTTTTTAGCCAAAATTTTTGCAATTTCAAAATCGCCGTTGTGACCAGCTAATGAACCGCAGCAAACCTGGTCCTTCGGAGAAATTACTTCGCACCCGCAGGCACTTAAAACATCAACTGTATCTTTATTAATATCCGCAAACATTACATTCATTAAGCAGCCGGTTAAGAATGCAGTTTTGTATTTTTGTTCTCCAATTGCCGGTGTAATTTCTTTAATGAATGAATCGCTGAATTTTTTTGAAACTCTTGGGGACAGTTTATCTATCTCATTTAATTTTGGAGAAATTAATTTTAACAATCCTGTTGAATGAATTAATTTTTGAATTCCAAAATTTTGATAAATATATAGCAGCCTGGAAATAAATTTAAGTAGAAGATTATTAGGCAGGATATACTTTAGCGAAACCTTTTTGATAAAATTTCCAATGGGTGAGCCAAATCCCGCATTGGCAACTTCCACTCTTGCGGCTTCAACCATAGAACCATATTTTACTCCTGCCGGACATGCAGTTTCACAAGCCTGGCAATCCAAACAGAAATTCATTTCTTCAGCAAAAGTTGGAGTGATTGCCATCTCCCCTCTTGCTACTGATTTAATTAATTTAATTCTACCGCGTGGCGAAGATCTTTCAAGTTTGGTTAATTCATAGGTGGGGCAAGTTGCGAGGCACATTCCGCAATGAATGCATTGTTCCAAAACATCGTCATTGGGTAAAACACCTAGCAGCTTTGAATTTTCTTTCACAGCATTCATGCAAAATCTTTTATCTGTTCTCTTCTCACCGGCATTGGCCCTTCACAACGCGGACTAATATTAAATATTTTGCCGGGATTTAAAATGTTATTTTCATCTATTGCCGCTTTAATTTTTTTCATCATTTCCATTCCCGGAATTCCGGCAACCTGTTCAAGAAATTGTTTTTTGGCAAGTCCGGTTCCGTGTTCTCCGGTTATAGTACCGCCAAGTTTTATAGCTTCATTAAAAATAAATTCAAAAGCTTTGTGAGCCTTATTTATTTCCTGCTTGTCTCTTTCGTCAGTTAAGCAAGTTGGATGAAGATTACCATCTCCTGCATGGCCAAAATTTCCGAAAGTGAGATCAAATTTTCTTGCTGCTTCAGTAACTTTTTCGATCATAATTGGTAGCTCACTGCGAGGAACAGTAGCATCTTCTAAAATTGTTGTGGGACGTCTTCTTGCCAAAGCACTAAAAGCACTTCTGCGCGCAGTTTTTAATGTTAATGCCTCAATTTCATTTGCTGCAACTTTTACAAATGATGCATTATTTTTCTTAAGAATATTTTTGATGGTCTCACTATCTTCTTCTACTGAACTTCCTCTTCCGTCCACTTCAATTAATAATATTGCTTCACTGTTTCTTGGTAAGCCTATGTGAGTATAATCTTCAACACAATTGATGGTTGTATTATCCAAAAATTCCATCATGCTTGGGACAATGTGCGATGAGATAATATCTGAAACGGATTTTGCACTGTCATTTAGTTTGTCGAAATAAGCAAGCATAGTAATTACTTTTGTAGGAAGCGGAATAATTTTTAATAATATTTTTGTAATAATTCCAAGCGTACCTTCACTACCGATGATGAAATCTTTAAGATTATATCCGGCAACATCTTTCATGTTTTTACCGCCGGTTTTTAATAGATCCCCATTAGGCAAAATCATTTCAGTGCCGAGAACATAATTTTTAGTTACACCGTATTTTAATCCGCGCAAACCACCGGCATTATTTGCAACGTTTCCACCGAGCGTACAAACGTTCATGCTGCCCGGATCGGGAGGATAAAACAATCCGAACTTCTCAACTTCTTTTTGAAGCTTCGCAGTAACAACTCCCGGCTGAACAAGTGCTGTTAAATTGTTATTATCAATTTCTAAAATTTTATTCCACCGTGTCATTACGACAACAACACAATTTTCCACAGGGACAGCACCGCCGCTTAAGCCTGTTCCAGCTCCTCTTGGTACAACATTAAATTTGTATTCATTCGCCAATTTTAGTATTTGACAAATCTGATCTTCATTTTCAGGAAACACGACAGCTTCTGGAAGCTGCTGAAATATTGCTGTGCCGTCAAAAGAATAAACTAACTTTTCTTCTTCTGAATCGTAATAATTTTTTTCACCGACAATTTTTTTTAATTGCGATTTTGCGGATTGATTCATAGCGGTTGAAATTATAAATAAATTAAGATTCTACAAAAAATAGTACCTATAATCAGAATAAATATCAAAAAGAATTTTAATATTTAACTTCCCCTTGAAAACATATTATACCGGCTTTTAGTATCTATGCAAATAAAAGTTTTAATGAACATTTAAAAGCTTATTATACAACTTGTCATTGTTCAAAACTTTTAATGCAGTTTGAAATTGAGGATCAGTAGTTAAAAGCTCTTCAACTTTTCCTTCTGTACCTAAATACCTTGAAGCAAGTTCTGCTTTTATTTCCCTTAGGACTTCATCTTCATAAATTCCTATTTCTTTATTTCCAATGTTTTCAAGCTGGTTTTTAACTTTGGTTAAACTTTCAGAAATACTTTTATCGAACTTGTTTGATTTTGCATCAGCCAGCAGCTTTTCAACTTCTTTTTCTGCATCTGATTTGTAAGTAAATTTTTCTTGCACCAAATATTTTTGTAATTCATTCAGCAGTTCAGAATCCTTTAAAGAATTAAAATCAGCTTTTTGATTGTGATAATAATAATAGTCTGCAAATTTAAAAGTTAATCCCTTTGCTAAAAGTTCCTGAGTTATTCCGCCTTCAATATCAAAATTAACTGTAGTATCCGGTGTAATGCCGCCAGCACTATAAACCGATCTTTTGTTATCCGTCATAAAAGAAGATTTAGTAATCGAATCAACATTTGAGATTACATTATTATCTTTTGAATAATCAATTTTCTGAATGCATCTGCCGCTGGGAGTATAATACTTTGCGGTGGTAATTTTTAAAGAAGTATTATAACTAAGTGGAGTTATGGTTTGAACCAATCCTTTACCAAAAGATTTAGTACCTAACACTACACCACGGTCATGATCTTGAATTGCACCCGTTACAATTTCGGAAGCGGAAGCTGAACCTCCATTTATTAACACAATAAGCTTTGCCTTCCCAACCATAGGTTCTTGAACGGCGAAGTATGATTTCTCGCTCGTTTCTTCCCTGCCTTTGGTGGAAACAATTAATTTTCCTTTATCAATAAATTTGTCAACGATATCCACTGCAACATCTAACAACCCGCCTGGATTTCCTCGCAGATCCAAAACTACAGATTTTATTTCTTTTTTTGATTTCAATTCCTTCAAAGCATTTCTTACTTCATCGCCTGCACTTCTACTAAAGTTTGAAAGCTTTAAATAAACATTTTTACTATTTTCAGGATAAAATCCTGCAAATGTTAAATTTTTAACAATTACTTCTTCGCGAATTAAATTAAATTTTATTGTGTCTTGGTCACTGTTGCGAACAACTTTAACCTCTACCGAAGAACCGGGTTCACCTTTTACTAAAGAAGAAATATCTTCAACATTTTCCGGAGTGATTTTTACGTTATTAGCTTCGATAAGAACATCGCCAATTCTAATTCCTTGCTTTTGGGCTGAATAACCATCCAACACTTCAACCACCGTAACTTCATCACCTCTAACTCCAATAGAAATACCCACGCCGCCATATTTGCCATTCGTAATTAAATTTATATCATCCTGTTTATTCTCGTCAATAAAAATTGTATAAGGATCTAATGAACCAAGCATTCCTCTAATACCTGAACGCATAAATTCTTCAGGATTAATACTATCAACATAATTAAATGATATTTCCTTATATACTTTTCCAAACAAATCAATGTTCTTTGAAATTTCAAAATAAGTATCGCTCTTGCCGGGGAAAAATCCAGCAAAGACAAATAGAAGAACAAATGCAGCGATTGGTTTAATTAATTTTTTGCAGCTCATACGGTTTCCTTTTTTTCAAACGACGAAATTTCTTTTACAATTACTTGATGAATTTTTTCAATCGATTTTGAACCATCAATTTTTATAAATCTACTTTCTTTTTCGGAAATTGAAATATAACCATTTCTCACTCTATTATAGAAATCTGAATTTGATGTTTCAATTCGATCCAGGTTTGCTCTGTTTTTTATTAGTTTTCGTTTTTCTGCTTCTTCAACTGAAATGTCAATAAAAAAAGTTACATCAGGAATGGTGTTGCCGATTGCAAGCTTATTAATATGATTAACCAGCTCTAATGAAATTCCTCTTCCATAACCTTGATATGCAGTAGTTGAATCATGAAATCTATCCGAAATTACAAAAAAATTTTTATCAAGGTAAGGTCTAATTTTTTCTCTAACTAATTGAGCTCTTGCTGCAGAGAATAAAAATATCTCCGTTTCCATAAACATTTTATTGTGTTTTTTATCCAGTATAATGGGACGAATAATTTCAGATATCTCTGTTCCGCCAGGCTCACGGATTATTTGAACTTCATTATTTTTTTCTATCAGAAAATTTTTTAACAATTCAACTTGAGTTGATTTACCGCAGAAATCTATTCCTTCAAAAGTAATAAACATTTAATATTTCTTCTTTTAACATTTTATTATTTATATTTTTTGATTACATAGCGGAGCCTTTCAGGCTTACTATAAAGTAGAAATGTATTTGCCGGCAGCATTATTTTTGGAACAATGCTTCCCAACGTATCAAGTACCACATCTCTATAATTAACGAATGCATTAAAATCTTCTTTTTTTAATTTGGCGAGTATATTAATTCCACCTCGTATATTTAAAGTAATTTTGTTCGGAAGCAGAACAACAGTTCTATCTTTTGGAACATCAATTACGTTAACAATCACATCAGAAACATTTTTATCCACAATTTTTTGAACGTTTAAATAAACACTAACTTTGCTGTACTGATAATTTACGCCGGGCAAATCTTCAAGTTCCACAAGTTTAAATGTTTTATCATCAAGATTATTCATAGATAATTTTTTAGTATGAACTATTTCCATATTCCGAATCTCAGAAACAGGACCATATACCATTGTGGTTTCTGGCTTTACCTCGACTTTAGTAGCCAATCCATAACCTGATTTAAAATTTAAATTTAGATTTGGTATAACTTTAATCTTTTTTGAAATTACTTTTTCTATTAAAAACGAAAGTGTATCAGGCGAAATGTTTATCACCTCAAGCCCGGATGAAAGCCATTGGTTATCAACTAAATAATTGGAAAGGAATACCGTTTGTTTTCCGGCTTCACTTTTTGCTGAAATATTATAATCGGATTCAGAGCCAAGGCTTAAAGCAATTAACTTCCAGCCTTTTCCTTTTACTCTTACGGAAACATCTTCCGGTAAACGAGTGCTGGTTGCAAAGCCTTTGGGAAAGTTTGCAATCTTAAGTGGGAAATTAAATGTTGCGTAGTAATCATTAGATAAAGATACAGAGCCCCATAAAATCATTGAGAAAATTAAAGCAGCTAAAATTATGTGAGCGTTTTTTTTCATGCACAAATATAATTCAAAAATAAAAAAAAACTCCACCTAAAGTGGAGTTTAATCATTTACATTAATTAATATATTTACTTCAGCTGGTTGAAATAGTATAGAAGTTGTTTTCTATTCGCTTTAGATATATCTCTGCCCTGTATAGGAAAACTATTTGTACTTCGCGCTAATCTTCTGAGCTTATGCACATTTAAATTTTCAACCTCAGCAAGAGACATGTTTTCAAATTTCAAATCTTCTTCATTTGTTTCTTCTTTTTTAACCTTTGAAGTAGTTTCAGATTTAAGCTTTTCTTCAATTTCTTTAATACCCAACGCTTCTCGTCTCAACCTAGAAATAGTATCGCTTGAAGATTGACTAACGGATGGCTGTGAATCTTTTTTTTCAGTTTCTAATTTATCTGCTTCAATTTTCTTTGTAGTCAAATCTTCGGGTTCGTTACTAATTTCTTTTTTAATTTCTTCTTTTTTAACTTGATCTTTTCCTGACTTTTCGAATAAAGTTTCCTTCTGTACTGAGTCAGAAGATACTGGCTTTGACCGTAAGTTCAATTGTTTTTTTTCGTTGGTATCGGTATCGATTTCAGGAAGAATTATTTTTAATTGCTCATCAGGCTGTGGGATAATGTGAACAGAGACTAATTGACCAACTCTTTTTGCAGCCTCAGCCCCGGCATCAACCGCAGCTCTTACTGCAGCAACTTCTCCAATAACTTTAATTGTGATTAAAGCTGGAACAACTTTTTCCTTTCCAATAAATTTTACATTAGCAGCTTTTAGCATGGCATCGGCGGCTTCAATTGCTCCTACCAATCCACGAGTTTCAACTAAACCTAATGCTGAACCCATAATATTATGTTATTTCTTTTTTGGAAGAATTGTTTCAACTTCTGCATGTGGGCGTGGAATTACATGAACAGACACTAATTCTCCAACTCTTTGCGCAGCAGCAGCTCCGGCATCAGTGGCAGCTTTAACTGCTCCAACATCGCCGCGAACCATAACAGTTACATATCCGCCGCCAATTGTTTCTTTTCCAATTAATTCAACTTTTGCGGCTTTAACCATTGCATCAGCAGCCTCTATTGCGCCGACTAATCCTTTGGTCTCGATCATACCAAGTGCGTCAAGTGTCATAATTAAGTGCTCCCATTTGAAAAATATTGTTATATCGAAAATAGTTTAACACTTTATAAATGTCAATCAAAAATCCATGCTTTCACAATTGCATCTAAATAACTTATTCTTTGAATTATTTTGCGTCCAGGTATTCTTGCAAAATTATTGCGGCTGAATTTCTATCCACTAATCCTTTATCTCTTCTCTTTGATTTTTTAGTAACAGATTGGATAATTTGAAACTTTGCAATTTCTGAAGTGTAACTTTCATCCTTCAAAATGACTTCCAATTTAAAATGCTTTTCAAGTTTTTCCTTGAATGCTATTATAACTTTTGCATTAGAGGAAAGATTTCCGTCGTCTTGATACGGCAATCCAAGAATTATCTTCCTCACATTTTTTTCAGAAATTAATTGCATCAAATTTTTAAACAATTTAGAATCATTATTAAAAGTTTGATACGCATATGCGAAAGTTAATGTTGGATCAGAGAGTGCAAGTCCGATTCTTTTCTCCCCATAATCGATTGCGAGAAACCTAGTAAATTCTTCTTCTTTCATACGTGCATTGAATTTTCAAATCGTTCAACTGAATAAACGCCTTTAAGTTTTTTCAGCCTGTCAACTACTCTTTGAAGATGCTCTAAGTTTCGGACATAAATCGTAACACTTCCTTCGAATGTAGAATTATTAGTATTTATATTTATTGACTTAATGTTTGTATTCTGATAAGAAACTATGGTATGAGAAATATCATTCAATATGCCTGGAGAATCTTCGCCCATCACAGTTAATCCTGCCACAAATAAAGAACTATCAGTTCCAGGCCATTGCACAGGTATTAATTTGCTCGGATCCCTTTCTGAAATTCTTAATAATTCCGGACAAGTTTTTCTATGAATTTTTATTCCTTCACCAATTGTTATAAATCCAATAACAGGATCACCTGGAATTGGATTACAGCATTTTGCATAAGAATACATTATATCTGATTTGTTCCCATCGACTAAAATTCCCCCTGCATCATCTCTTGCAATATTTGCAAAATTATCGAATTCTAAAACTGGAGCACGTTCTTTTTTTTCTCTTTCTTTTGTTGCTGTCAATATTTCATCAATATTCAATTTACCCTGTGCTAATGCACTGTAAAATTGCTTACTGTTTTCAAATTTTAAATTGATAATCAACTTAGAAATATCATTTGAAGTAAAAGATAGCTTGAGCTTTTTAATTTTTTTATCCCAAATATCTTTACCTGCATCAACAATAACTTCTTCTTCTTTGTTAAGCCATTTTTTTACAGCAGTTTTGGCTTTATGAGTTGTTACAAATTTAATCCAGTTCTTATTTGGATGCTGATTTTTAGAAGTGATTATATCCACTTGATCGCCGCTATGTAAAATAGTATCCAATGGGACAATCTTGCCATTAACCTTTGCTCCAATACAATGCGTCCCTACTTTACTATGGATTTCAAAAGCAAAATCAACTGGAGTGGAATTGATTGGTAAACGCCGTAAATCACCTTTAGGCGTAAAGACGTAAATCTCGTCCTGATAAAGATTTAGCTTAAAACTCTCTAGTAAATCTTTACGTGGATCATCCTTAGAAGCATTTTCAAAAATTTCGCGAATCCAATTTACCCATGTTTCCAATTCTTTATCTGATGCAGTTTTATTTTCTTTATATCTCCAATGTGCTGCCACACCTTTTTCTGCCACCTCATGCATTTTTAAAGTTCTTATTTGTACTTCAACTAATCTGCCTTCAGGGCCAATAACAGTGGTGTGGATGGACTGGTAATTATTGGTTTTTGGGATAGAAATATAATCCTTAAATCTATCGGGTACCGGCAAATACATTTGATTTACAATACCCAGGGTAGTGTAACAATCATTATTATTTTCTGTATTTAAGATTACTCTGATTGCAAATAAATCATAGATTTCTTCAAACGGTTTGTTACGTCTAACCATTTTCCTGTAAATGCTGTAAAGATGTTTTGCCCTTCCGCTGATTTCATATTTTAATTTATATTCATCTAGCTTTTCTTTTATCGGATCACTGAACTTTTTAATATAAGTTTCACGTTCTTTTCGTTTAGCTTTTATCTTTCTAGCAATTTCTTCGTATGCTTCCTTATTTAAATATTTAAAGGCTAAATCCTCTAGTTCCCATTTTACGCGGCCTAAACCGAACCTATTTGCAAATGGAGCATATATCTCGAGAGTTTCCTGGGCAATTCTTCTTTGCTTCTCCGGATTAACAAACTCTAATGTACGCATATTATGTAGACGGTCAGCAAACTTAACTAAAATCACTCTTACGTCTTTCACCATTGAGAGGAGCATTTTCCTGTAATTCTCAGCTTGAGTAATTTCCTGACCTTTAAATATTCCGCTTATTTTGGTAACGCCATCAACAATTTCTGCAACTTCTTTTCCAAATTCCTTTACCAATAAATCTAAATTAAATTCTGTATCTTCAACTACATCATGCAGTAAGCAGCTTGCCACTGTTACATCATCTAAAGGAATTTCTTTTGCTACAATCATTGCCGCTTCATATGGGTGGGTGAAATATGGTTCACCGGATGCACGCAAATCGTTTTTATGCGCTTCTAAGCTGAATTCAAGGCTCTTAGTAATCAATGCCTCATCAACATTAGGCAAATGCTCCCTGCATGCCTCCAACAAATCATCCAGCATCTTTTTCTGTTTTGGATTAGTGATACTCATTTTCTTCTGGTATTCTTCGTTTCAAATTATTTCGGCTAATATAATATTTTAATGACAAAAAACTAACTCATTTTATTTAGAACTATTTAATCTTATTAAAAGTTCCTTTTTTAACTCTTTAACTCTTTCTATTCTATTTTGAAGTTTTAGATTTTCGAATTGGTTTAGTTTTGTATTTAATATTTCATTACAAAGATTAAGTGCTGAACCTTCTTTTCCCATTTGCACATACTGTTGAGCTATTAAATGTTTTAAAGTTATTTCATTTATATGATTTATTCCGCTGAGGTTATTATATGAATTTAATATTTCATAGTAAATGCTGATAGATTTTTCTTTATTTACATCCTCATAAGCCCTTGCTAATGCCCATTTAAAAAAGCGGCTTTTGGGGTACTTAGAAATAACAGAATCGGATAAGATAATAGCTTTTTTATATTCCTTTTGATCTATGTAAATCCATTGAAGAGAATTAATTGCAAGGTACGAATTGTAGGAAGATTTTTTTACGGCTTTTAATAGATATTCAATACCCTCTTGTTTTTTGTCTTCAATAAAAGGAAGCCAGTCTAATGATTCTGTCTTTCTGCTCTTCCAGTAAATGTACGTTCCTAAAGCAGCGTAAGCTTCGTAAAAAGTTGAATCTATATCTAAACATTTTTCAAAATTCGAAACTGAGTTAAATCCATTATCAAATGCGGAAAGCCAGTTCTCTTCTAATGCATTGTAGTAAGCCTTATAACCTTGTGTTAAAGCTAAGAAATAAATATTCCAAACATTATCACCATCATCGTCCAATAACCTGTTTGCAATTTCTTCAGCCCTATCAAGATTAGTTTCTATTTGAACTTCATCGAAATTATCATTGAAATCAAAAGCTCTTGCAATTTCGGTAGCAGCTAAATAAATGCTGCCTAAAGGAATATTTTTGTTTTCGTTTTTAAGATGGGTAAATGTTGATTCAGCCTCAATATAATTCTGGTTTAGAATACTTTTAATCCCAGCACGAAGCTCCATATCAACTTTTTTGTTTGGATATATTTGTGCATTAACATGATAAGCAATCAATAAAAATAAAATAATATTAAAGCGTACCAAATGTTCTATCTCCAGCATCACCAAGGCCAGGAAGAATATACCCTTTAGAATTCAATTCCCTATCCAAAGCAGCACCAATTATTTTAACATCCTTATGATCTTGTTCTATCTTTTTTATACCGGTCGGTGCAGCAACAAGGCAAACAAAAATTAAATCTTTGGCTCCGTTATTCTTGAGATGAGCTAAAGCTTGACTAGCACTTCCTCCGGTTGCCAGCATGGGATCTACTAATATGACTTTAGAAGAACCTATATTTTTAGGCGTTTTGAAATAGTAAACTTCAGGTTGTAACGTTGATTCATTTCTCTGAATACCGATATGGCCTAATTTTAAATCCGGTATTATATCAACAAATCCTGATACCATACCTAATCCTGCCCTTAGTACCGGTACTAAAACAATCTCCTGATCTAATTTATAACCTTCTGTTTTTTCCAAAGGAGTTTTTACTTCGTAAGGTTTTAGATTAAATTTTTTACTTACTTCAACTGCCAGTATTGTCGAGATTCTTTTGATGGCACTCCTAAAAATTACTGCATGTGATGAATGATCTCTTAATAAAGAAACATCTCTTTTTACAAGCGGATGATCAGTTAAAATAAAATTTTTGAATTGGGTTTTCATTTACGCTCCATCAATTATTTAATCTTCTTTCCTAAAACTGCTAACAAATTAATAAAGGGTGAAAGGGGTGGTGTATAATTAAAATTAATTTTATTAAGAATTGAAATCGGCTGATTAGTTTTAATTAATGCAGAAATTAGGTCACCGTAGCCGGATACTTCTTTACCGCCAAAAAATGATGCTCCTAATATTTTTTTTGAAGATGTTTCATAAATTAATTTACCAAAAACTTCGGAGCTTTCAGGCATAACTGTAACCAGGTTGGGAACTGTACTGCTTACTTCACTATAACTTAATCCAAATTGTTTTGCTTCTTTTGAAGTAATGCCCACTTCAACATTAAATTTATCAAATATTTTAAACGAGATATTTTTTACAACAGGTTCTACACGGTTAAACTCTCCGGCAGCATTAGCACCAGCTATATGCCCATAATCTCGAGCAATGGTAGCAATTGGAAAATAAAATGATTTATTGTTTATATAATTTAATATTTCAATACAATCTCCCGCGGCATATATATTACTTTCGGACGTCATTAATAATCTATCAACTTGAATCCCTCCATATTCACCCAACCTAATTTTGTTAATTTTAGCCAAGGAATTGTTCGGATAAAATCCTGCTGCAAGTATTATTAAATCCGTTTCAACTAATCTTCCATCAATATTTATTTTTTTAATTAAATCATTTTCTGCAACGATTTTATAATCACCAAGACCGCCTAAAAATCGTAAATCATTTTTATCGAGAATTTCCAAAATCTTTTTTTGTATTTCATTTTCTGAAGAATGAAGCGGCAGATTTTCCTTTTCAATGATTGTTATGTCATAATCCTTTTTCTTAAGAGCTTCTGCAGCTTCCAATCCAATATAACCTGCACCGACAATTAAAATATTTTCAACTTCATTTTTATCTAAATAATTTTGAATGTTAATAAAATCATGAATGCTTTTTAAGGTAAATACATTACCGTATTTGCATTTAAATTGAGAAGGAATTTTAGCGATGGATCCGGTGGTAAGTACGAGAGAATCATAATCATATTTTCTAACTGCATTGAACTTCAAGTTTTTTACAGTGATAAATTTTTCTTTTATATTAATATTTTCAACAAAATGTTTTGTTAAAACATTAACACCTTTTTCTTTTTTGAAAGATTCTTCATTAAAAAAAACTAATTCCTCATAGCTTTTTATATCTCCCGATAAAACATAAGGCAGTTCGCAAGTTCCGGTTGAGATAAATTCCCCCGCTTCAAACATAGTCACATCAGCTTCAGGATGAACTCTTTTAGCTTTTGCAGCAGCAGCAGGCCCGGCCGCATTTCCCCCAATTACCAATATTTTATTCGGTTTTATCACTTACTTTTAAAACTCAATGTAAATGGCACTCCTTCAAATCCAAAATGTTTTCTGATTTGATTCTCTAAAAATCTTTTGTAATGATCCGGAACATTTTTAGGATAATTAGTGAAGAAAAGAAAAACCGGATAATGATCACCCACCTGGGTTATATATTTTATTTTCACTTCTTTTCCAGTTTGAGTTGATGGCGGTGGGTTCTTCTTAATTTCTTCTAGAATAACATCATTCAGTTCACTGGTGGGAATTTTCTTTTTCCTCTCATCTGTTATCTCAATTGTTCTTTCTATCAATTTGAATATTCTTTGTTTCGTTAAGGCAGAAATAAAAATAATCGGGATATAACTTTGAAGGCCCAGCTTGTCTTTAATTTCATCCTCAAATATTTTGGAGGTTTGTGTTTCCTTTTCTATAAGGTCCCATTTATTAACAGCGATAATGATACCTTTTCTCCATCTAACCGCTTCATCAATAATTTTTTGATCTTGTTTTTCCAACCCAAATTTTGCATCGAGCATTACAACAGCAATATCACACTCACCGATCGCTTTTAATGTTCTTATGGTAGAATAGAACTCGATACTTTCTTCAACTCTTTTTTTCTTCCTCAAACCTGCAGTATCTATTAAAATAATTTCTCTTCCATAATATTTTAAAATCGAATCAATACTATCGCGTGTTGTGCCTGGAATTTCAGTAACTATACTTCTATCATATCCAAGTAAAGAATTTGTTAATGAAGACTTGCCTGAATTTGGCCTTCCTACAATAGCAATTTTTAGCCGCGGATCTTTTTCTTCTTCTATCTGTACAGGAAATTTTTCTGTTACTTCATCAAGTAAATCACCAATATTTCTCCCGGCTAAAGCAGAAATACCATATAGCTTTTCTATGCCTAAACTATAAAATTCGGAAGTCATTGCTTCATAATTTTCCGAATCAACTTTATTAACCAATAGATAAAAATCTTTATGAGAAGCTCTTAGAATATTTGCAATCTCAATGTCGATAGGGTTAACGCCGTCACGAACATCAACAATAAACAAAATTGAATCGGCTTCTGAAATAGCGATATAAACCTGTTCCTTAATCGCTTTCTCAAAAAGGTCTTCTGAACGGGGAACAAATCCGCCAGTATCAATCAATTGAAAATGCCGCCCTGCCCAATCAGCTTCACCATAATTTCTATCGCGAGTAACCCCGCTTTGATCATTCACTATTGCTTCTCTTTTTCCAACAATGCGGTTAAAAAAAGTTGATTTGCCAACGTTAGGCCTTCCAACGATAACGACTATCGGTAGTTTCATATTTTATTTTCTTTGGTTTATCTGATATGACAAAGCGATACGATCAAATCATTGAAAGTATCGCTTTTAAAAATAAGTTATTAATATCAATTATTCGAATGATTAGACTATCTTTTCGAGAGGCAGTAAATACAACCTTATTTCATCATCTTTTTTTACAGCTGTTTTATTAAAATTCTGTAATTCTTCAATTAATTTTTGAAGAACTTCATCATCCCTAAATGGAATCATTCTTACACTGTTGTGGCCAGGATATGTTCGAGTACCTAAATGTCCTTCTGAACCTTGAAATTTTCCAATTACCTGTTCCCATTTTGTGTAGGCATCGATTTTAAATTCATCCAATATTTGAATCACTCTATCATCAATAACATCATGATAAACTAAAAACGCAATTTTCATTTTTGCCCCGCATGATTTCTATTATCTTTTTTGTTTGATTTATTTTTCTTTCCGAAAATACCTTTTGATGAAATATCATCCAAAATAGAGTAAACAACCGGTACAATAAATAATGTTAAAAGCGTAGATGTAATTAGTCCGCCGATGACAGCTTGTCCCATTGGTGACCTAAATTCAGAACCTTCACCTAATGAGAATGCAACTGGAATCATTCCAAAAATCATAGCAAAAGTTGTCATTAGAATTGGCCTTAACCTTGTTGGTCCTGCTTTCAAAATCGCATCTGAACGCGATAATCCTCTTCCTCTTTGAATATTAATATAATCAACCAGGAGAATACCATTCTTTGTAACTAATCCCATCAACATTATAATTCCAATTAATGACATAATTGAAAGTGAACCGCCAAGTGCAAGTAAAGCAAGCACAGCACCAATTATAGACATTGGAAGAGCAAGCATAATTGAGAACGGGTGTAAGAAACTTTCAAACTGTGAGGCTAATACTATGTAAACGAAAATTATAGCCAATGCCAACGATAAAAATATGTTTAAGAATGATTCTGATTGAACCTCAGCACTTCCGGAAACCTTAACTGTGTAGCCCGGTGGAATATCAATTTTATCAATTCTTTTTTGTGCAGCCGAAACAACTTCGCCCAAAAGAGCGTTTGATAAGTTTGCATCAATTCTAATTTCTCTTTGCCTATCATATCTATTAATTTTAGATGGACCGACACCCTGGGAAATAAAAGCTATATCACTTAATGGAACTAAAATGGCATTTCCCATTCTGTCTTTCTTAGTGCTTTTAACTGCTATGTTTGATATATCTTGAATTGTTGTTCTATCCTTCTCTTTCAATCTTACTCTTACATCATACTGCTCATTTCCCTCTTGAAATTTTGTTGCTTTATATCCATCCACCATGGAACGAACCGTAGTTGCAATTAAAGTAGGGTTAACACCTAACTCCGATGCTTTTTGCCTGACGGTTACAATCCTGACTTCGGGTTTTGAAGTCTCCAAACTACTTTCAACATCTACAGCGCCTGCTGTAGTTTTTAGTATTCTTTCCACTTTATTTGCTAGAACTTTAAGCTGATCAATATTTTCACCTCTGACACTAAATACAACAGGTTTTTCTTGTCCCCCGGGGCCGCCAGGAACACCGAACCCGATATTTGCACCTGCTATATGGGTATTATTTCTTAATTCATTCATGATCTCATCAACTGAATAATCACGTTCTTTTTTACTAACTAGCTTAACCAAAATACTCCCTTTGTTGACAGGATCGTTTCCAGAACCAATTGTTGTTAGAACGTTTTCAACACCTTTTTTCCCTTGAACTTTTTCTTCCAGCTCTTTTGCAATTTTACTAGTTTGCTCTAAGGAACTACCGGGAGCTGCATTTATTGAAATAGTGAATTGTCCTTGATCCTGCTGAGGGAAAAATTCAGAGCCTAATAATCCCATTAAGTAAAAGCTAAAGAGAAAAATTACAATTGCTGAAATAACCACTATAGCCCTATGTTTTATGGACCATCCTAACGCTTCTGTATATTTTTTGCTAAGTCTATCAAAAGAGTGATTGAAATGATAAAGGGACCTTTGCAGAATGTTTCCTTTTTTTGAAAGTGCTTCATCATTTGCTTTTAACCATTTAGAGGATAACATCGGAGTTAAGCTAAATGCAATGAATAAAGAAATTAATACTGCAACAGTTACTGTGATACCAAATTCAAAAAAGAATCTTCCAACTATACCCGGCATAAATGCCACCGGAATAAATACTGCAACAAGTGTGAAAGTAACGGCCATAACCGCTAAACCAATTTCATCGCTTGCTGATTTAGCTGCTTCAAGAGGAGTTTCTCCTTCATCCATGTGGCGATAAATATTTTCGATAACAACAATTGCATCGTCAATTAGTAATCCGACAGCTAAAGATAATGCCAGCAAGGTCATTACATTTAGTGTAAAACCGAAAGCATACATTAATAGAAAACTGCCGATAATGGAAATAGGTAAGGCGAACGCACTTATTATTGTAGCGCGAAGGTTTGCCAGAAAAAGAAAAATCACTAGTACGGCTAATATCGCACCATAAATTAGATCGAATAAGACATCATTTATAGAACTTTTTATAAAGACACTATTATCACGAGCAACTGTTATGTCAATATCAGATGGCAATTCTTTTCTCAATGCAGGCAATTGTTTCTTAACTGCATCTGCAACATTAACAGTATTACTTCCAGACTGCTTTTTTATATCCAAGCCGACAGCGGTTTTACCATTTAGCCTTGTTAAGCTGGTCTTCTCAACTGTCGAATCATTAACTGTGGCAATGTCCGATAAATATATTGGCTGCCCTCTTGGGGATGACACTATTATATTTCCAAAATCGCTCACCTTTGTTAATTTTCCGGTAGTCCGGAGAATCAACTGCCTATCTCCTTGTGTCAGGTTTCCGCCGGGAATTTCAACATTGGCTGCGCCTACAGCTTGTATAACTTCTTGAATAGATAGATTATAAGCTTTTAATCTATCAGCATCTACATCAATTAAAATTTCTCTTTCTGCACCGCCAACTAAATCAACTGACCCAATACCAGGAATATTTTCAATTCTTTTTTTGATAACATCTTTTGCGTATTGGGTTATTTCCTTTTCAGATTTTTCTCCTGAAACGGTGAGAGTGATAATCGGCTGGCTGGCAGGATCATATCTTTGAATAACCGGCTCTTCAACATCATCTGGCAACTGGGATCTAACTGCTGCTACTTTTTCTCTCACATCCTGAGAAGCAGCTTTGCCTTCAATTTCCAGTTTAAATTGTATAACAACTATTGAAACCCCTTCTTGAGAAGTAGATGAGATATGATCAACGCCTTCAACGGGATTAACAGCATCTTCAATTATTTTTGTAACATCCGATTCAACTTGTTCTGGCCCTGCTCCAGGCAGAACAGTTGTTATTACTACATATGGAATATCAACATCAGGATACTGATCTACATTTAATTTTATGAAAGAGAACAATCCTAAAACAAGGATTGCAACTACAATCATTGTTGTAAATACAGGTCTTTGTATGGAAACATCTGCTAATTTCATGTAATGGAGCCCTAATTTTTTTCAATACAAAATTTTATTTAATAATTCTAACTCTTGAACTATCTTGAAGATTATTCATACCAAGAGTAACAATTGAATCTTCTACGTTTAGCCCTTTTAATACTTCAGTATAATTTTGATCGCTTATACCTGTGCTAATCTCAACTGGAAACGCCTGGTTATTTTTTATTTTATATACAATGTTTTGATTATTGCTGAATGTTATCGCCGGAGTCGGTATCAATAAAACATCATTTTGAGAATTCAACACAACATCTACACTGACAAACATTCCTGGTTTAAACCACAAATTTTTTGAATTATTAAATTTAGCTTTAACTTGAAATGATCTTGCATCCGATGAAGCGGATCTGGAAATTTCGTAAACTTTTCCTTCCACTGAATTATCTTTATCAAACTCAGAGTAGATTTTTACATTCTGTCCAACTTTAATTTTTCGCATTTCAACTTCGCTTACGTAAAATTTGATTATCATTTCGTTTACATTCGCGACTATTCCCAACTCACTGCCCGGAGTTACCCAATCGCCCACATTATATTTTATGTCTGTAATTATTCCACCTATTGGAGTCGTTAATTCCACTGTACTTTTAGCAGCATCAAAATTAGCCTTAGCAACATCATAAGCAGTTTTAGCCTGATCAACTCGCTGTTGAGAAACCGCGCCTTCATCTATTAAAGCTTTCATTCTTTCATAATCTTTTTGAGCATTCACAAATGCAGCTTGAGTTTGAAGATAGCTTGAAGTTGGCCCTGATTTATCTAATTCAAAAATTACATCGCCTTTTTTTACGTAATCATTTACATTGTATTTAATATCAGTAATTCTTTCAGAAATTTTTGCAATTATTGAAGCTTGCTCAATACCTTCGAGTGTACCGGAAAATGTTTTTTCTTGAGAGATTGTTCCTTTTTTAACAACAGCGGCATTCACCGGAACTGGATTAACTTCTAAGTTTGTATTTTTATTTTCAGAAGACTTGCTGCCGCAGCCATTCAAATAGATTAGAAAAATAAAAAATGATAAATTAATCAAACTCTTGATTGTTGTTTTCAACTTAGACATCAATTTAAATTCTCCTATAATTTTTAATTTCATTTTATTTTAAATTCCTAATAATTTTTCCCAATTGGATTTAGCAATCAAGAAATCATAGATTGATTTTTCGTAATTAATCCTGGTTTGAGATAATGAATTTTGTGTATCCAGAATTTCTAATTGAGTTCCCACCCCATTTTTATATCTCGTTTCTGCAATCTTTAAAGCTCTTTCTGCCTGCTCTACACTTTTCTGTTGTGCATTAATTCTATCTAACGCCTCATTCATTTTAAGCTTTGCTTGAAGCAGTCCAATTTTTAATCCTTCTTCAGTTTTATTTTTTGATGCTTCAAGAGTTTTTACTCCAATTTCCGCTTGTTCAATTTTTGCTTTTCTTTGAAATCCATCAAATAAAGCATAAGTAAGCTGCAGTCCCACCGCAATTGTATTTGCCCAATTATAATTTTTAAACTTGAAAGTATTATCTTCACTTTGCCATGTATAACTGCCGAAAGCTTTTAACGTAGGCAGATAGGCTGCTTTTTCAATATCAATATTTTCTTCTAACATTGACCGTCTAAGATTTAGGCTCTGCAGCAAAGGATTTTTTTGAGCTAGAATTTCATCCGAGTTTTGTAATTCTTCAGATGGAATTTTTTCTACTTTTAGCTCACCTTCAATTTTAATTTTCTGATTTAAATCCAGAGATAATAAATTTTTCAAATTGTTTTTAGACATTTCAAAATTATTCTTGGCTTCAATTAATGCCGGCTCTACATTGGCGAGTTGAACTTCAGAACGCAAATAATCATATTCTGAAGCAATCCCTTGCTTGTACAAAGCACTGGTATTTTCTTTATTCGCTTTGGCAACTTTATAGCCTTCTTCATTTACTTCAATTAATTTTTTTGATAACAAAGCTGCATAAAATGCTTGTTTAACTTGGGCTCTAACATCATCCTCAGTTGATTGATTATTGAATTGCGAATATTGTGAATATTGCTTTGCAATAGTTATTGCCGTTCCCAATCTAGGGTCATAAATAGTCTGCGAAAGTGAAAGTCCAATGTTATAACTATTTTTTGCCCCCAGGGAAAATGTTTGGGTAGATGAGCTAGGATTAAATGGAGTATTTGGAGGAAGAAATAAAACGGGTGATTTTAGATTTCGGGTATACGTTCCGGAAAAATTTAATTTTGGCCAGGCTCCCGCGTAAGCCTCAGTTATTTGTGCTTCCGCATCCATTAAATTATAATTTGCTATTTGAACATCATAATTTTTTTCTAATGCCATATTAACAGCTTTTTCAAGTGTCAAAACAAGAACATCAGCATTTTGCGTTGAATCCTGTGAAAAAATATTCGCGCAGCTGATAATAAATATTAAAATAATGATAAGTATTTTTGATTCACCCATAAATGATCTTCTATTCATTATGCTTCCCTAAAATAATTCTTAGTTAGATTTTAAAGTAAGCCCGGTTAAAATTAAGTTTAATAAATTAGAAATTTTACTGTCGACCATCGCAAAATTTATTTCTCTAAAGTACTTGGCGCCGCTTGATATATAGATGTGTTCTTCGATGGAATTAACCATATCCACTAAATCTTCAGCTAGCTTTTTACTATTATGATTTACAAATTCTTTATTCTTGACACCCTCTTTTAATAAACTCCGCACGAGGCTGTACTGCTTTTTAACAAATTGTTTATGAAAATTTTCAACCAAATGAAATATTTCCATTCTTGCCGCGACGGTAGCGTTGTATAAGTTTAATCTTTTTCTGCCAAATTTAATTCCATCTTCCATTAGTATTTTGATTTTATCTTTAGCGGTTTTATAGTTAGCAATTTCTTCATCTATATGATTAAAATACAAATCCGCTTCACAATTAATTATATATGCGAATAATTCCTCTTTGCTGTTGAAATAATGGTATAAGGAATTTTTACGCATACCAACTATGCTGCCTATATCATCAAGTGTAGTTTTGTTGTAACCGTACTTTGAAAATACTTTCCTGGCGGCCTCCACTATTTTTTCCTTTTTCTCTTCTTTCTTGCCTGACTTATTCTCTTTCAATCTTTTCCTAAATTAAATCTGCAATCAATACACATTAAAGTTATAGAACATTTTTTTAAATTGTTCGAAAATTAAATAATTCTAAAATCTTAAACAAGAATTATTTGTTAAATTTTGATAAGGTTAATAAACTTAGAAGAAAATTGTGAGGTAATTCCAGAAACGAATGGTTCGAATCACATTAAAGGAAAGAATAGGAGAATAATAATATCTTTTTAGAAGTATTTAATAGTAAATCAATCCAATTGAATAATTTTAATTTTACAGGCCAATTTTAAAATTAACAGTTGGAACTAAGTCAATATGATCAGCCATATTAAATTGTTTAACTCTTAATTGCATTGCAATTTGTTTGTTATAAATTGTAGTTGACCATGCAGCATCTAATGCACTAAGGACATGATTAATATAAATTCCAACCACTGCTTTAGTTGCAACGTTATATAAATCGTTTGCATCCCCTCTCATACCGGAATAATATTGGAAATTTTTTGTTAGTGATTTAATATCCAGGCTTTGCGAATCATAATCATTCCAACCAGGATTGTATTGATGATATTTACCAATTAATTCATAATACTGCTGTTCGCCATGGCCAGGTAATCTATGTGTGAAGCCGGATCCGCCGGTAACCTGAGTCTCAAAATAATTTAATTTGCTAAAGTCAACTTGCTTCCATGCTGGTAAGTTTGGATCATTACTTACTATTATATCATTGTATGTCAATTCCGGAGGCAGTCCTAAAAATTCTTTATGATCTACCATCCATTCAGCATATTTAACAACGCTCCAATTTTCGTCAGCATAATTTTGAAAAGTATTTGTTTGGTTGTCGCCTTTTTTATTATAAATAACCGCGACTGAAATTAACGCAGCTTCAACCGCTACAAATATGCCTGCCTTCAAATAACTTTCTGCATATATTTCACCGGAACCAGGAATAACTAACGAAAAAAGTCCTGCAAGAAAAGGCGATTTCTTTTTATTAGCTATGAGAATATTAGGAGAGAAATTATTTAGAGGCTGAGTTTGTTTGCTTACAATTTTTGAATCTGAAATTAAATTCCCGGTAAGATATAATTCGTTTATTAGTTTTCATTTGTGAAAAACCGAAACCATAGAAATTACGACTAAAAAGAAAACTATTTTTAATTTCATATTTTGCTTTTTCTATATATTTAGTAAAAGTTAAAAAATATTCAACAGTATATATTTTTAGAGTAACCCGAATTTATTAATCTAGAAATCAAAGCCAAATAATACACCGCCGTAGAAACGAAATTCTTTGCCGTATGTAACGGTTTTATCATTTATTTCTCTTGTGAATTTATCAAAGCCATAAGAGGCGTTGAAAAATATATCTGTCGGGAATAAGTAAAACGAATTAAGAGAGAATCTTATTTCTGCGCCAGCGCCTTTTTTAAAGGAACTAAGCTTTGGTACATCTCCATACCATGCATTCCCTATATCTCCGTAAATTGAAAAGAATATTTTATCTAAATATAAATGTCCCAATCTACTATCAATATTTCTAAATAAAGGAAATCGGTATGTTAAATTCAACCAGGCAATTTCATTTCCGCTTACAGCATAAAAAGGATATGCCTTTAATCCAACTAAGCCGCCTAAATAGAAATCGAAAAAGTCAGGTACAGACGGTCCAAATATAGTACCTGCTCTTATTTGAGCAGTTAAAGTGTTTGATGCAAAAAGCGGCACATGCAACTTTGTATTAAGCTCAAGTCTATGGAAATTAAATAAATTATAAGCAGGTTTTAACAATCCATCTTCTACAACATAGTTCCCTTCATTGTTGTATTTATTCGATTCGTAATTATATCTCAACTCAATTTCTGCTCCAATAGGATTTATATCTGAATCAATATAAGGCAGCAAACTTTCAAATGAATAAGTAAGCTGGAAATTTCTTCCAATCAAATATGTGTCGTTTGTTGTCGGGTAAAAAGTTTTATCCGGAAGTAAAAATCCATCAAGAGTTGCAGTATATTTTGAAAATATAAATCTGAATTCTAAATTATTTAATCGGTTAAAAATTCTATGCTTTGCAACTAAATCTACTTCAAATAAATTGTAAGTAACATCAGTGGGAACAACATAGTCATATTCTGTATGGCCGTTAACAGTATGTGAGCCGAATGATACATCAACATTAGCTTTCCTGCTGATGTTATATAATTCAAGCCCAAGTTCTGGTTTAATGCCTAAATCAAATAGAAGCGGCAGTTTATTGCGATAATCAAAATTTAGAAATAAATCTCGTTCTAGTCTGGAATTGATAGCAGCACCGGCAAAAATATCATACCGGTTAAGCATATCCGAGGAGCCGACATATAAGCCGGGTTTTAATTTTTCAAAAAAGCCGTTTGATGTATTATAATTATCAAATCTAATCAATGGAAAGAAAGATAATTTTGAAAATACACCCGTATATTTTTTCTCTTCGTAATTAGGCAAATTATAATCATCATAATTTCTTAGAGCCCTTATATCGTACTTGTTTAAATCGCCGTTTGGCTGGTCTTTATCTAAAGGCGGATCATTAACCCAAACATAATCATGGCTAGGTTTAACATTGTTCTGTTCGTGGTTATTTAAAAGAAAAATTTTAAATCCTGAAGAAGTATATCCGGCATAAACAATATCACCATTGTCGGAAACAGCCGGCATAAATGTACCGCCGATTACATTTGATAATTGTTTCTTTTCTTTAGTGACAGGATTAAAAGAATAAATATTAAAAATACCTGTTTCGTCAGACGCATAAATTATATTTCCGTTCTTATCATAAACTGCATTTCGTTCATCGCTTGAAGTTGCAATCAGTTTTTCTTGTATCCCCCCTTCGGCAGCAATTTCCAGAATATCCCTGCCTTCTTTATAAGCGAAATCAAAAATAATATGTGAATCGTCATTCGAAAACTTAGCATCGTAAACTTGTTCCCCATTTGCATAAAAAGTTAACTGCTTAAAATTTTTCCCGCTGATGTCAACTGTGCCAATATTTGTAGTTCCATCTTTTTGAAATAAGAATACAATCTTTTTACCATCATGGGAAACGTAGGGTTGATTTGCGCGCAGATCAAATGTAATTCTAGTTTCTTCATCCTCATCTATATCATATATATAAAGATCGTGAACATTGTAATCATTGGGATTATCATCATCTAATTTAGCATAAACAATTTTATTTGTACCGGGGATGTAACTTATTGAAGATCTGACACCGTCAACTAATGATTTTTCTTTCTTTGTATCCAAATCGTACTGATAGATGCTGGCGAGCCCAAAATAATCCGAACCTTTATTTGAAATAAATAAAACTTTTTTTCCATCAGGTGAAAACACAGGATAAAAATTTCCAAATCCCGATTTAGCAATAGTATCGCCTTGAACCAGATTAGCCAAAACTGATTCACTCCGTTTTCTATAGTTTTCTTTTAGGAAAGATTGCCATTCATTGTATACTGCATTTCCATCTTTTCCAAGTACGTCTTCAAATGCATCATCAATAGTAAAGTTTGTAAGCTTACCTAAATCTTTGGTTATTTTACGAAGTTTGTCTTCTCCATATTTTTGTGAAATATATCTTGTTAAGGCAAATCCAGAATTATAAACCGATTCATTTCCTAAACTTGTTTTGCCAAAAACACCCATTTGATTCCAGGTTAGCATTTTATTGTCTAAAGCATAACACCTCAGAATCATGTCTCGATGTGTATCCCAATTATCATAATTAAAATCTTTTCTCATATACTGAGCTGTGCCTTCTGCAAACCAAGCCGGCATATTCAGCGAAGCTATTGGATAAGACACTATTACATTTGGAAAACCGTAAAGAACATCCGGACGACGTTCATCTTCATAATTTAGTAATTGAAAATAGACCGCGGGAACCGTACGCGACAATTTATTTGCAGCTTGAATCTGCACCATGTGTGTGAACTCATGTGAAATTACATTCCGCAGCCAGTTATGTGTTCCTCTCAAATCAAAATCAAGGGCGCTTGTCCAAATTTCAA
Organism: uncultured Ignavibacteriales bacterium; assembly: GCA_963731745.1. Lineage (GTDB taxonomy): Bacteria > Bacteroidota > Ignavibacteria > Ignavibacteriales > Ignavibacteriaceae > CAVSWT01. The sequence continues at coordinate 205,513 of CAVSWT010000011.1, forward strand.
TTTTATTATCAAAAAAATATGTAGCTCCATTTGAGTAATCATCAATATCTTTAATAACAAAATGAACTCTATCAGGCACATACTCATATAAAGACGTAATAGGTCCCCATACTTCATCTGCAATTTTAGCAACCGTTCTGGCAGTTCTTTCCGTACCTTCATGATAATGAACATCAACATGTTTTCCCTTGATTGTATACCAATCAAGTTCGGGATGAAATTCAGTAAATTGAGCAAAAATCTTTATGCTGAATAATGAGAACAATAACGTGTAAAGACCAATTCTTACCATAGAATATTTTTTATCCGGAATTATTAATTAAAAAATTATTTAAGCAATACCATTTTTTTAATTTGCGAAAAACTCGAACCTTCTAATCTGTACAAATATATTCCTGAACTTAAATTTGAACCGTTAAATTCTACTTCATGCAAACCAGAAGTGTAATTTCCACTTAGCAAAGTTGAAATTTCATTTCCTAATACATCATAAATTTTCAATTTAATAAAATCGTCTTTCGGCAAATTAAATCTAATTGTTGTTGAAGGATTAAATGGATTAGGATAATTTTGTTCTAATTTGAATACTGAAGGTTTAAAACTTGGTGCTACTCCAGCAAGTAAATCATATTTTAATTTAATAGAAGGGTCACCAAAAATATTATAAATATTATTTTGAGTAGTATTTGAAGAAGCAAACGCAAGTTTAACTGCTTCGCCAATCGAATAATGATTGTATGAATACAAATGATCTGTAAAATTTGGAAAAATAGAAACATCATTTGAAAAATAAACAACACCTACAGGACTGAATCCTGCTAAAGCTCCATCATTCTTAAATAGCATTTGATCTGTAATGCTGGTAGAATTAGAATCTGAGAAGTGGTTTGGGAATAGTGAAGAAATTATAAAATATTTATTATCATTATTTAAAAGTGATACATCTTCAGCACTAATCAATTTTTGATGAGTAAATTTTAAACTATTACCATGACCAACCAGGAATACAGAAGATACGCCTGTATTATTAATAAAATTGAAGATCGAATCTTTATTGCCGTAATAAGCTGAGCTATCTGATTCGAAGTAATACTTCAAATCAAAATTTTGAGGAAATGAACTGCCCAATTTAATTGCAAACTGTTCAAATATATTTCCATCATTTCCCGTAGAAGTAATTCCATCATCAGCAATTATCAATGATCTCATATTCCATTCAGAAATTGATGCATAATTTTCATAATTTATTACTTTATTAAAATAATTGGTAAGCTCATCTACATTTCGAGCTGCAATTCTTCCTACGTAAAATGCAATTGAGTTTGTATCAACGGCATATCTATTTAGTGAATAAAAGTAATCTGTCATAGCTGTATCTGTTTTAGGAGAATTCGGCAATGTTACAAATATTTCATTTGGTATTTTAGATAAATCTCCTGCGATCAAAAAATATTTCGGCTGAGGTGATTTCCAGAAAGTGCCTGCATAGCTAATAAAATCACGAATATTTTCTTGCTCAGAATTTTCTGATTGAAATTGATTTAAAATTTCGGATGTATCAACCACCAACGTTTTTAATCCCATGTCTTTAGTTTTATGAAGTTTAAAATCTTGACAGGCGTTAACAAATTCCGGAACAGTGATAATGACATAATCAAATTGATTCGTACTATCCTTCAAATTTAATGATTGAGAATAGATAAATGGGACAAATAGAACTGTTAATAGAATTGCCGAGCATTTCATTGTGACCTCCTATTTTATTGATATGACAACCAATAGTTATGGTAAACGAATGCTCAATAAATCATAAACTCCTTATTTTACTATAGCAATCTTAATTATATTTTGTTCCGTTTTGCCTGACTCACTAACTGCTTCTATACGAGCTAAATATACTCCGCTTTGAATATTACCAACATTCCAGGTTGTTTCATTATCAGTTCCGCCAGCTGCAGCTGCATTTAATTCAGCAACGAAGTCACCGGCAAGATCAAAAATTTTAATATTAATTTTTGAATTCTCCGAAACATAATATCTAATTTGAGTTTCTCCGCCGTAAACGGGATTGGGATAATTATAAGCTCTGTTTGTTGGAAAAAATTCAGTTGTTTGATTATCTGACTTGGCAGAAGATAAAAAAGAAGAATTTAATGTATTACCATTTGCTTCATCCCAAAATCCTCTCCCCGGTGTTGAGCTTATTGTCCATGCTGAGAAATAATTTTGGTTATTAATTACCGCCAAAGCAATCTTTCCATTAGATGTAAATATTGTGGGAGTTGCGGCTAACGGTTTGCCAACGGAAACAGGAAAATCATCAACAACTTTTCCAGTACCGCCGTCAATCGCAAATATTCTTCCATCAGAAGTTGCTGCAATAATTTCTGATCGATTGTCACCTTCGAAATCTGCTGCGACAGGCTGCCCGACAAATCCAATTCCAAGCGGATCACTAAATGGGAAATTATCGGCAGAAGCACCATAAATATTTTTTGCTTCTATCTTATTTCCGTTAGTATATACTATATAGTTGCTTCCGTCATTTTTTAAATCTGTTAGCGCAAAGGTATTTGATCTATCACTTAATTTAGTATCAAATTTAGCAACGTTAATTCCGTTTGAAATAACTTCAACTAAACCATTTCCATATCTTAAAATTGATAAATAATTTCCGGCTTTATCTTGCGTTAAAGATAAATCAATATTTGAAAGTGAGGATTCGTTCAATCCTAAATTTTTATTTATGTGTGTATCGCCAGCTAATGCATAATTATATTCTTTCTCATTTTTATCAATAACCTTTGTTGCTGTAAGAACAGAAAAAAATTGATCACCGTCTGCGGCAATTTTAAATATAGGTTCCGAAGCTATACTTTTTGTTTCAATCAATTGTGGATTTACGGAAATACTGCCGGAAGAATAGGTTAATAACTTACCTGAAATTGTGCCCAACAAAATCTGATATTGATTTACGGATTTCACAAATACGACTGGTGGTGCGGTTATTTTTTCGCCAACGTTAAATTGATTTACTTTAACTGAATTACCATCATTCACGTATACATTTAAAGTTGAACCAATTGCGCCTATAATATATTGGGAACTATTTTCTGAATATGCTGCAGTTTTGAAATTTGAAAAACTCTGAAATGTATTTACTTGTTCGCCATTTAAATTTAAAATCACCAAACTAGAATCATTTAACAGTGCAAAACCATTTGTAATACTTGTTAAACTGTTATTTGATGTAACAAGATTTAATTGATTTGAAAAAATCGGTTTAACAATTGAGTCGCCGTAAACAACATTAAAACTCATTTTATTTGCAATAGAAGAAAAATTTAAAATAGTGATTAAACTATTCGCGCCGGAATTTGTAATACTTTTCGGACGTGTATCTTTTGAAAATTTATTTTCATAAAATTTAGAATCGTTGCCTTGAAACCATAAATCTTCAGGGCCGCCTTCACCGACAAAAACATCTCCAAGTATATCCTGAAATTTTTCACCAATATCCTGAATTCCATCAGCTTCTTCTAAATCAACACCGCGGTTTTCTTTGTCAACATTTATTTTATTATCGGCAATATTTTGATTTATAATATTTTCATCTATATGCCAAATTAAAATGCCGCTTCCAGGAACTGCCCAATCAAATTCATCAACATCAGTTACTACACCTTGCAATGAGTCTGTATCATAACTATAAAAACCCGTAGTATCTTTATATAATGTTCGAGTGAATGAAGTGCCGTTTGAAATATATTTTATGATTGCTCCATCAGCATGTGCATCTCTATTTCTATTTTGAACTAAATAATATTCAGTGGAACTTATAGGAATTTTTACTGCGACAGTATCGCTTAAAGCAGCAGCCTGATTTGTAGTTAAATTAATTTTATAATCACCAGGCGATAAAGTTAAAGGAGTAAGCCAACCCAAATACATTTTTTCCCATGCCGACATTTCAGGAGGGAATAATCCATTATAGGCGAATATTGATTGTCCATCCATAAGTCCAAATCTTCCAATTGCACTTAAGCCTGTCTCAGTGTCAAATAAATCAGGTAAACCTAAATAACTTGCTACGCTCGCAGCCAATAAGCCATTTATAGAAATCTCAAATAGAATCTCTCCGCCAACGGAAGATAATTCCCTGCTCTCTGTTTCAGGAATAATGATTGAATTTGAAATACTAAAATTATTATTTGAAACTGGAAATCCATTAAAGTTATCACCATAAATTTCTTTTAACGCATTCAATCCTAAATATATAGATGGAATATCTTTTTCGGTTCCTAAGCTACCGGGTAGAGTAACGTCCCTTCCAACTCCAGCATGAAAAATTATAAACACATTATATCCGCCAAAATTAAAAGCCGGATATTTTGCGTCTGCAAGATTCCAAACTTCTTTAGAAAAATCAGCAACATTTGTGAAATCGCTGCTGTTATTGGCAGGAGAATAATTTCTCATTGTTTTTGAAACTGAAAATGTATCAGGCAATACTGCGTAAACAACAGGCAGTTTACCTCCCGAAACCTTTTGATAGTAATTTTTTACAAATTCAAGGTGGGCTTCAAAATAAGCCTTGTTATGCGGCAGCGGATCTAATATATCACTTCCGTAATCTTTGGAATAGATTGATCCGAACTTCCCATTTCCAAAAGTTGCTTCATCTTTATCCTCTTGAAAATTTACCATCACTGCTAATATTTTCAAGGTATCCGGAACAGCAATATTTTTACTAAATGATTTTGGAAAAGGATTAATATCAGCATTAAAGGATTGAGCAGATAAACTGCTCAATCCAATAGAAATGAGTGTAAAAGCTAGAATATTTTTAAGCATTAATTTTTAGATCCCTCTTGGTAAACCTCTGGTGCTTTCAGGTGCGCCTCCCCAGCCAATTAGAACGGTAAAACGCAAAGTATCGGAGAGTGGATGATTCTCTCCTCCTTTGAACACAGATGTTGTTATATAACTGAAATCAAAACCGTAAATATCATAACGTATGCCGGCACCGAAGGTTATAAATTTTCTATTTCCGTAACTTGGATCTTCATAGAAGAAACCGGACCTAATTGCAAATAAAAAATCACCGGGTGTTCCGTACCAATATTCGAGTCCCATTGACGTAACGAATTGCCTCATAACCTCGCTAAAAGGCCTATCACCCCACGAACTAAAAATTGCATTATACCATTCTTTCGAGGTGGAAGAAGTGTCGCCTGTTTCCGAATTGACAATTGTTTTCTTACTTATTAATAATCTGCTGAAATCCAGCGTGTAAGTTAAGGAATTGAATTCATCATTAAATAATTGGTATGCAAAACCTAACCTGAAATTTGTGGGTATCGGATCTGCCTGCGCCCTATCAATGTAATAAATTTTCGGGCCCATATTACTTAAATTCAAACCAATGCTTAGATTGCCGCCGATATCTTCATCGATAAATGGGATAACTAGTTTAGCCGGACGCCACATTGTTGCTAAGTCAAAACTTACTGAGGTTGCAACACCTCTGCCCTGTTCGCCTGCTGTTGGCTGATCTGAAAGCCGGCTGTGAATTAATCTGAAGTTTAAACCAAGTCCCCAATCATCTGCAACTTTAGTTGCGTAACCTAATGTTAACGCAGCATCGAACGAATTGAATGTTCCAATCGGGTCTGGGCTGTCTTCGCCTGTTCTAACAAATTGACCAAAATTCATGTAAGTTATACTTGCGGTTAAGCTTCCGTCTAGTTCGTCAAAATATTGCCGATAAGTTAAATAATCATAAAACAAATCTAGATTAAATTGGGGCAGCCAGTTACTATGCGTAATAGATACTTCGGATCCAGATAAAAAGGCAATGCCTGCAGGATTCCAAAATATAGCCGCAGAGTTATCGGCTAAACCTGCACCGGACTCGCCTATACCGCCACCGCGAGAATCTGGTGCCAGTTCAAGAAATGGGACAGCAGCTTCACCTTGTGCATATGAAGTTTTTACAACTCCCGCAAACATCACGCTGACCATCATTAGCCTGAGAAATATTTTCATTTTTATTTTCCTCCAATTGATAATGAACTTATTTTCTTAATCATTAAAAACACATTTATAAATTTGCGAACATTAAATTAACTGAAAATATGTTTAATATTCATTGCAAAAATTTTTCTATTTAATTACTGCAAGTTTTCCTAAAACACTTTTATTAAAGCTGCCATCCACAGTTTTTACAATCAGTTTATATAAATATGTACCGTTGGCAATTTGATTTCCGTCTTCATCTCTTCCATCCCAATTAATTTTTACAAAATTACCTTCTACATTAAATTTTTCAATGTTTCTAATCAATCTTCCGGCAATTGTATATACTTTTATTTGAAGATCAACTGCATTAGTTAAGTTCTTCTGAAATGTAAAAGTTGTGTTAGAAGCAAATGGATTTGGATAATTATAAACGTCCCGTATTGCTAATTCATCTGAACTTACAACATTAAAGTAAGTTGTTTCTGTAGAAAGATTATTGAATACATCCCAGGCTTTTACTTTTAATTTATAATCACCAGGGTCTATATTGGCGAACTTATAATTAACCTTTCCGGACTTTCCGCCGGCATCAATATCTCCGGTAAAATAATTTGAAAAGTCTATCGGATCATTTTCTTTATCATTAAGAACTCCTTCAAAACCATGCCCAATACCTGTGCCAGTTGTATTCAAACCAGTTTCATCTGATAATTTAATTATTAAGTCAGAATTGGGATTTGCTAATGTTCCACCGATTGAAGATTCATTGTCAAAATAGATTTCGATGTCAGGCCCCTTCTCATCATTGGCAACTGAATTATCGGTTCCGCCAACTATAACATTATTTGTATAACCTATTCCATCAGAATTACCATCGAAGAAATAAAATGCAATTTTGCCTTGCTTATTTTCGTAGGAAATATCTTTTGGGACGATAAAATTAGCATTAAATTTTCCGTTTACAACCGAAACTCTTCCTCGGAATATAACACCGCCTTGAAGAGTAACATCATAATTAATATCTGAAAAATGCACTGATCTTTGAGAATCGAAAACGGTTAAAATACCTTCGCCGGAATAATCTGTCCAAACTGAATTATCAACAAACTTTCTTATGCTTCCACTTATTGTAGCGTGACTAAGAGCTTTCAATTGTACGTTCCCGGCAAGTGCATTATTTATATTTGATGGTGCAGCTGCCAAATTTCCGGAAAGCGCCAGAGTGGATTTTGCATCATTCTGAACAGAATGATTATTTGTTAAGCCTACAGATTCTCCATTTATAGAATCAATACTTGCAGTATAATGCGGCACATTCAGCCGTAATGTAGGATCGCCAAATAAATGAAATTTAAAATCGTTCGAATCAGATCTGCGAGATTTAGTTAAGAAATATGCTTTGCCTATTGTTGGAGCCAACCCGCTTGAATCGGTATTGTTCATCAAAAGATTAGAGAAAAATAAATTATTCAAAGTAGAATTTGGTCCTGAATAGACCGGCCGTGCAGAAGCAAAAGCGGCAATTGCTCCGCTATTTTCTTTTAACATTAATATTTCCGTCGAGCTTTGCGTATTTGGTAAATCGTAATAAGCGAAATCACAAGTTGCTGCGGTTAAGAAAAAATATTTATCATTTACCATTTGCGGAATGGAAGTAGCTTCTTCAAATACCCTTTCATGAGTCCAAACTTCCGGGCTGCCGTGTCCGATAAAATTTAGAATCAAAGTACCATCGTTTACAGCTTTTATTATTGCCTTATTCACTTCGGGTTTAGTTCTTCCGAAACTTGTTAAAACTGTTGGATAAGCGGATAAATAAATTTTATCTAAATTATATGAGCCTGGAATATAAAGTCTACCTAAGTCTTCGGATTGCGAAGTATGCTGTGCACCATCGTTTCCACTTGATGTCAAACCATCATCAGCTACGAGCGTAATTAAATTTCTCCAGGTCCCAAAATCTTTATCCTGTTCATATTTAATGATTTTATCAACTGAAATTTGAGCATCAGCTTTGCTTTGACAGGTTATTCGGCTAACGGCTAAGTCTACAAAAGAATCATCCCCTTGCACTCTTGCATAATAATCATCCATTGGATAAGAGATTATATCATTTAAAAATTCATAAGTTTCCCAAACAGGTACAAAATTATTGCCTACACCTTCAATGTTTTTATAATCATAAGTTGCATCACCAAAGAGAAGAACATATTCAGGTTGTATTGTCCAATTATCATAAGCATATTTAATAAAGTCTCTTATGCCTGAAGGGTCGTTAGAACCATTAGCAAATTCATTTTCAATTTCTTTTACATCTACAACAATAGTCGATAATTTGTAAGAGGATTCGTTCTGTCTATAATTTTGAAGTCGATCTGCTTGAGCTCTAAACTCCGGATGGGTAATTATAATGAATTTTGCTCCCTCAGCAATCCCATGTACATTCTGATTATTAACCTGAGCCGGATTAGATGGAGATTTAAAATTATCATCACCCAAAGCTAAAAATTCTGAAACATTTCCCTCATTTTCTGACTTTTGAAACCGGAACTCACCGCCGCTAAGCAGAATAGGGTTTGTAATCATTTTTACATTCGAATAATCGCTTATATCAAACACTTTAATATTAAGTGAAGGAAAATTTGTAATATGATATTCAATATTTGCGGTTGTATCTTTAGAATAAAATATAAGTTGATTGTTTGTCGGAATTAAGCTCTTCTGATATTGTATTTCAAAATAATCGAGATAGCCAATTGCCGAAGATGAATTACCTTCGTAATCAAATCTTAAGGCGCTTTGATTATTAGGCAATGAACCGACATGAACTGCTGAACGCTGTAATGCATTCCCATAAATGTGGTCTTTATTACTTCCTTCAGTTGGGTAGCCAGAAATTGGGTTCGAAAATAATAAACCTGAATTCTCGTAAACTTTAAGCGTGGCAGTAGACGGAGACGCACTTACAAATTGTATATTATAATTAATTTTTGAATTTGGAATTAAACCATATAATGTATTTACATATGTGCGCGTTGGGTTAGTCTCAGGAAAATCATCACCCAGAAATACTCTCCCGGTTTTGGCTAAATTTATTTCATCTTTTTCCCAGCTGACGAATGCCTTGGTAGTATTTTGTACGTATGAATTTACATCGTTCAAACTAGCTTCATTCTGAATTCTTTTACCTGTATTTCCCCCTGAAGTAATCCAATAATAATTTTGATTTGTATATAAATTAAATTCTCTTTTTATAGTTTTAGAATTCTTATCATAATCCCAAAAACTTGTTCCTCTTCCATAAAAAATAATATAATCGCCTTCATCAAATTTGCCATCTTCTTCACCAACCACCATAATTGCATTTTCTACTAAATCAGATGGCCTTTCAGCGCTTACTTTTTCGGGAAGCATTTGGCCGCCATTGTTATAAATTTTTATGGTTCTCGGATCTACAGTTGATGCCTCTATTCCATAATCAGATAATTCGCTTCTGGAAATTTTATATATGCCTTCTTCAGGGGCTTCAAATCTATACCATTTCCCGGTGGAAAGAACGCTGTTTACAACTGCTTTTTTTAATGATTTGCTGGAACGAACTCCCCAATTTTTTGCAATGTTAAAATTTATTAGGGCTCCGTCTAAAAAATTATCTTTTGTTGAAAATAGATTTTTTCTATTGGATGAATAATTTATTTGGACAACAATTTTTGTATATAGTTTGATTTTATTCTGTTCAGGATAAAATTTAACTGGTAATAAATGAATTGATTGAACTTGAACTCCTCTGATTATGCCAAATTCTCCAAATGCTGCCAAATCTTCTTTTGGATGATAGTTGTAATAATCATTTCCAATTTCAAATTTATTTGCAGCAGCTTCTTCTTTTCCTTCTTCGATTGGAACTGGAATAACTTTACCAACAATTTCCTTATACGCCGTATTTAAAACTTGAATTGTATTTCCATATTCTGAAGGGACGCCAAGATTAAGTTGTCTTATTTGAATGCTAGGATTACCAAAATTATTTGTGCGATCTTCCAAACCAAAAGCAAAACTGATGTTCAAATATTTTTGATTGTTTATTAATTGCTCTGTAATTTTATTATAAGTCGGAGTATACTCAAGTACAATTGAATTTGCATTAGAGGAAATAACTCTTATATCTTTTTGGGAAAATAAGGGAATGGTAAAAATAAAAATTAAGAGAATTAATTTTTTGCTATTCATTATATAATATTTTAATTAAAAAATGGTTACAGTTGGCACAAAATATACAACACTTATCGCACTGTAACTCTATAAATATTTGGTAGCAAAAAAATCTAAAAACTCTCCTAATTTTTGCTGACAATTTAGACAATATACGAGATACAAGTCAAGTCAGTTTGCTGATTTTGACGGCTTTAAGTATTGAAAAAATAATCATTTTGAAGAAATTTGTTTTTATTCTTAAAGGCCTAATTCTTCCCTATTATCTTTCATTGCATTAATACAAAATTGAATATGTTCATCAATTGGAATATTTAATCCCTCAGCTCCCTTTATAATATCATCTCTACTAACATTTTTTGCAAATGCTTTGTCCTTTAATTTTTTCTTAACCGATTTTACTTCAACATCAACAACACTTTTTGAAGGACGAACATAACTAACTGCCGTAATAAAACCGGCTAATTCATCACATGCAAATAAAGTTTTCTGCAGTAAAGATTCTCTTTGTACTCCGGAATAATCTGCATGTGAAAGAATCGCATTTCTAAATTCATCATCAAAACCTTTTAATTTTAATATTTCCGATCCTTTAAAAGGATGATCTTCGATTGTTGGATATTTTTCATAGTCAAAATCGTGGAGAAGAGCTACATTTCCCCAATATTCAACATCTTCATTAAATTTTTTGGCATAAGCCCGCACACAAGTTTCAACTGCAAAAGCATGTTTTAACAAACTCTCACTTTGTGTATATTCTTTTAATAGCCGCAGACAATAATTTCGGTCCCGCATTACATCTTCAGACATATAATCTCCTTCTAGAATTACATCTATTTATTAATCAATTCAACTGGTTATTCAACATGTGAATGAATTATTATTTGAATTAATGAATTTTAAATAATTTTTTAATTTTCAATGTCAATACTCAGGATTAAAGCTTGGACAAATATTCCCGATAACACATTCCAAACATTTCGGCCTTCTAGCAATACAAATTTTTCTTCCATGTGCAGCCAGCCAATGAGAGGAATTTATCCAATCTTTTTCCGGGAGCAGTTCTTTTAATTTAGATTCAATTTTTTCAGGGTCATTGGATTTAATAAAACCTAATAAATTTGATAATCTTTTTACATGCGTATCAACGGCAACAGCAGGTATTCCGAATGCATTTCCACCAACCACAGACGCAGTTTTTCTGCCAACACCTGGAAGCTCATTTAATTTTTCGAAATCAGCAGGAACTTTGCTGTTATATTTTTCTACTAAAGCTTGGCAGCATCCTTTTATGCTTTTAGCTTTCTGCTTATAAAACCCGGTTGAATAAATATCCTTTTCAAGTTCTTCATTAGAAACATTTAAATAATCTTTAGGCACTTTATATTTTTTGAATAGCTCTTTTGTAACCATATTTACACGTTCATCCGTACATTGTGCAGAAAGTATAGTAGCAACTAAAAGCTGAAAAGGACTTTCATAATTCAATGCCGGTTTAACATGCGGATATTCTTTTTTTAGAATATCAAAAACCTTTTCAGCATGTTTCTTTTCAGATTTTGATGTCATCTTTATTAAACTTTGGATGAGAGATTTTCAATCTTTCTACGGGTTTATTATTGATAATATGACTTTGCAGTATCTCTTCAACGTCATCAATCCTAACGCCGCCATACCATATTTGTTCCGGGTAAACAACTACCGAAGCGCCGAATTCACACGCATCAAGGCATCCTGAAGTGTTTGCACGCACTTCTGTTTTTAATCCAAGTTCTTTAATTCTCTGTTTAAATTTAGCTTTAATTTCTGAGCCGCCTTTATCGAAACAGCAGCCTCGCGGATCTTCAGGCGGGCGTTTGTTTTCACAAATAAAAATATGTTTTTCGTATCTTTTCATAAAATAAAAAATAAGAATTTTTAAACTATAAATAAAAAACTAAAACCAATATACAATTAACATTGGTTTTGATGATTAGCAATCTATATAAGATTTGACATTTGAGATTTGTTTAGTAGCGCGTACGGGATTCGAACCCGTGATCTCCGCCTTGAGAGGGCGGCGTCCTAAGCCACTAGACGAACGCGCCTATATTTACAATGAACAATTTTTAATTATTCGTTGTAAATTATTCATTAAAAACTGAAATATATTTAAAATCTTATTCTCTGTAATCAGGATTAAAATTTGCTATCAAATTTTTTAACCAAAATCACTTTTGGTTGCCCTGTAGGGATTCGAACCCCAACACCAACATCCAGAGTGTTGTGTGCTACCGTTACACCACAGGGCAATGCTGTAAAATTAAAGATACGCTGACAAATTTCAAAATTTAAGGCTAAATAGATTTAAGCAAAAATTTAGGCATATTATATTTTGAAATAAAAAATAATTACTTTAGTCAGTAAATAATTTCATGGATTTCAAAATTAACCTATGATAAAACTATTCTTTCTGTTACTATTTTTCATTATTCCAAATCTTTTTTCACAACAATTTAGATATGATTATTCAATAGGCGAATTTAAAGATGCTTCTTCGCTAAGCATAAGTCCAGCAGGATTTATTTATGTAACTGATTCGGGAATTGATGAAGTATATAAAATTGATACTCTTGGCAAATCATTAAAAAATATCGGTGGTTACGGCTGGGATGAAGAATTATTTGATAATCCGGTTGATGTTTTTGCTACTGATTTAAGTGTTTACGTGTGCGATAAAAATAATCATCGTATTCAGAGATTTGATAAAGATTTAAATTTTATTTCATCATTATCAACACGAGACAGCAATAATCCCGATGAACAATTTGGCTACCCGCTTAGCTGTGCAGCTTCTACTCAAGGTGATTTATATATTCTTGATTCAGAAAACAAAAGAGTGATTAAATTTGATCTATTCGGAAAGTTCATCCAAAATTTCGGAGGGTATGACGCCGGAGAATATATTTTAACAAATCCCGAAAAGCTTGCTATTGCTGCTTCAAATATTTTTGTTTTGAATAAAAATAATATAACTGTCTTTGATCAGTACGGGAACGGAATTCTAAAAATTGGAACCGATAATAAATTGAATGACGTAAATTCCATGTTTAATTTTTTAACTTTAACTGCTGACAGTTCCATCTATTTAACGGATTTAAAAACTTCAAATAATATTTTAAACAAAGTAGCTATTATCGGCAAAGAGAATGAATCAAATTTTATCAGCTCAATTTATTTCAATTCTAAACTTTATATTTTAACTAAAACAGAGATTCAAGTTTTTAAGAAAATGAAATAATACAATCATAAATTATTTATGATGACATCAATTACTTCAGTTAAACCCTATCCTTTATCCTTTAAACGATTATTATTTAGAATATGTGTTACAGCACTAATTTTATTATGGGCTTTGGGATTTGCTTTACTTCCGTTATTTCATGATACACAAATGATAGTTTTATTCCCCTTTTTAAAGAAAATTTATTCTGAATTTTGCCACCAGCTTGATTATAAAACATTAAACATTTTCGGATACAATTTGCTCGTTTGTTCAAGATGCACTGGAATTTACATCGGAGCATTTGTCATCTCCTTCGTTTTTATCTTCTTAAAAAATAAAATTGAATTAAATAAAAAATTGTTTTATTCCGTATCCCTAATACTTTTAACAGATGTAGTTTTATCAACATTTGGCGTGTATGACTATTCAAAATCTATTGCATTTATAACCGGATTATTTTTTGGTTCTGTATCATTTGCTTATATTTTAACCCTAATTGATAATTTTTTATTCAACTAAATTTTGTTCTAAATGGGTTTTAAAAAATATTCTCCGGCTATTGTTTGCGGATTCGGAGCCGCAGTTTTTTCAATTTTACCAGGCGTTGATAAAGCATTCAGCTGCTGCTTATTTTTACCGGCAGCAACCGGGATTTCATTATTTTTATACAAAAAAATTAATGAGCCCGTTGAAAAGATCACCGGAAATAATGCTTTTTTATTCGGGTTGTTTACGGGAATTTTCGCCGCTTTATTTTCAACCTTATTTGAAACCGTTATAACTTTTTTTCTGCATTCAAATCAATTTGTTGAGGGAGTTCCTCAGGCACAACAAATGTTGAAAAGTTTAAATATGGGAGAAGCTGCAAAAGAAGCTTTACACATTTTGGAAGGAATGGCTTCTGATATTAAAACCAAAGGTATTTCGTTTTATTACACTTCAATACTTTTAATAGTAAATCTTATATCATTTTCAATTTTCGGTGTTATGGGCGGATTTCTGTCAATGTATTTAATTAATAAGAAAAGTAACTCTGGTAATAAATGATTACCGCTTTTATCTTCTTTGCACATTTTCTTTTTGCACTAATTATTTTTACAAAAAAATGGCAAGAAGAAAATCTTTCTTCAGCATTTCTAAATCTAGGTTTGATAGCAATTTTATTTGCCGTTGGCTGGTCAATAGTTGGAATTGCAACTCAAAATCTTCTAAGTCCTAAAGGATTCGGAATTTATTTTGACCGCGATGCGATAACACTTTCAATATTAACTGTTGCAGAATTTTTCTTTTATAAATTTTATTATAAAGAAGATAAAGTGCACACTACTGAAGCCGATACGGAAAAACAATAACAGCAGTTTGATCGACTTGCTTCTGTAAAGGACTTAAAGGTTCAAATCTCCATTGCCTCAAAGAGTAAATTGCAGAATTTTCCAAACGAGTATCAGCTTTTGTTAAAGGGACTACTGTTCCCACAGTTCCGTCAGGCTTAATAGAAAACCTAAGTCTTATGTCTATTTCTTTTTCTACTCCTTCCGGATAAGAAGGAACACTATACATATAAATTTTTCTAGTTCCCTGACCACCCCAATCAATGTCGTAACCGAAACTCCCTTCGCCTTCAGCTTTGTTGCCCTGTCCTTCAGTGGTTACATTCGAATTTTTTGTTTCTTTGGTTTCGGTTTTAATCACTTTTGCTTTGTCTTTACTTTTATCAGCAGGAGTAATTATCGTATTATCTTCAGAAGTATTTTTTGCTTTAGGGAGCGCAACTTCTTTAACTTCACGTTTGTTATCTTCTGTTTTATTAACCTTTTGCGGCTTGGCTAATTCTTCAACTTGATTTATTTTTGTTCCGATAGCACCGGTTGAACCTTCTTGTCCGGTTTTTCCGAAAGAAAGTTCTACATATTCTTTTACAGGATAATCGAACGTAATCTTTATGAGGAAGAACAACAAAAGTAAAAGTATATGGAATAGAATTGATGCTGAATATGAAACTTGTTTTATAGAATTATAAGTCATTTTATCTTCTCAAAAAAACCGAAAAAATTTTAAATCGCTAAAAATAATCACAGCTTTTCTTTTTCTGTTTCAATTGTAAATTTATCTATGCCCGCACCTCGTGCAGCATCTATTACTTTAATTACCATTTCAACTGCGACTGATTTATCAGAACGAATGATTAAATTTTGCTCGCCGGTTTCACCTTTCATCATGCTTAGTTTAGCAGGCAGTTCATCAATTCCAACTTCGTTATTGGCAATATAAACTCCTCCACCCTGCGTTAAAGTGACAACGAGTTTTGATGGAGCTGTTTGCTCATTTGTTTTAGAGCCAGGCAGTTTTACTTTTACTCCTGTTTGTATAACAAACTGTGATGTTAGTAAAAAGAATACCAACAACAGCATCACGATATCAGTCAGCGAGGAATAACTGAAAATAGCTAATGGTTCATTTGATAGTTTAAATTTCATTGCTGCTCCTAAATATCAATTTCAATTTCTTCTTCTACATCATGGCTTGATTTAGAAGAATCCTGAACAATATCCACAACATCATTTGCAACAGTTTCCATATCTCCAACTAATTTTTTAATAGCGCTTAAAAAATAATTGTAAAATGCCAACGCAGGAATACCGACAATGAGTCCAAAGGCTGTAGTTAAAAGTGCTTCCCAAATTCCGCCTGCAAGATCGCTGGGATTTGCTGCACCTGCTAAATCTTCAATAGTCATAAAAGCTTGAATCATGCCTGTTACAGTTCCAAGAAAACCCAGCAAAGGAGCAATACCTGCCACCGATGCCAAAACTGTTAATCCTTTTTCCAGTCTGCTGATTTCCTGCCGGCCTGCATTTTCAATTGCTTCTTTTACCCGCTCATGTCCCAAATTATATTTTTTCAAGCCTTTACGGATAATATTTGCAATGGGTGATTTTTCTTCCATACAATAACTGATTGCACCAGAAATATCTTTCTTTTTAATAAGTCCTCTTATCCTCACCATAAATGCTGGTACATTTATTTTAGCTTTTCTTAAAACGACAAACCGGTCAACTACTACAGCTACAGCTATTATTGAACATGCCAGGATTGCCCACATTAACAATCCGCCTTTTAAAAATATTGAGAACAAATCCATAGTTTATCCTTTTATTTTTTTCTAATTTTTATTTAAAAATTGTTTCGCTTCAGCTAATGAAGAGAAATTACCAACTCGAACTCGGTACCATACTGCCCCGCCTAATTTTGCCTCTTCTAAAAATGCATTTCTACCTGAAGAATTAAATAAGTCAACTTGATGCACAGCTTTTTCTTTTGTCTTCCAGGAAGAGACTTGAACTACATAAATGCTATCGTATTTAAAAATATAATCTGAAACTTTTACGATATTTGCTTTTGGAAATTCACTTAAATTTATAACAGCTGCCTGTTGTTCATTTACTTTATCATTTTCTGTATTAACTGCTGATTCAATTTTAGTTTTTTCAGGATTATTATTATCGGTCAAAGTAGAATTATTTATTTCAGAATTAAATGCTCCATCTGATGGTTTTTTATTCATGCTGGTAACGAAGAAATATGCTGC
Source organism: uncultured Ignavibacteriales bacterium (assembly GCA_963731745.1). Taxonomy (GTDB): domain Bacteria; phylum Bacteroidota; class Ignavibacteria; order Ignavibacteriales; family Ignavibacteriaceae; genus CAVSWT01. The sequence continues at coordinate 222,600 of CAVSWT010000011.1, forward strand.
AGCTAAAATCAATAGACCAATCAAAATAAAAATCCATGTATAGGATTTTCTTTCTTTAAGCAGTTTTTCCTCATAGCTCAAGTTGGTGGCTTTTGATTCTAATTCAGCTTCAGTATTTTCAACATTTCCTACATCTTCAATTTGTGGAATTTCTTCATCATCCGTATTAGAAATTTCCCCGGAGTCAATAAGTTCTACTTCGTTGTCAATTTCATTTTCAGAAGAAGAATTAATTTCAGCAGTAGTTAATTCAGATTCACTATTTAATTCATCTGACTTTAACTCACTTTCAATTTCATTAGTTCCTTCATTTTGCGAATAATAATTTTCATCAGCTTCATTTCCAAAATTCCATGATAGTCCAGATGTTTCATCTTCAAAAATTGAATCGTAATCTTTCCCAATATCTAATAAAGCATCTTCTTCAATTTCTTTTGATAAATCTCTGCTGGAGTTCCAGTTTACTTCGTTATAATCAATTGAATCTTCCAGGTCAGTTTCAATTTCGGATTCATAATTACCTTCTTCAATTTTATTTGAAGAATTATAATTCATTTCTATCTGCGTCTGATCAAATTCATTCTTATTAATAATTATAATATCATTTCCAGATTTGAAATTTTTAATAATTTCGCTTTCATCAATAAGTTTTTCAACTTTGGAATCAATTAAACGCCTTAATTCGTGCCCCGACGGTGGAAGGAAAAAATCAATATCTTTAACACCTTGCAAAGGAATTACAGGTTTGCCTATGCTTAAACTAAAGTATGCATCAACTGGTTTATTTCCATTTGGATTAGTTTCCGGTACATTAAAAATTAAATTATCCTGAGTATCTTCTTTTGAGGTATTGAAAACTATTAAATCTAGAAAGACATCAAGATTTCCACGTTCAAAATTCGAAACTACCATTTTACCTTTTTTCGGTATAAAATATCCAAAGTCAGGAACCGAAAGAGCATCGCCGAGTTCAGTGATACCAGCAGTTTTTCGTAAAAATATCTCAAAAAACAGTTTTGCTTCTGTGTCAGGTACACCTGAACTTTTAGCAATCTTTCTTATTAATTCTGCTTTTGTCATTAGATATTAAATTATAATTACCATTGATAAACTATTCCAGCAATTGCATCTAATGGAATATCTTTATAGCCCTGCCACATGTAATTTTTATTGTCTATCAAATTATTCAGTTCAAATGTAACATGAAAATTAGTACTGAATTTATAAATGAATTTTAAACCTAAATCAATATAAGGTTTAAGTGAAACTGTATTAGCAATATCAGTGTATGCACCGGAAAGGTAGAGTAATTTTGGCTGAACAACAAATCCGAAGTTAAACTCGTAACCATAGTTTAAAGACATTTTAAGATTGGGAACATAAGGAATATTGTTACCATCTTTGTCCAGCGATTTATTAACTTCTGCTGTTCCATAAAAAACGCCATTAGGTCCAGGATGAAATAATAAATCCAAATAACCCCTTACAGTGTGGCCATCCGCTGTCATCACATCAAACCTACCTGGCGTGGTGGAAGTTATAAAATAAGGGAAATCTTCCGTCGTGTAGTATTCTGCACCAGCATTTATTTGATAGTATTTATCATATTCGTATTTAAGCACTGCATTTAATTCAAAAGGTTTTTTATAAAAAACATTTAAAAATGATTGCGGATTAAAATATCTATTTTGATTTAAGAAATGTTGAGCTGTTAAAAATTCTATTTTTGGAGCAAACTCCGTATACAATGAAAACTGCTTTGTGAAATTAACCGATACAGATGCGTACGGATAAACATTCGAATTAATTCCCGCTGAATTTGCATAATTTAATCCTGCTGTAGCCCGCGCCGTCTTATCTAATTCAAATCCGACAGTAGGAGTAATTTCGAAGAAAGTAAAATGACTTTTGAGGATATTATCAGTTTTTAGATTCTGAGACTGATAATTTAAATTGGCACCTATAAAAATTCCCGGTAAATTAATCTTTGCGAATGACGTAACCTTTAAATTATTTTCAGAAAAATTTTCGTCGCTGAATGAATTCGGATCATCATAAATGCTGAAAGCAAAATTGAAATATTTGTTTGCAAAATTTTCAAAATTTAATCCAACACTTCCCTGAACTAAACTCTGTTTTGAAGGCAGAGAAGCCGCATAATATTTAAAGTTTGTATTAAATAATTCGCCATGCAATTTTATTTTAGAGCCAGGCAGAAAAGAAGAATTGTTGTTAATAAAAAATATCAAATTTCCGCCGCCGCCCATTTTGTACCAATCGCTAAAATCCAAATAAGCTCTTTTATTATCTACGTTCGCAAAGACGTCAAAAATTCCACTATTAAATGGAATGCCAAATTTTAAAGACGCTTTTGGAAGAGTATATATTCCCAATCCTGCTTCAACAATGCCATTGATGTAATCAACAGAATCAAAAAGAGCGATATCATTTTTAACCGGGTTTGATATTTCTTTCATCTCTAATTCTTCAGGCGAAAACACAGGTTTTAAAAAATTAGGTGATACAGTTGAAATAAAATCCGGTGGAATTTTTTTTGCACTTTGTATGGAAATATTTTCCTTACCTGTAATTACAAAATCTGGCAGTTCAACATTTTGATTTGATTTTTTAGTATCCTGTGAAAAAGTAATTACACTTAATAAAATAAATAACGGAATAATTTTTACAATCATTTTAACGCTCTTAGTTTAGTTTGAGCTTCCTGTCCAAAAACATCGCCTTTATGTTTTGCCAAAACTGTCCGATAAATATCTTTAGCCTGGTCATAATCTTTTTGGATTGTGTAAGCTTCACCCATTTTAAGATAAGATTTTGCCAACCATTCGTCATAGGCAGAAAAAATTGTTCTAACTCTTACAAATGCGCTTATAGCTTCATTATAATTTTTTTGTTCAAAAAATGAAAGCCCTAAATAATATTGAGCTTTGGCACCCAAATCATCTGACCGGGAATTTGCTAAATCCTGAAAATAGTTATCAGCATTATCATATCTGCCTGCTGCCATTTCAATTGCGCCAATTTCAAATTTTGCTTTAGCTGCAAAAATTGTATTGGGATAATATTGAATTACTTCTTCAAATGAATCGGTTGCACCTTTAATATCACCTTTGTTTGACAGCGCTGAACCCTTCATAAAAATGATTTCTGCAAGCCTTGGTGATTGTTTCATTTTGTCATATGCTTCGTTGTAAATTGCGACAGCATCATCAAAATTATTTTCTGCCATATAGATGTTGCCAATCTCCAGCACTGCCCCTGCGCCTGCTTCAGTATTCGGAAATGAATTAAAAACCTTTTTGAAATTGAATATCGCTTCCTGATTTTGATTTAAATTTTCCGCGCTCTTCCCTAACCAAAAATATGCATCAGGTAATAATTTACTTTTTGGATAATTAGCAATGAACTCGCTATAACTTGTTTTCGCCTTTGCAAAATCCTGCATGCTGTAATTTATTTCGCCTTTTTTGAAGAATAGCTGATCAGAAAAACTTAACCCGGGATTTTTCTGCACAAATTCATCAATAACAGAAATTGCTTTTTGAGGTTTACCTTCAGCTACGTATGCATACTGCAGGCCATTAACGGCATCAAAAACATAATTGGAAGACGGATATGCAGTCAAAACTTTATCATAGTTGGCAATTGCTTCATCATATTTGCCCATGTTAAAATATGAATCTCCAATCGAATAGTAGATTATTGGATTCAAAGATGAACCCGGATATTTCTCCATCACATTTTTATAATTGGAAATTGCTTCGTTAAAATTTCCTTGCTGGAAATAGATCCAGCCAACAACAAATAAGGATTTATCAGCAAATTCTGAATTGGGGAATCTATTTTGAAGATTTCTAAATTCATTAATTGCCTCCTGTGAATTGCCGGATTTATATAATGCCTGAGCATATTGATAATTCAAATTAGGATTTGATAAACTGTTTTTTGAGCTAAATAAATCTTTATAAATTTTACTTGCGGCTGCGTAATTTTTATTTCCGTAATAACTGTCAGCCAACCTCAATCTAGCATCCGCCGCTCTTGGATCATGGGGATATTTTTTAATAAAATCTGAAAATTGAAATGCTGAATTTTGATAATTGTGGAGATCAAAATTTGAATAAGCTTTTCCGTACATCGCAAACTTTCCAACAGTTGAATCAGTTATATCAACTACTTGATATTTTTCAAGGGCTTGTTTGTATTTTTTTAATGCAAAATTATCTTCTGCCAAATAAAAGTTTACTTTGTTCGGCTCAAAGCCATTATCATCCTCAAGAATGCTATTCAAAGTATTGAGAGATTCATCATAGCTTTGTAAATAAAATTGTGAAATTCCAAGTCCAAGATTTGCTCTGTTTCTAACTTCCTTCGATATTGAAGGAATATTTAAAGCATTTTGAAATTGCTTTAAAGCTGCAGAAAAGTTTTTATTTTTTAATTCCATATCGCCAAGCAATGTATATGCTCTGGCTTTTAGAATATTATCTGAAGTATTTTTAGCAAGACTTAAATAATCTTGAGCTTGTTTATATTGTTCATCATCAAAATATAATGCGCCAATCTGGTATTTAACTCCTGAAGCAAGATTACTATTCGGAAACTTTTTTAGGAAATCTTTATAAATATTAAAAGATTCTGCATCATTCCCAGCATACCTTTGAGATTCACCTTTCCAATAAAAAGATTTCATTGCAATCGAATCTTCGCCTGCTGACAAAACATTAAAAATAGCAAATGCATCTTCATATTTTTTTTGCTGGAAATATGTCCACGCCAATCCATATTTAACTTCACGAATGAGATGAGAACCTGGGAAACTAGAAATAATTTCTAAATATGTTTTAGCGGCATCATCATACTGATGAACTCTGTAATAAGAGTTTGCCAACAAGTACAAACTTTCCGCGTATAAAGATGAAGATAAAGATGATAATTCAGGATTATTTAGTTCAACGATTGATGATTGGTAATCCTTTAATTTAAAGTAACAAACCCCGATTCTTATCTGTGCTGAAGCCGCTAAAGGACTGTCTTTGTAATACGACAAAAGCTGATCATAATATTTTACGGCGTTTTTATAATCCCCTTTTTTTTCATAAAGTGATGCCAGAGTAAAAATAGAATAATCCATGTATCTATTGTTTTTTCTCTTTTGAACGGCATCTTCCAAAAATGTAATTGCTTCGTCTATTTCACCTTGTTTAGTGTACGCTTCGCCAATCCAATACATTGCTGAACCAGCCAATTCACTGGAAGGATATTCATCAACAAGTTTTATTAATACTTCTCTGCTCTCCGCAAATCGGCTTAGATCAAAATAAACCAGGCCTAAGTCATATAAAGCCTTATCTCTAAAATTTGACCAATTGAAATTATTTATCAGATATTTTAATTCTACAGCGGCATTTTCTTTTTTGCCAATATTTAGTAAAGCTTCTGCTGCATAATATTTTGCGGTGGAATTAAGTTCATCCATCAATTTGTATTCATTGCAAAATTCTTCAAATAAATTATAGGCTTCAATATATCTATGCTCGGTATATGCATTCATTGCTTGAGAATATTTCTCTGCAGTGCTTTGAGCAAAATTGATTTTAAAAAGTAGAATTAGAGCTACGAGGATATAAATATTTTTTTTCATTTATTCTCTAAATAAGCTGAAATAGAAAACAGAAAATTACACCGGATATGCTGCTTAAAAAATTAACCGCATCATTATTGATCCAGTAAATCCCATGATTTTTGATAGTTTTTTTATTACAATGTACACGCTTTTCAGTGATAGAGCTGCAGACTTTACATTTATATTGTGCCTGCAAAACGGCACCCAATAAACTATCAACTAATCCTGCAAAAACACCTGAAGCAGCAATTACAAAAATATAAAAAACATTATTAATGTTAACCCAATATATAGACGAAAGAGAAATTAAAATTGCACCTAAAAATGAACCGAATAAACCTACGAATGATATCCCACCGGAAACACCTTGATCGATTTCTCTGAAATTTAAAATGCTGTAAGTTTTATTCTGCTTCATCGTTCCGATTTCCGTAGCCCAAGTATCTGCACAAACAGATGAAATAGAAGCTACGTATAAAATATAAACAATAGCATTACCGGTAAAAAAATAAATAATTATTAAAATGCCTGCTGTGCCTCCATTTGCAAATACTTGTATATAATCTCTTTGACCAGGCTTTTCGAAAAAAGATTCTACAATCTGATTTTTACTTTTTCGAATTTTTGAAAGGACACTCGAAAAAATAAAGAAAGTGAAAATAGGAACAGTCCACTGCCAGCTTCCGATTCCATAAATGACAAAAGCCAAAGATAAAATCGCATAGGCTCCACTTTTAGTAAGAAACTTGAGAAAATATGATATAATTGCGATTGAAAAACTTAATACAATTGTAACAGTTATATGTGAAATTGTTAATAATGAATTTAATTGTTCATAATTCAATTATAGTTCAAACTTTCAATCTTAATTATATTTTATCATTATAATTGTCGTAAATATATGGTTTTAATTTTTATAATGTCAAGTGAAATAATAATATAACAGCTATTACTTAAAGAGAGTTATGAGAGAGGAGAAAATTTGGAGATAATTTTATAAATAAAAAATGCCCTCACAATGGAGGGCAAATTAAAACATCTGGATTTTATTTTACTTTAAAGCACTTAATTCATAATCGACAAGCTTTTTGTAAGTTGGGTCGCCTTTAGCCTTACTTAACATTTCTTTTGCTTTTTCATTGTCGCCTTTATTTTTATATGCAATTCCCATATAATAATAAGGCCCGCCTTTACTTATGCTTGATTTATATTTTAAGGCATTCTCAGCAGCAGTTAAACATTTGTCATATTCGCCTATATCAGAATATGCTTTGGCTAATGATAAATAAGCAGCATCATAATTGTCATTTTGAACGGCTTTTTCAAGAGCAGAAATTCCTTTTTCGTTATTTCCATTCTGTATTTCTACATTTCCCAGTTTAGCATATGCCAAAGAAAGATTTTTCTTAACGGCGTTTTTAACCTTGTCGCTTTTTGCAGTTTCCACCACTTTTTCAAAATTGTCTATTGCTTTTTGATAATCACCCATCGAGAAATAAACTCCACCTAAAGCATTATATCCGGCTTCAAAGTCAGGTTTTGCTTTTAACACTTCTTCAAAAGAATTTTTTGCTTCATCCATTTCGCCGGATTTTTTCAAAGCAACACCTTTTTGATAATAAATTCTATAATCTTTCTCAATTCCCAAAGCTTTATTATAATTATCAATTGCCCCTTTATAATTTCCTGCTTTTAGCATTTTGTTGCCTTCATTATAAAGCTTTCCAGCATCCGGATTCATATCTTGTGCTAATGCGGCACTTCCAAATACTAATATGAATATAAGACAATAAAATGCATAAGATAATCTTTTCATTAGTATCTTCCTTTAATTTATTGTTAGAAAAGTATTGTTTTAGTGCGGAAGACGGGACTCGAACCCGTACGCCAAACCTGGCACTACCCCCTCAAGATAGCGTGTATACCAATTTCACCACTTCCGCAAAAATGGTGATGAAAGATAATTTGGTTGACGTATAAAATCAACCCGCACTTTAAGTTTTATACTCAATTAAAATAATCGGGTTCCACATTAATAACAATGTCTTGCATCAATGCTTTCTTCTTTCCATCCTCGTTTTAAATAAAATATCGCGTATTTCATCCCTAAATTTCTTTTCAAAGACGACTAATTTTGCAATTTGTGTGACGGAGAGTATATCTGATAATGATCTTATAAATGATTCTTTTTCTTTGCCTATTTCCTTTTCACCCTCAAAATATTTTTCAATTAGAGAATTTATCTCTTTCTCATTAGCTGGTTTTTCTTTTAATTTTGCGTCAATCTCGTTAAGCCGTTCCCTTGATTTTTGCATCAAATCCCTAATTTTATCTTCGTGTGCATTTCTTCTAGCAAAAAATTTTAAAGTAGTTTCTTCATCCATATCAAGAGCTTCAATCAACTTTATTTTTTCAAGCTGTTCAATTTTTTTCATCCCGCCAAGCCTTCCTTCCGGCATACCCGGAGACGGATCATCTATTTGTGCGGTTGTTACCGAACTGATGACAAATAATAAAAATATAAGGGAAAATAATTTGTTCATTTTTATTCCTTAAAAAATTGTTTATTCATAATTTCATTATAAATAGCTTCTGCATTTTCATCGTTTATGTATTTTTCCAACTGTGTTAATCCGGCATCGTTGGAAGCAATTAAATCTAGGTTTGTGTTACTATTAATTGTGAGTTCGTTTCCTAACATTTTAGTAAATACGGAATCATAAATATCGGAAGAATTTAGATTCATTTCTGTTAAATTAACATCATTTAAATAATTATTGGCGACAGCAGCGATTTCCGCAGATGTCATTTCCGATTCCAACTGCTGAACATTTTCAATTTTGTTTGAGTCAGGCGGTTTACCAAAAAATAATATTGCAGCAATAACTAATGCAGTTAACGTGCTGCCAGCGTATGCTAATTTTACAGAAAATTTTCTAGCCTTATTTTTCTTTTCTAGTCTCGCTCTAAAGTTTGGGACAATATTATTTAAATATTCTTCTTTTACATCTATTATTTTTGCTGCTTCGATTTTAGACAATAGTATTTTGTAATCTTCAATTTCTTTTTGAAGATTAGGAGAGTTATTAATTTCTTTTTCAAACCGCTCTTTTTCAATATCAGACATTTGATTATCTAAGTATCTGATTATGGCTTTATCATTTTTCATAATTTTTCATTAACTCCATTACTTTATTTGCAGCGTGAAAATAATTTGCTTTTAATCCACCTATACTTTTGCCTGTAATTTGTGAAATCTCTTCGTATGACAATCCTTCATAAACTCTGAATAAAAAAACCTCCCGTTGTTTTGCCGGGATTTTCTGAAGTACACTTTCCACTTTTTTCAATTTTTCTCTATCTTCAAAATTTTTTATAATATCATCCGAATAAGATAATTTATCAGCATTGTCATCAATCGAAAAAATTTGCTTTATTTTTTTCTTCTTTAAATAATTTATTGTTCGAGTTGAAGTTATTCTATAAATCCATGTATATAATGAAGATTTAAATTGAAAATCCTTTAACTTTTTATAAAGAACTAAAAGAACTTCTTGAACAATTTCGTCAGCATCAAGATGATTTCCAGTCATTCTTCTAGCATGCCAATAAATTTTATCTTTGTATTTATTAACAATCATATTGAATGCACTTTCATCTCCTGCCAAATAGTCTCTAATTAATTTAAAGACGTATTCATTTTCAGTCATATACTCCGCTATAATACATCATTTTGACATAAATCCCTGTGTAAAGGTTTAAACTAAAAGTAAGAAAGTAACTTTCGTTAATATTTAATAGAAACTTTTATGATTCATTTTAATCTAACTGATTATACTTATAAAAATAAACATTCTAGTTTTTTAATTATCTGATTAAACCAAAAATAATATGTTTGTGTCAAAGGGCTAAGACGTAAATAAAATCTTATTCAATAATAAAATGGAGCAACAAATGAAACAGCGTAATGTAATTATAACTGCCGTTATCTTTGCAGCGAGTATTTTTGCTGTGTCAATCTCAGCACAGAATATGAATGGTCCAAAAAAAATGAAAGGTGAATTTGGATTAAAAAAGCTAAACTTAACAGATGCACAGCAAACTCAAATAGAAAAGCTAAGAATTGAGCATCAAAAAAAGATGGTCGATCTTCAAGCCGATTTAAAGAGAACAAGAAATCGGTTTAGAAGAAGCAACTTCTAGCAAAAACTTCGATGAATCAAATTTTATAAATGCGGTTCAAAATATTTCAAAGGCAAAAGACCAAATTGCTTTAGAAAGAGCGAATCATTTTGTTTCCATATATAAGCTTTTGGATGATACTCAAAAAGGACAATGGTTAAAAATGGGAAAAAGAATGTTGATGATGAAAGGAATGAATGAAAGTCACGGAGGAATGATGAGGCATGATATGATGAGAGATCATAAAAATATGCCTCCGAATCCGGAAGATGAAAATTAATAGTCTCACTGAATATAAACCCACAAAAGCTCACAGCAATGTGAGCTTTTTTTATTAATGTAATATTGCTTTATTTTAAATCACTGAGGGAATAATAAATTTCAGTTAATTATAATTTCACATTAATTTAAAAGACAATTCGAATGAATAAAATAATAATCAAATGTTTTTTGATAGCATTTTCCATAGCACCATTTCTATTTTCACAAACAACACAAATCGATAATGAAATTGCTTTAGATTCAACTATAACTAAAGAGATTGTAAATGGATTAACTTATAAAAGAATTTTAAATCTGCATGATTCACTATCTGCAAATGTTATTGAAATAGATTTAAATAAAAATATTTTTTTTATAGACGCAAGAAAAGCCGGCAACAAAATGGGTGACAGGGAAAAAACATCATCTATGGTAAAAAGATTTCAAGAACCCGGTCAAACGGTTTTAGCCGCTATTAACGCAGATTTTTTTAACATTCGTACCGGAGAAAACGAAAATAATTTAGTGATTGACGGAAAGATTGCTAAAGGAGTTTCAATAACGGATTCACCTTATGACACTTATAATAATGTTCACTCGCAATTTGCTGTAACGTTTAACAATAAACCTTTAATTGAAAAATTTAATTTTAATGGTGAAATCGTCTATGGTACTAAAACATTGAAGATTAACCGGGTAAATTCATTTGCTGACAGTAATTCAATAACCCTTTATAATAATTATCAAGGTGAAGCTACTCCTTCAGTTCCTAATAATTGGAGAATAGAAGAATTGGAACTTCAGCCAGTCGGACAAAATGGAGATACAGTTATTTGTATAAAGGGCCAGAAAATTTATGAGAACGGAGGGAATAAAATTCCGCAAGATAATTATATACTTTCAATTAATAATTCAATGATAGAAAAATTTAATCATTGGGTTGGGGATAAAGATACATTAAAAATATTATTAGATTTTACGCCACCATATTGACAGTATTAGAACATTGGTCGGCGGCTGGCCAAGAATAATAGAAGACGGAATAAATTTGTTTGCTATAAAAGATTCAGTTGAAGGTACATTTTACAAATTTTCTGCGGTTAAACATCCTAGATCCGGAATTGGATTTTCAAAAGACAGCACCAAAATTTATTTGGTCACAGTTGATGGAAGGCAAGAATCTATGTCCGGTATGTCTTTAAAAGAGTTTGCTGATTTTATGATTTCGCAAGGATCTTACCAAGCATTAAATTTAGATGGCGGAGGTTCAACAACTATGGTTCTAAATGGTGAAGTTGTTAATTCACCTTCTGATTCTGATGGTGAAAGGAAAGTTGGGAACTGTTTGGTAATCTCAATAAATAAATAAAATTTTTTGGCAGCTTTGGTTTTTCTGCGGACATCAATTTTTATAAATTCATTAAAATCTTTAGGAAGACATACATCGCCTCAAGATGGTCAACATGATCCGGGGCTGTATTTCCGGCAAATCCCATTATTTCAAAACTACCTTTTTTAGCATCGCTTAATTGCTGCATTCCAATTGGTCCCCAATTTAGGACAGGCTTTGCATGAATATTTAATTGTTTTAAAAGAAAATCAGCCGATTCAGTTGTACTTACAAAAGTTCCAGGGAATATTTCAGTATGTGTAAATAAAAATTTCTTCCCATCTTTTTGATTAACAGCGTCTTTAGCAAATCTAAGAAAAACACTGTATGCGGTTGAATCTATTTTACCACCTTCGTATAAAACTTTTTCTTCCGGAATATAACTAGCATGCAAACCATCAAGCAATAAAATTCCGGAAACTGCTTGATAATTTTTTTCACTGCTAAGAATTTTCTTTACAGCTCCATAACCTGCACTGAAACCGCTTAATATTATATTATTGATTTTTAGATCGTGATTTAAATTTCTCGAGAATCCTTTTTTAATTATATCAATTATATGCAAGAACAAAGTAGAATCTTCAAATTGGTTATAATATACTTTTGAACCGGTACCAAGGTTTATTATTGCGGCAATAAAATTTTTATCTTGCTTATCAACCGCGTACTTCACAGGTATTGAACTGCCATGAAAGTGTATAAGAAGATTTACCTCTTTTGCTTCTTGAGATTTTACGGGTATATATACTTCAATGGGTGCTTTTAAAATGTCGAAAATTTTATAATCTATTCCGTCAAATGGGACTTTATTAATCCGTTCATGTTTCCGTACATTTTCAATCATCGGAGAAGGATTTTGACGAGCAACTTTCTTACTATCTTCCTGTGAGTGCACACTTTTTACAAATACAAAGAAGAAGAATACAATAGAATAAAATAAATAGAATTTATTTAATCCATTTTTTTTCAATACAAATTCTTTAATTTTTTAATAATTGAAAATTAGTATTTGATCGTTAAGATTTTGATTGAGTATTAAAGTAATGATTGTCAAAATAAATTAACAATAATAAATTATCGGCATTTCAAATAATTTTAATTGTAAGTTTTCCATCACTGGTTATTAAAATTATTTTTTAGGATTGGTTGGCCTCAAATCAATTTCACTCATCAATGCAGTTACTGGTAATTTCATAATTGCTGACACGGCGTGAGCAACATCTTCTATATGTAAAATGAAATCTTTTCTGTTTGTCTGAAGTCCGCTCCCGAATTCAGTATAAACAGAACCTGGACAAATTGCCGCAACTCGAATATCATACTGCCTTACTTCAAGCATTAAAGATCGTGTAAATCCTAACAACGCATGTTTTGTAGCTGAATACATCGTTCCGCCGACAAATGAATTTTTTCCGGCAAGTGAAGCAATATTAATAATAGAACCGCTTTTTCTTTCTATCATTCCGTTTATAACCGCTTTTGTGAAATTATAAACTCCATAAATGTTCGTATCAACTTGAGTCTTGAACTCATCTAAAGTAGAATCAACAAATGGTTTTAAAATTCCAATTCCTGCATTATTAATTAAATTATCAATTTTATTATATTTTTTTTCAATATCTTTTATAGAATTGTTAACAAAATCAACGTCATTAACATCGCCGGCATAAAAATTACATTCAACACCTTTATCATTAATTTCTTTCTGCACTTTTTTTAAGGCATCAACATCTCTTCCAAAAATCATAACATCATGATTTTCTTCGGCTAATTTTAATGCAATTCCATATCCAATTCCCCTGCTGGCTCCTGTTACAATTGATAAATCTTTTTTGTTCATTATAAATCTCCTTGAATTGGCCTAACAACAATTTCTTCGCTGACCAGATTTCCTTTTTGCAAATATGCCCAAACTAAAATTTGAGCTATGTCCTCCGGCTGCATCATTCTTTCACTATTTTGGGCTCTAATTTCTTTTGACCACATTGAAGTTTGAGTAGCGCCGGGGACGATGTTAATTATTTTTATCTTCTTTTCACGAACTTCTTCCCTTAAAACATTTGTGTAACCAAGCAGTCCCATTTTTGCAGCGGTATAAAGACTGCTTTGAGTTAAAACTTTTTTTGCTGCAATTGAAAGTATATTTATTATAGTTCCTCCGCCTTGTTCAATCATATGCGGTAAAACATATTTTATGGTATAGATTGAACCGAGCAAGTTTGTATTAATTATATCATCAATTTCATTAGTTGAATTATCAACTGCACTTTTAAATGAAGTTATGCCGGCATTGTTTATCAGGCAGTCAATTTTATATTCAGCTAAAATCTTCTTTACGGTTTGATCAACATTTGCAGATGAAGCAACGTTACATGGGAAAATATTCACATTTAAATTTTCTTTTTCTAATTCTTTATTTAGTCTTTCAAGTTCGATTGTTCTTCTTGCTGAGACAAAAACATTAGTCCCTATTTTAGCAAATTCAATTGCCGCTGCTCTGCCAATACCTGAACTTGCGCCTGTAATCCATATTCCTGATTTAGATTTTGCCATTATATATTCTTGCTTGAAACTAAATTTAAAAATTCTCCTCTTGTTCTAGCATCGTCTTTAAAAGTCCCATGCATTGCACTAGCTGTAGCTGAAGAGTTTTGTTTTTCAACCCCGCGCATCATCATGCACATATGAAATGCTTCCGAGACCACTGCAACGCCTTGAGGTTCTAAATATTTATTTATTGTATCCGCAATTTGCTGCGTCATTCTTTCCTGCACTTGCAGACGTCTTGCAAAAACTTCAACAATTCTCGGAACTTTACTTAAGCCGACAATTTTTCCATTTGGTATATACGCAATGTGAATCTTACCGTAAAATGGCAGCATATGATGTTCACACAAACTATAAAAATCTATATTTTTTACTAATACCATCTCGTCATATTTTTCATTAAATATTGCACCATTTAAAACTTCTTCAATATTTTTATTGTAGCCTGAAGTTAAAAATTCATAAGCATTTGCAAGGCGCTTGGGTGTACTTTTTAAGCCTTCCCGATTTGGATCTTCTCCAATTTCATTTAACAAATCAACTATTAAAGATTGTACTCTCTCATTGTTCAATTTCATTCTCCTTTGTATTCAAAATAATTATTTTCCGTTTCATATAACTTAACCGAATAAAGTTTGCCATTTGGAATTTTGTCAGCAAGCTGCCGCCATATCGCTACAGTTATGTTTTCGGACGTGGGGATAATCCCTTTCATAAAATCAGTATCAATATTTAAATTTTTATGATCTACTTTTTCAATTACGTTTTCTCTAATTATCTCTTTGAGCTTTTGGATATTCAACACAAATCCTGTTGTTGGATCAATATTGCCTGCAACAACAACTTCCAAAGTATAGTTATGGCCGTGCCAATTTGGATTACTGCATTTGCCAAACATCTTTTCATTTTCTTCGTCGGTTAAGTTCGGAAGAAATAATCGATGAGCAGCACTAAAATTTTCTCGTCGTGTTAAATACAACATTTTTTTTATTCTTAATTATAAATTGTTAATTGCTTAAGGCTTCAATTACTTCTTGGTTATGATTAGGAACTTTAACTTTGGAAAAGATCTTTTTTATTTTTCCATCGCCGTCTATTATAAATGTCGTTCTTTCCACGCCCATATACTTTCTTCCATACATACTTTTTTCTTTCCAGACTCCATATTTCTCTACAACTTCTTTATTCTCATCAGCTAAAAGAGTAAATGGCAAATCATATTTATCAGCAAACTTTTTATGCGATGCAGCTGAATCCGGACTTACTCCCAAAATTACCGCGTTTACATTTTTAAATTTTGGAAATGCGTCTCTAAAATTACATGCCTCAGCGGTGCAGCCTGAGGTATTGTCTTTCGGATAAAAATATAATATCACATTTTTCCCTTTATAATCATTTAGTGAATGTAATTCACCATTTTGATCTTTTAATTTAAACGCAGGTGCTTTTTTTCCTTCTTCCAACATAAACTTTTCTCCCAAATTATATTATTAATAAAGCGGAACTGTGTTGTCTATTTCTTTACTCCAAGCATCAATTCCTCCATCAAGATTAAATATTTCATTAAAACCTAATGACTGAAGATATTGGCAGGCCTGGTAACTTCTTATTCCATGGTGGCAATAAATAACAATTTTTTTTGTACTGTCCAGGCCGGACGCATATTTACTAAATGCTCCCAATGGGATCAATTCAGAATTTTCCAATTTTGCGAATTGATGTTCCCAATTTTCACGAACGTCAATTAATTGAATGTTCTCTTTAGCATCAAACCAGGCTTTCAATTCTCCAGGTTTTAATTGTGTAATCATTCGTATTTCATTTTAATTTATTGTAAAGATTTTTTTATATTTTCATAATTAGGCTGATCGCCCGGCGACGGACAAATTTCGATATACTTAATTTTAAAATCTTCTCCAATTACAAAAGCAGATCTCTTCGCAACACCTTTATAATCATATTTACCGGGAGAAAATATTTCATATAGAGAATCGTATTTCGGTGCAACTTCTTTATTGAAATCACTAAGCAAAGGGAAATTTAAATTATTTACTTCGGTCCAAAGCCTTAATGCATAATGACTATCAACACTTATTCCCAACACTTGTGCTTTTAACGACTCGTATTGCTTAATATTATCTCTCATTTCACACATTTCTTTAGTGCAAACAGAAGAATTTGCAAAGGGGAAAAATAAAATCACCACTTTTTTATTTTTGAAATCATGAAGAGATAATTTGCTTCCATCGGTATTTATTAATGTAAAATCCGGCGCAATATCTCCAACTTTTAAAGACATCGTAAATCCTTGGAATTTTTTTTTGTGAATAATTTAAAATTAGCTAATTATCTGTGTTCAACCAAATAAATCAAGCAAGTCATATTCTTAAAATAATTAATTATGATATATCCAACATTCCCTTCATTTTGAATTAGCCAAAGGTTGAAAATAATTAATAAAATTTCTGCTAATTATTAATATAATATTTCATAAATTCATGACTGAAAAATTAATTTTGTCTCTTACAAAATGCTTGTTGTTAATAATCTAAAAAAAGAATTTAAAAACGTAACTGCTGTTGATAATATTTCTTTTTCTGTAGAAGAAGGAAAAATATTTGGGATGCTCGGCCCAAATGGTGCAGGCAAAACCACAACAATTCGAGCAGTCTTAAACATCATAAAACCAACTTCCGGGGAAATAACTTTTAATGGAAAACCCATTGCCGAAGAATTTTTTAATATTATCGGTTACCTTCCTGAAGAAAGAGGCTTATATAAAAAAAGTAAAGTGATTGATGTTATTCTTTATTTTGCTGAATTAAAAAGCATGACAAAATCTTCTGCTATGGAACAAGCAAATTTGTGGATGGAAAAACTTGAGTTGCGTGGTGCTGCAAATAAAAAAGTAGAAGAACTTTCCAAAGGCAATCAACAGAAAGTACAGTTTATAACATCAGTAATTCACAATCCAAAGCTGCTGATTTTAGATGAGCCTTTTACTGGTTTTGATCCAATCAATCAGCAGCTGATTAAAGAAATGATTCTTTCATTTGCAACTGCGGGAAAAATAATTATTCTTTCAACTCATCAAATGGAAACTGCTGAAAAACTTTGTTCAGAAATATTTTTAATAAACAATGGAAAGAAAGTTGTCAGCGGAAGTGTTTCTCAAATTAAAAAAAGATTCGGCAGTAATAACATTAAATTGGAATATGAAGGAAATGGAAATTTAATTAATAATCTTTCTTCAGTCATTCATATAGACAATTACAGTAATTATGCAGAAATACAATTAAAAGAAAATGTTGAACCGTATGAATTTTTAAGATCAATAGTTGACAAAATTAAAGTAAAGCATTTTTCAGTTGTGGAGCCGACGCTTCATAAAATTTTTATTGATGTTATTCATAAGAATATCCCAGTTAAAGAATGAAAAAAATTTTAATAATTGCCAGGTGGGAATTTCTTGAAAAAATAAAAACCAAAGCGTTTTTGATTTCAATTATATTAACTCCGATAATACTTATAACATTTTCGCTAGCCCCAACTCTTCTTTCAAACGAACAAGCCGAACATACTAAAGCAATAGGCATTATAGATACTTCAACTGTATACATTGACAAAATGATTTTTGAAATGTCCAAATATGAAATTGAAAATCATTTGCCAAATTATATTCTGATAAATCTGACCAACAAACGACTGAGTCTGGATTCATTAAAACATGCTGCTGACGATGCTGTGTTTAGGAATAAAATTGATGGCTGCATATTAATCCTGAACAGCGGAACAGATTCAGTGAAATTAGAATATAGAACACAAAGTGTTGGAAATTTTAAAGATGAAGATAGAATTGAATCGGCATTTAATAAAATCAGGGTTGCACTTAAACTTCAAGAGCAAAAAGTTAAACCCGCTGTAATTCAGCTTATATCAAAAAAAATAGAATTAACTCAAATAAAAATCGAAAAAAATGGCAAAGAAGGTAAAGCGGATTTTTTAACAATATTTTTCTCGTCTTTTATTTTTATTCTTTTATTAATGATGATGACAATCTATTCCGGCCAAATGCTGATTAGGAGTTTGATAGAAGAAAAATCTAATCGATTAATTGAGATACTTATTTCAAGCTGTACAACTGAAGAATTACTTACTGGTAAAATTTTTGGTTTAAGTCTGCTCGGCTTGTTCCAAATTTTTATTTGGTCTGTAATTGGATTATCATTGGCAGGCAGCTCACTTATCCCAATTTCCGCATTTGATCACCTTTTTATTTTATTAATTTATTTTTTAATGGGATTTATTTTTTATTCAGCCATATTCGTCGGGGTTGGTTCAATGGTTTCAACTGAGCAGGAAGCTCAACAAATAACAAGCTATTTAAATTTGTTTATTATTTTACCGGTGGTTTTAGCAGTGCCTGCAATTCAAAACCCCAATTCCTTATTAGTAAGTATTTTGTCGTATATTCCTTTTACACTTCCATCAATAATGCTAATTCGCATAAACACAATCCCTATTCCGATGTGGGAAATTTTATTTACGGTTACTATAATGCTTGGCTCCATTTATTTCGTAATATTAGTATCTGCCAAAATTTTTAAGATAGGAATTTTATCTTACGGTAAAAGGCCGTCATTAAGAGAATTAACCGAATGGATACGATCAAAATAAAATTAAAGAATAAATGATCTATTTTTATTCAGCTTTAGCTGCGGTTATCCCGATGGTAACTTACATGGTTATCATCTGGCGGTTTGATAGGTATGACCGCGAACCCTTTAAATTAGTTCTTCAAAATTATTTTTGGGGAGCTATTGGAGCCGTTATTCTAACTTTAATCGGCGGGCAATTTATTTCTTTTTTAATTTCACCTTACTTGATTACCGGCGCGCAATTTAAATATACTGAGACAATTTTAATTGCGCCTTTCGTTGAAGAATTTACTAAGGGAATTTTTCTTTTTGTAATTATTGCCAATAAAAATTTTGATAATATGACTGATGGAATTGTATACGGTGGGGCAATTGGTTTGGGTTTCGGCATGACTGAAAACTTTTTATATTTTATCACTTACTCATCTAACATTAATGACTGGATTTCAATAATTATAATTAGGACTCTGTTTTCAGCAGTAATGCATTGTGTTGCAACTGCTACATTCGGCGCTTTGCTTGGGTATGCAAAGTTTAAGAATATTTTTTACAAGCTGACATTTCCGGTTATAGGTTTAGTTTTTGCCGTACTCATTCATATGATTTGGAATTATACTGTAAGCTTTCAATCAACCGCAGTTTTCGGATTTGTATTTATGTTTTTCTTTATGATAATTTTTATTGTTGTTTTTGTTTTTTCGATAGCAAGCGAAAAGAAAATTATTTTTAATGAATTAGTGGAGGAAGCAGAAAACGGTTTAATTCCAATGCATCACCTGAGCATTTTAAATTCATCAAAAAGAAATAAACCAGGCTGGGTTGATGAAAGTATTCGTAAGTTATATATTAGTGCCGCAACAACTTTGGCATTCAGAAAAATGCAGATTAAAAATTGTTCAAAACATCGCATAACATTATATCAAAATGAAATTGATTATTTCAGGAATTATATTCTTACTTTGCTTTCAAATACATTGACAGTTTAAAACTATGAAGTACAATGCCTGCATTTATTTAGCTTCGCTTTTTCCCATTTTTAATAAAGCTGAAACTCCCATTTTTGAATCGTTTGATCCAGAACATTCATCTCTTCTCTATTCAACATTAATGATGAACAATATAGAAAATATTAAACATGTTAATGGTGTTTCAAAATTGGTTTATTGCATGGATGAAATTGATAAAGAGCATTTACCTGAGCTATTAAAAAATGATGATAAAATCGTTTTCACTTATAATACTTCCAGCTTACATAAATATTTTCAAAAATTATCTGATAAACATTTTAATTCCTGCAATAGTAATCTCATTATTTTTTCAAGGTCAATGGGAATCACAAAAGACTTGCTGGAAAAAGCATTAGACCAATTAACTATTGAAGATGAAGCAGTGGTTATAGGCAAAACTTCTGAAAATTATATTTCATTCATCGGTTTTAATAATTTCAACAATGAACTGTTTAATGAGATCGATTGGGAAACAATAGACTATGATTCTCTGCTAGCAAAAGCTTGCAGACATGAAAATTTTATTCATGTTTTAAGCGGAAATATTTTGCTGATTAAAAATCTAAACGATTTTAAAAAGCTCTATTCTGAATTATCAAAAAAGGAAAGTCTATCTTATTGCAATCATGAAATGCATGAGCAATTTACAAACATATTTATAGAATATAAGGATTTGTTGAAATGAGCTCAATCGGGATTTACGGCGGCACTTTTGATCCCATTCATAACGGACATTTGATAACTGCACAGGCTGTGAAAGAAATAAGGGAGTTAGATAAAATAATTTTTATCCCTGCATATATTTCTCCGCACAAAACAGATAAGTTTTCAGAAAAAACTAGTCATCGATTAAACATGTTAAAATCAGCAATCGATGAAATTCCATATTTTGAATTTTCAGATATTGAACTAAAATCTAAATCTATTTCTTACACAGTTAATACACTTATAGAATTCAAAAAAAAATATTCAAAACTTGAGCTGATTATTGGTTATGATAATATAATTGATTTCCACACTTGGAAAGATCCTGATAAAATTATTAAGCTTGCTCAGTTGATTGTATTAAGACGAAAGACCGATGATAAAAAAATTGAAAAGGATAAGTATTACAAAGCTGCTCAATTTGTAAAAACACCTGTAATTGAAATAAGCAGCAGCGAGGTTCGGAATAGAATTAAAGAGGGAAAGCCGATTGATTTTCTTGTCCCTAAAAAAGTAAAAGAATATATTTGCAGCTTTAACTTATATAAGGAGTAAAAATTTGAAAATTCTGGTAACAGGTGCAGCTGGATTTATTGCTTCTCAAATTGCAGATGCATTCATTAGTGAAGGGCATACTGTTTTTGTGCTTGATAATTTAGCAACCGGCTTTGAACATAATGTAAATTCCAAAGCTACTTTTATTAAAAAAGATATCGGAGATAAATCTCTATCTGAACTTTTTGAAAAAGAAAAATTTGATGTTGTAAATCATCATGCTGCACAAATGGATGTCCGGCGTTCCGTGGTTGATCCTGCGTTTGACGCGAATACTAATATATTAGGTACAATCAACCTGCTTCAAAATTGTGTGAAGACTGGCGTGAAAAAATTCATGTTTGCATCTACCGGCGGTGCAGTTTATGGTGAACAGGATTATTTTCCTGCAGATGAAAAGCATCCCACTTCTCCCCTTTCTCCTTATGGAATTTCTAAACTTGCTGTTGAAAAATATTTATTCTTTTATTCTAATCAGTACAAATTAGATTATACAATTTTAAGATACGCCAATATTTATGGCCCGCGTCAAAATCCTTTCGGGGAAGCTGGAGTTGTTGCAATTTTTAGTACGCGTCTATTGAAAGGTGAACAGCCCACGATTAACGGCAGCGGTAAACAAACCCGCGATTACGTTTTTGTCGGCGATGTTGTAAAAGCAAATTTGCTCGGCTTAACTGATGAGAAAAGTGATATTTATAATGTTGGTACAGGAAAAGAAACAGATGTCAACGAACTTTATAGAATGATAAATGAAATTGTTGGTAAAGGCCAAGAAGAAAAACATGGCCCTGCTGCACCGGGCGAACAAATGCGAAGCGTTATCACTTCTGATAAATTATTTAAGAAATTTAATTGGCGTCCGTCAACCCCGATAGAAGAAGGTTTGAAAAAAACAGTTGAATTTTTTAAAGAGAGGATGAGACAGGATTAACATTTATTTTAACGTTTTATGTTAAATGAAACACTTGTTGAGAAGCTGTTAATAAATGATAGAAGGGCGGTTGCCCGTTCAATCTCTTTAGTTGAATCGGACAACGATTATGCTGCAGAGTTGCTAAAAGAAATTTATTCAAGTGTCGGACAAGGATATAGAATAGGCATTACAGGCCCGCCGGGTGCGGGCAAAAGCACAATTACAAATCAGCTGACAAAGTATTTTAGAAACAAAAACAAAACTGTTGGAATTGTTGCTGTTGATCCAACAAGTCCATATACAGGCGGAGCACTTTTAGGCGACCGTGTAAGAATGACAGATATTGGAAACGACCCTGGCGTTTTTATCAGAAGTATGGCCACGCGAGGAAGTCTCGGCGGTTTAAGTAAAAGGACAATAGATGCTGCTGATGTTTTAGACGCCGCAGGTTATGATTACATTTTACTGGAAACAGTTGGCGTTGGTCAAAGTGAATTAGATATTGCACAAGCTGCCGATACAACAATTGTGGTTCTTGTGCCCGAATCCGGCGACACTGTTCAAGCAATGAAAGCAGGCTTGATGGAGATTGCAGATTTTTTTGTTTTAAATAAAAGTGATAGGCCAGGTTCGGAACAAGCTGTTACTGCATTACGCACAATATTAATGATGAGAGACCACGATGAAAAATCATGGATGCCCAATACAATTAAAACTGTAGCATCTGAGAATAAAGGCATTCCCGAAATAGCTGATGAAATTAACCGGCATAAAGATTATCTTCACAGCAGCGGTAAATTTATCTTGAAAAGAGAAATGCAAACAAAGAATAGAATAAAAGATATAGTTGAAAATAAAATAAGAGAAAAATTATGGGATGAAGACGGTGAGGATTCACTTAACTCATCTCTCTCAAAAGTTGTGCTTGGCAATTTATCGCCTTATCATATTGCAGAAGAGATAATTACCAATTTTAAAAAACAATTTTAGTTGTTCAGCTTTTCCTTTATTGTTAAATTTTTTAAAGTGAATATTCCAAAAGAATAGCTCTCTTTAAAGATTTGATTCACTTAAAAGGTTGAATTAATTTTATTCTAATAGAAAGGAAAAATCATGGATGTAATGGAAACTCCATTTCTTACCAGCTTAAATGAAAACCAAATTATTATACGCGATACTATTCGGGATTTCGCTGAGAAAAATATACGCCCGCGAATTATGGAATTTGATGAATCACAAAAATTTCCTTTCGATATTATCCATCAGCTTGGTGAATTAGGTTTTCTTGGAATACTAGTTCCAGAAGAATATGGCGGAGCAAATTTAGGTTATGTAGAATTTTCTATTATCATTGAAGAGCTTGCAAGAGTTGATCCTTCTATCGCCTTATCTGTAGCTGCTCATAATGGACTCGGGACAAATCACATAAATCTTTTCGGAAGTAATGAACAAAAGAAAAAATATCTGCCTGATCTTACATCTGGTAAAAAAATTGCTGCATGGGGATTAACAGAATCGGTTTCCGGTAGTGATGCTGCAGGCCTAAAGACTACAGCAGAAAAAAAAGGCGACAATTTTATTTTGAATGGGAGTAAAACTTTTACCACCCACGGCACCGTTGGCGAGACTTTTGTGATAATGGCAATTACTAATAAATCTAAAGGTAAAAAAGGTATTTCAGCTTTCATTCTTGAAAAAGGAATGGAAGGCTTTTTCCATGGCAAAAAAGAAAACAAACTTGGAATGAGAGCTAGTGATACTACGCAGTTAACTTTTGAGAATTGTGAAGTTCCTGCAGAAAATTTATTGGGCGAGGAAGGTGAAGGATTCATCCAAGCAATGAAAATACTTGAAGGCGGAAGAATTTCAATCGCTGCACTGAGTGTAGGCCTTGCGCAAGGTTGTTTAGATGCTTCATTAAAATATGGAAATGAAAGAAAACAATTTGGGAAATCACTCAATGATTTTCAAGCAATTCAATTTAAGCTTGCAGAAATGAGTACAAATATTGATGCAGCTAGATTGTTAACCCAGCGTGCAGCGTCAATGAAAGACAAAGGAAATCCAAGCATTAAAGAAGCAGCGATGGCAAAGCTATTTGCAAGTGAAATTGCCGAGAAGGCTTCTAGTGAAGCAGTTCAAATTCACGGCGGTTATGGATTTATAAAAGATTACCCTGTTGAAAAATTTTATCGTGATGTAAAACTTTGCACTATTGGAGAAGGGACTTCTGAAATCCAAAGAATAGTGATAGCAAGGGATTTATTGAAAGATTGATAATAAAATTTAAAATTAAAACATAATGACGAAAATCGGTAATCCAATTAAAGAAGATAAATCATTTCTGAAAAGAGATGATTATTATAAAAATTTACTACGAAAGCTTGAAGCCGAAAAAGAAAAAATAAAACTTGGCGGCGGCAAAAAGGCTATTGAAAAACATAAAGCGAAAGGTAAACTCACTGCGCATGAAAGAATTGATAAGTTAGTCGACGACCCCAAACAATTTATTGAATTGAGTACTTTTGCGGCATATGGAATGTACGAAGAATACGGAGGCGCTCCTTCTTCCGGAACTATTTATGGGATTGGGAAAATCAATAAGAAAAATTTTGTTATTGTTGCAAATGATGCGACCGTAAAAGCCGGTGCCTGGTTTCCAATTACTGCAAAAAAAAATCTTCGCGCACAGGAAATTGCAATAGAAAATCATCTCCCTATAATTTATTTAGTTGATAGCGCTGGAGTTTTTCTTCCTTTGCAAGATGAAATTTTTCCAGACAAAGAACACTTCGGAAGAATATTTAGAAACAACGCAGTTATGTCCTCTATGGGAATTCCGCAGATTGCCGCAATCATGGGCCCTTGTGTTGCCGGCGGCGCATACCTACCTATTATGAGCGATGAGGCATTAATTGTTGAAGGTGAAGGTTCTGTTTTTCTTGCCGGTTCACACTTAGTTAAAGCGGCAATTGGAGAAGTAATTGATAATGAATCACTTGGCGGCGCAAAAGTTCAATCCAATATTTCCGGTGTTACAGATTACGTGATGAAAAATGATGAAGAATGCCTTGAAAAAATTAAAAGCTTAACAAATAAATTTGGAAATAATTTAAATGCTGGATTTAATAGAATTGAAAGTAAACCACCCGTTTATTCTCCAAAAGAAATTTATGGGATTCT
Source organism: uncultured Ignavibacteriales bacterium (assembly GCA_963731745.1). Taxonomy (GTDB): domain Bacteria; phylum Bacteroidota; class Ignavibacteria; order Ignavibacteriales; family Ignavibacteriaceae; genus CAVSWT01. The sequence continues at coordinate 247,648 of CAVSWT010000011.1, forward strand.
TCCTGAAGACCCGATTAAACCGTATGATACTTATGAATTAATTTCACGAATTGTGGATGGTTCAGAAATCGACGAGTATAAAGCTGGTTACGGCAAAACAATAATAACAGCGTATGCTCGAATTGATGGATGGTCAGTCGGAATTATTGCAAATCAAAGAAACATAGTAAAATCTGAAACAGGAGAAATGCAAGTCGGCGGAGTGATTTATTCAGAAAGTGCTGATAAAGCCGCAAGATTTATAATGAATTGCAATCAGAAAAAAATTCCATTAGTCTTTCTTCAGGATGTCACTGGCTTTATGGTTGGCAGCAGAGCAGAACATGGCGGCATTATTAAAGATGGGGCAAAGATGGTGAATGCTGTAGCTAATTCAGTGGTTCCCAAAATTACTATAATTGTTGGTAACAGTTTTGGAGCTGGCAATTATGCAATGTGCGGCAAAGCTTATGATCCGAGGTTTATATTCGCTTATCCAAATGCAAAAATCTCCGTAATGGGAGGAAATCAGGCAAGTAGTGTTTTATTAGATATAAAATTAAAGCAAGCGGAAAAGAAAGGCGAAAAATTCAGTGAAGAAAAGAGGAAAAATCTTTTAAGCGAAATTATGAATTCATATGATGAAAAAAGTACTCCTTACTATGCAGCTGCAAGATTGTGGATTGATGAAATTATAGATCCTGCATTGACGAGGGAATATATTTCTATTGCGATTGAAGTTGCAAACAATAATCCGGATATCCCAAGGTTTAATCCCGGTGTAATTCAAACTTGATGCTTAAGAAGTGAGGTTTATCTCAAAGGAGTATCTCACTTAAAATTATTCACACAAAACTACTTTAACAAAACCATTTTTTTTGTTTGATGAAAGCTGCCTGCTGTTATTGAATAAAAGTAAATCCCGCTTGAAAGATTTTGTTTGTTGTTAGAAAGATTATCTGCATTCAATGAAACTTTATAATTTCCAGCGGGCTTTTCTTCATTTAATATTGTTGCAACTTCACTTCCAAGAATATCATAAATCTTAAGCTGAACTAAAGTTACTAGATTATTTTCGCTTGTATTGAATATTTAATTTCTGTTGATGGATTAAATGGATTTGGATAATTCTGAGAAAGACTGAATTCTAATGGAGTATTAAAATTTATTTCAACAACATTTGAATAATGAAAGCTGCCGTCAAAATCAATTTGCTTTAATCTGTAAGAATAATTCCCGCTTGATAAATTCTTATCAATAAATGAATATGAATTCTTATCAGTTGAAGTTCCATTGCCTTCGACAAATCCAATCGTTTGCCAATTCGATTTAATCACTTACACCTTCTTTCAATTTCAAAACCTTTGTTATTTGTTTCTGTTGCTGTGTGCCATTTAAGATTAATTGAATTATTTACAACCGAACCATTGAATGATATTAATTCTACTGGAACTATATCAGAATTTTTACTTCTAAAGACTCCTCCACCATATGTACCTGCAAAGACAATCCCATCTTTAGTAGTTACAAAAGATGAAATAACTAAAGTAGTAAGGCCACTATTTAATTGAGTCCAACTTTCCCCATTATCCTCAGATCGAAAAATACCACTGTCAGAAGTACCAACATAAACATAACCACTAGAATCGACCATTAAAGTCGTAATGCTGGCTGGCAACCCGTTATTATTCTCAGACCAACTCCCGCCATTATCTGTTGAACGCATAATACCAATATCAGTTATGGCATAAATAAGATTCGAATAGAAAGCGAAATATCTAGCTGAATGTTGCTCTAAAAGCCCATACCCTCCAACATAGACATTCTCACCTTCAACTCCAGCATGCTCAGCTATAAACATCCTTATAATAATATATCCTCTTGAATTACTTACTAAATCAGCACTCCAATAATAATCTGACCACCCAAACTCATGAACATCTAACCAAGTATTTCCATTATCTGTTGATTTGTAAAGCGCGCTCCCTTCACCACCAGTATCATATACATAATATAAAGCACCCACCCATATTTCCTGTGACTCATAATTAATTATCCAACTAGTTATAGGAGTTTTTTCACTTATACCATTACTTATTGAAGTCCAACTGTTTCCATTATCTGTTGATCTATAAATACTATCAGAATCTAAAAATATATACCCAGTTTTATTAGTTAATAGACTTCCATGATTATTCGAAACTTTGTCCCAACTATCCCCATTATCTGATGTGCGGTAAATTCCCTCTGAGGTTGATGCAAAAATATATCCACATTTATTTATTACTAAATCATAGACATTTACATTGGCGAGACCATTTGTTTTTTCCCAGAAACCCTGTTGTGGATAAGGGTTACCTAATGATATTGGAATTGTTATATCATTATTTGCTCCATCCATAACAGTAATTGATCCAAAACCAATATAATTTGTATCGATCAGATTTATTTCAAAGGTGACTATCCCGTCGCCTGGAGTAAAAGAATTAACTATTAGATTAATATTTGTTCCACCACCTTTAATTTCATAAATACCTGTATCTTCATCAATTTGACCATTGCCATTTAAATCTTCGCCTGGGTCTAAAATTCCATTACCATTTGTATCTTCTGATGGCCGATTGTCTGAAACTGAACCTACTGCAGATTTATAATCAGCACTAATTTCCAATTCATAAGTAGGTGGATTAGTATCAGAGTAAATTATTTTGTTTAACTTGTGCCAATTGTTACCATTATCTGTTGATTTATAAATCCCGCCCCCATCAGTTCCCGCATATATATCTCCATTTGAATTAATGGCTAAAGTATAGACATATTTATTATTTAAACCAGCGTCGGTTTCAATCCAATTGTCACCATTATCTGTTGATATGAAAACACCTTCTTCAGCCCCCGCATAAATATTTCCGCTTAAATCAAATATGATTGAATGTACAAGCCCACCATTATAACCGGTATTTATTTCAGTCCAATTATCTCCTTTATCTGAAGATCGAAAAACTCCCAAATTGGTTCCAGCAAATATAATCCCTGTTGAATTGACAGATAATGCGCTTACACCATAAAGATCACTACTATATTTTAAGCCCGCGTTAACTTCTACCCAATCGTCGCCATTATTAGTCGAACGATAAACCCCAGAGGGTCCTCCAGCAAATATATATCCATCAGAATTAACAGATAAAGAAAAAATTGAATGAACAGCAAGACCACATTTACTCCAATTATCTCCATTATCTGTGGATTTGAAAACGCCTCCCCCGGTGCCAGCAAAAATATGTCCGTTAGAATTTAAAGCAAATGAAAGTATACCCTCATTATCTATGGTATCACTGTTAATTTCAGTCCAACTATCTCCATTATTAATTGATCTCAAAAGTCTTTTCGACTCTAATCCCACAAAAATATGACCGTTTGAATTGATTTTTATGGTTCCCCAACTATTAAGCATTTCAGTTTTTTTAATCCAAATATTCCCATTATCTGTTGACCTGAAGACACCGCCTGGAGTGCCAGCAAAAATATGTCCACTTGAATTTGTTGCGATTGAAAATATAAAATCACTTGCATGTTGTGAAAAACAAATACAGGAAAATACAAGTATAAAAAGTATTATTTTTTTCATTATGGTTCCCAATTATTGTATAAAACGTAATTTATTTGTTTCGGCAACAGTCAATTTTATCAGTCATAGTTGCGATTATTTTATTTTACTTTTATAATTCTTTAATCAAATAGGTATCCTTCTTTAAAATGATTATGCTAGGTATTAACATATCTATTAGAACTTTGCATCGAGCTAAATAATGTAAATAGAAAAATTGATAATAAACTTTTGGAGAGCTTTTGAATGAGCTGAAATAGAAGTAGTATTCAGAAACTAAACCAGATGTTCGGAGGATTTTCATCTGCGTTTCTCAATTGTCATTGCAGAAATAATTAAAATAAATTCAAGAGTCAATAGACTATAAATCAATTATAATAGCAGCAATTAAAAATTTAAGGAAGGACATGATTTAGAAAAGGCTCACTTATCAAGCGAGCCTTATTTTGAATATATATTTATTTCAATCTATATTTTATTGGAATGGATATTCTGACTTTAACTGGTTTTCCTCTTTGCTTTCCTGGATTAAATAACGTTGACTTTACTGCATTTAATGAAATCTCATCAAGATCGGGAGATAAGCCTTTTATAATCTTTGCATCAATTACTTTCCCTTCTTTACTAATAACTGCTTCCACATAAATGGTTCCTTCGATCCCAATTCTTCTGGCCATTTCTGTATAATGAACCTTGCTTTGAATAGCAGCTATCCCACCAATTATTGTGGGCATCTCTTCAACCCAAACAAATGGAGCATCTTCATCTTCAATTATTTTATGGTTTTCTCTTTTTTCAGGAGGTCGATTTATAATTGCATCTGGATCTAAATCAGTTGGCGCAAATTCTATATCAACAGGATTATCATTAACAGAAATAATAGGTTCAATAGGTTTTGGGAGTTCAGGTGGTTTTTCCGGTTGTTCTGTCCGATCTATTTTAATAATCGAAATAATATCGGGTGTGTGTTCTATAAACTTATTAATGTTGTTGCTTTTAGGAACATATTTAAACGCAGCAATTAAAATTACAAGGGTTAGGATAAAACTAATTTCTAAATGAAATTTGTACTTCCCTTTTAGATCAGCTTTTTTTGTTTTATAAACGGGCATAGGTCAGCTCCTTTGGCACTTGCCATTGTTTTTGTGAAGGATTTAATTTTCACTGATCGACCAATGCACCAAATTATACTAAAGATATTTTCAGATGTTCCTTATATTAACTTTATGAATTATAAAATTTTATTTTTTTATTTTTTAATATTTATAATTTTTACTTTCGCAGCTAAGGCTCAACAAAGTAAGCTTTCCAAAGGAGTAAATTTTATTTCTTCTTTTATAGCGAGTGATTACTTTGAAAATTTAAAATCAACAAATAATGATTTAGCTTTGACCGATTCAATTTTCATTCGCGCTCTAAATTTTTATGAATATGATATTGATGAAGCATTACTCGCATTAACATTTGCTTGCGTACCTTATAAAAAAATCCCGGTAGTCATACCTTTAATAAATTTAACACTTTATTACCCACTCACTTCAGCCGATGATTCTACTTTTAAAAGGAAGAATCAAAATCTGCCCAGATATTTTTTTTATGATACACCAAATAATAATTATGGAGATAAAGATAAGTTAGCCCATTTCTTCGGCAGTGCTTATATTTCGTACGCTTCTAATATCTTTGATTTGGGTGATTTAATTGGTTATTTTGTGGAGAATTTTGAAGAAAACTTTAAAGTTCAATCATCGATTGACGAGAGGGATTTGAAGACTAATAAGCTTGGAAACATCTTTGGGCAAATTTTAAAAAAGAATAAAAGCGTGCTTCCCTCCCAGGTTTTAATAATTCCAACTATAATAAATTTTAATTATCATCTATAAAATATGAATTCAATTTTAATTATTGACGACGAGAAAGTAATTTGCGAGAGTATCCAGATGATACTTGAGTATGAAGGCTACAACGTTGGCTACTCAACAATAGCTTCAGAAGGAATTGAAAAAATTTCTGAGAATAACATTTCAGCATTACTGCTTGACATTCAAATGCCTGAAATGAGCGGATTCGAAGTTCTTAAAAAAGTAAAAGAAATAAATTCTTCAGTGTCAGTAATTATTATTTCTGCACATGGCAGCGTAGAAAATGCTATTAAGGCAACTAAGCTCGGCGCGTTTGATTTTATCGAGAAACCAATCGACAGAGAAAAACTTGTAATCAGCGTCCGCAACGCGGTCGAACAGTCAAAGCTCCTAAATGAAAATACTGAAATTAAAAAATCATTTTTGGGTGATGGAAAAATTCTTGGCAAGAGCAAAGCAATAAAAAATATTTTGGAATTAATTGATAAAGTTGCTCCTCTCGATACAAGGGTTTTAATTACAGGGGAGAATGGAACAGGTAAAGAATTAGTAGCTAGAGCAATTCATAATCAAAGTGAAAGAAAAAATAAATCTCTTATCGAAGTTAATTGCGCAGCCATTCCAAACGAACTAATTGAATCGGAATTATTTGGCCATGAAAAAGGTTCTTTTACAGGGGCAATGCAGCAGCGGATTGGTAAATTTGAACTTGCCAATAAAGGCTCAATTTTTTTAGATGAAATTGGCGATATGAGTCTTCAAGCACAAGCCAAAGTTTTGCGGGCAATTGAAGATGGAAAAATTCAACGAGTCGGTGGAGGCAAAAGTATAGATGTAGATGTTCGCATAATTGCGGCAACAAATAAAAATTTGAAAGAGGAAATTGAAAAAGGAAATTTCCGTGAAGATTTATTTCATAGATTAAATGTCATCCCAATAAATATTCCACCTTTACAAGAGAGACTCGAAGATATTCCGATTTTTGTGGAAAATTTTTCAAGGGAAATAACCAATAAACATAAAAAACCTCCGGTTAGTTTTGATGAAAGTGCTATTAAATTTTTGCAATCATTACCTTGGAGTGGAAATGTTCGTGAACTAAAAAATATAATTGAAAGAATAATTATTATTGTTGATAAAAAAGAGATTTCAAAAAAAGATATTGAATTTCTTTTTACCGGCGGCAATTCATCAATTGATAATATTATCAGTGATAGTAATTCGTTTCAGGAATTTAAGGAAAAAGCAGAGAGAGCATTTATCCTTAAACAGCTTGATGCAAATGATTGGAACATCAGCAAAACTGCAGAGATACTTGATATTCAAAGAAGTCATCTTTATAATAAAATTAAGAAATACGGAATTGAACGAAAGGAATAAAAATGGCAACTATCTTTACAAAAATAATTAATAAAGAAATTCCCGCAGATATTATTTATGAAGATGAAAAGGTTTTAGCGTTTAAAGATATTAAACCTCAAGCGCCTGTGCACATCTTGATCATCCCAAAATTAGAAATTCCAAAAATAAGTGATTTTAAAATTGAAGAACATTCTCAATTATTAGCTCAGATGGTTGATGTTGCAAATAAACTTGCCAAAGATCTTAAAATTTCAGAAGATGGATATAGACTGGTTTTTAATTGCGGGCCTTATGGTGGACAAGAAGTTTATCACCTGCATTTACATTTACTTGGGGGTAGACAGATGAACTGGCCGCCAGGCTGAAACTTCCACTCATCATCTCATGGTTATGTTTTAAATAATCCAAATTTTACTTAAATTTGAATTAACAAAATATAATTTTATAAGTGATGATTTTAATACATTCCAAATTTTATTAGTCCAGCCTTAAAGTTTTTAAACTTCGTTCATCATTTTAAATTCACAATAATTTTAATCCAAGAAACTAATGAGTAACATAAAAGAAATTAATAGAAGAAGAACCTTTGCAATTATTTCACATCCTGATGCCGGTAAAACAACTTTAACTGAAAAGTTTTTACTATATGGCGGCGCTGTTCAATTGGCTGGATCGGTTACTGCTCGAAAAAATCAGCGAAAAGCAACTTCAGACTGGATGGAGCTTGAAAAGAAAAGAGGAATTTCAATTAGCTCAACGGTACTCCAGTTTGATTATAAAGACTTCAAAATAAATTTGCTAGATACACCCGGGCACGAGGATTTTTCTGAAGATACTTACAGAGTTTTAACAGCAGTTGATTCTGTAGTGATGGTTATTGATGCCGCCAAAGGAATTGAGGCACAAACAAGAAAGTTATTTGAAGTCTGCCGTAAACGTGAAATTCCAATTTTCACATTTATGAATAAATTAGATCGTCCAACTCGTGACCCAATAGAATTGATGGATGAGCTTGAAAGCGTTTTAGGAATTCATGCTTATGCAATGAATTATCCTTTGGGAACTGGTATGGATTTTAAAGGTGTATTTGACCGACAGTCAAAACAAGTTCATTTATTTGAAAGAACAACAGGAGGTTCATATAAAGCTCCCGTTGAAATTCATGATCCAGCAGGTGATTTTGTTAGAAACAAATTAAATGAAGAAAGTTATAAAAAGTTTGTTGAAGAAATTGAAATGATTGAAACTGCTGGTGCCGAATTTGACAAAGAAAAAATTTTTGAAGGGAAGTTAACGCCGGTATTTTTCGGCAGTGCAATTAATAATTTTGGAATTCAGCTTTTACTTGACGGCTTTTTGGATTTTGCACTGCCTCCTTTATCACGCGTTAGTAATGGGAATGAAATAAATACTGATGATGATAGATTTTCCGGTTTTGTTTTTAAAATTCAAGCGAATATGGATCCAAAACATAGAGATAGGATTGCTTTCATGAGAATTTGTTCAGGAAAATTTGAACGTGATATGCAGGCTTTTCATGCAAAGAATGGGAAAAAAATTCGCTTATCAAATTCACAAAAAATGTTTGGGCAGGAAAGAGAAACGGTTGATGAAGCATATGCTGGCGATATAATTGGCTTTGTAGGAAATTCAAATTTTGGAATTGGCGACACCATCACTTCTGACACAAATATCGTTTATAATGAAATACCTAAATTTGCTCCTGAACATTTTGTAATCATGCATAATCCTAATCCATCAAATTTCAAAAAGTTTAGAGATGGTTTAGATCAGCTTTTGCAAGAAGGTGTTATCCAAGCTTTCTACTTAAAAAATTCATTACAAAAAACTCCATTGCTTGGCGCGGTTGGCCCGCTTCAATTTGAAGTTGTGCAGTATAGGCTTCAAGATGAATACGGTGCTGAATCAAGGTTAGAACAAACAAACTGGAAAGTTTTACGCTGGGTTTCACCTGAGGTTAGCGAAGAAGAAGTAAATAATATTTTACTTCCCGCCGGTGCTGCTTGGGCATATGATTCTGAAAATAGATTGACAATACTTTTAACAAGTGAATGGTCGATGAATTATTTTATTGAAAAAAATCCTAAAGTTGAATTGAGTGATATTCCGTTTGAGATAGAAGAAACGGAAATTAAAAAGAATAATAATTAAAATTTAATTTGCACTTTTAAAAAGAGGGATAAGATTTAAACAATTTCTTGAACATTTGTTTTGTAAATTACTCTTTCCGAGAGTAAATGAATTGTTCAAATCCAAGTCTTAAAATTATTTGCTCAAGTAATAGACGAAATAAATTAATTGTTAATAAAGACTTTTTCTTTCCATAAAACCTATGAATACAATAATGAAATTAAGTATTATACTAATAATCATAATTACCTCTGCCTTGTCTTTTTCGCAAAATCAAAGTCTAAGCATTTACGGAAAAGTCATCGATTCACAAACCAACAAACCATTGCCATTTGCAAACATAGTTGTTCTCGGAACTACTATAGGTACGGCAACCGATGAGCAAGGTAGTTACAAAATTTTTAATCTAGCATATAACGCGTATCAATTAAAAGCTTCTGTTGTTGGTTATAACCCGCTTGTTAAAACTGATATTATCGTACAGCCAGGCAAGCCTGCTGAAGTTAATTTTGAATTGATGGAAAATGCAGTTCAATTAGACAATATAACTGTTGTAAGTGATTTTTTCACACAAAACCCTCTTGAGGTTAATAGTGTTAAAAATTTTAGTTATGAAGAAATTAGGAGAAGCCCGGGAGGATTTGAAGATGTAATTAGAGCGCTTTCTATATTGCCGGGAGTTGCTCAAGCCGATGCCGGACGGAATGATTTAATTGTACGAGGCGGCGCTCCTTCAGAAAATTTATATTTAATTGATGGAATTGAAGTTTCAAACATAAATCATTTCGGCGGACAAGGTGTTAGCGGCGGACCTCTAAGCTATGTAAATCTTGATTTTGTAAGAGAAACCTCATTTTCAACAGGTGGATTTTCAGCTTTATACGGAGATAAATTATCATCTGTACTTAACATAAAACTTAGAGACGGCAGGCAAGATAGAATAGGTGGTAAAGCAACAATTTCTGCTTCACAATTTGGATTAGATCTTGAAGGTCCTGTATCAAGCACATCTAATTTTATTGTTTCAGCTAGGAGAAGTTATCTTGATTTTATTTTTAAAGCCGCCGGTTTTGCATTTGTACCAGAATATTATGATGCTCTGGTAAAGGCTGATATTAATCCGGATCCAAAAAATAATATTAGTTTTTTGTTTATCAGTGCATTTGATAACGTTAAATTCTTTAATGATACTGAAGAAAATCGATATGATAATTCACGCATCCTCGGCTCTGATCAAGTGCAGTATGTAACTGGAATAAATTATAGACGGCTGATCGATAAAGGTTTTTTTAATATTGTTCTCAGCAGAAATTATATCAAATATAACAGCATTCAAAGTGACATACAGTTAAATCCTATTTTCTTGAATAATTCTCTTGAAGAAGAAAATTCTATTCGTGCAGGATTAGTGTATAAATTATCAGATAATTCCGAATTAAATTTAGGTGGGTTCAGCAAAATTAATTGAAGCAGATTATGATATTTTGTTCCCGACTTTTATAACCACTTTTGGCGACTCTCTTCCGGTTACTAATTTAAATTCCAAAAACTCTTATAAAAAATTTGGAGCTTATTTAAATTACAATCGATTAATATTCCAAAAAATTAATTTTAATATCGGTATTCGTGCAGATATTTTTACCGCTCTAGAAAAAAATGCAAGTTTAAGCCCTCGATTTTCATTGTCATATGAACTTACTAAGCTTACAAATATTAATTTCAGCACGGGCATTTATCATCAATCCCCTTCATACATATGGCTAGAAGCATTTGAAGAAAATAAGAAATTAAAAATGATTCAAGCTAATCAATTTGTTTTGGGGATAGATCATAAAATTTCCGCAGATGCGATTCTAAAAGTTGAAGGTTTTTACAAAAAATATTTAGACTATCCGACGAGTAAAATAAGGCCGTATTTAGTTTTAGCAAATACTGGGGCAGGCTTTGAAGGAAGTGAAAGTAATTTTTCTTCATTTGGATTGGAACCTTTAGTAAATGATGGTTTCGGTAAAGCTCGTGGTCTAGAATTTTCCATTCAAAAAAAATTATCTGACATCCCCTATTATGGAATCTTTAGCTTTACTTACAGCAAAGCTGATTACACTTCTCTTGATGGCATTGAACGTTCCGGGAAGTATGACCAAAATTGGTTAATAAATTTAAGCGGCGGATATAAAATAAATGAATTATGGGAGGCAAGCATGAGGTTCAGGTTTGCGTCAGGTGCGCCTTATACTCCCTTCAACTCAAAAGGGATGCAAGAAGTTGTTTACTACAATTCAAATAGACTAAAATCAGTTCACAGCTTAGATGTAAGAGTCGACAAGCGCTGGTATTTTTCAAGCTGGACTTTAATAACATACCTAGATATTCAAAATATTTATAATAAAAAGAATTCTACATCAATTAGATGGGACTCTCGCGAACAGCGAATAGATGAAACATCATCGATAGGGATTTTACCTTCAATTGGGATTAGTGCTGAATTTTAGTTTATTAAAATTTAAGAAGGGAAAGAATTTTAACCAGCCAACTCTTTTGATTTTACCGGCTTTATTGAATCAGAAATTAATGAACTAAACTCTTCTATCGCTTTTTTGTTAACCGAAATAATCACATGCCTTCCTACCTTTTCGCTAATTAACAAACCTGCATCGGTTAATATTTTGCAATGATGCGAAACTGTCGGCTGCGATAATGAAGATATTTTCTCTGCATCACCGCAGGAAATGCTTCCTTTTTCAGCGATTTCTTTAAGCATTTTCACTCTAGTTTTATCGGATAATGCTTTTGCAATTTTTACTATTTGATCTTCTTTTGTCATCATATTAACTCATCGAAACTTATCAATATATACTTATATTGTCAATTGAATTACTTTTGATCTCACAATTCTCCTGAGGGAAAAATAGTTTTCACAACTATTATTCTATCCATTTTATTTTTTTCTTCAATAGTACTTTAACATATGCATGATTAATAAATACATAAAATATTTAATCAATAGGAAAATTAAACTGATTAATTGAGATATGAATCACCTGGTGAGATCTACCTGATTTTCAATTAAAGAATATGTTAGTTCTTCAAAATAGAAGAATAAATCTAATAACGTGGAAATTATATCGGCCTAAAATTAAAAGTCTTCTTCCCCGCCGCCGCCATTTTCCGCCGGAGCCTGCTGGCCGTCCCGTTTTTCTTCGTCACTTTTATAATTATTAAAATTGACTTTTAAATTGATCATTACCATAGGAGACTGACGTGTAAAATAATTATAGCTATAATAATTTATACCCGTTGAAGTTGATTCATATTTTGCAGTTTTAAATAAATCTCTAACCTGCAAAGTAAGTGAAATTAATTTTTGAATTAAATCTTGTTTAACTGCAAGATCGGTACTAAAAAATCCTTCCCGTCTATCTTGCGATGATACTGTTGGACTTCTGTATCTTAAATTTAACTGAAGCTGCGTAGACTTTGTTAATTTTATTGAATTATTAAATCTAATATTCCAATTAAAGCTTTGTTTGTTAAAGGTTTCATTATTGAGGATTCCCTCCACTCTGTAATGGTAAAGATCACCCATCAAAGTTGTATTCCAGATGGTAAATGGGTCTAAGGTAATCATGAATTCTGAACCAAGAGAATAATCTGTTCCAACATTTTCAATTGTGTTTAGTGTTATGTTCTCTCCGTAAGCTGATGAAATATGCTCAATTTTATTATGTGTAAATCTATAATAAAGCTCGTCTGAAAATGAAACGGACCCAATAAAAGATTGAAACCCGAATTCATAAGAATCAATGAATTCCGGGTTAAGTGAAGGATTTCCGCGACGCACATTATTAGCATCCATCCAAGTTTCAAAAGGTTCAAGTTCCCAACCACCCGGCCGATCAATTCGCCGCGTATAACTTAACATAAATTGTGATCCGCCTTCAAATTTATATGATGTATGAAGTGTCGGGAAAAGGTCCCATCTATCTATTTTAAAATTTTGTTTATTCTTTAAATCAGTTTCTTGAAGAGTGTATTCGGTTCTTAATCCGCCTTGAAATCCAAGAGCATCTATCTGATTGGAATACAAAGAATAAATTGCCAACTGACTTCGATTATAGTCAACAGTATTACTATAATCAGGCTGAAATTCATAATTGTTGGTGACTGTGCTGAAATTATACAATCCATTTATATCTTTTGAAAGTCTAATATCACCCTGTGAACCAGCCTCGAATTTACTGCTTTCATTTAATGGTAATGTATAATCTATTTTTCCACGCAGATGATTTGATGGCCCTGTTTCAGTAGTTTTTTTACCGTCAGTTTGAATTCCTAAAGAAGTTTCAGATGAAATAGTCAATTCATCAGAATTATTATGACTAAAAAAGAATTCACTTTGTAGTTGATGATCCTCAGTATTAAACTTTCTGGTGTAATTCAAATTCAAAGCATAAAAATTTCCGGTACGACTTCTATCATTTTTACTTAAATAATATGTTTTGTTTTGATTGTCTTCCGTCCATTGTACATAATTTAAATTTTCATTTCTTCTTCCATCACGAGAGCCGTATCGTGCACCAACATTCAGCAAATCTTTATCGCTAAGATTAAAATCAATTCCGCCTCTTAATCCTAAACCAATCCGTCCTCTTTCATTATTTCCAGTTGAATTAATAAATGATGTTGTATTATTTAAATCGAATTGCTTTCTATTTAAATGTGTACCGGGATAAAATCTTCTGTTATAGTCTACGCCAAAATTATAATTTAGCTTTGATGTTTTATATTCAAACAAAAAATCACCGCCTAATTTATCATCCAAACCAGCATTGCCATTAATCACTCCGCTTAAACCATAATTTTTGTTTTTCTTCAACTTGATATTAATTATTCCAGCGTTACCTTCTGGATCATATTTAGCGGAAGGATTGGTTATGATTTCTATAGTTTCAATTGCACTTGCAGGAATCTGTTGAAGGGCATCCTGAGCATCCATAACCGATGGACGTCCGTCAATTAAAACTGTAAAACTTGAACTGCCTCTTAAACTAACATTCCCTTCAATATCGGTTGTTATAGAGGGAACATTTTCAAGTACATCCACGGCATTACCTGAAATTGAAGTTGGAAGCTGGCTTGGGTCAATTACTTTTTTATCTATTTGATATGAAATGGGATTGCGTGTTCCTTCCACCACAACATTATTCAAAACTACTGAAGCGGGAGAAATATAAATTTTTCCTAAATTTATTTTTGAGTTGAGGGACTTCACATTAACGTTGAAGCGTTTCTTTTCGAAACCTATAAATTGAACATCAAGAAAATACTCACCTTCTTTTATTCCGGCTAAATTAAATTCACCTTTGCTATTACTTATTGTGCCGGTTACTTGAGAACTATCAGACGATTTATACAAAACAATATTTGAATATTCTATTGCAGCATTGTTCAAAGAATCATGCACTTCTCCTGAAATTACTCCCCCTTCAGTTGGCATATTACCTCTCTGCTGGGGATAACTAAAATTGGCAGCAAAAATTAAAAGGAATAGAATAAATATTAAATTAACTTTCATAGATAATCTTCAGAAAAATCTTAAAATAAACACCACATTAGGGTAAAACTAAAGCAATAAATATATTATATATATTTATAAAAGCAATCCGGATAGTTGCTATATTTTTAGTTTATTCTTTTTTTTGATTAAATATTAATTAGGTGTGAATTATTTAACATCGTTATACATCTAATCCAATAAATCCAAAATAAATAATAATCTTCATTCCCTTAATTAGCAGAAAGCATAATATATATCATACTCTACCCAACGAAAAGGCTTTTACAAATCTCTATAATAAATAATCCAAAGCATGAATACTATTTCAATTATAAACTAAACAGCAGGAGTATTTCCGCTTTTTATTCTTTCGATTGACTGCAACGCTAAATAGTTATCACCGAATTTTTTTAAGTTACCTAATTCATTGTCATATTGATCAAAATGAACTTCTTCTTCTCCAACTAAACTTTCAAATAATTGTTTTGAAATTGAATCGGAATTCGCAGAACATTCATTCGCCATTTTGTTATAATCTCGTGCGCTGTCTTCTTCCATTTTGGCGGCCATTTTCAGCATCTCTTTTACATCATGAATTTTACTAACTTCAGAAGCAGCCTTCATTTCTACTTCACCTTTTAAAAATAATGCTCTTTCAGCAAGTCTTTCTATATGCATCATTTCTTGAATCGCAGTTCGTTTGAATAAGTTTGCTAATAAGTCAAAGCCCATATCGTCGCAATGAAAATGAAAATACATATATTGGTGAACGGCAAATAATTCATCTGCTATTGCTTCGTTTAACAGTTTGATACTTTTTTCGTGCATGACTATTCTCCCTATTTTTTGAAAAGTTTAATAACCAAGATTCAACTTATGCCAAATCAATTTTTATTTACACACAAAGTTAATCAATCTTATACTTACTTAAAATATCACTCACTTAAATCCATCGTAATCTTAAACCATTAATCATTAAATAAATACTTGCATCACAAATATGTAGTGATAATTATTTTTTAAATTTATTTTCGAACAGTAATTACAGTTTGAGGTTGAAATGATGACATTTATTCTTTGGTTAATATTACTTTTTCTTTGCTGGCCATTAGCTTTAATTGCCCTAATTGCCTATCCAATTGTTTGGTTACTCTTGCTTCCATTCCGGTTAATTGGATTTACATTTACAACTTTATTTAAATTTCTTGAAGAACTAATTTTACTGCCTTTCAAAGTCTTTAGGAAAACCAGTAAATCATAAGCATTTATGATTAATTGAATGAAGTTTCAATTGATTGATTAAGAACAAGGTTTCTAAAATTTGTGTAGCAAGTAATAAAACTTAATCCTAAATTATTTCTGCGGTAAATTCATTCCCACTGTTCTAATTTCATTTTATAGTTTAAAGATAAAATTCAGGTTTGCTTATTAAAATTTTTTTTAATTATAAGGAGGCGTCATGTATTTAATTCGAGAAATATTCCACACGAAACCGGGTAAAGCCAAAGAATTAGTCAATAAATTCAAACAAACGAAACCGTTTATGGAAAAATCAGGATTTAAAAAGTTTAAAATTATGACTGATATTGCAACAACATACTGGACAGTTGTACTTGAAACTGAAGTTGAAGATCTTGGAAAATTCGCAAAGGAAATCAGAGGAGAAACAGCTCAGCCGGAAATGGAAGAAATAATGAAAGGATATATGGACTTAGTTGAAGGCGGAAAGAGAGAAATTTATTTGATAGAATAAATAAATTTCCGGTAAGATAATTATGAATAACTGATATTATATTTTGAAAGCCTCAAGATAATCTTGAACAAATTCATTTTTCCTTTTTAATCTATATTGCATAATCCATCTTGGATGCGGCAACGGCTATAATTTCTTTAAAGAAATTGAATTCTGAATTTAATTCATTGAGATAATTAAAGTTTGCCCCGTTCCCTAAACAAAAACATTTTTGAATATCAATTCCAAAGTCCAATTGTTTTTCAATGCAGTCAACAACAAACGGTTTAATTTTATTTTTAAATTTTTCGTCATCATAATAATTAAAATTCACCTCTTTCCCATTGTCGTTTTGTCTAACAAATCCAAGTGGAGATATAGCTGAAATATAAAAATCATTATAAAACTTTTTTGCACCTCCATAAACATTTATCATATCGTAAATAAATACGGAAGAAGTTTCGTGAGATGAGAATTCTTTGAATGAAATGCCGCATTCAGAGTTTAATCTTTTTGTATCGGTAAAAGGAATTCCTGTTATTCCAGCACCATGTCTACCCGGGTTTATTCCGAAGATAATTTTTCTTTTCTTGTCATCGTTATAAAATTTTTTGTAGAATGATTGAATAGTTACTTTGATCTCTCCTGTTTCAGAATCAAAAAACGGATTCATTACTTTTACATTTGGAGGAAGAATTGATTCATCTAAATGAAGTTTCTTATAAAAGCCTAATATTTTTTGATAGAATTTCATTTCCGATTTTATCTTTTATTTAAAATATTTATGAGATTGGAAATAAAAAAGCTGCAAAACTAAAAATAATTTTGCAGCTTAAATCATGTGCCCGAAAGGGGACTCGAACCCCTACCCACTTACATGGACTAGACCCTGAACCTAGCGTGTCTACCAATTCCACCATCCGGGCAATTATTTCAATTCATTCACTATCTAAAATTTCAAAAGCAAAATTAACAAAATTATTATTTAAATATTTATATCAATCTTACCAGCCTGTATCCCCTCTTTTGTCTTCCGGCTTAATTTCCTGTCCACCTGTATGAATTTCGCATTTACGCGGAATATTTTTAGAGTTTATGATATCTGTAATAGTAACGGGACAATATTGAGTTGCAGTTCTCGTATCACCTAATTCCATTGTTTCTTTACAGAACTTAACTGAATCGATTCCAGAAGCAAGTTGAAAATATTCCAATGGCATCTTTGTTTTTTCATATGTTTCTGCCATAAACTTTGCCCAAATTGGTAAGGCAGCCTTGGCACCTTGGCCATACCAGTTTGTAAATTTTACTCTATGATCATCAAAACCGACCCAAACTCCGCCAACAAGTTGAGGTGTAAAACCTATAAACCAAGCATCAGCGAAATCTTGAGTGGTTCCAGTTTTGCCTGCTGCCGGCCTGTAAAAATACCTTCGAATTCCAGCTCCGGTACCATAATCAACAACATCTTCCATCATATCAGTAACAATAGAGGCTGTTTGAGGTGAAATAGCTTCACTATATACCGGACGAAATTCGTCAATCAGAATTCCATTTTTATCTTCAATTTTCAAGATAGAAATTGGATCAACATGTACACCATTATTAGCCAACGTTCCGAATGCAGATGTGATTTCTAAAGGTGTGACTTCAGAAGTTCCCAAAGCGATAGAGGGAACCGGTGACAGTGAAGAATTAATTCCCATGCGTTTAGCATATTTAATAACCTGCGAAGGTGGAGCAATATCACTTGTTGTCATTCTACCGGCAACAACATTTATAGAATTTGCCATAGCATCCCGCATAGTCATATATCCGCCGTATTCACCCGTTGAATTTGAAGGTGACCATCCTTTAAAATCAAATTTTTGATTGAGCAAAGTATAAGCAGGGAAATAACCGCGATCAATTGCCGTAGTATACACAAAGGCTTTGAAAGCCGAACCGGGCTGTCTGCGAATCCCAGTTACATGATTTAATCCTCTACCAAAATTTTGGTTTTCGCCACCCACCATAGCTCTAATTTGTCCGTTTGTAGGATCGATAACAACAAAGCCAACTTGAATTGTACTTTCACCTTTTTTAATTCTATCAATAAACTCTTTGTCATTCTTTAGTTTGTTGTAAATCTGTGCTTTTTCTTCTTTAGTTGTGGCGTTTTTATAATTGGATGAGGTTCTGATATCAACATCAATTACATTAGTTAACAAAGCTTTATTTTTTTCCCAACTCCAATTTTTATCAAATATTTTTTGATACTCAATTAAATGTTCAGCTGCTGCTTCATTCGCAATCCGCTGCATTCGCATATCAATGGTAGTATAAATATTTAAACCATCTCGATAAAGATTATAACCATATTTATCTGACAAAGCTTCAAGCTGTTGTCGAATATATTCCATAAAATGCGGGGCAATAGATTTTGATGGAGATATATTATCCGAAGCAAGTTCTATCGGCTGCTGCTTTAATTTTGAATATGTATCTTGATCAAGATATCCCATTTGAACCATATTATACATTACTAGATTTCTGCGAGCAAAGGCATTTTCTTTTCTTTTAACAGGATCATAAATAACATCCGATTTAAGCATAGCCACAAACAATGCTGCTTCTGAAATTGTCAGATCAGACGCATCTTTGTTAAAATAAATTCTTGATGCCGTTTCAATTCCATAAGCTCCTTTTCCAAAGTATGAAATATTAAAGTACAATTCTAGGATTTCTTTTTTTGTGTAAGTCCTTTCAATTTGAATTGCTGTTATCCATTCACGTATTTTGCGTATTCCGGTTTGGAAAAGAGTTTCATTATGATTCTTCAAATGATATAAATTTTTTGCCAATTGCTGGGTTATAGTACTTGCACCTTCCCGGGAAAATGTCAGTAAATTTTTAACGATTGCTTTAGCAACCCTGGATAAGTCAACGCCCCAATGATGATAAAATTGCCTGTCCTCAGTAGCTATTAGTGCATTAATTAAATAGGGCGGAAGACTATCAATATTAGTCTCAATTCTATTCTGAATATAAAACTGCCCAAGAATTTCTCCGTCAATACTATAAACTTTGCTTGCTAATTGGGGTTTTGGATTTTCTAGCTGTTCAAGTGAAGGGAGTCCGCTGTAAACAAAACTTACGAACGCAAGAAATAACG
Organism: uncultured Ignavibacteriales bacterium; assembly: GCA_963731745.1. Taxonomy (GTDB): domain Bacteria; phylum Bacteroidota; class Ignavibacteria; order Ignavibacteriales; family Ignavibacteriaceae; genus CAVSWT01. Next base: position 267,052 of record CAVSWT010000011.1, read on the forward strand.
CCAATAATATTCCCCAAATAATAAACCATTTTTTTTTATTATTTCCTTTTGATTTTTTAGGCGGCTTTTTACCTCTTTCAGCAAAATATTTATTGAAGTCAACATTAGAAGATTTCTTTTTGGCCATTTTAATTCCAGTCCACTATTTTGAAGTTGTTATCTTTAAAAACACCGTAGCATGGTGCGTCCAGCCATGAGCCTAGATTTATATAATATCCGTTTTTATAATTCTCGAGCATACGTTTATGCAAATGCCCGAATATAACATAATCATATCCTTCATCAATTTTACTTTTAGCAGTTTCGTACAATCCGTCCATTTCACCATAATTTTTATTGGAAGTATAGTCTCTGCTTTTCTTACTTGTATTACTTGCGATCGAAATTCCCCAATCGGGGTGTATAAGAGAATACATTTTTTGAATTGTTTTATTCCGCATTACTTTCTTTAAAAGATTATATCCATAATCATTTTTAACAAGTCCATCTCCATGCCCTATAAAAAATTTTTTACCGTTTAATGCCGTTTCAATTGCATCTTCATACATCAGTGCACCGATTTCTTGGCTGAAAAAATCTCTATGCATAAAATCATGATTACCGATAAAATAATGAAGCTTTACTCCGCTTTCGGTTAAGTTTTTTAGAGCATTTAGAGTTTTAAAAAATCCTTTTTGATATACATGTTTATACTCAAACCAGTAATCGAATAGGTCGCCGACAATAAACAATTCGTCGCAATTTTCTCTTGCAAATTTTAGAAATTTAACCAATAGTTCTTCTTTTTGCGATTCAATTTCTTTTGTACGCAAACCCAAATGAATATCGGAAATAAATAAATAAGTTTTAGACACAGTTGTTTTATTATAAATTTTTGCTTCTAACCATTAGTTAAAATCTGAAAATCTTTTACTTTGAACACAAAAGGATATTCTTTGGTTTCACCATTAATCTTAATTGCTAAAATCAATCTTATTTGCTCACCGATTGTTTGATTTGATTTTTCAGATAATGCATTTTTTTTACTCGATTCAAACGGAAGCAGATTTACATTTTTATTAAACAATATTTCGTCCAACCAGGTTCCATTCGCCAGAATAATTGAAGGCTCAATTTTATAATCAGAATCTTCCTTTTTTAACTCTATTAGATTCTTTATTTCATTATATAATTTAGAAGAAGGATCCGGCTTAGTTATATTTTCCTGACTTTTATTTGAATGATTGATTACAATTTGATCTTTCTTCAAATAATCAGAATATACTTTAACACTATCCCAAATAATTTTTATGGGAATTTCAGTTTTGTTTATTAAATAAATCCCAATTTCATTTGGTGAACAATCAAGATATAGTTTAATAAAATTGTCTTCAAAATAATGGTTGTATCTGCCAAACGTGCTATCGCTTTGAGCTAAAACTTTATCCGAATGTCCGGAATATTTAAAATCATAAAAATATCTTGAAATATAGCTTGAGCATCCAATTAATAAAAACAACGGAAGCACAAACATTAAAAGTTTTTTCATAAATTTCTCATTAGCATTTTTTAAATTTTTATAAGGCTATATTTTTTCTTTGTATCCTGTAAATCTGAAATTCGCAAGAATCCAATGATTGGGATCAAAGATTAATTCAATCGGTTTTTTACTTAGTTTGAGTTCAAAATCTTCATCTCTTTCTTTAATTCGGAGTATTCGATTTTCGCTGCTGCTGTCAGCATATTCTATTTTTATTTCCAAAGGGAAATGATAAACTGAATATTCATCCTGCTCTTGTTTAAGATCAAGGTTTAAATTAAAGCCTTCGTTAGTTTTTTTAGAATCCCAATCATAAATTAAAGTTATATTTCCTTCTCCTTCATAAACCCATTGGTTGAAGAATTGAGAAAGATCTTTGCCTGAAACATTTTCACAAACAGATTGAAAATCCTTAGTGGAGGCACATTTATATTTATATTCTTTAAAATACTCTCTTAATATTTTGAAGAAGGTTGAATCACCGACTTCCCACCGGAGCATATGCAGCACCCATGCTCCTTTGTCATATACAGTTGGAGAAAACAAATCATCTTGCGGTTCACTAAGTTTTCCTTTGAAATTATCTTGCTCTTTGCTAAGCATTGTAGAGATTAATGCTTTATTTCCGGACTTATGTTCATAATAAAGAGCCTCGCAATAGGTTGCGAAGCCTTCATTTAACCATATGTCTTTCCATGATTTAGGTGAAATTGCATCACCCCACCATTGATGGGCTAGTTCATGGATTAGCATACCTCTAAAAAAATTCTTTCCGCTGACGAAATTGGAACCAATCCCGGTTATAGTTTGATGCTCCATAGCTCCTAACTGCCATAGAAATTCAGCGACTCCATATTTCTCTTTTATGAAAGGATATTCACCAAAAGTTTCCGCGAAAAACTTCAAATAATCTGGATGCTCCGCAAAATCTATTTTGGCATTTTCAAGATGTTTTGGAAGCACATAATATTCAATCTTCATCGTATCTCTTTTATCGATTGAGATATACGAATCTGAAAACTTATCATACTGTGACGAATAAAGACATATTAAATAAGTTGCAATGGGATATTCAGTTTTCCAGGAATAAGTTTTCCTACTACCATTGGTCTGTACATTGTATAAAATCCCGTTTGAAACAGAAGTCTGTGAAGAATCATTTGAAATTTTAATATCCAGCAAAGCTTTATCAGAAGGGATATCGTTGCACGGAAACCAGGATGAAGAATAGTTCGGTTCGCTTAAGTTATAAACAAGACTTTGATCATTTATTTCACCAAACACAAATCCGGCTAACCCAGCTTTAACCGGAGTTCCTTCATAAACTATTCTAACTGTAAAAGTATCTGAATTAAGATGATGATTAAGCGGTATAGCTAACCTTTTATCTTTGTTCGAATAATCTGTTTCAGAATTATTTAACTCGCAACTTATGATTTTCATATTATCGTAAAAATTAAGATCAATCTGTTTTAAATTTTTATCCAGCAATTTCCCAACAATTGTTACATCACCCTTAAGCATTTTGTCTTTTGGAAAGAGGTCTATACTTATATCATATTTTAAAATATCAATCATTTTTTGGTTTTCAGAAATATAATCCGAAGGCAGACCAACTTGAGCAGGGGTTAAATATTTAGTTTTAAAATCTTCCTTGCTTTTTGATATTGTTTTCAGGCTTTCTTGTAAGGGAGTAATCCCCAGCTGCCAGCCAATAAAAAAAAGTGCGGCAAAAAATAATGCAGAGATAAATTTATATTTGTGGCGCATCAAAGTTTTGATAAAATCAGAAATTATAATAAAATCTTTGCTCAAGTTAATTTACTTCTTAAAAAGAATTTTATAACTTATTAGCTAAGAGAGATTAATCAATTATTTTAATTAGAAACAAATTTAACAATTTCTTTAATTGCCAATCAAATCAATATTCTATATATTATTTTAGAATAAAGGAGAAAAATAAAAATGGCTTTCCCAGGTTCATCAATATTACGAGATACAATAACAATGTTATTAGCCGGCGGTCAAGGTGAAAGGCTGCATCCTTTAACCGCGTATAGAAGCAAACCATCTGTACCTTTTGGAGGTAAATATAGAATTATTGATTTTGCACTTTCTAATTGCCTTAATTCCGGTTTAAGACGAATTTATGTTTTAACTCAATACAAATCCGATTCATTAAATCAGCATATTTTTGAAGCATGGAGTATATTTAATCCTGAACTCGGGGAGTTCATTTACTCAGTGCCGCCGCAGCGTAAGTTAAATAATGACTGGTACTTAGGAACTGCAAATGCTTTATACCAAAATATAAATTTATTTTCCTCAGATGATAAAGCAAAATGGATTTTGGTTTTAGGCGGTGATCATATTTATAAAATGGATTATTTAAAATTCCTTCAATATCATGTTGAAAAGAAAGCAGATTTATCCATTGCCTGTATGAAAGTACCAAAATCGGAAGCAAGCCGTTTTGGAATTGTGGGAGTCGATAAAAATTATAACGTCGATTCATTTATCGAAAAACCAAAGGATCCGCCATCCATCCCAGACAATCCTGAATTCTCTTTTGTCAATATGGGAATTTATGTTTTTAATGCTGATACATTGAGGGATACATTTCATGAAATGGAAGCGAAGAAAATTAAAGCTTTTGACTTTGGACAAGATGTAATTCCACATCTAGTTCAATCTCACAGAAGCGTTATAGCCTATAAATTTGAAGATGAAAATAAGAAAACAAAGCCATACTGGAAAGATATTGGAACAATCGACAGTTATTTTGAATCAAGTATGGATTTAATAAGTATCACACCAGAATTTAATTTTTATGACCGTGAATGGCCAATGAGAACTCACCTACTTCAATTCCCTCCTGCTAAAACCGTTTCTCACGAAGGCGAACGAGTAGGTAGGACATTAAATTCATTGATATGTGATGGCTCAATTGTTTCCGGCGGACTTGTTGAAAGATCACTGCTTGGGCCGAATGTGAGAGTAAATAGTTTTTCTTATGTAACCGATTCAATCATTATGAATAATTGCAACATCGGCAGGCACGCAAGAATAAGAAGAGCTATTATAGACAAAAATGTAAATGTCCCTGAAGGTTACGAAATTGGATTTGATCTTGAAGGAGATAAGAAAAAATTTACTGTAACCGAAAGCGGTATAGTTGTAATTGGTAAGAATCAAGTTCTCACTTAATAGATTTGATTACTTGCAATGAACACTTAAGTGATTAAGAGCTATAAATTAGTTCATTAATGTTGGTGTTAGCAGCTCAATTATTATTTAATTGTTACCTTCCTTTTGAAGATGATATTATTCATTTCATTCTATCTAAATTTTAATTAATTTTTCAACTGTAAAATTTAGCTATGCTTTAATTCTATTTCATTTGATAAAGAGTGTCATGAACTCCGTTTTAGAAAATAAACTTAAAAATTTACCCAACAATCCCGGGATTTATCAGTTCATAAATGATAAAGGAAAAGTTGTTTATATTGGAAAGGCTCGAAACCTTAAAAACCGTGTAAGAAGTTACTTTCATAATAATATAACATCCGCTAAAACATTGGCGCTTGTTAGTAAAATATCAGACCTCGAAATGATTATTACTGACAATGAAATTGAAGCGCTGGTTTTAGAAAATAATCTTATTAAAGATTTAAAACCACGTTACAATATTAATTTGAAAGACGATAAATCTTATCCATTCATTAAAGTCACAAATGAACCTTTTCCGAGAATCTTCCCAACTAGAAGAGTTATAAAAGATGGTTCAAGATATTTTGGGCCTTATACGAGTGTTAAAAACATGAAAGATTCTTTAAGGATGATCAATCAGGTTTTTAAAATTAGAAGCTGCAGATTAGATATCACTGAAGAAAATATTGATAAGAAAAAATTCAAAGTTTGTCTGGATTATCATATAAAAAAATGTGATGGCCCTTGCGAAGGTTTAGTCTCGCAAAATGATTATAATGAAATGGTTGTCGAAGCAACTAAAGTATTAAAAGGTCGAACTGATGAACTGATAAAAGATTTAAATAAAAAAATGAACGATGCTGTTGAGACTCTAGAATTTGAAAAAGCGGCTGAGTTAAGAGATAAAATTTCAAAATTAAATTCTATTTCGTCTAAGCAGAAAGTTGTTAGTGATGATTTTGAAGATAGAGATATAATTGCTGTTGCTTATGAAGGAAAGGAATCGGCCTGTTCAATATTAAATATTCGTGATGGAAAACTTGTTGGAAAAAAACAGTTAAGACTGTCAATAAATGAAGCCGAAGAGATTGAAGATATTTATGCTTCAGTGATCAAATTTTACTATACAGATTTTGTTGAAATACCGAAAGAAATTATTGTGGAAGTTGAACCGGCAGACAGCGAAACATTATCGGAATGGTTAAACTTAAGATCAAATAAAAAAATGAAGTTTGTTGTACCTAAAAGAGGAAGCTTAAGTTCACTTGTAAAAATGTGCAAGGAAAATGCCACACTTCAATTAAAAGAAATTCAGCTTCAAAAGATGAAAGCTCATGGACAGGTTCCCTATTCAGTGTCAGCACTACAGCGTGATTTAAGATTAAAAGATCTTCCAAGAAGAATTGAATGCTTCGATATTTCTAATCTGCAAGGAACCGATAGCGTAGCAAGTATGGTAGTTTTTGTTGACGGGAAGCCAAAGAAAAGTGATTACAGAAAATTTATTATAAAAGATGTTGTCGGGCCAGATGATTTTTTAAGTATGCAGGAAGTTATCAGACGTCGTTATTCAAAACTTCTTGAAGATAATAATCCTCTTCCCGATTTAATTATGGTCGACGGCGGAAAAGGACAACTTTCAAGCGCAATTGAAGTATTAGATGAATTGGGAATCAAAAATCAAAACATTATCGGCCTGGCAAAAAGACTTGAAGAAGTATTTTTCCCGGGTAATTCTGAACCGGAATCAATACCTAAAACTTCATCAGGATTAAAGCTGCTTCAACAAGTCAGAGATGAAGCTCATAGATTTGCAATTACTTTTCATAGAAGCAGACGCAGCAAAAGGACTATCAAAACCGAACTAACGGATATAAAAGGAATCGGAAAAAATACGGCGCAGAAATTGTTAAAAGAACTAGGTAGTATTTCAGAAATTAAAAATTCTGAGTATTCGAAGCTAGAAAAGCTGGTGGGCAAACAGAAAGCTTTTCTTTTAATAAAACATTTTCAAAATATTTAACAATGATGAAAAATAATTTAACAAAGTTATTTTTGGTTGGCGTATTAACTATACTTCAAACAAACAGTTTTTGCGAAGACAAAAGTAAAGAATCGTCAAATTCTAATTCTAACTTAGATCACTCTTCTCAGTTTTTATCAAATGTAAAGGATACGGTTTATACCTTAAAACCTTCATTTTTAGAAGTAAATATAGCTTCTCAAAAGGGTTTTCTTCACTTTAAAGATTCCGTTTTCACATTTAACGTTTCGACCGGAACCAAAAATGTTGAAGATGGAGTTGAAACTAACGAAGGATTATATACAATTCATTCAATGAAAAATAAATGGTATTCAATACAATTTGATAGCACCTTGCTGTTAAACTGGATGGGCTTTAATTATGGAATAGGTTTTCATGCGCTTTCTACAAGCGGTTACTATAAATATCTGGGTAAAAAGCGTAGTTCTCATGGCTGTGTAAGGGTATCAAAAGAAGACGCAATTATCATTTATAAACATATTACTGTCGGAACTCCTGTCTTGATCCATAAAGGAAATAATGTGCTTACTGTCGCATTTGGAGATTCAATTCAGTATATGAAAAATTATTCTTACAGTAATCTTAGAAAAATATTGCCGGAAAGATTAAATAAAATTTACTCTGGCCATTATTATATTGCAGATGTTTTTAAACAGCCTAAAATTTTTATTGATGATGACAATGTAACTCATGATGGGCTTCCAATCGGAAACTCGAAAAAAATTGCTAAGCGACAATTACTTAGTCCAATTTCACTTTTTGTAAGCAGTGCAATTCCACAATTCAAAGATTGTATGCTTATTGAAAATTTTAATTTTCCTAAAACTGATTTGAGTATGGTTGATTATTAAATTGTAAAAAAAATGATGTGACATTTTCAAACCCAATTTCTGAATTGGGTTTGTTGTTTTAAACCAAAATTTAAAATTAACTTACACAATTATCAATCGTATATTTTGAAGAGTCTAATGGAATTGATTTGATTATGTTTTCCTGAACATTTGTATTGAACAATTTGGTAATGAATAATTGCAGCAGTAGAGTGAAAATCTTTTTAACTTTTTTTCGATACTCTATAATTTTTATTAGCAAAACTAATTATGGCACAATAATTTTACTTTATAAGTAAATCCTCTTTAATCGGATAAAATTTTGTAGCTGAATTTATTAATGCCCCTGAAGTTAGATCAGGAACTCCGTATACCTCAACTTGGATTTTAAAATTGTTCCTGACTTTATGAACTAACAAATCAAAATCGCCGTCTCCCGAAACAAGCACAATTGTATCAGATTTTTCTGCGTACTCTAGAACATCGAGAGTTATTCCAACATCCCAATCTCCTTTTGCTGAACCATCACTTCTTTTGATGAATGGTTTCAGCTTAACTTCAAAACCAATTCCCCTAAGGATATTTTGAAATTGTTTTTGCTTTTCGTCGCTGGTGTAAATAGCATAAGCAAAGGCGTTCTCAACTTTACGTCCTTCAGTTGCTTTAGCCCAGAATTTATTATAATCGAAATGGCGATTGTACTTTTGTTTAGTTGTATAATATATATTTTGAACATCTACAAAGATGGAAACTTTTTGCATAATATGATTATTACTTTAAAGGTTTTATTAATTGAATAACTGTAGTACCCGCAATTATTTTGTGCAAATCAAATATTAGTACTAATATTTAATTCTATCTTTCTACTAAAATACTTTTCTCATTAGACTCGACCTTCTTTCCAAATAAAAACAATACGCCGGCTAAACAAGCAGCAATTATTATAATCGAAATATACGGCGATAAACCAAAAGCAGTTGGAATATCTCCAATTACCATACAAAATAATGCTGTAACCACAGCATAAGGCAGCTGCGTTCTAACATGGTCAATATGATCACAAGCGGAAGCCATCGAACTTAAAATTGTTGTATCTGAAATTGGTGAGCAATGATCGCCAAAAACAGAACCGGCAAGCACTGAACTGATAACTCCGTGTAATATTATCATGTGGTTTGCGGCATCGTAATTAAATAAGTTTGTTACATGATGCGAAAGTGGAATTACAATCGGCATCATAATCGCCATAGTTCCAAAACTTGTCCCCGTTGAAAAACTTATTATTGCACAAATTAAAAATACTATTACAGGAAGAAACCGAGGATTGATTGTATCACTTAGCATGTTAACAACATAATCAGCAGTTTTAAGATCCTGAGTGATGGAACCAATTGACCAGGCCAAGGTTAAAATAATAGTTGCGAGCAGCATCGATCTAAGGCCTAAAAACCAAGCATCAACTGTATCATTTAGGCTCATTATTTTTTGCGAAATGATTAATATCCCGGCAACCACACAAGCTGAGAAACTTGCCCATAATAAAGCTAAGTAAGAATCTGAATTGCCAATAATTTCCCTTAATCCAAAATCCTTTAAACCTTGTTCATGAACAGAGGAAAGCCCCGTAAAAATTAATCCGATGATAGTTCCCGCCACCAAAACGAATATGGGAATGATTCCATTGTACCATTTTGCTTTGTCTATATTTCCAAAAATTTCCGAAGTGTCCGTTAAATCTTTAGCCGCAACAGCATCATCTCTCATAACTTTTCCTTCATTGGCAGCACGTCTTTCAGCACGAAGCATTGGGCCAAAATCTCTTTTAAATAGCCAACAAGAAAAACAAATATTAACATCGCAATTGGATAAAACCTATATGGAATGGTTTGGAGAAAAATTCCATACGCATTCTCTGTAGAATGAATAGAATTTAATCCATCATTAATAAGCCCGACTTCAAAACCAATCCAGGAGCTAACTATAAAAACGCTTGCAACAGGTGCGGAAGTTGCATCTACTATGAATGATAATTTTTCTCTTGAGACTTTCAACTTATCAGTTATTGGTCTCATCAGGTTTCCAACAATTAATGAATTTGCATAGTCATCGAAAAAAATTAATACACCAGATAGCCAAGTGGCAATTTGTCCGGACTTTCTAGTTTTGGCAAATTTGGTTACCAAGTTAGCAATGCCGTGCGTTCCACCGCTCTTGGAAATCAGTCCAATGACTCCGCCAAACAAAAGAGTAAAAACTAAGATTTTGATATGAGAGGGATCAAGTAAAGTATTTATTATATAAGTATCAATTAACCTTAGCATTCCTACGAATGGATTATAATTGAAAATGAAAATTGCTCCAATGTAAACACCCAGCATTAGTGAAATTATTACTTGACGAAAAATTAATGCCAGCAGGATAGCCACTAGTGGAGGAATAATGCTGAGGATTCCAGGAATAACTCTTATATGCGATTCAACATTTTGATAGTCTGGTAATGATATTTTAATATTTCCAGTACTATTAAATGAAATTGAGGTATCAACTTTTCCTTTACTAACAGCAAATAAAAATGATTTAAAAATATTTTCATTAGCAGCATTAACCTTAATTGATTGTATGGAATCGGGAATGCCGGATATAGATAAATTGAAATTGATTCCTTCGAGCGCAATTTGGGAGGAAGTAATTGTTTGCGAATAACTAACTGAATATAAAAGAAAAGATAAAAGTATGAACAGGATTTTTTTATTCAATAAACTTTCTTTCTCTTTTGTGAGGCGAACTTTAATTTGAATAATTGAATATTGTTGGGGAGAAATATAACTCTTCACAAAATAAATCAAAAATAATTATTATTTTTTGAATATATTAAAATGAGAAGATTTTTATCATAAACCCATGCGGTAAAGAATCTTATTCAATAATTATTATTAACAAATTTGATTTTGAAAATGTATAAACTACTTTTATTTCTTAAAAAGACTAACGAAGAAAAAATAATAAATCATTTTAATGAACAAACTTTGAAATATCTTTCTGATTTAGTTGACGAAAAAGTAACAGCGGGCGATGTTGAAAGTAATCTTTTATCAGATGAAAAATATTTAAAATTCTGTGAAGTTTCAGTTTCATCTAAAGAGGATTGGGACAAACGTATGAACACAAAAAGCGGCAAAGAATTGAATAAAGATCTAGCAGAATTTCATGAGTTCGTTTCAGTAATTTTTGTTAATTATGAGGACAATAAATGAACATATATTTAATCAGGCATAGCGATGCAGAAAGCTCATCAATATCCACTAAAGATTTTGAGAGAAAGCTAACTCAAAATGGAATTGAAAAAATTCGTAAGTCTGCTGAGGGTTGGAAACTATTAATCCCTGCTTTTGATTATATCGTTTCTTCTCCTTTGTTACGTGCGCTTCAGACAGCGGAACAAATTTTAGAAATTTATAATTTGCCAAAATCAAAACTGATAATTGATAAAAGACTTAAAAGCGGGAGTAATATTGAAGATATAATTGATATCGCTAATGCATTTAACGAAAATGAAATCGCATTCGTGGGTCACCAGCCGGAGTTTTCTGAACATGTATCCGAATTGATCTCCCAGGCGAATGCTTATATAGATTTTAAAAAGGCTGCAATTGCAAAAATAAATTTCTACAATAAAGCTAAAAAAGGTAAAGGATTGCTCGAATTTTTAATACCGCCGCAAGTCTTTAAATGAATATTCGAGAAGGCATAAAAAAAGGGTGGTCGGCTACACAAGCTAATTACTTACCACTGCTTCCTTCCGGACCTGATGGAGTTGGGCATTAACTTGTTAACCGGCACCCAAAATCATTTTTCAAAATGGAGTGTAAAAATCTTAATAATTTAATTGAACATCAAGTATATATAAAAATAATTCAGATAGAATTCTTTTTTGTTTTTTTGTTTTGATCCGATAAAGTATTTCTTTCCCAAAAAACTCCATCTTTGTAACCTTGTATTGATCTATCTTTATCTGCGAGTTTTAATCTTTTCAATGCCACGCAAGCAAAGTATTCATCAATTTCGACACCTGAATAATTTCTTCCCAACTTTTTTGCTGCTACAGATGTTGTTCCTGAACCGAGAAACGGATCGAAAACAAAATCGCCTTCGTTAGAACTTGCCAGGATTATTTTTGCAAGCAGCTTTTCAGGTTTCTGCGCAGGGTGATCTGTATTTTCGGGCATCGACCAAAACGGTATTGTTATGTCTGTCCATATATTTGATGGATGAGATATTCTAAAATTTCCATCAGCTTCATTCTGCCAATCTTTCGGTTCACCACTTGAATTTTTATAAGGGGCAAGCACTCTTCGCTTTATTTTAACTTCATCAACATTAAATGTGAACTCATCCGTTAATGTACAAAACCAAATATCTTCTGTACAATTCTTCCAGTTTTTTTTAGCTCCTCTTCCCTTTTCTCTTTCCCAAGTTATTCTATTTTGAATTTTAAAATATTTCTTTGCTGAGTTATAAATAGCGTTTGAAGATTTCCAATCGCCGCAAATATAAATTGAAGCTTTTGGTTTTAAAGTTCTGACCATTTTGCTTAACCATGAATCCATCCACTTCTCATATTCATCTTCATTAATTTCCTTAAATGAAGAAGTGTCATTAAATTTTTTATGTAGATTATAAGGTGGATCAATAAAAAGTAAATCAATAAATCCATCAGGTAAATTCTTAATTACTAATGTTAAATCTTGATTAATTATTTTATTTGTGAGGGATTGAATAGAGAGATTAGAGTTAACATGAATTAATTCTTTCTTGAGCTCAATTAATTCGTCTTCTGTAATGTTTAAGGTTCTATTTAGAGGAGCTTTTTTTTTCTCAGATTTTTGAGGCATCTTTTCTCTTAAGGTGTCAACTTTTACACCTATCTGTAAATGTTAATTTTATTTTGGAGAAATATTATAATATTTTTTTCTAATATTAACTAATTCATCCAGAATAATTATAAAATTTGTTTCTAATTCAGAAAAGATTTTTTTAGGCCGTTCATCCATAATTTCTTTTTTTGCCAGGTGTTCAAGCTGGGTGGCAAGTTCTGAAATTATGTCGATGTTTAGTGTTACGCTGCTGCCTCTTAATTTATGGGCATGAAAACGAAGCTGCTTTGGATCTTCTGCGGTTAGTGCTTTTTTAATATTTAATATGGTTTTTGGTAATTCAGCAATGTAGATATCAATTAGTTCAACATAAAAGATTAAATCGTCTTCTGTTTGAACATCGTTATAAAAAGAAATTTTTGTTTCATCAATAATTTTATTATTTGTCTTTTGGCCGATCAAATCATTTACTATTTCATTTTTTTCTTTCGCTATTAAGTCACCCCATTTCACTATCACATTCTGAATTTCTTCTATTCTAACCGGCTTACTTATATAATCATCCATACCAGCTTCTAAACAAATCTCTTTATCTCCCTGCATGGCGTTCGCAGTCATTGCAACAATTTTTGGACGGTTTTCCTTTGTATATTTTTTGATTATTTGTTTAGTAGCTTCAAACCCATCCATCTCCGGCATGAGGATATCCATAAAAATAATATCATATTTAATTCTTTGAATTGATTCAAGCACCTCAATCCCATTAGCAGCTATATCTGCCCTGAAGCCCATCTTTTCTAAAATCTTAAGAGCAACTTTCTGATTAACCATATTATCTTCAGCTACTAATATTCTAATCGGGAAAGTATCTCCAAGTTTAAGATTATTTTCAGACTGTTTTGAATTAACTTCTTTTTCAAATGTTCTTCCATAATCAAATACAGAAAGAAGGCTTTTATATAATTGGGCTTGCTTAATTGGTTTATTTAATAGAGCGGAAAGCTTCAAATCTTTATGATTTTCTAATCCATCTTTATACCCTAATGAAGTGAGGATAATAATTGGTAAATTTTTATACTTTGGAATCGACTGCACTTCCTTTGCAAGTTGAACACCTGTCATTTGCGGCATTTGGTAATCAAAAATTGCAAGGTCATAATGGTCAGTATTTTGTATACTTTTTAAGGCTTCATCCGGTGAAGAAAATAGTGTGGGCTTCATCTCCCAATTTTGAGTCTGAAGCATTAATATTCTTCTGTTTGTAAAATTATCGTCAACAATTAAAACTTTTTTATCTTTTAATTTGTCACTGTTCTTACCTAAATAAATTTTTGAAAGCGATGAAACAGCTTGTGTTTGAATTGTAAAGAAGAAGGTAGTGCCTTCACCGACTTTACTTTCTAACCACATTTTGCCATTCATCATTTCAGTTAAGCGTTTGCTAATGGCAAGACCTAAACCAGTTCCTCCATGAGTTCTGGTAGTTGATGAGTCAACTTGACTAAATGATTTAAAAAGTTTATCCATTTTATCTTCAGGTATGCCGATACCAGAGTCTTTAACAGCAAAGGTGATTTCGTAAATGTCGTCATGCATCTTCTCAGCTGAAACAGAAACAAATACTTCCCCGATTTCAGTGAATTTAATAGCATTGCTTAAAAGGTTGGTCAAAACTTGCCTTAATCTAGTAACATCGCCTGTGATTGAATTGGGGGTTCCATTTTCAATTATATAAGCTAAGTCTAAATCCTTCTCAGCTGCTCTAGATGCCAGCAAGTCTAACGATTCTTCCACACAATCACGCAAATCAAATGGCTGATATTCTAATTCCAACTTTTCAGATTCAATTTTAGAAAAATCAAGTATATCATTAATTATAACTAAAAGTTGATCTCCACTAAGTCTAATTGTTTCTACAAATTCGCGTTGATTATTATTCAGATCAGTATCGAGAAGCAAACCTGTCATTCCAATAACTCCATTCATCGGAGTTCTGATCTCATGACTCATCAAAGCAAGAAATTCACTCTTTGCTCTTGCAGCTTTTTCAGCTTTAATTAAGGCTTTATCCAACTCATCGTTTTTGCTGAGCATTTCTTCACGGATAATATTTCTTTTAATAACAGCACCGAGCATTGATGCTACTGTTATTAAAAGTGATTCTTCATTATCTGTCCAAAGCCGGTCTTTTTGGCATTCATCAAATCCAATAAATCCCCAATATTTTCCTTCAACCATAATTGGAACAAGTATTAATGATTTTATTGAACTATCTATAAACATCTTACGGTTATTTTCAGCAAGATCTTTAATTATGAATTTTAAAGTGTTTCCCTTTTCAAAATTTTCGTAAAAATTAAAATCTCCAAATCTGGAATAGGAAAGCTTTTTAAGCGCTTGATCGCTTATTTGCTGATTTACTGTTACAGAAGCCCATTCATAAAGAATAGAAATATATCTTTCGCCGGTAGTTTCCTCTTCACAATGCTTGTATATATAAACCCTATCAACTTCGGCTGCTGTTCCTAAAACTTCAAGTGCTTCATTAAAACCTAATTCAAATTCATTTGCCGCAATTAATTTTTTGGTTGCTTCGGAAATACCCTGAAGTAATCTATCTTTTTTCTTTAAAAGAAATTCATCCTCTTTCCTTTTGGTAACATCTCTAAAAATGCTGAGGATGTGCCTTTTACCGCCAATATCGTCAATAAAAGAATTTGTTACTTCATGGTAAGCAGTCTTACCGTTCCAGAGTTTGGCAATAGTTTCAAATTTTGGTTTTAGTTTTCTTCTGCGGAAATTTTGTATGTACTTGCTTAAAATATGTTCAGAGTTTGAAGGATCATAAACCATATATAATGAAACTCCTTCAATCTCTTCTTTAGGCTTTTCAATCATATCTGCATAAGCCTGATTACACATTAAGATCACACCATGTTCATTAGTTAACCTCATTCCATCTGAAGATTTCTCCCAGATAGTTCTGAATGTGCTTTCAGAATTTTTAAGTTTTTCTTCAGCACTAACTTTTGAACTTATATCATGCAGTGTCGCTTGACCAAAGTATTCTCCATCTAAATAACAGACCCTTGCATTAAATTCTACTGGAATTTTATTTCCAGATTTGTGAATTATATTTAAGTTTTGAGAAACGACGTTTTTTTCACGGAATACCTTAATCAAAATCGAAATTCCAAAATTCTTTTCCTCCGGCGGAAGAAAATGTATCACTGATTTCCCTAAAACTTCCTCAACTTCATAACCCAAAAGTTCTTTGACAGATGGTGTTATATAGGTAATTTTTCCGGTTTTGGATACTAACAAAAGTGCATCAATTGAGGAATCTAAAAGCGTCTTTAAGTCATTAAATTTTTGTTTATCAAATTTAAGATGGTCCGATATGTCATCTAAAAGTGTGTCAAATTTACCTATTAATTCACTATTAAGTGGAAATTCGTGAACAAGTTCCCTTAATCGGTCTAGTCCGCATTTTTCCTTTTCGGAATAATGTTCATCTAATAATTTCTCTTGTATGGCTGTTTTCAATCTTTTAGCAAACAATAAAATAAATGTTTTCTATATAATCGGAATTAAAACCTATTTGTTAAATCAAAAATCGAACCATAGTTCAAGTTTTAATTCATGTAAAGAGATTAAATTGTTCTTGTTTTGATTGTTTTTAATATCTAATTTTGATTGAACAAATTTTTAACAATTGGGGATATTTATGATACCTACCATAGTTTCAATGCCCGGTGACGGTATTGGTAAAACAGTTCTTCCAGAATCAATTAGAGTTTTAGATGCTTCCGGCTTTAAAGCAAATTATGTCCATGCTGATATTGGCTGGGATTTTTGGTGTAAAGAAGCAAATGCACTTCCGCAAAGAACGATTGAACTTTTAGAGAAACATAAAATTGGATTGTTCGGTGCAATAACCAGTAAACCAAAATCAGCAGCTGAAAATGAACTTGATCCTTCCCTTAAAGGAAAAGGTTATGTTTATTTTAGTCCTATAGTTGGCTTGCGTCAGCATTTTGATCTTGATATATGTATTCGTCCGTGTAAATCATTTAAAGGAAATCCGCTCAATTTCATTCGAAGATCAAATAATGGTTTTGAGGAACCTTTAGTTGATGCTGTAATTTTTAGACAAAATACTGAAGGTTTATATTCAGGAGTTGAATGGACTGATCCTCCAAAGCAAGTCAGAGATGCTTTCGAAACCCATTCCAAAATGAAAAAATTTAAGGATGTTAAAAGTGAGGATTTAGCAATCTCATCACGAATAATGTCTCGCCAGGCTTGCCAAAGAATACTTAAAGAAGCTTTCGAATACGCAAATAAATTTGGGTATAAAAATGTCACTGTTTGTGAAAAACCAAATGTACTGCGTGAGACTTCAGGAATGATGTTATCTGAAGCTAAAATCATAGCTAAAAATTATCCTCATATTCAATTATGGGACACAAACATCGACGCACAAATGATGTGGCTGACAAAAAACCCTGAAATATATGGTGTTATTGTTGCCGAAAATATGTTTGGTGATATTATTAGCGATGGCTTTGCAGGGTTAGTAGGCGGACTTGGTTTTGCTTGCAGTGCAAACCTAGGAAAAAGTGTTTCAGTATTTGAACCAACTCATGGGTCTGCTCCCAAATACCAAGAATTAAATCCTTCAATCGTAAATCCGATTGCTATGATATTAAGTGCATGTATGATGCTTGATCATTTAGAAGAAAATAGCAAAGCTGAAAAAATCAGAACTGCAGTTGCAAAAGTAATTGAAGAAGGTAAAATAAAAACTTACGATATGATGAAACTTAAAGGCGGACCAGATGTGTTTAAACAAGGAGCCTGCACAACTCAAGAAATGACTGATGAAATAATTAAAAATTTATAAAAATTTAAAAGTCAAAATCCAAAAATAAAAATTCGAATATTGTTTTCTTAATCGAAGATTTTGACATTTGACTTTTCACTTTTGACTTAATCAATGAGGGGTTTATGGAAGATAAAATATTAAAGATCTGGCCTGAAATAAACTGGATTAAAAACGAAGAACTTCGCGAAAAAGTATTAAACTGTTGGGTTTATGCTGTTGAGAATAGCGTTCTGTCTATTGAAGATTTATCAACAATTCCGTTTTCACTTCTTATTAAAAATTGCAATATCACTTTTATGACTCACAAGCGCACAGCCGTGCAGCTTTCTGTTGATATTGCAGAAAGAATGAAAAATAATTTTGGGGATGAAATTAAAATTGACATGGATACTCTTATTGCAGGCGCTATTTTGATTGATGTTGGAAAATTAATCGAATATAAAATGGTTGATGGAAAATTAACAACCAGCGATGCTGGTAAACTTGTTCGTCATCCTTTCAGCGGATTAGCCATTGCAGATCGATTTGGTGTTCCATCTGAAGTTCAGCATATAATTGCTACGCATTCAAAAGAAGGCGATCTCGGGTATAGAACAGTTGAATCGATAATTGTTCATCATGCTGATTTTGTTTCATTTGAACCTTTTAAAGGATGAAATGTGAAACGTCAGATGTGAGATGAAACTCAATAGGCAGATTCAAATTTATAAAGGAATTGATGCTCAAACTTAATCATAAAAATCTGGACGTATGGAAATTATCAATTAAATTTGTATCTCTCATTTATTCATTAACAAAAGATTTCCCAAAAGAAGAAATGTTTGGATTAACAAATCAATTGAGAAGAGCTTCTGTCTCAATTGTTTCAAATATTGCCGAAGGCTCATCAAGAAAAAGCTCTATTGAAAGAAAAAGGTTCTATGAAATTGCTCGCTCATCTCTTGTAGAAGTTGATACACAAATTGAAATTTCTAAAAATTTAAATTTAATAAATGAAATTGGCTATGTTGAATTAGACAGATTTACTAATGAAATATTTGCAAAACTTTCTAATCTAATATTAAAAACAAAATGAGTTCAAACGTTTTACTTTTCACGTTTGACATTTGACATTTGACATAGGAGAAGTTATGAGTCAAACTTTAATTGAAAAAATAGCTCAAAAATATGCCGTTGGATTAAGTAAAAATCATGAGGTTCACAGCGGAGATTATCTTTCCATAAAGCCTGCCTATGTGATGACGCATGATAATACAGGCGCAGTAATTCCAAAATTTAAAAGCATTGGAGCTGAAAAAATTGCAAATCCAAGACAAGTAGTCTTTGCATTGGATCATAATGTTCAAGATAAAAGTGAAAAAAATTTAGAAAAGTATAAAAAGATAAAAGACTTCGCCAAACAAATGGGAGTTGATTTTTATCCAGCCGGAAGAGGAATCGGACATCAAATAATGTGTGAAGAAGGTTATGCTTTCCCAGGAACTATGGCAGTTGCTTCCGACAGCCATTCAAATATGTACGGCGGATTAGGATGTTTAGGAACTCCAATTGTAAGAACGGATGCTGCGGCTATTTGGGCTACAGGAAGAACATGGTGGCAGGTTCCTCCGATTGCAAAAGTTATTTTAAAAGGAAAGCTAAGACCTGGAATTACCGGCAAAGATGTTATCATTTCTCTTTGCGGAAAATTTAATAATGATGAAGTGCTTAATCATGCAATCGAATTCACAGGCGAAGGAGTTAAACATTTATCAATTGCAGAAAGATTAACAATAGCAAATATGACCACTGAATGGGGAGCTTTAGCCGGAGTATTTCCAATTGATGAAACTACAATTGAATGGTTAATAAGAAGAGATGAAGTTATTTCAGCTCGGGGTTTAGAAGGAGTTACTTCTGATGCGGATGGAAAAGGAAAACACCCCCGAATAAATCAAAAAACAATCTCACATCTTGAGAAAAATAAAGTCGAAGCTGATAAAGATGCATTTTATTCTAAAGAACTTGTCATTGATTTAAATTCTGTACAGCCGACAGTAGCAGGTCCAAATAATGTTAAAACTATTACTTCCCTTTCAAAAATAAAAGCTCAAGATGTAAAAATTAATAAAGCATATCTAGTTTCATGTGTCAATAGCAGATTAAACGATATTAGAGAAGCGGCTGCAATAGTTAGAGGAAAGAAAGTTGCGCAAGGAGTTGAATTTTATATTGCCGCCGCTTCCAGCGAAATACAAGCAGAATGTGAACGTAATGGTGATTGGCAGGCTTTAATTCAAGCTGGCGCGAAACCGTTGCCGCCAGGGTGCGGACCTTGTATCGGTTTAGGAACGGGACTTTTGGAAGATGGTGAAGTTGGAATTTCCGCAACCAACAGAAACTTCAAAGGAAGAATGGGTTCTCCAAATGCTCAGGCATATTTAGCTTCTCCCGCGGTTGTTGCTTCATCAGCCATTTCTGGGAAAATTGATTATGCATGGGAATACTGTCCTGTTGAAATTGAAGGTTCAATAAAAATACACCAAAGAAAAAACGGGAAAGCAAAATCATTAGTAGAAATAATAAAAGGATTTCCAAAATCAATTGAGGGCGAAATTATTTTCTGTCATCAGGATAATTTGAATACAGATGGGATTTATCCTGGTAAATACACTTACGTTGATGATTTCACTCCGCAGCAGCAAGCTGGAGTTGTAATGGAAAATTATGATCCTGAATTTAAAAACATTGCTCAAGAAGGTGATCTGTTAATAGGCGGATTTAATTTTGGAACCGGAAGTTCACGCGAGCAGGCAGCAACGGCATTAAAATACAAAGGGATAATATTAGTTATTGCCGGCTCATTCAATGAAACCTATAAACGTAATGCTTTAAACAATGGTTTCCTTTTGCTTGAATGTCCTGAATTAGTAGATGATTTAAAAAATAAATTTGGTAAAGAGAAATTAACTGTAAAAACCGAGAGCAATGCAAAAATTGATTTTACAGATTCAATAATAACATTTAATAAAAAGACATATTCGTTTAGCTCAGTTGGTAAAGCCGCCCAAGAACTTATTGTTGATGGCGGATTGGAAGAATGGGTTAAGAAGAACATTTAATAAATTAAAATAATCTAATTATGGAAAAATCAATCTCAAGAACAATCTTAGAATTATTGAATAGTATATTTTGAAAATGGAAAACAAAGGCGAAATAATTATTTATAAATCCGGCAAGGATGTAAATCTGGAGGTTAAACTTAAAGAAGAAACTGTTTGGCTTAACCAGACTCAAATGGCTCATTTATTTCAAAAAACCAAGCAAAATATAAGTTTACACATAAATAACATTTTTAAAGAAGGCGAATTATCACGTAATTCAGTTGTCAAGGATTACTTGACAACTGCTTCAGATAGTAAAAATTATTTAACACAATATTATAATCTTGATGTAATCATCTCTGTCGGTTATCGTGTCAAATCAAAAAGAGGAACACAATTCCGTATCTGGGCTAATAAAATATTAAAAAACTACCTAGTTAATGGCTACGCACTTAATCAAAAACGCCTAATAGAAACAAGCCAAAAGCTAAATGAAGTAACCGAAAATCTTAAGCTACTTGGCAGAATTGTGAAAGAACAGAAGTTAAGTGAAAATGAGAATCTCGCCTTCCTTAATTTGATAAGCGATTACGCATTTGCCCTTGATCTCCTTGACAAATATGACCACCAAAAAATTGAAGATATTAAGGGAGTAGGTAAATCGGTTTATAAAATTAAACTTACAGAAATTTTAGAAGCGCTGGAAAAATTTAAGCTAGAAACCAATGCTTCGGATTTATTCGCAAAACCAAAAGACAAATCATTTGAGAGCTCTCTCGAAACAATTTATCAGACATTTAATGGGAAAGAGCTTTACCCATCACTTGAAGATAAAGCTGCTCATCTTCTTTATTTTGTAGTAAAAAATCATTCATTTGTAGATGGCAATAAAAGAATAGGAGCTTTTCTGTTTATCTATTACTTAAATAAAAATAATTTTCTTATAACCGAGGAAGGAATTCGGAAAATTAGTAATGAAACTCTCGTAGCGCTAACAATAATGATAGCAGAAAGCAATCCCAAAGAAAAAGCACTTGTAGTTAAACTAATAAAACATTTATTAAAAATGGGTAATCAATAACAATAAAACAATTTAACAATTCAAATTATGGAAAAATCAATCTCAAGAACAATCTCAGAATTTGCAGTAAATCTTAAATACAGCGATCTGCCAAAAGAAGTCATTCACGAAGTAAAAAGATATTTGTATGATTCAATTGGGTGTGCTTATGGGGCGTACAGTACAAAAGATGTAAATATTCTTACGAGACATTTACAAAAATATAGAAGGGAAACCGGAAGCTACTTTAATTGGATTTGGTGAAAAGCTTCCTGCAGTTAATGTTACTCTTGTTAATTCTTTAATGATTCGAGCTTTGGATTTCAATGATATCTATTGGAAAGAAGATCCTTCTCACCCTTCTGATTTAATTCCTGCTGCATTAGCTGTAGGAGAACTTGTTAATGCTTCAATGGAAGATGTAATTACTGCAATTGTTTTAGCTTATGAATTTGAACAAAGGCTCTGTGAATTTGCTGTACCAGGAATTCGTGAACGTAAATGGCATCACGCAACACTAACACAATTTGTTTCACCAATTGTTGCCGGAAAACTTTTAGGATTAACTGTTGATCAAATGGTGAATGCAATTGGAATAAGCGGAAGTCATAATCATACAATCGGCTGTCCGACTGCCGGCAAATTAACAATGATGAAAAACACCGTTGATCCAATGGCTGTGCAATCCGGAGTATTTGCGGCTTTGATGGCTCAAAAAGGTTACAGCGGAACTGAGGCCGTCTTTGAGGGCAAAGAAGGTTTTATGGATTGCTTCTTTGGCTATAACACAAAGGAGCAAAAAATTGATGCAGTAAAAATGAAAGGCAGAGACGCGGTAACAGAATGGAAATGGAATATTCAAGAGTTAATCGGCGGACTTGGAGAAAAATACAAAATTATGGAATGCGGAATGAAGGCATTTCCGACAGAGGCATTAACTCACACTCATATTTCTGCAGTGTTAAATGTTGTTACAAAAAATAATATTACTTATGATCAAATTGAATCTGTTACTTTAACTACGCTGGCGCAAGCTTATGATATTCTTTTTGATCCGCATAAATACAGACCTGAATCACGAGAAACTGCAGATCATTCACTCCCATACTGTATTGCTTGTGCTTTAGTAGATCACAAAATTACAACCCAATCATTCTCAGATGAAAAAATGAAAGACCCGAAAATCTGGGAAGTGATTGATAAAATAAAAGGTAAACCTTCGACTGAATTTGAGAAAATGTTTCCGGCAAACAGCCTTCAAAAGCTGTTATAGAAACAAAAGATGGGAAAGAATTTTCGGAATATCTAGAATATCCTAAAGGAGATCCAAGAGAGCCAATGACAATTGAAGATCTTGATAATAAATTTAATTCTCTTTCAGCAAATATTTTATCAAGTTCAAAACAGAAAGAAGTAAAAGACACAATCTTTAATTGTGAAAAACTTAGTACACAAGAATTCATGAAAGCATTAGTTATCTAAATTGTCATTTCGAACGAGTCATCGAGAGAGAAATCTTTTATATGATTTACAGTTAAGATTTCTCCCTCTGGTCGAAATGACCAATAGATATAATTAATGATAGAAATGTTGAGCAAATCATTAATTACTTGCTTTAAACTAAAATGTGAAAATTGAAGCATAAGAGAAAATAATATGAGTAAAAATAAAATCTTAAAATCATCAGCTGGTAAGCGCGGAGAATCCGTTAAATCAGACTGCTATATTGAAATAAAATTGAAAGATTCAGGCGGAATAAAAATAAAACTTAAAAGTAAAGTTGAATCAATGTACGGCGATTCTATAAAGAATGAAATAATTGAAATGTGCAATTACTTCAATATTAAAAATGCTGAAGTATTAATTGAAGATACTGGTGCCCTTCCCTTTGTAATCGCAGCAAGATTTGAATTGGCTTTTAAAAAATTATTCCCTAATTCAAAAAAAGAATTTCTACTATCATTTAACAAAAAAAATAGTTATAAAACTTCAAAAGACAAATTACGAAGAAGCAGATTATATCTTCCCGGCAATGAACCAAAGTTTTTTATGAATGCCGGACTTCATAATCCAGATGGAATTATACTCGACCTTGAAGACAGCGTTGCCCCGAGCGAAAAAGAATCAGCACAATTAATTGTTAGAAATGCACTTCGTTCGGTTGATTTTTATGGAGCCGAAAGAATGGTTCGTATTAACCAATTGCCTCGAGGTCTTGATGATTTGAAATTTATTGTTCCGTATAATATTCATGTAATCTTAATTCCTAAATGCGAATCTGCAAATCAGGTTCAGCAAGTTGAAAAGAAAGTTGAAGAGTTAAAAAAGCAGTATGAAGTAACGAATGAAATATTTTTCATGCCCATAATTGAAAGTGCTTTGGGAATAATTAAAGCTTATGAAATTGCTTCGGCATCAAAACAAATTTGTGCTTTGGCTATCGGACTTGAAGATTACACTGCTGATTTGGGAACTCAAAGAACAAATGAAGGAAGAGAATCTTTCTTTGCAAGAAGCATGATTGTAAATGCTGCTAAGGCGGCCGGCATCCAACCAATTGATACTGTTTTTTCTGATGTCAGCGATATGGAAGGCTTGAAAGCTAGTATCATCGAGGCAAAATCGCTTGGCTTTGAAGGCAAAGGATGTATTCATCCACGCCAAATAAAAGTTGTGCACGAAGCTTTTGCTCCAACAACAGAAGAAATAGAAAAAGCACAAAAGATTGTAAACGCATTTGAGGAAGCTCAAAAGAAAGGACTTGGAGTAGTTTCTCTTGGCAGTAAAATGATTGATCCGCCGGTTGTGAAAAGGGCGCTAAAGATAATTGAACTTGCTAAATTAAACCGTCATGCTGAACTTGATTCAGCATCTAAATCATAATAAGATTCCGAAACAAGTTCGGAATGACAAAATAAATTGAACAAAAATGAAATTAATAAAAAACAAAGCAAACAGATTAGTCCCTGATGAGATCAATGGGCAAAAACAAATTCCCTTTCAAGGAGTTGATAAATATAAACCAGAAGGGACCAAAGCTAAACCGCCAGTTAGAAGTTGTATTGATTATCCATCAGATGGAAATAAAGTTGTTAAAACTTTGAAAGAGGCTTTAAAGAAAGCCGGACTTAAAGATGGGATGACAATTTCAACACACCATCATTTGCGTAATGGCGATGTTTTAACAAATATCCTTTTTGATACCATAAAAGAAATGGGAATCAAAAACATCCGTTGGTTTCCGAGTGCTTCATTTCCTGTTCATCAGCATTTAATAAAATATCTTGAAGATGGAACAATTCATCATATTGAAGGAAGCATGAACGGACCTTTGGGCAGATTTACAACTGAAGGGAAAATGAAAGGTGTTGGGGTTTTACGTTCACACGGCGGAAGATATCAGTCAGTTCAGGATGGAGAAGTTCATATTGACATTGCAGTAATTGCTGCCCCGACCGCAGATACATTTGGAAATGCAAATGGAGTAAATGGAAAATCAGCTTCCGGTTTAATTGGATTTGCTCTTGCAGATTCGGAATATGCTGATAGAGTAATTGTTGTTACCGATAACCTTGTCCCCTTCCCCTGTATCCCATGGCAGATACAAGGAAACAACATTGACTTTGTTGTTGAAATAGATTCGCTTGGCGATTCTGCTAAAATTGTATCCGGCACAACTGAAATTACAAAATCACCGGATAGACTTTTAATAGCAGAATATGTAGCACAGTTTATTGATGAAGTTGGGATAATGAAAGATGGCTTTTCTTTTCAAGCCGGATCGGGCGGGACAAATTTAGCTTTTGTTCTTTACTTAAAAGAAAGAATGAAAGCAAAAAATGTTAAAGCAAGATTTGTCCGCGGCGGAAGCACTAAATATCTCGTTCAGCTATTAGAAGAAGGATTGACCGATTACATCCTAGATGGACAAACGTTTGATCTTGAAGGTGTAAGAAGCATGAGAGAAAATCCGAATCATGTTAATACAAGTCCGTTTACAAGCTACAACTTTCACGGAAAAGGAAACTTTGCTTCTATAGTTGATGCAGCAGTTTTAGGTGCTACAGAAGTAGATGTTCATTTTAACGGTAATGTTGTTACCCACAGTGATGGTTATCTACTTCACGGTATCGGCGGCTGGCAAAATTGCCTTTATTCAAAGTGCACTATACTTGCTATTCCTTCCTTCAGAGATAGAATTCCGGTTATCGTTGATGAAGTAACCACTCTTTGCGGCCCCGGCGAATTGATTGATGTTATAATCACAGAAAGAGGAATTGCAATTAATCCAAAGAGAAAAGATTTATTAAGGGCTGTAAAAAATTCCTCACTCCCAATAAAAACTATTCAAGAAATTAAAAAAGAAGTTGATGAAATCTGTGGCGGCGTTCCATCTAAACCAAAAGTAAATAAAGAAAAAGTCATAGCCGTGGTTAAATGGGTGGATGGAACTGTTTTAGATTCTGTTTTTCAGATTGAAAAATAAATTAATATTTAAATTATATTAGATAATAATTTTATTAAGATTAATAGTAAAAGGGATAAATTAATAATTAAACTTTAGGGGGTAAAAATGAAATCTTCATTCTTCACAGTTGTTTTTTTTTCTTTCTATATCTTTTTCATTTCCACTTTCAGCTATTCACAAGTTAACCAAGCAAAACCGCTTATAGATATTCCCGGAGACAATTACAATTTTGATGTTTACTCTTCGGCAGATTATTATCAACCGCCATCATTCATAACCTGGATAAATAAGAGTGATTCACTTTATACAATTTATTTTAAACAGCTTTCACCAAAACTTGGACAGAATATTGTTGTAGTATCGGACTCAAATCTAAAATCAAATCCGCAAATTGCTAAAGACTTATATTCAACAGGAATTAGAATAGCCTGGGAGGAAAAGAAAGGTAATTTTTGGGAAATTAAAACAGCTTCATACAATGATAGCTTAAGTAATATTGAGACAATTAAAGATTCATTACAAAATACTCCACAAATTACCATGAGTATTAGCAGGATTTTTTGGATTGATAATTCTGCTTTATATATGAAATATTATAATGCTGATTCAAATCGCGTTATTTTGATAGACGACTCAGATTGCAGCATGCCTGATGTAATAAAAAATGATAATTCTAATTTATGTGAACTTTTATATGTAAAATCATTGGATAGCCAAAAAGTAATTTATGCTAAACA
>CAVSWT010000012.1:0-291982 GCA_963731745.1 uncultured Ignavibacteriales bacterium
AATTTACGGGCAGCGTTTAGGTGAGGCATTAAACTGTATCCATTCGGTTGAAATGCCCGCAGGATGCGGGACTTCAAAATTTTGCGCTGAATGTGGGGCAGGCAAGTGTAGCAAGCAGACCAGCGAAACTCTTTCAAGCTGTTCGCAAGAGTGCCGCATCGCAACCAAGCATGACAATACTGAATCACCACTAGATATTAGAGTATTTACTTCTAATCTGAATATTTCAAACGAAAATTATATTTTATTCTCCATTGAAGATATAAAAGATGAAAAAAGAAGAAGCGTTCTGGAAAAAATATTTTTTCATGATGTACTAAATACTGCAACGGCAATCCAAGGAATTTCAGAAATCTTGCATTCAACCGATGATATTAGTGAGATAAATGAATTAAGCGGTCTCATATTTAATTCATCCAGTCAGCTGGTAAGTGAAATTCAATCTCAACGTGATTTATTGAATGCAGAAAATGGGCAGCTTGCCATCAATCTTCAATTGAAATCGGCTAATCAAATTATCAGCAGAGTTTATGACCTTTATAAGAACACAGAATTAAGTAGGGATAAAAATTTTTTGTGCGAGTATTTGAAAAATGATATTTATTTGCAAACGGACGGTGTATTATTAATCAGATCGCTTGGCAACCTAGTAAAAAATGCCCTGGAGGCTTCAGATAAATCTGAAGAGGTAAAAATTTATTGTACAATTGAAGAGAATTTTGTTTTATTTCATGTTCAAAACAATCATGTTATTCCTGAGCATATACAATTGCAGCTATTTCAAAGATCATTTAGCACTAAAGCTTCTAATGGAAGAGGAATAGGGACATATAGCGTAAAGCTGCTCGTTGAAAAGTATCTTAAAGGTGAAACTTCATTTATTTCAAATAAAAGTGATAGAACAATTTTTACTATTAAGATTCCATGCAATCATTAACTTATAAAATTTAATAAACCTGTAAATTAATTCTTCTTGACCCGGCTATTAGCTAAATTATATTTATAAAGTCTACTAATTTATTCAGATAAGTTGAACCATTTTCAAATTAGCTTGGAGGTACAACTTAGAAATCCATTAAAAATTTCTAAGCTCAAAATTATTACTTCTCACGGAAACTTTCTAAGATAAACACATTACAAGAATTGAATATTAATATTAAGTATAAATTTAAAAAGATTCTTATGCTGATTGTGATTATGATAATTGTGAAACAATAGTTAGCACTATAAATTTTGCTAATGTAATTTTAAAAACACAAAAAAAAATTAATTTTAATATGAAATGGATAATCTATGATTGATTTAGAATTAAACGGCAGCTATGAAATTTCTAAAGAGCAAAAAAATTTTTATGAGGAAAACGGATTTGTTCTTTTAAAAGAAGTTCTATCATTGGAAGAAGTGAATGAATACAGAAAAATAATTGACAAAGTTGTCGATGATCTTACAAGTCACGATAAAAGATCTTTGGAAGAAAAAACTCCATATGAAAGAGAATTTCTTCAATGCAGTCATTTATGGAGAGAATTTCCTGAAGTAAGAAATTTCACTTTAAGCAAAAGGCTCGGTTCAATTGCAAGCCAGCTGCTAAATTCCGATCATGTTAGATTATGGCATGACCAGGCTTTGTATAAAGTTCCTGGAGGGGCAGCTACGGAACCGCATCAGGATATAGCTTACTGGCCGATGATTGAAAAAAATGGCGGGACAATCTGGCTGGGGTTGGACGAAGTTAAAGTTGAAATGGGAGCGATGAATTTTATTCCCGGTTCGCATAGAGAAGAATTTTTCAGCTACAATAATAGAATCGAAGATTCAATTGAAGGAAAAAGCGATTTGCTGACGAGAGCAAAAGAAAAAATTAAAACAGAACCGGTCAGCTATAATTTAAAGCCTGGAGATGCAACTTTTCATCATGCATTAACAATTCATTATACAGGAAAGAATCAAACGGAAAAAACAAGGAAGGGAATGACCGTAATTTATTTTGCGGATGGAGTAAGATTCGATGGTAATTCTCCGGCGGCTGATCATCACTGCGCTGAAGGAAGTGTTGATGGAGAACCAATCGCTACAAAATGGAATCCAATTATAGTTTAAGGTTAACTTGCTTCATTATTTAAATTAAAAATTATAATCCTCCCCTAAAATCAGTAAGGTCTTTGCCCCATTTTAAAAACGCAATAAATTTTAGTAACATGATTAAGCCTCACTAATTAATAATATTTAGTAAGTTTGTAATATTATTTATTCAAAAAGTATGATAATATATTTATTAATCTAAATATTTTGATAATATAAGAGACGGATAATTATTTTTCTCAATTAAAATTGATTAATTAAAAACATAATTAAACTTTTAACTTAAATTATTGTGGGGATCTAATGAATAAATATGTTCTTGGATTAGACTTTGGCACTAATTCCTGTCGTGCTTTAATTGTTGATGTTTCCAATGGAAATGAATTAGCAAGTTCAATTTTTCAGTATCCGTCCGGAGAAGCTGGGATTATTGTCGACTCATCCAATCCACACTTAGCACGTCAAAATCCAGCCGATTATATAATTGGAATTGAATTCACAATTAAGAATGCCATTAAGGCCGCTAAGAAAATTGATTCAAAATTTGATGCTTTAAATATTATAGGTATAGGCGTTGATACTACAGGAAGCTCTCCATTACCTGTAAATTCCGAAGGGACACCTTTATGTTTTCTAGATGAATTTAAAAATAATCCTAACGCTATGGTTTGGCTTTGGAAAGATCATACAAGCTTTAAAGAATCAGAAAAGATAACTGAGCTTGCATCTGAAATTCGCCCGCAATATATGAGTAAAATCGGCGGAACATATTCTTCAGAATGGTTCTGGAGTAAAATATTACATTGTAAAAATATTGATGAAAAAGTTTTTAATGCAGCATACAGCTTTGTAGAAATTTGCGATTGGATAACAGCTTCTTTAATCGGCGATTTAAAACCGGAGAATATAAAAAGAAGTGTTTGCGCTGCCGGCCATAAAGCCATGTATAATTCAATCTGGGGCGGCCTACCGGATGAAGAATTTCTCAATAAACTTTCACCGGGATTAGGAGAACTTAAAAACCGGTTGTATAATAAAGCTTATCCAGCAAGCCATGCAGCGGGTAATATTTCTAAAGAGTGGGCAGAGAAATTAGGATTGAATAAAAATGTAATTGTATCTGTTGGTTCTTTTGATGCACACATGGGAGCGGTTGGCGCAGGTGTTCAAACCGGAACTTTGGTAAAAATTATCGGGACAAGTACGTGTGATGTTATGGTCTGGCCAAGTGATAAATCTTTAAATGATATAAAAGGTGTTTGCGGAATTGTTGACGGCTCAGTAATGGATGGTTATTACGGAATTGAAGCCGGTCAATCAGGAGTAGGCGATATCTTTTTATGGTTTGTTAATAATCTTGTGCCTGAAAAATATGGTAAAAAAGTCGATGAAAAATTTAAAAATTTAGGTGAAGAAGCATCAAAGCTGCAGCCTGGTGAAACCGGTTTACTTGCTCTTGATTGGAATAATGGAAATAGAACAATTTTAGTTGATACGAGATTAACCGGATTATTACTTGGGCAAACTCTTCACACAAAACCTCATGAAATTTACAGAGCATTAATTGAAGCAACGGCATTTGGGGCATTAACCATAATTAATAGAATTGAAGAATACGGCGTGCCGGTGAAAGAAGTGGTTAACTGCGGCGGGTTGGCTTCTAAAAATTCTTTGTTAATGCAGATTTATGCTGACATAACCGGGAGGCCGATGAAAATTTCTCGCAGCGATCAAACGCCTGCTTTAGGTGCAGCCATTTTTGGAGCAATTGCAGCCGGTAAAAAAGCAGGCGGTTACGAGTCAGTAGAAGAGGCAAAACAAAATATGATTGGAATTAAAACTGTTTATAATCCAATCGAAGCTAATCATAAAGTTTATATCCAAATTTATAATCTTTATAAAAAAATGCACGATGCATTTGGTACTACTAATTGGAATGGAAATCTGTTTGATGTGATGAAAGAATTATTGGTTATTAAAGATAGTATAAAAACTGTCAAATGATAATTTGCTTTGGATGTACCTAGAATCAATAATATTTTTTGAAGGAAATTAAATGTTAAGCAAAATAATTCTATTATTAATAGCAATTTTTTTTACTTCATTTAAAAGTGGTGCATTAAACGATAATATGAAAATAAATCTGCCGGCAATATTTTCTGACAATATGGTTTTGCAGAGAAACACAAGCATACCAATTTGGGGGACCGCTGCTCCCAATGAAATGATTAGAGTTGAACTTGACGGAAAAACCGCAACAACCAATGCTGATAAAGATGGAAATTGGAAGGTCTTTTTGCAAGCATTTAAAGCCGGCGGACCGTATGAATTAGTTGTAATGGGGAAAAATAAAATTACTTTTAAAAATGTTATGATTGGTGAAGTTTGGATTTGTTCCGGGCAGTCAAACATGGAAATGAGGATGGAAGAAATTGGGGATAATTTTGATAACGAAAATGAAATCGCTAATTCCGGCAATTACAACTTACGAATTTACTCTGTGAATCAAGCTACAGCAGTAGAACCGAAGCATAATTTCACTGGGACAGGCTGGCAAATTTGTGATTCAAATACAGTTAAGAAATTTTCAGCCGTTGCATATTTTTTTGGAAAGTATATAAGCGAAAAAATTAATATTCCAATTGGACTTATAAATTCATCTTTCGGTGGAACTGACATTGAAGCATGGACTAGCGCAGTTTCACTTCAAAATATAAAAAGATTCGAACCTATTCTTGCTGATTTAAAAAAATATTCAGACGGCGATACATCAACTGTAAAAAAATATGATGAAGAAAAATATGAGTGGAAAAGCAGCTCAAATCATACAGATCCTGGTTTTCCTAAAGAAGGAATAAGCTGGAAAGATTTTGAATTCGATGATTCTAATTGGAATAAAATGAATGTCCCGGCTTTATGGGATCAAAAGGAGCTTGTAAATTTTGATGGTTCTGTTTGGTACAGAAAAGAAATTGATATTCCATCGAGTTGGGGCGGTCGGGAATTGATTTTAAACCTAGGCCCGATTGATGATATTGATGTAACATGGTTTAATGGAATTGAGCTTGGCAGCAGCGACCGATGGAATCAACCAAGAAAATATATAGTTCCTGCACTTAGTGTAAAACCAGGCAAAAATGTTATTGCCATCAGGTGCATTGATACCGGCGGGCCAGGAGGAATGTGGGGAGAAGAAAAGCAATACGGTATTTCTATAAATTCAAAAGATCCAATTTCTCTTGCAGGTGAATGGAAATTTAAACAGAGCCTTGCTATGAATGAATTCCCTGCAAAACCAGTTTCTTTAGATGATCCAAATTGTCCAACTGTACTTTTTAACGCAATGATTTCACCATTAATTCCTTATGCAATTAAAGGAGCTATTTGGTATCAAGGCGAAAACAATACTAAAAATGCTTTACAATACAGAACATTATTTCCTTTGATGATTAAAGATTGGCGCTCAAAATGGGAACAAGGAAATTTCCCTTTTTTCTTTGTACAGCTTGCTAATTATATGAGTGTCTTTCAGGAACCTGCAGAGGATACTTGGGCTGAATTACGTGAGTCGCAATTAATGACTTTGAAAGTTGAAAATACCGGAATGGCAACTGCAATTGATCTTGGGGATTCCTCCGATATTCATCCTAAAAATAAGAGAGAGGTTGGCAGGCGATTATCATTAATTGCATTAAGCAAACTTTATGGTTATCGCGATGAATACAGTGGCCCCATTTACAAATCTTATCATTTGAAAGGTGATAAAATAATAATTGATTTTGATTTTTCTGATGGATTAAAAATAAAAGATGGTGATATTTTGAAAGGATTCGCTATTGCAGGAACTGATCATAAATTTGAATGGGCGCATGCAAAAATTATAGGAAAATCTGTGATGGTTTGGAATACAACCATTAAAAATCCTATTGCTGTGCGATATGCATGGTCTTCAAATCCGGTTTGCAATCTATACAATAAAGCGGGACTCCCAGCTTCACCATTTAGAACCGACGATTGGGAAGTTTTAACGAAAGATTTTCAGAAATAGTTTTTAAACTAAAACATATTAATAGAGTAATGCGGAGTTAAAATGAAACGAAACTATTTTATAGTAGTATTAATATTTGTAGTATTTTTTGTTATATCATTAATCACTAATATTTTGGGCCCGCTTGTTCCTGACATTATTAAGAGTTTTAATCTCAGTTTAACTCTCGTTTCATTTCTTCCGTTTTCATTTTTTATTGCCTATGGGGTAATGTCAATCCCTGCCGGAATGCTGGTTGAAAAATATAATGAAAAAGTTGTAATGCTTTGGGCTTTCATCATTGAATTGGTTGGAGCTTTTTTATTTGCATTGTATCCTTCTTACGTTGTGGCGCTTGGTTCTCTATTTCTGCTTGGAATTGGAATGGCCATTTTACAAGTAGCGATTAATCCGTTGTTACGAGTAGCTGGCGGCGAGGAACATTTTGCGTTTAATTCTGTGCTTGCACAATTAGTGTTTGGTGGTGCGTCTTTCCTCAGTCCTTTTATTTATACTTACCTTGTTACAAATATTTCCGATAAAACTCATGCACAAAATTTTCTAATTTCTACTTTGTCAAATATGGTTCCTGAGAATCTTCCATGGGTTTCATTATACTGGCTGTTTGCAGTTTTAATTTTCGTAATGGTAATTGTTATTTACGTATCTAAATTCCCCAAGGTTGAAAGAAATGAAGATGAACGTTCAGGTGCATGGGAAACACATAAAAAATTATTTAAAATGAAAACCGTTATTTTATTTTTCATTGGGATTTTTGCTTATGTTGGAACAGAACAGGGAATAGCAAATTGGATTTCACAGTTCCTTTACGTCTATCATGGTTATGACCCTCTAAATGTAGGTTCAAATATCGTTTCATATTTTTGGGGCCTTCTCACTTTAGGTTGTGTGTTAGGCTTGGTGCTGTTAAAAATATTTGACAGCAGAAAAATTCTTGTTTGGTTTTCCATTTCCGCTTTATTCTGGTTGAGTACAGCATTGTTCGGATCTACAAATTTTATTGGGATTAACTTTGCGCTCATCTCATTTCCCATGGCTGGATTTTCTCTTTCTGTAATGTGGTCAATAATATTCTCATTAGCTCTTAATTCTCTTGATAGTCATCATGGTTCTTTCTCAGGTATTTTATGTACGGCAATAATTGGAGGGGCAATTGTTCCCGTTATTATTGGTTGGCTTGGAGATCTTTTCGGGCTGAGAGTTGGAATGCTGGTGATATACTTAACTTTGGGATATATTTTAAGCATAGGTTTGTGGGCTAAACCAATCATTACAAATGAAACAATTGCTTCTAAAAAAGAAACAGTAACTGCATAAAACTGGAAGTATAATTTATGGCGTTAATTGGAGTTGATCTTGGCGGGACTAATGTTCGTGCTGGACGAGTTGATAATAGTACAATTAAAAAAATTTCATCTAAAAAAATAACAGCAAGCGGTTCTGAAGGAATTATATTAAACGAAATTTGTGATACTATTGATGAAGTAATTCAACCCGATATTTCTGGTATAGGCGTTGGTGTTCCAAGTGTAGTTGATACTGAAAGAGGTGTTGTTTTTGGTGTTCAAAATATTCCTTCGTGGAAGGAAGTTTATTTAAAAGAATATTTGGAGACAAAATATAATCTTCCAACTTATGTAAACAATGATGCAAATTGTTTTGCCGCCGGAGAAAAATATTTTGGAAAAGCTAAAGATTATAATAATGCTGTCGGATTAATTATTGGAACAGGCCTTGGTGCGGGATTGATAGTGAATGGAAAATTATATTCAGGGGCAAACTGCGGTGCCGGAGAATTTGGAACGATATCTTTCAGAGAACATAATTACGAATATTACTGCAGCGGACAATATTTTTTACAGCAATATTCAACAGACGGAGCCGCATTGTACGAAGCATCTAAAAATGAAGATGCTAACGCTTTAAAAATATTTTCTGAATTTGGAAGCAATTTGGGTGAGGCAATCAAATTAGTTATGTATTCAATCGATCCGCAGATTATTATTTTAGGCGGATCTTTAACAAAGTCTTTTGAATTTTTTAAATCTGCCATGTGGAATTCGATTAATGAATTTGAGTATGCACACGCGCTTAAAAAAATAAAAATTGAATGTTCCGAAATAAAAAATATTGCAGTATTAGGTGCAGCTGCATTGTATCTTGATGCACAAAATTAAATTAACAATTAATAAATTTTGAATTATTAGTCATGAAAAATATTTTATTGATACTTATAGTATCCCAATTAAACTTGTTCTCTCAAATCAACTCCCAGCACACTTTATTGCTAAAAGATAACTGGAAAATACAATCATCCGAAAAGCTTATTGTTTCAGGCAAGATTGTTTCAACTGAAAGTTATAATACGAAAGATTGGTACACAGCTTCTGTCCCTACAACGGTACTCGCTGCTTTGGTTAAAAACGGTGTTTATAAAAATATTTTTGTGGGTGAAAATTTAAAATCCATTCCTACCGATCAATTTAAAAAATCGTGGTGGTACAGAACTGAATTTGTCATTTCTGATAATCAAAATTTCAATACTTATCAAATAAATTTCAATGGAATAAATTATAGAGCAAATATTTGGGTAAATGGAAAGCTTGCCGCAGATACTTCTACAATCTTTGGATCATTTCGCCAATTTGAGATCGATGTAACTTCATTCGTTAGACGGGGTAAAAAAAATGTTTTAGCGGTCGAAGTTTTCCCGCCGGTTAAAGGTGATTATACAATGGGTTTTGTGGATTGGAATCCTGAACCGCCGGATACTAATATGGGAATTTGGAGGACTGTAGAATTAAGACAATCCGGAAATGTTTCAATCAATTTTCCAAATGTTCAAACTAGATTTACAAATAACGAATTAAGTGAAGCTAGGTTGACAGTCACGGCAGAATTAAAAAATAACAGTTCAAATAAGGTATCGGGTTTACTTGAAGGTGTTATCGAAAATAAAAAATTTTCAAAAAGTGTTGACCTGGAACCAAATCAAAACATGAAAGTAATTTTTTCGGCCGATGATTTTAAAGAGCTGTCTTTTAATAATCCAAGAATTTGGTGGACTTACGATTTAGGAAAACCTGAATTATACAATCTCCAATTAACTTTTACAGAAGACAGCATTATTTCAGATAAGCAAAATGTCAGATTCGGCATAAGAGAAGTTTCGGATTATAAAACTGCAGAAGGATTTCGCGGCTATAAATTAAATAGAAAAAAAATTCTAATTCGGGGAGGCGGCTGGGCCGATAACATGCTTTTGAATAATACATATGAAAACTTGGAAGCACAGGTTGAATATGCAAAGCACATGAATTTAAATACTATCCGCTTTGAGGGATTTTGGGGAAACAGCGAAGATATTTATAATCTTTGTGATGAGAATGGAATTTTATTGATGGTTGGATGGAGCTGCCAATGGGAGTGGGGACATTTCGTCGGCAAAAAAGAAGATAAATACGGGACAGCAAATTCGCAGGCAGATTTTAAACTATTATCTGAATCTTGGGAAGATCAAATTAAATGGCTTCGAAATCATCCTTCAATTTTTGTTTGGCTTTACGGCAGCGATAAATATCCCCAGCCTGAGCTAGAGGAAAAATATATAAAAATATTATATCAGAACGATCCAACCAGGCCTTCAATAGCTTCTGCAGCAGAAAAAACTTCTACCATTACAGGGAGTACTGGTGTTAAGATGCGCGGGCCATATGATTATGTGCCCCCATGTTATTGGTATGTTGATACATTATATGGAGGCGCATTCGGATTTAATACAGAGACTGGCCCCGGTCCGCAAGTTCCGATAATTGAAAGTATTAAAAAATTTATTCCGGAAAACCATCTCTGGCCTATTGATTCAGTCTGGTATTTCCATTGCGGCGGTGCAGGCAAGTTTAAAAATCTCGATCGCTATAATGAAGCTATGAATGAACGGCTTGGCGAACCAAATAGTTTAGAAGCGTATTGTACAAAATCGCAATTTTTAAATTATGAAGGTATGCGCGCCATGTTCGAAGCATTTCTTGTAAATAAATATAAAGCAACCGGCATTATTCAATGGATGTACAATGCTGCATGGCCGAAATTTTGGTGGCAGTTTTATGATTATTATTTAATGCCCACGGCTGCTTTTTATGGTGCTCGTAAAGCTTGCGAGCCAATACATATTTTATATGATTATAAAACAAATTCTGTAACTGCAGTTAATAATTCGATGGATCCAACGGGTGAACTTAAAGCCGAAGTAAAGGTTTTTAATTTTAATCTTTCTCCCAAACTTTCTTTAAACAAAACTGTATCATTAAAGCCGGATGAAATTTTAAATATTACTACTCTAGACACTTTGAAAAACCTCGATACAACTTATTTTATAAATTTAAAATTAACTAACGAAAAAAATGAAGTTATAAGTTCTAATTTTTATTGTTTATCTACTAAACAAGAAACTTTGGATTATTCCAAAAACACCTGGTTTGTTACCCCGGTAAAGCAGTATGCTGACCTGACAGAATTAAATAATCTTTCTAATATTGATTTGAATGCAAAGGCTTCTTCAAATAAAGAAGAAAATAAAATCAAAATTAAGGTTGAAGTAGAAAATTCGTCCAACACACTTGCTCTTCAAGTCGAATTAAATTTATTTAACTCTGAAGATGATGAAGCCGTCGTACCCATTTTCTGGGATGATAATTATTTTACATTACTTCCCGGAGAAAAAAGAATAATTTCATGTTATTATTATGATGGTGATATTAAAAATGTGCAGAATTCATACATTAAAATTAAAGGATGGAATATCAACGAAAAAAAATTAGCTGTAACACCTTAATGAAAAATTAATGTATTAATCCGCTTGAAAAATTATCGATTGGTTTTAACTATGCATCAAATACAAATAATATTCAATATATAAATGTAATATCGGCTGACAACCAGAAGAATTATTTGCTAGGAAAAATTGATCAAAAAACTTTAAGCGCGGTTTTCAGAATTGATTATAATATAACAACTGAACTTTCACTTCAATATTATGCAAGTCCCTGTGCTTCGGTGGGAAAATATTCTGAATTTAAAAAAGTAACTAATGCCCAAACTTCTGATTATGCAGAAAGATATTCAGGGATTACAACTAAATTGAATGGAAATTATTATGAAGTTTCAGAGAAGTTGATTCCAATTGAAATTGAATAAATTTCCCGGAACCTATTAGCGATTCCGGGATTTTATTTTCTATAAATTCATGTTTTGTTTTATTTCTTTAATCTTACTAAGATGCTTTTCTAATACTGGCAAAGTGCTGCTTGCCCATTGTTTTACTTGAGGTGAAGAAGCGTCATCAACTTCATCCTTAAAATTATCAACGTCTTCCTGATGATCATCAACCATCATATTAACATATTTTTTATCAAATTCTTTTCCAGAAAGTTTAGCAAGGTCATTTATATCTTCTTGTTTATCTTCATTTAAATTTTGATCAAGCATTATATTATTTTGTTGGGCAAGAGAATTTAATGAACTATCAGCCTTTGAGTGATCGGTAACCATCATTCTTCCAAAATTTCGGACTGCTGCTGATTGACCTTTTTGTTCAGCTAGTTTTCCTAATTGTATTTCCATCATTGAACCTTGCTTGGCTTTATTCAAAAAGTCGATATCTTTATCAACTTTATTTTGACTATTATTCATTGATTCATCTGTGTTCGACTGTTGTGATTGGTTGTTGTTATTCTGGCAAGCCAGCAGAAAAATTGATAAAAATAATGCTGCAATAAAATTTATTTTTTTCATATTTATCCTTTCATAATTTAGACTAATAAATGCAGAGAAAATTTATTAAAATTAAGTACTGGTTTTAATGTTATTCATCACCCATATAATCTAGATCAAGATTTTTTAATTTTAAGACATTGGGAAAAATTTCTACCCTGACAAAATTGTTATCTGAATCATAAAAAAAGACCACTTAACTATATAAAATCGGCTTGGAAAATAAATAAATTATGTAAGGGATTTGCTTAATTGATTTTTAGCAATTGTCATCTTACTTTTGCATATTATTTCACTTAATAAATTATTTAACATACTTTGACTTCAAATATTCCTTTAACCGATATTGAATTGTTAAAAAGAGTCTCAAACAGTGATTCCAAAGCTCTAGAGATTTTATACAATCGATATTCCCCTTTATTATACACAATCATTAAAAAAATTGTTGGTGATGAAGAAACAGCTCAAAAAGCTTTAGCCGAGGTATTTGTAATTGTCTGGCGGAAGATTGATCGTTTTGATTGCGGAACAGGGAATCCATACACCTGGCTTGTAACTTTAACCCGCAATAAAGCCGTAGATATAGTAAGAAAAAGAAGAGCAAATTCAAATTCTTTAGAATATACGGATGAATACGAAAATGAAGTTATTATTCCCACAATTTCAAATAATGCTGATACCTTGGATTTAAAAGCAGCTTTAAGCAAAAGAACAAATTTTGAAGAAGCATTAAACAAATTAACAGATGCTCAGCAATACGTAATTTATCTGGCATTTTATGAAGGCCATACAGAAAAAGAAATCGCGGCAAAATTAAATATTCCGGTACAGACTGTTAAATCAAAAGTAAAAATAGCTTTGATGAATCTTCGTGATAATTTAGCAATGGAAGAAATGTAAATGTTAGAAAATAATGGTAAAAATGATTTAATTTATGCTTACGCTTTAGGCTGTTTAGACCAGGACGAAGTAATAAAATTTAAAGATAATGTTCTCCATAATGAAAATTTTGCCTGGGATGAACTTGGAGAATTTCAAAACCTAACAGCTTTAATGACATCAATTCTTGCTGTGGAAATTCCAAAACCTGAAGTAAAGGAGAAAGTTGCGGAAAAACTTTATAACTTAAAAAATGAAGTTCCGCCTGAAACTCAGTTACCAGAAACTGCCGAAAATTTTGAACCAATTGAAGAGAAGGAATCAGAAAATTTATTTGAACCTGAATTAGAAATAAATGACAATGAGCTGCCGGAACATCAAGAAATGAAAACTTCTACATTCGAAGGTGAAATTATTGATGATTCTAATGAAGAACCTTCCACTGAAATAGAAAAATTAAACGAAGAAATTCCAACTGAGTCATTTGAAAAAATTGATGAAAATGAATTGGAACAGAATGAAAATCTTAAAGATGATTTTTTTACTAATACTGAAA
This sequence comes from uncultured Ignavibacteriales bacterium, assembly GCA_963731745.1. Lineage (GTDB taxonomy): Bacteria > Bacteroidota > Ignavibacteria > Ignavibacteriales > Ignavibacteriaceae > CAVSWT01. Next base: position 13,338 of record CAVSWT010000012.1, read on the forward strand.
ACCAGAATGAAGAATTTAAATTAGAAAATGAAAAAAACGAAAATGAAATAAATGAAAATGAAGTGAATTTAAATGATGAAAATAATAATGCAGAAGATAATTTAGAAAATAAAAATGAAACAGAAATTGCTAACGAAGAGATCAATATTGATAATGAATCTTTAGCCGGAGAAGAAGATTTAACTGACAAAAATAATCTACCATTTGATCTTACAGATGACTTTCTTCCCAAACGAAAAGAACCTGAAAAATTTAGATTTGAAGAAGTTGATAATTCACAAAACGAAAAATTATCACAAAACTTTATTGAAAAATTTATTGAACAGAATAAATCCAGCATTACTGAAAAAATCGATAAAACTATAGAAGGATTAAAAGAGCAGTTTGGCAATGAACCAATAGTTGATGAAGCGGGTTATGAACTGGTTCAGCCTATAAGTAAAAATTTATCCATATTGAACAGCCGTAATTCCGATTTGGAAAGCACAGATCTGAATGAAAATACCGAGCATTCTTTGGTTACGGATTCATTAAAAAGCCAGGAGCTTCAACGTGTTTTTATACAAAAAGGATCGGGGACAAAAGTACCTTTAATTATAGTTTCGATTTTAACTTTATTAATTTTAGCTGCTGCCGCATATTTCTACATGAATTTTAAGGAGATAATCAAAACTAATAACCAGGAAATTGCACAGCTAAAAAACGATTCTGCAACACTTTATTCATCGAAACAAACCTCACATGCGGTTATTTCATTTCTTGAATCTCCTAATGTTACAACTGTTGAATTAGGGTCGACGGACGCTGCTCCCAATTCATCAGGCAAATTATATATTAACTTTGCAACGGGTACCGGATACTTATACACAAAAAATTTGCCAGTGCTGGAAGGCGGCAACAGTCTTCAGCTTTGGTTAAGCAGCGGCGGAAAGTTTATTTCGTTAGGAGTGATAAATTCGAAGGGTGATGATGAATATTATCCATTCAACTTTAAGCCGATAAACGAAACTAGAAATACGGAAATATTAGTGACCGAAGAAAACAGTGATGGAGCAAAACAGCCTAGCAGCAAGTTATTACTAATCGGAGCGTTAGAATAATTTTATTTCCGTTCTGATCTTTTCAGAATAAAAAAAACTAAAGTAGCAATTAAAACCACCTGCCAATAATTAACTGTAATTTTTAAAAGCGAATTAAAAAAAACCGGAACCTTAAATCTGCCTCCCCATACTTCAATTGCGATACCTACTAAAATAAATATTGAAGCAATTAGTAAATAGACTTTTTCTTTTGAACTATCGAAGAACACTATAAGAAAACTAAAACCAATATTTAATGCAAGCGCCGGAAAAATCAATTTAGAATTATCTATAAATTCAATATTGTTGATAAAAAAAAGAATTACGCCCCAAAGAAAAATAAACACACTTGAAAAAAGTAATGCACTCTTGTCCTTTCCAAATGAGTTTAAGAATAATCCGAAACCAATAAAAATTAAAACATAGCTTAATAATTCAGAACTTGTAATTTTTAAAATTCCAAACAAATTAAGTAAAATAGCGGCAACTAAAAAAACAAGAAAGTAAACAATTAAAGTTCTAATGTTTGTCACGTGAAATTCTAAATTATTGATTAATTAAATTATAGGATTATAAAATTCTTTGCCCCATGCTTGAAGCAACAATTTCCGAAGCAAAAACTGCACTTTTATTTTTATTATCTAATATAGGATTTACTTCAGTTATTTCTAAAGAAGACATGCATCCGCATTCGGCAATCGCTTCCATAATTAAATGAGCTTCCCGGTAGCTTAATCCACCAGGAACCGGAGTTCCAACGCCGGGCACAATGGAAGGATCAACGCTGTCAAGATCAAAACTTACATGAATATGATCCACATTTTCTTTAAAATGTTTTAACACTCTTGTAATAACCCTGTGAATTCCTAATTTATCAATTTCGCTCATGGTATAAATTGGAATATTTAATTTTTTTATAAGTTCACGCTCAAGAATATCTATACTTCTGATTCCGATTAAAGCACAATTTTCCGGTTTCACCTTTGGGCTAAAGCCATAAAATTTTACAAGCTGTTCATTACCAATTCCCAGCGAAGCTGCTAACGGCATTCCATGAATATTTCCGGAAGGAGAAGTTAAATCAGTATTCATATCCGGATGAGCATCAATCCAAATTACTCCCATCTTCAATTTATTTTTTCTGCAGTAAGAAGAAATGCCGGCAATTGTTCCAAGCGCCATTGAATGATCGCCACCGATACACAAGGGAAATTGATCTTTTTCTAAAACTTTTTCAATTCGCGAAGCTAATATTTTTGAAGTTCTTAAAATTTCATTAAGAAATTTCAACTTAGGATTTGCAATTTTTTGTTTCTCCATTATTTGAATATTTATATCGCCGCTGTCGATTACTTTATAACCAAGATATTCAAGCTTATCTTGAAGATTTGCAATGCGGACGGCTGAAGGGCCCATATCAACGCCGCGACGATCAGCGCCTAAATCCATCGGGAAACCGATTAAATTTACAGTTTTTGTCTGCTGCCTTTTCATATAATATTAATTTTTAAGAATGAATTTTTAGAAAGAGATAAATCAAATTATAAAGTTTCGGGCTAAAATCCCAATTTTTCTTGGCGGTTTATTTACCATACAATTTATAGTAGTTAATCATTATATTTCGACTTGTTTTCTCGAACGTAAAATACAAACTATCAAATTTTCAATAAAAATCATTTTTTGTCTATGAAAAAATATGCTTCTGAACCTACAATAAATGTAGGGATACTATCTGCAAATGAAATAAATTTTGAACTTTACGGAGATTTTGAATTCGATGGAAAAAAACACAGTGGAATATATTCAGCTCATTTAGCAAAAGGCAAAATTATTTGTAAAAAAGGCAAAGAAAAAATTGCTGAAGTGAATGAACTGTTCTTCAAAACTATGGATCCTTACGGAGATTCTTTTTTAATTAAAGATGTTATTATCGGAGTTAAGTTTCATTGGGAGCGAAAAGAAAAGCAAAGATTTCTAGGATCAATAAAACTAATTATTGAGGATGGAAAATTAACCGCAATAAACGTAGTTCCCATCGAATCATATTTAATAAGTGTAGTATCTTCTGAAATGAGTGCGAGAAGTTCACTGCAGCTTTTAAAAGCACATGCAATTGTATCTCGAAGCTGGCTGATTGCTCAAATTGAAAAATCTAAATCTTTACAGAAAGAAAATGGAAGCTACAGCGCTGTTTATGAAAATGAAAATGAATTAATTAAATGGTATGATAGGGAAGATCACAAAAATTTTGATGTTTGTGCAGATGATCATTGCCAGCGTTATCAAGGAGTAACAAAAGTATATACGGAAATTGCTCGTCAAGCTGTGAAAGAAACTAAAGGAATTGTAGTTTCATACAATGGTAAAGTATGCGATGCTAGATATTCAAAATCATGCGGCGGATTAACCGAAGCATTTGAAAATGTTTGGGAACCGATTAAATACGATTACCTTACATCTGTAATTGATTATAAATTTGAACCGGATAATTTTAATACAAATTTTTCAAATGAAGCAAATGCCAGGAAATGGATTTTAGGAAACCCGCCGGCGTTTTGTAATACAAAAGACAAAAAAATCTTAGCGCAAATCCTTTTAGATTTTGACCAGGAAACTACTGATTTCTATCGCTGGAAAGTTGAATATTCGCAGTCTGAATTATCCAGCTTAATTAAAGAAAAAAGCGGGATAGATTTTGGGGAGATTTTAGACATGATTCCTGTTGAAAGAGGAACTTCATCAAGATTAATAAAATTAAAAATTGTCGGAACCAAAAAAACATTAATAATTGGAAAAGAATTGGAAATAAGAAGAATACTTTCCAAATCTCATCTTTATAGTTCGGCAATTATTATTAATAAAGTTAAATCCGGCAAAGAAGTACCTGAAAAATTTATAATTTCCGGTGCGGGCTGGGGACACGGAGTAGGGCTTTGTCAAATTGGTGCCGCAGTTATGGCTTCTCAGGGTTATAATTTTGATGAAATCTTATTACACTATTTTTCAAACGCACGGCTTTTTAAGCTATACTAAATGCTATTTTGCAATCAATGAAAATTCTTGTTTCATGTTTATCCAAAAGCTGGGGCGGTATGGAAATGGTAACCCTGGTTTTTATTAGAAAACTTCTGGAAAGAAATATCACAGTAGAATTATTATGTATTAAAGAATCAAGACTGCATATCGAAGCTAATTCCGTTGGAATTATTATTAATCCCATTAAGGCTTCAGGTTATATTCATCCTTTTTCCATTTTAAAAATTGCTGCACTTATTAGAAAGAAGAAATTCAATTTAATTCACACACATGCTTCAAAAGATTTATGGCTTTTAGTTCCGGCTTTAAAATTTTTAAAAAGTAATATTCCACTGCTGCTTACAAAACACGTCGGTTCGTTTATCATTAAAAAGGATTTATTTCATAAATGGATTTATGAAAGAGTAGATTATGCATTAGCAATAAGTAAAGTGATTGCTGCCAACTTATTGGAAACTTGTCCCTTAACAGAAGATAAAATTTTAATTCATCATAACGGAGTAGATTTAAAAAGATATAATCCTGATATAAATAATCGGAATAAAGTTCGTGCAGAATTAAACATTAAAGAAAATGAACTTGTTCTGGGAATGCTGGCAAGATTTAGTCCGGGCAAAGGGCATGAAGAATTTTTATTTGCGGCTAACGAATTAAATAAAAAGTATAAGAACTTAATTTTTATGGTTGTAGGCGAAGCTAGTCATGGTGAAAATGAATATGCAGATTCTATAAAAAAACTTGCTGAAGACTATAAAATTAAAAATATTATTTTCACCGGTTTTAGAAGTGATATTCCCGATGTTCTTTCTGCAATGGATATTTTTGTTTTTCCATCCCACTCAGAAGCTTTCGGAATAGCATTAATCGAAGCTATGGCAATGGGACTTCCTTCGGCTTGTTCAAATTCAGATGGGGTCTTGGACATAGCGATTGATTGTGAAACATCATATCTTTTTGAAAGAAAAAATGGAGAAGACTTAACAAAAAAAATTATTCAATTAATTGATTCGCCCGAAACACGAATTGCTTATTCAAAAGCATCCAGAAAACGAGTAGAAAATTATTTTGATATTGAAGTAGCGATGGATAAACTAATTGAAATTTATAAAAGATCTTTAAATAAAAAAGTATAACTAATTCATAAATTATAAGAGGAGTAATATGTTAAACTTAAAAAGTACTATTAAATTTATTTTTTCATTTCTTGTAACTGCTTTACTAATAGCAGGGTGTAGTTCTACAAAAGAAATTACCACAAGTTCGGTGTCACAAGCGGATTGTCAGAATGAAAAGAAGATTAACAATTCCAATGAGTTTGTATCCGAAACGGCTGATAATTTAGATGTAGTACAGAAGGGAGATATTATCACAGCCACATTAGATATAGAAACTTATTGCAATGCTCAATTAACATTTGATGTGCAGCAAAAAGAAAATGAAATTTGGCTGAAGTTAAAAAATACTAGCGGGTTAAAAGATGAATGTGTCTGCACTAAAAAAACTTCCATCTCGCTGGTGAATGTTGAACCTGCGGACTATAAAATAATGGTTACAAATCAAAGCGGAAATCAACTACTTGCACAAACTACTTTTACAGTAAAATAAAATGTACCAATTGATATGCGGAGATACTAAATTATTGGTATCTCCTTTTATTCCATGAGAAACTTATTTTGATTATTCTTTGATTAATAACTAACTTTTAATTTAAAATATTTAACAGATTCAGGAAAAAAATGGTCACTGCTTTTTTACCTTTCAACAACGAAACTCACATAAATGATACTATAAAAAATTTAAAATCTAATACTTCGATTGATAAAATATATTTACTTTCTCAAAATGATGAGGAAGGCAAATTTGAAAATTGCGAAATACTTAAAATTGATTCGCTATTTTCATCCTCCACAATTAAGCTTATCGAACAAAAAACTAAGACAGATTTTATTTTATTTATAACACAAAACACTTTAATAAAGTTTAGTCAATTTTCAATCGAGAGGTTTCTAAATATAGCTGAAATGACTTCATCCGGCATTGTTTATTCGGATTATTTTGAAACAAAAGACAATAAAAGAAATTCTCATCCGGTTATCGATTATCAAATTGGAAGCATTCGCGATGATTTTAATTTTGGGCCGGTTTTATTTATTAGAAAAACCGCTGTCACAAACGCATTAAAAGAAAATACTTTTGAATATAAATATTCGGCGTTGTATGATTTAAGATTAAGCATATCTCAAAGTTTTGCAATTACTCATATACCAGAATATCTTTATTCAATCATCGAGACAGATGCAAGAAAATCCGGCGAAAAATTATTTGATTATGTTGATCCTAAAAATAGAGATGTACAAATTGAAATGGAGCAAGCCGCCAGCAAACATTTAAAAAATATTGGTGCATTTTTAGATCCGAAGTTCGAAAAAATAAATGAAAATGAGGAAGAGTTTCCTTATGAAGCATCTGTTATAATACCTGTTAGAAATCGAGTAAAAACTATTAAGGATGCAGTTGAATCGGCATTGAAACAAAAAACGACTTTTGCTTTTAATATTATTGTAGTTGATAATCATTCTAATGACGGAACAACCGAAATATTAAAATCACTAAGTGATAAAAACAAAAATGTAATTCATTTAATTCCGCAGCAGGAAGATCTTGGTATCGGCGGATGTTGGAATGAAGCAGTTCATAGCGCACATTGCGGTAAGTATTCTTGTCAACTGGATAGCGATGATGTATATGATAATGAAAGTACTCTTCAGCAAATAGTCGATTTATTTAAAGCCGAAAAGTGTGCAATGGTGATAGGTTCATATACATTAACGGATTTTGAAATGAATACTATTCCTCCAGGTTTAATCGATCACAAAGAGTGGACCCCTGAAAACGGCAGAAATAACGCCTTAAGAATAAACGGATTGGGAGCGCCGAGATGTTTTTATACGCCTGTTCTAAGAAAAATTAAAATACCAAATGTAAGTTATGGCGAAGATTATGCGGTTGGATTAGCTGTATCAAGGTATTTTCAAATCGGGCGAATTTATAAATCAATTTATATGTGCAGAAGATGGGATGACAATTCTGATGCTGCACTTTCAGTTGAAAAACAAAATATCAACAATTTATACAAAGATAAAATTAGAAGTTTTGAAATTCTTGCCCGCCAAAGATTAAATGCCAAAAAATAAATTGAATCTTTCTATTAATTACTGAAGATATTGATGTTAGAAAATATTTTAATTAACAACCCGCAAATTTCTAATTATTTAAGTAATAATGATTATGCAGAGGCTTCCAAAATACTAATGCAGCTTCAATTAAGTGATTGGGAACTTGCTGCCAAAGGTTTTGAATCTCTAAATTCAGTTCAAACGAAAAGTTTTACCTATGATGGATTTGAATTTAAAATTCAATTCAACCCGGGTAGAATTATTTCATCATCTGCAAAGGTTGATGCAAAATCCATACAGGAAAGAAAATGTTTTTTATGTAGAGAAAATCTTCCTTCCCAACAAAAAGGCATTTTGATTAACGATGAATATCTAATTCTTGTAAACCCATTTCCTATTTTCCCGGAACATTTTACTATTCCTAATATTCGTCACATCCCTCAGCGAATTAAAGATTCATTTTCAGATTTATTAATAATTAGTAAAGAGCTTTCAAAATATTATACAGTTTTTTATAACGGTCCAAAATGCGGTGCTTCGGCGCCTGATCATTTACACTTTCAAGCAGGCTCTAAATATTTTATGCCTATCGATTCTGAATTTCAGCAACTAATAAATGATTATGGCAATACAATTTTAAATGATAAGAATTTCACTTTATCAATGGTTGATGATGGATTGCGTAGGTTTATTGCGATTGAAAGTCACGATAAACATTTAATCGAAAGAAGTTTTGTAAAATTTTATGAAGGATATCAACAAATATCCAAAACAGATGATGAACCATTATTAAATATTATTGCGAATTATGATACCGAGAGTGGTTGGCGGATAATTATTTTTTTAAGGGAAAAACATCGCCCTTCTCATTATTTTGCCGATGAAGCGAAAAGAATAATTATTAGTCCAGCAAGTGTTGATTTAGGTGGAGTTTTAATCATTCCCCGCCAAACTGATTTCGAAAAAATTTCAAAAGAAATTATTACAGAAGTATATGACGAAGTGACACTCGCTGAAGACAAATTTGAAAACCTCAAAAAATTTTTAATTTAAGATAATATTGATTTATCGAATTTTAATAAGTGTAAATAAAATTTATATAAATTTTCTAAACAGAATTAAATTATTAGACTCTGTCTCATTATCCTACATTCTTTTTAAATCACATTTAAAATATTATTTGAAATACCGCGAATTTTAAGTGATATCCCTCAATATAACTTTCAAAAGTTTGGACTAATATTTGGCATTAGAGCCTTACTGCTATAAGTGGTTAAACATTAAAACTATTTTCAACGACCGAATGGGAAAAAAATGATTTATAAAAAGACCTTCCAACAAAAAGATTTTTTTGCGTTAAGTTTGTTTTTAGTTCTGTTTAGTGTACTTCAATTAGATTTAAATGCTCAAAGTAAATCTGTTCAAAGTTCAAGTCAAAGTTCAAGCAAAAATATTATTTTACCTGACGGATTAGGTAATACCTATATTGCGGGTAATTTTAATAATCCTTCATTGAGTTTCGGAAAAACAATTTTAAAAAATAAAGGACTAACTGATATCTTCTTAGCTAAATTTGATTCTCATAGTAAGCTAATATGGGCTAAAAATATCGGTGGGCAAAGCGAGGAAAAATTAGAATCTTTATCCGTGGATGCAGCAGGTAATTGTATAATTACTGCTTCTTCTTTTAGCAGTCAAATTAGTGTTGCCGGGAATGAGCTAACGCCGAGTACGAGGGGTATAATTTTCAATGCAAAAATAAATTCTTCAGGACAAACAACTTCTTCAAAAATTGAAAGACAATTAGCAAAGAACGGAAATGGTATTGAAAATTCAATAAAAAAATCTTCAAATTTGTCAATCTCAATTATTACTCCTTCATTAGGCGATAATTTGAAAGTGGGAACTAGAGAAGTAATTAAATGGAGTGCTGAAAATATTGAATATGTCAGATTAGATTTATCTCTTGATAATGGCGCAACGTGGCAAAATATTTCTATTAATGAAAATGATTTTTCCTACAACTGGATTGTCCCGGATACAATTTCGAACACTTGTTTAATAAGAATAAGTGATTTTGATGATCCAAATAATGCCGATACTAGCGAAGTATTTTCTATTTATGGTGAAATGAAATGGGAAATGCAAAGTACTAATTATAATTCAGTGCTTCAAGATGTTTGTATCTCAGCCACAAATACTACTTGGGCAGTTGGATATAACGGCTTAATTGAAACTACAAATAAAGGAGCTACCTGGAGAGCTAGATTATCAGGTTATTGTTTATTTGACGTTTTCTTTTTAGAAAATAGAGGCTGGGCTGTTGGGTTAAACGGAATTATTTTTTACACATTGGATTATGGCGAAACCTGGTTTGAGATTTCCTGCGGGTATAATTTCCGTTTAGAAAAAGTTTATTTTACTGATGATCTTGTCGGTTACATGCTTGGTTCGGGGAATTTACTTAAAACTTCTGATGGCGGGGAAACCTGGATACTTTTAAATCCGACCGATCACGTAATTCAGAATATGTATTTTTTGAATAGAGATACCGGATGGGTAGCTGGAGGAGAAGGAACAATATTAAAAACTACAGATGGCGGTGCTACCTGGAAGTATCAGCAATTTAACGGAGTTCAATACAGCACTCTAAGCTCTATATTTTTTATTGATGACAAAAACGGATGGTCTTGTGGAAGCGGTTTGGATGTTAAAGGCGGCGTAATTCTAAAGACAACGGACGGAGGCGAATCTTGGAATCTTCAGCAGAGCGGAGAAAATTCTTTCATTTATTCAGTTTGTTTCACAGATATAAATAATGGCTGGGCGGTTGGAGATATGGGAATTATGTTCAGCACTATTGACGGTGGAACATCATGGATTAAAGAGGGCAGCGGAACTTTATCGGATTTAAATGCCGTTTCATTCAAAGATAATAATGAAGGCTGGGTTACAGGAAACGACGGAATTGTTTTAAAATATGCACCGGAAAACGGTTTGCCCGTAGAATTAACAAATTTTTCAGCTTCAATTAATAGCAGCAATGTAGAACTCAGATGGTCAACAGCAACTGAGTTAAATAATAAGGGTTTTGAAATTGAAAGAAAAATTTCGAATACCTGGGAAACGATTGGTTTTGTTAATGGAAAAGGCACTACAACAGATTTAACTAATTATCAATTTGCGGATGAATTAAAATCTTTAAATCAAACATCTACAGTTTATTATAGATTAAAACAAGTTGATTTTGACGGTACTTACAGTTATTCAAAAGAAGCTGCGGTTAATTTTAATTTAATCATAAACGATTTTAGCTTACAACAAAATTATCCGAATCCTTTTAATCCTTCAACCAGTATTAATTTTTCTATTCCGCAAAATCAGCAGGTAACTTTAAAAATATATGATATTTTAGGAAATGAAGTTGCAACACTTCTAAATGAAGCAAAACAAGCTGGCAAATATTCGGTGGATTTTAATGCCTCAAATTTAGCGAGCGGCACTTACATTTATAGTTTAATTTCTGGAAATTATTCACAAGTAAGAAAGATGATTTTGATAAAGTAATTTTAATCAGTTAAAGTAAATTGAATAAATTTTTAATATTAATGCGACAGCAACATTATTTAATTTTGTAGAAAAAAACTAAAATAAAAAATCCATATGTACATTTAAGAAACGAATGGGATAAATTAAAAATTACCAAAATTTTTCCCATTTGTTTCTCATCAATTTCAAAATAATTTCAGTTGTTGCCAAATTCCCAATCATAATAAAATCTCTATTAACCTTAAGCTTATCAAGATATTTTTCTGAAACAAATTCTTTGATCAATGAATCCTTCGAGAATACTAAATCGTCTATAAAATTTTTATGTAGTTCGTTAATCCAATAATCATTATCCTCAAGTTTGGCATATAAATATTTACTGTGAAATGTTATATAAAATCTTCTCAATAACTTTCGGTAAATCGTATAAAGTTTAAAGTATGTATCCCCTTTCAAAACAGCTTTTGGGCTTGTGAACCCAATTGGAATTTTTGAGAATAAGGGGGCAAGACTTGAAATAATATATGCTTGTAAAATCATTTCCTCTCTGGATCCTCTCTTATGGCCAGCAAGCTCTGAAAAAGTTAATGAGCTTTGTTTTATAGATAGGGCAAGATTAATAATTTCGTTGTCAATAGCTGGAACTCTTAATGTGGTGAAAAGATTTGAAATCTTCCATTCACCTGACCAGTATTTTGACGTGCTGAGATAAGCCGCATATAATAAATGAGTTTCTGCTGATTGAATATTTCCAAATCTATTTTCAATTTCATCATATTTTTCCATTATCTCATCATAAAACGAACTATAATTCTCTTCAAACATATCTCTAAATGGTTCTAATTTAATTTTACTTCTTCCATATCTGAAGACATTGGACAATGGAGTATTTGCTGCCATCATACCAAAATGTCCGCGAAATAGATTGTCATAATTTATCCCGCTTATAACCAACGAAAATTCCGATAAGATTTTATAAACATGGATTAAAGTCGTTCTTAAAATTCCTTGAAGCCCTGAAGAAAGGAAAACAGTTTCCAACATTAATTTTGGTAGATTGTTAACCACTTCATCATTAAAATTTATTGCAAGATGTTTAAGATTTGCAATACTAGCTGTATTTTTAGCCACTAGTAAATCATTACATCCTTCAATTCCATATGTATATGTTTGAATTTTATTTAAATCTGGCGAAAGCGCAACATTAGTCCTGCCATCCCATCCAGCGGTTATAGCACAGGCAACATTCGAGTGGTCAAAATATTTTGAAAGTCTTTTTTTAATAACCTCTCTAGCGTAATCCAGTGCTTCACTACCTTCTAATAATTTATCTTTTTTATGATATACAGGAAAATATTCAGTAACTGAGAACTCATTGGTTTGTGTACTAAAGTTCAATATAGAGCCACTTGGTAATCTTTTAACCCCATTAATAAATGTAGCATCACCAACTTGCAGGCGAAAATAAATGAGATTAAATAACCATTTTTCATTAAAATCACTAGATTTATTCAACTTACAAAAAAATGAAATTTCTGATGAGACAATTAAATTTTTAGCGGCAGGGTCGTATTTATAGAAAATAGGAAATTGTGAAATTCGATCGCTAATAATAGAGAAAATTTTATTTAATTTATTATAAGCTAAAATTGCAAATATGCCGTTAAACGCTTTTAGCTTATTATAATTTTTACTTTCAAGACATTCAGTTATAACTTCAAATGGTACTTGAGAATAATCAACCAAATCTCCAATAAAAATTATATTCCAAATACTATTTTCAAATTCACGTTCCCCTTGCAATGGGCTGCCTTTAAATTTGGTAAACTTAATGGCGGAATTATTTTCCCGCCACATGTATATTTCTTTGTAATCATGTGAGTTTACGAATTCATTTTGAATGATATGATAAGCTGATTCAAAATTATTTTCACCCGAAAATAGAATAAAGTCAGACATACATTAATTCCCTGTGCTAACGCAATTAAAATAGTTTATTATAATATTTTAAAATTTTTCATTATTAGTTAGTTTTAAATATTTATTCCCCAATAATTTAGTTTCTATTTGAATAAGTCCCTTATTTAAAATTCCAAATTGTTATATATCAATATTTTTATTTCAATCCGGAAGGAGTTTGCGGTGTTGATAGTAATCTTTCAAATAATTTCCATCGCAAATCCGGATTATCTTTCGTACCGCCATTTTTAATGATGTAATCTTCAACTAATTTTTGTCCAACATTATAATTAATAATATAACTTCCATATTGATCATAAAAATCAATATTCTTTTCAGCTTTTTCAGGTGTTGATAATGAATATTTGACAAGCCAATTTATTGTTTCTTCTTTTGTCCATTTGTGATTTAAATAATTTCTTGCTGCTTCATTCCCGGCAAAAGCTATTTGATTTCTCAACTCAATTATGTGATAATATTTATTGGCATTCTTGGGAGAAATGCCTGCTAATGGGAATAAAACTTCACGTTCAAACTTAATTCGTGTATTTCCTGGAAATGCTACTTTGATTCCATAATTTGCGCTTCCCTCAGCGATTAGCGATTGCGGGCTAAAAAGAACATAAACTGAAAATTCAGCCCATCCTCTTTTTTTATACAATTCTTTTTCGAGAAGTGAATTATAAACATGATGTCCGGGATATCCTTCATGTGCGGCAAGGTCAACAGCGCGATCAATATAAATTGGAAGATCTGTATTAACTTGAATTACACTGTAACTGTTCCCTTTATACCAATTATAAGCTCCCCATGGTTTGTTTGTTACATATTCCACAGAAAAATTTTCACCTCGAGGTAAGTTAATATGCTCAAGAGTTCGTTTCCTGCATTCTGAAATAGCAGCCTGGAATACAGTATCCAATTTATCTTTTGGAATAATAAAATCGTTATTAAATTCAGCTAATCTTTGAGAAATGTTTCCACTTCCGGGCAGGGTTTTATTAAGTTCGTTTATTATTTCCTGAAAGTGTTCATTTGAATAAGAAGGGACATCTGTATCATAAAGTGCTTTAGCCTCCTGGTCAAATGTCAATCTTCCACCTGCAAGCATAAATAATTTTGTACGAACCGCTAATAACTGCTTATATAAATATGTGTATCTCAATGTTTGTATTTCATCAGCAGCAAAATTGCTTAGACTATCAAGATTATCTAATAGTAGTCCAGCTTCGTCGTACAAATTTTGAATTGCTGCCGAATCTCCCTTGGCAGAATTTAATGCAGCCGGTTTAAATTCCTCCGGTCCGTAATACGCATCAATGAAATTATCATCATGCTGACCGACTTTTAAAACCAATTTTACATAATTAACTGCTATATTATTCATTTTAGTTTCTAATTCATCCTGAACTTGATAATTGTTTTTATCACCGCACGATATAATGAACATTGATATAATTATTAACACTAAAAAATATTTTTGCATCATTTATCCATCTAAAGAATTATTAAAAAAGATTTATCAAAAACTACCAATTCAGATAATAAGCATCAAAGCATGAATATTTGATATATTATATTATTAGGAGGGTCAATCTTCACAACTTAAAGATTAATTTTCTAAAATTTTCTTTTCTTCAAGATAACTGCTGATAATTTCTCCTTCTCCAATTTGTTGACGCCACATTGCATAATATAGACCTTTCAAATCAAGTAATTCTTCATGCTTACCAGATTCGATTATATTTCCACGCTCCAAGACATAAATATTATCTGCATGCATTATAGTCGAAAGCCGATGAGCGATTAGAATCGTCATTAAATCTTTACCGCTGGAAATTTCCCTGACAGTTTTACTAATTTCCTCTTCAGTCAATGAATCTAGCGCTGAAGTTGCTTCATCAAAAATTAAAATATCAGGCTGTCTTAATAGTGCCCGTGCAATAGACAATCTTTGTTTTTCACCTCCGGAAACTTTTACGCCGCCTTCTCCAATTAAAGTATCCAGGCCTTTATCAGCACGAGCAAGTAAATTGTGAGCGGACGATTTTTTTAAAACTTCATAACATTCTTCATTAGTTGCAGCGGGATTTACAAACAATAAATTCTCTTTAATTGTTCCGGAAAACAACTGAGTATCTTGAGTTACGAAACCTATTCTTTCGCGAAGTTCATCAAAATCTATTTTGCTTCCATTATAACCGTTATAAAAAATATTGCCTTCCTTAGGAATATAAAGTCCAACCAATAATTTAACCAAAGTAGTTTTACCCGCACCTGATGGTCCAACAAAAGCAATAGTTTCTCCAGTTTTAGTTGAAAATGAAATATTGTTTAATGCATTTTTAGAAGAAGATTGATGTTTAAAACCAACGTTTCGAAACTCAAGAGTTTTTATTGAACCGATTTTTTCAGGTTTAGCTGGTTTTATTTCAATGGGAGTCTCTAAAATATTTTTAAAATTTTCCAACGAAACTTCCGCTTCTCTATAAGTATTAATAATATCTCCTAAACTTTGAAGCGGTCCGAAAATAAAAAATGAATATATAAATAGAGAGAAAAATTCACCAACAGAAATTTGCTGAGTAAAAATTAAATACAACATCAGAAACATTATGGTGGTCCTGATAAAGTTTACCGCTGTACCTTGAATAAAACTTAATGTGCGAATGTATTTTACTTTTTTTAATTCAAGAAGAAGAATTTTATCAGTGGTAGAATTTAACCTGGTTATTTCTTGTTCACCCAAACCTAAACTTTTTACCAGCTCAATATTTCTTAATGATTCTGTAGTCGTTCCAGCTAAGGCAGTGGTTTGTTTAACAATTTCTTTTTGAATTTTTTTTATTCTTTTACTTAAAGCCGAACTTATAAAACCTAGTAAAGGAACCGCAGTAAAGAAAACGGGGGCAATCAACCAATGAACACTTACAGCATAAATTGTAACGAATATTACTCCTACCAAAGAAGTAAATAAAGTGTTTACAACCGAGGAAATTAATCTTTCAGTATCTATTCTTACTTTCTGAAGAATTCCTAAAGTTTCACCGCTTCGTTGATCTTCAAAAACTGAATAGGGAAGCAGGAGTGAGTGTTTAATACCGTCGGTATAAATTTTAGCTCCCAACTTTTGAGTAATTACATTTACAAAATAATCTTGAAAATTTTTTGCTACTCTTGAAACAAATGCAACACCAACAGCAGCTAACAAAAGCAGCCCAACTCCTCTAAAAAATTGTTCGGTGGTATATTGTGAAAATTTAGTTGCGTATTTATCAATTACTATCCTAAAAATATAAGGGTCAAGTAATGAAAATATTTGATTTATAGCAGCTAAAACTAGAGAAAGTAAAACTATCTTCCAGTAATTTCTGAGATATTTTAAAAGTAATTTCATGGATGGTTGAAGTTAAATAATAATCTAATAATGTGAAAGTAATCTAATGATTTGAAAACTTTAATTAAGTACGGTAATGCAACATAAAAATAAATTTCTCAATTAAGAGAATCAATCACTTTTTTCTTTTCTAAAATCCAAGAATCACTTAACTTAATAACTTAAATTTTCTTTCTTATCCCGATAAATTCAATTAAAATATTTTTTTTCGATGGCATAATATGTGGATAAACTCTATATCTAATTTTTAGGGAAAAATATTTATTAAAGGATTTTTTAATCTTAAAGGATGAGTACGTTTAACGAAATAAAAAACAAGCTTATTTGTTATCATTGCGGTGATATTTGCACTGATGATTCCATTTTTATACATGATAAATATTTTTGCTGCAACGGCTGCAAAACTGTGTATGAAATTCTAAATGAAAATCAGCTTTGTAATTATTATACCTTGGATCAAAACCCAGGAATTTCTCCCAAGATTAATGTTATTAGAAAATTTGATTATTTAAATGACGAAACAATAATTAATCAATTAATTGATTTTAGAGATGAAAATATTACAGCAGTAACTTTTATTATTCCTCAAATGCATTGTAGTTCTTGCATTTGGCTGCTTGAAAATCTATTTAAAATTAATCCTTTAATAAATCAGTCTAAGGTTGACTTCCTTAAAAAAACATTAAATGTAAGATTTCACAATCAAAAAATTAGCCTTAAAGAAGTAGTTGAATTGTTGGCTTCGTTGGGGTATGAACCTAATATTCAACTTGATAATCTTGATAAAAAAGGCAGCCGGAATAAATTAGATAAACACTTACTATTTAAAATCGGAATAGCTGGTTTTTGTTTTGGAAATATTATGTTAATAAGCTTTCCCGAATACTTATCAATTAATCCTTCCGAAGTATTTTTTAGAAAATTTTTTGGCCATTTAAATTTACTCTTGTCATTACCGGTGTTTTTTTATTCTGCATCCGATTATTTCATTTCAGCCTATAAAGGCTTAAGAAAAAAAATAGTAAATATTGATTTCCCAATTTCACTTGGAATTGCGGTTTTATTCTTTAGAAGTGCATACGAAATTTTAACATATTCCGGAGCGGGCTATTTTGACTCGCTTTCCGGTTTAGTTTTCTTTTTGCTGATTGGAAAGTTATTTCAAAATAAAACTTATGATGCTCTCAATTTTGAACGAGATTATAAATCATATTTCCCGATTGCAGTTACAGTAAAATTTGGCCAAGAAGAAAAATCCAAACCATTATCAAACTTAAAAATTGGAGATAGAATTTTAATAAGAAATAATGAGATTATTCCTGCAGATTCAATTTTGTTTAATGGGGAAGGTTTTATTGATTATAGTTTTGTAACAGGAGAATCCAAACCAGTCGAAAAAGTTTCCGGTGAATTAATTTATGCTGGGGGAAGGCAAGCTGGTGGATTATTGGAATTGGAGGTTGTCAAAGAGGTTTCACAGAGTTACTTAACTCAATTGTGGAATAATGATTCGTTCAATAAAAAAAATGAAAGTCAGTTTACAGATTTTTCAAATTCCGTTAGCAAATATTTTACTGCTGCTATATTATTAATTGCCTTAGTCTCAGCTGCCTTTTGGTTTACTTCAGGAATTGCTGCTTCGTTAACTGTTTTCACTTCCGTGCTGATTGTTGCTTGTCCATGCGCGCTTGCTCTATCAATTCCATTTACTTTTGGCAATACAATAAGAATTTTTGGTAAAAATAAGTTCTATCTGAAAAATTCTGCGGCAATAGAGGAACTTAGTAAAATAGATGAAATAGTTTTCGATAAAACCGGCACAATCACTGAAACCGGCAAAGCTGCGGTGAATTATGTCGGAACAGAACTAAATGAGTTTCAAAAAGAAATGGTAAAATCTTTGGTGCGAAATTCAACTCACACATTAAGTAAAAGAATATATGATTCAATTGAAACCGACAAAGTATTTAATGTTTCTAATTACATGGAGATAAGTGGAAAAGGCCTGGAAGGAATAGTTTTAGGAAGCAAAATCAAATTAGGATCAAAGAATTTTGTTATTAACGATGATGAGTTTAGCAGCGAAAAATCAGAGATAGTAAATTCATTAATTTTTTTATCCATTAATGATGAAGTATTAGGTTACTTTGCAGTATCAAATTCCTATAGATCCGGATTAGATAAAACAATGAAAACATTAGCCGAAAATTATAGTTTATATTTATTATCCGGCGATAACAACAGTGAAATTGTGAACTTGAAAAAGTATTTCCCCAACGAAGAAAAATTATTTTTTAATCAATCCCCGGCTTCTAAATTGGAATTCATAAAAAATCAAAGATTAAAAAACAAAAATATTTTGATGATTGGTGACGGCCTAAATGATGCCGGCGCATTAAGCCAAAGTAATATAGGCATTTCCGTAACTGATAATATTCATAGCTTCTCACCCGCGTGTGATGCAATTCTGCAAGGCTCAAAGTTAAATATGATTGATAAGTTTATTCAATTTGCAAAAACCAGCACTAAAATTATAAACATAAGCTTTGTTATTTCATTTTTATATAATATAGTTGGGTTAAGCTTCGCGGTTCAAGGTATGCTTTCTCCAATTGTAGCAGCTATACTAATGCCGATTAGCTCTATATCAGTTGTAATATTTGTTACGTCTTCAACTAATTATTTTGCAAGGAAGAGAGGTTTGCTATCTCAGTAATTGCTGTTTTGATAATTATAAGTTTAGTTGTCGCTTCCGGATTTTTAATAGCGTTCTTGTGGGCAGTTAAAAGCGGTCAATATCGTGATACTTATACGCCTTCAGTCAGGATGCTGTTTGATGAAGAAGATAAAAATATTATTAGAGACAATGCTGCCAGTCATGCCGGCCAGCAAGATAAAATTCATTTAAAGGAGAATAATTAATGCAGTTAGAAAAATTTAGTTACGATAATAAAATCGTACGAAATTTTGCCTTTGCCACTGTCCTCTGGGGAATAGTAGGCATGCTGGTTGGATTGTTAATAGCTTCTCAGCTGTTTGCCCCGGCATTAAACTTTAACATACCCTTTCTTACTTTTGGAAGAATTAGGCCTCTGCATACCAATGCTGTAATTTTTGCTTTTGTAGGCAACGCTATTTTTATGGGAGTATATCACTCATTGCAAAGACTGTGTAAAGCTAGAATGTTTAGTGATAAACTCAGTCAAATTCATTTTTGGGGTTGGCAATTAATTATAGTAGCCGCGGCAATCACCATCCCGCTTGGAATAACAACAAGTAAAGAATACGCTGAACTTGAATGGCCTATTGATATTGCTATTACTTTGGTCTGGGTTGTTTTTGGAATTAATATGCTTGGTACTATCTTCAAAAGAAGAGAAAGCCATATGTACGTTGCAATCTGGTTTTATATTGCAACATGGGTAACCGTTGCGGTACTTCATATTACAAATTCCATTGAAGTTCCTGTCAGCTTTTTGAAAAGTTATCCAATTTATGCCGGTGTTCAAGACGCATTGGTTCAATGGTGGTACGGACACAATGCCGTAGCATTCTTTTTAACAACTCCTTATTTGGGATTGATGTATTATTATCTCCCTAAAGCTGCTAACCGGCCTATATATTCGTATAGATTATCCATTGTTCACTTCTGGGCATTGATCTTTATATACATTTGGGCAGGCCCGCACCATCTTTTATATTCTGCACTACCTGATTGGGCTCAATCTTTAGGAACAGTTTTTTCGATTATGTTAATTGCACCTTCATGGGGCGGAATGATAAACGGTTTGCTTACCTTAAGAGGAGCTTGGGATAAAGTACGGCAAGATCCTATTTTAAAATTTATGGTTGTTGCAGTTACTGCTTATGGTATGGCCACCTTTGAAGGTCCGATGCTTTCATTGAAAAGTGTAAATGCAATTGCACATTTTACTGACTGGATTATTGCACATGTTCACGTTGGTGCTTTGGGTTGGAATGGTTTTTTAACATTTGGTATCCTTTATTGGTTGATACCAAGACTATACCGTACTGAACTCTTTTCAAAGAAATTAGCGAATGTTCATTTTTGGTTAGGGACACTTGGAATTGTGTTTTATGTATCTTCAATGTATTGGTCTGGAATAACTCAATCATTAATGTGGAAAGAATTTAATCCGCTTGGCATGCTTCAATACCCAAACTTTCTTGAAACTGTTTTGCAGATAATTCCAATGTATATGATTCGTGCAGTGGGCGGAGTACTTTATCTCTCCGGTGTCGTTTTAATGACATATAATTTGGTTAAGACTGTTAAGCAAGGACATTTTGTTGATAACGAAGAAGCCGAAGCACCCGCTTTGATAAAAACAAAAGATAAAGTAGTAAAAGGTATGAGACATCGATGGTTAGAAAAACGCCCCATCCAATTTACTTTAGCGGCAACCATTACAATTTTAATCGGCGGTATAGTTGAATTTCTTCCTACGTTTTTAGTTCAATCAAATGTGCCGACTATTGCCAGCGTAAAACCATATACTCCGCTGGAATTACAAGGCAGAGATATTTATATAAGAGAAGGATGTGTAAGCTGTCATTCACAGTTGGTTCGCCCCTTCAGATCAGAAACAGAACGCTACGGAGAATATTCCAAGGCTGGTGAATATGTTTTTGATCATCCATTTTTATGGGGTTCAAAAAGAACCGGGCCTGATTTGCACCGCGAAGGGAAAAAATATCCAAATCTATGGCATTATCTTCATTTAGAAAATCCTAGAAGTATGTCTCCAAATTCTATTATGCCGAATTATCCATGGCTGTTAACGGATGACCTGGATACATCGGGAACAGCAAAGAAAATAAGAGTTATGCAGACGCTTGGTGTTCCTTATCCGGAAGGTTATGATAAAGTTGCAAATGAAGATTTGATAAAACAGTCCGAAAGTATAGCGCTTGATCTTCAAAAAAACGGTGCGCCGGTCGAAAGCCAAAAAGAAATAATTGCAGTTATAGCTTATCTGCAAAGGCTTGGAACTGATATTAAAGTAAATTCAAATAACACTACTGCAAATAAATAGGAAAATTAATGTATAAAGAAATATTACAATCGGTTGAAGGAATTGGAATTTATCCAATAATTTCTTTGTCGATATTTTTTATCTTTTTTGTTGTATTAATTATTTGGGTTATCAAAGTTGATAAAAAGTATTTAAACAAAATGGAAATGTTACCTTTAGAACTATCCGCGAACGGAAAAGATTCACAACATAAAGAGAACTTAAATTTAAAAGGTGAATTAAATGGCAAATAGATTTTTAATATTACTGTCATATGTATTTCTAATATTAACAGCAGCACCCATGAAGTTATTTGCACAGACTCAGGAAACAGGAATTTCTCCAGACTATTACGATGTTATGGCAATTATATTTCTTGGTGTATTGATTTTAATATTGTTTGCATTCCTTCGCTGGGGAACAGAAGAAGGTAAAGATGAAGTAAAGCAGTCGGTGAATATTTGGGAAAAAGTTAAACAATATTTAACAGCCGCTACACCAATTGAAAACGAAAAAGATATTTTAATGGATCATGATTATGATGGAATAAAAGAACTTGATAATAAGATTCCCCCATGGTTCAGCTATTTATTTTATACAACTATAATAATTGCAGTTTACTATTTATTGAACTATCATGTCTTTAAAACCGGAATGCTTCAAGCAGAAGAATATAAAACTGAAATGCAGCAGGCTGAACTATTAAAAGCCGAACTTGAAAACAGCGGAACTTTTTTAAATGAAAATAATGTTCAGCTATTAACTAGTCAAGATGCTATTAATGAAGGTAAGCAAGTTTTTAATGCAAACTGCGTGGCTTGTCATCGAGCAGATGCCGGCGGAGCTGTTGGACCAAATTTAACTGACAATTATTGGATTCATGGCGGCGGAATAAAAAATGTATTTAAAACAATTAAGTACGGCGTACCTGATAAAGGAATGGTAACCTGGCAGCAGACATTAACTCCAAAACAAATTCAAGAAGTAGCCAGTTATGTTATAAGCTTGAAGGGAACAAATCCTGTTAATCCTAAACCCCCGCAGGGTAATTTATATGTACCTGCAGATAGCACGGCATCGGTAGACTCAACAAAAATAGTTGAGAAGAATTAATTTAATATGAAGTTATGATAATGGAAGATGTGAAATTAGATGAATCGTTTAGGGATAGTCTCTCAACAGTTAGCAAAGAAGGCAAAAGAAAATGGATCTATCCCAAAAAACCTTCCGGCAGATTTTATAATGCAAGAACGCTAGTAAGCTTTGTTCTGCTTGCAATCTTGATTGCCACTCCTTTTATTAAAGTAAACGGAAGGCCGTTTGTTCTATTTGATTTTCTCAATAGAAATTTTATTCTATTTGCAATTCCTTTCGGCCCGCAGGACTTCCATCTATTCGTTATTGCAATGATTACAATTATTGTGTTTATAATTCTATTTACAGTAGTATTTGGAAGGGTGTTTTGCGGATGGGCCTGCCCTCAAACCATTTTTATGGAAATGGTGTTTCGTAAAATAGAATATTGGATTGAAGGTGATGCTCTTTCACAGATAAAATTAAATGCTGCCGCTTGGTCATCTAAAAAAATCATTAAGAAAACAACTAAGCATATAATATTTTTTGCAATCGCATTTTTTATTTCAAATATTTTTCTTTCTTATATAATTGGTATTGATGCATTATATAAAATTATTCAAGATCCTCCCTCCGAACATATGCAGGGATTAATTGCCATCTTAGTTTTCTCGGGAGTTTTTTATTGGGTGTTTTCATCTTTTAGAGAACAAGCCTGCACTTTAATGTGTCCTTATGGCAGACTGCAGGGAGTATTACTTGACCAAGACTCAATTGTAATTGCCTATGATCACAAGCGCGGGGAGCCGAGGGGAAAAATAAAGAAAAATGAAATTCAATCCGGCAAAGGTGATTGTGTTGATTGCCATTTATGCGTTGATGTTTGTCCAACCGGGATTGACATTCGAAATGGAATTCAGCTTGAGTGTGTGAATTGTACTGCCTGCATAGATGCTTGTGATGCGGTTATGGAAAAAGTAAACCGTCCTAAAGGATTAATTAGATACGATTCATTGAATGGAATTGAAAACAAAACGAAATTTAGATTTACAGCAAGAATGAAAGGTTACAGCACTGTACTGATTTTGCTAGTTGGTTTGCTTGGTTATCTATTGGCTACAAGAACTGACTTCAATATTGATGTACTGAGAACGCCGGGCATGCTATATCAAGAACAGCCAAATGATAAAGTAAGCAATGTGTATGATATTAGTATTGTGAATAAAACGTTTGATGAGATGCCGATTAACTTGGTATTACATAATAAAGATGCTGAGCTTAATCTAGTTGGGAAAAACATATATCTGAAAGCTAACCAAAAGTATGAAGGAAAGTTTTTAGTTATGATACCAAAATCGGCAATCAAATTTATGAATACTCCAATTTCTATAGGAGTGTATTCGAATAATAAGTTATTAAGAGAAGTCCAATCATCATTTCTTGGGCCGGTAAAAAGAGATGATGACAAAGAAAACGAATAGTACTTTATATTCTCTTATAATCATTCTTTAATCAGATTAATATTTATAAGATATTTGAAATTTGGTAAGATTAGTCAGCAAAAAGGAATAACTATAAATGAAAATTAAATTTAACTGGGGGTTTGGAATTGTAATTTCAATTTTAATTTTTATGACGGTGACTGTAATTATGGTTACACTGTCTATGAAACAAAACACTGATTTAGTAACTGATAATTATTACGAAAAAACATTGAAGTATCAAGACCAAATTGATATTGAAAAACGAAGTGCAAAGTTTGTTAAAGAAATGCAAGTATCAAACGAAAACAACTCGGTCAATATTATCTTCCCGGAAATTTTTCGAAGCGTACCGGTAAAAGGCGAGTTATATTTTTACCGCCCCTCAGATGCGAAGAATGATTTTACCATTCCCTTACAAATTGATAAAAAAGGAAATCAAGTTATTCCCTCAGCCAAAATGGAAAGAGGGTTATGGAAAATTAAAGTTGATTGGGTAATGGCAAAAGAAAATTATTATTGTGAAAAATCTCTTTTAATTAATTAATGGAATTATTCGCCGGCATAGTAATCGGATTTTTAGGAAGC
The DNA here is from genome assembly GCA_963731745.1 of uncultured Ignavibacteriales bacterium. Lineage (GTDB taxonomy): Bacteria > Bacteroidota > Ignavibacteria > Ignavibacteriales > Ignavibacteriaceae > CAVSWT01. The sequence continues at coordinate 37,713 of CAVSWT010000012.1, forward strand.
TTTCATTGCATTGGAATGTGCGGGCCTATTGCATTAGCTTTGCCAATTCCAAAATCTTCAAATATATCTTTTGTTACCGGAAGAATATTTTATAATGTGGGCAGAGCATTAACATATTCAGTAATGGGTGCTGTATTTGGACTCCTAGGCGGTAGAATTATTTTTTCTGGTTTTCAGCAGGCATTATCCATTTCGCTGGGGATATTAATTTTATCAATTATTTTTCTCCCATCACAATACAAACGAAAATTTATTTCATTAAGTATAATTCAAAAAATAAGTCAACCCCTCAGACAAGCTATCGGTATTTTATTTAAGCAAGGAACTTTTTCATCTTTGTTTTTGATAGGCGTATTAAATGGTTTTCTCCCATGCGGATTTGTGTATATCGGCCTTGCAGGTGCTGCGGCAACGGGCGACGCGGTAAGCGGTGGTGCGTTTATGTTCTTGTTTGGACTTGGTACTTTTCCCGCAATGTTTGCAGCTTCCGTTTTCGGCAAGTTCATAAATTTAAACGTGAGACAAAAAATTAGAAAGCTCATGCCTGCGTTCGCTGTCATGCTAGCTGTTATTTTTATTCTGAGGGGAATGAATTTAGGGTATTCCATATGTAAGCCCAAATCTTAATGCACGAACTAATACATCGGAAAATTTAGACTGTCATTATTAAATAAGAAAGCCCCATAGGGGGCTTTCAATCGTTACTATTTATTTCATCAGCAAGCTAATTACTCATTTGAAAAACAACTTACTATTTCATTAATATCATTTTCTTAGTAATTGAATTACCACTTACATTTAATCTATATATATAAGTGCCGCTGGCTAAATTGCCTGCATCAAAATTAACAGTATAATTGCCGCTTTCCTTAAATTCATTAACCAGATCAGCAACTTTTTCACCAAGCAAATTAAATACTGCCAAACTAACTTGCCCCGCTGCTGGAATAATGTAACTTATAGAAGTAGTGGGATTAAAAGGATTGGGATAATTTTGAGAAAGTGCGAATTCTCCAGGCATAGCAAGTACATTGACTTCAACAGTTTGGGAATATTCAAATTTTCCATCAAGATCAATTTGTTTTAATCTATATGAATATTTTCCGGAGTGGCTGACAGCGTCAACATAAGTATATAAATTAGCTTGGGAGGAAGTTCCTTTCCCGCTTACAAATCCTACATTTTCAAATTTACCATTTTCGGTTTTTCTTTGAATTTCAAAACCTGAGTTATTTAATTCTGTAGCGGTAATCCATCGTAGTTCAACCTTGCTGCCTGTAACTTCAGATTTGAAGGAAACTAATTCAACCGGAACTACACCGTTTACATTCCAGGCAACATAATCAAGATTTACAGTAACATCCGGAGTTTCATTAGGTGCATAGAACCATAAAGCATCAATAGATACTGGGTTTTTTATGGTGCCGTCGCTGGCAACCCAAGCATGCCAGATGTTCGGATCTTCTAAATTCCATTGATATAAATGCCATTCGCCATCTCTAATAACTTGGATGGAATCGCTAATTGTTGCAGTAGATGGAGCATCCATCCCAATTCCACAAGTTAATCCATCATTTCCCCCTGATACTTTTAAAGCATATCCGACATAACCGGTAGCGCCTAAAGTATCATTAGTTGATAAGCTGGCTGAAGGCGGTCCAGAGATAAATCTAACTGCCCAATCGGCGGTTTCCGCTGTATTATCTCTAAACATAAATTTTAATGATACTGATCCATTAAAAGATGTGGTGGAATCTAATGCTAATGCATCATCCAGAATTCCAACTGTAGAACCTGAATAATCAGTTGAAATATTAAAATGACCAAAATCTCCTTCTTCAAAATCATCGATTATATGAGTTTGAGCAAATGAAGATGCGGCCATAAAAAAGAATAAAAGAAAAGAAAGTAGAAAATGTTTCATAAAGGTCCCTCCTTACTGAGATTGGTAATATTAAGTAAAGTAAATTTAGAAAATAGTTAAACTTACTTAAAGATACATATCAACATTAAGAAATTTTCATTGATTAAACAATTTCTTCTTTTAAATATTCTATTTTTAGATATAGTGCGGAAAGCGGGAATCAATTAGGAAGCAAAACAAAAGCCCCGTCCAGCGGGGCTTAGAATAGTGTTTTATTATTTCTTTTTAGCAGGCATAATTGAATCTTTTGCTGCCTTAGCAATTCTAAATTTCAATACTTTTTTAGCAGGAATTACCATTGTTTCACCGGTAGCAGGATTTCTTCCCATTCTCTTTTTTCTATCAACTACTACAAGTTTTCCTAAGCCAGGAATTGTAAATGATTTTTTAGCTTCCTTATGAGCCAATGCAACTAATTCATCCATAAACTGATTTGCTACTTTTTTTGTAGTGTCAGTTTTTTTTGAGAGATGATCAACGATTTGAGATTTGGTCATTGGTTTTGATGCTGCCATTATATTAGCCTCTAATTAATTAGTTGAAAGTTATTTCGGAATCGAAAATAAACATAATTTAATTTAAATAAAAATCTTATTTCAATTTATATATCAAATTTCAACCGCTCTGGCAAGCGCTCCAATCAGCTTTGTAGCTTAAGTATATATTATTTATTTTCATATGCGTCATTTTAAACATAACTTTTCTGACTGTACTATTGATGAAAACTCTCTTCTTTTTTTTGTTTGCTGTTTTAGTTAATGTTTATGCTCAAAAACCTGATTCATTAAATATTGATTCTTCCAAAACTATTTTAGATTCTTTAACCACTTCAGCTATTGATACATCTGCTGCTTCAGATACTACCGGATTGCTAAGCACAAAAAAAAATATTGCCAAAGCTGACACGCTGACTCCATTGCATGACTTTCCGTTTTTTAATGGAAGTGATTTTATTGGAAGGCAAGAATATTTAATGAACGATTATCGTTATTCAGCTAACATCATTCAAAATTATGGTTTTACTTTTCTTGCTGATAGAGGCTTTATCGGCCAGCCGAATGATTTATATTTGTTTGGTATTGGAAGTTCAGGTATAAGTTATTTTGAAGATGGCGTATTAATTAATAATAGAATTTCAAATCAATACAATCTAAATAATTTTCAATCAGAGCAGATTGATTCGGTAGAAATAATTCCATTGCCTCGCGGCTTTTTGTATGGGCCAATCGAACAATCCGGTTTCAGTAAATATAATTGCTAAAGATTTAACTTTTGTTAGGCCTTATACAAAAATAAAATATTACCAGGGTGCAAACGGCGAGGCTTTCATTGATGCTTTGTTCAACTCAATTATTTTTAAGAAATTTATTTTAAGTGTAGATATATCGAATAGAAAATTCGACAGTACGTATATAAACTCGAATTACAGTCTCTGGGAGGGAAATTTTAAGCTTAAATATTTATTATCAAATAAACTAAATCTTTCTGGCAGTTATTCTATTGTTAATTCTAAATTAGGTTTTAATAACGGGGTTGATTTGGACAGCATTTTAAAGACAACTTCCGATTATACAACAATATTTTATAATAATTTAACCGCACCTGTTATCTCTCCTTTCCTGCAGCACAATGTTAAGCAGCATAATTTTAGACTAGGTATGCTCGGAAATTTTTTAGACAGCTCAGTTACAAAATTTAATTTGTATTATCGCTTTAGCCAGAATGATCATGATTATCAGGCTGACAAATTTATTGTGAAAAATAAAGACAATACTTTGGGAGCTAATTTTGAACAAGTGTATAGCAATAAAATTTTATCAGCTAAATTGATTTTGAACTATGAAAAATCCAATATGCAGAATATTTTTTATTCGTCAATAGATAATTTTGATTCTAAAATAAATTCATCTAGTTTTTCAATTGCGCCGATTGTTTCGTTCCCGCTTTTAAATAAAAAATTAATCCCTTCTATTTTCTTCAAATATTCTAACAGCACCTTTAACCGAAGCTATCTAACCAATTTATTTAAGAACCAAACCGGATTTGGCTTTGATGTAGCTTATAGGTTGGACAGCGTTTACAATTTTTATGTAGGCTACTCAACATATAAATATTTCAACGAAAATAATTTTAAGTCCATGGAAATAGGTGCAAAAATAAAATTTCCTATACTGCACATAAAGGCAAGTATGTTTAGTAGAAACTCAATTCTTACAAATTATAATATATTCGCCTTGTATAATGCAGAACCTTATTATTACCGTTACACTCACATGAATGGAATGAATTTAAAATTAGATATGAAGTTAAAGCAATTACTATTGGAAACACAAACTACATACAATTATAATTATAAAAATTCTTCCGAACTTTTAGGGGACCAACCCAAACTAAATTTTATTGGCGGTATTTATTATAGCGACATGTTATTTAAAAATAATTTAAATCTTAAAACCGGATTTAAATTCTATTATAATGGCGAAATGAACAGCCAGGATTATAATTATTATTATTTCGATAATCTTCCGTTTAAATCTATTCCTTCATCATGGCATATTGATTTTACCTTGATCGGTGAAATTCAAAAATTGGCGTATATCTATTTCACCTGGGAAAATTTATTAGGAGAGAATTTTTATTATGTTCCTTATTATCCAATGCGCGGGCGAAATTTGCGCTTCGGCGTTTCGTGGGAACTGTTTAATTAATTGAAGAATTAAAATTTGGTTTCACAACTTAAAAATAAAACTACTATAATTTATTTTTCCGGAATACTAACAGAAATATTTTACCTGCTTTTTGTTTTTCTAAATTCCAATAAAAATGTTCCACTTTTCATGTTCATTTATTTTGAAGTATTTGTCGTTTTTCTTATTACGCTTTATATTATTCAAAAAAAATATTTAGAAATTAATAAACTAAAAACCAGTGAGAAGTTTTTAAAAATACTTTCCGTTTTTTCAAGACTCATTTCTTACTCGAATGAAGACTTAACCAAATTAAAAATACCTTTTTTTATTTTATTATTTGGAATACTTTTCCGCTTAACTTTATTTCCGACAACACCTACCACATCTCCGGATGTGTACCGATACGTTTGGGAAGGAAAAGTTTTATATAACGGATACAACCCATTTGACCATTCCCCCAATTCTCCTGAATTAAATCAACTACATTCCAAACAGTTACCGGCCAAAGTTGAATACAAAGATATGGCGGCAATTTATCCGCCGCTTTCCCAATTAAGCTTTGCAGTTTCATATGCAATTTTCGGAGAAAGTTTAATAGGATTAAAAATTATTTATCTTCTTTGTGAAATTTTTATAATGATATATTTGTTAAAACTGCTCCATCTCAAAAAACAAAATTTAAATTTAGTTTTACTTTACGCCTGGCTGCCGCTTCCCATAATGGAATATTTTATTAATATTCATCTCGATCCTTTCGCTATAGTTTTTATGATAATATTTATTTATTACATTGAAAAAGGATTTCATTTAATTGCAGCCGTCCCGTTTACTTTTGCTTTTCTATCTAAATTTTATCCGGTAATTTTATTTCCGCTTCTCATTAAAAAAATTGGTATAAAAAAAACATTTTTCTTTGCGGTTATATTTGCATTCATAACGCTTTTATTTTATTTGCCATTTGTAAGCGATAAGCTTGGGATATTTAAATCACTTGGCAGATATCTTGAAAATTGGGATTATAATTCTTCAGTATTTAAACTGCTTCAAGTATTTACTACTAATGGAGAAACAATTAGGCTTATATGTTCGATCGGATTGATGTTGTCAATTGGAATAATTGCAAATATTTATAAAGATTTTGCAAAGGCTTCTTTTGGAATTTTTATGGCATTTATTATTTTTTCCGCGACGGTTCATCCTTGGTATTTGGGCTGGCTTGCTGCATTAAATCCATTTGCAAATTTTATTTCTGTTCTTAGTTTATTTTTTACAGTCGGACTTAACTAATTTCAGTTATATAGGCAAATGGCATGATTACACCGCAGTGGTTTTAGTTGAATATATCCTTTTCTTTTTATTTCTCTTTTATGATTTGTTGAAGATGAGAAAGAAAAAAGCAGCTAATGGATATATTAATTAAGCATAAAGACAACCCCCTCGCTGCCTTTATTAAGAGGGACTGCTTCCCTCATTTCAGTTCTATATTTCTATTTGAATAATTAACATTACTTTATATCAATTAAAACATTCTTATTTTCTTAAAATTAATATGGGAATAGTTTTTGAATCGGAAAACTGTTATCAATATATTGATACTAATACAAGTAGAAGGACAACTCCATCAACAAAAATTCCCCCTTAGAAAAGGGGGTTAGGGGTTGTAAAGATACAAGTGAAAATTTAAGTTTGAAATTATCCGATATAGATTAAATAATCAAAAAATATTTAATAAAATGAAAATTCATTATGACAAACATAAAAAAAAATTTCAAGAAAATTACGCAATAACAGTACTCTGTCAGAAGTTCTATTATGGAATGAATTAAAAGGAAGGAAAATGTTAGGTTATCAATTTATGCGGCAAAAACCGATTGATAAATATATAGTGGATTTTTATTGCGGTAAACTAAAGCTCATTATTGAAATTGATGGAACCACACATTATTTCAAGGAAGAACAAGATAAATTCAGGCAAAGTGAATTAGAAAAACTCGATTTAGTATTTTTACGTTTTGATGATCTTGAAGTGAAGTTTCAGATGGAAAAAGTTTTAAGTGAAATAAGAAATTGGATTTTACAGAATCAAAAGTAATTTACAACCCCCTCGCCCCCTTTGTTAAGGGGGAATACTTCCTACACTTTCAGGATAATCTTTTCATTTGGATAAATAACAATTTAATGTAAATACAAGAAATAAGTTTTGCATTATTCTAAAGCAATTTTTATTTAGCATGATAATTTTTTTTACAGCTGAATTCCTTTAGCAAATACAGTTACCAATAAAAATAAAAAGACAATTTTTGTCAACAAAAATTCCCCCTTAGAAAAGGGGGTTAGGGGGTTGTCAAAAACTTGGGAATATAATTATAATTTTTAGCTAAACACAAATATGCTCTAAACAACAAACCCAATTTCTTTAAGCAATTGGGTTTGTAATGAAAACTATAATTTTGGGATTTCTACAAGCTCAACATATCTTTAAATTTTGTAGCCTGCCTTCGCGAGACTTCAATTTTATTTCCGCCTTTTAATTTTACAAGCAAACCGCCGTTAAGCCAGGGTTCAATATTATCAACCCATTTTAAATTTATTATATGCTTTCTATTTGCTCTGAAGAAAGTTTTGTTGTCCAGTCTTTCATCTAAATAATTTAAGGTTTTAAGAATCAAAGGTTTGTTTTCATCGAAATACAAACGAACATAATTACCTTCAGATTCAAACAATTTCACTGAAGATAATCGTACAAACCAGCATTTGTCTCCGTCTTTAACAAAAACCTGGTCGTCTTCCTTCAATGTATTCCCGCTTACAGTTTCCTTTTTTGTTTCCTGCTTATTTGAAGAAAGAACTTTTTTAACTGCATCCTCAAGCCGTTTCGGTTCAATTGGTTTTAATAAATAATCGAGTGCGCTGTATTCAAATGCTTTTAAAGCATACTCATCATAAGCAGTTGTGAAAATTACAATGGGAACGCTGTCTAATTCCTCCAGCAGTTCAAACCCGTTTTTTCCCGGCATTTGAATATCTAAAAAAATCAGATCAGGTGATAAATCATTAATTTTTGAGATGGCATCATCCGCATTAACAGCTTCGCCTAAGATTTCTATTTCTTTAAAAGGAGTTAACAGCCTTTTAAGTTCAACTCTAGCTAATCTTTCATCGTCAATTATTAAAGCTTTCATTTTTTCTTCCTCCTATTGGAATTTCTATTTCAACTGCAACATTGTTTTCATCAATGTTATGTATATTAAATTTTGCTTCTTCACCATAAAGAAGATTTAAACGATGCCTGGTATTGTTCAATCCAAATCCTGTTGAATTTTTAATATCGTCATCAAGAATTTTACCGGTGTTTTTAATTTGAATTTTTAATTTTGAATCTACAACTTTTGAATCAATAGTTATTTCGCCGCCATCCTGCATTTTAGATATTCCATGTTTAATTCCGTTTTCAACTAAAGTTTGAATCATCATCGGCGGTATTTCTATCTTTGCTGAAGAAGGTGATATATTTAATCTTAAATTTTAATCTCTCTTCAAACCTAACAGTTTCCAGTGCTAGATAATCTTCAACTGTTTTCATTTCTTCTTCAAACGGCACAGTTTCGTTTCTTTCAATCTTTAATGAATACCTTAAAATGTTAGATAGTTTTGTAATTGCATTTTTAGCAACTTCCGGATTCTCTTCTATTAAAGCCCGAATGCTGTTCATCGCGTTGAACATAAAATGCGGATTGAGCTGCGACTTTAATGTTTTAAGTTCAAAATCTTTTACAGCGGCTTCCCAAATTAATGCTTCAATTTCTGCCTTCTGATAATTTTCAAAATAATGTACTGAAAAATAAATTAAGCACCACACTAAAACCACACTGCTCAAATTAAATACCGCCACAAAAGGAGTTACTAATTTGAATTTTGAGAGATCGGTAATATTAAAAGCAACATTTAAACCGTGTGTAATTGCAAACATTATTGTGCCGACAATCAGGCTTGAAACAAGAACACGCATGATAATCTTCTTTGGAGAAAGATTAAGCCAGCCGTTTTTTTTTATTATTGAACGCAAAAAATGTGTAAACGAAATCCCTAACAAACCAAGTAAAAGCCAAAGTGAAATCCGTTGGATTGTAATCCCTTCATAAGAAGCAATCACAATTATATTGATTATTGAAAAAAGCAGCCAGCCGCCAAACTGACTTAGCCAATAAAACTTGGTTCTATTCTTTTCAATTTTCCAATAATTATTTTTCGTTAACAAATTAATGCCTGGTAAAGATTCAATACTATGTATAATCGTTGTCATCTAATTTAATCTTATCGTATCTAAAAGAAAATATTTAATTTTTAATTAGTTGTGTGAGTTTCGTAAAATTCCCACTTTGTAAGTCAGCCAACATTATTAGGTAAATTGGTTTGAAGAATAACATCAGCCTAAATTCACACACTAAAATTAAAATAAGTTTTTTTGAAAATGTGAAATATTGTTATTAGTGGAGTAATAGTTGGATGTGTGGTTTGAAAAATGAAGGTAAAGTTGTAAATAATGCTATTTAGAGAACCTTTGGGACTTGCCTGATTAAAGTAAACACATTTTTAACAATTTGTGATTAACGATCTTGGCAGTTTACTATGCTCTTCATTATTTCAAATCTTCTTGTGCCCATGCTTATTTTTAAATAAGGTAATAAATCATTAATTTCTCATCGTCAATATAAAAATTACTAAAGAATGCAAAAATTAAATTTTTCCGGTCACGATTCTTTTCATTGCCGTTCTCTCTGGTTAAATAAAGGCCTTAATTTTTTAGAAAATGAAAAAAGTTTCACATCTCCATCAGCGGTTGTTGATTTAGGTGTTGGGAAGAATATGGTTACATCCATAAATTATTGGTTGAAATCATTTGGCTTGGTTGATGAAAATAATTCACTTTCAAAAGTCGCTGACTTTTTATTTGGCAAAAGCGGTTTTGATCCATATTTAGAAGATGTTGCCAGTTTATGGTTATTGCATTACCATTTAGTTCTTGAAAATAAAGCGTCAATATATTCATTAGCATTTAATGAATTTAGAAAACTTCATATTGAGTTCAATAAAAATCAATTATTCCATTTTATTCAGAAAAAGTGTGAAGAAGCAGATCAAAAAGTTAGCCTCAATACTTTAAAAGAGATATTCCTGTTTTCATTCGTACCTATGTTAAGCCAACAAAAGCGAGCAAAAATTTAGAAGAAATATATTCAGGTTTATTTATTGAGTTAGATTTGGTTGAGAGATTAAAGAAATTTGATGAAGATGAAAAGGAGTGGTATAAAATAGAAAATAAAGAAAGAGATAATCTTCCAATAGAAATACTTTTATATGTAATATTAAATAACTATCCTGACTCTTTGTCGATATCATTTGAAGAATTATTAGTTGGGTTAAATAGTCCTGGAAATGTTTTTGCTCTAAACTCAAAAGGGCTAAAAGATAAAATTGAAGAGTTAACAAGGAGATATAAATTTATTACCTTTACTGATGATGCTGGAATTAGGGAAGTTCAATTAAAAAAGAGGCCGGCAATATGGAAAGAGTTAGAGAAATATTATGAAAAATAATTTCTCGCCCTCTGTTAATATTATTCGAGATTTTAATAAGGATATTGATTACTACTCCACTCCTAATTCAGAAAGAGTAATTGATACTTTAAATGTTAACGTATTAAGTGGATTCAAGTCTTTCTACATCATCGGCTCGTACGGAACAGGGAAAAGCGCTTTTTTACTTGCATTAGAAAAGCAGCTAAGTGAAAAAGGGAAAAAATATTTCGATACGCCAATTCTTTTTAATGGAAAAACAAAATATACATCTCTAAATCTCATAGGTGATTTTAGGTCACTTGATGATTCAATAAGGGAAGAATTAAAAATTAATTCTAAGAAAGATTTATTTGATGAGTTAAATAAATATTATCAAATTTCTGCTTCGGCTAATAAAGGTTTAATTTTAGCTATAGATGAGTTTGGTAAATTTTTAGAGTATGCAGCGAGTAATGATCCCGAAAAAGAATTATATGTAATTCAAAAGTTAGCTGAATTTGTAAATGATTCAAATAAGAATATTATTTTCATTGTTACACTGCATCAAAGCATTGAAGCTTACGGATCAAAATTAGATAAGAAAGAAAAGAATGAATGGAATAAAGTTAAAGGGCGCTTAAAAGAAATTGCTTTTAATGAACCTGTGGAACAGCTTCTTTATCTTGCTGCTAAAAAACTTGATACAAAGCTAAAAAGTAAGAATGGTGATTTCGATTCATTATATAAGACGATCACTGCTTCAAATGTATATCCATTAAAAAATATACTTTCAAAAGAGTTAGCTGAAAAATTATATCCGCTTGATATCCTATCTGCTGCAACAATTACTTCAGCGTTAAAAAAGTACGGTCAGAATGAAAGATCATTGTTCACATTTCTAAATACTAATGATTTTTCAAAGCAAAAAGACTTTTTTCATTTAGCTGATGTTTATGATTATTTAATGAATAACTTATATTCATTTTTATCTTCCAAGTTTAATGATGATTATTTTAAATGGACTATTATAAAAAACTCTCTTGATAGAATAGAAAGCACTTTTGAAAAAGATGTAAAAAACATTTCGCTTTTAACTAAAGCTATTGGCTTGTTAAATATTTTTTCTCCTAAAGGTTCACAAATAAATGAAAACATCCTGACTGCTTATGCTAAATATGCTTTGGGAATTACAAATGCTAAAGGTATTCTAGATTTACTCATTACTCATAAAATATTAAGATACCAAAATTATATTGACAGCTATATACTTTATGAAGGAACTGATTTAGATATTGATATAGCCTTAAAAGACGCGGATAGTAAAATTACAAATGTAGAAAATGTTTCTTCTGTATTAAATCACTATTTTAATTTTCCACACAAATCAGCGAATGCATCATATATTGAAAAAGGAACACCTAGATTTTTTGAATATATTATTTCTGAATACACCAATAGCTCAAAGAACCACAAGGTGAATGTGACGGCTATATAAATTTAGTTTTTAATAAAAGTTTAAATAAAAATGATTTAATAAAATTTTCAAAAGAAAATGATGAACCGATTCTTTATGTCCTTTATTCAAATGCAGAGAAAATAAAAGATAATCTTGATGAAATTGAAAAAGTAAACTATGTTCTTGAAAATAACATTGAAGATAGAATTGCATACCGTGAATTAAAAAATTTAAAAGAAAATTTAATTAATGAATTAAATGATTTAGTAATAAATAATCTTTTTAAAGAAAACAAAATATCATGGTTTTTTCATGGTGAACTTAAAAAGGTAAAAAGCCAAAAGGATTTTAATAAGCTGTTGTCTGAAATATCCAATAAGGTATATAGTTTAACACCGGTTTTTAGAAATGAATTAATTAATAGAGAAAGGCTTCCTGCTTCAATTACAATTGCTCGTAAAAATTTATTAACAAATTTATTTGAGAATTGGGATAAAGAAGATCTCTCTTATCCTAAAGATAACTTTCCACCAGATAAAACGATTTACTTAAGTTTATTAAAGGCAACAGGTTTACATAAAAATACAAATGGGCAGTGGGATTTTAATAAACCTGATAAAGGCAGTGAATTTTTTAATTTATATAATACGTGTCAAATATGGCTTGATAGCTGTATATCATCTAAAAGAAGTTTAATCGAGCTTTATGAAACTCTTTCCAATAAACCTTACAAACTTAAACAAGGTTTTTTAGATTTTTGGATTCCTATTTTTCTTTTTATTAAACGTGATGATTATGCTTTATATGATAAGGATATCTTTCAGCCATTTCTTAATATCGATTTTATTGATTACTTAATTAGATATCCGCAAAACATTACTATAAAAGCATTCAACGTTGAAGGAATAAAGCTTAGACTTATTCAATAAATATAGGACTTTAATAAATCGTTCTTCAAAGGATAAAGCAACTAGCGAAGCATTTATAGATACGATTCGTCCTTTTCTAACATTTTATAGAGGATTGCCTGAGTATTCAAAACGTACTCAAAAATTATCTGATTCAGCTTTGAAGTTAAGAGATGCAATAAGTAATGCAAAGGACCCGGAGAAAACTTTCTTTGATGATATACCACAAGCTTTGGGTTATTCTTCTGTTAAATTATATGAATCAGAAAAATACTTAGAAGATTATATAATTCAATTACAATCGAGCATTAGAGAATTAAGAACTTCTTATGACGAACTAATAAATAGATTTGAAACATATTTATTAAATATTATTGGACAAGAAACAACAAAATTTACAGATTATAAAACTGTAATAATTAACCGGTTCGCATCAATTAAGATTCAATTATTAGCACCTTATCAAAAGAATTTTTATATGAGATTAACATCTGCATTGGATGATAGAAGTTCCTGGCTAAATTCAATAGGGCATTCTTTATTGGGGAAAAATCTTGATACTATTAATAGATAATGAAGAAATAATTCTTATATAATAAATTGGAAAAAATTATTTCGGAATTTGATAATCTTTGTGAGTTTAGTAAATTAAACATTGACAATTCTAATGAAGAAGCGATTAAGGTGGAGCTGAATTTCATAAATGATACTTTACAAAAGTGATATAGTCCGGTTGACAAATAAAGAAATACAAACCTTAGAAAAAGTTGAGATAAAATTTAGAACAGAACTTCTTAAAACAAAAAACAAAAAGTTAAGGAAATTTTTGCTGCTTAAATTGCTAAAAGAGGAATTAAATAGTGACTAAAGTAAAACATGTATTGGGAATTTCAGGTGGTAAAGACAGCGCGGCATTAGCAATCTACTTAAAAAACAAATATCCAACTTTAGATATCAATTATTATTTCTGTGAGACTGGCAAAGAGCTAGATGAAACTTATGAACTAATAGAAAACCTTAAAGCAGTTCTTGGTAAAGATATTTTAAGGCTTAAAGCTGCAAAAGAAATGACCGACAAAGAACAATTTGATTACTTTCTTAAAAATTTATGGAGGCTTCCTTCCCTCATCTAATGCAAGATGGTGTACACGCACCATGAAATTAGAACCGTTTGAAGAATATGTTGGCGAAACACCAACCTTATCTTATGTTGGTATCAGAGGAGATGAAGACCGTGAAGGTTATATTTCTCATAAGACTAACATTCAATCAATCTTTCCTTTTCGCAGAAATATTTGGAGTGAAGAAATTATTGCCAAAACATTAACCAATAATAATATTCCAATATTAGAAGATTTAAGCTCTTCGGTAATACCTTCTTCCACCAAAAATGAATTTATTAAAACTATAAAAGAACCTCTTTCATTTTCCTATGATAGAACAAGAAAACTTAATGACCTTTTAACTATAAGTATTGCCGGTTTTAATAAAGTTGTTTTTGAATTTCTTAAAGAACACAAATTATCCAATATCTTATTTAGAAGATTATCCTTTGCTTGAAAATGAAGATGTTTTAGTAAGAGAAGATATTTTTAATATTTTAGAAGATAGTGGAGTTGGTGTACCTGAATATTATAAAAAAATTGAATTTGAATTAGATGGGCAAAAAGGTTATTACTCCCGCAGCCGTTCCGGCTGTTTCTTTCTGTTTCTTCCAGCAAAAAATTGAATGGGTTTGGTTATATGAAAACCATACTGATTTATTTTATAAAGCAATAGAATATGAAAAAGATGGTTATACATGGATGCAAGATGAACGCCTTGAAGAATTAATTAAACCGGAAAGAATTAAACAAATAAAAGAATATCAACTAAAAAGAGCAGCAAAAAACTCCAACTCTAAATCTTCTTTCTTAATTGATATTTTGGAAGAAGCTGAGGGTGAAGGTTGTGCTGCATGTTTTATATAAATGCCGTTTGAATATTGATTTTAAAGAAAAAGGATATATGAAGGAACATATTAGAAAGTTTCTTCTGTACCCAAAGCATTGGGAAGATAAATCCAATCATTATCAATGTTAAACTTAAATGGAAAGCAATAAGATTTAATAGAAAAAATAAAAATAAACTGCCACAAACAAGAGGTATTTATTGTTTTGTAGTCAAACCAAAAATCCCAAATTTTATTGAAACGCGATATTTATTTTATATTGGCCAAACTACAAGACCATTTCAGGATAGATTTCAGGAATATCTAAATGATCAAGAAGGAAAGGGTAAGCCAAGACCTAAAATTTTTGAAATGTTAAAGCTTTATAAAAGTTCTTTATATTATTATTATGCAGAAATAAATCAAATTAATCAGATCGATGAAATTGAAGAAAAATTATTAAATACATTCGTTCCAGCATATAAATACTGATATTCCGAAAGCTAAAATAAAAACAGAATTAAGGTACATTTATGAGTAAAGGGAAATTAGTTTTACCTACATTAAGTGCAAGAATGGGCGATTGGATATATTATGTTTCTATAATGCCTTTTAAGGAGATAAATGATTAGAGTTTCAATAGCAGATGAGATACATAAGAGTAAAGGATTAACAAACCTTAATTAAAAGGAGAAGTAAAAGATCGTACTAAAGGGATTGTTGAATATTTAGAAATCACAAAATCAACGATTTTTTAATGCACTAATTATTGGATTGTATGGTGGCAGTCCCTTTTTATCAAGAAATTGATGTACTAAAATATAATAGATATAAGTGAGGAAGAAATTGAGTTATCTAAATAGAACTTTTGGAATTTTAATTTTAAGTGGGAAAGAAAAACTATTTGCAATATGATGGTAAGCATAGAACCAAAGCGATTAAAGATGCATTAAAAGAAAAATCATCTCTTAAAGAATGAAGAAATTGCAGTAATATTTATTGCTCATAGTGAATCTGATGAAGGTGTTAATTAGAACACGTAGTTTTTTTTCTACATTAAATAGATATGATAAACCAGTTAGCAAAAGTGAAATAATTGAGATTGATGAAGAAGATAATTGTGCAATTATTACAAGAAATTTAGTGGAGGATTT
Source organism: uncultured Ignavibacteriales bacterium (assembly GCA_963731745.1). Classification (GTDB taxonomy): domain Bacteria; phylum Bacteroidota; class Ignavibacteria; order Ignavibacteriales; family Ignavibacteriaceae; genus CAVSWT01. The sequence continues at coordinate 53,333 of CAVSWT010000012.1, forward strand.
TAGTATATTAAAAGATATTATTCTATTTAATCAAAATAGAAGTATTAATAGTAAAAACAAGAATGCCTTTACAAATGTTATTATTCTTTATGATTTTATAGTTACTATTTTGACTGATCAGAAAATCTTTAGTCATAAAACTTACATGGAGAAAATTATAAATTATTTACACATAGGAGATGCAGATGAAAAAATCATAAAAAACAAACAAAGTAGTTATTGAACAGATTATTTAAGGAACGTTTTTAAAAAAATTCCTGGCACTAAAAAATTTTAGAGAAACTAAAAAAAGTAAATCGTGAATCAAAATTATCAAGTCTATTATATTAAACCAATCGGACAAAATATTCTCTACCAAACTTTAAAAATTGCTATCTGATAAATAATAAGAAAAATAAATTATGTAGCATACTTTTACAAGAATTATTTCAATTTATAAAACAAAGTTTGGAAAAAAAATTTTTAAAAATAAATAAAATGGAAGAATTTAATACTGATAAAGAATTATAAAAGTATTTATTTTACTTTAATCTTAAGATACATATTGGAATTACTTTACCAATATAAAAAAAAGAAAAAGAGATATTTGATAATTTCGTCATATATCCACAATAAATATAAATTAATTTATTAACCCTCCAAACTCTGCATCAATTCACTCATTCCAAAGTTCAATAAAAATTGTGCATAGTAACTTTCAAATACATCCTTTACATATTCAACTAAATCAATATCTTTAATATCCTCACCTTCCCCTTGCTTCATAGAATATTTTTTATTTTTACTTATTGTAAATAAAAATAAGTGTATGAAAATAAACTGAAGTATAATATCTTTTTTCAGCAGTTTCAAACTGCTCCTCACTTTTTAATGAGGATTTATAATCCTTCAAAACAGTACTATCCATATTTACATAAATTTTCTGCAGTACATCTCCTTCGGCAAAAGGATGTACAATATTTTCATAACCCATAGTTATGCCGCTTCCTTCCAAATCATCCCAGGTTGTTCTTTCTTCATCTTCTTTTTTCTCTTTATAAACCAGCACTAAATCCGGTAATCCTATTTTGCTTTCTTCATCTTCTTGTTTTGTTTTAGGTTTTTCTTTTTTCCCTTCCGGGTCAACAATTTTTATTAAAAATATTTTATCAAAATCTTCACCCGCCGGATTAGTTAAAGTAGCTTTTATTTCAATGCTATCCCCAACTTTTACTTCTTCTGTAGGAGCTAAAGCAACTTTTATTGTTCCATCCTGCGGATTACTTTTATGAACAAAGAAATACATCTTCAATTTGTTTTGGCTCGCCAGGTTTATTGCCTCCTTCAGTATCATTATTACTATGATTCAACATTCCAACTTTCAATTCACCTGGTTCTTCAACTCTTACAAAATATTCATTCTCTACATCTGTATTAAATTTTATAGATTTTTCTCCGCCTAAAGGAATTTTTACAATGGGTTTTTCATCTTCGCCATTTTTCGAAAACTTAAAATAACTAGGAAATCTTTTGGGTTTAAATTTCTCTTCTCTTTCTTTTTTTGTTTGTTCTTTCTTCTCTTTCTTTTCATGTTTATGATCAGTTTCATCTAACTTAAAAGTTTTGCTAAGGAGTTTTAATAAATCGGATTTTAGAGGAAGGTTCTTTGTGAATGACTTAAGTAATTCATTTTTATCTTCACTACCGAAAGAAATTGTATCTTTCCTATGTTTATAGATATCAACAAGCTTACTTTTTAATAAAACCTTTGCAACTAATTCTCTTAGTTTTCCAGTTTCTTCTCCATTCTTTAATCTATCTCTCGAAGCCATAAACAATTCTTTTCTGAAAATTATAATTTATATCCTGTACAATCAACATGAATCAATAAATATTCTTTTATTAGCTTCATTTTTAGAGTTCTAGAAATAAACTCGGAGGTATAATGACCATGTACTTGTCCATTTACTGAAAACATAACAGACATTCTATTTTTAAAATCTCTATCTTCAATTATTTCCTCGGTCTTTCTTAAGTTATAACCTTTCATTTTATCCTTAAATACATAACATGATACTTTAATTTCACCCACTATTTTATCTTTATAATGTTCGGAAAACTTATCTTCTAAATATTTCCTTTTCTTCTTTATACAATCTTCATTTTAATCCCATTAAATCACTTTCAAGAATTTTGTTATCAGGATAACGTTGCGGCGTATCTTTTGTTAAAATTGGTAAAGCGCAGGTTAAATAAATATTCATTTATACTTTGATTTAAATCTCTGCGAAAATGCTGAATATCCTTAAGGAAATTCATAAGAATAAAGTTTAATAATAGTTCCCGTTTTAAATTTTCTTCCTTATAATCCTAAGATTTAAGTTCATCTATTTCGAATAGATGGAATTTTATTTTCAATATTTAAAAATTCATACCACGTTTCTTTTGAACTTTCTCTCTCTCTTTTGGGATGCTCTCTTACTAAAGTAAATCCAAATTGCCCTGAATTCATCATATCTTTTGGATGCGATTAATTGATATCTTTTCTTTCCACAAAAAACTAATGGCACCGCTCCCACCCATATTATATTTACCTTGAACAAAAGCTATTTCATTTTTATTCCCTGTCAGAAAGAGAAAGGAAAGTTTTATTCAAAATCTTCTGGATTCTGTCCTTCTCCATCATCATAAATAATTACTGAAGTTGGATACTGTCATACTTGTGGCTGTGGCCCTTTTCCGTCAGCTATTATTTGAATGCTCTTCCGATTGTTTTTTTCTATAATTCAGATCCAATCCCACGATAATGGTTTGGATAGAATTTTTGAATGGCTTCATCCATTGTTTTTGGGGCAGTCGATGATTTTGGATCTATTCCAGTTCTCATAACATTTTTTCATTAAAAGAGCATCAATTGAATTTGTTAATTTCTTCAACTAATGCTGCTATGGGATTTGATTGCTGATTTTCGACAACACCATAATTGCTAATTTTCATTTCCGTTAAGTGGTTTCCAATTACTCTCTTTAAAAATTTCTTTATCTGTTGTATCAATTAACTTTTCAATTTCTTCTTCATCTTTTGCAATTATAAAGATAATTGAAAAGTTCCTCAAAGTTTGTTTGGAATAGATTCATATAGAAAAGTCACCCTTTTAATTTTTTCTAAATTAAATAATTATTTAATTAAAAGTAAGTTTTAATTTGAGTTTAAGATTGATTAAAAAATAAACCCAGTTTCTTAGAGAAACTGGGTTTATAAGTAGCAGTTAAACCAATATACTATTATTTGTTTTGCTATTGCCCATCAAGTTTTGAATTTTCTGCACCTCAGATTTAGCAATTTTAAGGGCTTTGCCTTTTTCCCGAACTAAATTTTACTTTTGCAAAATTGATTTTTTCACTAGCTCCATATACTTACAATTCTGTAAAATTTTATACTAGAAAGCGTTCCTAATTTGATGAACAAAAATATTCTTTCCTGTTAGTAATCTATTCACCAATACTGATTAATTATATTTTCTATCTTGTACAACATTGTTTTTAAACTTTTCGATGACAAATTTTAAAATCATTTCTAATTTACTCGTCTATCTATGAAATTTTTTTAATGTTAAATTATATTTTGCTGTAGTCTGATGGAATTTCTTTAATGTCTTCTCCCATTTTGCTTCTGTTCATTTATATTTTATTTTATCAATTTTCATTGTAACAACCGCAAATACAATTTCACACTTGTAATATTCAATTTGCCAAATGTAATTTTTAATTTATGCTATGTAACATCGCATTGCTTCACTGTCATTTTCAAATTTACTTCAGGTTGATTCCATTTTTCTAATTGCATTTTAAATTGATCTTTATTCAAATCTCATTTTTTTATTTACATACGTAATTACAGTTAGTAAAAAGCGAATTGAATTGAAATTCAAAGAATAAAATTTTTGAAAAAATTAAATCGTAAACTGTGGTGTCGAATAAATACAAGTAATTCAAGGGATAACAAATGAATATTTATTTATATCAGTAGCATCTTCCGGTACGCTGTTTCAACATTTTGTTTATTATGGGGTTTCAGTAAAAAAGTTTTGAAATATAATAATCAGAATATACAAATAAACCCAGTTTCTTAGAGAAACTGGGTTTATTAAAAATGAAAAAAATAATTATTAATAATCTGATTATAAATTCATTATATCATTATAAATAATAAACGCCATAAGCAGCAGTAAAATTGCAAATCCCGCATTTTGAATTGCCAATTTTATTTTAATTGGTATTTCTCTTTTGATTGCTCCTTCAATAAGTATGATTACTAAATGTCCGCCGTCTAAAACCGGGAAGGGCATTATATTTAATAAAGCAAGGCTTAAGCTTAACAATGCAAGAAATCTTAAAAAACTTACCCAGCCTGTTTCAGCAGATTTTGTTGCATATTTTGCTATACCAATTGGGCCGGTAAATGTTTGCCCGAATGCCACATCGCCCTTAATAACCTTTGCAGCAGTTTTAAATGTGAGATCGGTAATCATCACAATATCTAGCCAGCCGTATTTAAAAGATTCAAAGAAACCATAAGTTTTAAATTCAATTTTTCCATTGAATGGCTGATTAATCGTAATTCCAAGTATTCCATTTTCACCCGGAGTTGCTGACAGATCAACTGTATCCTTACCTCTTAAAACTTCAATTGGGAATGTTTGCGCTTTGTGGCTGGAGATTATTTGAGTCACTTCTGAACTAGTATTAACTTCTTTATTATTCAGCTGCAAAAATACGTCACCGCTTTTTAAGCCTGCCTTCTCAGCCGGTGATTGAGGCACAACGTCCATGACTGTCGGCTTACCAAATCCATCGACAATAAATAAAGGTTCGCCGGTATTTTTATGCGGAAGTTTCTTCCAGGGAATGTTTAATGATGTGAGTTTACCGTGTCTTAAAAGATCTACGTCAAGGTCTTCGCCCAGGTTATTGACAAGTAATTCAGAATTTAATTCCTGCCAATCATTAACTTTTGTTCCATTTACAGAAACAACTTTATCTCCTTTTTCAAATCCTAACGAATCGGCTAAGCTATGTTGGGCAACGTAACCAACTGTTGTTGATTTAATTATTTTATCGCCCTGGAAAAATTTTATTCCCCAGAAAACAAGTATCGCAAGAAGAAAATTCATAAACACGCCGGCAGAAATCACTATCACTTTTTGCCACGTCGGCTTAGCTCTAAATTCATACGGCTGCGGTTCAGCATCGGCAAATTTAGTATCAAAACTTTCATCTACCATTCCCGCAATTTTAACATAACCGCCCAAAGGCAGCAGGCTTAAACGGTAGTCTGTATGCCCTCCGCCGTCAAAGTCTTTCGGCAAATCGCCGAACGTAAAACCATTAATTTTATTCCATCCGAATAATCTTTTTCCAAAACCAATGGCAAAAACATCTGCACGCATACCGCAAAGCTTAGCGGCGGCAAAGTGACCAAACTCATGTATAAAAACCAAAATGCCGATGGTAATAATAAAATAAATTACATAGTCCATTAAAATTTAATTCTCCTTTAATTCAAACCTTGAACAAACTCTCTGGTTAATTTATCACATTCAAAAATGGTATCAATATCTGTCGATTTGTGATTCTCAATTTTATCGAGCGCTTTTTTAATTAGATATGGAATTTGCGAAAACTTTATATCTTTTTTTATAAATCTGTCTACTGCAATTTCATTTGCGGCATTCATAATACATGAAGATGTTCCGCCTAAAGACAATACATCATAGGCTAATTTCAAACATTCAAATTTATCAAAATCCGGTTCAAAAAAAGTTAGGTTTTTTATCTTTGCTAAATTAGTTTTTTCAAAATCACTTTTACATCTTTCAGGATATGTAAGGGCATATTGAATTGGAAGCTTCATATCCGGCAAACCCATTTGTGCTTTTATTGATCCGTCAATAAATTCAACCATTGAATGCACAATTGATTGGGGATGAATTACAACTTCAATTTTCTCTTTTGGAATGTTAAAAAGCCAATGTGCTTCAATCACTTCTAATCCTTTATTCATCATTGAAGCTGAATCAATTGTAACTTTGTTACCCATTTTCCAATTTGGATGATTTAAAGCTTCTTCAACTGAAACACTCTCAAAAAACTTTTTTTCTTTATTAAGAAAAGGGCCCGCCTGAAGCTGTTAAAATTAATTTATCAACTTGCGAATTTTTCTCTCCAGAAAGGCATTGATATATTGCACTATGTTCTGAATCAACAGGTATAATTTCGGCATTATATTTTGCACAAAGTTCGGCAATCAATTCACCTGCAACAACCAGAGTTTCTTTATTTGCCAATGCTATTCTTTTACCGCGTTTTATCGCTTCAATAGTTGGTGTTAATCCGGCAAAACCAACCATCGCACCAACTAAAATATCATAATCCAAATTAGCAGCAATTGAAACTAAACCGTCAATACCTGAAAGAACTTCACATTTACCATTTATTTTTTTTCTCAATTCATCGGCTGGCTTTTCTTCTTTTACAACTACAACTTCGGGGTTAAATTCTTCAATTTGAGGTTCTAATAAATCAATTCTATTATTAACTGTTAAAGCTTTTACTTTAAATTTTTCCGGTAAGCAGCGGATTACATTTAATGCATTTATGCCAATTGAGCCTGTGGAACCTAATATTAAAATATTTTTCATAGTCTATTATTTAAAAGCTACTAAAACTATGAAAGAAAGGCTTCTTAATCAATGGAAATTTGGTTAGCATTTATCTGAAATCTAACAAAAAATTCAACAATATTTGGCACTTTCTCATGTTTTTAATTACTACTCTTTTAGTTAAGTTAATTTCATTCAAATCACTAATAATTTTAATCTGGGAAAATTATGCGAATTTTAAAACATTTATTGCTGTGTTCAATATTAATTATTATTTCAAATAATCAGTCTTATTCTTTACCGAGATTTTCTTTGAGGATGGACGGCAAATGTATGGATTGTCATGTGAATCCTACCGGCGGAGAAATGCGAAATCATGACGGCTGGACCTGGAGCAAAAATTCGCTGGCTATGATATCTCCGCATAAAGATTTTGAAATGACAAATAAGCTTGCACCAAATATTGAATTTGGTTTTGATTTTAGAGGCAATTATTTAATTACAATGAATGAAGCGTATACAAAATCCGATTTTCAGCGAATGCAAGGTTCCATTTATACGAGCATTTCACTCGCGCAAAAAATTCAAGCATACGCACGTTATGATTTTATATGGCAGATTTGGGAAGCTTATGGGTTAGCAAAAATTCTTCCTAATAAAGGATATATAAAAGGCGGTACTTTTATGCCGAACTACGGAATTAGGATTGATGATCACACTGCATATATAAAAGGCGGAGATTTAGGAGTTTTATTTGCCACGGGAAAAAGACAAGGATTAATTTATGATCCTCGTTATGTGGAAACGGGGGTGGAAATTGGACAGTACATTTCCAACTTTGCTTTTATAACGGCGAGTATCGGAAATCCGCGTTCAACTGAATTTAATGCGGATCCAACTTACACTGCGAGAATAGAATTTACTCCCGAAGTTTCAAACGCTTTTTCGTTATCATTTGGCGGATCATTCGCTTCTTTTAAAGATCAAAGATTGGATAAAAATTTTAAAACAATTTATCCCAATGTAAATATGTTTGGCGGATTTGCCGGGTTTAGTATCGGTGAATTTGTGCTTCAAGGTGAATTTGATATGGCCAAAGATTATATGCAATTCGACTCTTCTACAACAGCACTAATGGTTCAAGCGGCTTATACCTTAATGAAGGGTGTGGATGCAGTAGTTAGATATGATAACTTTGATCCGAATATAAAACTAAGTAATGACGACCATTCAAGGTTGGTTTTAGGTTTAGAAATTCAGCCGTACAGTTTTGTAGAATTTCGTCCGCAGTACCGGATTCAAATGGAACATCCTGACGTAAAAAATAATGCATTTGTGGCGCAGTTTCATATTTATTATTAAAGCCTTAGTGCGGCTAAGTGTTCTTGGTGTCTTAGTGGTAAATCTCTTTTTTACCACTGAGGCACTGAGGACACAGAGAATCAATTAGAAAAACTCAAACCATTACAATCTTTCCAAAATTATTTCCATATTTAAAGCAACATTTCTACATCTCATGCATCTTTAAGAAAAAGAAGAATAGTGGGTAAATCAAAAAGTCAAATAATTGAATTCACTATAACATTTAATCGTTACAAGAATAAAATTTTTAATTATGTGTTGAAAATGATTAACGATAGAATGCTGGTGGAAGACATTGTTCAAAATGTTTTTTTAAAGTTTTATGAAAACATGGATTCAATTAAAAATAAAAACAACGTTTCATATTGGCTTTTTGTAACCGCAAGAAATGAAATTTACGGATACTATAGAAGTAAAAAATCGAAAGTGGACCAATTCAATGTTTATGATACCGATGAAATAGAAACCGAGTTTCCTGAAAATCTTGAAGAAATTTTTGAATTAAAAGAAATGAAAAATTTAATGATTAAAGAACTTGAAAATATTTCGGTTGAACAAAGAGAACCATTTATAATGAAGGAATTCAGCGGGTTAAGCTATAAAGAAATTGCTTCCATTATGAATATAGATGAGAATACAGTTAAGAGCAGGCTGTTTAAAACTAGGCAGAAATTAATTCAAAGGATATCAAAATTAGTTAGATGAATAGAGATAATGCTTTCAAAAATATCATTTCGGCGGAAGGGAGAAATCTATTTTCCAGACTATATGAAAGATTTCTCAGTCGATGACTCCTTCGAAATGACGGATGAGCTGTCGATTGAAATTTAATTATAGGAATTAAGGAATGTGAGGATTTAATATGAGCACAGATGAAATCAAAAAATTAATTAATGAATATTTTGACGACGAGATAAAAAAGGAAGAAGAAGTATTTCTTTTTACAACACTATCACAAGATGAAGCAGCGCGTGAATATTTTAAGAAAATGAATTTACTTAAAACATCTTTGGATGAAGTTAAAGAAGAATTTCCATTGGAACTTGAAGAAAGAATTTATTATTCGCTGGAAGATAAAGTTCAAAAAGAAAATAACTTTTTCAATTACCGCAATCTTTTTGCGATGGCTTCTTATGCTATTGCAGTAATTTTACTTGTCATCAGCACCGTTCTCTTTTTTAAGGTTGAAGAATATAAAAAAGATATGGACAATGCTGTAAATGTCATCTCGGCTAAAAGTGAAACCATAGAATTGTTATTGCAGAATACTCTTCCCACCACCGAAGTTAAAGCAAAATTTCCAAATGAAATAATTATCAAATCAACTTTATGAGGTTAAGAAATGAAAACTCTAATTAAACTTTTTGCAATTTCGTTGCTGCTGTTGTTTGGCTGTAAGGGAAAAGATACTGTCGAAGTAATACCTAATTATGATGATATATATTTACCGCTAAATAAGGTTGATTCAACTCCTAAATTAATGGATGGAAATGAAAAAGATCTCTCCGATAAAATTAATGAGGAAATAAAGAATTCTAAAAATACAAAACACATCAGGTTGGATTACAAACTTTTAATTGATGAAAACGGAAATGTTAAAAAAGTTGAAATAGTTGAGAGCCCCGCCAAAAGTTATACAGATATTGCGGTTAAATATTTTGAAAACTGGAAATTTAAACCGGGAATTAAAGATGGTAAAAAAGTTAAAGCACAGTATAGATGGTATTTCACAAATGATAATAATTCAAATTTAAATGATGTGAATGTCAATGATTATTTCGTTGCTGTAGAACAAATGCCGAAACCAATTGGCGGAATTGCGGCAATTCAAAAGAATGTACGCTATCCGGAGATTGCTAAAAGAGCAGGAGTCGAGGGGAAAGTATATGTTAAAGCTTTTATCGATGAAAATGGTAATGTTGCCGCAACACAAGTGATTAAGGGTGTTGGTGTGGGTTTAGATGAGGCTGCTCAAAATGCAATTTTAAAAACGAAATTTAAACCTGGAATGCAGAGAGGAAAAAAGGTAAAAGTTCAGGTTGTAGTTCCAATACTTTTTAAGCTTGATTAGTTCTACTTTTCAAATGATTCCGAGAATCAATTTGAAAAGCTGAGTAATTTGATTAAGAATTTAAATGTGTGAGTTGTTAATGGTTAGTTCATTGTTAGTTAATAACTCACACATTTTTTAGTTTAAAAATTTTTAATAAAAGATTTCTAAATTCATTTCTTCCTATTTTGTCACGATCATTTTTTTTGTTTGAACAAAACTTCCTGCGGTTAATTGATAAAAATAAATTCCGCTTGCTAATTGTGAGGCATTAAATTCAACTTCATAATTTCCAGCCGGTTTTCTTTCATTAACAAGTGTTGAAATTTCTTTTCCTAAAATGTCATATATTTTAATTATCTGCCAGCATTCCACAGTTGTCTGCCATTTAATAATTGTGCTGGGATTAAACGGATTTGGGTAATTCTGATTTAATTCATTTTTAACAGGGCCATTATATTCAACTTCTGCAATCGGGGAATATTCAGATTTCCCATCGATATCAATTTGCTTCAATTTATAAAAATATTTCCCAGACGTATTTAATTTACTATCTATAAAAAAATAATAATTAGGTGAATTGCTGTTTCCATTACCGTTAACAAAGCCTACCCAATTCCAGACCTCTTCATTTTTGTTTGATTCGGAAACGCTAATTTGATTGCATCGATAAATCTCAAATCCATAGTTATTTACTTCTGTTGCTGTACGCCAAATAAGTTCTACATTATCATCAATGCACGATGCAGTGAATGAGGTTAATTCCACCGGCATTGGATAAGAAGTTATATTCATAACAGCCCTGAATTCATAATCCTTTGAATATAAGCTCCATGTTGAACCATTAAAGTTATAAGATCTGTTATGAGGAGTACCGCTAACTACAATATTCACAGAATTATTTGGAACTGTAAATCCAACAAAAATGTCATTTGTCAAATCATGTAGTTCTTCCGAATAATCTCTCAAATCAATTTTTGTAAAAGGAAATGGATTTGTTAAAGTAGCTTCGGGAGTAACAAGAAAAGGAGTTATTAAATCTGTTCCCGGAACTCCATTGTTATTACTCCAAACATGAAATAACATATCGGAATTTGACAAGTTTGGATCCCTGTAATTTCTAATCAGCACTGAAACAAGTTTTCCATACATTCCTGTGGGGATTGTCATTTTCACCGCTGCTGCAGAATTACCGGAAATGGTAGCTACTTCATCCACATTTGCATTGTCATAAGATATGTAACTGCCTGAAATAAATTTATATGCTGTTGCAGTTGAAGTATCGGTTTGGTTTAACGAAACGTAGTTATCAATCGCTTGAATTTTATAAGTTACAGTTGAACCGGCAGTTTGTTCCGGAATTGTAAAAGAATACTGGCTGCCGCTCACATGATTTCCTGCAATAATATTTTTACTGCCGCCATCCACGGAATAATATAAATATGCTGCACTTATCCCAGAGACATCGGTTATATCGGCATTACAAGTATAATCTGTTTGCGTTCCCTGGTAATATTGCGGTGCCTGATGCAGAACTAAAGGAGCAGAATCATCTGTATCTAAACCTAAAATTTCAACATCGTCAATATACATTCCATCAGCAACAATAAACTGATCGCTGTAAAATCTAAATCTAATTTTAACATTTGAATTACCTGCAAAACTTCCAATGTTATAAGTATGCTTTTGCCATGTTGAAGATGTGCCTGTAAATTGGTCAAGCTGAATATAATTTGTTCCGCCGTCTTTTGAAATTTCCAGATAAACGAAGTCAAATGAACTCTCTAAAGCGTATTTTGTCCAAAATGTTAATTGGGCACCCAAATAACTGCTTAGGTCAAAACCTATAGAAGCTGCCGATGTGTTTTGAATGTTAGTATAGTCTCCTGAAGGGCTATCGGTTAAAGACTTTGAAGCGGAATGATAATTTGCGGTTGTCAAACCCCAACTTCCGGATAATGTCCATTTGGTGGTACCGGAGCTAAAATTATCAAAAAATACTTGAGTTTGCGCAATGAGTAAAGTATTTGATGTGAATGCAAACAAGAATGTAAACAATACAGCTTGTAAAGTTTTTTTCATTTTATTCCCTTTGAATGAGTCCAGTTGTGTTCTTTGTCGAGACTCACTCATCCAAGTATTACGCCAATACTAATAAAATAATTTTTTCTTGGTTATTTTGAATTTTTCGAAGGTTTTTAAAAAAAATAATATTTGAGGGCTAAACTTTTAGTAAATAAATCCGATAATATCCTCCTTCAAAAAAGAACAATATCATTATTTACCGATAAATTAAAATTGATTTGCAGAAATCAAATATAACGTTCAACCTTAAAGTGTTAATATATTCATCTATATTAATTTTTTATTAGGAATAATTGATGAAAATTTAGTAAATCTTAATCACTTGAAACCCTGTTGATATTTAGTATTTTTGAACTATGATTAAAAAGTTATTCATCTTCTTACTGCTTACAATTAGCGCTTATTCTCAGACAATCCAGGATTATGATAACCGGTTTATGCTTGGACAAAACTATGAAGGAGAAGGCCAATTAACCAAAGCAAAAGAAATTTATGAAAATCTTTATTCTTCCCAGCCAGGCAATGTTCAATTCTTTGAAGGTTTAAATCGAGTTTATCTTCAACTAAAAGAATATGAATCGTCGATCAAAATTATTGAAGATCGGATCAAAAAAAATCCATCAGATATAAATTTATACGGCATGCTGGGAAATACTTATTACCTGATGGGAAACGAAAAAAAAGCCTTTGACGTTTGGGATAATGCTTTGGAAACACTTCCCCCAAATCCGATTAATTATAAAACAATGGCAAACTATGCAATTCAAAGAAGAGCATTTGATAAAGCAATTGATATTCTTAAAAAAGGAAGCATTATTGCCGGGGATCCCAGAGTTTTTGGATATGATCTAGCAAACTTGTATTCGCTTACAATGCAATTTAAAAATGCTGCAAACGAATATTGTTCTTTGCTTTTTAAAGAGCCGAATCTTCTGCCTACGATTCAGGCAAGGATTTTTTCTTATATAAATAAACCGGATGCTTTAACACAAACAATCCAGGTTGTTGAAGATTGGAAAGATAAAGATGTTATTAATTTTTCATACCTGCTTGCCAGGCTTTATGTAGAAGAGAAATCGTACGATAAAGCTTTTGATCTTTATGTTAATATTGATGAATTACAAAATAACGAGGGTTCAGATTTATATAATTTTGGGGAGATGCTTTTAAATGAAGGTGAATTTAAAACTGCTTCAAAAGCGTTTAATGAAATTTTAAATAAATACCCTGGTTCTTCAATTTCTTCAAGCGCAAAATTAGGCTTTGCTAAAACTTTAGAAGCAGAACTTAGAAAAGAATATTCTGCTTCAATTCCCTATTGGAAACCTTATTACTCAACAAAACAATTTGAATCAGAAAACACGCAAAAAGTTATTGATGCATTTAATGATTTAATTAAATTATATCCTCATACAAATATTGCTTATGAAGCAAACTGGCGAATTGGACTTATCAAACAATATATTGAAAATGATCCTTCAGATGCAGTTGAGAATTACAATAAAATAATTAAGGAATCTCCGCTGTCAAACTTCTCCATTGAAGCATATAATGATTTGGGAGATGCTGCTGTTTCCGATGGCAATCTTAATAAAGCCGTTCAAAATTTTAAAGCCGTTATGCAGAATGGAAGAGCTTCGGCTGAACAAAAAAACAATGCCAAATATAAAATGGCTCAAATAAAATTTTATGAAGGCGATTTTTCCGCTGCTAAAGATTTGTTAGCTGAAGTTACCAGCAATCTTAAGGACGATAATGCGAATGATGCGATTGAGCTTTCACTTTTATTGAACACTTCAATAAATGATTCGTCTAATCTTTTGCTTTTTGCTTCGGCAGAACTTTTAGCCGAGCAAAAAAAGTTTGAAGCGGCAGCAGAAAAATATAAACAAATTGCTTCGAATAAACAGGCATTTATGCTTCAAAATTTAGCACAAATTAGAGAATCAGAGATGGAAATTGCGCTGAATAATTATGAGAATTCAATTTTACTATTAAATAAAATTTCAGATGAAAATGAAAAAAATATTTATTCAGATAAAGCGTTATATTTGTTAGGTCAAATTTATCAATATGGGATTGCTGATAATAACAAAGCAGTTGAAGTTTATGAGAAATTGCTTGCAAAATTCCCAAACTCCCTTTATCTTGACAAAGCAAGAGAAGAAATAATTAAATTAAGGAATAAATTAAGCTAAGAATTAGAATGAGTAAAAAACAAAACCAAAAAATAGTTAAATGTTCATTTTGCGGTAGAGACGGCAGTGAAGTCGGCAGCATGATTGCCGGCCCTGATGTTTATATTTGTGATATTTGTATTGGCAGCAGTGTTGACATACTTAAAAATAATTTAGCTGCATATAACAATACAAAAACAAAATCTTCAATAGATCATACCCCAGCAACAATAAAAAAAACATTGGATGAATATGTGATCGGACAGGATAGAGCTAAAAAAGTTTTATCTGTTGCGGTTTATAATCATTATAAAAGAATTAATTCTAAGACTTCTTTTTTTGAGCTGGATGATGTTGAAATTGAAAAAAGTAATATACTTTTAATTGGTCCAACCGGTGTTGGAAAAACTTTGCTTGCACAAACTTTGGCTAGAATTTTAGATGTGCCTTTCGCTATTGCAGATGCAACAACCCTGACTGAAGCCGGATATGTTGGCGATGATGTTGAAACAGTTTTAGTTCACCTTCTTCAAGCTTCAGATTATAATTTAGACCGTGCACAAAGAGGGATAGTTTATATAGATGAAATAGATAAGATTGCACGTAAAAGTGAAAGCACTTCAATTACTCGTGATGTTTCCGGCGAAGGTGTTCAGCAGGCATTATTAAAAATATTAGAGGGAACGGTAGCAGGCGTACCACCAAAAGGCGGAAGAAAACATCCTGAACAAAGCTTAATAAACATCAATACAAAAAATATTTTGTTCATTGTAGGTGGTGCATTTGAAGGAATTGATCAAATTATTGCACACAGGATAAATAAAAATAAAATGGGATTTTTTTCTGATATAAAACATAAAGTAAATGATAATGAGTTGTTAAGTTTTATTCAGCCGGAAGACTTATTGCGTTATGGTTTAATTCCAGAATTAATCGGAAGAATACCAATTACTGCGCCGCTTCAGTCTCTTTCTGAAGAAGCATTCAAAAGTATTTTAACAGAACCGCGTAATGCAATTTTAAAACAGTATAAAAAATTATTTATGATGGAAGGTATTGAACTTGAGTTTGATCCTTTCGCAATTGAAGCGATTGTTAAAAAAGCAATGGAAAGAAAAACCGGCGCACGTGCTTTGCGTTCCATAGTTGAAGACTTTATGCTTGATATTATGTTTGACCTTCCGCTAAAAGAAGATGTGGATAAATGCGTTATCACAAAAGACGTTGTAGAAAAGGGAAGCGAACCGATTTATATTGAAGACAGGAAATCAGCGTAAAGCTAAGTCAATTTTTATTGATTTTTATAAACCCAATTTCTTTAAGAAATTGGGTTTATTTTTAACCTCTATGCCAATAAAGACTCTGCAGGAATATTAAATTGATTATGAAGCTTTCTCATCATATCTGCGGTAAGACCTCGTTTTCTATTTAGAATTTCCGAAACTCTATTTTTCCCACCCATAGCATCCGAAAGATCTGATTGTTTTAATCCAAGCTGATCCATTCTAAATTTGATCGCTTCAATAGGATCTGGTGGAGCAATGTTATAATTGTTTTTCTCGTAAGCCTCAACAAGAGTTACAAGTACTTCCAACACATCACCTTCAGCAGTATTTGGTTTGGCAGCAAAAAGTTCATTTATTTTTTTTAGTGCAGTTTTATAATCTTTTTGTGTTTTAATCGGTTTAATAGTCATTTCAAATTTCCTCTGCGTTAATTTTATCATATTCTTTATGCGTACCAATAAATCTAATGTAGACCACGCTAAAGTCATAGTTAATGGCAGTTACTAGACGATAATTATTTCCTTTTATATTAAACACTATTCTATTATTTGGGAAAACACTGGCTGTTCTATACTGCTTAGTAATGTCGCTAGGCCTTTTCCATTCAGCTTTCTTTGCTTCCGCGAACCATGCCTTCAATGGTTGTTCAGCATCGTTATGTTTATACCAATAATCTTTTAGAATCCTAACGGAAATTATTCGCATAAGTAAATATATGAAGTTCCCATATTGGGAACAAGCTAGAAATTATTATTATAGAAAGTACAATTTTTACGTTAGCGGTACATTAAAGGAATGCAAAATCTGTATATTCAAAAATGTATTAATTTCTTAAAGTAAAAGTTTCTCCAATATCACTAATCCCAATATTAATGGAATAATTAGATTTTGATTTTTCCAGCCATTGCAAAGGCTCCTCTATTGGTTCTCTGCCCTGTTTAAACGTGCTGCAGTGAATCGGAATAAAATGATCTGCGTCGAGATGAAATGAAGCCATTGTTAAAGCCTCTTCGGGATTGCAATGCCATTTTTTATATGGGTTATATGCGCCGATAGGCATAATCGCAATATCGATATTTTCAGCTTTTGAATCTTCAAATTTGTCATGAAAAGCAGTATCGCCACCGAAAAGGATTTTCTTATCATTCTTTTCAAGTATGTAAGCATTATAGCTTCTACCGTTGCTTAAAAAGCCTTTTGAACGGTCACGTTCCCATGGAAATCTCCATCCAAAATGTTGAACTTCTAAAGCTTTAATTCTAATATTTTGAATTGTTAATTCTGCGTCCCAATCTAATTCATGCAAAGTTTTCCATTCTAAATCTTCAACAACATCTATAGTATTAAAAGCCGTAACGCAATCAATTTTTCGGGGAAATTTTTCTGTTAAATGTGAAAGTGTTTCTAAATCAGTATGATCCATATGAGAATGAGAAAGAAGAATTAAATCAGGCTGGGGGATTTCATCTATTTCAAGTGCAGGAGCGGTTAATCGTGTTGGGCCGTAAGTAAGTCCAAAAATATTAATTCCAATTCTATCAAATAAAACAGGATCGGTTAAAATTAAAGTTCCATAAAAATTCATTAATACAGTTGAATGCCCAATCCAGGCTATATTAATTTCATCATCTTTCCAAAGAAGCGGGTTTGGTTTATTGGCAGGCTTAATTGTATTTGCTTTTGTAACGGAATCAAGTTTATTAAATAAAACAGGAGGCAGCAATAAAATTCCCGCGGCAATACCAAAACTTTTCTTTATAAATTTACGTCTTCTTACTTTCATCGTATCTCAAATTTATTAACAGTAAAGATATGCTTTGATGTAATTATAGGTAAGGCAAAGATTTTTGCACAAAAATCTTCATGATCTTTTTTTCAAATTTATCTTTATGATTGAACCTTTAATACCATAATAAATAAAAATGAATATGCATATTTGAGATGATATAGGAAACTCTTCTAAATAAACATTCAAATCATACCTAAAAGCTTATTTTACAATCAATTAATGCTATTTTTAATTTCTATAAATCGCCATTCTCATCTGTTAGAAAATAGAGTATTTCTTCCTTTTTATTTTATCTAATTTGAAAAAAAAACTGCGAAAAACTTAATTATTCCCATAAAAATGCTTGGTATAATTATTGGCTTTTTGAGAGCCTTAATAAGAGGAAAACAAATTTATAAATCTAAGGAATAGACGGAAATAAAATGGAAAGAAAAAAAGTAACAATTGACGGCAACGAAGCAGCAGCTTATGTAGCATTTAATACTAATGAAGTTATAGCGATATATCCAATTACCCCCTCTTCAAATATGGGTGAATGGTGCGATGATTGGTCTTCAAAAGGTAAAAAAAATATATGGGGAGAAGTTCCCTCAGTTAGTGAATTGCAAAGCGAAGGCGGTGCTTCCGGTAGTGTTCATGGTGCTTTGCAAACCGGTGCCTTAACCACAACATTTACGGCATCGCAAGGCCTGCTTTTAATGATACCAAATATGTTTAAAATAGCCGGAGAACTTACTTCAACTGTATTTCATGTTTCAGCAAGATCAATAGCGGCTCAAGCCCTGTCCATTTTTGGTGACCACAGTGATGTAATGGCAGCGCGTTCAACAGGATTTGGATTGCTCTCATCAAATTCAGTACAAGAAGTGATGGATTTTGCTTTAATTTCTCAAGCAGCCGCTTTAGAAGCTAGAATTCCATTCATTCATTTCTTTGATGGATTTAGAACTTCTCATGAGGTAATGAAAATTGAACAGCTTTCTATTGAAGATATGAAAGCTATGATAGATGATGATTTAGTAATAGCACATCGTAAACGTGCTTTAACACCAGATAATCCGTTTATCCGTGGAACAGCTCAAAACCCGGATGTTTATTTTCAGGGAAGAGAAACAGTTAATTCTTATTACATAAAATGCCCTGACATTGTTCAGGCTCAAATGGATAAATTTGCTAAGCTTGTGGGACGCCAGTATCACTTATTCGATTATGTTGGTGCTCCGGATGCAGAAAGAGTTATAGTGTTAATGGGCTCAGGTGCCGAAGCAGCAGAGGAAACGGTAAATTATTTACAAGAAAAAGGTGAGAAAGTCGGCATATTAAAAGTAAGATTGTACAGGCCTTTTTCAATTAAACATTTTATAAATGCACTTCCTAAATCTTTAAAAGTTATTTCAGTATTAGACAGAACAAAAGAGCCCGGCGCTTCCGGAGAGCCATTATATCTTGATGTGGTAAATGCAATTTCTGAAATGCATGTCGATGGTGAACTTCCTTTTGCATATCCTAAAATAACCGGCGGACGTTATGGACTCTCATCAAAAGAGTTTACTCCTGCTATGATTAAAGGAGTCTTTGATGAAATGAAAAAAGACAAACCAAAAAATCATTTTACTATTGGAATTATTGATGATGTTACAAATACAAGTCTAGATTTTGATTCTTCATTCTCAGTTGAAGATACAAAAACCTTCCGCGGCAAATTTTATGGATTAGGCGCAGATGGAACCGTTGGTGCAAATAAAAATTCAATTAAGATAATAGGCGAAGGAACAGATAATTATGCTCAGGGTTATTTTGTATACGATTCTAAAAAATCCGGTTCAACAACTACATCACATTTAAGGTTCGGGCCGAAGAAAATTCAATCTACATATTTAATTAATAGAACTAATTTTGCTGCCTGCCATCAGCAGGGATTTTTAGAAAAAATTGATATGCTCGGTGATGTTGTTGAAGGCGGAACATTTTTATTAAATACAATTGTTCCAAAAGAAGCGGTTT
This sequence comes from uncultured Ignavibacteriales bacterium, assembly GCA_963731745.1. Taxonomy (GTDB): domain Bacteria; phylum Bacteroidota; class Ignavibacteria; order Ignavibacteriales; family Ignavibacteriaceae; genus CAVSWT01. The sequence continues at coordinate 72,726 of CAVSWT010000012.1, forward strand.
GGGATACCTTACCTGAAAAAGTTCAAAATGATTTAATAAAAAAGAAGATGAAGTTTTATGTAATTGACGCTTATAAAGTTGCCGGTGAAACGGGAATGGGAGTAAGAATAAACACCATTATGCAGACTTGCTTTTTTGCTATTTCCAATATCTTCCCAAAAGATGAAGCAATTCAATTAATTAAAAATTCAATTAAGAAAACTTACGGAGCAAAAGGGGATAAGATTGTTCAAATGAATTTTGCAGCTGTTGATAAAACAATTGAAAATCTTTTTGAGGTTGAAGTTCCAAATAAAGTGACTAGTAAATTAAAATTAAAACCAGCTGTACCTGAAATTGCGCCACAATTTATTAAAGAAGTTACTGGCAAAATAATCTCCGGGGAAGGCGATTTTATACCTGTAAGCAAAATGCCTATTGATGGAACTTATCCTTCAGGCACAACCAAATGGGAAAAACGAAACATAGCTTTAGAAGTTCCTGTTTGGGATGATAATGTTTGCATTCAATGTAATAAATGTGTTATAGTTTGTCCTCACGCTACAATACGAGCTAAGGTATATGAAGAAAAAGATTTGGTGAATGTTCCTGAAACATTTAAGTACACTAAATTTAGAGCCAAAGATTATGGTGAAGGATTATATTATTCACTTCAAGTTGCAGTTGAAGATTGTACCGGATGCGGAATTTGCGTTGATGTTTGTCCTGCTAAAAATAAACAGGAAACCAAATTAAAAGCTATCAACATGAAAGAACAGCTTCCAATACGTGAAACAGAAAGCAAGAACTGGGATTATTTCTTGTCAATTCCAGAGCTTGACAGAAGAAAAGTTAGTGTATCTAAAGTAAAAGACTCACAATTTCTACAGCCTTTATTTGAATTCTCAGGAGCTTGTACCGGCTGCGGCGAAACTCCCTATGTTAAATTAGTTAGCCAGCTTTTTGGAGATAGAACTATTGTTGCAAATGCAACAGGATGCTCTTCAATTTATGGCGGTAATTTGCCAACAACTCCGTGGGCCGTTAATCAAGATGGAAGAGGCCCGGCATGGTCAAATTCATTATTTGAAGATAATGCCGAATTTGGTTTAGGATTTCGATTAGCAATAGATAAACATAATCTTCAGGCAAAAAATCTTCTTAAAAAATTATCTGCTGACCTCGGTGATTTTTTAGTGAGCGGACTATTAAACGCTGATCAAAAAGATGAAGCTGGAATATTTGAACAACGTGAAAGAGTGACAGCATTAAATGAAAAATTAAGCGAGCTGTTAAAATCAAATCAAAACGGTAAGACGGCGGATATAAAACATTTATTAAGCTTAGCTGATTATCTTGTAAAAAAATCAGTATGGATTATGGGCGGCGACGGCTGGGCATATGATATCGGTTACGGTGGTTTAGATCATGTGCTGGCTTCCGGAAAGAATGTTAATGTTTTGGTTCTTGACACGGAAGTTTATTCAAACACCGGCGGTCAAGCTTCAAAAGCTACCCCAAGAGGAGCAGTTGCCAAATTTGCTGCCGGCGGAAAACCAATGGGTAAAAAAGATCTTGGCTTAATGGCTATGTCATATGGAAATGTTTACGTAGCAAAAGTTGCAATGGGTGCTAATGATACTCACACAGTTAGAGCATTTCTCGAAGCTGAAGCATATCACGGGCCTTCTTTGATTATCGCTTATAGTCACTGTATTGCTCATGGAATCAATATGGGAACAGCAATGGATAATCAAAAAGCTGCTGTTGATTCCGGCTATTGGCAGTTGTATCGTTATAATCCGGATTTAGCTTTGGAAAATAAAAATCCATTTAAGCTTGAGAGCAAGGGATTAAAGATAGCCTTTAAAGATTATGCATATATGGAAACAAGATATAAAATGTTAACTAAGAGTCATCCTGTAGAAGCAGCTCGTTTAATGGAAGAAGCACAAAAAGATGTAGTTGATAAATGGAAGACTTATGAACAACTCGCATCGTTTAAGCCGGAAGATGGAAAAGAAAAATAATCGCGGGTTAAACTAATATGTTAACTAATTTAAAAACAATTAGTGGAAAGGCGCTATGATGGAAAATGATTCTAGAAAAGGGATACCGCTGATTGGCGACAAATTCCCTGAATTAAAAGTTCAAACCACAAAAGGAATGTTAAATATACCAAAAGATTTTGAGGGTAAGTGGATGGTATTATTTAGTCATCCTGCTGATTTTACTCCGGTTTGTACAACCGAGTTCGTAGCTTTTGCAAAACGAAGTGATAAGTTCAAAGAGTTAAATGCTGAATTAGTTGGATTGTCAATCGATCAGGTGTTTTCTCATATAAAATGGATTGAGTGGATAAAAAATACATTAAATGTAAACATTCCATTTCCTGTTATTGCTGATCATTCAGGAAATGTTGCTGAAAGGCTTGGAATGATTCATCCAGGAAAAGAAACCAATACTGTTAGAGCCGTATTTGTAGTGGATCCTAAATCAATCGTTAGATTAATGATTTATTATCCGCAGGAAATTGGAAGACAGGTTGACGAAATTCTAAGAGCATTAAAAGCTCTGCAAATTTCTGATAAACATAAAGTTGCCATGCCGGAAAATTGGCCCACGAATGAATTAATTGGCGACAAAGTGATTATACCGCCGCCCAAAGACGTTGAAACAGCTGAGCAAAGAACGAAAACAGCTGATGGTTATGATTGGTGGTTTACATATAAAACATTGAATTAATGAGTTTGGCTCCGTCTTTTGGATGGAGCCCAAACCATTTATTGGATAAATGTTAAGTGGGTAAAGATTAAACTTGATAAGAAAATAAATTAAAAAGGTAAAAGAATGAATCTCTCAACAGAATATTTAGGACTTAAATTAAACAACCCGATAGTTCCGTCAGCCGGGCCGTTATCGCAAAGTCTTGACAACATTAAAAAGATGGAAGACAACGGCGCATCTGCGGTTGTACTTTACTCACTATTTGAAGAACAAATTGAACACGAACAATTAGAATTAGATCATTATACTACGGTACACAATGAAAGTTTTGCAGAAGCACTAGATTATTTTCCAGAACCTTTTGAATATAAAACCGGGCCAGAAGAATATCTTGAACACATTCGCAAAGCAAAAATCTCAGTTGATATTCCCATTATTGCAAGCTTAAATGGTAAATCATTAGGCGGATGGATAGAATATGCAAAAAAAATTGAAGCAGCTGGTGCAGATGCATTAGAATTAAATATTTATAACCTGGCTACAGATATTCATAAAACCCCCCAGGAAATTGACAGCTCATATATAAATATTGTAAAATCTGTTAAGGCAAATGTTAAAATTCCAATTGCAGTTAAAATGCATCCTTTCTTCAGCTCTGTTGCTCATATGGCAGGCGAATTGGACAAAGCAGGGGCTTCAGGAATAATATTGTTTAACAGATTTTATCAGCCAGACATTGATTTACAAACCCTGGAAGTTGTGCCGAATGTATTATTAAGTACACCAATGGATGCAAGGTTACCCCTCAGATGGATAGCTGTTTTATACAATAAAATTGGTGCTGACCTTGCCGCAACAAGCGGGATTTATACTGAAAAAGATGTAATCAAAATGATTATGGTTGGAGCAAAAGTTACTCAAGTTCTTTCATGCCTATTGAAATTTGGAATTACCCATATTAATGAGATGATAACAAAATTAAATTTATGGATGGAAGAAAATGAATATGAATCCCTTGAACAAATGAGAGGCAGCATGAGCTATATTAATGTAGCGGATCCATCTTTGTTTGAGCGTGCAAATTATATGAAGGTTTTAAATTCATATAAATAAAAAGTAAAAAATTAATAAGTCCGCAGTTATTCGGGGAAGTAGTTCGATAAATAGTCTCAATCTGCTGTTTTTTATCGAACTAGATAAACTAGCGGACTTTTTTTATTTTAAAGGCTCATTTTACTTTTACATGAACGGTTTGACATATCTTTTTAGTTCATGTAATTTTAAGTCGATTTGAAAAAGTATTTTCACATAGTATTAAACATTAAGTTTGAAGCCTTGATTTGGATAGGCTGCTTAATTTATTTGATGCTTATCAGCCCAGATTCCACAAGTCACTTTTCTATTTGTCCAATAAAAAATTTAGGTTTTGATTTTTGCCCAGGCTGCGGTCTCGGGTTGTCAATCAGTAAAATTTTACATTTAGATTTTGCAGACTCTTTACATATGCACATTTTAGGATTACCAGCGCTAATCATTATCTCACATAGAATTTACGTTTTAATTAATTCGTCAATCAATTCTCAATTTAACTTCAATAATTAATATATCATGAAAGGAGCAATTGCATGATAAACCTTTTACACTTAATGCCTAACTTAGACGAAATGGAATTAAGATACGTTCAAGATTTAGTTAAGACTATGAATGATAATCAAATACAACAATTTGCGATAATTTATAATTCAAAACGAAGAGATCCTCAATTAATTCTTATACTAACTTTAATTGGTTTTTTAGGATTTGCAGGCGTTCAAAGATTTTTAACAGACCAGATTGGGATGGGGATATTATATTTTTTTACAGCTGGTTTATGTTTCATTGGAACCATTGTCGATCTTGTAAATTATAAATCTCTAGCTTCAGAATATAATATGAAAATGGCACGCCAGGCAGCCGCAATGACCATGGCAACTGCATAGTTAAATTTATAGAGGTTCATTTTCTACTAGGTGAGCCTCTTCAACATTATATCACTCCATTCGATAAATAAAAATTGATTATCATCAAATAAATAATCAATTTTAAATACTATCATAATTATTTCAATTTCTTAATTCATGAAGGTAATAAATTGAAAAAGTATTTAATGATTATTGTAATCCTAATTAGTTTATCCATTAATATTAATTCACAGCAGCAAAACAAAGCTAAAATACTTCTTAGGTTTGACGATATTGGCATGTGCCATTCTGTTAATGAAGCGTTAAAAGAAATAATAAAAACAGGCTTACCAGTTTCTGTTTCAGTTATGTTTGCTTGCCCCTGGTATCAGGAAGCCGTAGACATTTTAAAAAATAATCCGCAAGTATCTATAGGAATTCATCTCACATTAAATTCCGAATGGAAAAATTACAGATGGGGGCCCGTGTTAGGCAGAAGTGCGGTTCCAAGTTTGGTTGACAGTGTTGGCTATTTTTTACCGTCAAGAGCAGCGTTTAATGCTAATCATCCAAGCCTAGATGAAATAGAAAAAGAATTGCGCGCTCAAATTGAAAGAGCTTTGGGAACGGGTTTAAAAATTGTTTATTTAGATTATCATATGGGAACAGCAGTTGATAAACCTGAGTACAGAAATATTATAGAAAAACTTGCAAATGAATATCATCTTGGAATCTCACAATATTTTGATGAAAATTACTCTGACAATATGTATGCGGATGCTGTCGAAAATAAGGCAGATAGTTTGTATAAAATTCTTAATAACCTGATCACTGATAAAGTCAATCTAATTGTAAGTCATATAGGGATTGATAATGACGAGCTTTCGGGATTAATCGATTTAAATTCGTTCGGATTAAAAAATATGAGCAAGCATCGGCAAGCTGAACTAAATGCTTGGAAATCAAAGCGAATACAAAATCTATTGAATTCAGAAAAATTTTCACTAATAACTTACAAAGATTTAATAAACGATTTTGGTTTAACAAATATGAAACCGCCGAAAAAAACTAATTGAAAAAATAATTTTGAAAAGTTTCCCCCAAATAATATATAGAGCCTATATTAAAATTGTTAACAGCATTGCTTTTTATCCAATCATCATTTCTGCTGTACTTTTGTTTCTTGCTTTCTTCATGTTGTATTTCGATTACACGGAAATAGGTCGGAAAATAATTTCGTCATACGATTCACTGTGGGTAAAAGGTGTGGAGAACGCCAGAGCGGTTTTGTCTACTTTAATTGCAGGCACAATTTCGCTGACTGTTTTTAGTTTTTCTATGGTGATGATTGTTCTTAATCAAGCCTCCTCAAATTTTTCGCCTAGAGTAATTCCAGGTTTAATAACTGACAGGTCAAATCAAATTGTTCTGGGTATTTATATAGGAACAATTATTTATTGTTTACTTCTGCTTCATAATATTGGACTTGCGGACTCCAGTACCAAACTGCCATTATTCGGGATTTTTATTGGTGAAGTTTTAGGAGTGATTTGTCTTTCAATGTTTGTGTTTTTTATCCACTCGATCTCACAAGCCATTCAAATTGATCAGATTATTGAAAGAATCTATAAAAAAACATTAAAGCAGATTAATGCTGAGGAAGATTCTAAAGACTCAAAATCTACTGAGATTAGTACGAAGGATTGGGAAAATTTTAAAAGTATTTCATCGGGTTATTTTCGCAAAATAGATGAAAATAATTTATTAGAAATTTCAGAGGAAAATGATTTTGTGATAGAGATAATTCCAGAGATTGGCGATTTTATTCACAAAGGAGATGATCTTTTTAGATTGAATAAAAAAAATGTTGGTGACAATCTTCGGAAAAAAATACTAGACAATTTCATTTTTCATGAAGAAGAGCTGATAAACGAAAATTTTATTTATGGATTCAAACAAATTTCTGAAGTAGCAGTTAAAGCACTCAGTCCAGGAATAAATGATCCTGGAACTGCACTGAAGGCTATCAATCAATTGTCTGATCTTTTTTCAAAATATCTATTAAGGAAAAGAAAAAAATATTTTTACGACAATCATCATGAAATAAGAATAATACAAAATGAAAAATCGTTTGATGAGCTATTATTTAGATTTTTAACCCCAATTTTAACTTACGGTAAAAAAGATATATTAATCGTAGAAAAGTTATTGGTTACATTAAAATTTCTTTTAGAAAAATGTTCTGTTAACGATGAAGATTATCTAGCCTTAATAAATTTTATTAGTAAAATTTTAATAGAGGCTGATTCAGAAATTAGAAATGAGTTTGATAGAAATAAAATTAATGAAATTATTAAAAGTATTAATATTTCATCAAATAATAACCAGATCAAATTACTATCCGTAAATTAATAAGCTTTGTTCGTGTAATAAGATTATAAAATCTGCTTCTGATATTAATAATTATTAATTATCTTACACTGTCGCTTTAATCAATTCAAAACAAAGGGAGTAACATTATGTTGGAAAACGTAACTACTATTTCTCCAATGTTCCAAAACATGCTCAATAAGATGGCGAAAGATATGCGTTTCGTCGGCATCTTCTATATTATTATAGGTGGATTTACATGTCTATCGATTATAGGTGCGCTGCTTGGAGTTCCATATATTATTTGCGGGATTCGGCTTAGAGAGTCTGCAAATTTTTTTGATAATTATTCTTTCGGCGGTGATACGGGAATTCTCGAAAATGCCATTGAGAGGCAGAGCAAATTTTTCTTCATTCAAAAAGTCTTATTAATTATTGGAATTGTAATAATGATTCTATATATAATATTCTTTATCGCTTTCCTTGGGAAATTTTTAAGCAGTTTCGGTTCCGGCACTTTCCCTTCAACTTAAAAAATATTTTTAATATAAAACGGGAATCTAATGTTTTTAGATTCCCTTTTTTTATAGTAATATGTGCTGCAGTTAACAATTCATCCTTCTAATTTTCATTAAACCTTAAATTTGTCACACACTAAATTGACCTACAACACTTAGCTTTCCAAATCATTGAAATCATAAATATTATTTCATAAATACTATTAGAGAGTATTAATACAGTTTTTAGAACTTGGTTATTAATTAAACGGAGGAAATTATGTTAAGGAATATTAAAGACATGCATGGATTTAGTTTAAAAGCTAAAGATGGCGAAATAGGAAAAGCGGATGAATTTTATTTTGATGATCATACATGGGTAATTAGGTATTTGGTGGCAGATACAGGCTCGTGGCTGGTTGATAATAAAGTTTTGATATCTCCTGATTCAATAGAATCCCTTAATTGGGAAAGGGAAGTATTTCAAATTAATCTAACCAAAGATCAAATTGAGCAAAGTCCTAAAATTGCTAACGACAAACCGGTTTCACATCAGCATGAAATTAATATGGTAAACTACTATGGATGGCCAAATTATTGGGCCGGTATGTCTGGGCCGGTTGTTGGAGCGATTCATCCATTACCAGTTGAGGTTATGAATAAAGCTGAACGGGAAGCTATCGAAGTTGATAAACAAGAAGAACCAGCTGGTGATCCAAATCTTAGAAGCACCAATGAAGTTACGGGTTACAATATACAAGCTTCTGACGGAAGCATTGGGCATGTAGAAGATTTTCTAGTTGATGATGAATGGAAGATTAGATATTTAATTGTCAATACACGTAACTGGCTGCCCGGCGGAAGAAAAGTTATACTATCACTTAACTGGATTAAAGATATAAATTGGACTGACTCCAGTGTTAAGGTTAATTTGACGAAAGATCAAATAAAAAATAGCCCGGATTATGATCCTTCTGCTCCACCAAAAAGAGAATATGAGGATACTTTATTCAAACATTATCAAAAAGAAAAATATTGGGATGAATAATAGTGAATGAAAAGAGAAGAATAGAAATTAACTTAATTCAAAATTTAAAATTTACTTGTTAGGTTGGCTGAAAATTAAATGCAAAAATACTTTTAAATTAAATCCAGTATTGAGCAACGGCATCCATCAAACGCTGTATAAGTTCGCGGTTGTGTTTGTTGATTTCTCCTTTTCTAGCAATTGGACTAAAAGCTGGCAATCTATCATGGAGGAATTCTGGCAATTCAGTATGTATTTCATTTTGCCAGTAATTTCTCCAATCGGCTGGCAACCTTTCTGGAATTTCTAAGCCGAATAAGATTAAATATAAAATGATCCAAATTCTTGGAGTAGCTGTAATTGAATAACCTCCTCCGAATGTGAAAAGAGTTTTGGTTTTACAATACAAATTTGCGAGTTCAATAATGCGCCGATAAATTTTTTCAAAATCTTGAGTGGTCAGCATTAGATCAGCTAAAGGATCCGAGAAATGAGCATCAGCGCCAGCTTGAACAAGAAGTACATCGGGCTTAAACCATTTTAAAGCTGGCTCAACAATTCCATTAATAACTTCTAAATATGAATCACCTTCAGTGAAAGGCTCAACCGGAACATTAAGTTTTAAAGATCTTCCCATTCCTTTGCCCAGCTCATGCAGCCAGCCAGTGCCAGGGAAAAGAAATTCTCCGGATTCATGAATGGAAATTGTCATTACTTTTTCATTTGAATAAAAAATCTCTTGAACTCCGTCTCCATGATGAACATCAAGATCAAGATAAGCAACATGCCAGCCTGCGTTAACCATTTCGTTTATAGCAAGTGCTAAGTCATTATATATGCAGAAGCCAGCCGCAAGATTTTTATGTGCATGATGAAATCCGCCGCCCATTTGTAAGACTTTATCAGCTTTATTTTCAATAAGCAAACGCGCAGCTAATACGGTCCCGCCAATTTGTAATCGTGCCCCTTCTGCCATCCCGGCGGTAATTGGATTGTCTAAAGTTCCCAAACCAAAGTCCTGTGCGGTTTTTAAATTTTCACCGCAGCTCACTGCTTCAACTATATCGATGTAAGATTTATCATGTATTGCAGTTAAATCTTGCGGCGAAACCGATTCCGGTTTTAGAGGCTGTTTTAAATTTCCTGTTCGTTTCAAAAAATCTAAAACCATTTCTGCGCGAACAGGATTGAAAGGGTGTTCTGAACCTAAATCGTATTTATTATAACCCGGATGATAAATTATTTCACACATGCGATCTGAACCGGCCAAATTACTTCAAATCCTGCATTGCATATAGCTTTAGCAATTAATTTCATTTCGATAGTTCCAACTCTAAGGACTAATCTAATACTATTATTTTTATCCGGGTAAGTTAAAATGGAATGAATGTTAACTTTGTATTCGGCTAAAAGTGCAGCTAACCTTGCCAATTCTCCTGTACGATTAGTCAGCCGGACATCCAAACGGCCGGAAGGCTGGTGAATTCCGGTCAACAGCAAAAGTGCATCAAGCATATCTGTAAGGGTAACAATTCCGACTAAACTTAAATCTTCAACAACCGGCAGGCATCCTATTTTTAATTCCCTCATCAATTGTGCGGCTGATTCTATTGGATCAGATGGATGAGTGGTTTCAACCGGGTAACTCATTATACTGCCAACTGCTTCGGCTGGTTCAAAAGGATGTTTGGCAAGTTTACTTGTAGCTAATCTTAAATCACGGTCAGTAATAATTCCGACCAACTTTTGGTTTTCAACAACGGGCAAATGACGGATATTTTTATCCTGCATTAGCTGATAAGCATCACTCAATTTTGTATCAGGAGAAATTGAAGTGAGCTCGTTTTTCATTACATCTTTAATTATCATAAATGTCCCCAGTTATTATTTGAAAAGTATACATTTTTAATTCATAAAATATTTTGACGAAAGCTCTCGTGAATTTAATTTACCTGTAATCTAATAAGTAGGCCTTTCAACACCGCCGGGCTTAATTGAGATATTAATATCCTGTATAATCATTGGAATACTGTCTTTAATGGCCTGAACTTCCAGATTCCAAATCCAGGGAATTTCTTCAATCATTTGTGAAATTCTTCCTAGTACTTGTCCAATTCCGTTTTCTTTTTCAAGCTTTAATTCCTTCATAATTTCTTCTAAGTCGCGGTTGGTTAAAGGAGTAATTCTTAAAATAGGCTGCGAATTGTGCGCTTTAACTTCAAGCAAAGGGCCGAATAATGAATCCGGTTTTACTTTAATTTTATAGATATCTGACAATACGGGTTTTATATCTATTGTTTGAATTCCAAAATATTTAATCAACGCTTCTGCGTCACTGCTTTTATTTAGATCAATTATTTCCGGCGATGATGAATCTTTTGCTTCCTTAGATAATAAAGAATGAATTAAACGACGCGCCTCATCAGCTTTAACATCCTCATACCAAACAAGATTTCCTAAAGGCTGCTTACGAAAATCTACATAGCGGACTATTTTGCCTAAAGCATTTACTGCAGATTCCGGGAAACGGAAAGTTGGAAATTTTTTAATTGATTTTTTTTCAGTTGAATCATCTTTAATTGAAACTGTTCCGGTTGAGCCCATCAAACATAGCAGAACCGGTTTTTCAATATGCGATTTTTCTTCAGCGGTGCTGACGCCTTTACGTATTGCTGCGGAATATTGTTCTACATCGCAATCACCAACGCATGCAAAACCTACTAGTAGTGAATCAACACTTTCGTTTAATAAAGAATCTCTTACCGCACTTTCATAATTTTCGGGTGAAGTGAATGCGCCCAAATCTAATACGCCGTTATTTTCAATTACCAAGTCATTCATATCGCAAGCATCTGCAAACAAAGTTGCCATGCCTGATGAGTTGGCAATTATATTAACACGATTACCTTTGGGCAGCGGCTGATTTGAAAGTACAAGAGCAATATCAAAAATATCTTCAAGCGAAGGAGCTAAAATAATTCCCGTTTGCTGAAACAAAGCTTCGACTTCTTGGTTACCAACATTATGTATCCCGCTTTTTGCTTCAACTGTTTTTTTACCGGCAATGCTCCTAGCACCTTTCACACAAAGAATTGGTTTTTTGTATGTCATTCTTCTGGCAATTCTTACAAAGCGTCTTGGATTGCCGAACGTTTCCAGATAAAGAATAGCTGCTTTAGTATTTTGATCTTCTTCCCAATATTGAAGTAAATCATTTCCGGATACATCAGCTCTATTGCCTGCCGAAACGAAAGAAGTAAATCCGATTCCTTTTTCTCTTGCATAATCCATAATTACTAAACCTAAAGCTGCTGAATGAGAAAAGAATCCTATATTACCGGATGACATAATTTTTGGTGCAAGACTAGCATTTAATCTTATTTCAGGATCTGTGTTCATTAAACCCAGACAGCTTGGGCCTAAAAGTCTTGTGCCGTGCGCTCTAACTAATTCCACCAGGTCCTTTTGCCTTTGTAAGCCTTCAGGACCGGCATCAGCAAACCCGGCTGAAACAACAAGAAATCCCTTAACACCTTTTTGAATTAATTCTTCTGCAACTTTTTGAACTTTTTCTGCTCTGACGGCAATTACTGCGAGGTCAACAGGCTCCGGTAAATCCATTGCTGATGAATAAGCTTTAATTCCATTAACAGAAATAGCTTGCGGATTGATTGGATATACAGTCCCCTGAAAATTTGCAGCAAGGATATTTCGAAAGACAATATTGCCTATTGATGACGAATCTCGCGAAGCGCCGACAACTGCAATTACTTTTGGACGAAGCAGTGGAACGAGTGAGTTGGCAACTGCAATCTTCTCTCTTAAATCAGCTAATTCCCAAAGAGCCGAGGCACCGTTAACCGGCAGTTCAATATGAACCGTATCTGATTCCCAAACTCTGTGCTTTTCAAATCCCGAACTTTTAAATACATTCATCATTGGCTGATTGTCAGGTAAAACTTCAGCTTCCAATTCTACAATTCCATTTGCTGCAGCTAGACCGGCAAGTCGTTCTAACAAAATGGTTCCAATGCCTCTGCCCTGATATTCGTCTTCAATGAGAAAAGCAACTTCGGCTGAACGACCGTTTCCGGTTGAAATGTAATTTCCTAATCCCACAACTTTTGTATCGTTATCTTCCCCGGTTAATGCCAGCAAGCATCCATCCTGTGTGAAATCACCTTTACACAATTCAGTAATTATTTTGTTTGATACTGTAGACATTGAAGCCATGAAACGCATTCTAAGGCTGTCCTGTGAAATTCGTTTCATGAATGATTCCACTAACGGAATTTCATTCATAGTAGCTGGTTTTAATAAAATGCCTTGTCCATTCTTTAATAAGACGTGTTCATTATAGGCTAAGCCTTCAGGAATGATTCGGAACATTGGTTTTAAATTCCCTTAAAAATGATAAAAAGAGCTTGAGTAAAAATAATCATTTTATTTATTGTCTACTTAATCTTTATGAGAAATCGTTAAAATAATATTATGAATAAAAAAAATTTTCGTCAGCAATTATTCTAAATGAAAAAATAAACTATATGTATAAATAATAATATATAAAAAAAAGGGAGGTTCTAAACAAGTGAAAGAACCTCCCAATAATGAAAATAATATTAGTTAAGACATCTTTTGAATTTCTTCAACTACTTGCGGATTTGCAAGTGTAGTTATGTCACCAACATCTTGTTTATTTGCAATTGCTGATAATACTCTTCTCATAATTTTGCCGGAACGGGTTTTGGGCATGTCTGAAACAATCCATACTTTCCCGGGTTTAGCGATTGGCCCTATTTCTTTTGCGAGTGTGTCTGAAATCTTTTTTTGTATTTCTGCACTTCCAGAGATTCCGGGCTTTAAAGAGATGAATATATGAGGTACTTTCCCTTTAACGGGATCGGCAACAGGTACAACGGCTGCTTCACCAACTTCTTCACACATAAGTGCTGCTGATTCAAGTTCCTTAGTTCCGAGTCTATGGCCGGCAACATTAATAACATCATCTATACGTCCAAGAATTCTAAAATAACCATCCTCGGCTTCCAAAGCTCCGTCACCGGCAAAGTACGGCCAATCATGCCAGTCTTTGCTCTTTGGATCCTTATTATAGCGTTGATAATATTGTCGAACAAATCTATCGTCATCTCCCCAAATTGTAAGCATTCTGCCTGGCCATGGATTTTGAATACAAATATTTCCAGCTTTACCGCTGCCTGCAGGAAGTGGTTTTCCTTCTTCATCAAAAATGATAGGATAAATTCCCGGTACACCAGGTCCTGCACTGCCAGGTTTCATTTTATGTATTCCCGGAATTGTTGAACAAAGGAAACCGCCTGTTTCTGTTTGCCACCAGGTATCAACAATAGCTGCTTCTTTTTTGCCGACAACATTATAATACCATCGCCACACTTCAGGTTCAATGGGTTCGCCAACAGTTGTCATGTGTTTAAAATGATAATTATATTTTGCCGGTTCATCAGGTCCAACACGGCGCAAAGCTCGTATTGCGGTTGGAGAAGTATGAAATATATTTACATCCAATTCTTCTGCAACTCGCCAGGGCCTGCCTGCATCCGGAAAAGTGGGAACACCTTCAAAGATTACAGAAGATGCTGCAAGTGCAAGCGGTCCGTAAATTATATATGAATGTCCGGTAATCCAGCCGATGTCAGCCATGCACCAATAAACATCTTCCGGGTGAATATCTTGAATATATTTTGAAGTTCCAGTTACATAAGATAAATAACCGCCTATGGAATGCTGAGCTCCTTTTGGTTTTCCGGTTGAGCCGGAAGTATACATTATAAAAAGTGTATCTTCAGAAAGTAATTGAACCGGATCAACTTTTTGATGATAATATTTTTTAATTACATCATTAACTAAAAAATCACGGCCTTCTACCAAAGGAGTTTTGGCGGAATATTTTCCAGGGTATCTTTCAAAGATTAAAACTTTTTCAATTTTTTGGCCTGCCTTCAAAGCTTCATCGTAAGCAATATCAGCTTTTTCTTTATGATCTATAAGGTTACCGCCTCTATAGTAAGAATCGGCAGTAATTAGAACTTTACTTTTTGCGTCGGCAACTCTTTCACCGCAGGCTTTACCGGAAAAACCTGAAAACACTTGAGAATGAATTGCACCTATTCGAGCGCAGGCAAGCATAGCCACCGCAATTTCCGGAATCATCGGCATATGGAGCGTAACAGTATCACCAGCCTTAACTCCGCAAAAATCTTTAAGCAGTGCAGCGAATTCATTTACTTTAATATATAATTCTTGAAAAGTAATGTGCTGAATAGGTTCATCTTCAGGTTCCGGAACAAAATGTAATGCGGTTTTATTTTTATACTTAGCAAGATGCCTATCAATGCAATTATAAGAAGCATTTATTTTACCACCTGTAAACCATTTAAAAAAAGGGGGATTGCTTGAATCAAGAACCTTATCATAAGGTTTATACCAATCCAGCATATCTGCATAATCTGAAAAACATTGAGGAAAGTTTTCCATTGCGAACTTCTTAAATATTTTATCATCTTTAATATTTGCTTGGGCAGTAAAGTCCGGATTAGGTTCAAAATAGGCTTCTTCTTTCCAATGAACTGCTATTTGAGATTCCGAAACTTCATCTTCAGTTATTTTCTTAACCATAAGTTTACTCCTAAATTTTATTAGTTATACAATTTTAGTCTCTCCAACGGCGAGGACAACTCTTCCGTAAGTTTCATTAAGAACTTGTGCAATGGCTAAATAGAAAGCAGAGAATCCGCAGATAATTCCTTCCCATCCTGCAATTGATTTCACTACGGAACTTCCTGTGGCATCACCAAGTGCCAGCAGCCAGAATAAAATAAATAAAGTGAAAAAAACAACCTGAAGGGCTTTGTTATGTTTTAAAGTAGCAATCCACATAACAAAAGTAAATAGACCCCACATAAATAAATAAGCTACCATAGCTCCTTCTTCGGCTCCTGCAGACCAGCCCATTTTAGGCATAACAATCAGAAATACTAAAGTTTCCCAAAATAATCCATATGACATGAAAGCAGTAAGACCAAATGTATTACCTTTTTTCCATTCCATCCACCCCGCAAAAATTTGTGCAATGCCGCCATAAAAAAGTCCCATGGCTAAAATCATACTACCTAAGCTGTAAATTCCAGCATTGTGAAGATTGAGCAAAATTGTGGTCATACCAAAACCCAGCAGACCTAACGGTGCAGGATTGGCTGTAGTGTCAACAATTTTAGTGCTTTCTGACATGATACCTCCATTAATTATTTATGATGATTAAAAAGACTTTGTATAGGCTGGTACAAAATCTTATTTATTATTTACGAGGTACGGAATAAGAGAATTGGTTTATTAATAAAATTATGAATCTTATTTGAAATTAGAAAATTTATTTAAAATTATTTATCGACAGTTAAATTAACATCATTGTAAATTGATTTTAGATCAATTAAGATTTCGTCAAGCTCATCCTCTTCGGTTTGAAATCGTATTAATACTTCACGGTAGCCTTTTTTAACACCTTCATGAGTTGTAAGTATACTGTTATATTTGAACTGATGTTTTCTCATTATATCCATCACATCTTTTATTGAGCCTGGTTGGTCGGGAATAACTATAGAAATCCGGTAGGCCGCAAACCTAGCACCTGTAATATTTATTAAAGCCTTGAATACGTCCTGTTCAGTTAAAATGCCTGCTAAGTTCTTTTCATTATCAATAACAGGCAGCCCGCCGATTTTATTATCAAACATTAAGATTGCAGCGTACTCCAATGTATTTTCAGGTGAAACTGTAATTGGATTTTTTGTCATAATGTCTTTTACTTTAATTTTAGACAAGAGATAATGAATTTCCCAAATGTCTAAAGAAGTAGCTTTTGATGGAGATGCTTCTTTCAAATCTCTGTCGGAAACAATTCCTACAAGCTTTCCTTTTTTTAATACCGGGATACGTCTTATTTTATTTTTTTTTAAAATGTTGATTGCTTCTGAGAGAGAAGCACTTTCATCTATAGTAAATACTTTTTCAGACATCCATTTTCGGACTAACATTTATTTGTCCCTTTCAAAATTAAATTCCTAAATAAGCGGATTTAACGTGCTCATTATTTCTTAGTTCGTTCCCGGTTCCTGTTAAAGTTATTCTCCCGTTTTCAAGAACATAAGCTCGATTACAAAATTTAAGTGTCATTTGAACATTCTGTTCAACAAGCAGAATAGTAATTCCTTTTTTATTTATATCGCGAATAATTTCAAATATATTTTGAACTAGAACCGGAGCCAATCCTAAGCTTGGTTCATCAAGCATTAAAAGCTTAGGCAGTGACATTAACCCTCGAGCAATTGCAACCATTTGCTGTTCACCACCGCTTAATGTTCCAGTCAGCTGACTTTTTCTTTCACGCAATCGAGGGAAAAGATTGTAACATTCTTCTAGAGTATCCATTCTTTTTTGCTTAGCTTTTCCATGAAGTGAACCCATTATGAGGTTTTCTTCAACCGTCATTTCGTTAAAAAGACGTCTTCCTTCAGGAACATGAACTATACCTTCCTTTATAATTTCTTCCGGTAAAATATTATTTAATGATCTTCCAGTAAATTCAATATTTCCGTTTGAGACTTTCTGCAAGCCTGAAATAGTTTTTAGTATAGAAGATTTACCCGCACCGTTTGCACCAACTAAAACAATAATTTCACCTTCCTTAACTTCAAAAGAAACATCCCATAAAACCTGCATGTCGCCATAACTCATATCAATATTTTTTACATTAAGCATTTCCGTTTTCCTCTCCGTCATAACTTGAACCTAAATATGCTTCAATAACTGTAGGATTTTTAGCAACTTCAGCAGGAGTTCCTTCAGCAATAGTTGATCCGTAAGCAATAGCATGAATTCTATCGCTAATAGTCATAATAACTTTCATTATATGTTCAACAATAATAATTGTGACACCAAGCTCACTTCTGATTTTCTGAATGATGTCTACTGCTTCGTCAAGTTCAGAAGGATTTAATCCGGCAGCAGTTTCATCTAACAATAGCAAATAGGGCTTAGTCGCAAGTGCTTTTGCAATTTCTAACCGTTTGCGGCCTCCGATTGGTAGTCCGCCGGCTTTCATTTCAGCCTGGTTTGAGAGATGACAAAAATCTAAAATTTCATCTGCAACCTGGTTTGCTCCTGCAAAAGTTGATTCTCTAGCAAATGCGGCAGCTATAATATTTTCTTTAACGGTTAGACGTTTTAAAGGTTTTACAACTTGAAAAGTTCTTCCAATACCCAAATGAGCTATTTGAAATGTTTTTTTATTTGTGATGTCCTGGCCTTTAAAAATAATTTTACCGCTTGATACGTTATAGAATTGGCTTATTAAATTGAAGATTGTTGTTTTGCCGCTTCCGTTGGGGCCTATTAATCCAAATATTTCACCTTCTTTTACTTCGAAGGAAACATGGTTAACCGCAGTTAACCCGCCAAATATTTTTGTAAGATTATTTACAACAAGAGTGCTCATTAAATTTCCTTTAAAGATTTCTTTCTTTTAAATAATTTGGAAATTAAATTCCAGTCCCCTACGATTCCGCCTGCCATATATAAAATAACAAATATAACTACCAGGCCGAAAGCGAGAGAGTGAAATTTTGAAATCCAATCGGGTGCTATTCCAAAAAAAGACGAACGAAGAAGCTCCTGCAAAAAAACCATTACGATAGCTCCGACAGCCGGTCCCCAAACAGTGCCTACTCCTCCGATTATTCCAACTAATATTGTTATTATAGAAATATTGTGTAAAGAAAAAACAACTTCAGGATCAATAAAGCCCATATAAATAACATAAAATGCTCCAGCCATCCCGGCCCAAAAAGTTGACACAATAGTTGCTATATTTTTATATTTTTTTGTATTTATTCCTAAGGCTTCGGCGGCATCCTGATCTTCGCGAATAGAAAGGAAATAAAAACCGGCTTTAGTTTTCATTATAAACTTTACGGAGAATACAGCACCAAGAGCCAATGCAAGTGCAATATAATAATATGGATATTTGCTTACCCAGGTTGTCATATACAAAATGCCTGTATGGCCATTTGTTAACCAACCTTCTTCACCAAAAATTATTCTTAATATTTCAGCTGTGGCTAAAGTGCCTAAAGCAAAGTAAGGGCCGCGCAGCCTGAACACAACAATACCAAGCAAGTAACCAAGAATAACTGCTGCAATGCCTCCGGTTAATAATCCCCACCAGGGTGAGATTCCAAAATGCAAAAAGGGAATCGCCGCAGCATAAGCTCCGATTCCGAAATATGCTGCATGTCCGAATGAAACCAAGCCTGTGTAGCCGGCTAGTAAATTCCATGAACTTCCGAGAATAACCCAAAGCATAACAAAAATTAATAGCCCTTGAAAGTAAGGTGAGTAATCAAATATTACAGGGAGTATAAGAGATACTATAATTATTATCCATTCGATCTTTGATATTTTTAATATATTAATTTTCTTTGAGTTAGTCATTTTGAGCCTATATTTTTGTCAATCTTTTTAATCCACCCGGCAAGAAAATAAGAACAAGTAGAAATATTATAAGTCCCACAGCATCGCGATATCCCATTGAAATGTAAGTCGCACCAAATGTTTCGGCAACCCCAAGCACTAATCCGCCGGCAATTGCTCCAATTGGCGAACCGAGCCCGCCTAGTATTGTAATTACAAATGCTTTAACTGTAAATGCAGGACCGACATCGGGGAAGAGATAGTAAACAGGTAAAAGGAGCGAACCGGCTGCAGCAACCAATCCGCTTCCAAGGCCGTAAGTGAGTATGGTTATTTTTTTTGTGCTTATTCCCATCAAGGTAGCTGCATCTCTATCCTGGGCAGTAGCACGAATCGAACGTCCCAAATCCGTTTTCATTAGCAAATAGAATAAACCAATTGTAAGTACTATAGCAATTATAAATGCTATTACAAGAGGAACGTGCAATGAAATGTTTCCCAAATGCCATGATTTTTCTGTGTAGCTTGTCTGAACAGATCTGTAATCACTTGAAAAAATGGAGCGGGCTAGTTCAACCAAAACCATTCCGATTCCAACTGTCATCAAAACTTGATTTTCCGGAAGAATAGATTCCTTTTTTATTAAAGGATGTAATAGAAATTTGCTGATACCTTTTCCAAGGTAAAACACAACCGGAACACTTATTAAAATGGAAACGTAAGGATCAACTCCAAGATATTGCCACAAAGCCCAGGTAATATACATTGCAACCATCATAATTTGACCATGAGCAAGATTGATTATTCCGAGTACACCCATGATCAAAGTCATGCCGATTCCAATGATAGCATAAAGTCCGCCTATGAGCAATCCGTATATCAATGTTTGAAAAATGAGTTCCATCTATGTCATCCTTAATAGAGATCGATATTAATTATACTGCGAATTATAAATTCCACATTTCATCCCAATTAATTGGAAATTTAAATTCTGCGTTGGCTAACTCTTTAGGCCAGATTAATTTTAAAGTTCCATCAATCCATTGAACAACATAAGTATCCATTTTATTCTGATGAATTTTTTTGTCGTACGAAGCAAATTTTACAGGCCCGAATACAGTCATTAGATCAGTCTCATCCAAACCCTTTTTAAGATTTTCAGGAGTATATTCTTGTGTCCGGTTTAATAGATCAACTATGACTTGTGCCGCGGCATACGCTTCTGCGCCATGATAATCCGGCCCATCTCCGCCGTATTTTTTAATATAATTATCATAGTATTCCGTAGCACCTTTTATTGGTAATGATTGATGCCAAAGCGTTGTTGAAACTACTCCATTAGATGCATCTCCTGCATTATCTTTAAATGCAGGCATTGTAAATCCAGCACCAGCACCCACAAACAATTTTGGTTCGGCTTTTATTTCACGCGATTGTTTCATCAACAGAGCTGCATCCATTACGTATGAAATCATGTAAACCAAATCCGGGCTGCCTTTTTTTGCATTCTGAAGTAAGGGTTTGAAATCAACTGCGCCGGCAGAATATGATTTAACATCCTGCACTTTTATGTTTAGTTTTTCAGATGTCTTCTTAAATGAAGCTGCGCCTTCTGTACCGAAAGCTGTATTTTCATGAAGAATGTATACGCTCGATGGTTTTACTACTTGCTGCAGCATGCTTTCTAAACCTGATGCATATTCCGACACGGCAGGATTTAATCTGTAGATATAAAATTTGTCGCCATCATTTGTAGTTAAATTAAAAGCGTCGGGTTCAGTTATTTTATCAACTGATCCTGTATTAACTAAGAATGGGATGCGGTTTTGCTGAGCTACTGCGCAAGCAGCGAATGTTACTGAAGAACTATAACCGCCTGCGATTAAAGGAACTTTATTTACATTAATTAATTTTTCAGCGCCGGCTCTTCCCACATCCGGTTTTCCTGTATCGTCTTCGTAAATAAATTCTAATTGACGACCATTAATTCCACCATTTGCATTAACTTTTTCCCGAACCATTTCATAAGAATTTTTTTCCATTTCACCAAAATTTGCCTGCGAGCCTGTTAAAGGAAGAAGCACGCCTATTTGTATTGGTCCCGCTTCCTTTTTGCCGCAGCCCCCAATTCCAAATACAAGTGTAATTGAAATTAGAAATAATAATGATTTACAATATTTCATCCTGACTCCTTAAATTATTTATTGATGAATCTTTAATTTTAAAGCGCTGTCTGGAACATCAAATAAAAAACGTTATTATCTACTGTACCAACTTCTTCATTTCTTATAACATAAGCGCCGGTTATTTTAACAGCTTTCCAATCTGAAGGGAACATAGAATAAGCCAAACCCAATGTAATAAATGTTTGCTTATCATTATCTATATTAGTGTTCATATCTAAAGTTTCAAACCTGGCAAGAGCTTCAAAATTTTGTGAAACTCTGTAAGCACCGAAGGCATACCAGCCTAAAAATGTTACGTCAGGTGTTCCGGGAACTTTATTGGTGGCAGAGATAACTTCTGCTTTTACTCTGAATGGAAGTGGCTCGTAATAAATATAAGCATTATAACTTGAGTAATCATTTATCTTGCTGTTGCCCTTACCAAAATAACCTCCGGCTTCAAAACCTTTTAAAAGAGCAGGTTTATAAAAAACCATCCCGCTTACCGCTATTCCACGATTTTTTGTTGTGGCTGTATTAAGTTGGGCAGCTTTTATATTTAAATCTCCGGCTCCGTTATGAAGTGTTAGATTATAATTAAAACCATCTATATCGCCCTGAACTGCAAGTCCATAATCACGATAATCAGCGCCGATTGTTTTGGCACCCCAGTAAATTGCAGAAGCTGCTCTTTCAACTATATCTATATTGGTATGTGGTGTTAAGCCTCCGGCTCTAACGCCTGCGCCAATAAAACGTCCCATACGAATTTGGAAAGCTTTATTAATTACATACTCAATTCTTGCATCCAGCAGCTTAGGTGAAGTAAGCTCAAACTGTACAAAACTTTTTACATGCTCACCGTAGTTACCGTACATTTTAACACGTACTCTCCGCAAGCCAAAACCTATTTGGTTTGTATTTTCATCTTCATCAGGAATTGTTTGAGAATAGCTTGCTACACCCTGAATAGTTCCGCCCAGCTTAACTTTAAGCTCAGGCTTTTCATCTTGCGCAGAAATTTGATTAGCTGTAAACAAGACAGCAAATGCACACATTAGAAAGAAACTTATTTTTTTCATATCCTTAATTCTCCCATTTTTTTGAAAAAAAATTATTAGCTGCTCTTTGGAGGCAAACTGAATGCCATTAAAGCTGTCAAGAATAACTTATGAATAAGTTTATTTAACGAACGTTTGAATAATTTTAAAGGAATAACAAAAAAATGGATAGGCGGATATTCGCCTTTAAAGGTTAAAATTCGCCGTTATTAATTTTATATTTTTCTAGTTTATATCTTAAGGTTTCGCGGGGTATTTTTAAAAGCCGGGCGGTTTTTGCTGCATTGTTGCCGCTTTCGGAATAGGCCTTTTTTAGCAGATTTATTTCAGTTGTTTGGAGAATTTCTTCCAAAGAAGAATTGTTAAAATCCACTATCGAATTTTCAGCTGCTTCTGAAAGCTGGTCATTAACCCATTCGGAAGGAAGATGATTAGGAGTAATTATTTGTTCATTTTGCAGAATACAAATTCTTTCAATGATATTTTTTAATTCACGAATATTTCCCGGCCAATTATATTCAAAAAGAAATTTCTGTGATTTTTCAGAAAAACCTAATATAGTTTTATTGAATTTTTTATTAAAGTGATGAAGAAAATGTTCAGCTAAAATTAATACATCTTTTCCCCTTTCCCGAAGCGGAGGCAATTTTATTCTTAATACATTTAATCTATAGTATAAATCTTCTCTGAATTCTTTTTGTGAAATAGCTTCTTTCAATAATTTATTTGTAGCAGCAATTATTCTTACATTGACTTCAATATCATTTGTTGAACCTAATTTCCTAAATTTTTTATCTTCAATCACTCGTAATAGCTTAGCTTGTAGCGTCAAACTCATTTCGCCTATTTCATCCAGAAATAAAGTCCCGCCTTCAGCTTTTTCAAACAGGCCGGATTTATTTTGCTTAGCATCAGTAAAGGCTCCTCTTTCATATCCGAATAATTCACTTTCCAGCAGCGTATCGGGGATTGAAGCACAGTTGATTTCTACAAAATCCTTACTTTCTCTTTTGCTTAAATTATGTAATGCAGAAGCAACAAGTTCTTTACCGGTTCCGCTTTCACCAGTTATTAAAACTGTTTCATAATCGTGCTTTGCGTATTCTAGTATCTGATTTTTAATTTCTGATATTGAGGGGCTTTCACCAACTAAACTTTCAATCCCTTTTTTTATTTGCTGTTCTTTTAATTTTTTTACTGTGCTTTTTAGATGTAAGGTTTCAAAAGCTAGTTTGACAATAAGCTTAATTGCATCGGCTTTGAATGGTTTTTTAATATAATCGTAAGCACCATGCTTAATAGCTTCAACGGCTGATTCCACAGATGCAAACCCGGTCATTATTATAATTAATAATTCTGGACGAAGAAGTTTCATTTGCTTTAAAATTTCAATTCCATTCATGTCAGGCAAATTTAAATCAAGAAGCACTAAATCTATTTCTTCATCATGTAATGTCTTCAATGCAGTTTGACCGGTTTCTTTAAGATTGACATCGTAGCTTTCACCTTTTAAAATCTGTTTTAAATTCAGTCGGATAAATTCTTCATCATCAACTATTAATATGGTTTTTGACTTTGCCATTTAAATCTCTTTTTATTTATCAGTTATAATTTCTAGTACTTCATTGTTCAGCACCGGTAGAAAAATGGTGAACATTGCGCCTCCATATATCGATTCGCCAGCAGTAATTTTACCTTTATGTTCTGTAATTATGCTGTGGGTAATCGATAATCCCAATCCTGTTCCGCCTTCTCTTTTTGTATAAAATGGTTCAAATATTTTTTCACGATTAAAAAACGGTATTCCCGGTCCTGAATCTGAAATGATTATTTTAATCCAATCTGAATTATATTCATTTTCAATGCTTGAGAATATTTGATACTCTGATCTTTCAACTAAGGCAGTTTCTATATCAAGCTGCCCGGATATCTGCATGGCTTGAATTGAATTAATCATAATATTTAATAAGGCTTGCCTAACTTTTTCTGAATCCATTAATAATTCCGGCAGAGCAGGGGATAGAGTTTTATTTATTATAATGTTGGAATTTTTGCACTGCTTGTATATGAAAGGCAAGGAAGTTTCGATTAAGGAGTTTATACTTTTTAAAGTAACCTTGTGCTTGGATGCTGAAGAGTAATCTAAAAGTTCATTTACAAAACTTTCAATTCTTTCAACTTCTTTAAGTCCGAGCTGAATGAATTTTGAAATTTCAAGATTGGATGCTGTTCTGTCATGAAGGTCATCAAGGAAAAGACTTATCCCGGTTAAGGGATTTCGAATTTCATGAGCAATTCCGGCGGCAAATCTTCCAAGAGTGGCCAGTCGATCCATCGTTCTAATTTGTTCATCAAGATTTCTCTTTTCAGTTGTATCCTGTAGAATTATAATTGCTCCTGAATTTATTCCTTCCACTTCACTCATTAAAGAAGCAGTTATATTTATAAATTTAATTTTGTCTTTAAGATTAAGTTCTATATCATATTCCCGGTAAAAACCCTTTGACTGAAGTTTATTTTTAATTTCATCGATTAATATTTGATTATATTTTAAAACTTCTGAAATAGATTTTCCAACTATTTCATCTTTTTTTAATTCAAGAATATTAATTGCTGCTTTATTTATGGTGGTAATTATTCCGTTTATATCTGTTGTTAGAATTCCGTTCAGCATAAACTTTAAAATGTTTTCATTAAAATTTTTCTGCTGAATTATTTCTTGAACAAGTCTTGTATTTTCAATAACGCGGGAAGCCTGGTTGGAAAGAATCTGAAGCGAATTTATATCCAATTCATTAATTTTAGTTTTTTTGATTAGCTTATCGGCTCCTAAAATTCCTATGATTTTTTCTTTTACTTTTAAAGGCACAAATACGAATGACTTACTTCCAGAGATTCTCCTTATTTTTTTATCAAGTTCGGTTGCTTCATTATACCGCCTAAAACTTTCGACGAAAATTATTTTCTGTTCTTTCACCACCCTGGTTTCAATGCAGTCAAAATGCTTTAGGTTGTACATTGAATTTTTTGCTAATTTTTCTTCTGCTTCCGAAAAACCGAATGTTTCCCTGCAAACCAGATATTTGTCTTTGTCATCAATCAAGTATAGTATCGCTCTGTCAAAGCCTACGCTTTCAACACAATTCTGAAGAATCAATTTTAAAACTTTATTCATATTGAAAGTTGAGCCTAAAATATTGCTTATGTTTTGAATACTTTTAAATATTTTTAATTGATATTCCAGGTCCTTTGCATAAATCTCAATATTAGTTTTTGATTTTTTAATCTGATTTAAATAATTAATTAATTCTTCATTTTTATTTTTTAACTCAACCGACATATAATTAAAGGTGTTCGCTAAAAACCCAATCTCATCATTTCTATTTATTTCAACCACATTATCCAACTTACCTTCAGCAAGTTTTTGAGCGCCATCAGTTATTTTTAATATCGGATGTGTAAAATTTCTTGATACCATCCATGAAGAAATTACTACAAATAAAAATGTAATAAGTATTATTAATAGAATATTATTTATAAAAAACCGGATTGCTGTGTTCATCTCGGTTGCAATTAAATTTGCCTGAGTATGAAAAAGCTCAATGTTAGATCCGACAGTTATTCCTCCAAAGATTCCATATTTTTTATAACTACCTCTGTCGTAAAAAATTGGTGCGTAGGACATAATTTTCTGAACTCCGCCTACATTTTTAGCTATAGACGATCCTGACTTCTGCAGCCTAACTTGTTTTGCAACAAACGGATAATTTTTATGAATGAATCCAACTTTATCCAGGTTAAAAGGAATTCTTCCATTTTTTATATCTTCATCGGAAGAATTTTGAGTAAATGGTGAAACCCAATTGCCGATTGAATCAACTCCGCGAATGTCCCAAAGTTTAGGATGAGTTATAATCCAACCTTCATCATCAAACATAAAAGCATAATTGCCTGATTTGTAAATTGGGAATACCGTGTAAGCTTTTTTATTAGGCAGGACGTGCTGTGTAAATTCCATTAGATGCTGGTGATCTAATGCAATCATTACAATTCCCACAAATTTTTTATTTATATAAACAGGCTTTGCAAATCTTATAACACCGTCATACTTTTTGCCTTCAACGGCAAATTCAATTTCATTTGTATTTTTCAGCTGCTCTTTTTTTGATACGTAAAAACCTGTAAGGTGTGAAACAAAAATATCTCCGTTTTCTAATTGGGCAGTTTCATCAAAATAGGTTTCATTCAAATACGTTGTGTTTTTAGGAATTCTTACGTTTCTTAAATTTCTGCTGATTTTATTATGCATTATTTTTATTACTTCATTTCCCTTTGCATCAATAAAAGCAACCTCTTTATATAACGGAATAATTTTTCTTTCTTCAGTCGGTTTTAGTTTAGTGCCTGATCTTATCCAAATTTCAGAATTGTGAAATTCAGAAAAACGTTGATAATTTTTTTCGGTAGGCTGAAGATTAGATAATGTGTTAAGATCATTTTCGCGCGCTCTTAAAAATTTTTCCACATTGTTTGCAATAACTTCGGCCTGTAGCTCCATCGTTTCCTGAGTCTTTTGATCTATATTTAAAGTAGTGTGGTTAACTATATCATTTTTTACATCATTAATTTTTATAAGTGTATATATGCCGAAAGCTGAAAGTGGTATTAAGGAGACTACAAGAAAAGCAAAAAGAAATTTTTTGAAAATGCCGAAATTAGACCTGGTAATGTAATCCCAAAATTTTTTTTGAGATGACTTTTTATTTCCAACCGATGAAAATTTATTTTCAATCATTTTATCTTACTTTTATTAATGAACTGATTAGTAAGAGTATAAATTCGAAGTGTGAATCAGCTATTGAAAAAGACAACAAAAGTGCCAGCTAAAATGTGGTTTTTTTCATCAATTTTTGCAGCAATTTTTAAGTTCGAGAATTAAAATATAGTTAATTCCTAAAGTTTGGAACTTTAATTTCATTTTGGCAACACGAAAAATTTTGTAATTTGAGATATATTGTAATAATTTTACATTTTTTATTATCTATTATATTTTGATGAAAAAAATTCTAACCCTAATATCTAGCTTAATTTTAATTTCATGCAACTCTTCAAATCCAATTGTAGAAATTAAAACTGAACTGGGAAATATTAAAGTTGAAATCTATAAAGACAAAGCTCCCATTTCTTCGGAAAATTTTCTTAAATATGTTGATAAAGGATTATATAAAAGCACTTCCTTTTATAGAACTGTAACTATGAATAACCAGCCGAACAACAAAATTAAAATTGAAGTTATTCAAGGAGGGCTTGGCGATAATGAAGATAAAATGCTTCCTCCAATTCCTCATGAACCAACAAACAAAACCGGGATACTTCACAAAGATGGAGTAATATCTTTTGCACGAAATCAACCAGGTTCAGAAACTTCAGAATTTTTTATTTGTATTAATGATCAGCCTGAACTTGACTACGGCGGCAAAAGAAATCCCGATGGACAGGGATTTTCAGCATTCGGAAAAGTAATTGACGGAATGGATGTAGTTCGTAAAATTCAATCACAACAGTATAAAGAGCAGGCTTTAACGCCGCCTATAAAAATTTATAATGTTGTTAGAGATTAACCTATTTCACCGTGAGCTGTTTTTAAGATCCCCAGGCAGCAGAGCTATACGCATAGCAATGCCTTTAGCATAATTTCACTAATTATCACGAATTTAAATTGAAACTATTTGTGAAATTGTTGGCTGAATAAAAAAGAATAACTTTAAATATCAAGATATTTCGATAATCCATATAGTTTCTTTATTTGTTTGAAAATTAAAGAAATAATTAAAAAATCTTTGAGCAAATAGTCGGAATAGTGTTTGTCAACTAAGTACTTTTTATTAGTAAATAAATGTATATTTTAAAATAGTAAATAAGATTCTAAAAGGATTATATATGACAGTAAAGATTTTAGATAGGATAACAATTGATGAAAAAGTATTAAACGGAAAACCTGCAATCAGAGGAAAAAGGATTTCGGTTCAAACAATACTCGAATTTCTCTCTGCAGGTGAAACTAAAGAAGAAATACTAAAACAATATCCTTCACTTGAAAATGAAGATATAACCGCGTGCCTTCAGTTTGCATCGAAATTGATGGAAAGGAATTATATTTTTAAATCTGTTTCATAAATGAAAAAATTTCTTATAGATGTAAATTTACCGTATTACTTTTCTTTATGGGATTCTGAAGAGTTTATTCATCAAAGGGATATTGATGATGAGTGGACTGATGAGCAAATCTGGAATTATGCCCGTGATAATAATCTTACTATAATTACTAAGGATAGTGATTTTTCCCACCGAATAATTTTACAAGAACCTCCGCCGAAAGTTATTCATATTAGATTTGGAAACATAAAAATGGAGGGATTTTTTAATATTATATCTACCTCATGGAAAGAAATTCTTGAGCTTAATAATAATTTCAAATTAGTAAACGTATTCCATGACAGGATAGAAGCAGTTAAATAATCTTAGTAAATTTTTATTTGTACCGGCGATCAGCCGGAACTTGACTACGGCGGCAAAAGAAATCCCGACGGACAAGGATTTTCAGCATTCGGAAAAGTAATTGAGGGAATGGATGTAATACATAAAATCCAATCACAGCCTAATAAAGAGCAGGCTTTAACGCGCCTATAAAAATTTATAATGTGGTTAGAAATTAACCCACAATTTAATGGGCTATGTGAAAATCAAAATTAAATCTGTTTATTTTGGGAATTAGATAATAATAAATTAATTAAAAATACTCTTCAATGACCCAGTCAAACTTAAAAATTGCCGATCTAGAAAAAGAACTTGCTGCGAAAAACCGTGAACTCGAAATTGAAAAATCATTTGAGAAAGTAAGAGCATTTGCAATGTCCATGCGTCATTCATCTGATTTGCAGGAGGTTGTTAATTTAGTTGCTAAAGAATTGGACAATATGAAGCTGGACATAACAGGAGTATTCATGGTTATTAATAATGAAGAAATTGACAAACAATTTACATTCTGGGGATCAACGGGGGTAGCCGAAGCATACATGAAAAAAGCGGCTATACCTTTTTTGGACCGCCCCATTTATAGAACATTGGCTGAAGGGACAACAAAGGGTGAAAGTTTTTTTACGGAAGAATATACACGAGACGAAAAAATAGAATTCTTCGAACATTTATTTAAACATCCGCCATATAACTCATCAACACCTGAATGGAAGGAACAAGTTCTGTCGCGTGAAGGCGGCTACACAAGGTCAGTTTCTGTTTCTCATTATACATCAATATTCGTAGTTAATCATTTTGGTAGAAAATTATCTGAAGAAGATAATGAAATTTTGAAACGCTTTGGAGAAGTTTTTGAACAGAGCTACACTCGATTTCTCGATCTGCAAAATGCAGAAGCACGGGCATTTGAAGCAATTAAACAAGCATCTGTAGATAGAGTACGCGGTGAAATTGCCAGTATGCGTACCAGTGAAGACCTCAATCGCATTACTCCGATTATCTGGCGCGAACTTGAAACACTGGAAGTACCTTTTATACGCTGCGGCGTTTTTATTGTTGATGAAGAGAAAGAAGAAGTTCAGCTTTACTTAACCACACCGGATGGTAAGTCGCTGGGAGCATTAAATCTACCCTTTGATGCAAATGAACTCACAAGAAATACGGTTGATCACTGGAAAAAGAATCAGGTTTTCAAACAACACTGGAACACAGAAGAATTTATCAACTGGACCAAATCCATGATAGAAATAGGTCAGGTTCAAAATGTGGAAACTTACCAGGGTTCATCCACTCCGCCAGACTCTCTTAATCTGCACTTTATTCCTTTCGCTCAAGGTATGCTCTATGTTGGAAATGTTTCTCCTCTTACCGATGAGAAGCTTGAATTGGTTAAGACATTGGCAGAAGCATTCTCAATAGCTTATGCCCGGTATGAAGACTTTAAAAATATTGAAGAAGCAAAAAGCAAGATCGAAATAACTTTAAATGAATTGAAAATAGCACAGGCAAAACTTCAGGAGCTTGACCAGTTGAAGTCCCAGTTCTTCGCAAATATCTCCCACGAATTCCGGACACCGCTAACCCTGATACTCGGCCAAATTGAAAGCGTTATGTCCGAAAATATTAATGTTAAAGAAAAAGGGAAACTGCAAATTGCAAATAGGAATGCAAGAAGGCTTCTTACTCTAATTAACCAGCTGCTTGATCTTTCAAAGCTTGAATCCGGAAGCATGGAGCTAAAAGCAGAACAGAATAACATAGTTTCATTTTTAAAGAGTCTTTTTTATTCTTTTGAATCACTTGCAGAGTCACAAAAAATTTCTTTGAAATTTGAATCAGGGTATCAAAACATTCCTGTTGTATTTGATCCGGATAAAATGGAAAAGATTTTTTACAACATTATTTCTAATGCGTTCAAGTTTGTTTCTTCGGACGGTGAAATAAAAGTTTGTTTGAACATCATTAATTCCAATGTTGAAATTAGAATTAAAGATTCCGGTATAGGCATACCCGCGGACCGTCTCCTCCATATCTTTGACCGTTTTTACCAGGTGGATAGTTCAGCAACAAGAAAACATGAAGGTACTGGAATCGGCCTGGCGTTAACTAAAGAATTGATTGAACTTCATAAAGGAAATATTTCAGTAAATAGTACAGAAGGCGAAGGCAGCGAGTTTATCATTCAGCTTCCGTTAGGGTGATTTTAAAATTGAAAAGGAAGAATTTGTAAAACTGCAGCAGATAAAATCTTTACCGGGGAATAATTTTGACGTACCGAACAAGGATGAAAAAATTCCAGCGGCGGATTCTTCGGTATCTGAAAATAGTGAGATAATTTTAATAGTTGAAGATAATGTTGATGTGCGTAGTTACATTCGTGAACTATTGGAAACTGACTACAGGGTAATAGAAGCTTCAGACGGCGCTGGGGGGATATTAAATGCAAGCGATGAAATTCCCGATCTAATAATTACGGATGTAATGATGCCGGAAATGGATGGATTTCAATTTTCTAAACAAATCAGAAGCGATGAAAAAACTAGCCACATTCCTATAATAATGTTAACTGCAAAAGCCGGATTGAATGATAAAATAACCGGGCTGGAAACCGGTATTGACGCTTACATAACCAAACCTTTTAGCGCAAAAGAATTAAAAGTAAGAGTTAAAAATTTAATTTATCAAAGACAACGGTTAAGAGAACGTTTCACCAAATCAACAGTTATAAAACCTTCTGAAGTTTCTGCAGTCTCAGTTGATCAGCGGTTTTTGGAAAAAACTATTAAAACTATCGAAGATCATTTTGAAGATGAGAAATTCAGTATTGAATATCTTGCGGCGGAACTTAATATGAGCATTTCCCAGTTGAACAGAAAACTTAATGCACTGGTAGCACAGCCGGCAGGACAATTTATCCGTTCACTTCGCCTTCAAAGAGCTGCTGATCTATTAAAGCAGAATGCGGGCAGTGTTGCTGAGATTTGTTATAAAGTTGGATTTAATGACCAGGGGTATTTTACGAGAACATTTAAAAAGCAGTTTGGGGTTTCCCCGAGTAAGTATAGGAAGGAAGTACAAAAATAATGAGCGTTAAATAATAATTACATAAGAAGGTACCTTATATTAAGGGGAAACAATCAAAAATAAGCTGGAAGCAATCGCAATGTAACCGGTAGGAACCACATTGTAACTGGTAGGAATCATATTGTAAGCTGTAGCAACTGCATTGTAGCTGGTAGCAACCATAATGTGACTGGTAGGAAACACATTGTAAGTCGTAGGAATCATAACGTAAGTGGTAGGAATGATATTGTAACCAGGAGGAACCATTGAGTGACTGGGAGGAATGCCTGAGTGGCCGGGAGGAATGGTTGGTAGACCGGTAGTAACGATAAAGCGAGTGGAAGCAATGACAAAGTTAGTTATGCGGATGACTAATTGGCAGAATATTTTTGACCAATATATTTATTGCGGATAAGTGAATAATAAATTAATTTCATTCCGATAATTGTAACTCTTCTAAAGACTGCGATGAATGGGGCAGGCAAAAATGTAAATGACTTTTCGAATTATTAACAAAATTGATATTTAACAAATATGGTTTAAAACAGTTTACCTGTTATGAATTATAGATAATTAGTCAACAAGAATTAAGTTATGTTAAATAAAAATAATTCATCAAAGTTTTTTTGCCTTTTGATATTGATTCTTATTCTAAACATTAATGATGTAGTTGCTCAAAGAAAAGGCGAAGTAGTGTTTGGTTTAAGTATAGGATTAATTTCAAAAGGTATCTTATCGATAAAATATTTTCCTGCTGATGGGTTTGCTATCGAACTTCACGGTGGAGTAGTCCCTGGTCTTTATAATGTTGGTTTAGCATTGCATAATTATTTTGATTTGGAAAGACCAAATACATTTATGGAAGTAGGGATAGCGAATTT
Organism: uncultured Ignavibacteriales bacterium; assembly: GCA_963731745.1. GTDB lineage: Bacteria > Bacteroidota > Ignavibacteria > Ignavibacteriales > Ignavibacteriaceae > CAVSWT01. The sequence continues at coordinate 105,476 of CAVSWT010000012.1, forward strand.
TGGCGGTATGCCCGAAGGCGTTGATATGGATTCTACATCGGCGGATACAATTGTCAGTTTAGGTGCCTCAATTTGGGGAATAAATTTAGGTTTTGGAAGAGAATTTATTTCTGGAAGCGATGTGTATTTTTTTGCCGGTGGACCAACTTATATACTTGATAGACGTATAAATTATTTAAATACAAGAACACGCGAATTCTTTGATGAAGAAGAGATGACATTGAAATGGATTGGTTTTATTGAAGGAGGCCAAAGTTATTATCGTAAAAAAGAATAGTAGATTGTTATAACAAACAATTTTATAATTTGAAAATTTATTATTTCGTTTTGGCTAGTTTGTTAAATGTAATTGTTCTAATTAATAAACTTGCAAACTGTACTTACGACTAAAGTTGACATTCAGATAAGTCAGTAATAAATATTCATCGGATGATAAATTTTGTGCGGTCAGATTTTAAAACGATTTGAGTTTGAAAGATTTTATAGCAAATTGGAAGATATTTGAGGTAATTAAAAATTTATATTTCAATAACAAAATAAGTGTACAAATTAATTAATAGTTATAAGCTGTGTAAGAAGATACTCAATGGAATAATAGAAAAAATTATCTTTCGAAGAACTAGCAAGTAAAATAATAGAATGAGTCAGACGAAGCTCTATCAGCTGTAGAGATAACAAAAATTGCTTTAAGCGAAGGGATAATAGAAACAATCGGCGATACCCCCGAAGCAACTATGGCTGCAAAACTCTATACTGATATAAATAATAATTCATCTTCTAAACTAAAAAAAGTTGGCAAAGGGCTTTTCGCACTTAAAAGACAAAAAGAATGTGTAAAGTTACCATTACTGGCAATTCAGAACCAAAATACTTAGTCAAAAAATTTAATTGAAAAAATTCAAGAAATATCCTTTTCATTTGAATAACTCATTGCAGAACTTCTACAAAAAATTGGATATGAAAATGTTGAGGTTACTAAAAGAAGTGGGGATAAGGGGATTGATATTTTTCGAAACCTAACTGTTGTTGCTTAACTAATTAAAGACGGTTATCCAAGTAAAAAAATATGAAACTGGCAATAATATTTCTGGTAAATATATTAGTCAGTTAAGAGGAAGCGCTGAATTTGATCAACGTGGTTTGATAATTACTACATCTGATTTCACAAAGGATGCTATCAGAGAATCAAAAGCTTCTAATAAAATGCCTGTTTCATTTGTAAATGGAGTAAAACTGATTGAGTTACGTTTTAAATACAAAGTTGGTGTAAAAGAAGAAATTGTCAGTGTCTTTTCTATCAATTCAGAATTGTTTGAAAATGAAATATCAGATATAACTCCAAAATGAAGATTGGGTTACAGTCGTGCAATTTCGCCAGTACCTGGCGGAATTAATTCTTATGTGGATACTTTAAATCTTCTGTTGAACAAAATAGTTTCAAGAGACTACCAAATGAATGAACTAGTAAAAGGGTTTATTAGTGATTTTGAAAATGTTTCTCAAGTAAAACATCTCACAGTTAATAAAATGGCCTAAAACTATGGGATAAAAGATTTTGTTTACTGTAAGTTATGCCAGAGGAAGGCGAGGCTTATTTCGAAAGCAAAGACCTCGAAATTTTATTTAAAATAATATCAAATCATATTTATGTATTTGAGGAGATACATACTTTTCTACAAGGCGGTACAAAACCAAAAACAGATGAAGAAATATTGGAATATATAAATGAAAATTTTGATGTAAGCTGGAGTACCCTTGCTCAAGTTAATTTCAGATTGTTATGGTTAATAAATCTTGGCAAAGTAATAAAAACAAATGACGATTATAAGGCGGTATAAAGTTGAACGAAAAATTTATTTATTTTTTGCCAATCAAGCCGGGAGCCTTTTTACTTTCACCTATTTCTATTTTTCGTTTCAACTAACTTGTTCAATGCGGTTGTTCATAATAATACTTGCAAATCTCTTGTTTACAAGAAAGTAAGCATTCCGTCAAGATGTGACTAATATAATCAGCGGGTTGGATTTTTAGTTGGCATTTTTGTTATGGGGCACCGCTTATCGGCAAGGCCGTTATACACTTACGTAAGTGAACTAGAGTTCTGTTAAAAATGAATTTTAATAAAAGGGTTATTCAGACTTTTTTAAGCCATTAAAGATTATTATTAATAGGAATGTTTGAATTTTCGTAATAAATATAGCTTTTGTCTTCAGAATATTTCGACATTAATTTTTAATCTTATTTTTATTACGACTTCTTTTTGAAGACTTACTTTTGGGTATTTTGTGTCCTTCAATTCGCGAAGAAATCTCGACTGCTTTAATTGCTTTATCTAAAGAAAATTTTGGTTTATTCATAGTTATTGTTAATCTTTTTAATAATATAACAAATTATACAATTTCAATGATTTACAACCACGTGTATAACAAACTAATTAAGTCGACACCGTTTTCGCATTCGGTATTTTAGAAACTTTAATATTGGTCATTCTGTTACTTCTTACTTGTTAAAACGTATTTGTTTTAATTAATAAACTTGCAAACTTTGCATACGAAGAAAGTAGCATACTGATAAGTTGGAACCAAATGCCTTATAGCTGATTTTTAATTTAATTCGGATTTGTCCAACATCGTTATGTGTTGCTCAAATAATTTTTTTAATTTACTCAAGTTTACCGCTATTTGGGTAAACCGTTAAAACGGTTCATGTATTCTATTTTTAGGTTAACACCGGGATTAATCCGGTGTTAATTTGCAAATGAAAAAAGTTAGTCGTACAGTTAAAATACTTAGAATAATAATGCCTATCGTGGCAATAGTCTGCATAGTGATATTCCCGCCCTGGAACGGAATATTGGCGTTGATACAGTAGTTATTCAATTTATTAACACATCCCTGGCGGAAATTTGGAATTGACAATCATTGTCAATTATGTCCGTATTGTAGAGATACTGCACAGTCAATAAAAGATGGATAATCAAAATCGGTATACACTATATATTGGAAGATCAGCAAAGGGCGCAGCTTAACTTCGTTGCTAAGTGAAAAGTCAACACAGTATAATTAAATCGGGAATAAAGAAGTTTATGCTATTCTTTGGCGGAGTTATTTTCATTACAATTTTAATTTTCTTTTTAGTATTGAATTTTATAGTTCCGGAAAACCAAAACAATTTCTAGACAAGAATGGTAATGTGTTAAATAATAGTATCTCAGAAAAAGTGTTTCTAGAAATAAATGGTGTTCGACAGGGGATGTTTATAAAGGGGAAGAATGTTGATAATCCAATCATTCTTTATTTACACGGTGGAATGCCGGATTATTTTTTAACAGAAAAATATCCAACACAGCTGGAAAACAATTTTACCGTAGTGTGGTGGGAACAACGAGGCTGCGGTATATCGCATAATTCAAATCTGCCTTCTAATTCAACTGCACTAGAACAGCTTGTCGACGACTCAATTACATTAACTGAATATTTGCTAAAACGCTTTAACAAGAATAAAATTTTTTTGATGGGACATTCCGGCGGTACATTCCTTGGAATATATGTTATTGATAAAGCTCCGGAATTGTATCACGCGTACATCGGCATCGCCCAAATGTCCGATCAACGCAAATCGGAAAAGATTGCCTATGACTATATGATTCGAAAATATCAAGAATTAGGAAATCAAAAAATGGTTAATACATTACAACGCATATCTCTCGGATATGATGGTGATATACCAGGCGAATATGTAAAAATTAGAGATGCTGCAATGCACGAACTTGGTATTGGAACCATGAGAAATATGAAAAATCTATTCAAAGATCTTTTCCTTCCATCATTGTTTTTTAATGAATACACATTATCAGAGAAGTATAACTTGTGGGCTAAAAAATCACAATCTGGTATCAGCCAAAACTGGAAAAGAATGATAAATATAAATTTAAAGGAAAGTAAGATTTCGTTTAGAGTTCCAGTTTATTTTTTTCACGGTATTCATGATTATACCTGTTCTTACGAATTGGCAAAGGAGTATTTTACAAAAATCAGTGCACCAATGAAAGGATTTTATACATTTTATGAATCAGCACATAGTCCGATTATTCGAAGAACCTAAAAAAATGAATGAGATATTAGTCAATGATATTGTGAACTCAATAACAGCATCTGTTAATGCAAGATAATAATTTTATGAAAGCAAAAGAAAAGGCGGCTGGAATTTTAGGAATATTTTCTGACTTCATGTTAATTATAGCTCTTATAATTTTTGGCTTAGCAAATAAGGAATTTAGTTTTGTAGAATTGATATTTAAAAAACAGAAATTCAATTATAAAACAATATAAAATTTTAAAAGAATGACAAACAAAAATATAACTTTGATTAAAACAGAGGAAAATGATTTAAATATATTTTTTGAATTTCAGCTTGACGAAGAAGCCAATTATTTGGCAGCTTTTACATCTAAAGACCCAAACAACAAAGCTGCTTACATTGAAAAATATTCAAAGCATTTGGCTGACCCGACAATAAATATGCAGACAATAAAAGTAAATGATGTAATCGTTGGCAGCATTGCAAAATTTGTAATTGAAAATGACGCTGAAATTACATATTGGATCGACAAAAAATTTTGGGGACAGGGAATTGCCACAACTGCACTTAAAGAGCTTTTGAAAATTGAACAAGTCAGGCCAATTTACGGACGTGTAGCATTTGATAATTATGGTTCACAAAAAGTTTTAGAGAAATGCGGATTTGTAAAAATCGGAACAGATAAAGGATTTGCTAATGCCCGGCAAAAAGAAATTGAAGAATTTATTTATAAACTTTCGGACTAATAATTAAACTAACGTACCGTTAACGCATGATATATCAATCGATTTTTTGTTGAAAGAATAAACGATTTCGCAAAAAATCAATAAAAGAATTTCTTCTTTAAAATAGTTTTACTATTATCATATTAAACTCCCAAAAGTTCGATACCAAAATAAATATTTTAATTCGTTATCACTTTCCATCTATTTCCCTGCGTTATAGTATGAGGGTAAGAATATTTATTTAAAAGAAAGGTGAAGAAAATGAAAAAATATACTCTATTGCTGTTATTTATTTCCATTTGCCCGCTTGTACTTTCGCAATCCGATTCAAAACAAGATCCGCTTCAAGGGCATTATAATATGGGAAGCTCTGCTGAGATAGCTCTTTTTTGGCGGAATACCAATGACGGCTATGTAGCAAAGCATCAGGTTCTTGATTATTATGGAAATTCCGGGCAGTACTTTTTAGATTCAGCAGCAAGAGGAGTTTATTCCGGTAATTTGGGTACCGCAGAAAATGGCTATTACCCTGGAACTTCGTTTGACGCTATAACCGGAGATTTTAACGGCGACGGATATGATAACATAATTGCTGCCTGGGAGGCAAGCGATAGTTCAATTAATATTGTCGTTCCCAAAAACATCAATAAAAGCTCATTGACCTGGAATGAAGAAAATTCATTAACACTTACAAATGTGCTTCATGTTAACCTCAAACACGTAACACATAAATTTAAATTAATTAAAGGATTTTTTGACGGCGATCCCGAACCTGAATTTGCTTTAGCATTCTGGAATAAGGACGGAAATATAGAAATAAGAGTTTTTGATGTTGATCCAAATACTTTAATGCCAGTTGAAAAAGCTGCATTTGCAGATTTGTATAATGATCCTTCATTAGATAACTCGGGAATATTTGATATTGCAGCCGGCGATTTTGACGGTGACGGTAGGGACGAAATTGTATTGGTAAATTATACTGAGCGTTCGGATCACGATTGGAATATATCTGCAAAAATTTATGATTATGTTGAAAACAGCGGCAGCTTTACCTTAGTACCCAAAGCAGAGAAAGATGACTATTTTACCCAAAATGATTTTTATGATCCATACCATCACATTAATGATTTAGTGGTTGGAACCGGAGATTTTAAAAATAATACACTTAATCAGTTTGTAGTTGATTTTGTTCTTTATAGAAGCGGTTCTGAAACTTATAATAAAATGCTTCCGGCTTCAGTCACAATGAATTTAGATACTATAAAAGTTGATAAAAATAATTTGAAAGATATTTTTCAAACTTTGGGAACACAGACTTTGGCAATAAATTTAGTTACTGGTGATATTAATAATGATGGAAAAGATGAAATTGTAATTAATGGAGATGGAAGATTAAGAATATATGATATTGATACTACATTGAAAATACAGGGCTATACTAGCGGTGATTACGGTTCCGGAGATAGGATACCAACTAATTTAGTTCTAGCAGATTTGGATGCAAGCACAGCAGACTCAATTTGGAATCCCGAAATTATTTCTGCTTCAACTCAATATCATCAGCCGGATAATGGCCCGAGTTATACAACATTTACCATAACCGTTTTTGAACCTACGGTAGATGCATCGGGAGATATTATTGCACTGAACAAAAGAACTTCAATGACGGTTGATTCCACTAACGGATCAAGAGGTTTCTATTGGGCGCTAACTGCCGGCGATTTTGACGGAGGAGGGATAAAGTTAGGAAAGCCAAATTATTTTAGCGCAACAGATATTGTTCAGCCACTGGTTATTTTAAATGCGCCGCCAACTCATTTTGATGTATTAGATAATGTAGCCTATGATGTTAACCATAGCTATAATGGACAGGCCAGCGACTTCTTTTCAAAATATTATACGTCTTCTGAAACTGATATAGAAGTTGAATCTGAAGTACATAAAGGCTGGACGATTGGTACTAAGGTAAAGGGCGGATTTACAATTCCTGTAGTGGATGTTGGTGTCAAAGTAAAAATTGAAGCTGATTACGGTAAGAATTTTTCAAAGCAGACATTCAATAGAAATACATATAAAGTGAGTCAAAATATTTCAGCAAGTAATGACGACTATCTCTATGCAACAATAGTTGATTATGATATTTGGGAATATCCGATAATAGCTGATGATACAATTCAAGGTTACACATTGGTTGTTTCGCCCGGGCAGCCTAAAAAATCATGGTTCCCAAGTAAAAGTCCGCAGGCAGCAGAATACTTGCCTGACCATGAAGTAGGAAATATTCTTTCATACAGGCAAATTGCATCGCCTTCAGATAACGGATCGCTTCAATCAGCTTTAAGGTGGAATACTTCTGATGAAATTACGCTTGACGGCTCGCCCGGTTTTGAATATAACTGGGCGTTGGAAAATGAAAATCAAACACAAACCACAGTTACAAATGAAGTGAATTGGAGCGTTAAAGCTTCCGCTAGTTTTGATATACCGTTTAAATTTATTCCTGATATTGAAGTTCACGGAGGATATGAACAAAGCAATATTTCAACGAGAACCAATAGAGTTACTTACAAAAAAGGATTAGATGTTCACCTTGGCCCAATTGATCTTGGGATTGGTGAAACATATTATTCTGTTCAGCCTTATGCATATTGGGCAAAGAGCGGCGCTTTGGTTTTAGATTATGCAGTTAATCCCCGTCCGTCCGGAATTAATATTCCTGAAACCTGGTGGCAGAAAGAATACAGTAATAAACCCGATCCCGCTTTTATTCTTCCCTGGAGATTAGATCCTGAAAAGGGCATAACAATAAGTGATGATAAAAGACAACAGACGAAAGAAATTCTCTTTAGTCCTGATGAACCTAAAAAAGGAGAAACTGTAAATATTAAAACCCGTATTCATAATTATAGTTTGTTGAATACTTCGGGTCCGGTGAATGTTCGATTTTATATTGGCGATCCGAATAATGGCGGAACTTTAATTCAAAGTACAGACAGCAAAACCGAATTTACGACAGATGATTTTATTCCGGCAAGAGGAAGTAAAATTATCAGCTTTGATTGGAAACTGCCTGATAATTTACCATTCTTCCCAAGAATTTATGCAGTGATTGATCCCGAAAATCAAGTGGATGAAATACATGAAAGCAATAATATCGGCTGGAAAGTTCTTAATTATAAAGAGGGAACAACCGGAATAAATGATAATGAAAATATTCCTATTGCATTTTCATTAAGCCAGAATTATCCGAATCCGTTTAACCCGGCAACAAAAATAAAATATTCAATTCCTATGGGAACACAGCGTGCCTTAACTATTCAATTAAAAGTGTATGACATTTTAGGTAGAGAAGTTAAAACGCTGGTGAATGAAGTAAAATCCCCAGGCAATTATGAAGTAAGCTTTAATGCCAGCAGTCTTGCCAGCGGAGTTTATTTTTATAGGCTGCAGGCAGGTAATTTTATTCAAACTAAAAAAATGATATTGATGAAGTAAATTTTAAAAATCAAACCCAATTCCTCTAAGGAATTGGGTTTGTAAATAACAATCTTGCGCTCTAACTGATAAAGATGATTTTTAGCTTAAATTGTTTTTCATATGCATTAATTAGTTACTTATTTTTTCCGCCATTTTTTTCCGCCGATTTAATTGCATAATAATAATTCAACTTATCTTCAATATAAGGCTATAATTAGTTCATTTGTTCTATGCATACTAAAAGTAATTTTCTTATATTAAAATAATTACACTAACCAAGTACTCTATTCTTAATTCTCTGCAGTTTTATTCTGAAATAAAAATTCTAATAAAAATAGGAGAAGCCATGTATCCATCAATTAAGAAAACCATTTGGGTTTTATTAATCTTTTCAATTCCACAACTTGCGCAAATACCAAAAACGTTAAGTTATCAGGGTGTGCTGAAAGATAAGGATGGAAACTTAGTTAGTGGAACTAATACAATAGTATTTAAATTGTATGATGTTGATTCCGAAGGAACTACACTTTGGGGAGAAACACAAAATGTTGAAGTTAGTGAAGGAGTGTTTAATGTTCAATTAGGGAAACTTGTTCCTTTCGATTTAGCCTTCGATAAACCATATTGGTTAGGAATATCTGTTAACGGAGATGATGAACTAGAACCAAGGGTTCAACTTTCATCAGTAGCTTACAGTTTAAATGCTAAAACTGTTGAGGACAGTAGTATCACTACATCAAAAATAGTGGATGGTGCTATTACACAAGATAAACTATCCTCCGGTTTAAGCTTACCACCCGGCGGAACAGCAGGAGGAGATTTATCCGGAAATTTTCCTAATCCCTCCGTAAATAAAATTAGGGGCAGAAATGTTACTAACACCGCTCCTTCCACTGGACAATTTTTACAGTGGAATGGTTCTGCTTGGTCTCCGGGTTCAGTTGATGGGAGCCTATGGCAGCAAAATGGAAGTAACATTTATTTTAATTCAGGAAAAGTTGGAATTGGCGAAAATACCCCTAAAGTAGCTCTTCATATTGGAAATAATCAGAGAGTCTTATTTGGTGCAGATACAGTTGGTGCAGGAGATAAATTAATGTGGATTCCCGAATTACATGCTTTTCGTGTTGGTGCACTTTCTACTGGAACAGCCAGCAATTATTGGGATAGGGATAGTATCGGTTTGTATTCATTTGCTTCTGGATTAAACACTCGGGCACAAGGTTATGGTGGAACCGCCTTAGGTAGAGACACAGAAGCAAGGGGTTCGTATTCATTTGCTGCTGGTTATTTTTCTAATGCTTTTGGACAATACTCAACTGCGATGGGATTTAACACTGATGCCTTAGCATTAGGCTCTACTGCACTTGGCTATAGTACAGATGCCGAAGAAAATTATTCAACTGCGATTGGTTATTTTTCTGAAGCACAAGCGGTTTATTCTATATCTTTGGGTTATGCAACTCAAGCGCAATCTTATTCCTCCTTAGCGGTTGGCAGATATAATGTTGGAGGAGGAAATGCTAATTCATGGGTTTCAAGCGATCCTATTTTTGAAATTGGAATTGGAACGAGTAACACTAATCGCCAAAATGCTATAACTGTGAGAAAAGATGGAAATGTCGGAATTGGGACCACAGTTCCTTTAGCTACACTACATGTTAATGGTCAAGTGAGATTTGCAACCGTGGAGTATTTTGAAGATGGCGGAACAAATGAAATAGCAGCACGAGGAGATATTAGGCCAACTTCGGACAACACTTATGACTTAGGAACCCCAACATTTCATTGGGATGATGTATATGCAACTAATGGAACGATACAAACTTCTGATATACGGGATAAAGAAAATATCCGAGATTTAAACTATGGTTTAAATGAAGTTTTAAGTATGCGGCCTGTGCGTTTTACCTGGAAAAAGAATCCGGAACAAGGAGATAAAATTGGATTAATTGCTCAAGAAGTTTTACCTCTCATCAAGGAAGTTGTTAAAACATACGATTTCAAGCCGTCTGAATCAGAAAAATTGGTTAATGGTAAATCCGAACCTGCATCTATGCAGCGTGAAGAACTGGATCATTTAGGAATATATTATTCAAATTTAATTCCTGTATTAATAAAAGCTATACAAGAACAGCAGAAAGAAATAGAAGAATTAAAATTATTAATCAATAAATGAAATCAGTAATAAAATATTAGTGGTATTAAGATGTTGAAACAAAAATTATTTAGTTTGAATTTATTGGCTATTATTTTGGCGGCATTTGTATTTCCTTTGAATGCTCAATATAAAGTAGAGCGAGGTGTTTTTGGAAACGGTGGAGGAATAAATGCTTCGACCAACAATTATTTAATCGGGACGCTCGGCCAAACTTTTGTGGGAGTGAGTGCCTCTTCTGCTAATGAAATTTATTCAGGGTTTTGGTATGCTAATCAGACTTTGGTCGATGTTTCGGATAAGGAAATGATTCCCAAAATTTTTGAACTTTACCAAAACTTTCCCAATCCATTTAACCCAACAACAAAAATTAAATATTCAATCCCATCAATTCAAAATCCTCTTTCGGGAGGGGCGAGGGGTGGGTTGGTATCACTTAAAGTTTATGATATACTTGGACGAGAAGTTAAAACACTGGTCAATGAAGTAAAGTCGCCGGGAAATTACGAAGTAAATTTTAGTGCAATCGATCTTGCCAGCGGAGTTTATTTTTATAGATTGCAGGCAGGTAATTTTATTCAAACAAATAAAATGATTTTGATGAAATAAAGTTCGAGTTACCATATTTTATTTTAAAATAGGCGGTAAGTTTTAATTACCGCCTTAGTATCGTATGAGTATTTTCTTATTCATAAAAAATTCCAGTACTTAAAAATGATATTCAAAGTTTATAGCGCCATAATAATTTTCTTTTGGTGCCGGGTTATAATATAGTGGCAAACCACGGACGGATTTTGAATTTTGATTAATAGCCATAACCGGAGAATAATTTTCTCCTGTTGGATTATTAACTCCTAAATAAGCTTGCAACGTAAATACCTGAACAATTCTTTTTCTGAAGCCGATCTTTGCATCGATAACTGAATAAGCCTTTGTAAAAATAGAATTGTTATCAGTCAGCGGCCTTTTATCTACAAAATCATAAGTTAAATAAAGGTACAATCCTGTTGATGAAGTAATATCAAGTCCGGCATTAAATAGATTAGGAGCCAGGCCAGGAATTTGATTCCCTGTAAAATTATTTCCTGAAAGTGTATAATCCTTATATCTAAAATTATTGTATGAATAAGTTGCGAAAGGACGAACAAGCCTTATTAAACCAGTTTTATTTTCATATAAATTGTAACTGAGTAATGTTTCTATTCCTTTATTATTGGATTTGCCCGCGTTCACAAATCTTGTAAAGCCTGCTGCATCTGTTTGTGGAATAAAAGAATCAAAAATATTCAAATAAAATAAACTTAATTCGAGATGCAGCTTATCTTCTAAAAAATCGCCTGTAAAACCAATTTCATAATTTAAACTTCTTTCGGGATTTAAGCTGTTGTTAACGCTTCCATTTGCCAAAGAAATTTCTGAAACAGTCGGAGGTGAAAAGCCTGTATTTACTTGCGCATACACATTCAGATTATTTGTTAAATAATGTTTTAATAAAATTCCGGGAGTTAAATATTTTCCCATATTTCTCGTTATAGAAAAATCAGTATTATTTGATTTTAAATTATCCCTTACATCATAATCTAACCAGCTTAACCCGGTGCTTAATGTTAAAGCGGTTGTGCTGGTAAAATGAATTGTCCCTTCGAGAAAAATATTTATGTGATTAAGAACTAATTCTCTATCCGAATTAATCTGTCCAGGGTTTCCATCTTCTGAAATATTATAGTGCCTTTCAATATTAAAATTACGAATAACTTCACCGCCCAAAGCAATCGTTGTTTTATTTGAGCCAATATAAGTATTGTACGAAAAAAGAGTCCTAGCTCCTTCTTTATCAGAATTTGTTCTATTGTAAAAAGGTTCTATAGGTGATTCATTAAAAGTTTGACCCATAAAAATGCTGGAGGTATTTTCAAATGAATCTGTAATTTTATAAATGTTAGTGGCGCCAAGAAGAAACGATTTGCTGCGCAGTCCTATATTCTTATCAATGTAAGCTTGATTTGCGCTCGAAGGATTATTTGCGAAATCAATACTATCTAGCTCGCCAGGATATTCATCATGTATGTTAGCATAATTAACAAGAAAAGAAAGAGTTTGCGTTTCACTTACAAAAAAATCACCTCCAAAAGTAACTAGCTGTTTTTTCGAATGAGAATGAATTCTATATCCATCGTAATTTTGGTAACTGTAATTTGTAAAGAAATTTAATTTATTTGTTCCGGCTCTGAAATTAAAAGTTGATCTAAGCAAGCCATCAGAACCCGCAGTAATAATTTCATTCAAATCTTTTTCCTGGTAATGTGCTCTTTTAGTGAAGAGATTTATTGTTCCTCCAATGCTGTTTCCGTAGATTCCTGATGATGAACCTTTTATAATTTCTATTTTCCCTAAACTGGTGAAATCAATGTTGTCAATACTTGTTGTTCCATCTGCATCTGTTAACGGAATTCCATCGTAATAAACTTTTAAATCTCTTATTCCGAACCTGGATTTTCCTCCAATTCCTCTTATAAGAATATGTGATTGCGAAGTTGAACTTCGTGTTTCCATTTTTACACCGGGAACCAGATTGATTATTCTATCCAGGTACATATCATTTGTTCGCCGTATATAATTAAATCCGAGTACATCTACCTTCCCTAACGTATTTGAAGTTTCAGAGTTAGGATTTCTTCCAAGAACTAAAACTTCTCCAAGTGTATAGCTCTTTTGTTCTAATCCTACTTTATAAGCTAAATTTTTTAATGAGTCGATTGAAATAGTTAGTTTTTCATAGCCGGTTAATTGGAAAATAATTGAAGCTGAATTTTCAAAAGGCGCAAAAGGGGTTTCACCTTTTGAATTTGTAACTGCACTTGCCTGCGTTTCCGTTGCGGTTATGGTAACATAATTTAAAGGAAAATTTCCTTTTTGATCAAATACTTTAATTGTTTGTGCCTGAATGACAAACAATAAATAAAAAATAAATTATTACTAGAATTTTGAACTTCATTATTTCTCCGAATTGAAATGTGAAGAAATTATTGTAGATAAAACTTTTTCCAAAAGCATTAGTATCAATTGATGGTGGTACAGAAATACCACCATCAATACTATAAATTAGAATTCGTATGACAATGTTAGATTACTATAAAAGGCAGCTTTATACGGAGCAGGTATAATATATCCGTCTCCGTGTCCGCCATCTTTTTCAAGAGCAAGGCCCTCAATATTAGCTCCTGTAAATACAAATGTATAATAAGTGCTGCCGGTAAGATTATCTCCGCCGGCTGAAAAGTCTAACGTAAAATGCTCTGCAAATTTTCGTTGAATACCAATCTTTGCATTAAGTAGACTATACGATTTCAAGTAGGTGCTGTTATCAAATGTAACCGGAACTTTACTTACATATTGGTAAGTTCCATAAAAATATAATCCAAATGATGTTGCCAGATCCACTCCAGCATTAATCACGTTATCCGGTACACGCGCAACTTTGTTACCTGAAAAATCAACGGTGGATGCGGAATTGTTATTGTCGCTTTTGAAATCAGTGTATTTAAAATCTGAATAGGTATAAGCAGCCCATGGGCGCAGCAGCGAAATTGTCTGCATAGGGTTATTTATTACCAAATAACTTAAGGATAATTCAATTCCTTTATTCTGTTGCTTTCCGGCGTTAGTTGTAAAGGTAACTGAATTAGAAGTTTGTCTAACCAATTTATTTGTATTTTCGAGATCGAATAAAGCAAGCTGATAAGCAAGTCTGCCGTCAAGCAGATTTCCCTTTGTTCCTAATTCATATTGCACTGCTTTCTCCGGCTTAAGGCCAGTATCAATACTTCCATCACTTGCGACGGCATCACTTAAAAGTGGGGGAGTATAACCTGTACTTATACTTACATACACAGATGCCTCGTCACTTAAAATTTTTGAAAATGCAATTCGGGGAGTTATGATAGGATCAAAAGCATTAACTACTAATTGAGTTGAGTCATTCAATTGATTATTCTTTAGCATATTCATTATGCCAAATTCATTTTTATTAAGACTTGCACCAACGTCTATATTAAAATCATTTGGTAAAGCAAAATTCCATTCAGTAAATAAGTAATAATTAAGAGCATAATTTTCAGAGGCACTTGGTCTTTGAGGCCGTGATGGAATCGGAATAATAAATACTCCATTGCTTGTTAAATTTGATCCCTGAAACATTGCTCCAAATGTACCGTTGACACCTATGTTTTCACCTTGTGATACAAAATTGAATGCCGTGCGGACTCCATAATTAAATTGATTTACATTAGTAAAGCCGTGAGCAAATGGCTGATTGGATTTTTTACCCGAACCGAATACGGTAGTTTGATTATTTATGCTTTCATTAAAGCGGAAAAAATCAGTAACGCCTAAACGAAAACTTTGCAGCTTAATATGTGAATCATTTGCAAGATAAGCATCATTGCTTAAAGGTTGTCGGTCATAAAATTCCGGACTGTCAATTTCTCCGGCAAGTTCTTCAAAAGAACGATTGTACGCGAAATAAGTTGATATAGTTTGATTATTGCCTGCCTGGAAGTTCCCCGTAAATCTTACAAAATCTTTCCACGAAGCGCTATGAGAACGGAAAGAATCATAAGTCTGATGTCCATAATTAACTGCCATATCTGAGTTTTCCCCTGCGCCTTGTATTGTTGTGTTGCTTCTAAACAAACCATAGCTTCCTCCAATAGTCTGCTGCTGAATGCTTGTTTCATTAGGTGACGGTCTTTTGGCTGTTAAAAGAATCGTTCCGCCAATAAAACTGCCGTATAAACTTGAAGATGGTCCTTTAATTATTTCTACATTTCCGAGTGATGCAAAATCAATATCATCAAGTACTGTCGATCCGGTTGCATCGGTTATAGGCATATTGTTTAAAAATACTTGATAACCAAGGCCGTTACTGTTTGTACTGTTGCCGCTTGTGCTTGGATAGTAACCGCGAATTGTGATTCTGGCACCTCCCCATGGTGTTCTTGACTGCATGAAAATACCTGGAACCATATTAATAGAATTTTCTAAGGACAATCCGGTTGATCTTTCTAAATCTCGTTGGGTAAGAATTCCCAGAGATTGTGAACTTAAAATTTGATTATTTCCTATAACTTGAACTCCTGTAAGTTCAACTGGTGAAGGGGAAAGCAGAATGTATAAAGGTTTTGATATATCACTAATTGAAATTTCTTTACTTATGTAACCAATTCGCTTTAGGTTAATAGTAAATGAACTAGAACTAGTTGAAAATTTGAATTTACCATAATCATTGGTTGTGGTTATTGTAGAAGTTCCATCAATAGTTAAGATGACACCTGCAACAGGTTCAAGCGTTTGTTTATCTACAACTATACCGGTAACAGAAACCTGCGCTTTTAATGTGGAAACAAGACATAGTACACAGATATAAAATAATAGCATACGTTTATTCATAAAAAAAAATCCTTTTTAATTTCAGTAAAAAGTTTTTGGTAAAAGTATAGTTATGCATTAGAGTTTAGTATTAGTAGAATACAAACTACACAGCAATGAACTGACTATTTTAATTATTTATTACTGTTGAATGGATAAAAAACAACCTGGTAAAAAGAGATTGTTTCAACAGAAATTAATTTATGGCGTGTTATCTAATTAAATTTTTTTGGGTGGAGGAAATTGAGTTTCTAAAGATAAGCTTTTATAAAAGACAGGATTGAAAGCATTAGAAAGTACTTTGTTTATAACAGGATAAAATTCAGTTATATCATTTAAATTATATTTGCTTAATTCTTTAAGGGGATTATTTTTATTCTTGCCATTATTTTCGAAGTTATTTTTAACCAGCTGATCAAATTTGGAGATTAAAATATTTTCATCTTTATCCTGGAGACAGAAATAACTTATACTATCTTTATCATATTCAATTTTAACAATATCATACATTTCATCTTTATAGCGGAATTCTTTTCCTTCTTCCTTCCATTCAATTTTGGTGTGCTTTTCATGTAAGGGAAATGTAAGCTTAACAACATTATCCTTAAAACGGATTTCATTTATTTTTTCTCTCATCTCCGTTTTAATTTCCGAACGTTTCAATAGGAATGGAATATAATATCCGAAAATGTTAAAAAGGAATAACATTATAATTAATAATGCGAAATATTTTTTCAATCTGTGGATTTTATAATTGTCTTAAAAGTGTAATTAATTTTACAAAATCTTTTGATAAATAAAAATATTTTTAATTAAAATATAAGATCTCAATTAAATATAAATTATTAGAGGCTTTTTATGATTATGATTAATGGTATTCTGTAAATAACAAAATGAATTCGATTACACTAATTGTAAATTCTAAATTAAGAATATTGTAAAAGTTTCTCTACTTTATTGTATATAAGAGTTTGGAGTTTATCTTAAAATTATCATCTTCTTTGATTGTGTGAAATCGCCGGCTTCTATTTTATAAAAATAAACTCCGCTCGCTAGGTTTTTTGCATCAAAAGTAACTTCATAATTTCCGGAAGCTTTTTCTTCATTTACAAGTGTGGCAACTTTTCTTCCAAGTATGTCATAAACTTTTAATTGTACAGACGGGGCAACTTGTCCCGATTTGTCGGGATGCCCGGTCTCTAAATCGGAAGAGGGGATTGAATATTTTATTTTTGTTGTGGGGTTAAAAGGATTTGGATAGTTCTGGAAGAGCATGTATTGCAAGGGAATTACTTTTACATTTATAACATCCGAATATGAAAAGCTTCCATCCTTATCAATTTGTTTAAGCCGATAATCAAAATTGCTTCCACCGACAGGGTTTTTATCTACAAAGGTATATTCTTTTTGTGAGCTGCTGTTGCCGCTGCCTGCAACAAAGCCAACCTTTTTCCAGTTCTGATTATTTCCTTCTGATTGTTTGTTGTTAAACTGCCTTTCTATCTCAAAGCCATAATTATTTAGTTCCGTAGCAGTCGTCCATTTTAAGTTAACTTTATCCTGGTTTACTTCAGCATTAAAAGAAATTAATTCGACTGGCAGTGGAGCACCTTGATTATCAATAGTAACAGCGCGTGGATTGCCCAAATAATCTACTAAGCCATAAGCATCAGTAAGTTCAAAATAAGCATGCCCGTTTCCTACAGCAGAAAAATTAATTGCAACAGCATTAACTTCAGAGGTTGGCCAAAAATCATCATCAGTGCCGCCGTTGAAATTATCATAGAGCAATCTATGAGTAAAAATATGTCCGTCTTTTGTCCAACTTCCGTTAGTTATTCCCTTTGTTCTGAAACTGGTCCCCCATCCAAAATTAGTTTCCAGTTGTGACGCATCTACCCCATTTAAGGAAAGAGATGTGGTTGCATCGTCTCCGTAATATAAATAAAAGCTTATGTTTGGGGCATCTTCATTTTTAGGGCTCCCTTTAATTTTTATTGTTAAGGGATTTACCCCATTCAGAGTAACAGTAACGTTACCTGCAATTATAGGTTTGATTGTTAATGCTAAAATTATAATTGTACATATTAGAAGAAATGAATTTTTCATGTTGACTCCTTAATAAAAATATTTAAGGTAATGGTACCGCTGAAGATTTGCCTACATTCTGTTTAATCTTTACATAATCCTCCGAATCTACTAACCCGTTAAAATCACAATCCCCATTTACATATCCGCTAGAGCCAATTTCTGTTTGAGTAGTTACATAGTCTCCCGAGTTTATAAATGAGCTTTGATTAACATCTCCTGCAATTATTCCCCAAACACCGGATTCTACTTCTTTAGCTCCAGCGCTGCCTCCATAAAATTGACTGCTTGCTGAAGTAAAATTATAAGTTGATACTGTCGATGCTGATCCCCAGGTTAAGTCATTTTGAATACTTGCTGTCATAGCAGCGAGATGATTTCTATCCATTATAGCAACATAATAGTCTCCTGGAGGAGCGGCTATTCCTATTCCTCTTCCGGAGGCCGCATTATCATCTATTAAATTTCCATCTGAGTTTAAATAAGCTGAACGAGAAGCAATAATAGTTGATGGATTTGCCGCATCCCGAAGCTGGACTAGAACCCAGTCAACGGCGGTTGATGGTTTATTAGAAGCTGTCCTGAAATCTTCTGAGTATGGAGAAGTTAGAGGAATATCACCATTGATGGTAGTATTCATATTGTGGTCTTTTTTATTATAAGGCCCTTCTAAAAATATCTTTACTTTAACACCAACACCTTCGGAGATTATGAGGTCTGTTTGTGAGTTTTTAGGGAATGTAATTGTATCTGCCCCAATAGTGTTTCCTGTAGAACCAAAACCGTATCCTTTCCAGCTGTTACCGTTCTTTGTGTAAATAAAAAACGGCCCGGTAAGGCTTCCTGCTTCATCGGTAGTTGTAATAATGGTAACATTTGTTTTTAAATCTGAACTCGTACTTTTGTTTTCAATTTCATAATAGCGTGTGAAATTTGTACCTGTTCCTGAATATTGAGTTCCGATTAGACATGTTATGTTACCTTTTAATGGGGATGAAAAAGTCAATCCGCTGAAATTAGTTATTGTATCTCTATCGCCGGATGAAAAAATACCTTTCAAGTGGCCGCTACCATTTTCTATTAAATTACCAGAAAGTTCAACCTTTGATGCTCCAGTTGTTTCAATCTGCATATTATTATTTAGTTCTAAGTCAATTCCTCCATAGGCAGAAACATGAACTATAAATATTATAAGAGGAAATAATATGAATTTTAATTTAGACAGTATCATAAAAGCCTCCATACTTTTAATTAAAAAATCGTATAAGTTTCATTTCTATTTTTGAACAGCAAGGTTATTTAATTTGTCTTTAAGTTCTTGGACTTCATCCTTAAGATCTTCAATCATTTTTTGCTGTTCCTGCATACCTTTAACTAAAGGCACAACAAATTCAGAATATCTTAATCTATAAAAATCATCTTCATTTTCCGGTTTTTCTACGCCGTCGAAATCTATTCCTAATTCATTCACAAGGGACTCAACCTCCTGGGCTATGAAACCGACTCTTCTTGTTTTAGATTTTTTCTCCCTGCTTTGAATCATTTTCGAACTTTCTTTAATATGTTTCTCAATACCGTTTTTATCGAAAGTAATATTTTCTTGAAGCTTATTTGAAATGGCATTCATATCAAAAGTGAAGGTGACTGGCCTTAATCCTAAGATAAAATTCAATCCGGAAACATTTTCTTCAATATTTCTTTTGAACCGCCCATCGGAAAGATTAGACCAAGGAGCATAGCCTCCAATACTTGTAACATCAGAATTTCCAATTCTTACTTGATTATCAGCAAATACATCTGCACCATATCCTATTGCAGTGGTATTATTCAGATTAGTTAAATTACCATTTTGTGGTCCAGATAAGTTGCCCACTGCGGTGTTTCTTTTTCCAGTATAATTAAACCATAATGCTGCATAACCAATTGCTGTATTATTTTCACCGGATATGTTGGACCCAAGTGCTGCAAATCCAATTGCATGATTATAATTTCCTGTTGTATTATATCTAAGCGCATAGTAACCCATTGCTGTATTTTCAATACCATTTGTGTTTGAATAAAGTGCCTGGGAACCAATTGCTGTATTTTCATATCCTGTTGTATTTGAAAAAAGCGCTGCATAACCAAATGCTGAGTTGCTATCTGCATTGTTATGATAAAGTGAAAGAAGACCGGCAGCAGTGTTTCCATTCCCGTTGCCGTTACTTGCGAGTGCTTCATAACCAATTGCTGTATTTCCAAAGCCGGAAGTATTTGCGGTAAGTGCATAATTGCCAAATGCGGAGTTAGCAGCTCCGGATATATTATGCTGAAGCGCTATATAGCCGACCCCCGTGTTTCCATTATCAGTTCCATCATCATTATCTCCTGCACCGGAACCTAAAAAAAGACTATGCCCGATATATTTTGCATCTGAGAGGTCATTTAATAGAGAAGCTCCGCCGGAACCATTTAATTTAGTATCTCCCCAAAAAAGATTGCCGCCATTATTGTAAAGTTTGTTACCGCTTAACGCACTTCCAACGCTTGGTAAAATTAAAGAGCCGGCAGAACCTTCGCTGTTAATTTCAAGAAGGGTTGTACTTCCATCTTTAAATGAAACTTTATCATTAATTGATTGAGCTTTTTCTGATTTATTTGAGATATTGTTTTTTTCATTTGCTGTAACAGTTTTATCTTTTTTTGCTTGTTGAGCAAACAAAAAGGAAATAGAGCAAAGAAAAATTATTGATGTAAGTGAATTTCGTTTCATATAAACCTCATATAAAGGTGAAAAATATTATTAAGAAATTATTTTAAAGAGATAATTAGTTTGTTAACGAATAAAATTTATGTATGATTTCATCCTATACATCCTCCATTTTTGCTATTGTTTTGCTTGTTTAATTCATCAACCTGGTTTTCTGAATCTACTGTGATTTTGAATGAGCAGTCCGGGCTGAAACAATCGGAAGGAACTCTAAATATTAGATCAACACTACCACCGGCTGGAATTGGGGAAGTATCTAATGTAAAAGCTGTACCATTTGCATTACTGTATGTTACTTTTGTTTTTGATGGGCCTGCATCTGCATTACCCTGATTTTTTATTGTAACTCTAAGTAAGTTCCCATTTCCTTCAAACCTGCAAAATGCTGATGGATCAGTTCCGGCTGGGCTAAAAGGGATTAAGTCTGGCGATTTTTGATTTGCTAATCCTGTTTCAGTTCCTATTCCTAAAATTGTTGCCTTATGAGTTACGTTGAAATCCGGTTCCTTATCACTATCAATCATCACTGATTTTAGAGCATAATGTAAAGTTCCTGTTTGAACATTTGGATCTTTATCATAGTGAAATTCATCTATCCAGGCACCTATTTCCTTTACATGCTGATCATTATCCACATATTCCAAATTCCATCCTGTTAAAGCAGGAATAGCATATTTGTAAGGGACATGATTAATCGTGAATTTTTGTGTTCTTATTCCGCCTTGATATGCAATGTCTACATGCGTGCCTTGTTTAGGAAGTATTGAATACGGCGGTTGAATAATATTTAAATCTTTTCCGGCAAACCCGGAAACTAATTCTCCGAATAAATAACTTCTTTTTACATCATCATCTTTGAATATTGAATAAGTATCCCAGCTAACAAAACCTGAGTCAACACAGCCTGCTGAATCATTTTGAAAAGGAGAAACAATTTCAAATCTTTTATAATAATTTTTTCCTTGTTCAATATATTTTTCACTGTGGTCAAGGTTATAGCCTATCTGAAGAAGATGATGATCATTTCTGCAGTCAAAAGAAAATCCAAATCCTCTTGGTAAGATTGCAACATTCCTATCAATGAAATCAGTGTTATGAAGAAAGCTTGTGAATGAGGCTAAGGAGGTATATGCAAAGACATTTTCTGCTGAGTAATAATTTGCAGAGCGATGATCGTGTGAATCGCATGAACCATCTCGTTGATCAACAACTAAGTCAAGATTTTGACGATTCCAGGCAACAACAGTATAAAAATAACACCATTGATAGGAGTCATCGAAGTTGTCGTCAGAAAGAACACCTGCAGCCTGCCAGGTTAGAATTCTTCCTGTATTATCTGTTTTGTCAGCTAACTTGATATTGCTTATTGCAGTCCCAAAGCCTGCTACATGGTGATCATCGTGAAGATATTTTAAATGCCATCCGTTAAGAAATACCATAGCATCAGTGGCATATACAGGAATATCCTGCATTCCATTAACTCTAATAACATCCTGTGTTCCATTATTTTTTGATTCGGCACATCCAGACCCATGAAAAACAATTATAGTATTTGGATCTTCGAAAACCATTGTTTTAAGACTATCCGTTAATTCTTTTAACTTTTCTTTGCGGGTTAAATAACAAATTGAATCCATTTGCGGAGGGCAATATGAGCATGATTCTATAGATATATAAAGGATCGTAATTACAAGTGCTAATTTTGTTCTTAATAATAAATGCTTAATTTTTTTCATCTTTCTCTTCCTTATAAATTATTAAAAATAATTAGTTAACTACTGATAGCTCCATTTCAAAAATCACCTATTGTATTTACAGACATTACTTCTGTCTGATTTCTAAATCAATTAATTATTTAATATGGTCGGAATGAGATGATTTTATAGTGTTCAGTTTATAAAAGCTTGATTTCTAAACTTAAAATCGGATGACAAAACGAATTGTTTCAAACGTAAGAATTGAAAATTGAGAATGCTTGCCCTATTGTTACAAAAGTTTGTACTATATTCTCATGTGATCAGCAAACACTTAAAATTGCGGATTATTAAACTTGTTGATCTTTAATATCGTGGACTTTGAATAATTTAAATTTTTATGAAATGAGATTACTCTTTATCCGGATTGTTTTGGGAGGCGTATTCTGATGGAGATTGATTAAAAAGTTCTCGAAAACTGCGGGTAAAATAGGAAAGGCTGCCAAATCCGACAGCATAAGCAATTTCAGTTACATTTCCACTCTTATTTTTTAACATTTGAGCAGCTCTTTCAAGTCTATAACGTCTTATAAATTCTCCAGGCGCCTGGTCGGTAACTGCTTTCATCTTGCGATGCAATTGAGCTCTGCTTATAGCCAGAGCATTTTGTATTTCCATTGCACTAAAATTTTCATTTGAAATATTTTTTTCGATTAGATCTTCCACTTTATTCAGGAATTGTTCGTCCATACTGCTAATGGTAATATTCCTTGGCTGAAGAATAATTTCCTTGCTAAATTTTTTACGCAATTTTTGACGTTGAAGAATCAGATTATTTATTCTCACTTGCAGTTCTTTTTTATCAAAAGGTTTGGTTAAATAATCATCAGCACCTGTTTCCAAACCTTCCAATTTATTTTCTTGGCCGGCTTTTGCTGTAAGCATAATAACAGGGATGTGATTTGTATATTCATCATTTTTAAGTTGATTGCAGAAAGCCATGCCGTCCATTTTAGGCATCATTAAATCAGTAATTACCAAATCTGGAATTTCTTTTTTAGCAATTTCAAAACCTTCTACTCCATTTCCAGCTTCAAAAATTCTATAATTTTGAAATAATTCTTTCTTTATAAATCCTCTCATATCATTATTATCTTCAACGATGAGTATTATAGATTTATCAGTATTTTCATCTTCTACATAATCATGAGAAGAATTAATATTCTCATTACTTAAAATAGATTGAGATTTAAATTCATTAAATGGATTATCTTCTTTTTGTATCGAGATTTCTTCGATCGGAATTATGACTGTAAATTTTGAACGAATACCAGGCTGGCTTTCAACCTGTAAATCACCTTTCATCAAAGAAACCAATTCTTTTGTCAATGATAAACCAATTCCAGTACCTTCGAATTCTCTTGTCAATGAATTGTCTGATTGAAAGAATCGATCAAAGATATGTGGAAGATGTTCAGGAATTATTCCTTTCCCGTTATCAATTATTTCTATGGTTAGTAAATGATGCTCAAAATGTGCATTTATAGTTATTTCGCCTTTGTCTCCTGTGAATTTAAAGGCATTTGATAAAAGGTTATATATAATTTTTTCTAATTTATCCTGATCAAACATGACATTAAGTTTTTGTTCAGGAATATTGATGTGATAATTTATATTCCTTTGATCTGCATAAGATGTAAACGCAGAACCAACGGCACGTAAAAATTTATAAATATCCCCTTGAATAAGATTTAGTTCCAAGCTGTTGGCATCAAGCTTTGAAAGATCCAACAACTGATTAACCAGCCGCAGTAATCTATCAGCATTGTTTCTAATCATTATTTTATCTTCTTTAGAAATGGATTCATCCGATGTTTCTAATGCATTTTCTACAGGCGCCTTTATTAAAGTTAATGGAGTTCTAAACTCATGGGAAATATTTGCAAAGAAGCGTGCTTTTTGTTTATCAACTTCTTTTAATTTTTCTGCTTGAACTTCAAGTTGTTTTGCTTGAGCGGATAATTGACTTGTTCTTTCTTTAACAACATTCTCAAGCGCGATTTTTTCTTTTCTAAAATGATTTACTCGCCACTTAATGATTACCGAAACAAATCCTAAAAGCACCAATCCATAGAAAATAAAAGACCACCAGCTTCTGTACCAGGGAGCTAAAATTATGAAAGCATATTTATCTTCATTGCCTATAAATCCGTAAATATTTTTTGCTCTGACATGAAAAATATAATTTCCTTCTGAAAGGTTTGTATAATCACTTTGAGTCTCTCCCGACCAATTAGACCAATGTTTATCAAATCCTTCAAGATAATATTGGAATTGATTTACCTTTTCATCATGATAACTTAAAGCAGAATATTGAAAACGAAATTTATTATTGTAAAAAGGTAATATCTGTTCTGTTATTTCATTGTTTGAAGCGAACCTTATTCCGCCATATAGTAGTGAATCGTTATTAAAAATAACTTTACTAATGTGAGTATTAAATTTTGAATCTTGTTTTCCTTCTACATTTAAATCATGTTTTATTAACTCCCCTTTTCCACCATAAATTATAAAATGATTTTCTGCATCATATAAAAACCCTCCACCAATGTTCTTGATAATGCCTTCTTCTTTTAAATCTTTTACTTTATAATTCCCATTACCAAGTTTCCAGGCAACTAAATTACCCACAGTCTTTCCATCAGCTTTTTTATGAAACCATATATTCGCTTTATTATCAATTGAGGACAGATGAAAATCTTTTGTTTGTAAGCCAATTAAATCATTAAATACATTTGTAAGTATAAATTTATCAGTAGATTTATTATAAGTATATATATCATTACTATATTTTATAGAAGAGAAAATTACGTTGTCTTCAAAGGAAAATAATTGCCCAAGATCGTCCGGAAGTCCATTTGCAGTATTATATTTTTTTATTATTGGTCGCTTAAGATGTAAAGCATCTTCCTTGTTTTGAAACGAAACTTTCCAAATGTAGTTTACATTAGTCTCTAACCATAAATTACCATTAGGCATCTCAATAACATCGTATGTTGAACCATGAATCCCAGGAATGTTTTCTTCATTAAACCAATTGCCGTTTTTATAATAAATAGAACTTATCCCTAATGCAGAACCTATAAATATTCTGTTAGAATCTAACTTTGAACTTGCTAATGAATTAATAGCCAGATCATTTATTTGAATCAAAGTTTGAGATCTATCCTTTAAAAGATATAACCCGTCATCTAAAGCAACAAACAATGAATTATTTTTTTGCAGCAAATACCAAACTCTTTGGTTTGCTCCTTCAATTGAATGAAATGTACCATTTGTAAAATAATATAAACCTTTATCGGTGCCGGCATAAATGGTATTATTAAATTTTTTAATTTGCCAAACATTTTCTTTTAATTGAGGGCTGATTGTAAATTTTGAAAAAGGTGAAGGATATTCAATTTTTGCAATCCCGTCATTTAAAACAGCCCATAATATATTTGTTCTATCTTCATAAAGTCCAAATACCATTAAAGAATTCAATACACTTTCATCATTAAGTGTTAGAAGGTGTTTTCCTTTTTTATTGATAATTACTAAACCAGCTTGCAATGTTCCGAAAGCAAATGTTGAATCTGAAAGCAACGTCCCGCAATAGATATTATTATCTTTTAAGTATTTATCATTTTCAGTTTTAAATTGGGAAATATTATTGCCGTCATATAAAAATAAACCATTCTTTAGTGTAGCAAACAAGACATGGTTTTTATCATAAGGCAGAGCAACAAAAACATCTAAGTTTTTAAAATATTCCCCATTATTTATTAACTTCATTTCCCCATTGATAGGCTGCATTAAACCTTTATTTTTAACACTAATATATATATTATCATTTGCCTCCGTTGCCCAAAAGAATCTATTTTCACCGGCTTTCCAGACTTTTAATTTCTCTCCATCCCATAACAATAGTTCCTCGTTAGATTGAAAATAAATTCCTTTTGAAGTACAGAAAACATTTCTACATGCCGAAAAATTTTTGTCATCTCCATTTAATTGAGGTACCAAAGAAACGTAGTATAATCTTCCGAACTTATCTGCTTCAAGATAACCTATTTCACTTTCGGCGCCCACATAAATTTTATTATTCCTATCAATTGCTAAAGCGAAAACTGCTGCTTCGTTAGGTAAAGTTATGAGATTCCACGTTGTTCCATCATAAGTTAAAATTCCATTTCCATTCCCAAAATACATAACTCCTATCCTATCCTGAACAACAGCCCAGTTTTGTGAAAAAGCATTGTAAACATCCCTGCTGTAATATGTAATTTTAGGATTGCCGTTTTTTAATAATTGATTAATGTTTGTAGAAGAAGATTGAGCGCCGCTTTGATTTACGAAAAGAAAATTAAAAAATAACAAAGCATACATGAATATATTGAATGAATTCAATAATGAAGACCTAATACTATTTATGGCATTTTTCTTCAATTTAATTCAACCAGGAGCAATTAGGGGAAGTTAATTTAATGGAAATTATGAGATTGGATTTTAAAAAGCAAAAGATAATTAACAACAAAATGGAAGAGTGATTGGAAATTATGAAGTAAAATTTTATTTTATCAAACCACTATTACATATAAATTATCAGAGGTTGAAATATTGTTTACATCATTGCTTTATTGCTTTTCATTAATAATTAAATGATATTCAACATCACTAATAACTTCCAAATTATAATTGTTATTTCTATAGAGGAATAGAAAATAAATTTCTTATTCTTTATTTAACTTGCGAACTTCCTATAGTTCAACTAGCTTGAAAGTAATTTCTTTTATCATACTCACTTTATCAAAGTAAATTATTTAATTACCTGCATATGAATAATTCAGTAACTATAAATGATCTAAAAAATAACATTGCGTTAAAAGATTTGCCTGATCAGCATCTTGAATGGATTCTAGCTCATTCAAGCTATGAAGAACATGAGGATGGAGACATTATTGTTAAAACCGGTGAACCTATTGATGATATGATTTTTTTCCTGGAAGGTATGATGAATTTTTATATGAATGTTAACGGACAGCTAGTTTATTATCATACGATTTCAAATAATGAGCTTACGGGAGGCGTGACGGGAGTATTGCCTTACTCTAGGCTAAAAAATTCACCGGGAAATTCTTATGCAGTTGGAAAAATCCGTATAATCAAACTCCATAAAAAATATTTTCAAGAACTTGAACAGCTTAATTCCTCTTTTATACAGCGATTAATTGCCTATATGACTGAGAGAGCTCGTTTTTTTGCTACAACAAAAATGCAGCAGGAAAAAGTAAGTGCACTTGGCAAACTTGCCGCCGGAATTGCTCACGAATTAAATAATCCTGCAGCTGCCATTGATAGAATATCTGATGAATTGGACCAAAGATTAAATCTTAACTTTGCCCTCACTGAAGGATTATTAAGATACAATATCACATCAGAAAATATATTGAACATCCGGGAAATAGCGGAAAATAAAAAGAAAACAAATTCTGTAAAAACTAAAATGAGTCCGCTTCAGCGGCTGCAAAAAGAAGATGAACTGAATGAATGGTTAATCAAAAAAGAAATTAAAAATAACGCTATAGCTGAAACATTTATTGACTCTGGATTTTCATGCGACGACTTGGAGAAGATAAATGAGAACGTAGGTGATGAAGCTTTTCCATATATTCTAAATTGGCTTGAAAATATATTGAGTTCGCGAAGAATTATAAAAGATCTTGAAGATGCCTCAGGACGTATTTCGATGTTAGTTGGTGCAATTAAATCTCATGTTCAAATGGATAGAGCAGGCGATCTTTATTATACTGATCTTCATAAAGATATTGAAGATACTTTTATTCTTCTTGGATATAAAATCCGTGAAAAGAATATAAAGGTTAAAAAAGTTTTCTGTGAAAATTTGCCAGAGGTTGAAGTTTATATCGGTGCATTAAATCAAGTATGGACAAATATTATTGATAATGCTATTTATGCAGTACCGCAAAACGGCGAGATTGAAATAGAAACTATTTGTGATAATAAAAAAGTAACTGTGCGGATTAGAGACAATGGTTCCGGCATTCCCAAAGAAATTCTATCCCGTATTTTTGACCCTTTCTTTACCACTAAAAAAGTGGGAGAGGGGACAGGTATAGGACTCGATATTGTTAAAACCGTTATCAATCAGCACCATGGCGAAGTAGAAGTAGAATCCATCCCTGGGAAAACTCAATTTGTTATCAGTTTACCGGTTTCACAACATTAATATTTTTATAAAAAAAGTAATATGAAACTTCCATTCATTATAATTATTGATGACGATACTCAAGTACTAAGGGCTATTCAGCGGGATGTGCGAAATAAATTTAGGGAAGATTATAAAGTTCTTGCCATCGATTCCGCTAATGAAGCTCTCGAAGCAGTTAAAGAATTAAAATTAAAAAAAGAGAGTGTTGCGCTTTTTATTTCAGACCAAAGAATGCCGGAAATGGAAGGAACAATGTTTTTGGAAAGAGCTATGGAATTCTTTCCAGAATCTAAAAAAATATTGTTAACAGCGTATTCGGATATTCAAGCCGCAATTACAGCAATTAATAATTTAAGATTAGACTATTATCTTTTAAAACCATGGAACCCGCCGGAAGAAAAACTTTATCCCGTTGTTACAGACTTGCTTGATGACTGGAATAATAATTTTGTTCCTGAGTTTGAAGGTATAAAAGTTATCGGTTATCAATGGTCTCCGGAATCTCATAGAATAAAAGATTTTCTAACCAGTAATTTAATTCCATACAAATGGCAGGATGTAGAATTAAACAAAGATGCCATGAATTATTTGGATAGTAATAATATCGAATTCACTGAATTGCCAGTAGTTTTATTTCAAGACGGTTTGCTATTAAAATGTCCAACTGAAATTGAGATAGCCAAAAAAATCGGATTGAAGTCGACTGCATTAGAAGAACTCTATGATGTAGTAATAATCGGCGCAGGCCCGGCGGGCTTGGCTGCAGCGGTATATGGCGGCACCGAAGGACTAAAGACATTGATGATTGAAAAAAGAGCGCCAGGCGGTCAGGCCGGTACAAGTTCAAGAATTGAAAACTATCTTGGGTTTCCAGCAGGTCTATCCGGTGCTGATTTAACCCGAAGAGCTTTGACTCAGGCTTTAAGATTTGGAGTTGAAATTCTTTCTCCCTGTCAGGTGATTGATATAAATATAAAAGACAATTATAAAATTTTGTCACTTTCCGAAGGTCCTGAAATTAAAACACACACAATCGTAATATCAACCGGAGTGGATTATAGGACTTTGGACGTTAAGGGCATTAATAAATTAACCGGCGCCGGAGTTTATTACGGTTCAGCTACTGCTGAAGCACACTCATGCAAAAATAAAAATGTATTTATAGTAGGGGGAGGCAATTCTGCAGGTCAAGCTGCGATGTATCTTTCAAGGTTTGCAGCAAATATTTTTATTGTGATTAGAAAAAACTCGCTTGATTCAACTATGTCACACTATTTAATCGAACAGGTTAATAAAACTAATAATATAACGGTTATAGTAAATTCTCAAGTAACTGAAGTTATTGGGAAAAATAGTCTTGAATGTTTAACTTTAAAAAATATTGATACCAAGGAAATAATTACTCATCAAGCCGGAGCTTTATTTATATTTATCGGCGCAAGGCCTGAAACTGATTGGATAAAACTTAATATTATTAAAGATGTAAAAGGATTCATTGAGACTGGCAGAGATTTAATGAAATATGAAAGTTTTAAAAAGAACTGGAAGATTGAACGTGAACCGTACCTGCTGGAAACTTGTATACCTGGAATTTTTGCTGCAGGAGATATCAGATCAGGTTCAATGAACCGGGTAGCTTCTGCTGTCGGAGAAGGAGCAATGGCAATTAAACTAGTACATGAATACTTGTTGGAAGTATAATTTTAAATTCAAACCATTTTAAATAAATGTAATTACTTTAATTGAATAGTGATATAAATTTTTTTAATAAATAAGATATGAATAAAATACTATTACTTTTTTCTTTCATTTTTATAACTACAATTTTAGACGCACAGGAAGTTGCTTTATCATTTGATGATGCGCCGCGCGGAGATGGAGCATATTTCACGGGACTAGAAAGAACCCAAACTTTAATTGATGATTTGAGAGAGGCAAATGTTGAGCAGGTAATTTTCTATTGTGTAACTAATCAGATTGATTCAATTGGCAATAAAAGATTGCAAATGTATTCTGACGCCGGGCATTTAATTGCGAATCATTCTAACACACACAGATCATTGAATAATATAAGTGCAAAAGAATATATAAACGATATTCAAACAGCAGATAGTATTTTAAAAAAATATAAAACCTATACGAAATTATTCCGCTATCCATATCTGCATGAAGGAAAAACTATTGAAAAAAGAGATAGTGTCCGAGCTGCATTATCCAAAATGAATTATCAAAATGGGTATGTAACGGTTGATGACTATGATTGGTATATCGAAAAAATATTTAAAGATGCATACAACAGCCAGAAAAAAATTGATCTAGAAAAATTCAAAAATGCTTATGTAAATTTTTTATGGGGCTGCATAAAGTTTTACGATGATATGGCAAAAAAAGTTTTAGGACGTTCACCAAAACATATTATACTTCTTCACGAGAACGATATTGCAGCTATGTTTATAAAGGATTTGATTAAATGTATTCGAGAAAATGGCGGAAAAATCATCTCTCCAACCGATGCCTATAAAGACCAAATCGCTTCTTACATTCCTAATGTATTAATGAATAATCAAGGCAGAATTGGTGCAATAGCAAAGGAAAAAGGATATAAAGGTGAATATAGCCACTTCTCAGAAGAGGAAGATTTTTTAGATAAATATTTTACTGAAAATGGAATAATAAAATAAAAAGTTATTCATTTATACATTTAACAAATAGTATGAACAGAATTTTAAATTAAAACAAATTTTCTTATTTAGATATTATCTTCAGATACTTTCAAATTGTTATGAACATATTGTACCCCTAGTACATGTAAAAAGTCAGATTCAATCTTATCTTTTGCCCATAGGCTTGAAACCGTTCCATCAAGAGTTACCACTCCTTTGTTAACTTTAAATTGAACATTCTTTTCCAAACCATAATGAGTTTTAAGAATTTCGCCTAAAATAATAGTTAGGTTATCGTCACTTATGGCTTTTTTAAATGGCAGTACTTTAATATTATTAGTAATCCCTAAAACACCGTTTTGCCATGAAGACAATGTTTCAGCCATTTCACTTTCTCTTTTATAACTTACATCTCCACTTAAAATAACTTCACCATTGTCGACGGCAACTGAAATTCTATCTGGTTCAAGTATTGCGCTGTTTAAATGAATTCCTTCAATTATATTTTCTTGTATTTCTTTATCAGGGACAATTTTATTATCAATATCTATTAGGTCCTTAATTTCTTTTACACCTTTTACTTCTGAAGCTAATTCGAAAATTCTTAATCTATCATAGAGAGTATTAACGGTCCCGCTAATTTCTATTGCGCCGTTATTATTTTTTACTTCGATCGAAGGATTATCATAGTAGGCAAGAATTTTATTGCTTACTTTGTCTGCAAGGTTTTTGTCTTTTGCCGATAATTGGTGGGCATCAAGTACAACTGTTAAAAATATAACCATCAATAAAAACAATGCTGTTCTAGATGTTTTTATAATATTCATTTTTCGCCTCGTCAAATTTAATTCATTGAAAGATTCACTATTTATTTTTTATAATAGACGCATTGGATTTTGATATGGTTTCATGTTAGATATTAGAATTGTTAGTTATCACACATAATTCATTAAATTGAAGCGCTGCATGAATCATTTTAGCTCTTGAATTTTTACCTTCAAATTCACCAATCAATAAAAAAAGTTATTAGCCGTTATCACTTTGGACTGAGTTTCCTGCGTATTAGAGAAACAACAAAAAAAAATTAGGAGAAAAAACATGAAATTATCTATTATTTATTTCGTTTTATTGATTTTTCTGTTGGAAAGTCCGCAAATTTTCTCTCAGAAAAATGAAAACTCAAATCATAGAAATGGATTTGTTTATCTCACTTCTGCAAACGGAACCGAAACAGCATTGTCCGATTCAGCCGATGTTGACGGGGATGGTATAAGCAATGAATTAGAAGTAAACGGCTTTACCTATAATGTTTTAGATGGTTTAAAACCTTGGGATGGAAATCCGGATGTTAAACATTACATAACTGATCCGCTTAGATGGAGCACAGATGGTGATCCTTATAGCGATTATATGGAAGTCACTGGTGTTAATATGCCGGCTGGCGTTCAGGCACCGGAAAATAATCCTTTGGTTGCTGCCAGGCCTATAATAAGAATGGGGATGGAAAGCTATGATGTTATTCCGATTAGCACTATTACGGATACAAAAGGCGGTGATAAAGAGAAATCATTTACAAATGAAACCTCAAATGAAAATCAAGTCGGAGTAACTGTAGGCGCAGAATTTAGTTTTAACCCATTTAAATTAGCATCAGCATCAGTCGAGGCATCTTATTCACACACCTGGGTCCACACTGAAAGTTCAACAAGTACTATTGGTTCAAACTGGAGCAGTACAAAATCATCTAATCCAAGTGAAGCAGCGAGATTAAAGCTGAGAGTATTTATGGATAATATTGGAAGCGCTTCCGCACTTGATGTTACCCCAACATTTAATTTATTAATTGGAAATAAAACTATTGCTACAATAACACCAAATCAAGCGGCAAATATTTTATCGCCTAAAGGAACTAGTAACAGCAGGTATCCACAAACCGGAACAATTGCTATTGATAAAGATGAAAACTACAATGACATTATACTATCCCTGGAAGAATTAAAAGCAATTCAAATGGGGGCTCCAATATCATTGGTTGTTGTTCAAGTTGATGCCAAAGTTATTAGATGGAATTCCACAACCCAGGATTGGACTTCTAACATCAGCTGGACAAGTTTTGAGAATGAAATTAATCCTGTTTCTGTAGAAGTTAGAGCAGAATTTGGAACCGATGAATCAAAAGTTTATCAAGTGTTTGCTGGTACGGAATATTGGGACCCTCAATATAATCTGCATGATCTTTTAAAGAATATTTTTGATGTGCAAGATGCAGTTGGTGATACAACAATTGAAGGAAGAAAATTTCCTGGCGACTGGTATTTTTCAACTTCTTCTCAAAAAGTTATTGATGAATGGAATAAAAACGGGCAACAAGATTTAATGCAGCTTAGAATGTTCAAAAATTCAAAGCTAGCAATGATTACACCCGGTGGTAATCCTAATCCTCTGGTCAGTCTTGCAACTTATTCATCAGACTTTAAAAAGATTTATGTTAGTGCAGCAGCAAATAACTTTCCTATTATATCAGTTAAAGCGAACGTAAAAATAAATGGAAAAATGAAAGAAATTCCACTAACAGAAGGGAATGGTGCATTTTATGTTAATTCGCCTTTATTAAACGATCCGGCGGAACCGGATGGTGAAGTAATTGTTGAGAATGCTCATGGTGATGTTGTTCAGTCTAAAATAATTCTGCCTGCATTATACACATCCGCAAAAGATGTAAAAGAAAATGCAACTTTATTGCCAAATCCTGGCGGTGATTATTTGCTTTTCGTCGATGGAGATGAAAATAAACCAGTTTACATTTATTGTATGTTTTTTGATCCGCAGACAGATGATACATTGCCTGAACCACGAGAATATTTAACACTTGCAAAAAGTTTTGCAACAACCGGCGAGCCGATGAAATATAATTATAGTTTCATCCCTGCAAGCGATACTTTAAATGTTCCTGATTACACTCAAATGTATTATGGGAAAGACGTGGTTACATATTATAATCGAGTAAGAATAAATTTTAAAACACTTAAAGTTGATCCCAAAGATACTATGTATACAAGTTCAACCGGACAGTTAGTACTTGCAGATTTTACTTCCTGGGGCGGCGGTTATCCTTATACAACTCCTTTTCATAATTTACCTTTTGGAAGCACCGGAAATTGTAATTATAATACTGCTGAGAGATATGCAAATCAAGGAACCGCAAATATTAATTTTGAAGGAACATCATTTAAAATTGATACCACCGGCTTATCAAATGTCATAGGAACTTTTCCCACTGATCCAAGCGGTGAATACACAGATTTTCGGCAAGATTCGAGTTTTGTGAATTTTAATTTTAATGAAAAAACAATTGATATGAGCGGCGGCGGCTACCCTGGTTTTGTAGGTTTAACTGATTCGCTTCAATTAATTTATGAAGGCTTTGCAAAGTTAACTGACGCAGAAGAACATCAAATTAACACGGCAATTCCGCAGCAATATAGTTTGCCACAAAATTATCCTAATCCATTTAATCCCACTACAACAATTGAATTCAAAATTCCGGAAACTTCAAATGTATCTTTGAAGATTTATGATGTTACCGGCCGAGAAGTAGCTGATCTTGTGAATGAAGTGAAAGTTGCAGGAAATTATAAAATGAATTTCAACGCCAGCAATCTTGCAAGCGGTGTTTATTTTTATAGAATCCAAGTCGAAGCCTCCGAATCTAGTTCTGGACAGGCTTTTATTAAAACAAATAAAATGATTCTTCTGAAGTAATTAGTTGGGCGCAGTTGTAGTTTTATGGAAAAAGGGTTAAAAGAATATGTGTGTCTTTGAGTAATCATTTTTATACAAGAATCATTTTTATTATAAGCTTTGGCTTGTAAAATATGATTTGTCAATCATGTAAGCGTCGCATATAAGAATTATTTGTATTATTATTCGAGTAGAGGTTCACTATAAAAAGTAAAAGTTGTAAGGTGCTATGAATAAAAATACTGAAATCCCCGTTAAATCTTTTGCATCCTCAAAGCAATGGAAAAAATGGCTTGCGACGAATTATGCCATATCAAATCAGGGTATTTGGCTTCGAATTTTCAAGAAAGATTCCGGCGAGGCAACTGTCACTTATGATGAAGCATTGGATGAAGCTCTTTGCTTTGGTTGGATCGACGGTCAGAAAAAAAAATATGATGAAAAATCGTGGCTTCAAAAATTTACGCCGCGCAGATCAAAGAGTATATGGTCAAAGCGAAATAAAACACGAACGGTCCAGCTTATCGAAGAAAGGCGAATGCAGCCATCCGGACTAAAAGAAATAGAGGCTGCGAAAAGTGACGGCAGGTGGGACAAAGCCTATGATTCTCCCAGCCAAATGAAAATTCCCGCTGATTTTCTAGCGATACTTAGAAAAGACCAACAGGCATACGAATTTTTTAAAACACTAAATAAAGCAAACACATATGCAATTGCCTGGCGTTTACAAACAGCAAAGAAGCCAGAGACCAGAGAAAAAAGGATGCAAATTCTTCTGAAAATGATGAAGGATCGAAAAAAATTACACTAATTTTTCCTGCATTACTGATACAGTTGAATACTGTCTCTTTGTCCTTTTTGTTCGGGCGGACGGGTTATTTCAACACCGTTAGATTGAATTTGTCTATTTCTGTGCCTTAGACTTCTGTTGAATTCAAAGAAATGATTTCTTCGGCAGTCTATTTTTTATTGATTCATATATATTATAAAACTAACTTTAGCTAAATGAAAAAAGTAATATCTATAGTTCTTATAGCTGTTATTTCCACTTTTGCCCAAAGCAAGGACGAAAGCTGGAAATTATATGATGACACAGAAGTTGCCCGCGTCGATATCAGCATTGATGCTGAAGCGCTTGCCTGGCTTTATAATGACGATAATATTTTAAGTGATTCTCTTCATTTGGCATCTTTTCATTTCAGAAATAAATATATAGATGAAACAGTTGATTCGGTTGGATTTAGATTAAGAGGGAACACTTCCAGAAGCGCTAAAAAGAAATCATTTAAAATTTCATTTAATACTTTTGTTTCAGGCAGAGAATTTTACAGCGTTGATAAATTAAATTTAAATGGTGAGCACAATGATCCATCAATTATCAGAAGCAAAATTTGCTGGGATCTATTTAATGAAATTGGTGTAGTTTCAAGCAGGTCTTCATATGCAGAAGTATATATAAATGACAAATATTATGGCCTATATATTTCCGTTGAACATGTTGATAATGAATTTCTGAAGAAAAATTTTTCTGATGATTCCGGCAATTTATGGAAATGCCTTTTCCCAGCCGATCTAACTTACATTGGAAGCGATCCGAACTCATATAAGCTTACCGATAATGGAAGGCCGGTTTACGATCTTAAAACAAATGAAAGCACAGATGATTATTCGCAATTAGCAAGATTAATAAATATTATAACCAAAACACCTGATAATTTATTTTTAGATTCATTGGATAAAATTTTAGATGTTGCCTCTCTTTTAAAATATTTTGCTGTAAAT
This sequence comes from uncultured Ignavibacteriales bacterium, assembly GCA_963731745.1. Classification (GTDB taxonomy): domain Bacteria; phylum Bacteroidota; class Ignavibacteria; order Ignavibacteriales; family Ignavibacteriaceae; genus CAVSWT01. The sequence goes on from CAVSWT010000012.1 coordinate 142,331, forward strand.
AATTTAACAGGAAGCTGGGATAATTATTGGTCGCTCATGAATAATTATTATTTATATTATAATCCGGCTAAAGGTAAATTTGATTTAATTCCCTATGACTATGACAATTCTTTTGGCGTAGATTGGTTTAATATAGATTGGTCTTCCGCAGATCCCTACAATTATCCCAAAGTGGTTGATGGCTCCAGGCCTTTAGCTGAGCGAATTTTAAACAACGCAGAATTAAAATCACTTTATACACACTTCCTTGATTTCTACAATGAAAATGTTTTTAAGCTTTCTTTAATGAATTCAAAAATAGACAGCATAAAAAGTATGATTACTCCTTTTGCTGAAGCGGATACTTTTCGAATTAAAGATTATGGATTTTCAATTGATGATTTTAACCAATCATATTCAAGCGGAAGTTATTCAAATCAGCATGTTAAAAATGGATTGAAACAATTTGTTAACCTTCGTAATAATTCATTGAAAGCTCAACTTAATTATGGAAATGCTAACCCTATAATTTATTCATTAAATTATTATCCAATTTATCCTAGTGCAAATGACTCTATCCATGTTATAATCTCAGCCTTTTCACATGCTGGGATAAGTAATGCAGCGATTGAATTCATAAAAGATGGCAGCTCTGATAAGCAAATATATTCGTTAGCGTTCCAGCCAATTTCAAACAGCAAAAAAGTTGAAGATTCTGACCGATGGGTTGGAACCATTCCTCCGTTGGGAAAAGGGAGTTCAGGGAGTTTTACGGTGAAGATAAAAGACGTTAATCAAAATGAAGTAGTCTATCCTAACTACAAATCAATAGAAATAAGGACTCCTTCATTAGCAAGTGAGAAACTTATAATTAACGAATTTATGGCAAGCAATTCAATTACAATTTCCGATAGTGCAGGAGATTTTGATGATTGGATCGAGCTTTATAATCCAACCAATACAGATGTTACATTAAGTGGAATGTATTTAACAGACAAACCAGATAATCTTACTAAGTGGCGATTTCCAGGTGATTCCTTAAAAATAAAAGCCCGTGAATATTTAATAATCTGGTGCGATGAAGATCAGGAACAAGGAAGTTTTCATACTAATTTTAAATTAAGCGCTGATGGAGAATTTATAGCTTTAACTGAATCAGATGGTGTTACGATAGCTGATTCGATTTCATTTGGATCGCAAGGAACCGATACATCTTATGGAAGATTTCCTGACGCTGACGATACGTGGCAGTTTTTTTCAAATCCAACTCCGGGAAAATCTAATCTGATTACAGGAATAAATGATCAACAAAGTGAAATCCATTCGTTTGAATTAAATCAGAATTTTCCAAATCCTTTTAATCCAACAACTACAATAAAATATTCAATTCCAGCCTCCTTAAATCTCTCCAACGGAGGAACTCTAACGCAATTAAAAGTTTATGATGTATTGGGAAGAGAAAAAGAAATTCTTGTTAACAAACAACAGCAGCCAGGAAGTTATGAAGTAAAATTTGATGCAGACAATTACCCTAGTGGGGTTTACTTTTACCAGCTGCAAGCCGGGAATTTTATTCAAACAAAAAAAATGCTTCTATTAAAATAGAGGTATAAATAATTATAAGATCTTCAAATTTATAAAATATCAAATAATTGAATTGATTAATTATTTGGAGGTTGATTAAAACTCTACACCTAAAAATTTCCTTCATTTAATTGGCAATTTACTAATGAGTCTGTTTTTCTTATCTTTGAAGCTTCAAAAAAAGGTCTAACAAAGTTGAGTAGTAAAGTTCCAAAAGCTGTAATAGCAGTTAGTGGTGGAATGGATAGTTGTGTAACTGCTGCCATTGCTGAACAAAAGTATGCTTTAGCTTTTATCCATATTAATTATGGGCAGCGAACAGAAACAAGAGAACTAAAATCATTTAATGATATTGCTGATAATTATAATGTGAAAGAAAGGCTTGTAATTGATTTTCAGCATCTTGCAAAAATTGGAGGCTCATCTTTAACTGATAAAAATATAGAAGTAGCAAAAGCTGATTTAAACAATAAAGAAATTCCATCTTCATACGTGCCTTTTAGAAATGCAAATATTTTATCGGCTTGTGTAAGCTGGGCGGAGGTAATAAAAGCAGAAGCAATATTTATCGGAGCTGTGTATGAAGATTCATCCGGTTATCCCGATTGTCGTCCAGAATTTTTTTCTGCATTTGAAAAAATGATAGACGTTGGAACAAAACCGGAAACAAAAATTAAAATATATACACCAATTATAAATCTTTCTAAATCTGAAATTGTTCAAAAAGGAATTGAGGTTAATGCACCGCTTCACTTAACATGGTCATGTTATCAAAATGAAGATGAAGCATGTGGAGTTTGCGATAGCTGTGCTTTACGTTTACGAGGATTTCAAATGGCCGGGATTGAAGATCCAATTCCATATAAAATCAGACCAGAATATTTTGATAAAGTTAAAAATTAATCTTTATCTATTAATTACCATTAAAAATTAACTAAACTAAAATCACAATGAGCGACAAAATAAAATTATTAGAAGTGTTCGATAATAAATATCCTGACAGAGACTACACTGTTATTCATGAAGCTCCGGAATTTACTTCTGTCTGCCCTAAAACCGGCCAGCCTGATTTTGCAACGATAACTTTGGAATATATTCCTGATAAACTATGTATAGAATTAAAGTCATTAAAGTTTTATTATAACTCATACAGAAATGATGGAATTTATTTTGAGAGTGTCACAAATCAAATTTTAGATGATCTTGTGGAAGTCTCAAAGCCAAGGTTTATGCGGATAACAGCTGACTTTAATGTTCGCGGCGGAATCGGTTCCATCGTAGAAGTAGAATATGCTAAAGAGGATTATTATTCAGATAAATTTAAATAATTTAATTTTGAAATTATTATAAAGAATATATGCCCGAAAAAATTGAATTAAAAAATGATTTTCTTAAAAAGAAAGAAGAACTTTTCCAAAATAGTTCGTTGAGAAAAGATTCACTTCTGTTTTGCAAAACGCATACTTTACTGGTGGAAAATTATATAAAGGATTTAGCCAAAGGGGAAAAATATAAGTTTGCATTAGCTTCAGCAGGAAGTTTTAGCCGGCATGAACTCTCACCTTACTCAGACATAGATTTAATGTTTATTTCAGAATCTTTCGATCATCATGATGATGATATTACTGAATTGGTAAAACTTTTTTGGGATAGCGGCATTGAAGCTTCTCATACTGTTAGAGATTTTACGGATATTAAAAAATATTTAAAAGAAGATTTACATACATTCACACAATTTTTTGAAACCAAATTTTTGGTTGGTTCACAAGAAATCTATGATAAATGGAACAAAGAAATTTTTGCATCTCTAAATCCTAAAAGCATAAACATTCTTTTCAATGATTTTTTTGAAGACATTCATGACCGATATGAGAAGTACGGCGATTCTCCCAAAGTTTTAGAGCCCAATGTAAAATTATCTGCCGGGGGATTGAGAGATTTTCAGGCTATTGAATGGATGTACATCTTAAAAAATAAATCTCTTATAACTAAAAATGATGAAACTACTCAAGCAGAAGCAATTGTTAAAATTTTAAGAGAACAAAATTATACCACTGAAAATGAGTGTGAAAGATTACTTCATAGTTACGCGTTGATATTACAGGTTCGAAACTTAATACATTTATTTTCTAAGCAAAAAAATGACAGATTTGAATTTAATCTACAACAGAAAGTATCTAATTTCTTAGTTCATAGAAAAGATTCATTAGCCGTTTTTATGCATGAGTACTTTAAATCGGCTAATGTTATTAATCGCTTTTCGAAATCAATGATAAAAATCTTCCAGGAAGAAATTTCAAACCCATTGCCGGATTCCCTCAGCATACAATTAGACGATGATTTTATAATCAAAGGAAAAACAATTTTTTATGTTAGCGAAAAAGAACCTTCTCTCTCCGATATATTGAGAGGTTTTTATTACCGCGGTTTGTATAGCGCTCACTTTGATGAAAGTTTTAGATCACTAATTATTGAAATAGTAGAACAAAAAGGATATCTGGAAATAAGCGAATCAACTTCATCGGTCTTTTTTAGAGAAATTTTGAAGCTGCCTAAAAATGTCGGCCAGACATTATCTGTAATGAATGAGCTTGGAGTTTTGTCATCATTCCTTCCGGAGTTTGAAGATTTGATAGGATTTTTACAGCATGGTGTTTATCATTGTTATACAGCAGACGAGCACACCTTAACCACTATCAAAAATTTAGAGATGCTTGAAAAAGATACTTCACCTTTGGGCAAAATATATAACAATCTAAAGAATAGGGAAATTCTTCATCTCGGATTATTATTTCATGATATAGCAAAACCAATTAATATTTCTGGTCATGAAATTATAGGAGCGGAAATGGCTTCATCTATCATGAGCAGGCTTGGTTACAGCGATGAAGAAATTGAGCATGTTACATTTCTAGTCCGCAATCATTTAGTGATGGAGCAAGTTGCTTTTCGTAGAAATTTAAATGATCCCGAAACACTAAATAATTTTACATCAAGATTTAATTCAGTTGAAGATCTTGAGCTTCTTTATCTTGTTACGTACGCAGATCTGTCTGCAGTTAATCCGGCAGTTTGGACATCATGGAAAAGCGATTTGCTTTCGGAACTGTATATGAAAACGCGGTCAATGCTGGATGAACAAATCAGCGGCGAAGAATTAATTAAATCATCCACATACATTGTCCCTAAAGAAATTAGTAAACATTCACCCATGATTAATGAATCTCACGTTCAAGAGCACATAAATTCTATCAACGATATTGCTTATGCGCATCAATTTTCAGATCAGGAAATTGCAAAGCATGTTGAAGAAATTCAAAAGGGCGATGTAATATCATCATTGTTTACAGAACTAAATGATTTTACAAATGTAACAGTAATTACAAAAGATTTCCCTTCTTTACTTTCAAAACTTTGCGGAGTTTTCTCAATAAATGATGCAAATATACATGACGCAAAAATATTCACGCGTAAAGACGGAATTATAATAGACACTTTCAATCTATCTGATTTTAGAACCGGTAGGAAAATTGAACCTCAGCGCTACGATAAAATTAGTAAAGATTTAAAATCTGTAGTTTCAGGTATGATGCAGCTGAATCAGGAATTTGCCAAGATGAAAACGCGCTGGTGGCGAATTGAAAATAAATTTTTTAAGCGTTCAGGCAAAATTAAAGTTGTATTTGAAAAGCATAAGACTTATACAATAATTGATATTTATTCTCCGGATAGGCTTGGATTTTTATACCAGGTAACTAATAAAATGAATGAACTTGGTTTAATGATATACTTTGCAAAAATTGCAACAAGAGGTGATGATATTGTGGATGCCTTTTATGTGTTAAACCGTAACGGCAAAAAAATCTCTATAAATGATTACGAATTCATAAAAGAAGAATTGACTGAAACTATAAATCAAATGCTATAGGTAACAGATTGAACTTCATGGAAAAAGAAAAACCGGTTGGCGTTTTTGATTCAGGTATTGGCGGATTAACAGTTGTAAAAAGAATTGCTTCAACTTTACCGCTGGAAAATATTGTTTATTTTGGAGATACTGCCCGTGTTCCTTACGGCTCAAAATCAAATGCGACCGTTATTGAATATTCGATGCAAGACGCTAAATTTTTAATTAACAAAAATGTGAAAGCTATAGTTGTCGCATGTAATACAGCTTCTTCCACAGCACTTGGGGAACTTAAAAAAAATTTTAATATTCCCATAATTGGAATGATTGAACCGGGTGCAGAAATGGCAGCCAAAGAAACAAAGAACGGCCGTATAGGAGTTATTGGGACAAGAGCAACAATTAATAATAAAGCTTATTCAACTGAATTAAAAAAAATTGATAAGAAATTTTTTGTCTACGAAAAAGCATGTCCGTTGTTTGTACCTTTAGCTGAAGAAGGCTGGACTAAACACAAAGCGACATATGAAATCGCTGAAGAATATTTAAAAGAATTACGAGAATTAAAAATTGATACTTTAGTTTTAGGATGTACACATTACCCAATATTATCTGAAGTAATTCAAGAAGTGATTGGTAAAGATGTAGCATTAATTGATTCCGGAATTGCCTCTGCAGAAGTAGTAAAAAAAGAATTAAATAGAATTGGTTTCGAAACGAATTCAAATAGTCAGGGCAGGCAAAGCTTTTATGTCAGCGATCTACCGGTAAAATTTAAAGAGGTTGCAGAACTATTTTTAGGTAATGAAATTAATGATATTCAAAAAGTTGATCTTGAAGTTCTTACAGATTCTTTGTGAATTATTTTTTCCTGTTCTTGCTTTAATACTTCATCCCTTTTTTTAAGTTTTACTTGAGGAACAGAATTCAGCTCATCAAAAAATTTTAGTGCATTTTCCATCGATTCAAAAACATCAAATAATTTTAATGTACCTGTTACATGAAGCATATCATAAGCAAAAGTCTTTGGAGAGATTAAGACTAATTTTCCATTAACAGTTCTCATTTTTTTAAGAGCAACAACTATAGTCCCCAAAAATGTTGAATCCATATAAGCGCAGCTGCTTAAATCGACTATCATTTTAATACAACCGTTGTCGATCTCATTTGATAAAATTGTCTTAAAATCTAAAGCTTCTTTCATTGTTGCACGAGTTATATTTACAACTTCAATAACTACGTCTTCGTACAGTTCTTTAATAAAATCTCCCAATAGTAACCCATATAATTAGTTAAACATTCTTAATATATTATCGATTAAATTTTACACAAGTTTATTATTTCCACAAAAAAGGCATTATTTATGTTAAATTATTTAATACCGCGATTAGAAAATCTAATTGATGCTTTAAAAAGTGATTTTAGATTGATTGCAAAAAAAAGAAGGGATGATGAATGGAAACGTGATCACTACAGATATATTTTTACAGTACATAGCCAGAGGATTTATAATGTACTAAACACTTCACTTACAGATTTACCTGCGGCAAGTGTTCAGAAATCTACCAGGGAAGAATTAATCGTATTGAGAAAGATGATTGATAAAATGATTGAAGAATAAAGTTAAACGGATTTAATTTTCAAACAACTTTTTTAATTTGTTTTTATTTTTAGTTGTGCCGAGTGCGATCATCAATTTAATTCTTGCTTTCTGTCCGTTAAGATAATCTGCAAAAATAACCCCTAATTTATAAAGCCATTTGCCAGCTCCAGGATAACTATAAATATCTTCAATCTCTCCAGCCGGGCAGCGTGAAACAAGCACCACAGGAATTCCTTTTTCAACCGCATATTTGATTCCATTAAAAGCAGCAGGCGGAACATTACCGACGCCAAGAGCTTCCACAACGATTCCTTCAACATCACTGTCTGCAGAAAATTTGAAAAACTTTTCATCCATTCCGGCATACACTGTTAACAAATCCACATTAGTAACAATTTTTTCTGTTTCAATTATTTCCAGCTTTCTCGGCATTCTATTTAAAAAAACTCTTCCATTTTGAATAAAACCCAGCGCTCCAAAATCAAGACTGTGGAATGTATCTATTTCATCTGTGTATGTTTTCGTTACTTCGCTTGCGGCATTTATTTCACCATTTAGGCAAACTAATACGCCAAGATTTTTACAGTTTTCATTTAAGCAAATATGTATTGCGTCAATTAAATTTCTCGGGCCATCCCAATCAGGCTCAGAGCTATTTTTCATAGAACCGATTATGACTATTGGGATTTCAGTTTTAATTGTTAAATCTAAAAAGTAGGCTGTTTCCTCTAAGGTATCTGTTCCATGTGTTACAATTACGCCATCGTATTGCTGTTTAAAGATTTTTTCTTTTATTTTTTTTGAAAGGTCAAACATCAAATCTGGTGTCATATGCGGGCCCGGATATTTCCCAAAATCATAACACGAAATTTTAGCAAGGTTTTTTGCTTCGGGAATTTTATCAAGTAATTCCATACCGGAATAACGAGGTATTGCACCTCCGGTTGATTTATCAATTTTCATTGAAAAGGTGCCGCCGGTAAAAACTATTAAAATCTTTTTCATAAACTAAAAATTGAAAATTGCTAAATACTATTAAATATTGTCATAAACTTAAGAAAATTAATGAAAAGGCGAACATAAGAAATTTTCAACTTTTAAAATTACCAAAAATAAATTTACCTTGAAGCAATTATTTTTTAGAGTTATCTTTGTGATAAATTAATCCCAGGAGAAAATTATGTTAATGGTAGAAGATGTTGATTTAACGCCTAATCCACAGGCTTTAAAATTTATATTGAATGAAAAATTATTGAGTGCTGAATCAAGACAATTTGAAAATAAAGATGCCGCCCTGGACGATCCTTTGGCTAAGGGTATTTTTGAAATTGAAGGCGTTGTATCTGTTTTTTATATGGATAAATTTGTTACTATTGAAAAATCAAAAGAAACCAATTGGTCGCAAATTCAGCGGCCATTCATTAATTTTTTGAAGAGCTTTGATAAAAATTTAATCCCGCCGGAAAAAGATGTTAAACCTTTGGATGAAAATGCAGATGAGATAATGAAAAAGGTCAATCAATTGCTGGACAAACTTGTAAGGCCTGCTTTAGCTGGGGACGGCGGCGGATTACAAGTGCTTGGGATTGAGGGAAACACAATTAAAATTCGATATCAAGGGGCTTGCGGCAGCTGTCCAAGTTCTATAAGCGGAACTCTTATGGCAATTGAAGGTTTATTGAAACGGGATATAAATCCGGCACTGGAAGTTGTTTCTGCTTAAAAGTTTTGTTTGCTTATAGCTTTGCCAATAAACCCAATTTCTTGAAGAAATTAGGTTTATAAAATGTAATTATAAGGTTAACATTACGCGATCTTGATTAAAATTAAGTAAATCATTTCATTCTTTTAATAAATCCTGAAAGAAAAGTAAATGAAACCTCCTGATAATATATTTTATTCATCTGCGGTTATTTCAGGAATTCATTTCAAAATATTTTCTTCGCCAAAAGGAATTAGAAGCATTTATCTTAACAAAAAAAATGCTTTGAACAATGTTAAGGGATTAACTCAACTTCATAATGATGATCCGTTTTTGTTTAATGTTTTTACCGAACTTACCGAATATTTTGAATTAAAAAGAAAAAAATTTACTGTCCCGCTGGATGAAATTGGCACTGAATTTCAAAAACGAATTTGGAAAGAATTAAGAAAGGTTCCTTATGGGAAAACAGTAAGTTATAAAGATATTTCAATACGAATTGGTAATTTACAAGCTATCAGAGCAGTTGGAAAGGCTATGGGAGCAAATCCGATCCCAATCATCACTCCATGTCACCGTGTTATTAATTCTAATGGAAATCTTGGCGGTTATTCTGCCGGATTAATGCTTAAGGAAAAACTTTTAGAATTAGAGGGCAGAATAAGTCTGGAACTATTTAATTAATATTAAATTTTTAATATTAAACTATCCCACCTCAACTTCTTCAAAATCAAGATCGAATGCAGTGTCAGCTTCAGTTTCTTCATTAAAATACATTTGTCCGTTGTTGGAACGGATAATTTCATTTAATTGATCTTGATAGAAAAATTTATCGTAATCAAAAGCCGGTTTTAGCTGATTCAGCCAGGTAGCATTTTCATCATATTTAGCAAAGAATGGCTTCTTTACCCAGTCTGGATTACGTGCCTGAATTAAATTTAATACGAATACTTTTTCACCATTAACTTCGGTTACACCTTCGATAGCAGCTTTGCCGGGAAGAGCCGACATTGATGGGCCTCGAACAGTTCGCCCTAAACCAGAAACCTGCACATAAGCTTCCCTAAAAATTTGATATGCTATGGCTAAAGGAATTTCAAAATAATGTTTTGCTCCAGTATTTCTTTCTACAAAAAAGTAGTAGGGAATTAAACCTAAGCTGACTTGTGTCTGCCACATTTTTGCCCAAATATCCGGATCATCATTTATATGTTTAATAAGAGGAGATTGAGTTCTAATTTGTGCGCCTGTATTTCTAATTCTTTTAACTGCTTCTCGAGAGATGTCAGTTGATAATTCCTGCCAATGATTATAATGACCCATAATAGCAAGATGCTTTCCAGATTTGACTATTTTTTCAAACAATGAAAGGACTCCATCCGCTTCTTTGTCGGTTACAAATTTATATGGCCAATATGCAACTGATTTTGTGCCGATTCTAATCGAACGAATATGATCAAATTCAGGTTCAAGAAGTGGGAGTAAATATGCTTCAAGATTTTTTAACCCCATAATCATCGGGTCGCCGCCGGTTACTAAAATATCTGTTACTTCTTTATGGATTTTAATATAATCTTGAAATCGATTTGATTCATCTGTCGCAAATTTCAAATCATTCATTCCAACAAACTGTGCCCATCTAAAACAGAATGTACAGTATGCATGGCAAGTTTGTCCGCTTGAAGGAAAGACCAAAACAGTTTCTTTATACTTATGCTGGATTCCAGGAATCGGGTCATCATTAATAGAGGGAATATTTGCCGTTAACTGTCCAGCCGGATGCGGATTCAATTCTAACCTAATTGAGTTTGCAAGTTCTTTAATTTCTTCATGCGAAAGGTTACTTTTTAATGCGGAAGCCATTCTTTCGAATTGATTATCATTGAGCATATCCTTTTGAAGAAATGTTAATTGATAAATAGGATCATCTGGAATATTATTCCAATCGATTAATTCTTCGACTACATAATTATTTGTTCTAAATGGAAGTACGTTTGAAACTACTTTTAAATTAAATCTATCTTCTAAGCTTAATTGTTGTAATTGAGGAATTTTATCAATGTCCTTTATTCCATAAAATTTCATCTTTTTAGGGGTAATCATCCTATTTCCTCCTTATTATTGAGATCAAACCGTAAATGAATACTAATGTTTTTTTCTTACGCAGTGAAACTAATGCAAGAATTATTGAAAGGCATTTGCCCGTATGTAAAGTAACTTCAATATAAAAAAAAATGAGATTAAATCAAGAGATTTTGTAAATGCGCGGATTAAAAATATTAAAGAAAAAGCGGAAATTTTCCGCTTTTATTTAATGTCGGTTACTTTATTAATGTCGTCAACTTTTACAAATCTTTCATTAAATTTGTAAGTTCCTTTACTTGTCTTTATTGCCTTGATAAGCTTAACATTAATGCCTTCAGTTTTCTTCTTTGATTTCGACTTATCAGCAAATGATTGTTGTTTAGCCATTTTTATCTCCTAAAATTTTGGGTAGTAAATATATAAAGAAAGGGTTATAAATAAAAGACGCTTTTTATAACAAATCAACAAATTTTGCGTTTGCAACTTTAGCTAAATCTAAAGGATTTAAACTAACTTGCATCCCTCTAATGCCGGCACTTATATGAATTTTTTCAAACATTTGTGCGGTTTCTTCAATGAAAGTTGGAAAGTTTTTCTTCATTCCTATTGGGGAACATCCGCCGCGGATATATCCCGTCAATGGCTGCAAATCTTTTACTTTTATCATTTCAATTTTTTTATTTCCGCTTGCAATTGCAGCTTTTTTTAAATTTAATTCAGCAGTGACAGGAATACAAAAAACATTTATTCCGTTTTTATCTCCCTCTGTTACTAAAGTTTTGAAAACAGAATCAGGCTCGGCATTTATTTTATTTGCAACTGTTATTCCTGATAAATCATCTTCATCAACTTCATAAGTGTGCAATGAATGAGGAATGTTGCTTGCTTCTAAAATTCTAACTGCGTTGGTTTTGGACATAGAAGATTAAATCATGAATTGGAAAAATCTTTGTTTAATTCTTTCTGCCTTAATTCATTCAAAGTAAGATTATATTCTTCGGCTTTAAAAGTAGCTTCGTATATGGATGCTGAGGGTTTTGAAAAATATTTTTAGTCTCGCCTCTTTCAACAATTTCTCCTTTGTACATAATAATAATTTCATCAGCAAGCTTTTGCAAGATTTTTAAATTATGTGCGATGCAAATCATTGTCAGCTTAAATTGTTCATTTATTTTTTTGAACAAGTTTAAAAGATTTAATTGTGATTCCGGGTCTTGTGCAGAAAAAGGTTCATCTAAAATTAAAAGTTCAGGCTGTGTTATTAAAATTCTTGCTAAAGCTGCACGCTGCTGTTCGCCGCCGCTTAATTCATATCCTTTCCGGTGCCAGAGTGATTCTGAAAAATTTAAGAGATTAAAAATTTGTTCTACATTCTTTGATGAATTTTGAGTTTCACTAAATCTTATTGAATAAGCTTCTTCAACAATTTTATAAATTTCTCTATATGGATTTAATATTTCGCCGTTGTTCTGAAATAAAATTTGTATCGGGCTGGTTTTAATATCTCCCCAGTTTTTTGATTTATGAAAAATCATTGAACCTTTTGTTGGCTTATTTATTCCTGCAATTATTTTGGCAAGAGATGTTTTTCCGCTCCCCGATTCACCGGCAACTCCAATAATTTTCCCGTGGTCAATTTCAAATGAAATATCTTTTAAAATTATTTTTTCAGAATGCTTGTTTGAATTATTCTCATCTGAGACTGAATATGAGATATTATTTAAAATTAATTGCGGCATCAGTTTGAAAGACTTTGATATGAAGAAATAAATGATTCAAATGACGAATCAATTTTTTGATTGAAAAATTCTTCTGTGTCATAAAATTCAGAAAGAGTTCCGTTATTTAAATAAGCAATTTTATCACTTACATTTTTTGAAAAAGTTAAATCCTGAGAAACTAATAAAACAGAATTGTTTTCTTGAGAAGCAAATTCTTTTAGTTTATGCAAATATAAATTTGAAATTGCGGTATCAATTCCTGAAGTTGGTTCATCCAGAATTAAAAGCTGAGGATTTGTTGACAAAGCCAGCACAAGACTAACACGCTGAGCCATGCCTCCACTTAGCTCATACGGATACATATTAAATAGTGTTTTTGAATCAGGAAGTATAAAATATTCTAATAATTTATCAACATTGGTTTTTTCAACAGAAAATTCTTTGAAGTAATATCCTATTTTCTTCAAAGGATCAAAGCCATTTATCGCGTCTTGAAAAACATATTTTACTTTATCCTGTCTTAATTTTCTTAAATCAAATTCAGTTAAGCTTAAAATATTTTTTTCATCTACAATTATTTCACCGTCAATAGAATAAAATCTTTGGTCCAATAATTTTGTTAAGGATTTTATAAGTGTAGATTTACCGCTGCCGTTAGTTCCAAGTATCGTATAAATTTGATTTGGATGAATTTCAAATTTTATATTATTTAACAGCCGGCGTTGATGCCTTTCACTAATTAATTTTATTTCTTTTATAGAAACTTCAATCATTTATTTACGAAGTTTGTTATTTTATGTTTGAATATTAAAATAATAAATTAAGTTCATATTTATGACGGTTAAATTTACAAAAAAAATTGGGGCACTTAGCTACTTATTATTCTCATTACTTTTGATTGTCTCGATATTATTTCAGTCTTGTAATAATGAAACTACAGTAAGTTCAAACAGAGTAGTGATTGGAATAAATTCCGATGTAGAATCGCTCAATCCTCTTTTTACATTTACATTAAATGAAGGTCAAATAACGGAATTGTTGTACGCCAGTTTGGTAAAACATGATTGGGATGATAAAACAGGAGAATTGAAAGCTTCGCCAATGCTGGCTGAAGATTGGAAATGGAGTGAAGATTCTCTTTCCGTTACATTTAAACTTAAAGATAATTTAAAATGGAGAGATGATAAACCTATTACTTCGGATGATATAGTTTTTTCATTTGATTTATATTCTGATCCGGATATTCAGAGCCGATTGTTTGGAACTTTTGAAAAATTTCAGACTACAAAAGATTTGCATATAGAGATTAAAAAATCTTTTGATGTGATTGATGCAAAAACTATAAAAATAAATTTTATTAAAGGCTCAACTCCTTCATTATATGATATTGATGTTCCGATTATTCCCAAACATATATTTGAAAAATTTGATAGAAAAAATTTAATAACACTTGAAAAAGGAATAGACTCAGTTACGTCCGGACCATTTTATCTTGAGAAATGGGATAAGAATCAAGCTATTTACTTGAAAGCTAATCCTAAATCATTTTTATATAATTCTGAAAATGTAGCTCAAATTATTTTTAAAATTGTTCCTGATTATAACTCTAGAATAACACAATTAAAAAAAGGCGAAATAGATTTAATGGAAGAAGTTAAACCTGATGATGCCGATGAATTTGAATCATCAGATAAAATAAACATCTCATCGGTTAAAGGAAGAAGCTATGATTATATCGGCTGGAATAATATCGATTCAAAACTTTATGAGAGCAAAAAAATTATCAAGCCTAATTTCCTTTTCGGATCCGCGAATGTTCGAAAGGCTTTAACATACGCAATTAACCGAAGTGAAATAGTTTCAGAATATTTAAATAATAAAGGCAGCGTAGCAGTAAGTCCTGTATCTGATATATTTAAGAATGCTTTTAATGATGAAATTAATACCTATAATTATAATCCCACTAAAGCAAAATCCTTATTGAAAGAAGAAGGCTGGGAAGATAAAAATAAAGACGGCGTTTTGGATAAAGGAGGCAAAAGTTTTTCATTTACACTTTATTATCCGGCTGGAAATCCGCTTAGAGAATTTTCATCCACAATTATTAAAAATAATTTAAAAGCGGTTGGGATAGATGTAGCCGTTTCATCGATTGAGCCGGGAGTTTTTTTTGAAAACTTATTTAATAAAAAATATGATGCATGGATGGCAGGCTGGGTTATAGCAGTTCCGCTTGATTTAAAACCATCATGGTATTCTGAATTGGAAGCAACACCAAATAATTTGTATTCATATCAAAATAAAAAATTAGATAAAATTTTATTAAAGATTGATTCCAAAATCTCGAAGCAGGAAAAAAATGATCTTTATAAAAATTTTCAAAAAATAATTCATGAAGACGAACCTGCAACATTTTTATATTGGATTGATGATATTGTAGCGTATAATAAAAGAATAAAAAATATTACTATTTCTCCATTGGGAGCTGTTCAAAAATGCTGGGAATGGAACGTAACTCAAAACTAAATGTGTATGAATAAATTCAATTGCGGTTAATTATTTTTTGAATGAGGAAAAATACATTTAATACTTATTTCTAAAAGAATTTTATCTTCTTTGATTGTATTATTCTTAATGCTGACGTTTATTTTTTTTCTATTAAGAATTTCACCTGGCGATCCATCTCTGAAATTCGTTTCACCGCAGCTTTCTCCAGAATTAGCTTCCAGAGTTAGAGAATCTTTTGATCTTAATAGTTCTCTGCTTAATCAATACAAATCATTTTTAATTAATTTAGTACAAGGTGATTTAGGAATCTCCTATACATATAGAATACCTGTTGTTTCAGTTTTAAAAGAATATCTTCCGTTCACTATAATTTTTGCGATTTCAAGCTTTCTCATTCAAATTATTTTTGCATTTTGGCTGGCAATTTATTCTGTAAAAAGAATAAATAAATTTTCTGATAAATTGCTGTCTAAATTAAGCCTATTTGCTTTTTCAATTCCCTCATTTGTTTTAGGTGTATTTTTAATTTTTATATTTTCAGAATTATTAAATATCTTCCCTTCATCGGGGTTACAATCTTTTGATCATGAGTCTTTTTCATTCATAAATAAAATAATGGACGATCTAAAGCATTTAATTTTACCATTAATTACCCTCTCACTTGCTGGTGTCGCTATTTTTTATAAATATTTGCGAGAAAGTTTGGAAGAGACTTTAAATAAGCCATTTGTCCTAAATCTTCGTTCGCTCGGATTAAGTGAAAAGAAAATTATAAGAAAGCATGTAATACCAAATGCGGTTGGACCGTTGATATCAGTTGCTGGAGTTGAACTCGGCCTATTATTTAGCGGAGCATTAATAACAGAAGTAATTTTCGGATTGCCTGGAATGGGAAGCTTAACCGTGAATTCAATTTTGTCTCGTGATTACCCTATGGTTATTGGATGTACTTTTACAGCAGGTTTTTTTATAGTCATAAGCAATTTGGCAGCAGATCTCATAAGAGCTAAACTTGATAAAAGAGTATTTAAAGAAATTTTAAATTAGAGATTCCATTGAAGCTGCGAATTAAAATATGGCAATTTATACTTTTATTACTTGGCGGATTATTAGTATTAAAAATTCCTTTTTTTATCGGAGCAATTGAGTTATTGTTCTTTCATATTAAATTGTTATTCACTGATTTTAATTTTGCAATAAATCAATTTAACCTTGCTTTGATTGATTCATATCTTTCTCTTGTATTGTTAATAACAATAGCTTCCGTTCTTTTATTTAAAAAATCTTCAATAAATTTTTTGAATTCCAAAATTAATTTCACGTATTCAATTATTATCATTTTAATTTTTGTTTTTATTTTCGCTCCGGCTATCGCAAATTTCAATCCTGACTTCCAAAAAAATTTAAAAGTAACAAAGCTTCTGCCGCCTTTCAGCTCTGTGCTGGTTTTGCATTTGAATAACAAAACTGAAAAGCCTTTAAATGAAGAAGAAAACTTTTAAAAGAAAAAAATACTGTGGCGAAACAATCATTTGACGAATCAATAATTTTTGCTGACAGCTTAGTCAGTAAAAATGATGAAATGTTTTATTTTCAGAAAAATGATGCTAATATAATTTCAAAGGAATATTGGGAGTGGTCTTTAAAAAATAAAAAGCCAATCCTCGGAAAAAAAATATTTTTGTTGGGCAGTGACGAGCTAGGAAGAGATGTATTCAGCAGATTGATTTATGGAGCTAGAATTTCATTGATAATTGGATTTGGTGCTGTATTTATCGCAGCTTTAGTTGGATTAATTTTTGGTTTTGTTGCTGGTTATATCGGAGGACCAGTAGATTCAATTTTAGGCCGTGTTACAGATATGTTTTTAGCTTTCCCGATTATATTTTTAATAATATTTATATTGGCATTTTTTAGTTCATCAATAATTTCCGTTATCATCGTTTTGGGTTTTTCAGGTTGGATGAGCTTATTTAAAATTGTTCGCGGTGAAGTCATTTCAATTAAGCATAAAGATTATTTTCAAAGTTCAAAATTATTAGGTCTATCAAAACCGCAATTATTATTTAAAGAAATTTTACCGGTAATCTTTGCACCAATTTTGGTGAACCTTGTATTTTTATATGGCAATGTTATCTTGGCAGAAGCTGCTCTAAGTTATCTCGGACTAGGTACCGGTTCCATTTATCCTTCATGGGGCGCAATGATAGACGCCGGACAAGAATATTTATCCAGAGCATGGTGGATGATTTTATTTCCGGGCTTGGCCTTGTTTGTCACTTTATATACCGCAAATAAATTTGGTAAAGAAATAAATCAAATAATTAATCCTCGAAGCAATTTATGATTAACGATAGATATATAATTAATAAAAAATTGGGAGAAGGCAGAAGCACTGTCTATTTGTGTGAAGACTTGGAAATGCCGGATAGAAATGTTGCAATAAAAATACTTCCTGCTAATTCATCTGATGAAGAAGCTAAAACATTTCTGCAAGAATATTTTATTTTGGGAAGATTAAATCATCCGAATATAATTAAATCATTTGAGTACGGTACAGTAGTTACTACCAAAGATAATAGACACGGAATTACACTTGGAAGTAAGTTTTTCACTCAAGAATATTACGCCGGCAATAATATACTTAGTGATCCCAATTTACTAAATGAAAATTATTTAATTGAAATTATTCAACAGCTTTGTTCTGCCTTATTCTATCTTCATCAGTCAAACTTTATTTATTATGATTTTAAAGCAGAGAACATACTCGTAAAAACAATTGATGGAAAACCCTTTGTCAAAATGATAGATTTTGGTTTTGCTAAAAATATTTTGGAAGATGAAGAATATGAAATAAGAGGAACTGCAGAATATATTGCGCCGGAAATTTTAAAGAAGGAAGAACATGATCATCGGGTAGATTTGTATGCCTTCGGTATTCTTTTATATAAAGTAATTTACGGCAAATTTCCATTCGAAACTGATAACGAATTAAATATTTATAAAGCACATCTTGAAAAAGATTTCGAATTTTCCACAACTTCTTATTCCGAAAAACTTTTAAAAATAGTACAGAAACTTTTATCAAAAGATGTTTCAGAAAGATATTTTAATACAATTCAAGTTCTGTTTGATTTAGGAATTGACGTAAACGATAAAATTAAAAATGATTTTATGCCGGCAAGAGTTGTTGCCGATAGAAAAGATTCATTTAATATTCTTAAAAAGTACATAAGTGATGAACAAAGCGGTGAAGTATTCACTATAAAGGGTCTCGAGGATGCAGGAAAGACTTCTCTTTTATTTAAAATTTATAATGAGTTTGATAATGTAATATTTTTAAGAGGCAATTACTCAAAATCAGGCATCGATTTTTTAAAGGTATTGCTAAAAAAAATATTTTATAATGATTTTATTTATTCGAATCTGTCTACGGAATTAAAAAGTAATATTCAAAAAATTTTAAAATCAGAACAAGAAAATATAC
The DNA here is from genome assembly GCA_963731745.1 of uncultured Ignavibacteriales bacterium. GTDB lineage: Bacteria > Bacteroidota > Ignavibacteria > Ignavibacteriales > Ignavibacteriaceae > CAVSWT01. Next base: position 160,907 of record CAVSWT010000012.1, read on the forward strand.
TGAATGAAATTCGAATTGCATTTTCGCAGCTTTCATCTGTCAATAAATTTATTCTTTTGCTGGATGATTTTAATAAGTATGACTCCTTTACAATTGAAATACTGCATGAAATAATTCCGGTTCTCCAAGTTAATCGAACTAAAATTATTTTAGCTGAAGGCTCAGAGCATCCATATCTTTCCGGATTTATTAATAATGTAAGAGAAATCGATTTGATGCCCTTTACTGATGTTCAGCTTAAGGAATATTTTGAAAGCAGCTACGCAAGCTTTTTCCCAAAAGAACAACTGCGTGAGAATGTAGCACTTTATGCTGATTTCCTTCCTGGAAGTGTTGTAAACTTTATTAAAGATTGCTTGTTCTTCAATCTTCTTGTTTATAAATACAATGAAATTATACTTCAACTCGATGATGAATCTATTAAGTTATTAAAGAGTTCTCATGAAGTAATATACGAAGCAAGATTTCAATCATTATCTGATGAAGAAAAAAAATTAGCACAATTAATTTCCGCTTTTAATATTATTGTTGAAAAGGAAGTATTAGCAAAAATATTTAATCTATCGGCTGATAAATTATCAAGTCTTATTAATCAATTAAACAAAAAAAATATAATTCACGCGCCGGATGGAAATGTTCCGCCTAAGTTCCAATCTGACGGATTTAAAAAGTTTATATATTCTACTATAGAGCAAAAAGAAAAACTTCACCATCAAATTGGAAATACCTTGCAAAAGGAATTTTCAGCTTTAAATAAAAATGAAATAGCCCGGCATTTTGAATTAGCAAAGGAATATCTAATTGCGTATAAAATTTTAAAAGATGAAATAAACGAAGCAGAAAAAATATCAGCTTATAGTTACAAGAAAAAAATATTGGAGCATCTGTTAAGCTTTCCTTTGGAGTCAATTTATAAATTAGAAATTAATTTAGAACTAAGTAAAGTTTTATATTCACTTGCCGAGTATAACCAAGCTAACAAATTAATTGATAAATTATTGTTATTAGAAATATCCGATTCTCAAAAAAACGAACTGTTGAAAATGCTGGGAGATTCTTTAATTGAAATTAGAGAAACAGAAAAAGGTTTAAACATTTTAAATGAATTATATGAGAAAACTTCTGAAGAGAAAGATAGAATTAAATTGTTAACTATTTTAGTGAAAGGATACCTTGATTTATCAGAATATGCTAGAGTTATCGATATCTGCAAACGAATAAATGATAGCAAAATTTCAGAATCTATAGATAAAGGAAAAAGTTTTAACATTATGGGATTGGTAGAAATATATAAGGATAATAATCTGAATAATGCTTTAAATAATTTCTCTGAAGCTGCAAAGCATTTTAAAGATGCCAATTCTAAAATTGAAGTTGCCAGAATGCAGATGAATATAGGAAACATTCATAATATGAGAGGAGATTATGGGTTAGCTGAAGAATATTGGAATAAATCTTTACAGACAAATTATTCTGTTGGCAATCTTGAACATGAAGCAAAGATATTAATTAATTTAGGTATTTCACATTACAAAAAGTTAAATTTTCAAAAATCAATTGACAATTATAAAAATGCCTTAAATATTTTACTCGTATTGGGGAATAAAGAGTTTGAAGCAATATTATTAGTAAATATGTATGAAGTTTACATTATAGTATGCCAATATACCGAGGCAATTAATTCAATTAATGAAGCAATTTCCATTTTTGTCGAATTAAACAATACAATTGAGAAAACAGAATCAATATTTTTATTAGCCGAGGCATATTTTATAATTGGTTCAAAAGAAAATTTTAACAAGCAATTTTTAGAGCTTAAAAAAATAATCGATAAGCAGAATATATCGCCAAAATTTCTATTATTTAAAAATTATTTAAGCTCATTAAACCATTTTCTAAATGATCAAAATGAATTAGTAATAAATCTATTAAAAAATAATAGGGATGAATTTATATCATTTGAGGATGAGCAACATTATTTTTATTCAACAATGATTCTTATTATGACTTTAATAAAAAAAGAAGAATATACAGATGTAATAGAAATTCTTTCAGAACCAAAGCTAATAGAAATCAGTAAGAAGAACTTTCTTTTCGAATCACAACTAAATTACTGCCTTGGAATAGTTTCAGAAACAACCCAAAGTTTGAAATTAAAGCCTGCAATACAATATTATGAAAAATCATTTGGATTATTGGAGAATGAAGTAATAACTGAAATAACATGGAAAGTATTATGGAAATTAGCTCAAATCAGTTTTAATAGAGGAGATCTGAAAAAAGCAAAAGAGCTTTCTATTTATGGCAGGAAATTAATTTTTCATATTTCAAATAAAATCAAAGATCCAAAATTGAATTTTGACTATTTGAATCAAAGAGAAAGAGCATTAGCCTTAATTTTTTTTGAAAATATGGGCAAATCTATTAGAAAATAAAAAGCAATAATTTTAAACAAAATTCTTGACATAAATCATAAAATATTGCATATTGCTTACCGCTATTGCTAGAAACGGTGTTTTTTTGCTATTGGAAACATCGACCAAATAAATGTGTGTCTTATTTACTATTTCAAGGGAAGGGTGGCGTATGCTTAAACTCTCTTTAGCCGCTATTTTAACCATTTTACTTCTCGGAAATTTATTTGCTCAATCTTCATCTAATGTTGAAGAAGCATCAAGGTTTAGAGGAAACCAAGCTGTTACAACAATTGAAGCAAATAATATTTCTTCTACATATACTGCAAGTGAAGTAAATGGAAATTTGTTACAAAGCAAATCTAATGCTCAATTGGAAGAATTGGGATCGAGATATGCCTGGGGTAGATCAAATGCTCAATTGGAAGAATTGGGATCGAGATATGCCTGGGGTAGATCAAATGCTCAATTGGAAGAATTGGGATCGAGATATGCCTGGGGTAGATCAAATGCTCAATTGGAAGAATTGGGATCGAGATATGCCTGGGGTAGATCAAACGCTCAATTGGAAGAATTGGGATCAAGATATGCCTGGGGTAGATCAAATGCTCAATTAGAAGAATTGGGATCAAGATATGCCTGGGGTAGATCAAATGCTCAATTAGAAGAATTGGGATCGAGATATGCCTGGGGTAGATCAAATGCTCAATTGGAAGAATTGGGATCGAGATATGCCTGGGGTAGATCAAACGCTCAATTGGAAGAATTGGGATCAAGATATGCCTGGGGTAGATCAAATGCTCAATTAGAAGAATTGGGATCGAGATATGCCTGGGGTAGATCAAATGCTCAATTAGAAGAATTGGGATCGAGATATGCCTGGGGTAGATCAAACGCTCAATTGGAAGAATTGGGATCAAGATATGCCTGGGGTAGATAGATTTGTTTAGTAAATTGCAAAGAAATTTGTAAATTTAAGCCTCTAATTTTATAAGTTAGAGGCTTTTCTTATTTACCATATGATGATTGTTGTCATTGCTTAAGAAACTGTTATACCCGCAATTATTTATTTGTATCTTTATACTTTCTTTTTCCCCATTTTAAAAACTAACGCTCAGCTGGAATGGCGTGAAGCGGAAAGTCAACATTTTAAGCTAATTTATAGGGGCTCACATTCCTATCTTGTTTCGCACATTTTAAACTCCGCTGAAAATTCTCTAAAAAAATTAATGGATATTTTTGATTATAAACCAAAAGATAAAATTATAATTAATACATATGATGTTTATGATTTTGGTTTTGCCGCTGCCACAGCAGTTCCAATTAATTTCATTAGACTGGAGCTAGAGCCACTAGAATCAGGCTATGAAGCCATTCTATACAATGAACGATTTCAATGGCTGTTGAATCATGAACTCGTGCATATTGTAGTGAATGATAAACCATCAACCGCAGAAAAGATTTTTCGTTCCATCTTTGGAAAGGTAAACCCGGAGCAGCAGCAGCCATTAACTGTGTTTTTCAGTCTACTTACAAATTATGACCGGTACACACCTAGATGGCATCAGGAAGCGATTGCAGTTTTTATTGAAACCTGGTTAAGCGGCGGTTACGGAAGATCACTTGGTAATTTCGATGAAATGTATTTCAGGGCAATGGTGAATGAAGGCAAAGAATTTCCAACTGACATTGAATTAGAAACTATTTTAAGCCATAATTCATTCCTTCTTGAAAATATATTCTACCTATACGGTACAAGATTTATTACTTATTTATCAGCTAACTACGGACAGAAAAAAATAATTGAGTGGTATAAAACTAAGCCGGGTGAATTTTATTCCACTTATACCGGACGTTTTGAAGACGTATTTGGTATTGAAATGTGGGATGCATGGAGAGCATTCTTAGCGAACGAAAAAGTATTTCAGCAGAAAAATATTAATAAATTAAAAAGTAATGATGTAACAAAACTCAATCAATTATTCCTAGAACCAACTGGTTGGGTTGCGCAGCCTTTTTATAGTCCAAAAAGAAATTCTATATTATTCGGATATCATAAACCTCATAATTTAGCAGGCATACAAGAATTAGATTTAACTTCTCTTGAAAGTAAAAAAATTGGGGATCTCCAAACCCCAAGCATTTATCAAGTTGCTTCGACTGCATATGATAGTGAAGTAGATAATTTTTTCTTCACTACTAATAATAACCAATTATTTAGAGATATTTGGAAATTGAATCCCAAAACAGGCGACGAAGAAATGCTGTTTGAAAATTGCCGCACGGGCGATCTAACCGTTTCACCAACAACGCATGAACTTTGGGGTGTAAGGCATTCAATTGGACATGCAACTTTGGTGTTCTCTCCTTATCCGTATAAATTATTGAATGATGTTGTTTCTTTTAATGTTGGAGATAACATTCAAAATTTATCCGTTAGTCCCGATGGAAATTTATTAGCTGCTGTATTGCATAAGACTAACGGCTCACAAAGTCTAATATTAATCGATTTAGAAAAACTTAAAGCCGGTGAAAATTTTAAATACTTGACCATTTCAAGCAAAGGTTCTCCCGAAAGTCCTTCATGGAGTCCGGACGGGAAAGAAATTTATTGGAGTGCTTACGTTAATGGTGTTTCCAATATTTATAAAACAAACTTTGAAGCATTGGAACCTATTCCTCTTACAAATACAATTGTTGGATTATTTAAACCGGTTTATCTTTCTAAAGATTCTTTATTCGCTTTTGAATTTACTTCAGATGGTTTTATGCCGGTTATAATTCAAAATAAACCAGTTGAACATCTTGCCGCTATAGAATATTTGGGAGAAAAAATTGTTGATAAAAGTCCGGAAGTTGAAGATTGGAATATTTCCGCAACTAAAGTTGATAAATATAGTGTGCCAATAAAAGCTGGAATGCCATATAATAGTTTTGCAAATTTAAAGATTTTAACCTTTGTTCCTATAATTACCGGATTTGAGGAGCAAAAAGTTTTAGGAATTTTTACGCACATTTCTGATCCTTTGCTTTTTCATGAAATCACTTTGGAAGCAGGTTACGCTCCATTTAATGAGTTTGAAAAACTGCCGAAATACCATGTAAAATTTAAATATGAATTTAAGAAGCAATTAACTATTGGAGTGGATTATAACGCTACTGATTTTTATGATTTGTTTAACAAAAGAAAAAGAGGGACAATAGGAACTAAATACCGGATTGGTTACACCAATTATTGGATTTATGATAATCCCCATAAAATGAAACAAACAAATGAAATTGCACTTTATACCAATAACAAATTTTATAATGATAACTTATTGGAAATTATTGAGCCGGATTTTCTGGTGGCCCAGACGGTTTTTAATTCACAAAATTTACGCAAAAGTATTGGTAGTTCTAATTCTGAAAAAGGAAATGAATTTAATATAACAGCTATGCTTTTCTCGGCTAATCCTGCCGATCCGCAAACTTCAGCTCAGTTTTATGCAGAATGGGATAACTACTCAACTTGGATAGGCAAACACAATGTTCTTCATTTTAAAACGGCAGGCGGGTATCATATTAAAAATGATTTGTTGATTCAATCTAAATTTTTCTTTGGTGGTTTTGGTAACAGAGAAGTGGAAAATGAAGAGGTGAAACAATATAGAAAAGTATTTAGATTTCCCGGGATTCCAATTTATAGTTTAGCCGCAGATGAATTTGGAAAACTAATGATTGAGAATGACTTTCCCCCCATACGATTTGGGAACATGAATATAGGATCTCATTTACTTAATCACATTGACGGATCAATTTATTCTCAAGCACTTGTAGTAAATTCATTTGAAAGTAAAAAATATGATACATATTTAACAATTGGCGGACAGATAAATTTTATTTTTAAGCATTGGTTTAACCTTGAATCTACATTTTCAGCTGGTGGAGCAAATGCATGGTATGGTAAAAAAGTATCTTGGGAATGGTTTTTATCTTATAAGTTATTAAGAAATTAATTTATTATGTTAAATCCAATCAACCAATTTTATTAAGGCCTGCTTAAACTAATTGGAGTAAGATATTTTTTGTTTACTGTTAAACTCTTATATTTTCAATAGTGACGAATTTATTTTAATCAATAATTAAAATTTCAATGAAATTTTCTGAGTTTAAGAAAAAAATTGATGAAGAGCTAAAAGTCGCTGATGAAAATGGTACCAGTGAACGCGCTAAAACTCTCGAAGTAATTCTTGATATTGTTAAGCTTATTAATCAATCACTAATTCTTGAAGATGTTTTAGAACTTGTATTAATAAATGCAATTAAAATTTCAGGTTCTGAAAGAGGTTTTATCGTTCTTAAAGACTCTTTAGGTAAACTTGAGTATAGTTTAGGAATCACGGATGAGGGAGAAAAACTTTCGGAGGAATCTTTTCACGTAAGCAATACTGTAGTCGATGATGTTTTTGTAACAGGCCGTTCCCGGTTTATTGAAGGTGCGCAAAGTGATACGAATTATGATCCATCCAAAAGTATTTTAAAGCTTGAACTTCAAACTATATTATGCTCTCCATTAATTACAGAAGATAAAAAAATTGGAGTGATATACGTTGACAGTAAACATTTACACAAAATTCAAGTTACTGAGATTACAAGCACATTTGAAATTCTTGCAGGTCAGGCCGCCAGTGCAATTAGGAATGCACAATTGTACAAAGGTCAGTTAAATGCATATAATGCATTAAATGAAGCGAACGTGCAGCTTATTCAAGCAGAAAGAAAAGCTCTAAAATCTAGTATAGATGCAGAGATTGGGCAGTCTTTACAGGGACTAGTCCACCTAGCGTTATTAGAGAACGAAAGCTTGATGCGCATTCTGGATAAAGCTCAAAAAGACTATGATAATAAAATTGAGCAAGGGGATACTATATTTTTTGATAGACTTCTTTTAAAGTCGCGGGTGGCAACTGATAGTATAAGAAATATTCAAAAATATGCTCAGGTTTTATTAGAAACTTCCGTTATGAATTTGAATATAGACAGCGGTGATATTAATAAAACTATTCAGTCTGTTATCAAATACATTTCTCCGATGAAAAAATTTGCAGGAATTATTTTCAAAACAGAGTTTAACAATGTTTCTATATGCAACTATGATTCGGAGCAAATTCAGCATTTGCTTGTAAACCTATTTACAAATAGTGCTGAGGCAAAAAAGGACGCTACAATTGTTATAAAAACTTTTGAAAGTAAAGGTAAAAATTTTGTTGAAGTTAAAGATGATGGTCCCGGCATGCCTTCGAATGATTTTGAATCTTTTTTTGATTTGCCAACTTCAGCAAAGAGTGGGTATGGACTATTTTTGTGTAAAAGTATAATCGAAAGGCATAGTGGAGAAATAAAAATTTTAGATTCTGATAACGGAACAACTACTCAATTCTGGCTACCTATAAAATAAATTATGATTGATCCTATATTTAAATATTTTTCGCTCCTTTTTGATCCTATTCATTTCCCTATAGAAGTTATCACTGAAGATGGAAAGGTGGTATACGTAAATCAGGCTTTCACTTTTCAATGGGGATATAATGTAAATGAACTCAAAGAATATTCAGTTTACAACGACGTCGAGTTAAGAAAAAGCGGTGCCCTTAACCAGATAAAAAGTGTATTTGAAAATAAAAATTTTATTTTCACAAATAATTTTTCTGATTCACTTTTAAAGAATAAAGAAATCACAATTCCTTTATTCAGAACAAAAATATTTCACATCGCCGATGGAAAACAAAATTATGTCGTACTCTTACATGAGGATCAAACAGAAATTATTTTAACTGAAGAAGAAGTTAAAAAAGCCAGAGACGGCTATAAAGAAGCAGAGCGGTTAAAAAATACTTTTCTAAATGTCCTTTCACACGAACTTCGAACTCCTTTGAATATAGTGCTTGGCTATACTTCGATAATTAAAGAAAGCATGAAAGATAAAATAACTGCTGAAGATAAAGTTTATCTCGATAATCTATACAGCGGAAGTGAAAGATTATTTAAAAGTATTTCGCAAATGCTGGAGTTCGCACAACTGGAGGCTGGAAATTATAAAATTAATATCGAGCCAGTTGAACTAACAACTTTAATCTACAACAGTCTTGAAGGCATAAAAAAAACAGTACAAGAAAAGAATCTCGATTTAAAACTCAATTTAAAAGGAAAAGTATTTTTGTTGATGCTGATGTGCAATGTGTTGAAAATGCACTTAACAATTTGTTGAACAATGCAGTTAAATTTACCCGGCAGGGATTTATTGAAATAGAGGTTGATACATTCGAAGATCGCGAATTAGCAATTTGTAGAATAAAGGATTCTGGCGTTGGAATTTCTACAGAATATTTAGATCATTTATTCAGGCCATTTAGTCAGGAAGATTTAAACATTGGGCGGTTTTTTGAGGGAAATGGTTTGGGCTTAGCATTAGCGAAGAGATACATAGAAAAGCAAGGCGGTTCGCTACTTGTGGATAGTATTAAAGGCGTTGGATCTACATTTTCATTCACACTGCCATTATCTGAAAACTTCAACAAGCCTGAAAAAGCAGACGAAAATGAACCTGATGATAGAAAAAATATATTCATGCTTGATGACACCAATGAATCTTATGAATTATTAAATGCTTTCTTAAAAAATAAATTTAAAATACATCCAAAAAATTTCAGAGATTTTAAACTAGATGATCTTTCAGAAAATAATTTTGAATTTATTATTTTTGATGTTAATCAAAATCATTGGGAACAAGGAATTTTAATTGTTCAGGATATTAAAAAGAATGATAAGTACAATCGTCCTGTAATTGTTATTTCGAGCGTATTTTCTGAGGATAGAATAAACGAGTTTCACAGCGCCGGGGCAAATAAATTCTTGGTAAAACCTTTCAATAAATCAACTCTACTAGAAGCTTTGGAACAAATTACTCCCAAATCAATTGAGTAATTTTTATTTTAGTTGTACAAATTTAAATTAGTTAGCAGAAAATGAGAATAGTTTGTATTTACTAAATCTTGTTTGAAACTATAATCAATTGAAGAAAAACATTTTGAAAGAAAAATAAATCAAAATTATCTGAAAGGGGGATAAGTTTTGAAAACACTATTCGAAATCTGGAAAGAAAAATTTACAAGCAAACAATTTCGCTATGAAAGTTTTGTAACTGTGATTTTATTGGTTACAACTCTTTCACTTTTTACACAATACCTGATATATAATGAAGGAAGAAATGGTGTTACTTTAGATGATCCGGTTCTTGCTTTATTCAATCCAATAAATACAAACTGGATAACATTCGGGTTAATTTATCTTTCAATTTTTGGAGCCGTAATATTATTTATTAAAACGCCGGACAGGTTAATGTTTGCTTTTCAGGCTTACATTCTGCTTGTAATCGTAAGAACTTTTGCTATGTATTCCATTCCGTTAAATCCTCCTCATTCTGCCATTCCGCTTATCGATCCGTTGGTTAAGCATTTGGGGACGGGTATTCAGTTAGATAAAGATTTATTTTTTTCAGGGCATACTGCCACTTTATTCTTATTATATTTAATTAACGAGAAGAAAATTCTTAAAAAAATATTTTTGATTTGCACAATTGCTGTCGGATTATCGGTTTTAGTTCAGCATAATCATTACACGGTGGACGTTATTTCAGCGCCGTTTTTTGCGTATGGAGTTTATAGGATTGTTTTAGCATTTAGGAATAAATTTATTATTCTTAACAAAAAATCTTAAATAAATTATGCAATCATCAAAAAGTTTAACTGCTAAATTAATCTGGTTTACTTTTGGAATTATCTTTTTACTTTTAGGGTTAGTGGGAATATTATTTCCAATTATTCCGGGATTTTTATTTTTAATTCCGGCATTTTATTGTTTTGCAAAGGCATCATCAAAAATTCATGACGTTTTGAAACGAAACAGATTTATCGGCAAATATTTTTTATAACTTAACTTCGAGTTAATTATTTATAGAATGTGGAAGGCAAGAAATATGAATAATGAAAATAAGGAGGAGATTGAAGGGATAACAAATTTTATCTCCAATGAGTTCAATATTTCAGGAATTAATTCAGTTCTTTCTTCAGAAGATTTAAATTCACTCCAACAATTAAAAGAATATCTCACTAAAAAAATCTCGGAATTAATGGATAATAATTTTGACAAACTCGTAAATACTTTGTACAGAATTGATGTAAGTGAGCAGAAACTTCAGGAGGCATTTTCAGATAAGAATAAACAGATTCTTCCTGAAACAATTGCGGGGCTCATAATAGAAAGGCAGCTTCAAAAGATTGAACTCAGGAAAAAATATAAAGAGGGAAAGCTCTAAAGTATTTTCAACTTGCTTTAAGATAAGCTCACGAAGCAATTACTACATGTATATTTTCCCTTTATAAAAATCTATTTTCAAACCGCAAAGAAATTTTATTTAAAACCTTAAAAAAATGCATAAATTGTAGCCATGAAAATCAAATCGTGCATTTCATTTCAGCACAGTTATTGATAATTAATAGTAGTCACCAATTTTCAAAAAACTCTAATGCTCAGCTTCAAAAAAGATCATAAAGAACTCGGTTTTAATTTAAAATTTTTAACAGATGTTTTTAATTGAAATGGGATGAATTTAAATTTAAGAAATAGTAACTTTTAGCGCTTTTAATTATTAAATTCAATAACTAACTTGTTTCCACTGCTATAAAATAAGTCAAAAGTAAAAGGATGCATCATGGGATTATTTAATTCAAAAGAATTGGAAAAACTTAGATCAGAAAATGAAGATCTAAAATCTAAGTTTCATTACATGTATGAAAAAGAGGAAACGAGTAAACGCCTTGATGAAATGCTGCGAAAAAGAAGAGGAGAACTTTCCCAAATCTACGAAGAGAAAAAATCCGTTCTGCTTGAAATTGAAACTATTAAAGATGAGTCAGAACAAAGACGTGAGCAGCTCCAGGAATTAAATCAACGAGTTTCTGAATTGTATGAGATGAAAGAAGAACTTCAGAATACAATTCTCACTTTTTCTGACAGAGCAAATTCCATTAGCAACAATTCAACAGAAACACCGAAATTAGACGAAGAAGCTTTAAATAAACTTCACCAGGCAAATGAAAAATTGAACTCGCTTGACTCTAAAAGTAAATTGCTCGAACAAGAACAAAAAGACATTGAAAACTATATTCAGGAATTAAAACAAAATATAGAGCAGCTAAATAAAAAGGAATTAGATATTGAAGAAAAGGAAGATAAAAAAAGAAAAGAAGTACAAGATTTAGAAGAACAAAAACAGAAGCTTATTAAGGAAAACCGGGAATTTCAAAAAAGACTTACGAATGTAAGTTCAAAAGTGGCTGCATTAGAAAAGGAAGAAGATATTTTAAGAAATTCAATTGATGTTAAAGTCCGTAAGATGGATGAGATAACAAAAAGTTTGAGAATGCTGGAAAATGCAAAAGTTGAAGACAAGGAAAAACTTGCATTGCTTAAAAGTGAAGAACAAGAATTGAAAGATAAATTGTCAGAGTTAAGGAAAGAAGAATCTTCTGTTAGAGATAAATTGAGTTCTGAAACAGAAAGATATTCTAACTTAGAAAAAGAGATAAATTTAATTGAAGTTAAATATGAAGAACAAAATAATGGATTAAAAAACTTACAGAGTGAAGAAGAAAATTTATTAAAGTCTATTGATGCAAAGAACGGTGAAATTGAATCGATGAATGAAACTTTGAAGAATCTTCAGAATGCAAATGAAATAGATGAAAAGAAATTAGCGGAGTTAAAAGAAAATGAAGTTCGTCTCACTAATAAAATTACTGCTTTAGAAGATGATCATAAGAAATTATTAAGTGAAAACGAAATTGAATCTAACCGGTCAATGGAAATAAAAAGAGATCTAGAAAAACTTGTGAATGATGTTAATGAGCATTCCTCAAAGTTAAAAAGTTTAATTAATGAGGAAGAGAAATTACAAAGCGATATGTCAGAGAAGCAGGCAATGATTCAAGATATTAATAAAAATCTTGATAAACTGAAAAAAATAAATATAGAAGACACGGAAAGGCTAAATGTATTAAAACTTCATCAGAATGAACTGACAAATAAAATTGCTTCATTGGAAAAAGAAGAAGAAGAATTGAAGCATAAAAATGATTTAGAAAATAAGAAAAATTTAGAAATTAAGAATGAATTAAATAAGCTTAACTCAAATTACGACGAGCAGAAAGCATTATTTTCCAATCTTGAAGAAGAAATAAAATCAATAATTAAGAAATATGAGGAACAAAATAATAAACTTAATAAACTTAAAGATGAAGAAACAAAGCTAACTGAATCAATAAATGATAAGAATGAAAAGATAAACGAATTAAATCTGAACTTGAATCACATTCAGAAGGTAAATGAAACTGATTCTCAAAAGCTTTCAGAAATAAAACAAAATGAAAGTGAACTGATTAATAAAGTTGCAGAATTAAAAAATCAGCATGAACGATTATTAAATGAAAATCAATCTGAAATCAGACGTTCCTCTGAAATTAAAGAAGAACTTGAGGTAATTGAGTCTCAAATTCGTGAGAAGAATTTTAAGCTGCAAGGATTGGAAGAAGAAGAGAAAAAATTATCAAATGCAGTTTCTGAAAAACAGTCTGCAATTGATGAAATAAATTCCAATTTAAATTCCTTGAATCAAGCAAGCTTAAAAGATTCGGAAAGGCTTAATCAATTAAAGGGACAGGAAGAAGAGATTGTCAAAAGAATTTCTGTTTTAGAAAAAGAAGAACAAGAGTTAAAACAGAGAAATGAATTAGAGCAAAAGAAAAATATAGATATTAAAAATGAATTGGATAACCTCAATTCAAATTACAATGAGCAAAAAGAAATATATTCAAACCTCCAACATGAAATAAAAGCTATAAAAGAAAAGTGCGATGACCAAAGCAGCAGCCTTAATCAGCTTAAAAGTGAAGAAGAAAATTTAATTAGTTCTATTCATAATAAGAATGAACAGATTAATATATTAAATAATGAATTAAGCAATTTACAAAAAACACGTGAAGCTGATGGACAAAAATTATCTTCATTGAAAGAAGAAGAAACTAATCTTATAAACAAAGTATCTGAACTAAAAAACGAACACGAGAGTTTAGTAATTGCGAATGAATCGGAAGTTAAACGTTCTTCTGAAATTAAAAATGAGCTTGAATCAATTACAACGCAGGTAAACCAGCAAGCGGCGAAGTTGACTGAATTACAGAACGAGGAAGAAAATATAAGAGTTGATATTTCAGAAAAGCAAGTTTTGATTCAAGATATTACTAACAATCTGGATTCGCTGAAGAAAATTAGTTTTGAAGATACTGAAAGACTTAATGTATTAAAGCAGCATCAGAATGAATTGGTCAATCGAATTTCTGTATTGCAAAAAGATGAAGAAGAATTGAAACAGAAAAATGAGTTGGAAAAAAATAAAACTTTTGAAATTAGAAAAGAGTTGGATGGACTTGCTGCTAGCTACAACGAGCAAAAAACTAAATTAAATGATCTTCACAAAGAGGAAAAAGATATAATCCAGCGTGTAGCTGCTTTGCATGAAGTTGAGCAGGAGCTGAAAGAACATTTCGATGAAGGAAACACAGTAGTAAGTGAAAATAGGAAAAGGCTTGAAGATCTTCATCATGAAATTTCAATTCATGAACAAAAGATCGAAACTTTAAAAAGTGAAGAACAATCTATACTTGATAAAATTAAAAAATTAAATACTGAAGAAAATAATTTCAGGCAAATCTATGAAGAGAAGAAAAATATAATTGAACAAATTCAGCAAAATCTTCTGTTCCTTGAGGATGAGACTGAGAGAACGAAACAAAATTTGATATCACTTAGTGAACAAGAAAAAGTGATAACCAATAAAATTACTTTCTTGAATAATGAAGAACATGTTTTAAATTCCAAAGTAGAAAACGAAAAGTTAAAGCTTGAAGAAGTTCAATCCGGACTGCAAACATTATTAAGTGAACAAGAAACTGTAAAAAATAGGATAGATCAATTAAAATCTGAAGAAGAATCATTAACTCAAAAAATTCCAGTTCTTCATCAGGAAGAATACAGGCTTAAGGAAGCAATTGCAGTCAACAAATAATAAGTTTGCTGAGGTTACACAAAGCCTAAATATCCTTGAATCTGAATACGGGGAAATGAATAAAAAAGTTGTTTCACTTAAAGACGATGAAGATATAATTAAAGGGAGAATTCAATTTTTATTAAATGAAGAGAAGGGAAAAATAAACCTTCTTAAGCAGCTTGATAATTCTATCTCCGAAAAAGAATCTGGGCGAATGGGATTATATAAAAAATCTTCTGATATAGAAAATGAACTGAATGAAAAGAAAAACCAAATATTAAAAGTAAAAGAAGAATATGAAAAAGTTCTGAGTGATATAAATGAAAAGAGAAAAGAATATTATTCAGTTGACGAAGATTTAACTTTAAAGGAACAGAAAGTATCTAGAATTAATTTAGAATTAAAAGAATTGAGTGAAAAGTCTGATGAATTAAAAAATCAAGCTGAAAGTTTAGAGAGGAAACGGGACGAATTAATAAGCAGCTTATCAGAGGAACGTGAAAAAGCAGAGCAGCTAAAAAGTGAAAACGAAAAGATACAAGAATTGCTATCTCTGCATGAGCAAAGGAAAAAAGAGATTGAAAATGGAAACAATGATTTAGAGGGTAAGTTCACGAAAATGTTTCAGAAATATAACAATGAGCTTAATGAGATAAATAGAAAAAGAAGCATACTTGAGCAAGTTGTAAACAAAAAAGAAAAAGAAATTGATGAGAAAGAACAGACCCTTAATGAAAAATTGACCGCACTTGAGGAAACCGAGAGAACCTTAAATGTTAAGCAAGCGGAAATTGAAGCGGTTGAACAAATGTTATTAAGTATTGATGAACAGAAAGAACAAATAAAGAATGAGCTGATAAAAATTGATGAGGAATCAATTGAGAGAAAGAGTTATAACAGTGAAATTAAATTAGAGACTGAGTTACTGTTAAAAAAGAAAGCCACGCTTGAAAAAGTTATGCATGAATTGCTGAATATGATGAACCGCAGTTTTGCCGCTTCTAAAGATAAAAAAGAAAAGCTGGAAAATGATATTCTTATTTATGATGAAGAACTTCAGCATAGAAGAGACAAAATTTCTGATGCTATGCAGGAATATGTTGAGCTGCAATCTTCCATAAAATCTGTTAAAGTAGAATTTGAAGAAAGTAAATCAAGTGTTGCCAAGCTGCTTGCCATGAGAAAAAAACTACAGTCGGAAATATCAAAACATCAAATAGTGCTTCAGAGATATCAGAAGATAAGGGAGAAAATCAAATCTGATCAAATGGCAGGCAAAGATGAAAGCAATGAACTGAACAGCGAAATAGATACAAATAAAGAGGAAATAAAAAATTCTCAAGAAGCAGATAAAAAGAATGCTCAGATTTATAAGCTTTAAATATTTGTAATAAAATTAATTTTTCTCTCTCAAGAACCTAGAAATATTTATTTTAAAATTATACCAAGTTTTGGGGAAACTTAGAATATTTTTAAGTTAATTGTTATAATTAAAAATAAATTTACCCATCGTTAAAAATTTTATAATTATTCTATTTTAAAATGAGGGACAAATGAACTTTAAATTAGATCATCCTATTGTATACAAAAAATTAGCAAATTTTAAGTCGTTATTAATTTTATTCCTCGTGCTATTTTATCCTGCTAAGGATTTAGTAGCACAATCAAATATAGTTTCAGTAAACCATCCTGAATGGTGTTATAATAAAACTATATATGAAGTTAATATCAGACAGTATACCGCCAGCGGAACTTTTAAAGAATTTGAATCTCAATTACCGAGGCTTAAAAAAATGGGTGTTGGAATATTATGGCTAATGCCCATAAATCCTATCGGAGAGAAAAATAGAAAAGGGACCCTTGGCAGTTACTATTCAGTTAAAGATTATTTAGGTGTGAACCCAGAGTTTGGCTCCATAGATGATTTTAAATCTTTAGTAAATGAAATTCATAAACTGGGAATGCACGTAATTATAGACTGGGTTGCTAATCATACTGCCTGGGATAATAGGCTAGCTATAGATCATCCTGAATGGTATACAAAAGATTCACTTGGAAATTTTGTTTCTCCGGTGCCGGATTGGCATGATGTCATCGACTTAAATTATTCTAATATTGAATTACGACGGTACATGATAAATGCCTTAAAATATTGGGTTAAGGAATGTGATATTGATGGCTATAGATGTGACGTTGCTAGTATGGTTCCCACGGATTTTTGGATTGATGCCAGGAAAGAACTGGATAATTTAAAACCTGTATTTATGCTTGCGGAATCAGATGATCCGGCTTTACATCAAGCTTTTGACATGACATACGACTGGCGTGTCTATTCAACTTTAAACGATATTGTATCCGGGAAGAAAAATCTTGACTCACTAAAATTAGTTTTTAAAAATGATGAAAATAATTTTTCTAAAGATGCAATACGCATGCAATTCACAACCAACCATGATGAAAACTCATGGCACGGAACAGCTATAAAAAGATTGGACGGTGCTGTAGATGCATTCTCGGCTTTTACTTTTGTTATACCTGGTATGCCATTAATTTACAACGGCCAGGAAGCCGGAATTAATAAAAGTCTGGATTTTTTTGAAAAGGATACAATCGATTGGTCAGATTTAAAATATGAAAAATTTTATAAGACTTTAATTGAGCTGAAGAAAAATAACAAAGCACTTTTATGCGGCTCCCGCGGCGGTGATTTAGAAGTTTTGAATTATAATGTTGAAGACACAACAATGAAACAGAAGGTTGTATTCCCTTTCATTAGAGAAAAAGCCGGAGATGAAGTATTTGCAATTTTTAATTTTTCGGACAGGGAACAAAAGATTAAGATTAAGAGCGATAAAGTAAATGGAGAATATAAAAATTTATTTTCAGGCTCAATTTCTCAGTTTAATAATTTTGCTGATTTTGTTTTACCGCCCTGGGGTTTTGAAATTTATACTAAATGATTGGCAGATACTATCTATTAATCAGATAGTATCTGATAAATAATATTTTAAAAAATTATTAATCATAAATAAAAATTTGATAAATTGATTGAAATTCCTGATAAGTAAAAAGGGATTCCTATGCTCTGGAAGATAGAAGCTGTTGAATATTTAATTTCTAAATGATTTGTAATAAACTTTATAGTTTCATTTTCTAGTTGTGCACTTAAAAATTTGAAAATCCCTTTTGTACTGAAAACTAACCCATCATTTTTCATAACATTCGGATAACCCCTTCCATTATATGAGCCTTGTAAGATCGATACGGTTTCAATAAAGCTTATTTCATTTGCTTTGTGCACTAACACTTTATTATCAGCTTTTAGTAGAAATAAATTTTTACCAATGTTTATGTCTCCTAATAATCCTTGATAAGATATACCGTCATCATTACGGGAGATTAAAATATCATCAACCTCTAAAATTAATTTATAATTAATAAGGTTAATTGAAATAGCATCTGTTTTAAAATTAAAACCTAAATCAAAAGTATGTCCCAGTCTGGCTGTTAATGGAAGCGGATCCTTTTGTGCTGGATCGATAAAAGAAACTTCATCTCCAATATTTGAACGCGAGTAACCAATATTGTAATTGAATTCAGGGTAAAGTTTATCGCCAGAAGGAAAATTGAATGAATAATTGCCTGCAATTAATTTCAAAACTGGGACCGTTAGTAAAACTCCATAATCAAATGCATTTGCTTTTGTTGTATATTCTTCAATTTGATTATCCATCGAATATCCTTTAAAATTAGAACGAATATTTTTATAAGTAATTCCTAATGATAGGGTTAGAAAGTAGTTAATAGATGCCCCAAATCCATATGCGTTAAAAGAATCATAGTTGTCAAAACTATAATAATTAAATTTGCTGTGAATAAATCCTGCACCTATAGAAACATTTAATCCATTTAACTGATTCTTTAAATTATAGCCAAAGTTTATTCCGTAGTTATTGTATTTTAATTGATCATAGTTAAGCCAATGTGTGCTTCCAGGATATGATTGAATTGCGAGGTTATTATTTTGCCCGAATTGCCCCAGATTTGCTGGATTATAATAGAAACCGAGCGGGTCATCACTTGGAAACGATACTCCGGTTAATCCTAAACCATTTGATTCTGGAGAGGGTGAAAATGATAAGAATGGTAATCCAGCTTCTCCTTGGGCAAAAGATTCAAACGAAAAAATAAGAAGAAGAGAAAAACCGAAAACGCTTATTGAACTTTTCATGTTTAGCTTCCTTTTAATATTATTTTATCTCTTAAGTTTAAATGTTTTAACCGTATTTATAGTTGTGTCAATTGTAAGTGGTTCTAGATAGTTTTGATAGCCTTCTTTAGTCATAAAGAATTTTAGATGATTTGAAATTATGTTTTTACTAATTGGTTCTGGACTAGAATTTCCTGTACGTAAAAATGATAATCCCATCGCAAGACATTTATATGTAATTACGAAATTTCCATTTTCGTCTGTTCTTGTTAAAGGATCACATGAAACTAGTTCGTTGTTCGAAGATTTAATGAGAAGCATATTTTTTTCGATACTTGTTGTATCATATTTTATAATATAAGTGTAAACACCGTTTGTAAACTTATTTGCATCAATGTTGAGGGAGTATGAACCTGAATTTAATTCTTCGCCGTCAACTACAACAGCCAAAGTATCCTGCGTACCGTATCTTAATATGTAAAAATAAACAGTTGATCTTTCAGGAATGGAAAAATTAATCGTGGTTGATGGTGTGGTTTTGTTTAAAGAACCGTTGGAAAGATCTTCGGAAATTAATTCCGGGATATAATGAATATTGACTCCTTCTATTGGCTTACCATGCTCACCAACTACCTTTCCATAAAAAGCGAATTCTATATTTTCACTATTTATAGGATTATCACTGTTTTTACAGCTATTAAATAAAAAAAATGAAATGATTAGAAATGGTAATAAATATTTGTAGAACATGCCGTATCCCCAATATTTTGAAACAAATTCTCATAAAACCTGCGAAACCACTTAATAAAATAGATTTATTCGTTAATAGTGGCAATACCTTTTTTTTAACATTAAATTGTTAACCATTAAGACAAGAATCTAATATTCACGCTTTAATTTCTTTTCAGAATAAATTATTTTCAACTTAACATTAGAATAAATTATAGATGGCAATTCTTTTAAGAGACATTTCAAAATCTTATAACTCAACTCTCGCGTTAAATAAAATTAGCCTGCTTATTGAAGATGGAAAAACAACCGTTTTAATTGGCCAGAGCGGCTGCGGCAAATCAACTTTAATTAGAATTATAACTGGCTTAATAAAATATGATACCGGGGAAGTTTTAATTGATGACGAAAAGCTTGGAGATTCAAATTTAATTTCTATCAGAAGAAAAATGGGTTATGTAATTCAAGACGGGGGATTGTTCCCTCATTTAACAGCAAAAGGAAATGTAACTCTTCTTGCCAAGCATATTGGATGGGATGAACACAAAATAGAGAGTAGAATTGATGAGCTATTAACTTTAACTAAATTTCCATCTTCCGGATTGAACAGATTTCCTGCTGAGCTTTCTGGCGGGCAGCAGCAGCGTGTGAGTTTAATGCGAGCGCTTATGCTGGATCCTAAAATTCTTTTACTCGATGAACCGCTTGGAGCGCTCGACCCCTTGATTAGATTTAATCTTCAAATTGATTTAAAAGAAATATTTGAAAAGCTTCATAAAACTGTTTTAATGGTTACGCATGATATTAACGAAGCCGGCTTCTTTGGCGATGAAATTGTTTTGATGAAACAAGGAGAAATAATTCAAAAAGGGAGTATAGAAGAATTAGTAAAAAATCCTTCTGATAAGTTTGTAAGTGAATTCATAAATGCCCAGCGTCCTTTGAACATTGTACAGAATAATAAATAATATGAAAATAAGTTTAACCTGGATTTTAGTTTTTATTTTGATTTGCCCTATAGCTTTTAGTCAAACCAATGAAAACGTTATTAAAGTAGGATCCAAAAAGTTTACTGAAAATGTGGTGCTTGGTGAAATGATTACTCAGCTTATTAAGCAAAAAAATATTCCGGCAGAACACTTAAAAGAAATCGGCGGGACAAGAATCTTATGGAATGCTTTGTTAAACGGTGATATTGATATTTATCCTGAATATACCGGAACAATTAAAGAAGAAATTTTAGCCGGGAAGAATATTCAAGATGACACGAGATTAAAAAGTTATTTGGATTCAATCGGTATTGAGATGAGTAAACCACTTGGCTTTAATGATACTTACGCAATTGGAATGAAAAAAGAAAAAGCTGAAGAACTGGGAATTGAAGAAGTCTCCGATTTAAAAAAGTTTCCAGATCTAAAATTCGGTTTTAGTAATGAATTTATGGACAGAAAAGACGGCTGGCCCGGACTTCAAAAAAAATATCATTTTCCTCAGAAAAATGTTGTTGGAATTGATCATGATCTTGCTTATCGCGGATTGGAAAACGGCTCTATAGATGTTATAGAATTTTATTCTACTGACGCAGAAATAAAATATTATAATCTCAAACCTCTTGAAGACGATTTGAAATTTTTTAATGAATATTATGCAGTTATCCTTTATAGGAAAAAATTATTAAAAAATAATGGAAATGCTGTTGAGGCTATTTTGCAGCTGCAAGGAAGCATTCCGGAATCTTCGATGGTAAGGCTAAATAGTGAAGTAAAAATTGAAGGGAAATCTGAAGGTGAAGTTGCCGCAAATTTTATAAATGAAAAATTTAATTATAAAACTTCATTTCAAAAAGAAACCTTTTTTAGCAGACTTTTATTTAATACAAAAGAACATTTGTTCCTGGTATTAATTTCTTTAAGTGCAGCAATTTTGTTTTCGATTCCTCTCGGAATTTTTGCTTTTAAAAATAAGGCAGCAAGCAGTATTATATTAGCCTCAGTGGGGATTATCCAAACCATACCATCATTGGCACTTTTAGTTTTTATGATTCCGTTACTCGGTATTGGTTCCTGGCCGGCAATTGTTGCTTTGTTTTTGTATAGCCTGCTTCCGATTGTTAGAAATACTTATTCGGGATTAGAAAATATTCCTATTCAAATAAAAGAATCAGCGGAAGTTTTAGGGATGAATTCATTTGCAAAATTATGGCTCATTGAATTACCGCTTGCTTCTCGTTCTATTTTAGCCGGTATAAAAACTTCGGCAGTTATAAATGTAGGCACAGCAACGCTTGGGGCATTAATTGGAGCAGGCGGATACGGGCAGCCGATATTAACCGGAATACGGCTCGATAATATTAATTTAATTTTGGAAGGCGCAATTCCCGCTGCCGCCCTTGCTTTGCTGGTTCAATGGATGTTTGATTTGATGGAAAAAGTGATTGTTCCAAAAGGTCTGATGTTGAAATAATTTACTCTAAAAAAGCATTCATTTAAAATCCCCCAAAGCAGTTTACAATTTATCACCTATATTAACCATTCAAAATAATCATTTAAATTTTTAAGCTTTTCTTTATAAGTTTTGGGCCACAATTAATTTTTTTATGGAGAAGATTATGAAAAAATTTGTATTTACTATTCTCATTTTATTGGCTTGTGCATTTACAAGTTTTGCTCAATCTGCAGGATTAAATTTTACTCTTGGTTTTCCTGAAGGTGAATTTAAAGACAATTTAAAAGAACAGGAATCGGCATCAGCGGCGATTTTTTGTTTTGGAATCCAACCTCTGTGCTGCCTTTTTCTGCCGGAATAAATATCGGTTACACAAATTATGGAAGTGAATCTAGGAGGGAACCATTCAGCTTAAATATTCCGGATGTTATAGTAGATGTAGATCGCACAAATAATTTAGTGAATTTTCATGCATTGTTTCAGATAGCACCTCCTTCTGGAATTATAAGGCCCTATGTAGAGGCTCTCTTCGGTGGCTCTTATTTTTATACGGAAACTTCTATAAAAAGCCGGGGCAATGAAGATGTAGCTTCGAACACTAACTTTGACGATTGGGCATGGAGTTATGGCGGGGGCGCCGGATTTTTAATTGAAGTCGCATCCGATCCTTCTACTGAAGTTGCTTCTGTTTTTATAGATTTAAAAGTTAGATATTTGTTTGGTTCAGAAGCCGAGTATTTAAAAGAAGGTTCTGTTAAAATAAATAATGGCCAAGTTCTGTATGATGTATCAAAATCTAAAACTGATATGTTAACAGCGCATATCGGCGCAGTAGTCTATTTTAATTCTTTATTTGATTAGGGAAGTGTACTTTTATGTCGCATTGAGTTTATGTTAAAGCCACTTTGTGTTCTGACATCATCATTTGGAACCTGCCGATAATTGGCAGGTTCATTATTTTAAAGTTTAATTTTTCGAATCTAAATATTCATTTATTGCTTTAGCAGCTTTTCTGCCCGCTCCCATTGCTAAAATAACCGTGGCGCCTCCGGTAACTATGTCGCCGCCGGCAAAAACACCTTCTTTAGATGTTTTCATAGTCTCTTCATCAACAACAATATTTCCCCATTTATTAAATTCAAGGTCAGTAGTTGTTTTTTGAATGATTGGATTAGAACCATTGCCGATTGCAATTACAGCCATATCAATCTCTAAAGTGTATTCAGAATCTTTAACAGGAAGCGGCCTTCTTCTGCCTGACGCATCAGGTTCACCAAGTTCCATTTTTTGAAGTTGAACTGATTTTAACCATCCGTTTTCATCACCAATAAATTTTAATGGATTTGCTAAAAATGTGAATTCAATACCTTCTTGTTTAGCGTGATGAACTTCTTCTTTCCTGGCAGGCAATTCAACTTCAGAACGTCTATAGATGATGTATGCGTTTTTTGCTCCCAGTCTTTTGGAAGTTCTGACCGCATCCATTGCAGTATTTCCGCCTCCGAAAATAGCAACATTTTTATCCTTGCAGTCAAATACCGGCGTATCAAATTCAGGGAATCTATACGCTTTCATCAAATTGACTCGAGTTAAAAATTCATTTGATGAATAAACGCCATTTAAATTTTCTCCGTCAATATTTAAAAAGTACGGAAGGCCAGCGCCTACGGCAATAAATGCAGCATCATATCCATTCTGAAGTAATTCGTCCAAAGTATCGGTAAAACCAATTACGGCATTAGTTTTAAATTCAACTCCCATATCTTTTAATGATTCAATTTCAACTTTTACTATATCTTTCGGCAATCTAAATTCAGGAATTCCATAAATAAGCACCCCGCCTAACTCATGAAGTGCCTCAAAAACTGTGACGTCATGTCCCATTTGAATCAAATCGGCAGCGCAGCTCAAGCCGGCGGGCCCGCTGCCGATAATTGCAACCTTATTTCCGGTCTTTGGAATTAATTTCGGTATTCGCTGCTTTGAATTTTTCCTTTCATAATCGGCTACAAATCTTTCTAATCTTCCAATTGCAACAGGTTCATTTTTCTTTCCTGTAACACATTTTGCTTCGCACTGTTCTTCCTGCGGACAGACTCTTCCGCAAACAGCAGGCAGCATGTTATCTTCTTTTATTTTTAATGAAGCCTCAATATATCTTCCATCAGCAACAAGAGAAATAAAATCTTTTATTTTTACTCCAACCGGACATCCTTCAACACAAGTTGGCTTAGGGCATTGAATACAGCGTTGTGCTTCAAGTAGGGCAAGCTCTTCGGTGAGTCCTAGATTAACTTCATTAAAATTATTTCTACGCAGATTTCCATCCTGCTCAGGCATTAACTGCCTTTTGATTTTCATTTTTTCTTTATTAGATAATTTTTCCATTGACCAAACTTTAAATATTATTTTTGATTGTTAGCTAAACCATATTGAAACATAGAATCTATTGTACAAAAATGATCGAGAGCTTCTTTTTCAAATTCGTTATAAGTTTTATTTCTTCTTTGAAGAGTTTCAAAATCCACTTTGTGAGCATCAAACTCAGGCCCATCAACACAAACGAAGACAGTTTTATTGTCAACTGTTGCTCTGCATCCGCCGCACATACCGGTACCGTCAACCATTACTGGATTTAAGCTGACAACAGTCTTTATTCCATAAGGTCGAGTCACTTCAGCTATAGCTTTCATCATGGGAATGGGGCCAATAGCAAGAACAAAATCAATTTTCTTTTCTGAATCAATTAACGCTTGCAATTTTTGAGTTACAAATCCATGAAATCCGTAGCTGCCGTCATCAGTGGTTGGATAAACTTCATCACAAACTTTTTTCATTTCATCTTCAAGAATTACAAATTCTTTCGATCTTCCACCAATTATGGAAATAGTATGATTTCCGGCTTGTTTTAATGCAACCGCTGTAGGATAAGCAATTGCGGTTCCTACTCCTCCTCCAATAGAAACGGCAGTTCCAAAATTTTCTATGTGAGAAGGTTTTCCAAGAGGGCCAACTACGTCCTGAATAAAATCACCGGAATTTAAATCATTTAATTCTTTAGTGGTTTTTCCAATTCCCTGAACAATAATTGTTATCGTGCCTTCTTCAAGATTTGAATCGGCGATTGTTAACGGAATTCTTTCACCATAATTATTTATTCTTATAATTACAAATTGGCCTGCTTTTCTTTTTAAAGAGATTTTAGGTGCCTTTATAACAAATTTTTTAATATTCGGCGCAAGAAAATCTGCAGATATTATTTTATACATAATCCTTTTACAAAATGTTTTAAAATTAAAAATGTCTAATTTGTTCAAAAACAAAGCCAATAATATCATAATAAAATATTATGAAAAACTGAATTATAATTGAAGGCTTATGTTAATTGATTTCAGAATTGCAATAATTTAAGAGGATAGTTTTCAAGATTGGGAATTTTAACTTTTACGTTTAGGGCAATAAAAACCCTTTATGTATTTTTATCAAATTGTTAACTTACACACATACTAAAGCCATTTCTATTAAAATTTAATATATTTGCAGTCTACAAATTGAATTTCTTTATTTAATTGGAGAAAATAATTATGGCTATTATTTCAAAAGAAATTGACGAATTAGCAATTAATACTATAAGGTTTTTAGCTGTTGATGGAGTACAAAAAGCAAATTCAGGCCATCCTGGTGCGCCGATGGCTTTGGCTCCAATAGCTTATACATTATATCAAAAATATATGCATCATAATCCTGCAAACCCTAAGTGGTTAAACCGTGATAGATTTATTTTATCGAACGGACATGCGAGCATGCTTCTTTATTCCACTCTTCATTTATGCGGTTACAAAATTTCAATTGATGATTTAAAACACTTTAGACAATGGGACAGCATTACTCCAGGTCATCCTGAATATACTTTAACTCCAGGAGTTGAAACAACCACCGGACCATTAGGGCAAGGTTTTACAAATGCAGTTGGTATGGCAATATCCGAAGCATTTATCGCCGCTACTTTCAATAAAGATGATATAAAAATTATTGATCATTACATTTATGGAATTTGCAGTGACGGCGATATGATGGAAGGGATTTCTCATGAAGCCGCATCTTTGGCTGCACATTTAAAATTGGGCAAATTAATTTTCTTTTATGACGATAATAAAATTTCGATTGACGGATCAACTTCGTTAGCTTTTACAGAAGACGTCGGAAAAAGATATGAAGCATATGGCTGGCATGTACAACATATTGATGATGTTAATGATCTTGATGCAATTGAAAAAGCAATTAAAGCAGCGCAGGCTGACGACAGGCCTTCTTTCATTGTTACAAAAACTCATATTGGATATGGCAGTCCCAACAAACAAGATAAAGAATCTGCACACGGATCCCCATTAGGTGAAGAAGAAGTTAAGCTCACGAAGAAAAGCTTAGGATGGCAGGAAGATTCAAACTTTTTAGTGCCGGATAAAGTCACTGATGCATTTAAGAATGTTCAAAAAAATGGTGCCGAACAAGAAAAAGAATGGAATGAACTTTTTGCAAAATACAAATCCAAATATCCTGATGAAGCAAAATTATTTGAAGATGTTATGGCAGGAAAATTTGGTGATACCTGGAAAGAAAAACTCCCCTCATTTAAAGATGAAGGAAAAGCAATGGCAACAAGAGCGGCTTCAGGTAAAGTGTTAAATGCAATTGCATCTTCTCTTCCAACTTTAATCGGTGGTTCTGCAGATCTTGAACCATCGAACAATACATATCTAAAAGATTATGATAAATTTTCTTCCACCAGTTACAATGGAAGAAATTTTCATTTCGGTGTTAGAGAACATGGAATGACCAGCATGCTTAACGGGATGTCAATCTATGGCGGAGTTATACCTTACGGCGGCACATTTTTAATCTTTTCAGATTATGCACGTCCGGCAATCCGATTAGCTTCATTATCTGAAATAAGAACCATATTGGTGTACACGCACGATAGTATTGGATTAGGTGAAGACGGGCCAACTCATCAACCTATTGAACAGTTAGCTTCATTAAGAGCGATACCAAAAGTTATTGTCATTCGTCCTGCTGATGCCAATGAAACAGCTTATGCATGGCAAGCAGCAATAGAACATACAGATAGCCCTGTTATATTAGCTTTAACTCGACAGGGTCTGCCTATTCTTGACCAAGGTAAATTCCCTTCGGCAAAAGGATTATTTAAGGGTGCTTATATTCTTAAAGACAGCGAAGGTGTTCCCGATATAATATTAATGGCTTCGGGATCTGAAGTCTCAGTTATTTTAGATGCTGCAGAAGAATTAATGACATCGGGAACAAAAGTTAGAGTGGTAAGTTTTCCAAGCTGGGAACTTTTTGAAAAACAAAGTGAGGATTATAAAAATTCAGTGTTCCCAAAATCAGTTAAAGCCAGAGTATCGGTTGAAGCCGGAGTAAAACAAGGATGGGAAAAATATATCGGAGATTCAGGAGAATCAATCAGTATTGAAAAATTCGGTTCTTCAGCGCCTGGTAAAATTGTAATGGAAAAATACGGTTTCACAAAAGAAAACGTGGTAAATACAGCAAAAAAAGTTTTAAAAAACATCAATAAATAATTATTAAGATTTAGATGAAAGTCTCAAATTATTTATTAAAATTTAAATACTTTTTAATTTTAATATTTATTGGTACTGCAGGATTAATTTTACAATCCTGCAGTTCTAGTTTGAACATTATCGACAAACCCATCTCATTTTCTAAAGAAAGAATCGAATTAACCAAAGAGTACGAAAAAAATCATTATGGAATTGAGAAGGATAATATTTCAATTATTCCCAAAATAATTGTATTGCATTGGACTGCGATAAATAGTCTTCAAAAATCATTTGATACTTTTAATCAGGAAAAATTAGAAGGTTCACGTCCTGACCTGGCAAATGCCGGACAGGTGAATGTTGCAATTCAATTTTTGGTAGATAAAGATGGTGAAGTATACAGGCTAATGCCTGAAACAGAAATGGCCAGGCATGTAATAGGAATTAATTATTGCTCAATTGGGGTAGAGAATGTTGGAGGCGCAAAAGATGTTGATGATTTAACCGATGATCAAATAGATTCAAATATAAAATTAGTCAGATATTTAGTTCATAACTATCCATCCATCGAATACTTAATTGGACATTTTGAATATCGTGAATTTGAAAATCATCCTTTATGGAAAGAAATAGATTCAACATACCGAACGGAAAAATTTGATCCTGGTGAAAGATTTATGAATGCAGTTAGAATAGGAGTTGCTGATTTACATTTAAAGGGTGTTAAACAAATAAGGGAAGAGAAAAATAATTTCAAACCAGGTATTTAATAACTACAAACCCGCCAACAAGTAAAATAGTAAACGCAATTGCCAGCCAATTAAAATATTTATCAATAAATGTTTTTATTGCAGGCCCAAATTTCCATATAAGAAAAGCTACCAGAAAAAATCTTGCACCGCGGCTTACAATTGATGCAATAAAAAACATGATCAAATTTATATTAAAAGCGCCGGAAGAAATCGTAAATACTTTATAAGGAAGAGGAGTAAAGCCGGCTGTAAATATTATCCAGAAATCATATTTCTCATACATATGCTGTATTTTGAAAAATAATTCGTGAGTAAAGCCCGGAACATTGTTAAAGAAAAAATTTGCAACACCAGTAAATTCATTTGAAGGGGTCCACCAAACGAAATGCCCAATTGCATAACCTAATAGTGCACCTGAAATGGAAGCGACTGTGCAAATCGCGGCATATTTAAATGCTTTTTTAGTTGAGCCTAATACCAGTGCGATTAATAATGCATCAGGAGGAACAGGAAAAAAAGATGACTCGGCAAAAGCTAATACAAATAAGGCAACTGCACCGTAGGGAGATTCGGCCCAGCTTAATACCCAGTCGTAAAGTCTTCTAATAAATTTCATTAAGTAAGCTATAATTTGAAAGCCAAACTTAGTAAAAATTTATTGTATTCTAAAAATCATTATCAAATTACTTTTTTGTTGATTATTGGTTTTCTAAAATTACTTTTAAAAACTTTATAACTTTCAGTTAAAGATAATTCTGAAATTAAAAATTTATCAGCATCTAATCATTTTTTTATTTAATTTCTGGGCTAAATTCAACAACTAATTTCAAATAAGTAAGATGGAGGGTATTCTATGTTACGCAAAGTGATTATTTCCTGTAGTCTTTTTGTGGTACTGTTCGCATTTAGTTCGGCAAACGCTCAATATACTTTAGGGAGAAATTATTTAGGCCCAACAATCGGATTTTCATTTTTGGGCTCGACTCCTCAATTCGGTGTAAACTTTGAACATAGCATGAAATTAGAAGACTTCGGAAATGTAGGAATCGGTGGTGTTTTCCGCTATTGGAGCTATAGTGAAACCGCTTATAATAGTTATAAATGGAGCTACACAAATATATTGATTGGTGCACAAGGCAATTATCATTTTGTAGTAACTAATGATAAATTTGATCCATGGGCAGGCATTGTAATAGCTTATGATGCAGGCTCGGCTAGCTGGGATGGTCCAGGCGGATTTAATTATGTTACTCCTTCCTACGGCGGATTCTTTATAGGAGCTCAAGGTGGAGTGAGGTATTGGTTTCAGCCTAATTTAGGACTTGTTGGCAGAATCGCCTTCGGATCATTAAGTTATGGTGGTTTAGAAGTTGGAGTTGATTTTAAATTTTAATCAAATAGAACTCATGATTTCTTTTAATAGTTATTCACTCGGCGGTGTTGTATGTTTACAACACCGTTTTATATATACGAGTAATTTTTAAGATTTTAATTATATGTAAAATCGAACAATAAGGGTTTAATATTTGCGGGAACTTCAAATCTAAATTCCCCTAATACTACAAAAATAGAACAAATGAGTTATTGTGAAATTTCCAAGGTTAATTTAAGTTTGATATCGATTTTGGTTAAATTTTTAACCGATCTAATAAACTAATACTCATACTCAATAATATGGAGTGATAAATGAAAAAACTTACCGCAATTCTATTCGCAGTACTATTATTTACTGGTGTTTCATTTTCTCAAACACCACCAATGTATATTGGAGGCGCTTTAAATTTAGGTTTACCTGTTGGTACATTTGGTGACATAGCTGGAACCGGTATTGGTGTAACCGGTCAATTTGAATTACAATTAATTCCAAATTTAGTTGGTACTGGTACAATCGGTTATATTAAATGGAGCGGAAAAGATATCGGTTTTGCATCTTACAGCATATCAACCGTTCCTATTTTGGTTGGAGCTAAATATTATCTTGTTCCTATGGTTCCATTTTATGGAATGGCTAATTTAGGAATAACAATAGTTTCAACTTCTACCGATCTCCCAACATATAATGTAGTAGGTTATAGTTTTGGAGGCGGATCAGCGAGTGCAAGTTCTTCTGAATTCACATTTGCAATTGGCGCTGGTTATGAAGTTCCTTTAACTCCTTCAATTACGTTAGATGTAAATGCAGCATTCAATATAATTAGTGATGCAAATTATCTTGGTGTAAAAGCCGGCGTTAAATTCCCTTTATAATTTTAATAACTGTTTAGACATAAAAGGCGGTATTCTGTTTTGGATACCGCCTTTTTTTATTTTCCTTCCCCAATTGCCTATATTTGAAATAAAAATTTTAAGGAAATTAACATGAAGTTTGAACGTGCCGCTGGAATATTACTTCATCCTACATCTTTGCCCGGTAAATTTGGAATAGGTGATTTAGGGAATGAAGCTTATACTTTCGTAAATTTTCTTGAATCCGCCGGACAGAAATTATGGCAAGTTTTTCCTTTAGGCCCTACAGGATATGGCGATTCTCCTTATCAATGTTTTTCTGCATTTGCTGGAAACCCTCTTTTAGTCAGCCCTGAAAAGTTAAAAGAGGATGGTTTACTTACAGATGAAGATTTAAAAAATATTCCCCAGTTCGATGATTCTATAATTGATTTTGGAGAAGTGATAAATTTCAAAACAGAAATTTTACATAAAGCTTATCAAAAGTTTAAATCGAATAATAGTGATAAAGACAAAGACTTTATTAAGTTTTTAAGTTCAAATGCAGAGTGGCTTGAAGATTTTGCTCTATTCATGGCTGCAAAAGATTATCACGATGGTGCATTATGGACTGAATGGGATAAAGGCTTAGTTGTAAGAGACAAAGAAGCTTTGGGTGAATGGAAAGAAAAATTATCTGATGGAATATTATATCATAAGTTTGTTCAATTTAATTTTAGTAAACAATGGGCAAACATTAAAAAATATGCAAATGATAAAGGCATAAAAATAATAGGTGATATGCCGATTTATATAGCTTATGATAGTGCAGATCTTTGGGCAAATAAAAATATATTCACAGTTGACAAAGAAGGAAATTTAGAAACTGTTGCCGGCGTTCCTCCTGATTATTTCAGCGCTACCGGGCAGCTTTGGGGAAATCCTTTATACAAATGGGATGTAATGGAACAAAATGATTTTCATTGGTGGCGACAAAGAATTAAAAATTTATTACAATTAGTCGATATAATACGAATTGATCACTTCAGAGGATTCGATGCTTACTGGGAAGTAAAAGGCGGTGCAAAAACTGCAGAAAACGGCAGATGGATTAAAGCTCCGGGAGAAAAATTATTTCAAGCTATACAGTCTTATCTAGGCGAACTTCCTATTATCGCTGAAGATCTTGGAGTTATTACAAAAAGTGTTGAAGCTTTAAGAGATAAATTTAATTTTCCCGGTATCAAAATACTGCAGTTTGCATTTGGAACCGGAATGGAAGAAAAGTTTTTACCGCACAATTATATAAGAAATTGTGTCGTTCATACCGGGTCACATGATAATGATACCACTAAAGGTTATTTTGATAAAGAAAAAAATAATCAGAATGATATTTATGAACACGCTCAAAAATATTTAAGTTATTACGGCGATGATATGGTTGGTGAATTAATAAGAGTTGCTTATGCATCTGTAGCAGATAGTGTGGTAATTCCCATGCAGGACATTCTTAAGCTTGGAACAGAAGCGCGAATGAATTTTCCCGGTAAGCTTGGTGGCAATTGGACCTGGAGATTTACATGGACACAAGTGCCGTTTGAACTTCAGTTTTTTTATAAAGATTTAACAAAATTATATGAAAGGCCGCCAAAACCTAAAAAAGATACTGACATAGAAATAAAGTAATTCTAAATTAAGCGTGACATATAAATGTCACTTAATTAACAAATCATTTAATAAATTTAAGTTAGTGCTATGTTTGACTATTTGAAAAAAATATTAGTTCCGGATAGTGACGATCGAAGTAATAAAAATCAGTCTGGCCGGGATAAGAAAATACAAGTGGCTACTTGCGCATTGTTTGTTGAGTTGGCAAAAGCTGATGATGACTTTACCGATGTTGAGAGAGAAAAAATTATTTCATTAATGAAAGGTATTTTTAATCTTGAAGAAGAATATGTAAAAGAATTAATTGAGCTTTCCGAATCAAAAGTAAATCAGAGCGTAAGTATTTATGAATTCACCACAGTCATTAATAATAACTTTGATAAAAAGGAAAAATACGATTTGCTGATAAACCTTTGGCGTCTTGTTTATGTTGACGATACACTGGATAAATATGAAGATGGTTTAATGAGAAAGCTCGGCACATTATTAAACCTTGAGCACAGTGATTTGATAAATGCCAAGCTTTTGGTTAAACAAGAAAAAGGAAAATAAATTTTAATTATTTAATTGTTCTTCTATGGCGCTAACAATTTTATCGCTTGTTGGTTCAACTTTGCTTGGATAACGTGCGATTATGTCGCCATTTTTTGAAATTAAAAATTTTTCAAAATTCCATCCTATATCGCCGCTGCCGGTTACATCATTGTTAGTAAGCAATTTATAAAGCTCTGTTCTGTTTTTACCGTTCACATCTATCTTATCAAATAGTTTAAAAGTAACATTATATTTTGTTGAGCAGAATTGTTTTATTTCCTCATTAGTTCCGGGTTCTTGTCCACCGAATTGATTGCATGGGAAAGCTAAAATTTCAAATCCTCTATCATGATATTTTTTATAAATTGCTTCCAAGCCTTTATATTGAGGTGTGTATCCGCATTCACTGGCAACGTTAACAATTAATAAAGTTTTTCCTTTGTAATCGGAAAGCGGAATTTTATTGCCGTTCATATCGGTTACGATTATATCACTTATATTTGCTTTTTCAGTCGTGGTAGTTTCTTTCATCTTTTCTCCGGATTTTGATTGAGTAGTAATATGTTTATTTTTATTTGTTTTGTTTTTAGCAAATGAATTAATCGGGACAAAAAGAACTAAAATTAAAACCGAAAATAAAAAAACTTTCATTATACTTGTCCTTGAAAAAGTTTTAAGATTTGTGTGAATTGACTATTTAAAAATGTTCACAAAAAAACATTATATCAATCTAATTTCTTTGCTCTTACTATCATTTGTAACATTCATCAATGTATACAAACTTGCCTTGTTTTATTTTAAAACACCGTTTTTAATCGGCATACTTTACATCGCAATATTTCTTACATTCTTTTTTTTGGTAGATAGAAATTCAGATAAAGAGAAGATTAGAGGACTAAAGAAATATTTTCCAACCTTACTTACATTTTATGTGCTGCTGCCTTATTTGTTCCTTGCAAATTTCACATCAAAATTCAACCCTGGGGGAAGATGGGTTGAAACTGAAATATTAATTTATGTTGTATTATCTTCTGCAGTAATAATAATGGGAAGCAAATATTTAGTTAATGAAAAGTACGATTATTTGTTTTTTGCATTTTCACTTTTTTTTGGAATAATTCTGTCATCTAATTTATATTTTGGTTTAGTTTTGATATTAGCAATTCTTTTTATTTTTAGGCAAAGTTTCCCTAAAATAATTTTGTTTTCCGTTTTAACAATTGGATTTGGGCTTGCAATTCCATCACTATTGGATGCACTTAATTTCACTTTTGATTATCACATATATTTGCCTGAAATATCAGTATGGTTTTTAGCCATTTTAATTCTTATTTCTATTTACGCAGGTTGGCTGGTTGCTGATTTACAAGAATTATTTTATGCATCCGGAATTGTTTTATTTTTCTTTATGTTGATTCCATCAATTTCAAAAATTTTTCAGTTTGGTTTTTTTGATGCTGTAAATAATGATCTGGTTTTTTCATCTTTACTAGCAGTCGTTCCGTTATTCTTATTCTCTATTAAAGATTATGAAGTAGATAAATTTTTAGGCAAAGTCTATAATGAGACTTGATGAATTGGATTATTAAACTTAATTTTTTAAATAGTAATTAAACATCACGTTAAATTATTCTAATATCTTATGAAATCATTATCCTTAAAAATATTGTCATTAATTTTAATGCTAAATGCATTTTTACTTGCTCAAAATAAAGAGCATGAATCAAATAATAATTGGTTTATCATAAATGAAGCTGATTTAGCTGGCGGTACTCACAACATACGTCACGCGGAAATTTTTGGTAAATATGTTGATGGCTACAATTTGGAAATTTTAAAAGCTATAGATACGGTTCAATCAAAAGCAAAAGATGGAGGCGGATATTTTATAGGTTTAAAAGTTGACCCGCCTGAAAGTCCAATTGGTTACGATCTAAAAATATTTGATAAACCCTTAATAAAACACACTCGCCCAACAAGTTACTGCAGCGGCTCAACGTACGCAGCTTTTATTGAAGCATTAAATTCAATTTTAAAAGGGAAAGAAAAAGAATTATCTGATGAGAGATATGAGGCTTTAAGAATGCAGGAGCCCGACGGAGGAAGAAGAGAAGATTATATTAAATATTGGGGGATATGGAATGCAAATGGTTTTGGCGATGAATATGCAATGGTTCAATATTCAAAAATGGGAAAGAGAATTAAACCAAATGAATTAAAGCCAGGCGACTTTTTAAATATTTCCTGGAAAAGCGGCAATGGACATTCTGTAATTTTTCTTGGCTGGTATATTAATGACAAAGGCGAAAAAAATATCGTCTACTGGGCAAGTCAGCAGAGGACAAATGGGTACGGAAATGATGTGGTTCCCGTCAGCAGAATAAAAGATATTTGTGCAGTTAGACTTACTGATCCCGAAGCAATTTTTGATTTCGATGTTTCAGAGAATGTTGATTATAATATTCCCGGTGATGTTATAGATTGGGATCTGAATCAATAAAAAAAAGTGAATGTCTCAAAATTAATTTTTAATGTCACACTAAGCTTGTCGAAGTGTGAAGTTATTCTCGAATGTCAGTCTTCGACGAGCTCAGCCTGACAAACTTTGATTTTTTTTGAGACATCCTCTTTATAGAATTAACTCATCAAAGCAGCAATTGAAGCAGTATTAACAATATCATCCACACTGCATCCACGGCTCAAATCAAAGAAAGGTTTTTTAAGTCCCTGTACCATTGGCCCAACGGCTTCTGCTTTTCCCCAGCGCTGTGCAATTTTATATCCAATATTGCCTGCATTTAAATCCGGGAAAACCAAAACATTTGCTCGTCCCGCAACTTCACTACCTGGAGCTTTTTTTCTTCCGACATTATCAATTACGGCTGCATCAAATTGAAGTTCGCCGTCAATCTTTAAATCAGGCCTTTTCTTTTTAATAATCTCTGTGGCTTCGAGCACCTTATCAATCTTTTCATGCTTTGCGCTTCCTTTAGTGGAGAAAGAAAGCATAGCAATATAAGGTTCGTCTCCGGTTA
Organism: uncultured Ignavibacteriales bacterium; assembly: GCA_963731745.1. Taxonomy (GTDB): domain Bacteria; phylum Bacteroidota; class Ignavibacteria; order Ignavibacteriales; family Ignavibacteriaceae; genus CAVSWT01. The sequence goes on from CAVSWT010000012.1 coordinate 196,626, forward strand.
ACTTTTTGTGATTATCTGAAGTTGAAATTGCAATGTCGGCTAATTGTGCTGCGTCTGGATCCGGCACAACTGCACAATCTGCAAAACTGTAAGTCTTTTCCGGAAATACCATTAAGAAAAAGCTTGATACAATTGAAATTCCTTCCGACATTCCAATGCATTGAATTCCGGCACGAAGTACATCTGCTGTAGAAGCTGTTGAACCGGCAACACTTCCATCAACCATTCCTTCTTTAACCATCATAGCTCCGAAGAATAAATCGCGCTTCATTGCTTCACGTGCTTCTTCAATCGTAATTCCTTTTTTCTTTCTTAAGTTGAAGTAAATATTTGAAAAGTCACTGTGCTTATCTGATTTTTCCGGGTCAATAATTCTAACTCCCGAAAGGTCTATTTTTAATTTTGCTGCATCGCTTCTAACTTTTTCTTCGTTCCCAATTGTTATAACTAAAGCTATATTTTTTTTTGTAAGAATTTCTGCCGCCTTCAAAACTCTTTCATCGTGAGATTCAGGCAACACGATAGTTTTCTTTTTGCTTCTTGCTTTGTCGATTATTTGATTTAACAGTTCAAGTTCCATTGTTGCTCCCTAATTTGAAAAATTTAACGGTTCAAAATTACAAAAAATAATTGGCACATTGTGAGTAGAAAAAAGATTTTGTCCTAATAATTGATTAACGGGATTACAATTGTTATCGTATTTAAATGAAATGGATTAGAAATGAGACTTGCTTTCTCTAAATAAGCAGTTCATTATATTAACATTTAGTCTTTGAAAGTCTCCAATTATTCTTGTTTTTATACGCATAAAGCACAATATTATAAGCCTGTTTAACATTGATTTTTGTATTCAAAAAGCATAGATTCACAATCTTAATTTTTATTATGATAGCTCAAAATTTAAAGATTTTAAGAGAAAATATTGAGCGTAAATGCGCTGAAGCTAATCGAGAACCTTCTTCAGTTAGATTGATTGCAGTTTCAAAAAATTTCGGATTGGATGAAATAACTCAAGCTGTAAATGAAGGGGCTCAAGATTTCGGGGAGAATAAAGCGCAAGAATTGAAATCAAAGTTTGAGAATTTAAGCCAAAAAGTTACTTGGCACTTTATAGGGAATCTTCAAAAAAATAAAGTTAAATATGTTGTTAATGCCGCCGAATATATTCACTCGGTAGATTCAATTTCCCTTGCAGATGAAATAAATAAAAGAGCTGATAAACTTAATAAAGTTCAGAAAATATTGTTAGAAGTTAAAACTTCTTATGAAGATTCTAAAGCCGGTGTTGAAGAAAAAAGTGAGTTGCAAAATTTAGCAAGCCATTGTCACAATCTTACTAATGTAAAATTAATTGGTTTAATGACAATTGCACCATATACCAAAGATGAGAATATAATTAGGAAAAGTTTCGGCGATTTACGTAAATTAAAAGAAGAATTAAATACACAAGGGTATAATTTAACTGAGCTGTCGATGGGAATGACAAATGATTATGAAATAGCAATTGAAGAAGGCGCAACTATGATCCGTGTTGGTTCTGCAATTTTTGGTGAAAGAAATTATTCAAAAGATTGGAAGGAAATATGAAAATTTCCCTCATCAACATTACGAAACAAGATTTTAATAAAAAAATGCGCGGTTATGATCCTGAGGAGGTTCAGGCTTTTTTAGAAAAATTAGCCAGCGATATTGAAGAAATACAAAATGAAAATGATGATTTAAAAAAGCAATTGAATGAAGCCGGCGTTAAGCTTTCTGAATTCCGAAGAATAGAAAAAAATCTCCAGAGTACTTTATTAAAAGCACAAGAGTCTTCGGCAAAAGCTATTGAATCTACTAAAAAGCAGACCAATTTAATGATTAAAGAAGCTGAAATTAAATCATCGCAAATTCTTGAGAAGGCGAGAGAAAGCGCAAACGAAATTCGCAATGCCGTTATTTCATTGCGTGAGGAAAGAGATTTAATTGTTGCTAAATTGAAATCAATTGTTAATTCACAAGCACATCTGCTTGATGTTAAAGTTGTGGAAGCCGGTGAGGAAAGAGTTGCAGTAAAGCAGCTTGAGCAGGCAAAGAAAATTGAAGTTAATGTTGATGAAATTGTTAATAAATTATTATAAATCCAATGAGTGAATTAATTACCAAAATAAATGAAACTCTTGAAGTAATTCATTCAAGGACTAAAAAAGAATATCCGGTTGGAATTGTTCTCGGCACAGGTTTAGGCGGATTGGTTAAGGAAATAAATGTTGAGCATGAAATTGATTATGCTGAACTTCCGCATTTCCCTTTGTCAACAGTTGAATCTCATCAAGGCAAATTGATTTTCGGAAGCATTAACGGAAAGAATGTAGTTGCAATGCAAGGCCGCTTTCATTTTTATGAAGGTTACTCAATGCAGCAAATTGCTTACCCTGTTCGGGTAATGAAATTTCTTGGTGTAAATACTTTATTGGTTTCAAATGCGTGCGGCGGGATGAATCCTCAATATAGAAGAGGCGACATTATGCTGATGAGTGACCATATAAATCTACTTGGTGATAATCCGTTGATCGGAAAAAATGAAGATGAACTGGGGCCAAGATTCCCTGATATGAGTGAAGCATATAATCTAGAATTAATAAATCTTGCAGAAGAAGTTGCCGCTTGAAAATAAAATTAAAGTTCAAAAAGGTGTTTACATTGCAGTTCCCGGTCCAAATCTGGAAACAAAAGCAGAATATAGATTTTTAAGAGCAACCGGTGCTGATGTTGTGGGTATGTCTACAATACCAGAAAATATTGTCGCAAATCATATGGGAATGAAAGTTTTGGGAATAAGTATTATTACCGATGAATGTTTTCCGGACTCATTAAAACCAGTAAATGTTGAAGAAATAATTGCTGCTGCAATGCAAGCTGAACCAAAAATGACTTTGATAATGAAAGAAGTGATTAAGAGGTTAAAATGAAAACCAAATTATTTAATTACCTCGTTCCTTTTCTTTTAGGCGTATTAATGTTTGCCTCAAACTTTTTGAACACATCTTTGTTTAAGTTTGGCGAAAATGGATTTGCTGTTTGGTTTGTGCTTTCATTTTTATGCTTTGCCTGCGGCTGGTATATAAATAAAACTTTGGGTTATCACTTTGGAGGAAAAGTTGTTTTTGCAGTTATAATTGCCGCTACAATAATTGGAGTTGCGGTTATTGCTTTTTTCCGTGAATATTTTTCTGCAAGCGAATTATTAACTGAAAATATGATTCTTTACAGTCTTAGAAACGTTACACTTGGTGCAATGGCTTTTTTTGGAATGATGGCTGTAGAGATTTTAACAAAACAGCGTGATTTTGTAATACTTGAAGAAAAATTGAAAGTGTATGAATCTCAGCTTGTTGATGCAAAAAAAGAAGCCGAACTTGATATTCGCGAAGCAAAAATAAAAGCTCAAAAAATTATTAACGACGCTGAAGCCAATGCAAAAAATACTTTCTTAAAAAAAGAAAGAATCGAAAAAGAACTAAAAGAATTTATTCAAGCTGAGAAAGAATTGATTAAACGATACGAAAGTGCCGGACAGTAAAGTACAATTCAAACTTTCGAATTTAGCAGGAAAATTTTTATTCCAATAATTATAGAAATTAATATTTAGTTAAATGTTCAAACAAAATATAGAAAAAAACGGTTATCCTTCAATTGAAGAGAAAATTTTAAAGTTCTGGGAAGAAAATAAAATTTTCGAAAAAAGTATTTCATCCAGAGATAAATCGAAATCATTTACTTTTTACGAAGGCCCGCCGACTGCAAACGGCAAACCGGGAATTCATCATGTAATGGCCAGAACTTTGAAAGATTTAGTCTGCCGTTATAAAACCCAGCAGGGCTACAGAGTTGAAAGAAAAGCCGGTTGGGATACTCATGGACTTCCTGTTGAAATAGAAGTTGAAAAAAAATTAGGGATAAAACACAAAAGTGAAGTAACGGAATACGGAGTTGAAAAATATAATCAAGCATGCCGCGATTCGGTGTTTGTTTATTTAGATCTTTGGGAAAAAATGACTTCCCGAATGGGATACTGGATTGACCTTGACTCAGCTTATGTTACTCTTACAAACAATTATATTGAATCTGTTTGGTGGGCATTAAAAACTTTATTTGATAAAGGATTAATTTATAAAGATTATAAAATTGTTCCTCAAGATCCAAAATCAGAAACAGTTTTGTCTTCGCATGAATTAGCTCTTGGCTACCGCGAAACAAAAGATCCTTCTGTTTATGTTTACTTTAAAATTAAAAACTCTGACACTTCTTTTTTAGTCTGGACGACAACCCCATGGACACTTATTTCAAATGTGGCATTAGCTGTCGGCGCTGATGTTGACTACGTTAAAATTAAATTAAATGATAAAAAAATAATTTTAGCTAAAGCTCGTTTGGCGCTCATTCAAGATGAATATGAAATTCTTGAAGAGTTCAAAGGTAAAGATTTAGAGAAAACAGAGTACGAACAATTATTCAATTATTTAAGCGTCAATAAAAAAGCTTTTTATGTTATTTGCGGAGATTTTGTAAGTACTGAAGACGGTTCAGGCATTGTTCATATCGCGCCGGCTTTTGGACAGGATGACTATGAAGTATCAAAGAAATATGATTTGCCAATGCTTCAGCCTGTTACCCGCGGAGGATTATTTACAGAAGAAATAAAAGATTTCGCAGGACAATTTGTTAAAGATGCGGATAAAGGAATAATTGTAAAGCTTAAAGAAGAAGGTAAACTTTTTAAAAAAGAAACCATTACACACAGCTATCCATTCAGCTGGCGTCATGAGAATGTACCTGTAATTTACTATGCGCGCGAATCATGGTTTATTCGTACAACTTCCATTGCCGATAGAATGGTTGAACTGAATAAAAAAATAAATTGGCATCCAAAAGAAGTTGGAAGCGGCAGATTCGGCAATTGGCTTGAAGAAAACAAAGATTGGGCATTATCTCGCGATCGATTTTGGGCAACGCCTTTACCGATATGGGTTAGCGATGATGGTGATTCATTTGCTGTTGGAAGTATTGAAGAATTAAAAAAAGGTTATGTTGAAAAAGATGGAAAGAAAATTTCTGTTTCTGAATTAAAAGAAATTGATTTACACAAACCTTATGTTGATGAGATTCTTTTTGAAAAGAATGGTAAGGTTTATAAACGTACTCCGGAATTAATTGATGTTTGGTTTGATTCCGGTTCAATGCCCTTTGCTCAGTATCATTACCCATTTGAAAATAAAGAATGGTTCGAGAATAATTTTTTCCCTGCGGATTATATCTGTGAAGGAATTGATCAAACCCGAGGTTGGTTTTATACACTTCATGCAATTGCAACTATGTTGTTTGATAGTGTCGCTTATAAAAACGTAATTGTTAATGAATTAATTCTTGATAAAAACGGATTAAAAATGTCCAAGACAAAGGGCAATACAGTTGATCCGTTTATGCTTTTTGATAAATTTGGTGCTGATGCAACAAGATGGTATTTAATTACAAACAGTCCGCCATGGCGTCCGACACTTTTTGATGAAGATGGTTTGGTTGAAGTTCAAAGAAAATTTTTCGGAACATTGGTGAATACTTATTCTTTTTTTGTTTTATATGCCAATATTGATGAATTTAATTTTAGTGAAGATTTAATCGATTATGAAAAACGCCCTGAAATTGACAGATGGATAATTTCAAAATTAAATTCATTGGTTATTGAATATCAACAGTTAATGGACGATTATGATCCTACCAAAGCTGCTCGTGCTGTATCTTCATTTACAATAGATCATCTTTCTAATTGGTATGTAAGGCGATCAAGAAGGCGTTTTTGGAAATCAGAAATGAATGAGAATAAGTTAGCAGCTTATCAAACTTTGTATGAATGTTTGATTAAGATTGTTAAATTAACGGCTCCTTTTGCCCCATTTATTTCTGAGGAGATTTATCAGAACTTAAATTCTATAACCAAAAGAGAAAGTTTTGAGTCGGTTCATTTATCTGATTTTCCGTCTGCAGAATATAGAGATACTGAATTGGAAGCAAAGATGGAAATTGCCCAAAAGGTTGTTTATCTTACCAGAACTATGCGGGCTAAAAATAATTTGAAAGTAAGGCAGCCGCTTAAAAGAATAATGGTTGTTGTTGAAGGTTCACAAAAAGAAGCTTTAACTAAAATGAAAGATGTAATACTTGAAGAAGTAAACATTAAAGAACTTGTTGCGTTAGACGATAGCTCTGAAATTGTAAATAAATCAGCCAAAGCTAATTTTAAATCAATTGGGCCAAAATTTGGCAAAAAAGTAAATCCGGTTGCGAATGCTATTAAAAATTTTGGTAAAGACGAAATTGCGAAGCTAGAATCAGGTAAGGCAGTTGAAATAGAAATTCAAAATGAAAAAATAGAAATTTTAAAAGAAGATGTGGAAATTATCAGTTCGGAAATATCCGGCTGGGTAGTAGAAACTGAAGAAGGTGTAACAGCAGCTATTGATACGGAATTAAATGAAGAATTAATTGCAGAAGGTATAGCGAGGGAATTTGTAAACAGAATACAGAATATGAGAAAAGATTCAGGCTTCGATGTTACTGATAGAATAAATATTAAATTTAACGGAAGTGAAAAATTAGTGAATGCAGTTTCTTCTTTTGAAAATTATATATCTGCCGAAACTTTGGCTGATATGCTATTAAAGGAAGAAAATTTTAATGGGGGTAATAAACAAGATTGGAAAATTGGAGAGTTAGATTGCTCTATTAATATTGAAAAGGTAAATCCCTAATCAAAAGGAGACCGGTAAAATGGCTAAAAAGTCTACTTCAAAAGAGACAAAGAAAAAATCTTCTGCTAAATCAGCAACCAAAAAAACGGCTGCCAAAAAAACTTCTGCTGCAAAATCAGTGAAGAAACCCGCGGTTAAAAAGGCTGCTGCAAGCAGGACGAACAGTGCTGCAAAAAAAAGCGAAGCTAAGAAGAAAAGTATTTCGAAACCTATAGAGAAAAAGAAAGAAAAGAAACCGACTATGGCTAAAAGAACTAAGAAAGTGAAAGAAGTTGAATCTAAAAAAGTAGAAGAAGTTGAAAATTCTGCTGCGGTTAAGGCAGCAGCACTTGCAAAAATAAAAGGTTACAGCAAAAAAGATTTAGATCATTTTAAAGAAGTAATTCTTGAAAAGAGAGATGAAATTATTGAACAGCTTCAAAATTTAAAAGATCAAATGCTTGATCCAACTACTGGTGAATACATAAATGAAAATTCACCTTACTCGTTGCATATGGCTGAACAAGGTACAGACGCAATGGAAAGAGAAAAAACATTTCTTTATGCTCAGAGAGAGAACAAGTTTTTAGGATATCTTGAAGATGCCTTAAAAAGAATTGAAGCAGGAACTTATGGAATTTGTGTAGAATGTATAGAAGAACCGCAGCATCTCTGCGATACATGTCCTTTAATTCCTAAAGCAAGATTAGAAGCTGTGCCTCACAGTCAGTTGTGTCTCCCGATAAAGCAAAGGCAGGAAAAGAGCAGGTAATAATTTTTTCTATTTTATTTTAACATATGATAAATTAATTTGCCGACTGTATTATTAACCTATGAGTGAAATTTGAAGGTATTATTCATTTCTTTATTTGTTGTTATAGCCGATCAGGCTTCTAAGCTTTTAATAAAAGGTTTTTCTATCCCATTTTTAAACCTGCATTTTAGTGGATTACATATTGGGGATAGAATAAAGTTGTTTGATAAATTTTTTAATATAACTTTTGTTGAGAATCCCGGTATAGCATTCGGCATTGACTTTGGCGGTGAATACAAATTATTAATTTCCATCTTCACTATTGCTGCATCTTTAGCAATGCTTTATTATTTATATATGAACCGTGAAAAAAGTTTAATGATTAGAATACCTTTAGCTATGATCGTTGGCGGAGCTTTTGGTAATTTGATAGACCGTGTATTTTACGGAGTCTTTTATGGATATGCACCGCTTCTCTTCGGTAAAGTTGTCGATTTTTTTGAAATAAAGTTATTTGGTTTTTACATCTTTAACAGGACTCTCGGAAATTATATATTTAATCTTGCTGATGTTGCCGTTACCGCCGGAGTTGTGCTATTGTTAATTGCATTTAGAAAAGAACGAAATGGAGTATTGCAAAAAGAAGCTGCTGCCGCAGCGGCAGTTACTTATGAACCTTTTCTGGTAGAAAATAAGGATTAGGTTGAGAGTAATTTATGTTTCCCTGCTGATTGTTATTGCCGATCAAATCTCGAAGCTTTCCGTTAAGGGCTTTTCAATTCCATTATTAAATATTAACTACAAAGGAATGTTTGAAGGACAAAGGATAAATGTCATCGGAGATTTCTTTAGAATTACTTTTGTTGAAAATCCGGGAATGGCATTTGGAATTGATCCCGGACTTGATTGGAAATTGTGGATCTCAATTTTTTCACTTGCCGCTAGTATCGCACTTATTATTTACATTTATATAGCTAGAAATCAGCCCATGATTTTTAGAATTTCTCTGGCATTTATTTTAGGCGGCGCTGTTGGAAATTTGATAGACCGTGTTTTTTATGGCGTCTTTTATAATTATGCGCCTTTATTTTACGGGAAAGTAGTAGATTTTTTTGATTTTGATTTTTTTAATATTTCTGTATTAGGTAAAAGTTATGACAGGTGGCCTGTTTTTAACATTGCAGATTCTGCTGTAACTGTAGGAGTTTTGATGCTTATATTCTTTTACAGAAAAGTCAGTAAAGAAGAATCTAATGAAGCCGCTGCCGAACTTCAAAACTTAGCTTCAAATATTCCTACAGAAGAAAATAGTTCTAACGAAAATTTTGATAATGACAGCCCTGATAAAGGAAAAGAAATATCGTTTTGAAATACCTGATGGGAAGAAAAAAGAGCGTATCGATATTTTTCTTTCCAACACTATAGAAAACGCCACCCGATCCAAAGTACAAAAACTAATCGATGCAAATCTTGTAACTGTAAATGGTAAGATTGTAAAATCAAGTTACCAGGTTCAGCCAAAAGATATTATAGAAGCATCTCATCCAATAACGCCTCGTCCAGAATTTGCCGAACCTGAAGAGATACCTTTAAATATCATTTATGAAGATGAATATTTATTAATCGTAAATAAGCCCGCCGGAATGGTAGCTCACCCCGCCTATGCAAACTATACCGGTACGTTGGTTAACGCTTTACTTCATCATACTAAAAGTTTAAGCAAAGTTGATGAACCAGGTGTCCCGGCGGCTCCTTTGGGAAGGCCTGGAATTGTACATAGGATTGATAAAGATACAAGCGGGCTTTTGGTTGTTGCTAAAGATGATTGGACACATGCACAGCTTGCTAAACAGTTTTCAAAACATACTATTGAAAGAGAATATTGGGCAGTTTGCTGGGGATTATTCAAAAATAAAAAAGGTGAAATAAATTCAAATATAACTCGCAGTAAAAAAGACAGAAAGAAATTTGTTACAAGCAGTGTAGAAGGTAAAACTGCTATTACCTTTTATGAAGTGCTGGAGGAATTTGAATTCGCTTCTTTAGTAAAATTAAATTTGAAAACCGGCAGAACACATCAGATTCGTGTTCATCTTTCTTCAATTAACCATCCTATTTTTGGCGATGCAGCATACGGTGGAACTGATATTCGATATGGTGCAAGCTTTCCAAAAATGAAAAACCGTATAGAAAACCTTTTAGAAATTATGCCTCATCAAGCCTTACATGCTAAGACACTTGGATTTTTTCATCCTCAAAAAAAAGAGTTGGTTAGATTCGATTCTGATTTGCCTGAGGATTTTAAATTGCTTTTAAAAAAATTGAAAGCAAGATAGCTTAATTGTTGTAAAGAAATATAACAATACCTAAAAGCATACAACAAAAACTTAACTTGACTTTAGGTTTTCTTTTCGGCAAGTTGAAATTAATATTAATCGAAATTCACTGATAATATGGGGTAAAATATGTTAGTCTATTTTGAAAACCGTTCAAATTTTTTCACATCAGTTTTAATCTTTCAAAACATTTATAAAATCTTCTTTATTAAAAATCGTTTTGATTTTTAAGTTTTTTTTACAAAAAGAAAGATTTTCCAAATGACTAAAAAAATTTTCATAACATTATTATTTGCACATTAGTTTTAAACTTTAACTGTAAGCAAAATCCAATAACACCTCCTCCTAAAGATGAACCGGACACCACCAGCCACAGCTTTACCTGGCAGACATTTGAGTTTGGAGATGACGGCGCAAGTCCAAGCTCACTAAAAGATGTAGCTATTATTAACGACAGTGATATATGGGCTGTTGGTTCTATTTATTTGAATGACTCTACCGGGCAGCCGGATTATACAGCTTATAATGCAGTACATTGGGATGGAAACAAATGGGAGTTAAAAAGGATAACTGTAAATTTCAGAGGAAATCAAATTACACTACCACTTGAAGGAGCTATTACTTTTTCCACGTCAGATATTTGGCTTGTTGGAAGTTTACCAATTCATGGGGATGGAAAAAATTGGACATTATTTGATTTAAGAACAACCCTAGACCCAGATATTTCTTTATCAAAAGGGTGGGGAGTAAATTCCAATGAAATCTATTTTGTTGGTAGAGGCGGGAGTTCGGTTCGTTTCGAAAATAATAATTGGGATAAAATTAACAATGGGACAACAATTGAATTAACCGATATCTATGGAAATAATGACGGCAAAAGTATATGGGCGTGCGGTTATGCTATGGATTATTCTCAAAGCAGTATACTTAAATTTGACGGAACCACATGGAAAACTATTTGGTCAACTAATGCTGTTAATACTCCTCCTTACGGTTATCTTGTTTCAACAATTTGGGCTGGAGATAAGTATTTATATGTTGGTGCCGGAGATGGAATTTACCGTACACCATTAAATGGAAGTGATACAACACAGAAAGTTCTTCCGCTGCAATTAGGGCCGCACAGAATAAGAGGCAGCGCAGAAAATAATATTGCAGTAGCAGTTGACGATGGCTCAATCTGGCATTACAATGGAGCAACTTGGTTTCAAGAAACACCAACAGTTCTGTTCAGGCCGTTTATATTCAATAGCAGTAACTGAAAATACAATTGTTGGAGTAGGCTTTGATGCAACTACATCAAATATAAAAGGGATTATTATAATGGGGAGAAGAAATTAAACGGGAGTTATTATAATTCGGGGAGATATAAATTCAATCAAATCTAATTACCAAGGAGGAGAATTATGAAAAAAACTATAGCTTTATTTATTCTGTTCATTCTGCAATTTAGCTTTAAGAATTATGCAGTTTCAACTTTTTAAGGTGGAAATTAATCAAAATCAATATCAATCCTATCGGAATTAATCCAATCTATTTTAAATTTCCATTAAACACATCTGCGAATTAAAAATATAATGTTTATTTTAAACTACTTTTCTGAATAAATAAAAGAAAATAAACATTGTTTTGATGGAGGATTAAATGTCTAATCAGATTCCTAAAACATTAATCGTTGGTGTAGTCGCTACTGTTGTTGTTTTATTGATTATTTATCTTTTTACAAAATTGCCAAGCGGCGGTGAAAGCGGAACAATAGACACTGCAACTAATACTGTTGTATTTGATTCAGCAGATAAATGTGCAACCTGCCATAGAAGGGTTTCTCCGGATATTGTTAATCAATTCGGAATGAGTACTATGGCGCGAGCCGGAGTAAAATGTGTTGACTGCCATGTTGTTGAAAAATCAAATCCGATGGGTAAAGAACATCAAGGATTTTTTATTACAAATTCCCCAACACCTAAACAATGCGCCAAATGTCATCCTGCAGAAACTAGGCAATTTGACCACAGCCGTCACGGCGCTCCTTCCTGGATGGCATTAAACGGCTTCGCAGATTTTTCACCGGAGCAGCAAAAATTTGTTGATCAAAACATCCCTGAAGCTAACAGAGGGCCAAATGGAATTATTACCGCCACAAGAAATTCGTTATTTGATATTGAAGGGCCGTCCGTAACACCCGCTGCGTGTCAGAGCTGTCACGCAATTGGTAAACCAAATTTAGACGGCAGCATCGGCAATTGTAATAAATGTCACTTGAGACATGAATTTTCTTTAGAGCAAGTTAGGAAACCGGAAATATGCGGTCAATGTCATCTAGGACCTGATCATCCCCAAATGGAAATTTATGAAGAATCAGCTCATGGGGTAATGTATGCTACTCAAGGAGAAAGATGGAATTGGAAACAAAAGCCGGGTAGGTTAACAACTCAAGATATGCCTGCCCCCACTTGCGCTACATGTCATATCAGCGGGTTTGGAAATCAGGCAACAACACATGATGTAGGCCAGAGGTTATCTAAATTTTTATTTGCTGCTGTAACTAGTGACAGGCCGAATAATGTTGAAGGAAGGGAAGCAATGAAATCAATTTGTGCGAATTGCCATTCACCAAATTTTATTTCAAACTTTTACAGTAAAGCAGATAGCGTAACAGTTTTTGTTAACACTAAAGTTAAGGAAGCTTCAGAAATTATAGAAGGATTGGTAAAAGATGGGATAATTACAAAAGAACCTTTTGCAACACAGATTAGTTTTGATGCTTTTGATCTGTGGCATTATTACGGCAGGACCGCAAAATTTGGCGCGTATATGCAAGGCCCGGATTATGTGCAATGGCATGGCATTTATCCTTTATTGAAACAGTTGAATAAAGTTAAAGAAGATGCAAAAAAATTAAGAGATGAACATAGAAAAGGAATAAGATAATGAGCCATTTTGAAATTTTTCATTTAGCAAATGTCAGGCTGCCTATGGAAAAGAACCGGCTGCTTTTAATTTTTGTAGGGATAAATCTTTTCTTTACAGGCATTGATGTAGCTCTTGCACATTCTATAAATAGCTTTGTACCTGTGTATGAATGGATTCCTATTTATTTCTTCCCTTTAGGGGCAATGTCGTGTTTTATTATTTCTTTTCAGCCTGTTCCTAAAAAATGGACTGCACTGATTCATATTACTCTTATGATTATAGGAATTTTAGTTGGTGTAATTGGTATGGCTTTTCACATGAACGCAGTATTAAATCCCTTTGGCCATCTAAGCTGGGCGTGGCTTGTATTTGGTTCTCCAATTTTGGCTCCATTAGCCTTTGCAGGAATTTCTTTGCTTGGTTTATACGGAATTACGGAAGAACTTCCCGGGCAGCAAGGTATGCTGAAAGTTCCAGGTATAGGAACTTTTCACGCCCCAATTTCAAGAGACAAACATTTTTTGTGGCTTGTTGGATTAGGTTTCGGAGCAAGTGCTGTTACTTCAATTATAGATCATGCTCAGTATGGTTACAATGTTTATAAATTAATTGCAATTGTATTTGGTTTATTTGCTACTTCTGTTGTACTAACAATTGCTTTATCAAAAGAGTGGACAAAAAAAGATGAGTTCGTTTATTTTTGGACTATGATAGCTGCTATTGTTATTGGAGTACTTGGATTTGGTTTTCACCTCTCCGCAGATCTAGCAGGGACTGGTGAAATTAGCCTTGAAAGAATGCTAGTGTTTGCACCTGTATTAGCACCGCTTTTATATGGTGATTTAGGAATGCTGGGATTAATCGTTGTTGGGCAGTCCGCTAAGAAGTAAATTATAGTTTTAAATAATCACATTGTTGTAAATGCGTTTTTCTTATTTGTAAATATTAAGGGGAAACATGAAACCTTTTTTTCTGTATTCTTTATTCGCAATTATTTTTTTTCAAAATATCTTTGCACAGGGAAATGTTTATTTGGTTTTAGGTTCTGATACGGGTATATGGGACGGACTTAACACAAATTCATTTCACAACATATACGGCATCGAACTGTATTCCGACCCGAATAAAAATGCATATAAAGTGATGTCAGATGATTTTAGAAATCAAATTAAAGATTCTTACGGCAATACTCTTAAATTAACCTGGTGGATGATGGGGGGGAATATGTATAGATACGGTACAAATAAAAATGTCCCTACCATAAACATTTTACCCCTGTACTTAATGAAAAAATATCATGATGAAAAAATAAAACAATGGGGTGACGAAGTAAGTTTTCATTATCATACTTTTAAATGGTACGATTATGATGGCGACGGCGTGTATTTTTGGAATCAAGCACAAATTTTTAAGGATTCGAAAGAAGATTTTGATTATACCTTAGCTCAATTTTTATTGGAAGAAAATGTATTCCCGGTTTCTTTTAGAAGCGGATGGCATTACATGGATAATTATTGGCAAAACTATTTAGATGGTTTACTTCCGTTTAGCATGCATGATGATTACCCTTCAAAACATGTTGATGTGGATGAGCCGCTTGATAATAATTATGATTGGTCCCAATCTTCGTCTCAATTCGTTCCATTTCATCCTTCATCAGAAAATTATCAACTGGAAGGTAATTTAAATGGCTGGGAGCTTCGTTCAAAATATATGGCATATATTGATTCAACTTTAATGAATTATATTTTTAATCAAGCAAAAAATGGAACAGATCAAGTTGTTTGTTTGTGGGCGCATTTACCGGAAGAAGATTTTCCGGATAATATAGTTCGCGTAAATAATATTGTACACAGTGTTGCAGCAAATTATCCGAATGTAAAATTCAGATACTGCACAGCAGTTGAAGCAATGCAGAGATGGATGAAAACAGCTGATACAACAAAACCTAATCTGCAATTAAGTGAACAGCTTAAAGGCGATGATGTAAAATTTATAATTCAAACAAAAGAACCAATATTTCAGAAACAGCCTTTTCTAGCTGTGAAAGATATTTATGAAAATTATTCAATTGAGCAATGTGACAAAATCGGAGAATATAATTGGATAACTTCAAATAGTTTTACAAGAAGTAAAATTGCTAAAGTTGGTGCAGCAGTCACAGATACTGTAGGAAACCTTTCTACAGCTTTTATAAATATTTTACCCGATGATATTTTTATAGACAATGATGATATAAACTACTCTGAATTAAAAGGCAGCTGGACTTCAGAACAGAATAGGTTTGTATGGAATTTAGATTACCGTCAATCAAATATAAATTTTAATGATTCTTCAATGGTCAAATGGACACCAACTATAAAGCAGAATGGAAATTATAACATTTTTATTCAAATCCCGTTTAGCGATAAACAAACGAAAAAAATTAAATTTCAAATAAAATCCGGTGATGAAATAAAAATAATAGACCCGGCTAATTTAAATTCAAATGAATGGAATTATCTATCAACAAATTATTTTTATTCGAACCAGGATAATAATATTGAAATGGTTGCATACGGAGATGATTCCACAGGTAGTACTATTACAACTGATGTAATAAAAATATCAGCGTTAGTTAGAGATAAACAATTGTTTGTTCCGCAAGAAATAGTAGAATTTGGAGAAATCCCCGAAGAAGATACCGCCAAAACAAGTTTAATATTAAAAAATTTAGGAACCGAAGATTTAAAAATTACTGGTATATCAGCCCCAAATGAAGCAATAACTTTTAATGTTTCTTTGCCTATTATCATAAAAGGAATGAAAAGTGACTCAATTAAAATTTCATTTCATTCATTAAATTCAGGATCATATAATGATACCATTTTAATTTATAGTGATGATCCGAACATTCCGATTTATCCAGTTACTTACAAAGCACACGTCGAACTGTATTTTAAATTGGTTGATAATGAAGATTCCGGTTCGTATAAAGAATTTGGAGAGTGGAATTATAGTTCAGCTAATGGATATGAAGGTTCAAGCCGATATGCATTTCTAAATCAGACTCCGCCAGCTTATGCAATCTTTACGGTACAACTTAAGAAAAGCGGAATCTATGATATTGAAGAAATCCTACCCACAACAGTTAATGCAGCAAAACAATCATTATATTTAATAAATATTGATGAGATAAATGTTGATTCATTTTTTGTGGATCAGAATGACGGAAGCGGAAATTGGAAGAATATTAAGAGAACTTTCTTGCCGGCAAATGTTAATGTGGATTTGAAAATTATTGATTCAGGTGAAAATACACCAAACGTTGTATTAAGAACGGATGCAATTAAATTTTCTTTGATAAAAGAAATCACGCAAGTAGAAAATAATGAAGAAGAAATAAGTCTTAATAGTTTTAGGTTAGATCAAAATTATCCTAATCCATTTAATCCCTCAACAATAATAAAATACTCTTTACCGAAAAATGAAAAAGTTTTATTAGAAGTATATGATATTCTAGGCAGAAAGATTAATACCTTAGTTGACCGTTTTCAGCAAAAGGGAATATATGAAATTAGATTTGATGCTGGAAATCTTTCAAATGGAATTTATTTTTATAGGCTGATTACGGATAATTTTACTTCAGTAAAAAAGATGGTCTTGCTAAAATAAAAACAAGCGATGATTTGCCAATAATGAATTAAGTATTCTTTTTTAATATCTTTAAAAACTTAATTAAAAATTAAAATAAAATTTATGTATATCTACAATACTCTCACAAAGAAAAAAGAAGAATTTAAACCAATCGATCCGCCGAATGTAAAAATGTATATCTGCGGGCCAACTGTATATGACTATTTCCATATCGGCAATGCACGAACATTTGTTATGGCTGATATTATTAGAAAATATCTTGAATATAAAGGATACAACGTCACTTACGCTATGAATTTAACTGACGTTGATGATAAGATTATTAAAAAATCTATTTCGGAAAAGATTGATTCTAAGGAAGTGGCTAATAAATATGTCCATGCATTTTTAGAAGACATCACAAAATTAAAAGTTAAAAAAGCAACTATCTATCCCAAAGCAACAGAGCACATGAGTGATATTATTTCTATGGTGGAAAAATTAGTTGCTAACGGTTCTGCATATAATGTGGATGGAAATGTTTTTTATGATGTGAATAAATTTAAAGGATATGGAAAGCTAAGCGGAAAGAAGATTGATGAGCTGGAATCGGGTTCAAGAGTTGAAATAAATGAAGAAAAAAATAACCCGTTAGATTTTTCTTTATGGAAAAAAGCAAAAGAAGGCGAGCCATATTGGGATAGTCCATGGGGTAAAGGAAGGCCAGGCTGGCATATTGAATGCTCTGCGATGAGCTGCAAACATTTAGGTGAAACTTTTGATATTCATGGCGGAGGAAATGATTTAATTTTTCCTCATCATGAAAATGAAATTGCTCAGAGTGAAGCAGCCAACAAAAAGAAGTTTGTTAATTATTGGATTCACTTTGGATTTTTAAATATTAATGATGAAAAAATGTCCAAGTCGCTTGGAAATTTTTCAACTGCAAGAGATGTCTTAAAAAGTTATTCTGCAGAAGCAATAAGAATGCTGTTTGCACAATCGCATTATGGCGGCCCATTAAATTTTACTGACGAACTTTTAAATTCTTCTAACAAAGGTTTGGAAAAACTTAATAATTTAGTCGATAAAATTAATGACGAAATTATTAATAAATCTGAAGCGAAATCAGATGTGGCAGATTTTCAATTTGATTTTGAGAAATATAAAAATAATTTCGAAAGTGCGATGGATGATGATTTTAATTCGCCGCAAGCTGTTGCAGTTATTTTTGATTTTATTCGGGATGTAAATAAGACTATTGCAGAGAATGAAAACATAAGTAAAGAATTTTATATTAAAGCAAAAGAGTTTTTAACAAAAACGGCAGATGGAGTTCTGGGAATTGTTGATCTTTCAAATCAGAGCAAAGGCGCCGATCAATCATTAGAAAATGAATTAATAGAATTACTAATTCAGTTGCGTACTGATGCTAAGAAAGAAAAAAATTATGCTTTGTCTGATAAAATAAGAAATGATTTAAATGCGCTAGGAATTATTTTACAGGATTCTAAAGATAAAACTACTTTTAAGAAGAAATGAGGAAGCGAATAAAATAGAAATTAATTTATGGCAAAATGCTTCTGTAGAAGAAAGAATTAAACTCATAGCCATTCAGCAAATGATCCTCAAATTTTTTATCCAAATCAAAAGAGCATGGTAAAAAATATTAATCAAAAGAACAATGAATGAAAAAGAATAAAGTTAATTATGCGAAGCTTTTGATAAACGATATCGAATTTCCTTATCAAATCAGATTTAGTAAAAAAGCAAAGTACCTTCAATTAAGAATTAATCATTATAATAATCTTGAATTAGTAATTCCCAAACGGTATTCATTAAAAGAGGGGGAGAAATTTTTATTTGATAAAACTGATTGGGTAAAAAAACATACAGAAAAGATTCTGCAAAAGAAAAATGATTTTTTTTATTTTGGTGAAAAAATAAAAATTGTCCAAAGTTATGATCTATTTCTAAAAAGGCCTCAAATAATATTTGAGAATAAAATTCTTCAAGTAAAACTTCCGCATGATTCTAATTATTCATCAGTAGAAATTTATTTGGCGTTTTTGAAGAAACATGCAAAAAAATATTTAATCGAAAGAACAAATTCCTTTGCGAATAAATTTGATTTTAGTATAAGTAAAATCGGAATTCGCGGTCAAAAAACCAGATGGGGAAGCTGTACATCTAGCGGAAAACTTTCTTTTAATTATAAACTTTTAAAATTCAGAAAAGAAGTTATAGATTATGTCATAATCCACGAACTCTGCCACACAAAAGAAATGAATCATTCAAAGAAGTTTTGGACACTTGTGGAAAGTTACTGCCCTAATTACAAATCATTAAGAAAAGAATTAAAAAGTTAAGCTAAATCTTCACTTAAAATATTTCCTCTTCCTAAAATCCAATTTGGATCTAACACTTTTTTAATTGCAGCCATTTTTTTTATATTTTCTAAACCATACATATCGATCAAATAATCACGTTTAATTTTTCCAATTCCATGTTCAGCTGAAACAGTTCCGTTTAACTGAACTGCCTTCATACAAATCTGTTTATATAGTTCCTTGCCTTTATTAAATTCAGCTTCATTTTTAGGCAGCATATTCAAATGGACATGTGAGTTGCCAGCATGTCCAAATACAATAAAATTAATATTTGCATTATGCACTGTGGATTTTGCAAAATTATAAAATTCTAAAAAGTTAATATCTGGAACCGCTGCATCCGTACCTAATTTCCTAAAATTATTTTTAGAAATATATTCATTTACCTTTGAGCCTAAAGAATGACGGAATGCCTGAATTTTTTTATTATCAGCATCGGAAAAAGCAAACCATACACTTTCTTCATCGCCCTTATACTTTGAAATTAGTTCAGTCCATTCTTCAAGTAAAATATCTTCATTCTCCACTGTCACTTCCTGCTCAAACCAAACAGCAGCTTTTGAATTTGAAGGGATGGTTGAATTTTCGTCCATTAAAAAATGTAATGAATTTTCGTCAAGAAATTCTAAAGCCAAAGCATCGACAACTTTTGGAAGATTATTGTTTCTTGACATGTACGATAAATATCTGGCTTTTTCAATAAAACTAAGAGCATTTGTTTCATCATCAAAAAAAACAACACATGATATTATTTTTTGTGGAAGGGGAACTAAGCGAAGTTTTGCTTTAGATATTAATCCCAAAGTTCCTTCCGAACCAATAAATAAATCAATCGCATCCATATTTTTTTTTGCAAAATATCCTGTGGTGTTTTTTGTCAGAGGCATGGTATAATCAGGAATATCTACATCAAAGCTTCTTCCATTCTCGGTTATTAAATTTAACGAATATTCCTCAGCTATATTTTCGCCTCTAACTAATTTTAATTTTTCACCTGAAGCAAGAATAACTTCTAACTCTAATACAAAGTTTCTTGTCGGGCCATATTTAAAAGTTTTTTCGCCGCTGGCATTAGTTGCGATTGTAGCGCCAATAAAACAATTTCTTTCGGTAGGATCAGGAGGATAAAGTAAATTATTACTTTTTATTTCAGCTTGAAAATCAGACAGAATTATCCCTGGCTCAACAACAGCATACATTTCATCAGAATTTATTTCAATAATTTTATTAAGCTTTTCGGTTGAGATTACAATTCCGCCTTGCGGGACTCTGCCGCCGGTTAAGCCCGTACCGTTACCTGAAATTGTGACGGGTGTTTTATTTTTATTTGCCGAAAATAATATTTCAGATATTTCTTCTGTCGATTCCGGAATATAAACTGCATCGCAAAAGCCTTTTACATTTGCTGCGTCTGTTAAATAGTTTTGAATTTCGTCTTGTGAAGTTTTTTTAATCATTTTAAATTTTAGGTAAGCGTTCTAAGTATTCTTAAATATTTTTTTTGAATTTCTATGTCAGGTATTCTTAATTTATTTTTTTCATAAACGATTTTTTGATTAAAATGAATTAACATTTCGTCCAACGCATCAAACATGTTCATGAGCGGAAAACCATTATCCCTTAAATAATGAATTAATTTTAAAGTTTTAAATCCATCAAACCAACTGAGTTTTTGTTTTTGAAGCTGTGATTGAGAGGATGAATTCTTCAATATTTTCCCAACGTTATTTGTGAATTTGTTTAACACTAAAAAATTATAAAGACAAATATTTATCTTTCGTGATTCAGAAAGATAATCATCTACGGAATATTTTTCATTTGACATGAAGAATTTAAGCCAGTTTTTTAGAACAATAAAACTTTCGGGATTATAAAGCATGTATTCATCACGAGTTTTATTAATGAACCGATTTACGCTTTGGCCTGTTCCAAAAGGTACGCGCCAAGATGCGCGCGATGAAGGGTAAATTGTCGTGGAATTAATCTTTTCGATAGTAAAAATTTTTGCAAGTTTTTCCATGAAGTAAAAATCTTCGGCGGCTTTTTTTTTGTTCATGCCTTCAACTTTTATATAACTTTCAAAATCGCAGCACATTGTTGACCCGATTGAATGAAAGGCGTAATGGGAATTTGCGAATTGTAATCCTAACACATAATATCGTAGAAATAATTCATAACATATGATGGCATTAGTATTTTCTTCTTTATCTGAAAATTTATGGGCATAATTTACAACTCCGGCTGAAAGATTTTTTTTGTTAAAAGTAGTTATTATCTCAGTGATATAATTTTTTTCGACTGTACAATCTGCATCAAGACAAGTAATTATTTTTTTTGAATTGAGTTCATAATTAAAAATCTGAAGTGCCAAGTCCATTCCAAGTTTACGTGCTAAGCCAACTCCCGCATCTTTTTCCTTCAATTCATTTCTCTCTGAGGAAGCATCTATTAATCCTATCTGCAGTCCTTTCTTGTTATAATTAATTATATAACTTTTCAGAAAGGTAATTAATTCCTGATTATCTGTTTTTATCTGATCACTTGAACTTTTTGAATTGTTTACAACAAATATCACTAATGTTTCATTAAAATATTTATCGTCATTTTTTGAAAGTGAATTAATAAGATTCTGAATATTTTCATATTCACATATGGCAGGTACAACAATGGCGTGAGTTATATTTTTATTTTCATTCCACTGAAGTTTCCAATCGGAGCTTGCATATTTCGTCAAATATTTTTTAACAGAATCTGGTAATTCAGTCATTTAAAATTTATTTCAATTAAATGTTTTGCCTTTTCAAAATCTGGACCTTCAATCCAATTAATTTTTATTCCTTCTCTTTCCATTTTTCTAAACCAAGTCATTTGGCGCTTAGCAAAATTGTGAATTGAACTATTAAGCTTTTGAAACATATCATTATAATTCAATTCATCATTTAAATACAGTGCAATATATTTATACTCAAGTCCAAGTAATTTCAACCTATTATATGTAATTCCCGATTTAATTAATTCTTCAACTTCTTCAATCATACCCGCTGATAGCCTATTTTTTAATCGTTCGGTAATTCTTTTTTTTATTTCTCTTCTTTCTAACGCAATTCCGAAGTTTAAAGAATTTATAGCATCAACTTTAATGGTAGCTGAACTGCTTGCTTTTTCAATTAGAATAGCTTTTATAATTCTTTCTCTATCAATTAAGTCGGTTGTATTGTGTAACTTCGGATTTAATTTTTTAAGAATGACTTTTAATTCCTCCAACGTAGACTCATCAAATTTCGCATCTTTAGTAAAATCAGTTTTTTTTAACTCATATTTTTGAAGCACTGCGCTTAAATAAAGACCTGTTCCGCCTACCAGAAAAGGAATCTTTTTTCTATTAATTATATCGTTATAGCACTTGTTAAATTTTTCTATAAATGAAAACAAATTAAATTCATCTTCCGGTTCAATTATATCAATGAGATGATAAGGTATTTTAGTGTTTCCGATAATATAATCCTTCAGATCTTTACCTGTTCCAATATCTAACTTTCTGTAAACCTGGCGTGAATCTGCAGAAATAATTTCCCCGTTAAAGTTGGCTGCTAGTTTAGCAGCTAATTTAGTTTTCCCGGTTGCTGTCGGTCCAAGAATAGTTATCAGATTATATGCCTGTTTATAAACAGGTTTAACTTGAGGATTCAATTAAATGATATGAATTAAACATGGAGAAAAATTGTTAACCAATACTATCAACAATAGGTAAATATATTTTAAACTTGCTGCCTTCTCCCAAATCACTTTCAACAATAATTTTCCCTTTATGGTCTTCAATAATTTTTTTTGTGACAGCCAGACCGAGTCCGACACCATTTGGTTTGCCTTGAGTCATAAAAGGTTCAAAAATTTCTTGCTTAATGCTTTCCGGCACTCCAAGGCCTATATCTTTAACTTCAGTTACTATCTGCTCATCTTCTTTACTAATGGTTACAAAAATGTTTCCGCCTTCAGGCATTGAGTCACATGCATTTTTAATTGTTTGATACATTGCCTGGTATAGCGCATTCGGATTTACATTTACCATAGCATCAGCATTTATTTTTTTGTACAATTTCGAATTTCTAGATTCAACATACTCAGCAATATTTTCAAGTATTTTATTTATAACATTGCTGAATTGCAGTTCATATTCTTTCATATGATACTGATCTGAAGTGTAGTGAATCAGCGCTTCCGAAAAATTATTTATTGAAGTAGTCTTTTCCTTTATTAATTCAAAGAGCGGTTTAAGCTTATCCGTATGACCGTTGCTATCTGCTTTTTCAATATATTCATTTATGGCGTGAATAGGCTGATGAATATCATTTGATAAAAAGGAAACAACTTTTGATAAAGTATTTTTTCTATCTTCATACAATGTTGATTCAATTATCATTGCATTCTGGATTGCTTGAGCGGCATGTATTGAAAGTATTGAAAGTATATTTTCTTCAACATTGGAAAATTTATTAAACTGAGTGCTCAACAATTGTATAACTGCAACAATAATTCCATCTCCGCTTGTGATAGGGAAATATAGAGCGCTTCTAGCCTCAATATTTGTTAAGTTCTCTTTTTCAGGCGAATATCTTTTGTCTTCATCAACATTTTTAATATTTATAATTTGATAATTTTCTACGGCAACGCCGGATAAAGTTTCATTCAATTTATATTTGAATTCTAGAATTTCATTCTCAGATTTATACTTAGCTAACAATTCATGTTTGTCTCTATTAACTATAAAAACAAAACTTTCATCCGATCCGGTTAAATTTTTTGTGGTTTCCGAAATAGAAAAAACTACTTCGTCAATATTTAATCTTGAGTTTATTCGCTGAAGCGCCTGCAGGATTTCAGACAACTTTTTGTTATCAATATTTTCGTCATTAAATGCTTCGGTGAATTTCCCAAAATATTTATTGTAAAATTTATGATCGCCTTCTTCTTTTTTATCTACTTTAGTTGATTGCGGAATTTCTTTTTGAATGTATTTGCTATCGACGTCATCTTTATTCACTGATTCGGTATTTAGTATTTCATTTTGATCACTATTAGTTTCAGTAACATTAAAATTTGAAATTGAATTTTCTTCCGGTTCTTTTATTTGATCCGGATGAGCAAATTGTATATTAGTGTCATCTGTCTGGTTGATATTTTCATCAGGTGAAACATTAATACTCTCATTCACTCCTTCTTTTTCAGAATCTGAAATAGCGGTACTTTCTTCTGTTAACTCATCAGGTGCTTCAAGTTTACTAAATTTGTATAAATTTAATTTAATCTTCTTATTTTTATTTGCTAATTCAATCAGCTTATCATTTGGAATCGGATATAGAATAGTATCTTTGTTCGCAATGGCCGAGGATTTTCTATCTGTTTTTTCAATCAATTCTTTTTCGCCAAAAAATTCATTTATCCCTTTTTGATCAATTAATGGAAGCCTTCTTTGCCCAGGCAGTTTAATTTTTGCTTCGCCATCTACAATTAGATACAGATACTCGCTTTTATCACCACTCTTAAAAATAATATCACCTTCTTTAAACTCTATAAACTCTTTTGAACTGATTTTAAGATTAATTTGTTTTTCTTCCAATCCGGTAAACAGCTTATTTTCAAAGATAGAAGGTAAGTTTTTGTGTTGAGCCATATTTTTATTTTATATTAAAGATATTGTTTAATTAACTCTTTAATTATAATGAATTCTTTAGAAATAGAAAACGGCATTCTGCATATTTATAATAATGATGTAAAACTTGCTAATGTGATTGATAAAGTTGGAGTTTGCAGAATTAGAAAGAGAAAAAACTTTTATTATTCGTTTTTACGCAGCATTATCGGCCAACAGCTATCAGTTAAAGTTGCTGATATTATCGAACAAAGATTTTGGGATTTTTTTGAAAATGAACCTACGCCTGAAAAAATTTTCAATGCAGATAACGAAATCTTAAGATCATTAGGTCTGTCCTATGCAAAAATAAAATATGTGAAAGATCTTTCAGAAAAAATTTTGAAAAAAGAAATTCATTTTAGAAATCTTAATAACCTGAGTGACGAAGAAATAATTTTAGAATATACAAAAGTAAAAGGGATTGGTGTCTGGACTGTTCATATGTTTTTAATTTTTACTTTAGGAAGATTAAATGTTCTTCCGGTTGGCGATTTGGGGATAAAAAGGGCTGTTATGATTATATATAATCTTCGTAAATTACCGGACGAAAAAAAAATGTTTTTAATTTCTAAAAGAAATAATTGGGAACCTTATAACTCAATTGCCAGCTGGTATTTATGGCGAAGTTTAGAAATCTAAATTCAAATTCATTGCTAAAATTATTTTTAATTTTAACGAAAGAAAATTTTAATGAATCTTAAAACGGAATATTGCATCTGATGACTGAAGAAGAAGTGCTTATTGATAAGGCAAAAACTGGTGATAGAAAAGCTTTATCTGAATTGGTAAAAAGGTACGAAAAAACAGTTTATAATTTTGCTTTTAAAGTGTGCCGGGATCCTGACAGAGCCGAAAACTCTATGCAGGAAACATTTTTTAGCATGGTTAAATCTTTAAATCAGTTTGACGGCAAATCGAAGCTTTCAACCTGGTTGTATAGAATTGTTACAAATCATTGTTTAATGCAGTTAAGGAAGAAAAAACATCCTTCAATATCAATTGATGACGAAGATGTTTTTGAAGACGCTTATTTATCTGATTTAAGAACTCTACCAAATTTAGAAGTTGAAAATGAAGAACTTAAAAATATTTTAGATGCGGCTATAAAAAAACTTTCACCCGAATATAGAATTGTTTTTTTATTACGCGATGTTGAAGGACTTTCAACCGAAGAAACTGGAAATATTACAGATCTATCTGTGCCAGCGGTAAAATCACGTTTACACAGAGCAAGAGCATTTTTAAGAAATGAAATTACTAAGGCGTTAAAATCATGAGCGACATAAAAGTTACCTGCAAAGAAGTTATGAGCCACATCTGTGAAAGTCTGGGTGAAGATCTGAACTCAGAAAAATGCGTTGAGATCAAAAGTCATTTGGATAATTGTCCGGAATGCCAAAATTATTTTAAAACTGTAGAATTTACAATCGACTGTTATAGAAATTACAATATCGAACTGCCGCAAGACGCACATGAAAGGTTAATTGATTTTCTAGGGTTAAAAGAAAAGGAATAATTTTTTTACATTATTTTTCCTCAGGGGCACTCAAGTCAAACTTTGTTACCAATTAATTTTGAATCTTTATTTAAAAAAAATCATCGTATTCTAAAAGAAAAAAGGAAATTTTATGGAAAATACGCACTTTTACACAACCAAAGTAGAATGGAAAGAAGGAAGAATTGGTGAACTTACTGAACCGACTTTTCCTAAAATTAAAGTTGCCACACCTCCTGAATTTAATGGCGGAGTTGCGGGCGTTTGGTCACCGGAACATTTGTATGTAGCATCAGCAAATATCTGTTTGATGACTACTTTTTTAGCGATTGCCGAAAATTCTAAATTCGATTTCACATCTTTCGATTGTGAAGCAACCGGTAAGCTGGAAAAAGTTGAAGGCAAATTTATGATCTCTGAAATAGAACTTAAACCGAATGTAACAATTATGGAAGAAAAAGATAAAGAGAAAGCATTAAGATTAATTGAAAAATCAGAAAAGGCTTGTTTAATTTCTAATTCAATGAAGACAAAAATGGTTTTATCTCCAATTATTTCAATTTCAAACAACTAAAAATCAAAAGAGGAATTATATGCCGATATTTGAATACCGCTGCGAAAATTGCGGAAGCAAATATGATGTACTTCATAAATCATCAGTAAAACAGGAAGAAGTAACCTGTCCAAAATGTAATTCAACAAAAAGCAAAAAATTATTATCGACATTCAGCGCATCAATTGATAGTTCATCAAGTTATTCTTCCAATAGCTGCGCAAGCGGTAATTGTGATGTCCCTTCCACAGGTGGTTGCGCTTCTGGACTTTGCGGTTTAAATTAAACATCCTATTAAAGGAGTTTTTTATGCAAAGTTTAAAAGTAGTTTATGGCATCGTTTTTATTTTAATGCTCGGATTTACAGCTTGCGCACAAGATACAACCAAATCAATAACGGTTGATCAGTTATCCCAAAAAATGAAAACAGATTCTAATCTTGTGGTTCTTGATGTTAGAACTCCGCAAGAAAGAGTTGGCTCTTTGGGAAAAATTGATGGCTCCATAAATATTCCTATTCAAGAGCTTGACAATAGAATAGATGAATTAGACAAATATAAGGATAAAGAAATAGCCGTAATTTGTAGAACCGGGCATCGTTCATCGATAGGCACAAAAATTCTTACAAAAAACGGATTTAATGCTGAAAATGTTGAAGGCGGAATGAGTGAATATAGAAAAAAAGGCCACTGAGAGCGTTTAACTTTTTAACTTTTCAAGTATCCTTTTTGCTTTTTCTTTAGTGTATTTATCTCTGAAATCGTTGTTAGGTAATTTTAAAAGTTTATTATATAAACTGATTGCTTCATCTTCTCTATCCATTTGAAGATAAGTAGTTGCAAGCTCGAAATTTGCAATTATAATTTTGGGATCAAACGCTAAAACTTTTTTTAGCATACTTTCAGATTCTTCATAAGTACCATCCGGTACATCACCCAGAAAAGTATTTGCGAATAATTTTTCTATCCAGCTCAATCCTGCAATTTCACGATAATATATACCCAGAATCAGATAAGGTAAAAAATAATCTGGATTAAGTTGAATTGCTTTTTTAGCATTCTCTTCAATAATATTTGCAAGCTTTATTTTTTCTTTACTGCCGACGAGCTTGGCAAGTCCGCCATAAGACATTGCCAAATAAGTATAAGTTAAAGAACTGTCGGGATATTTATTATGAAAAGTCTCTGCGGACTTTACTGCAAGTCTTACATATTTTTCCGATTCTTCTTTTTTCCACTGCATTTTATATTCACCGCTGACGTCATTATAAACCCTTGTTAATTTAGCAAGGGCTTCGTAGCTGGTAGAATCTAATTCATAAGCTTGTTTATATTTTTCAAGGGCTTTTAGATTATCAAATTCTTCATAGAATTCATCACCTTCTTTTAGCAATGAGTCAACATTTGCCGCTGTTCCATATAAAGGGACTAGGAGAAAAATTAAAATGGAAAGTATTTTTACAAGCTTTTTATGATAAAACATTAGTTGCCCAAAATTGTTACGCCTTAAATTATATTATTTAAGCTAAAATAAAAGCTAAATATTGAGGCATTCCAATTTTTTACAACAATTGAATTTTTCGTTTTTATTCGTCCGTTACGCAGCCTTCAGATGCAGATGAAACACTTTTGACATATTTATAGAGGCTGCCGCTTTTAACTTTGAAGTCAGGCTGTTTCCAACTTTTTCTTCGATTAATTATTTCTTCTGCCGAGAGCTCAACATTCATGATATTTTTTTCGGCATCGATTGTAATTATATCTCCGTCTTTAACTAAAGCTAAATTTCCGCCCATTTGAGCTTCGGGAGTAATATGTCCAACAACAAATCCATGAGTTCCGCCGGAAAATCTTCCATCGGTAATTAGAGCAACTGTTTTACCTAATCCTTTTCCCATAATTGCTGAAGTAATTGAAAGCATTTCGCGCATGCCCGGGCCTCCTTTAGGGCCTTCGTATCTAATCACAACTACATCTCCATCAACCACTTTTCCTTTTTCAATTCCTTCAAGCGATTCTTCTTCTGAATCATATACTTTTGCGGGACCGTTGAAGACTAATCCTTCTTTGCCGGTTATCTTTGCAACCGCACCTTCTTCTGCAAGATTGCCGTATAAAATTCTTAAGTGTCCCGTTTTTTTAATAGGGTTATTAATTGGTGCAACAATAGTTTGTCCGGATGCTAAGTCATTCGCTTTTTCAATATTCTCTCCTAAAGTTTTTCCTGTAACGGTTATGCAGTTTCCGTTTAAAAATCCTTCTTTCAATAAAAGTTTTTGAACTGCGGGAACTCCTCCAACTTTATGTAAATCTTCCATAACATATTTTCCGCTCGGTTTCAAATCAGCGAGATAAGGAGTTTTATCTGATATTCTTTGAAAGTCATCAATGGTTAAAGGAACCTTTGCTGCTTTTGCCATTGCGATTAAATGAAGAACTGCGTTTGTAGATCCACCAAGTGCAATTACGATTGATATTGCATTTTCAAATGCTGTCTTAGTCATGATGTCTAAAGGTTTAATATCTTTTTCCAATAAAGGAAGAATAGCTTTGCCTGCATTTTTTGATTCATCAAGTTTCTCGTTATGGTTGGCTGGTGTGGAAGAGCTGAATGGTAAGCTCATTCCAAGTGTTTCAATTGCTGTTGCCATGGTATTTGCAGTGTACATCCCTCCGCATGCGCCTGCACCGGGACAAGCATGATGCAAAACTTTCTGCATTTCAGCTTCATCAATTTCTTTTGAAAGATATTGTCCGTATGCTTCAAATGCGGAAACGATATCTAATTTTTTGTTGTCACAAAATCCAGCTTTAATTGTTCCGCCGTAAACCATGATGCTTGGACGATTAATTCTTGACATCGCCATAATTGATCCCGGCATATTTTTATCGCAGCCAGGCAATGCAATTAAAGCGTCGTACCATTGAGCTCGCATTACCGTTTCGATTGAATCTGCAATAATATCTCGTGAAGGAAGAGAATATTTCATCCCTTCAGTTCCCATTGAAATTCCGTCACTCACTCCGATTGTATGAAATATAAATCCAACTAAATTAGATTCTTTAACACCTTCCTTAACTATTTTTGCAAGACCATTTAAATGCATATTGCAAGTATTGCCTTCCCAGCCCATGCTTACAATTCCAACTTGTGCTTTGTGCATATCTTCATCTGATAAACCCAATCCATAAAGCATCGCCTGTGATCCAACTTGAGCTGAATGTTCGGTTAAACGGCTGCTGTATTTATTTAATTTCATTTTAACTCCCAACTAAAAATATTTTTATAAAAGAAAAGTGTTGCTGACTAAAATTGATTTTTTAACGAGATGCAAATTTACAAATTTTAGAAATTGATTGACAATGCAGTATTAAAAAGACAAACGAAAATTTAATTTTCAAATTTTGATCTTAAAGAAGTTTTGTGACTTTAGTATCTGAGTTGCAAAAAAATCCTCGCCTTCACGATCACTTAATTAATCTAAGACAAAGAATCTTTATCATTTTGACTTTTGATTTTTGATCTTTGACTTTTCCTATAGTCCCTAAAACTTAGCCAAACTCCAATTAGTCCAATTATCACAGCAATAAAATTGAAAAGCTGATTCTGGGGTTGGTTAAAAAATCTAATCACATAAAAAATAGTGATTACTCCGAAAACCAATATGAGAAAAATATTAAATATTTTATTTTGTAATAAATTCATAAATTCCTCAAATAATATTGACTAAACTTATGGAAATTTTTCTTCGCTTCCACGTACTTTTTTCTTTTGCGGCTTCACTTCAAATGTTTTTGATTCTTTGATTCCATTGAGTTCAATTTCCATTTTATATTCGCCTGGACGCAGGTAAACCAATTTTGTGTCCGTTTCTTTAAATTCATCTTTTTTCTTTTCATCAAGATTTTTGTTAATTAAATCTTTGTAGAAATCTATTTTATTGTTTGCTATCGAGAGATTATAATTAAAGTAATTTAACCCTTGCTCCGTAGTATCAGACATCTCATTCAATAAATCATCATCTTTCGTTTTTATTTTAATGTTCGCAATTCCTTTATCCTTCGAATAATAAACTAGTGGTAAATTTGGTTCATCCGGTTTTGACCAGGCATAACTCTTTATTCCCCATTTATCGTTATAAGTAATTTCATCGACGTCAAAAACAAAAAGATTTTTTGCTAAAATATTTTTATCAAGCTGCTCAAGGTATTGAACATCGGCAATGTAGATTGATCTGCCATGAGTTCCGACCACTAATTTTTTATCTCTCGGGTGAACAACCAAATCATGAACGGGAACGAAAGGAAGGTTTTTTGTCATTCCCATAAAATTATCACCGCCGTTAATAGAAACATATAGACCGTTATCTGTTCCAACGTAAATTATATTTTTATTTACCGGGTCTTCTTTTATAACATTAACAGGTTCAGATGGAAGGTCATTCCCAATTTTTGTCCAAGAGTCGCCATAATTAGTTGACTTAAAAAGGTAAGAATTAAAATCATCCCAGCGATAACCATTTAAGGAAACATATACAGTAGCTGTATCATGAAGTGAAGCATTTACTCTGCTTACCCATAAATTCCTTGGAAGCCCGCCGGAAATATTCTTCCATGAAACGCCGCCGTCTTTAGTGACATAAACTAAACCATCATCGCTTCCCGTATAGATCAAACCAAACTTAAATGGTGATTCATCGATTGAGGTTAAAGTACCATATGGAACATCGCCTTTTATTCCCCCCAGAGTTAAGTCAGGAGATATCGCTTCATAATCATCACCATTTTTTAAAGAACGGTGCAGCTTGTTTGAACCGATATAAAAAATATCATGATTGAAATTTGAAAGATGAATAGGCGTCTGCCAATTAAATCGAAAAGGTTTTGACCCAAGTTCGTGAATAGGCTTTATCAAATCATACTTGTTTTCATTTTTCTTGATTCGATAATAATATCCGAATTGATATCCGGTATAAATCAGTGTTATTATCTGTAGTGTCAACCGCTACTTGCATTCCATCACCGCCAAGCAAATCCTTATAAGGATATTCGCCGGACATTTGCCATTCGCTGCTGTATTTATAATTGCTAGGCCCCATCCATACGCCGTTATCCTGAAGCCCGCCATAAACATTAAACGGTTTTTCCATATCAACCGCAACGCTGTAAAATTGTCCTACTGCGGGAGTATTTGCTCTTACCCAATGAGCCCCGTCATCAAATGATATATTTAATCCGCCATCATTACCTAAAATTATATGGCCTTTCCTATCTGGATTAATCCACAGTGCATGATTATCCGCATGAATATTATCTTCGGAAATTGATTTAAAGGTTTGCCCGCCGTCTTCCGAAAGAAGAACGGTGAATCCTAATAAATAAATTTTATTATCGTCTCGTGGATCAACTCTTATTTCAGAAAAATAATAGCCGTAAGTATAAAACATATCGTTTATGAAATCTTTGTTCGTTTTATTCCAGGTGATACCGCCATTAGTTGACTTGTAAACTTCAGCACCGATAACTGGAGTGTTAAATAAATTATCATTTGCATCATCAGTATAATCTGCTAAATCAGATGGCTTAATTTTATTTTCTTTGATAAGCTCAATAATATTTTTTGCTGTGTACTTTTCGGGGAAATCTTTTTCGTCTAAGTATTTATTTATTAAATCTTCATCAAGCTTAAGAAAATCTTCTTTGCGCATTTCTTTAAGCATTTGGTTTGTTAAATGCTGTTTTTCTTTCTCATCTTTTTTGCGGTGAAATTGATTATCAACCACTGCATAAATTATTTGTGAATTCTGGTATGAGACTGCCAATCCGATTCTACCTACTCCATCACCGTTAGGAAAGCCGCTCTCTTTTGTGGTTACTAATTTCCATGTTTCTCCCGCGTCTTCAGATTTGTAAATTCCAGATGAATTGCCTGCTTCTTCAAAATTCCATGCGCGTCTGGTTTTATACCAAAATGCGGCATAAAGAATGTCTGAATTTTTAGTATCAATAATTAAATCAATTGCGCCAGTATTATCATCCACAAATAATTTTTGATTCCATGTTTTCCCGCCGTCCGTAGTTTTATAAATTCCTCTTTCTTTATTCGGTGAATAGAGATGTCCAAGAGCAGCTACCCAAACTGTGTTTGGATCATCGGGACTTATAATTATTCTTCCGATATGCTGTGTTTCAGCAAGGCCCATATCCTGCCAGGTTTTGCCTGTGTCAATGCTTTTGTAAATTCCGGTTCCAGCATATGAAGAACGGCTTGAATTATTTTCCCCGGTTCCGACCCAAATAGTTTCACCATGTTTCCAATCGACAGCAATGTCGCCTATAGTTATTGAAGGCTGATTATCGAATAACGGATTAAATGATTGCCCATTGTTAGTAGTTTTCCATAAGCCGCCGGATGCATAAGCAACATAAAATATTGTAGGATCAAAAGGGGAGACATCAATATCATCAACTCTCCCGCTCATTATGGTTGGTCCGATCGATGTAAATTCAACATTTTTAACTAGCGAGTTTTCATTGAGCTTTAATTTTTGCTGATATGCTTCTAATCTTTTTTCCGCAGGAGTTGCTGGAACTGGATTTTTTCCGGGTGTTTCTTTGGGAATTTGTCTTTCGGTTTGTCCATTGATAGCAAAACTAAAAAATAGAAAAATAATTAGAGCATATATTTTCTTCATTAAGATTTAATCCTTTGAATTATTTCATCAAGCAAAGATTTCGATTTTGCATTAACTTCCAAATTGATTTTTTCATATTTCATTAATAACTCATCTGCAGATTGTTTGTCTGATAGAGAAGTGCAATTAATTAAAACGTTTAGATAAGCACCTTGAGAAGCTGTTGAAGTTAATGATATCGCAACACCGGCATCAGATAATGAATTTTGATTTCCTTTGTTCGCCACAATATCTAAATAGGGAAGAAGCGTGCTGCATTTATTTATTACTTCCGCAGGGACTAAAGCTGCCTGGTAAGTTGCTTTTTCAATTGCTTCCCTGCGAAATGATTTCTGCTCATCTGTATCTTTTGGCAGCTTAAATGCATTCATTACTTGATCGAATGCTTCATTGTCTTTAGATGCAAGAGTAACAAAATCTTTCTGCAAAGATTCTAATTTAATTTTTGCATCATTCATTTCGTTTTCGACTTCCACATATTTCTTTTTGCCGATAGTAAGATTGCAAACCATAGTTCCTAAACTTGAAGCCAAAACTCCGCATAAGGCAGCAACATTGCCACCGCCTGGAGTTGGTGAGTTTGAGGAAAGTTCATCTAAATAATTTTGTAATGTTTTTGATAATTCCATCTTAATCTCGATTTATAATTATTTATTTAAATACCAAATATCATTTAAATTTTGTCATGTTGAATTTAATTCAGCATCTTGGAAAACATTCAAATAAAGCAGTAGATTCCGAAACGAGTTCGGAATGACAATAAAAAAATTTTGACTTTTGGCATTTGACATTTGACTTTTCTTTCACACCATGTAATCAATTATCTTCTCTTCCTTTTTAAAAGGATGAAGGTCATTTAACCCAAGTTTTTCAATTGCAAGATCAACTAATTCACTTTCACTAAGATTATTATTCTGCGCGTAAAATTTTCCGGCTTGCAGCATTGCTTCAAGCGGAATCAAGCCAACAACTTCACTTCCGGTGACTTCAACTCCTAATCGCTGAGCTTCTTTTTTAACTTCTTCAAATGCAACATGAACCGGAGTAACATTATAGTTTGTTAAATTCATTGATACTTGTGTAATATTATATTTTTCAAGCAGCACGCCCATACCTTTAACTTGCTTCAAACGTCCCGGATCTTTTACCGTTTTTCCATCAACTTTAATTATATTTCCTTCGGCATCTCGCTTCGCTCTGCCGGATTCGCGTAAAACTTCTCCAATCTCTTTTGCATATTTAACATCATCTGATTTTATATTCACATTGTAAGCAATAAGAAAAAATCTGGCGCCGGTAACTATTGATCCTAATTTTGCATTAAATTCATTTGTTCCGAAGTCAGGCTGCCAATTAGTGTCTTTTAATTTTTCCTGCAAGCCTTCGTATTCACCTTTACGAATGATAGATAGATTTTGTCTGTCAGGTTTTCTTGCAGCATTCTCATAAAGATAAACAGGAACATTTAAGTCCTTTGAAATTCTATCTGCATATGCTTCGGAGATTTTAACACATTCATCCATTGTAACATTTTTAACAGGGACAAACGGAACAACATCAATAGCTCCCATTCTCGGATGCTCTCCTTTATGATTTCTCATGTCAATTCCATCTGCCGCAATTTTGCTTAATGCAATGGCTCCTTCTAAAATGCCGTTTTCATCGCCGGCAAGGGTAACCACAACTCGGTTGTAATCTGCATCGGGTTCAAGTGAAAGCAGTTTGCAGTTTGAAATATTTTTTAACGAATCTTTCATCTTTTGGAATGTAGCTTCATTCCGGCCTTCACTGAAGTTTGGAACGCATTCAATTATTTTCATCACTACCCCGGAAGTTTTTAAGGATTAATTTTTATTATTGATTAAAAAATAAGAAAATATTTGTGAGATGAGAAAACAATAAAATGAAATGAATAATTTTTATGCTAGTGAATGTAGAAACTCCCAAATCATTAAAGCCGCCAAACGACTTGTTCTGCCGTCAATATCATGAGTTGGATTCACCTCTGAAATTTCAAATATTTTAGTGCGGGATTCTTTACCTGCAGCAGCAGCAATACTTAAAGCATCTTCAGCAGTGAAGCCGATAGGGCAAGGTGAACTAACTCCAGGTGCATCAGATTCTCTAACTGAATCCATATCGAATCCCCAAAAGATAACTTCGGACTTATTACGCGATAAAATATTTTTTAACAGACTTGAAATGCCAAATCCTTGTGCTTCTTCAAAAGAAATAATGTTTGCACGATTTCTTATTAGGAATTCTTCATGTTTGGGTGATAAAAAATATTTTTTTATTCCAACTTCATAAAAATTCTCCCCGAAAATTATTGCTTCATCCAAAAGCATCCGGTAAGAAGTGCCGCTGTTTCTGGGTTCATCAGGCCTTACATCAAGATCACTATCAATGTTTAATGCTAAAATATTTTTATTGTTTTTTGAAAGAGCTTTGCAATCAGCATAGGAGATATCGTTTCCGCCGCCTAGAATGACAATTTTTTTATTTTCATATAAAACCTGAAATACAATTTCTTCCAATAAGTCATGCGTTTCTTCAAGAGATTTTTTGATGTTTACATTTCCCAGGTCAAAAATGTTATTCGAGATTATCTTTTCATTAGCCACTAACTTATAAAACTGCGCCCTTATATTATCAGGAGCATCTTTAGCGCCTTTTCTTCCTTTATTTCTTATTACGCCTTCGTCTTGCGGCACACCAAGAATAACAATATCGGCAGCTTCGTAATCTTGCTCATCTCTATTAATTACTTCTCCCAATCGTATATCACTTTTATCATTTTTCTGATAGAATAGCAATTCATTTGGCCTGGTTGTTTGATCGAATAAATTCATTTTAAAATTATTAAGTAAGTAAAGTTTGAAAAAAATCTTTATGCAAAAACTTTTTCTTATTCAATTTGAAATTGAAATTTAGCTTCTGAATAGTTTTCAGATGATTGACTAAAAGTTCTTTCGTTAAAATTAACAAAATTATTTTTATCAACAGTGATCACGGTTGAACACCTTGTTCCATATTCAGGTGTTTTAATAAATATGGAAGAAATCATTTTTTCTTTTTCATAATCTAATCCCGTATCGGGCAGTTCATCATCCGGCGAGAGGGAAGTATCGGAAAGAATTTCAAAAATATCTTCAGATGAAAAATTCTCTTTCTTAATTGTCTGTTCAAAAATATTTTTACTTTTAACGACTTTAAACCAGTTAGTATCCAACAGGTGATTACTTAAACCATGAATACCGTTTTCAATTTTTTGAATTGCATTCCAGTAATTTGAAAAAAAGAAAAGATTGTCAAAATTCCCAAACAGCAAATTGAAACCATTGTAATTTTTGCCATTGGAAATAAGATTATTGGAAAAACTTTCTATACTACTATCATTTATCAAAAAGTCTTTAACAAGGTTTCCACGTGTAGGAGCATTCAATTTTAAATTATGCAAATCGCGGTAATTAGTAATAGCAGCAAATGAACCTTGTTTGGTGACTCCCATCCAGGTACCGCCTTCTTTCAAATCTTTACCGGCTAAAAGATTGGGGTAAACGTCCCAAAACTTTGCGGGAGAAGCGGGACGATTATAAAATTCATCCCGGTTTGCTGCAAAAATAAATTTATAATTTGGATTATGATTAAGTGCAAAAACAATGAGACACATTTTATTTTTTTTAACAAAGATAAGAAAAAACTGTATAAAACTTTTTGTTCAATATTAAATCAAAAATTGGAGTAAATAAAGCTTGAAACATTTATAAATCCGTTTAAAGGAATATTGCTTTATTTACTACGTATGTTATTGATTTTCATTTTTAATATTAAGTATTTTAACCAAAGAATTATGGGAAAAATTGTAATATTAATATTTGTCTTTTGTGTTAATTACATTGCTTTACGTCAACAAAATACTTTTAAATTAAAATCACAATTTGTAATTTTATTTTTACTTCTTCTACTTAATCCTTTTAATCTGCAATACCCTCAATCTAATGAATCAAATTTTGTTCATCTTATAAGTGAAAACGGACTTTATCAAAATACTGTTCACGCAATTCTTCAAGATAAAAAAGGCTTTATCTGGTTTGCAACTGAAGACGGATTGAATAAATATGATGGATATAATTTTACGGTTTATAAAAATAATCCACAGGATTCTAATTCCATTTCAGATAATTTTATATGGACTATTTATGAAGATAATAGCGGAACTTTATGGATAGGCACTAACAGCGGAGGGCTAAGTAAATTTAATGACAGCACCGAAACATTTACAAATTTCAGAAACAATATTATTAATCCGTTAAGTATAAGCCATAATAATATTAGAGCAATTTACGAAGATCATGAAGGAAACCTATGGATTGGTACCGAAGGCGGCGGTTTAAATAAATTTAACTTAAAAAATAATTCATTTATTAGTTATACGCATGATCCAAAAAATTCTCACAGTTTAAGTAACAATGTAGTGCTTGCTATTTATGAAGATCTTGAAGGTGACCTTTGGGTGGGAAGCGACGGAGGTTTGGACATGTTTGATAAAAAGAAAAATCAATTTAATAATTTTACTTTTAATCCTGATGATCCAAATAGCCTTAGTAATAATGTTGTGCTTTCATTATATGAAGACAGCGCGGGAAATATTTGGATCGGCACTTTAAGAGGCTTGACAAGTTTTAGTAAAAAAGAAAAAAAATTTACAAGATATTTTATCAATGCTTTAGATACAAAAAATTCCAATGTTAATAGAATCAATTCCATGATTGAAGATAAAACCGGTCAATTGTGGGTTGCAACCGGCGGCGGATTATTTAAACTTGATAAAACTGAAAACAAATTGACTGAGATAAAATCTTCATCAAATATAAATAGTTTGGATAATAGCAACATCTTATCGTTATATGAGGACCGGTCGGGAATCGTTTGGATCGGCACTGCAGAAAAAGGAATATTTAAATTTGATAGAAGAAGAACAAAATTTAAACTCTATACGCATGATCCTTTTAATCCGAATAGCTTAAGTCATAATACAATCCGTGCGATATACCAGGAAGAAAATGGAACACTTTGGATTGGCACATTGGGGGGCGGATTAAACAAATTAAACCCGAACAGTGATAAATTTATTA
The DNA here is from genome assembly GCA_963731745.1 of uncultured Ignavibacteriales bacterium. GTDB lineage: Bacteria > Bacteroidota > Ignavibacteria > Ignavibacteriales > Ignavibacteriaceae > CAVSWT01. Next base: position 234,973 of record CAVSWT010000012.1, read on the forward strand.
AGTATTTAAACGATCATAATGATAAATCAAGCATAAGTGATAATTCAATATCCGCAATATTAAAAGACAGCTATGGATATTTTTGGGTTGGAACCTGGGGTAATGGATTAAATAAAAGCCAGGAGAAAAACAATTCTGCAAATTTAAAATTTAACCACTATATATATGAACAAAACAATCCGGTTTTCCAGAGAGCAAGTAAAACTGGAATTAGTAATAATATTATTCAAGCAATATATGAGGACAGCGATAAAAATCTTTGGGTTGGAACTGGCGGAGGGTTAAATCTTTATGATAGGAAAAATGATGCGTTCATAAAATTTGTTCAAAATCCAAAAGATTCGACGAGTTTAAGCGGAGATCAAGTGCAGTCTTGTATTCATGAAGATATCGACGGCAATCTGTGGATAGGAACCTGGGATGGATTAAATAAAATTCCAAAAGAATTAAGAAAAAACGCTATCACGAATCCGTCAGCAGTTAAATTTAAAAACTATAGATTCAGCAAAAATAATCAGCATGGTTTAAGTGATGATAGAGTTATTTCAATGTATGAGGATAAAAACGGCAACCTGTGGTTTGGGACTTACGGCGGTGGATTAAATAAATTATCTTATTCCCAAAAGGAATTAGATTTACCAAAATTTGAAAGCTTCACAATTAAGGATGGTTTAGCGAGCAATATTATATACCGAATTCTCGGTGACGATAAAGGAAACTTGTGGATAAGCACTGACAATGGACTTACTATGTTTAACCCTTCTTCAAACACCAGCAGAAATTTCGATGTTAACGATGGTCTTCAAAGCAACCAGTTTTTTTGGGGGGCTGGTTTCAAAGGCAAAAATGGGGAATTATTTTTTGGAGGTACAAATGGTTTCAATGCGTTCTATCCGGATCAACTAAAAAACAACACACATATACCGCCTGTTGTAATTACTAATTTTCAAATCTTTAACAAACCAGTTGAGATAAATACTGATAATGCTGTTTTAAATAAATCTATTTCCTTAACTAAAGAAGTCACTTTATCATATAGTCAAAATGTTTTCTCATTTGAATTTGCCGCGCTGGATTATACTTCGCCTAATAAAAATCGTTACGCATACATGATGGATGGTTTTGACAAAGATTGGATTTATTCAGGTAATAGAAGATATGTAACTTATACAAATTTGGATCCCGGTAAATATACATTTAAAGTGAAAGGCTCAAACAATGATGGTATATGGAACCCGGAAGGTGCTTCAATTGTGATACAAATACTTCCGCCTTTATGGAGAACATGGTGGTTTATTGTTTTAGCTGTTTTTACCATAGTTGGCATAATCACTTTAATTATTTACTATAGAATAAAAAATTTAATCGAAATGGGACGCTTTAGGACGAAGCTTGCCGCAGATCTTCATGACAACATTGGCTCAAGCCTTACGGAAATTTCTATATTAAGTGAAGTCATATCAAAAAAAATTAAGACTGAAGATAGAGATATAACAAAAAGTTTGAATACAATTAGCGATAATTCCCGCAACTTAGTTGACAGTATGAGCGATATCGTCTGGCTCGTAAATCCTAAAAGAGATTCTTTATACGATTTGATTTTACGATTGAGAGATACTTATTCGGAGCTGTCTTCATACACAAATATTTCTTTCCGTTCTGAAAATATTATTTCATTACAAAAAGTCTCACTATCAATGGAACGTCGACAGCATCTTTACTTGATATTTAAAGAGGCTATTAACAATTGCATAACTCATAGTGAATGTACCGAAATTACACTTGATGCCTTCGTGAAAAACAAAATGCTTGAAATGACTTTAAAAGATAACGGCCGGGGTTTTTGTATGGAGCAAATCGGAAACGGCAATGGAATTGAGAACATTAAAAAAAGAGCTAAAATAATTGGAGGAGTTTTACAAATAAGCAGTAAGGTTGGCGAGGGAACTGAAGTTCGTTTCCATGGAAATATTTTATAAATTTTAAATGACTTTATTGATAAATTATAGTTAGTATATTAAAATTTTGTTAAATAAAAGTTAAATGCAAGTAGAATTAAATTTTATTGGTTTTATATGTTAAATGTAGTTGTGGTTGAAGATAATAATGCCATACGTGACGGATTAAAAATTTTAATAGACGGAACGGAAGGCTATGCCTGCGTTGGTGCATTTGAAGATTGTGAATCGATGTTAAAAAATATTAAAAAGATTAGTCCCGAGGTAATGCTGATGGATTTAGCAATGCCTGGAATGGGAGGTATAGAGGGGATAAAAAAAGTTAAAGAGATTTTACCGGATTTAACAATATTGGTTTTAACTATTTACGAAGAAAATGATAGAATATTTGAAGCATTAGTTGCAGGGGCAAGTGGTTATCTAATTAAAAAAACTCCGCCATCAAGACTTCTCGATGCAATTAAAGAAGCTTATGAAGGTGGAGCACCAATGAGCGCGCAGATTGCCAGAAAAGTTATTGAATTTTTTCAAAATCCAAAATCCGCAATTCAACATAAAAATGATTACGTGCTGACTCCACGTGAAAAAGAAATACTGAGCGGCCTGGTTGAAGGGCACAATTTTAAGGCGATAGCCGATTCACTTTTCATAAGCATTGAAACAGTTCGATTCCATTTCAGAAATATATACAAGAAACTTCATGTGCATTCGCAATCAGAAGCGGTTGCAAAAGCAATTAAAGAAGGCCTAATTTAAAAGCTCAAACGTAAGTCAAGTGTAAAATTATTTTTAATCTCAAAACTTAAACTTAACTTGTTCATGCACTTAAAATCATTTTCACTCCATTTAGAGTAGTCTAAAATTTAAATTCATATCCTTTTCTATAAAAATACCCCTATTCGTGTAGTAGATAGATGCTTTTAATTAGTCTAATTTTATTTTCAAATAAAATTTCTCAATACTAAAATTAGCTGTGGGAATATATTATAATGTTTGTTACCATTCGTCATGATTAAAATCATAGTTGTTGAAGATAATGATACTATTCGTGAAGGATTAAGAATCTTAATTGATTCCTCAAAAGGGTATAGTTGTATTGCCGCATTCTCAAATTGTGATACAATGCTGGAATCAATTCAGAAATTAAACTCAGATGTGCTTTTAATAGATATTGGATTACCCGGCATGAATGGTATTGAAGGTATAAAAAAAGTAAAAGCTCTTCTTCCTGAATTAATCATTTTGGTATTAACAATTTATGAAGAGAATGAATTAATATTTGAAGCTCTTTGCGCGGGTGCTTCGGGTTATATTGTTAAAAGAACTTCACATTTAAAACTTATAGAGGCAATAAAAGAAGGATACAAAGGCGGCACGCCGATGAGCTCTAATATTGCTAGAAAAGTAATAGCGTTTTTCCAACAGAAAAAACAACTCAATAATAATAATTCCTCAGTATTGTCATTTCAGGAAAAAGAAGTTTTGAGTAAACTGATTGAAGGTAGCAGCATAAAAGCAATAGCTGATTCGCTTTCAATTAGCGTGGAAAATGTTAGAGGTAACTTTAAGAATATTTACATGAAGCTGCACAATTTTGCTGGCAAAAAGTCCGTTGCAAATATATTTAAATAAAGCTATGTTTCCGGCAGTAAAACCACTCCATATATGTAGTATGGAAGGGGATTTGGATAAGGATTATGAATAAAATACCCTTGTTTAGGTAGTGGACTGAAGTTGGTTAAATCAATAGGTTACAGTGATAGTAATATTTTAAAACTGTTAATTTTGTGATAAGTGGTTTCACACAATTTATTTCTTACCTGATGACCTGGATGCGTTTTAATTAAAATCGTTAAAATTATTATTTTAACTTGAATAAGAGAGATGAGTAAAATAATTTTTTATACTACTAGAATTTCAAATTGTAGTAATGGTTTACCCAATTTTAGGGGCTCCGAACATCATTTTTTTTCAAAGAAATCTGCAACATTATTTTTAATTATTAAGAGTAATGAATAATATTTTTATTTTATCCCGGAGGGATTAATGAGATTTTTGCTACAATCTATTTTTACAACACTACTAATATTTCTGCTTTTTACTTTTAATATTAATGCGCAATCCGGAAAAATTTCAGGAAAAACCATTGATGCTACAACCGGGGAACCGCTGCCGTTTGTTAATATTATTATTTTAGGCACTTCAATGGGTGCTGCTTCCGATGCAGACGGTCAATATTATATAATTAATGTTCCGCCTGCAATCTATTCGGTAAAAGCTTCTGCTATTGGATACAACCCACTTACAGTAGAAAACATTAGTGTTTCTTCCGGCTTTACCACTAATTTAGATTTTAAACTTTCTTCAACCACACTTGAGCTTGGTCAAGATGTAGTTGTGGTCGCAGCAAAACCATTAGTTCAAAAAGATCTTACTGCATCAACGGCTACAGTAGGGGCAGATGTAATTTCAAGTTTACCTGTAACAGAAATCAGCGATGTACTTCAGCTTCAAGCCGGCGTTGTTTCTTCAGGCAGTGATATTCATTTAAGAGGCGGAAGAAAAGGACAAATTGCTTATCAAATTGACGGGGTGCCGGTAACGGATGCATATGACGGAAGCACGGTTATTGATGTTAGCGCTAATGCCGTTCAAGAACTTCAAGTGATAAGCGGTGCTTTTAATGCTGAATATGGTCAGGCAATGTCCGGCATAGTTAATATTGTAACCAAAGACGGATCGAATGATTTTAAAGGGTCAATTCAATCTTATATTGGAGATTACGTTTCAAATAAAACCGATAAGTTTTGGGATATAAATAATATTAATCCTACTTCAATCAGAAGTTTTGAAGGAAGTTTAAGCGGCCCAATTCTTAATGATAAATTATTCTTTTATACTACAGGAAGATACTATTATAACACAGGATGGCTTTATGGCCGAAGAATATTTTTACCAACGGATATAGCTTTTGAAGTATCAGGTTCCGGCGGAGGACAATTTTTTGTAACTCATAGCGGTGATAGTGCTTATGTTCCAATGAATCCTAATGAACGAGTATATGGACAGGGTAAATTAACTTATAGATTAATGCAGGGAATGAAAGTCCATTATAATTTTATTTACGATGGGCAAAATTATCAAGATTACAATCATAGTCGTAGATTAACACCCGACAATAATTTGCAGCGAATGAGGAAGGGTTTATCTAATACTTTATCAATAAATCATGCAATAAGCCAATCAAGTTTTTATAATCTAAACTTTTCTTATTTCTTTAAAAATTATAATCAATATTTGTATAAAGATATTAATGATCCAGCCAACCCATATAGAGATATATTCGGTAATACTACAATTACACAATACGTTAATAATGACATTAGACAGACTCCCCCTTATAGTTTTGACGTAGGCGGAACAGATTACAGCCGATTTAATAGAAGTACCAGCACATATTCTGCAAAACTTGATTGGACTACCCAATTAAATCAAGAATTGAATATTCAGTTCGGTGGTGAGTTTAAACAGAATAGGATTTATTATCATGATATCACCTTATATCCAAGTTATGATTCTCTTGGAAGGTTAGGTGTCACTGTTCCCCTTATATCAACCACAGAAAACAATGAATATCTTCACAAACCCCAGGAAGGTGCATTTTACGTTCAATCAAAATTAGAGGCATTCAATTTAATTTTTAACCTTGGTGTAAGATTGGATGTGTTTAACCCTGATGGAGTTGTTCTGGCAGATCAAACTGATCCGAATATAAATAATCCATTAAAACCTGACAACAAATTTTTTGATACAAATGGAAATGGCGTTCAGGATCCTGGCGAAGCATCAAAAACTGTTGCTGACAGAGAATCATATTGGTACAAAAAAGCAACTATTAAATATCAAGTTAGTCCCCGAATTGGTTTAGCTTTTCCTATCACTGATAAAGGGGTTATCCATTTTTCGTACGGGCATTTTTTACAACAGCCTTCTTATGAGCTAATGTATACAAATCCTGAATTTGAGTTAGGTGTTGGTTCAGGAAATCAAGGGTTATTCGGAAATGCAGATCTAAAACCTCAAAAAACTGTTAAAGGTGAAATCGGATTACAGCAGCAAATTGGTGATGATATTGCAGTTGATGTAACTGTATTTTTCGAAGACTTTAGAAATTTAACTGGAACTCAAACAGATGAAATATTAGTTTATGGTAAAGCTCAAAGTTACAGCAAGTATGCAAATTCCGATTTTGGCTTTTCAAAAGGATTTATAATAAAATTTGAAAAGAGATTCTCAGGTGGTTTAGCTACTAATATCGATTATACTTATTCTGTAACAAAAGGTAATGCTTCAAACCCTGCTGATGCTCGCGATGCAATAACCGGCGGAGCTTTGCCTGAAACATTTATAGCCCCTTTGAATTGGGACCAAACTCATACGTTAAATCTTTCGGTAGCTTATAATACGAGTGATTATGGCTTTTCTGTAATTGGTAATTTTTATTCTGGTCAGCCTTTTACTCCGGGCGTAAACAAAAATACACTTGTAACTCAAAATGCTTTTCCAAGGAATAGCCAAAATAAACCTACAATATTTAATCTTGATTTGAGAGCTTATAAAGATTTTCCAATCGGAAGTACAAATTTAACTTTATTCGCAAAAGTATTTAATGTATTAGATTTAGATAATCCAACGAATGTTTATGATAATTCAGGAGATCCCCAATTTACATTTGATGAACTTGATGCTGAAAAAATAAATCCAGCATTATATTATAACACTCTAGATCAGCTATATACAAACCCTTCTTTTTTCTCTGAGCCAAGACGTGTTGAAGTTGGATTTTCGTATAACTTTTAAAATTATTAAGGCAGTTTAATATGCATAAATTTACTAAATATTTAATCTTAATCGGATTAACATTTCTAAGTGTGCAAATGTTTGCTCAGCGCGGTGATCCTACTTTATTATCTATTGGGCTGCATACTGGCAATAGAATTGGAATATCATTTCACAATGATGGACAAATAGCCGGTATTTTATCAGGAGTGGATATTAGAGGTGAATGGCCGTTCGGCTCCGGCGAAAATTATATTGGTGATTGTATTCCATTAATTGGGGTAGAATTTATTAACGATTTAAATGATACTTTGCATTCTGTAATCATTTCACGCGGTCCTCGTAGCCATCAGAGCGAAGAAAAAAGTCCGATCGATAATCATTTTTGGGGATGGAATCCAATCCCAGGATTTAGAAATCCAAATTACGAATCTGTTGCAATGAGTCACCTTCCGGATTCCTGGCCTATTGAAGGTTGGAATGATCCCATTGCGAAAAATTGGAAAGATAGTGATGGAAAAACACAATGGTTCGGATATTTCGGGCGCGGAATTATTAATGCTGATCAAGAAAGCTTATTTGATGCTGACGACCAAGCTGATGATGAATTCAACTTTTTAAATTATAATCCAGCAAACCCAATTTTTCTTCCCGATAAAAATGATCCAACCCGGCATGGTATGGGATTGAGAATGAGAGTTCGAGGATTTCAATGGTCCAACTTTTTAGCTGAGGATGCAATTTTCTGGTTATATGATATTACTAATGAAGGATCTACAATTTATAGAAAAGCTGATTTTGGTACTGTAGTTGGTACGCTGGCCGGCGGCGACGGCGATAGCGGTGATGACCTTGGCTTTTTTGATGTTGAAAACTGGATTACTTACTCATGGGATAGTGATGGCATAGGAAATCATGGACAAAAAGTTGGTTACGTTGGTTACGCTTTCCTTGAATCTCCTGGAAATCCTTACGATGGGATTGATAATGATAATGATGATAATGTTGAAGTAGGAAGTACATTAACATATACACCAACTGCGCCTAAATTTGTAGCCTCCGATTTCGATTCCATAAAATACAATGCAGGCGATAAAGTTGTGTTAATTGATCCTGTTACCTATGAAAGAACATTACATACAGTTACTCCTACTTCTGATACAGTTTATTCATTAGGTGTTAGATTCATCATTGAACCTGGTAAAACATATTTTAGAGAAGGAAATATTGCATCTATAGTTAATGGTGTGGCTACTCCATCTCCATCTGCTTATGATGGTATTGATAATGACCTGGATGGATTGATCGATGAAAACGAAACTATTCATTATCTGACAAGAATAAATAAAGGCCTGGAAGGATTACGTTATATAAATTATGTAACCGGAGCCGGAGTAACCGACCTTTTAATTGATGAAAAAAGAGATAACAATATTGATGAAGACGGTGATTGGACTGCTCAATTTGATGATGTTGGTATTGACGGATTAGGCCCTCAAGACAATGATTACCCAGGACCGGATTTCGGCGAAGGCAATGGAGTTCCCGACCAAGGAGAACCTAATTTTGGAAGAACCGATCCGGATGAATCAGATCAAATCGGATTAACGAGTTTTAATTTCTTCAATATAAATGCTTCTCCTGATATGAGAAATGATTCTTTACTTTGGGGAAGAATGACTCCTGGTAGATTCGATGTAATTTCACCTGTTCCTCAGGATGGCGATTTTATTTATGCATCAGGTTATTTTCCCTTAATCCCAAGCAATGGAAATCCTGAAGTTAAAGAAAGATTTTCGGTCTCATTACTTTTCGGTGAAGATCTGAATGATATTGTTGGGAATAAAGATATTGTTCAGCAAATATATAATGCGGGATATAAATTCCCTCAACCTCCGCGGAAACCTAAAATTAAACTTACGCAGGAAGATGGAAATGTAGTCATCTATTGGAACGGAGATAAGACTGAAAACGATAGAGATTTTATAACTAAGAAAAGAGATTTTGAAGGATACAAAATTTACAGAGCAACAGATGCAAGCTTTCAAGATTCACGTATAATTACAAATGGCAGAGGTATTTTAACTTTCGATCAGCCTTTAAAACAATTTGACCTCGTCGATTCTATTAAAGGTTATTTTTATCCTTCACAAAGACAATTAGAACAAGTTGGCGGTATAACTTTCTTTTTGGGCGACAACACAGGAATTGTAAATAAATTTGTTGATACAGATGTTATAAAAGGGCAAACATATTATTATGCAGTTTGCGCTTATGATGCCGGCGATGCAAGCCTGGATATTTTCCCGACTGAAAATAGCAAATTTATACGAAGGTCAAACATTGGACAAATAATTACGGATGATAATACGGGATACATAACTCCAGGCGCACGTCCAATTGGATATCAGGATGCGGTATTGTCTAATTTTCAAAAATCTCCAAATTTTATCGGTACCGGCTCAGTTTCAATTGATATCATCGATGATGAGACTATAAAACCTGGATATTCATATAAAGTTGTTTTCCAGGATACCGGAGCTGCTAATAATACAAAAAGCTGGTCATTGCTTGATTTGCAGACACCCGATACTGTTTATGTTCCACTTTCTGGTGAAACAAAAATTCTCGCTCCTTTAGAATCAATTTCGCTGCCGAGCGGAACAGATACTATTTATGTGAACGGATCTCGATTTGCAGTTAGTGGTAACACATATACTGCACCTTATGATTCGTTGGTGAATCAATCTTCTGTCTTCAATGGTAATACGCCCGTGAATCACGGATTCCGTATGCAGCTTTCGCCCGATCAGGTGATTAAATTGGATACAACAGATTCAGGATTTGAAAACACTACTTCTCCAATTACCAACTATACTTTTACAGTGGTTGATGCAACCAATAAAGGTGTTACATATCCTAATGATTATGTGATTGAATTTTATAATACCATAGTAGACACATCGCGCGCAGATACTTTATTGCCAAAACGTTCTACAAATGTTTTTGCTGCTACACCGGTTAACTTTAAAGTGAAAAATGTTACACAAAACAAATACATTGATTTCCTTTATAAACGTACCGGCCTTATTTCAGCAAGTTATTCCATAATATTCAAAGAATTAATAAATAATCAATTAAGGAATACCTGGAGAGTAAGTATAGATTATGCTTCGGACCAGCCATTAGAACAAAACGGCACATTAACACTTATAACTTCAAAGCCTTTCAGCAGCTCAGATTTTGTGACCTTTACAATGAAAGGCGCCGAGATTGATAAAACTATTGCCAAAACCGATATGGACAATATTAAAGTTGTTCCAAATCCTTATGTAGTTACCCATGAAGCAGAAGCAAGCTTACTTAGTACTCAAACTAGCGGAAGAGGCGAAAGAGAAATTAGATTCACTCACGTTCCGCCTGGAAGTAAAATTTCTATCTTTACAGTAAGAGGTGAATTAATTAAAACACTTACGCATGATGACCTATTTGTTGGAGATGTTTACTGGAATCTTCGAACGGACGAAAATTTAGATGCTGCATTTGGTGTTTATGTGTTTGTAGTGGAATCTCCCAGTATAGGTACAAAAATCGGCAAATTCGCCCTTATTAAATAACGGAGACTGTATGAAAAAATTTTTATTATTATTTATAATTCCATTCTGCATTTCTTTCGGGCAGACCAAAGTGGGTTCTACAGCCGCACCGTTTTTAGATATTGCTGTTGGGCCAAAAGCTATTGCAATGGGAGGAGCATTTGTGGCTACTGCCAATGATGTAACTGCATTATTTTGGAACCCTGCAGGTGCTTCACGTTCTCAGTCCAATGGTGCATATTTCACTTATTCAAAATGGTTTGCAGATATAAATTATAATTGGGCCGGAGCAATGCTGAGTATGGAAGGTGCGGGAACTGTTGGCTTAAGTGTTGGTTATCTTGATTATGGCGATTTGGAAGTAACTACATTAAGAGAACCAGATGGAACCGGCGAAATGTTTAATCCGAAAGACCTTGTAATTGGACTTACCTATGCATATAATCTTACTGATAGATTTTCAATTGGCGGTAATATTAAATATATAAATCAACGAATTTGGAATACCTCAGCAAGTGCTGTGGCGATTGATATTGGAACACTTTTCATATCTGATATTTACGGACTACGAATTGGAGCAACCATTTCAAATTTTGGTACTGATATGCAATTAGATGGAAAGAGCTTATATGTTCAATACGACATAAATTCCCAGATCAAAGGAAATAATGACCAAATTCTTGCTAAGCTTAACACCGATTCTTATCCGCTTCCATTAACTTTCAGGGTGGGATTAGCAATGGATGTTTTAAATATTGAAAATCATCGTTTTACGCTTGCTCTTGATGCACAGCATCCAAATGATAATGCGGAATCTTTGAATGCCGGTGCAGAATATACTTTGTTTAACTTACTGTCACTAAGAGGCGGATATAAATCACTATTCTTGGATAACACACAGGAAGGATTGACTTTAGGTTTTGGATTAAATTATGACTTTAGTAACAGTTTAGGATTATCTGTTGATTATTCATATCAAGATTTTGGAATACTTGAAAATACTCAGCAATTTTCTTTAGGAATTAAATTTTAATTACTTTAAGTAATTGAAAGTACATGAACTAACAATATAAGGAGATCGTTATGAAAAAATGGTTCGTTTTTTTGTTTGCAATGTTTATTGCAGGCAGTCTTTCTGCTCAAAATATCGCCGTTGAATTCCAGGTTGATATGAGCGTTAAAATATTGAAAGGCACTTTTAGTGCTGACACCGGTAAAGTTAATATTGCCGGAACTTTCAATAACTGGAACAATGCTGCAAACCCATTAGAAGATAGTGATGGGGACAGCATATATACCGCGGTGATAGATACATTTACTACCGGAGACACTCTTCAATTTAAGTTCCTTCAGGATGGCGGCTGGGAAAATGATCCTAACAGGCAATATGTTGTTCCAGGCGAAAACAGCACATTTTATGCTTACTACAATAATGATAGTGTTTACACCAATACAAAAAATATCTCTGTAACTTTTTCATGTAATATGGAATTTGAAAAAGTTTCCGGCAGATTTAATCCAGCAACTGACACTCTTTCTGCTAGGGGTGATTTTAATGGATGGTCTGGAACCACTGATATTCTGGAACCAAGTGTAGGCGATCCAAACTATTATGAGCTTACAAGAGATTATGCAATATCCGAAGGTGATTCTATTCAATATAAATACGCCTATGTTGGCCCAAACGGAACTAACTGGGAAGGTGATCCAAATAAAGTTTATCACTTTACAACTGATGATTGGAACAATGGAACTGCATTTATTGAGAGAACTTATAATAACGCTACATTAGCTACATTAACAAACAATGAAGTTACACTTACTTTTACAGTTAACGTAGCTGGCGCTGTTTCCTCTGTTACCGGTCAGCCATTTCCTTCAATTGATAATGTAGTTGTTTGCGGTGCAGTTTCTCCATTAACCTGGCCTACTGGCGGATGGCCGAATTCAGACAGCTCTGTGGCCATCTTTATGTTTAATGACGGCACACATGGAGATGATGTGGCTAACGATTCAATTTGGTCAGTTAATGTTACATTTCCTAAGTACACTGTGTTAAGAGTACAATATAAATACGGTGCAAACTGGGGATTGGCATCTAACACCGGAAGCAATGATAATGAATCTTCTGTTGGAACAGACCACTTCATTAATCTAACTAATGATATGGCTACAGGTAAAGTTGAAAATAAATGGAGTGTAATGGGCGACATGGATTTAGTTGATGTTACTGGTGTAACTGAAAGAACTGATTTAGGAGTTCCGAACAGATATGACTTGAGCCAAAACTATCCTAACCCTTTCAACCCAACTACAAATATTCAATTTGCTATTCCTAAAAGCGGATTGGTTACAATGAAAGTTTATAACCTTCTTGGCCAGGAAGTTGCAACTCTTGTTAATGAACAAAAGAATGCCGGTACTTATCAGGTTGACTTTAATGCAGCTAATTTGACTTCAGGTGTTTACTTCTATTCAATAACTGCTGGTAACTATTCTGTTACTAAGAAAATGTTACTCTTGAAATAATTTAGAATAGTATTTATTATTCTATAAAAAGCCGGTTTGAAAAAGCCGGCTTTTTTATTGCCTCACAATTTGAACTAATTGATTTTTAAGATTTACAGCCTGCGGAAAATTCGGATCAATATTTAAACAGTCATTTATTTTCTGCAAAGCTAAATCAAACTTCTGCATTTTAGCATAAGCACCTGCCAAATTAAAAAGCACTTGGGGATCGGAAGAGGAATATTTCGAACTGGTTTCTAGATATTTGATCGCAGATAATAATCTATTTTTTGATAGATCAATTATGCCTAACCATTTTGTCGAAAACGCATTCGGATTATTCTTATTCATTCTAATTAAAAAAGGATACGCTAAATCATATTGATGAATGTTTAACAAATCTTTTGCGGCAATTTCATTATAATCATTTATGAATGGAAATTGATCATAAAGCAGACTTAATTCATATGCATAATTTTTAAAATCGTTTTTATGCAGATAAAAGCTTGCAGCTTCTCTATGTGCTTTTTCCCAGGACAATCGGTTGTCAATAATTTTCAGAGCTAATGAATCAATAAAATCTTTTGGGTTAAAAAGTTTAAGCATGAAACTGACACTCTTTTTCTTACTGAAAGGCCAATCATTTTTCAATATTAAAATTCTATATTTTGAAGTCGTAGAATCTAATCGCGAAAAATATAAATTCGAGACTGTTAAGCTGTCTTGAATCTCTAAAGGAATTTTTCTTGATGTAGATTTGGGCAGCAGCTTATCTTTTAACATTTCATCAAAGAAAATCTTTCCCAGCAAATGATATCCATCTAAATTAGGATGAAGATGATCAACCATTAAATTATTGCCGACAATTTTCTGTTGACTTTCTTCATTAAATATTATATCAGGAAATACAATAGGGTAATTAAACTCTTCACCTAATTTTGAGATTATTTTATTCATATCACTCGGTGCGCGGAATTTTAAAGCATCAAGATCTTTCGCAAACTTAAAAAGAGAATCAGCTTTTTCAATTTCATTTTGCTGTAATGCCTTTTCTGCTTCTGAATAAACCGAATTAGCAGTTGGAAAGTTTTTATCACTTACAGATATAAATGGCTTTTGATCTTTTAAATTACATGTAAGTCTTCCTAAAATTACAGGCACTTTTGCTTTCGAAGCCATTTCTAGAATATCATGCATATTGCCTTCAAACTGATTGATGCCGTCAAAGTAAACGTCGGAATTTAAAGTTATGAGTTGATCTTTTGCCATCCTTGACATTAAAGTTCCGCCCGAGTCACCCTTTTTTGATTCAACGCTGTTAAATAAATGACTGATCCATTGAATTGTGTGTGTAAGCAGTTGAATTGTTCGAAAGTCTTGCAGATAAATTATCAAGTTGACGGTGCTTCTTGATTTTCCGAAGGACTCCATCGATCCAGCGCCAAGTGCCCCGTAATATTCATTGTGCCCGGCATATATTAAAATCAAATCCGGTTTTTGTTCCAATATTGCCGGGGTTAAATCTCTTAAAGTAAAACTATTTACTGCTGTCATTGCAACATTAACTACTTCAATTCTTTTGCGGGGATAAAGCAATTCTAGTCTGCTTTTAATATATTTTCCGAAATCACCATTCGGAGAAAACGGGTAACCTGCTGCACTGCTTCCGCCTAAAATAAAAACTCGAAATGCATTGTCTTTTTTTACAACATCAAATGCATTCTTATTTGAAACCGGGGCGTTCTTTACATTCTGAAAATATTTATATGCTATATCGGGATTTAACACGTATTGATCTTTTGAAATCTTAACCCAGGGTGTAAAATCATTTCCATATCCGAAAACTCTTAATGCAATTTCAAGCAATATAAAAAACAATATGGGGATTGCCGGAATGATGAAGTAAAACCAGAAAGGCGTCTTCTTTTTTGTGATGTTGTGAGATGAATGTTTTTTCTGCTTTTGGGTAGACTTCAAGAGGCCCTCGATTAATAAATATTAAGAATATTGAAGAAATGTAATCCGTTTTTGCTTTGTTTATTACTCAACGTTAATTTATTTTAACACTTATGTTTTGGAAAGCAATAATGATTCGGGAATTATGTATTTAAGGTATTTAAGCTGTTTTATAACCTTGTTTATTTTACTTGCCTTTACACTCAATGCTCAAGATAATGAAAAACCCGTAGCAAAAATAGGTAATATTTCTATATCTCAAAAAGAGTTTCTTGAGCGATATGAATTATCACCACAGTCAGATAGGCAGATGAAGGATATAAAAGAAGCGCTTAAAAAAGATTTTCTTCATACGCTTATTGCTGAAAAATTGTTGGCAAAAGAAGCTTTGGAACAAAGGTTAGACACTTCCGAAATTGTCAGCTATAATTTGAATGAATTTAAAAAAATGTTTGTTCGTGATGCGCTTTATAGAAAAGAAATAATGAAAAAATCTAGAGCGCTAGCAGACACTTTGTTAGATTCTTACATTTATAATCCTTCGATGATATCTGTAAAATATATTTTTTCGAATAATGAAAATGAAATCAATAATATTTATTACTTGCTGAACAAAGGTGAACCATTTGATTCATTATATGTTGAGCTTGCGCCTTCCGATACAAATAAAATGACAATTTCAATTGGGCAGCTCGACGAAGAAAATGAAAAAAAGTTATTTACTCTGAAAGAAAATGAATATTCTATTCCAATTTCTGTACATGATAATTGGTTTATTTTTAAAGTAACTAAAAGGAATTTTCCAATTCTTGAAAAAACAAAAGGCTGGGAAGATGAATATAAGAAATTAGATAAAGTTGCAAAGCAAAGGGCTGAAGATATTTATTTTAAAAATTATAAAAATAAATTTTTCAACAATAAAAAAGTTGAAGCAAATGGGCGTTTGTTAAAAAGTTTAGCCGAAAAAGTTTCATCAATCTTAACTAAAAAACAAGCAGCGCAAAAATCTGGAGATGATATTTATCTTGAATCAAAAGATTTATTTGAAATTGAATCAGAATTTGGAAATGACTCGCTTAACATGACTTATATAAAATTAGCTTCTGATAACATAAAGTTAAAAGATTTTATTAGAAGCTTTAGATTTGATTATTTAAAAACGAAAAACACCGATTATCAAACTGTCGGTGGAATACTAAATTCCCGAACCAAAAAATATATTGAGCAAGAATTATTGGCTCAAAAAGGCTTTAAGGAAAAACTTCAAAACACACCCGAAGTAAAAGAATCATATGATATGTGGCGGGACAATTATTTAAATCAATTAATTCAATCTCAATTTATTGATTCATCAAATGTTACCGATGATGAAGCTTTTGTCTATTATTCAAAAAATAAAAAAGGTATGCCGCAGCCTACGCAAGTTAATATTGTTGAGGTTCTAACTGACAATCTTGAAACAGCGGAAAAAGTTTTAAATGAATTAAATTCCGGAAAAGAGATTCATCAAATTGCTAAATTATATTCGAAAAGAATTTCAACAAAGAAAAGTAATGGTGAATTTGGATATTTTCCGGTAACAATGTATGGCGCATTGGGGAGAGCAGCTGTTAAAATGGAAGTTGGACAGGTTTACGGCCCAATCAAATTAGATGAAGGTTATTCAATATTTAAATTGATCGGCAAAAAAGATGAAACGACCAAACCACCAGAAGCGTTTGAAAAAGAAAAAGAAGAAATAAAAAGAGAACTTGGCTACAAGAAAATGCATAACGCATTAGAAAATTATATAGTAAAGCTTGCAAATAAATTTGGCGTTGTAATTAATGATGATGTACTTGAAAAAATTCCCGTAACTAGCACGAATGCTATGGTATTTAGGCTTCTTGGTTTTGGCGGAAAAATAACCGCTGTCCCTTTGGTGTCACCTAATTCAGATTGGTTTAAACCATGGCTCGAAAGTAAAAAAGTTTTACCTTAATAAATTTCTAACTGATTAAAAAAATAAATGTACATTTTAGGAATATCTGCTTTTTATCATGACAGTGCAGCGTGCCTGGTTGAAGACGGTGAAATTATCGCAGCTGCTCAAGAAGAACGATTTACCCGAAAAAAACATGATCATAATTTTCCATCAAATGCAATAAACTATTGTTTAAAAGAAGCCAGCATTGATGGAAAGTCTTTAGACCTTGTGGCTTTCTATGATAAACCTTTTTTGAAATTCGAAAGGCTATTAGAAACCTATCTTTCCTATGCTCCAATTGGGATTAAATCGTTTATCAAAGCGATGCCGTTGTGGTTAAAGGAAAAACTATGGATGAAAGAATTTATTAAAGATGAACTTAGCTACGAAGGAAAAATAATCTTTCCCGAACATCATCATTCTCACGCTGCATCAGCTTTTTATCCTTCACCGTTTGATGAAGCTTCAATTTTAACAATGGACGGAGTCGGAGAATGGACAACAACAAGTTTCGGCATTGGCAAACAAAATAATATTGATTTGATTGCCGATATAAAATTTCCACATTCGCTTGGGCTACTTTATTCCGCTTTTACCTATTACACTGGATTCAAAGTTAATTCTGGTGAATATAAAGTTATGGGACTTGCACCGTATGGCGAGCCAATCTACAAAGATTTAATTTTAAAAGAATTGATTGATGTAAAAGATGACGGCTCATTTATGATGAACATGGAATATTTTAATTATTGTGCAGGACTGACAATGACTAATGAAAAATTCCATAAATTATTTAATGGTAAGCCGCGTAAACCCGAATCAAAATTAACACAAAAGGAAATGGATCTTGCTAGATCTGTTCAAGACGTTACGGAAGAAATTGTTTTAAAGTTAGGTAATCATGTTTATAAAGAAACTAAAATGAAAAACCTTACTCTTGCCGGAGGTGTTGCATTAAATTGTGTGGCAAACGGCAGACTGTTGAGAGAAGGCCCCTTTGAAAATATTTGGATTCAGCCGGCTGCAGGAGATGCAGGAGGAGCACTTGGTGCAGCTTTGATCGGATGGTATGAGTATTTTGGTAAAGATAGAACTGTTAATAAAAACTCAGATTCACAAAAGGGATCTTATCTTGGTCCTGAATATAAAGAAGATGAAATTTTGTCTTTCCTTAATAAAAATGAAATTGCGTTTCAGAAACTTTCTGAAGATAAATTAATTGAAACTGTAGCTGATCTTATAAACGAAGAAAATGTAATTGGCTGGTTCAATGGCAGAATGGAATTTGGCCCTCGTGCGTTGGGTGCAAGATCAATTTTAGGAGATGCTCGTTCAACAAAAATGCAGTCGGTAATGAATTTGAAAATAAAATTCCGGGAAAGTTTTCGTCCTTTTGCACCTTCGGTTCTCGGAGAAAAAGTTTCTGATTATTTTGAAATAAATAGTTCTAGTCCATACATGCTTTTAGTTGCCGATGTAAAAAAAGAAAAGCAGCTGAAGATGAGTGAAGATGAAAAAAAATTATTCGGAATAGAAAAATTAAATATTATTCGCTCTGACATTCCGGCGATTACTCATGTTGATTATTCAGCAAGAATTCAGACAGTTCACGAGAACACAAATCCTCTTTATCATAAACTAATAAAAAGATTTGATGAAAAGTATGGAAGTGCGGTTCTGATTAATACTTCTTTCAATGTCCGGGGAGAACCAATCGTATGCTCTCCTGAAGATGCCTATAAATGTTTTATGAGAACAAATATGGATTGCCTGGTTTTAGGAAATTATATTCTGTATAAAAAAGAACAAGCTCCTTTGGTGGATGACGCCGATTGGAAAAAAGAATTTGAACTGGATTAAACATGTTATTAGATGAAATAAAAAATATAAAAGAATCAAAATCCGATTTAAGAAAATTTGGCTTAACCGTCGGAATAGTATTGTCTTTGTTGGGAATTTTATTCCTCATTTTGAGTAAACCTAGCTTTTTATATTTTTTGATTCCTGGAATACTGCTGATACTTTTGGGATTAGTAATTCCGCAAATTCTAAGGCCGTTAAATAAAGTATGGATGACATTTGCTTTATTAATGGGCTGGATAATGACGCGTGTTATTTTGTCTATTTTATTTTATCTTGGACTAACGGCTATATCATTTTTAGCAAAATTATTTAGGAAGAAATTTTTAGAATTAAAAATAGATAAATCGAAAAAGACTTATTGGATTAAAAGGGAAAATAAAAAAATTACTTCCGCCGATCTTGAAAGGCAATTTTAATTAAGAGGTAAAAATGGGAAAGATGTCAATCCTATCAGAACTTTGGCAGTTCCTTAAAGTAAGAAAAAAATGGTGGCTTGCACCAATACTTGTTTTTCTATTATTGTTAAGTGTATTAATAATCGTAACGCAGGGTTCAGCTTTGGCGCCGTTTATCTATGCCCTGTTCTAATTTTATTAATCAATGTTAATCACTTGATATAAACCCAACTTCTCAAAGAAATCGGGTTTATTTAGACGTCATGCGTAAGATAAATTTTTAAGTTAATCTATGGCTAAAAAAGAAAAAATAGAAATAACAAAAAAGAAAAAGAGAATTCCCGTACCTAAAAAACCACCTAAGATTGAGAAAAACAAAAAAGCTTACGACCGTAAAAAAGAGAAAGAGGCAGAAAGAAAAATACTTTCAGGTAATAAATAATTAAAATGCTGAAAGCCTCACTTATAATTTCTTTCTATAAAAAATTTGATTATTTAAAATTAGTTTTAGCCGGATTTGAAAGACAGTCTTTCAGAGATTTTGAAATTATTGTTGCCGATGACGGATCTGATGAAAAAATAGTTGAAGAGGTCGAAAAATATTCATCGCAAATCTCTTTCAAATTCAAACACGTCTGGCATGAAGATAAAGGGTTCAGAAAAAATAAAATATTAAATCGTGCAATAACTTCTTCCGAATCCAACTACTTAATTTTTATTGACGGTGATTGCATACCTCATTCTGAATTCATTAAAGAACATATACAAACCAGTGAAGAAAATACTTGCCTGACCGGCAGGCGCGTTAACCTATCGCAAAAAATTACTGACAAATTAACGACTGCAAATGTTAGAGGTGGATTTCTTGAAAAAAATAATCTCCTGTTAATCGAAGATGGCCTTTTCGGAGAATCATTTTACGTAGAACGTGGATTTTATTTAAAGAGTAATTCTTTACGGGAATTTTTTAATAAGAAGAAAAGGGGATTGCTCGGCTGCAATTTTTCTTTGCATAAAGAGGACATGTTAAAAATAAACGGCTTTGATGAAAGATATGAAGCACCTTCTATCGGGGAAGACAGCGATGTACAATTTAGATTAGAACTGGCTGGAATAAAAATAAAATCTATAAATAACATTGCAGTTCAATATCATCTTTTTCATAAGCTGCAGGAACGTCCGCAAAAAAATCTATTTATGATTTGTTTGAAGAAGTGAAAAGAAGAATGTGTTTTTTACAGAATACGATATTGAAAAGATTTAACAGTTTAGGAGAGTTTTAGTAGAGAGTTGAGATATATTAAATCCCACCAATTCAGGAATAGACATGACATGAAATTTAAAATATTAATTGCAGTTTATTTACTTTCAATACCGACATTAATTGATGCACAGCAAAAACAAAAAGCTGCGTATGATGCATTTTCATTTGAAAAGAAGGTCACTCTTCCAGTAACGTCTGACACTTTATATGATATTGTAACTGGTGACATCAGCGGCTGGTGGGATCATAAATTTAATGATAATTCAATCGGATTTTATATTGAACCAAAACCCGGCGGCGGTTTTTATGAAATATTTAATGAAAAAGGAGATGGAGTTTTACACGCAAATGTTATTTATGCTGAAAGGGGAAAACTGCTAAGATTTGATGGGCCATTGGGATTGTCGGGTAAAGCAATCCAAATAGTAACTTCTTATCAATTTAAATCTGTTGGAACAGATTCAACATTATTCACTGTGTCAGTTCATGCAGCCGGAGAAGTTGAGCCTGGAATTCCGGATATTGTCGAAAAAGTTTGGTCGCATTTTATTTATGAAAGATTAAAACCATTTGTGGAATCAGGGGATTATCTTAAATACAAGAAAAAAAAATATGACTAATAATTGTGATTATTTGAGGCATAATAAATTTTTCATGAATATTTTAAAAATACTATTATTCGCAGCTATTCTTTTAATATTTATCACACCCTCTTTCCCTCAAGTGAAATCTTCCGTTTGTTTTACATTCGATGACGGAAATCCAAATGATATTTTAGATTATAATTATCTGCAATGGAACCAGATGATTCTTGATACTCTAAAAGCAAATAATTTACAGGCAGTTTTTTATGTTTGCGGTAAAAATTTAGACAATCGTGAAGGAAAGAATATTTTAAAAAGCTGGGATAATGCCGGCCACATAATAGCAAACCATACATATACGCATCTTAATTATAATAACACAAAAAATAGTTTTGAAAAATATAAATTTGATATTTTACGGTGTGATTCTATCATCTGCGGTTATAAAAATTATCAGAAATATTTTAGAGCTCCATTTTTGAAATATGGAGACACAAAGGAAAAAAGAGATTCATTAAATGTCTTTTTAAAAAGCATAAATTATAAAAATGGATATGTAACAATTGATGGTTCTGACTGGTATTACAATTCGAAATTAATTTCTTTTATGAAAAACAATCCTAATAAAAGCATCGAATTATACAAAAAAGCTTACTTAGAACATTTATTGAGCAGAGCTAAATTTTACGATGAGCTTGCTTACCAGCTGCTTGGACGAAGAATTAAACATAGCATTTTGCTGCATCATAATTTAGCAAGCGCATTATTTTTAGGCGATCTAATTAAAGCTTTTAAAAATAAAGGCTGGCAAGTTATTAACGCAAGTGATGCACTAAGCGATGAAGTTTATCAGAAAATTCCAGATATTGTTCCGGCCGGTGAAAGTCTAATTTGGGGGTTAGCTAAAGAATCTGGGAAATACGAAAAAATTTTAAGATACCCTGGCGAAGATAGTGAATACGAAGAAAATAAAATGGATAGTTTGGGATTATAAAACAAAATCTTACATCGTTTACTTCACATTTTAAATCTTAAAACCTTAATAAATTAAACATATCAAAATTTAACCTTATAAAATTAGATTTTTTTCATAATTTTTGTAAAATATTCTTGATTTGCAATTAATAACATTATATATTTAGAGCCACAAAAAATATTTGCCTTAAAAAATAAGGAATTATATGCTGGACGACTTAGATATTAAAATACTAAATACTCTCCAACGAAGCGGCAGGACGAAAAGAAACGAACTTGCCGAAGAAGTGGGACTATCAATCCCATCAGTTAGTGAACGCTTGCATAAGCTTGAAGAAAAAGGAATACTCGAAGGCTATTATGCGAAGTTAAATAAAAAGGCATTTGGTTATGATATTACTGCCTATATTACTGTAAATATGGAATCATCTAAATATTACAAAGGATTTATTATTAAGGTTGAAAAGATTCCACAAATATTAGAGTGCTATTCAATCCTGGGAGAAGGTTCTCATCTTTTGAAAGCGGTGGTTAAAAACACAGAGTCTTTAGAAAAACTTTTAGGAGATATGCAGTCATGGCCGGGAGTAGTATCAACTAAAACAACATATGTTTTATCGGTGATGAAAGAAACAAATATCATAGAGCTTTAGTAATTCATTTAATTAACAATAAAAATAAAAGGACGTTATATGGCTAAAACTAACTCCCCCATAGATAATGTTTTGAGCTTTGTGAAAAGCAAAAAAATTGAATTTATTGATATGAAGTTTATGGATTTTCCTGGGCAATGGCAGCATTTTACTGTACCGGTAAGCCAGCTTGATGCAGGCTCATTTGAAGATGGTTTTGGATTTGATGGTTCTTCAATTAGAGGATGGAAAGCAATAAATGAAAGTGATATGCTAATCATTCCGGATCCCAACACAATGTTTGTCGATCCCTTTATTGTTGCTCCAACTCTCAGTTTAATTTGTGATGTTTATGAGCCGGCAACAAAAGAGAAATATTCCAGGTGTCCGAGGAATATCGCGCAAAAAGCAGAAGCATATTTAAATTCAACAGGTTTAGCTGATACAGTTTACTTCGGCCCGGAAGCTGAGTTTTTTGTTTTTGATGATGTAAGATTTGACTCAAAACCTAATGGCAGTTTTTATCAAGTTGATTCGGTTGAAGGCAGATGGAATACAGGCAGAGAAGAGGGTCCAAACTTGGGATATAAACCAAGATATAAAGAAGGTTATTTCCCGGTTCCTCCGACTGATGCTTTAATGGATTTAAGAAATGAAATGGTTCAAAATTTAATTAACAGCGGTATTGATGTTGAAGCCCAGCATCATGAAGTGGCCAGCGGCGGACAATGCGAAATTGATTTAAGATTTCAACCTTTAGTAAAAGCAGCAGATCAATTACTTTTATTTAAATATATTGTTAAAAATACCGCGAAGAAAAACGGTAAGTCCGTTACCTATATGCCTAAACCAATTTTTGGCGATAACGGAAGCGGAAT
Source organism: uncultured Ignavibacteriales bacterium (assembly GCA_963731745.1). Taxonomy (GTDB): domain Bacteria; phylum Bacteroidota; class Ignavibacteria; order Ignavibacteriales; family Ignavibacteriaceae; genus CAVSWT01. The sequence goes on from CAVSWT010000012.1 coordinate 258,387, forward strand.
GCATGTTCACACCAGCTTGTGGAAAAAAGGTAAACCATTATTTGCCGGCGGTGGTTATGCAGGCTTAAGTGAAATGGGATTATATTTTATCGGCGGGTTGTTAAAACATGCAGCGGCTATAATCGCATTTACAAATCCTACTACAAATTCATTTAAGAGATTGGTTCCTGGTTTTGAAGCTCCTGTTAACCTTGCTTATTCACAGAGAAACAGAAGTGCTTCAGTTCGAATTCCAATGTACTCTTCAAGCCCAAAAGCTAAAAGAGTAGAATTCAGATGTCCCGATGCTTCAGGCAATCCTTATTTAGGATTTTCTGCAATGCTTATGGCAGGCTTGGATGGCGTGATAAATAGAATTGATCCTGGTGATCCTTTAGATAAAGATATTTATGATTTATCTCCTGAAGAATTAGCTGATGTTCCATCAACTCCCGGCAGCTTGAATGAAGCATTGAAAGCATTGGAAGGTGATCATGAATTCTTATTGAAGGGTGATGTATTTACTGAAGATGTAATTGAAACATGGATAAAATACAAAACTGAGAAGGAAATTAAACCAATGGCACTTCAGCCGCATCCTTATGAATTTGCTTTGTATTATGATGTATAATCCATTTTAATAATGGTATTCTAAAGGCGAATCAATTTTGGTTCGCCTTTTTTATTTGCTGTATTTATTCAGCATTAATTTATACTTATCCGCTAATGATTTTTTATCCCACTTTTTATAAAAATCTACCAACCGAATTAGAGCACTTTGAGTAATCATATTATTAATACTTAAATGTTCTTTAAGAGAATTAAAACTTTTAATAAGTAATTTCTCTCCAGAGGTATAATTATTCTGTTGTGAATATAAATCAGCCTTAATTCCTTCGGCATTATCAAGCTGCCAATTGTATTCTGTTTTAATATTATTAAAAACTTTAGATGCTTGATCAATCATCTTAGTTGCTTTTGATAATGAATCCAATTTAATTAATATGTCGGCGTATTCAATCGCTGACGCCGCTGTTCGGAGAAAATTTATTCCATAAATTTCTTTATGCATTTCATAAGCAATTCTAAAGCATGAATCAGCTAAAACATTATTGCCCATTTCATTATATGCTTCCGCCAGGAATTTAACTGCAGCACTTGTAAAAGGAACAACTTTTTGACCGAAAGCTTTTACCCCTTTGTCATATCCGTCTTTTGCGTATTGAATGGCTTTGTTATAATTACCAAATTTTGCTTCAAGTCTTGAATGCTGCAATAAATTGCTGGCATAATTAATATGATTCTCACCGGCTGATGAAACTATCAGGCTGTCACTTTCATTTAAAAGCTTTTGGGTTTTTTTTAGGTTCCCTTTGAAATATTGAACTTCTGCAATTTGGCCAAGTGTTTTCCCGATTGCCAAACGGTTTTCTTCATTTGATTTCTGCTGAATTTCTAAAACTGAAGAGTAATTTTTTTGTGCTTCATCTAAATCTTGAATTTCTAAATCTATTAATCCCAAATTATGATATGCAAATGCAACATCCGGATGCGTTGGGCCTAAAAATTTTTTTCTAATTCTTAAACACTCTTTAGCTAATTTTAATGCTTCATTGTAATTACCTTTTTGCCTTAAAACACTTGCTAAACCCTGTGTAGAATATGCAACGTCCGGATGATCGGTTCCGTGGAGTTTAATATCCATTGCAAGTGATTGCCTAAACATGGTTTCTGATTCATCGTATTCACCCTCATCACGAAGCAGTTCGGCTAAATTATAAATTGTTGTAGATAATTCAGGATGGGGTTTGGTTCCATAATATTTTTTTTGAAGTTCTAACGCCTGCTTAAAAAGTTTTTCTGAAGCTTTATATTTTGAATTTTCATGTAAGGCTAAAGCACGGTTATTCATAGCAGTAAAAAGTTCAGGGTTATTGCTGTCATTATTTTTTATATACAAGCCTATAATTATTTTATAAATCGAATCTGCCTCATTGTACTTGCCTCGAAGGCCTAAAAAATATGCTAAATTGTTAAGGCCGTTCAACCGTTTGGGATCATCCTTATCTAAATATTTATCTTGTATGCTTAAAGCTTTATATAAAAATGATTGTGCTTTTTCATATTTGCCGCCCCAGATTGCAGCTTCTGCGATGTTATTTAAACTATTTGCTGTTTCAACACTATTGTCAGTATAAAGGGACCTTCTAAGCAAATATGCTTTATTGAAAAGTGTATCCGCTTTTTCATAAGAACCGAAGTTCATATACACTTTGCCAATAACATCCATCATGGTTGCTTTAACATCAGGCTGGTTTTCCAGCTCCTCATCTATCTTATGCGCACCTCTTTCCAATAATTCTCTTGCAGTTATTGTATCACCCCGGGCTTCATTTGGATCAGCCACTTTAAAAATACTTTGCAAAAATTGAGAAACCTGTGTTGCTTTATTTGCCTCTAGTCTTGCCTTGTCTCTTTCATCTTTTAATTGAATGAAATAAACGGTTGTTAAAACTGCTACCAATAAAACAGTTAAGGCTGCTGCAGAGAGAATTAAATAATGACGTTTAATAAATTTTTGAGTTCTATATTTAAAAGTTGGTGTTCGTGCGCTGACCGGCAGGCCATCTAAGTATTTGAAGATATCATCTTTAAATTGTTCTACCGAACCGTATCTATTTCCCGGTTCTTTCCTCAACGCCATCATGCAAATATTATCTAAATCACCTATCAATAATTTTTTTAAACTCGAAGGTTCTATGTTTCTTGTTGCAAAAATTTTTTCCGTCTCAAGCTTCTGTTCTGATGTGGTTGATTTAGTTGCTTTAGTGATAATTGTGCTTGGTTTAACCGGATCAGTAAGGCAGATAACTTTTTCCAATTCAAGGGGTGCAAAAGAATTTAATTTGTATGGGAATGAGCCTGTTAAAAGCTGAAATAAAATTAAACCGAGAGCATAAATGTCAGTTGAAGTAGTAACAATCTCACCGCGAATTTGTTCTGGTGCGGCGTATTCCGGTGTCATGATAAATAAACCGGTTTGAGTTAACCTGGTTGAACTTTCAGCTTCATCTTCAGTAAACACTTTAGAAATTCCAAAATCTAATAGCTTCACTCTTCCGTCTTTGGTTATATAAATATTACCAGGTTTTAAATCGCGATGAATAATTAAATTTTGATGAGCATAATTAACAGCATTGCAAACAGTTATAAATAATTCTAATCTATTTTTAATCGACAGCTTATTTTTATCACAGTAAACATCAATCGGATCACCCTCAACATATTCCATTGTAAAGTAGGGAAGGCCTTCATTCGTAATTCCGCCATCCAATAGACGGGCGATGTTAGGGTGCTGAAGTCTAGCGAGTATCTGTCTTTCTGCTTGAAAACGTTTGATTATTTCGAATGAATTATTTCCAGGCTTAATAAGTTTTAAAGCAACTTTCTGTTCAAATTGTCCGTCTGCTCTCTCAGCCAAATAAACAGAACCCATACCGCCAAGTCCGATTTGCTTTATAACTTTATATGAACCAATTATCTTTCCTTCATACTTTAAGTTTTCAGGAATTTCAATAGTTGGAGTTGGCGAATCAAAAATAGGGTGAGATTTTAAATCAGCTTCTAATAATGAATTTATTTCCTGAAATATTTCATCATCATTTCCGCATTCCTTCTTTAGAAATTCAATTCTTTCCTTTTCATTCAGTTCGATTGCTTTTTCGAAAAGGCTTTCTATTTTTTTCCAGCGGTTCTGATCCATTATTGTAGAATTAATTGTTTGAATAAATTTTGTTCAAAACCCAAATTATCTAAGAAATTGGAGTTATTACTATTGATTAATTCTTCGAATTAATAAAGTATAATTAAGATATTTATCTAAACTTTAAATAAAAATATAATTTAAAAGTTATTTTAATTTATGGTAGTCAATTCCCTGCTAAGCCATGCGCGGGCCAAACGCCAATCCCTTCTTACGGATGGTACGGATACATTCAAGACTTCAGCAATTTCTTCATGAGTTAGGCCAACAAAAAACCAGTATTCAATTACTTTACTCTGCCTGTCATTTAATTTTTCAAGTCTGGTTAAAGCCTCATCCAGAGCGATAAGTTCATCCGGATTTTGATCTTTTGGAATGTTCTCTTCTATAAAAGTTACAAAAGCCTTATTGCCGCCTCTTTTTTCTGCTTTTCTTTGATGCGCATAATTTATTAAAATCCTTCTCATTGCCTGTGATGCAATTGCAAAAAAATGAGCTCTATTTTGCCAGCTTACTCTTGTTTGGTCAACCAATTTAAAATATGCTTCATGCACCAAAGCGGTTGCATTTAAAGTATGCCCCCTTCTCTCATTTCTTAATTGCACATGCGCAATTTGATGCAGCTCTTTATAAACAAGAGGAAGCAATGAATCTACAATTTGACGATTTCCATCCGACAAAGAGCAGAGAAGCTGTGTTATTTCTTGTTTTTTATCAATCAAATTTACTCTGTGAAATTATTTTTTTAATGAACTGTTTATGGTCGAAGCGAATGAAATAGTTAGCGATTTTAATATTGTTATGTAATTCAGGAAATAATGTACTGATTCAAAAAGAATATATCAATTGATATAGATGAAGAATAATTTTATTCGATTCAATTTTGTGAATAAATATTATCTTCATGCTAAAATTAAAGGAATGCATTTTACCTTCCCATTATTCCCTTATTGGATAATCCAGCGCAATTAAAACTGACATGTCATCAATTATTCTTCATCTCTATGAACAGTTTCCGGTGAAAAAGCCGGTAAACAAACCGCAATATATTCAGCGCCTTCAGGGCCTGGAGTGCTGTATTGAATCCATTCATCTTGATAAACAATTATTGCTTCGCCGGCATGAACATCTATTATTTCATTTTTTGTTGTAACCCTAAGCATTCCGTTTAGAACAACTGTGTATTCGTCAAATTCAGGTTTTTGTCCCGGCTCAACCCATCCAGATGGGCTTGTCATTTTTGCAATACTTATATTACTATTCTTTGAGTTTACTCTGCCGATGAACTCTTTAATTATTTTTGGTTTATTACCTGCAGCTTTTACTACTGATGGGGTTGATATTTTTTGAGGCATTTATTTTCCTATTAATTATTTTTAAATAAAATTTTGAACTCTATTTAATCCAGTCTTTCCAGGTTTCCGGCTGATAACCCACAGTAGATAATTTTCCATTTCTAACTATCGGCATTTTAAATAAAAGTGCATCATTTAGCAATTCTTCTTCAAGATTAAAAACCATGAACGATAAATTTTTTTTTTGATATTGTTTGCCTTCTTTATCAATTAGTTCTTCAACTGGAATTGAATGTGAAATATTTTCAAGTTCACCTTTAGAAATTCCCTTTTCAGTTAAGTCTCTAAAATGAAATTGAATATTTCTTTCCTTAAAAAATCTTTCTGCTTTTCTTGTATCGCTACTTTTTTTTGTACCAAATATTTGAATATTCATAATATTATTATGTATTTACTTATATTTTAAATGATAAATTCAATACTTAAGAATAAAAAATAGAACCAATATGAGCAAATTATTTTTTATTCTTCTTTGGAAAAAGTCACTTAATGATAATTTAGAAATTACATGGCCGCTAAAGAATATTTTATTGATAAGATACATTCTAATATAGATTTTTCAAAAAATAATTTAATAAAAGGCGATTATGAGAATTGCGTTTTTGAAAATTGCAGCTTTTCACAAGTTAATCTTTCGTTCTATTCATTTGTAGATTGTAAATTTGTTAATTGTGAACTAATAAATACAAATGTTACTGATACAATTCTACGGGACGTAAGCTTTAATAAGTGTAAATTATTAGGAATCCAGTTTGATAAATGTAATAAAATTTTATTATCGATGGAGTTTATCGATTCACAATTAAACATGTCTTCATTCTACAAATTGAAACTGCTCAAAACAAAATTTCAGAATTGTGAATTAAAAGAAGTTGATTTTGGAGATGCAGATTTAACCGCTTCAATATTTGACGAATGCGATTTATCAAAAAGTATTTTCGATAATTCAATCTTAACTAAATGCGATTTTAGTTCTTCTTATAATTATTCAATTGATCCTGAAAAAAATAAAATTACAAAAGCTAAATTTTCAGTAAACGGTATTAGCGGTTTACTTGATAAATACGATATTAGAATAGTACAATAATTTAAATGTTAAATAAATATCTAAATATAAAATGAAATTAATTCTTATCTTTTTTCTTCTCTGCTTAATTACAATTAACGGACAAAACATTCCCTCATACTATCAGCTTGACAATTCACTTTCTGATTCTTTGTTAAAAATTGTGAAAGAAGTTGGACTTGACGGCAAATATGATGCTGGCGAAGATGGCATGGAACAAATTTCTTTTGCAGTGATTGACTTAAATTCAAATCCTGCAGTGATAGCCGGAGTGCATTTCGATAATTTTATCTATCCTGCTAGCGTATATAAAATGTATGTCGCTGCTGATATTCTTAAACAAATTAGCGAAGGCAAATTTTCATTATCAGATGAATACATAGTTAAATCACCAAACGATGTTGATAGGTCGAGAGAAATAGCCAGTGACCCAAGGCCATTATTAAGAGACGGCGATACGGTTACTGTTAATTATTTGCTTGATTTAATGATTACCCGCAGTGACAATTCAGCAGCGAATTGTTTAATCGACAAAGCGACTCGTCCGGAAATAAATAAGATGATGCACGAATACAATTGGAATGGCAGCGAAGTAACCAGAAAATTTTTAAGTCGAAAATTTGAAGACCCTGGATACGATACAATTAAAAGTACAGAAACTTGCGCGCTTCATGCTGCTGATTTCATGTATAAAATTTATAAAAATGAATTAGTGAATCCTTGGGTTAGTATGCAGATGAAAGCTTTATTGGGAAGACAATTAGACATCACAAAACTTTCAGCCGGTTTACCCAAGGATGCAATGTTTTATCATAAAACAGGCTGGTGGAGCTATTATACAAACGATGTGGGTATTGTAGATGACGGAAAAGTTAAATATGTGATTGCATTGTTTACACCTGTTACAGAGGAAATAGTTTTACCCAAAATGAAAATACTTTCGTCTAAAGTTTATTCGTTGATGAAGAGACGTTTTGAATCTAAATAAGAATTTCCTGTGTTCTTTTAGAACGCGGAAACCTACTTTTAATCCCTTGGGAAGTATTCACTGCAGTTCCTAAAATATAATCGTGATATTTAATAACGCATTGTCCGGGAGAGCCAAAATCTTTTTTAATAGTGCCTCCCTCAAGATATTTTTTTAAATCATCATTTTCTCCGATTTCAAAAATATTTTTTGATATTTGATTTTGAAGAATTTGAGCAGCATTAGTATATAATACAGTTTCACCTTTATTATCAATTGAACCGAATTTTGTTCCTATTCTTTCAAATAGTCCTAAGTTTGGATCATCCCAATCTTTTGTAATGAAGAAAATATCATTTCCTTTTAATAAAAATTTATAATTTAAAAATGCATCATCAGTCAATGCGAAATCTTCTTTAAGATTAGACAATGATTTTCTAAGTTCTTTATTTCCTATGTCAACAAACTTTAAGTCTCTTTTCTTCGGACTAATCTTTTCCGGTGACTCGGTGCTGCCGGTTTTCCGCAGCTTTATTATAAAAAATCCATCGCTGTCAACTTCCCATGGAAAAATCCGTTTTGCCTTTGCGAGATTTTGATTTAAACTTTTACCATTAAACGAAGTAAATGCTTCATGACTTTTGACCGGTAAATCTATTTCAATTACTTCCACCGGATATTTATTTAAAATAGTATTTAGCACAAATTCATTTTCTTCTGCTGTTAATGTGCAGGTTGAATAAACTACTTCGCCGCCGACTTTTAGCATTTTAATAGCTGCAATTAATAATCGTCGTTTGAAGATCGCCTAATCTTTCAGCTCTTTCCAGTGACCACCAATTATTTACTTCACCTTTTTTCTGAATAATTCCAAGCCCGCTGCACGGCGCATCGACTAATATTTTATCAAAATATTCTTCATAAATTTTGCTAAGCATTTCTCCTTTGTAATGAGCAACTCCTATATTAAGTGAATTCATTCTATCGATGTTGTAAACAAGCATCTTTACTCTGTCTAACTGAATTTCATTGGCAACGATTGTTCCTTTATTATTCATCAGTTCTGCAAGTTCGGTGGTTTTAGAACCTGGAGCAGAACATAAATCAAGCACCAAATCATTTTGAGCTGGATTTAAAATTAAAGGAGGAAGCGTTGAAGAGAGGCCTTGAATATAATATAACCCGATAATGTGCTCTATCGATCTGCTTACGAATTCATTTTTATTTAAAATCTTCAGTGAGCTTTGAAGTGTGGGGATTGTTTCAGTTTCAATTCCATAATTATCATTTAAAATTTTAGCGAGCTTTTCTTTATTAATTTTTAGCGAGTTAGTTCTAATGTATTGTGTGGGTTCTGAACGGATAAATTCTAAATATTGCTTTGTTGAATTTTTACCGTAAATATTTTCAATGTATGATAAAACTTTTTCACTTACTTCCGTCAATTCTTATCTCAATATTTTATGATGTTTAATTTTCTAAATATTTCGTTCACAGTTTGATTAAAATTTTTTGAAGTTGGAAAGTTCTTATTGTAATCAATTCTTATTTGAGAAATAATGCTGTCTAAATGATTGTGGTAATTTGAAATGACAGCCTTAATTTCTTTCTCTGTATTTGGAACTAAAACTTTATCTGTCTTAAACCTGCTTGCATAAACTAAATACTTAGCTTTATCATGACTTTCAGCCTGCATAACGGAGGACCCGTCAGTTGTTAAAATCTCGTGATGTCCAAAAAACTCATTTCCTATAATTAGTGGTTTTCCGGGAAGCCGGATTTCTTCAACTTCAGTGCTGGATAAAAAATCATCAGGAAATATTTTTATTCCATCGTTTCGAATTCTTTCACACCAACTCAGCGTAAATTCTTTTAAGGTCACTTAAAAACTGCTTTTGTTTAATAAATAATTATTGATTGAAGTGGCGATATCATCTTTAGTGCTATATCTTTTAAAGTAATCAGATTAGAATTGCAACCTTCAATCATAGCAGAAACTTTTTCTACTGATGAATGTGCAAAAGCAAGCACTGGCATTTTCTTTTCATAAATAGCATAGGCGACTTCAAATCCAACCCCCAGGCTTGGTGCAGAAACTTCAGCTATTACCATTTTGCTTCTTTCAATCCATTTTATATCACGCTTAAAAATTTGCGGTGCGGTAAGTGGAATGGCGGATCTAAAATCTTCATTTAATTCAGAAAGAGCAGTATGTTTTAATGAAGATAGATGGTTAATAATATCAATATAATAATTTTGAAATGTTGTGTCGCCTTTTATCGGCCCGGCGCAATAAATTACCATAATTATGAATTTAAAATTGTATTATAATGATCTTCGTAAAGGGGAATTACTTTTGATTTATCAAAAACATTCACTGCTCTATTACGGGCATTTTGTGAGAACAAATCATATTTCCTATCATTAGTTAACAAATCTACCACATACTTTGACATTCTTTCTACGTCTCCAATTTCAGCTATAAATCCGGTTTCATTATGCCTTACTAATTCCGGCAGTCCACCAACACTTGAACTGACAACCGGGACTCCGCACGCCATAGCTTCAAGGGCAGACAATCCGAAACTTTCAGATTGTGATGGAATAAGAAAAATATCAGAAGCGGTTAAAATGTCAACCAGCGCATCTTGCTTGCCTAAAAATTTTACGTGATCACATAAATTAAGCTGGCGGCATAATCTTTCGCATTCGGATCTATCCGGGCCGTCGCCAACTAAAAGAAGTTTGGCGGGAATTTCTTTTAATACTTGTTCTAATATTCTTATCGTATCAGATACTCTTTTTACAACTCTAAAGTTGGAAGTATGTACCAAAATTTTTTCTCCATTTGGAGCAATTTTTTCTCTAAACGGATTATCTTTATTTGGCTTGTAAAGTTCCGTATCAATAAAGTTTGGAATTACTTCAATGTTTTTTTCAATAGCATAATTTGTTAGTGTTTTTTCTTTTAGAAATCTTGAGACTGCAGTTACTCCATCACTTTCTTCAATACTGAATTTGACCAGCGGAAGAAATGATGGCTCTAATCCCACAAGTGTTATATCTGTACCATGAAGCGTGGTTGAAATTTTTAAATCTCTTTTACTTTTAAGCATTTGTTTTGCAAGGTAAGCGCTGCTTGCATGTGGAATTGCATAATGAACATGAAGTAAATCCAAATTTTCATATTCAACAACTTCAACCATTTTACTGGCGAGCGCTAAACTGTAAAGCGGAAATTCAAATAAGGGATAGCTGCTAAGCTCCACTTCATGAAATACAACATTTTCAAAAAAATTACTTAAACGAAAGGGAAGAGCATAACTAATAAAATGAACTTCGTGGCCTCTTTGTGCTAATGATTTACCAAGCTCTGTTGCAACTACACCGCTTCCTCCGTAGGTCGGATAACATGTTATTCCAATTTTCATACTTTTTTTTAATTCTTTAATTTTGATTGGCTGAAATTATCATAATTAACGGCTACTAATATATATTATTTTGATTCAATTTAGAATTCATTTAATTATTACTTGATCTCGATTAACGATTATATATAAACTATCGGCAAAAGAACTAACTTATTATGAAAATACTTTTAATCGGACACTCTGTTGAAGATCATCTTCTATCAAAAGATAATGAAATAATAACTCCAGGTGGAATTTTTTATTCTGCGTTAGGCCATAAGTTTGTAAACGAACTTGAAGATGAAATCTATTTAAACACAGCAGTTGAGAAAGCTAACGAAAATTTATTTTCCGTTGTTTATGATAATGTTAACGGAAAATATATTTCAATAGCAGATGAAATCCCCAAAGTATTTTTAACAATTCATGAAAACAAAGAACGTGATGAGTGTTATAATAAGGTTACGAAAAATCTTGAGATAAATTTTGAAGATTTAAATTCATTTGATAGCATTCAACTCAACATGATAACTGGTTTTGATATTACTGTTAATCAAGTGGAAGAATTAAGAAAAAATTATAAAGGATTAATTTATTTTGATGTGCATACGCTTTCACGCGGACTTGAAGGCAATATGAAGAGAGAATTCAGAACCATACCTGAATTTGAACGATGGGCAAAATCCGTAGATATTGTTCAAGTGAATGAGTCTGAACTTTTAACTTTAGATGATGAAATTGATTCGATAAAAATAATTCTGAAAATGTTAAACGTTGGATTGAAATATATTATTGTAACGAAAGGGCATTTAGGAGCCAAAGTTTATTGGCTTCAAAATAATGAATTAAATTCCAATTTTGTTAGTGCATTAAAAGTTAATCCTGAAAATAAGGTTGGCTGCGGTGATATTTTTGGCTCGGTGTTTTTTTATTTTTATCTTAAAACAAGTGATTTAATTGCAGCTTTAGAAAAGGCAAACCATTTTGCCGGTTTAGCTGCATCTAAAAATAATTTTACGGATTTATTGAATTTGAGGAATGATGTTTTCGCATGATATTATAAAGAAAAGAATTTTAATTGTCGGCTCAAACGGAATGCTTGGGCAGCGGGTTGCACATTTTTATCTGCCTAAAGATAATATTCAGTTATTAGGATTATCAGTTGAAGATGATTCGGTTTGTAAGAAAATAGATTACGTTAAAGTTGATATTACAAAGCGGGATGAATTGAAAAAAGCTGTTTATGATTTTTGTCCTGATTTTATTATAAATGCGGCTGCTTTCACTAATGTCGATTTAAGTGAAACTGAGCGAGAGCTGGCATGGAAGATAAACGTAAAAGGAGTTGAATATTTAGCAGAAGTTTCAAGGGTGCTTGATTCACATTTAATACATATTTCATCCGATTATATTTTTGACGGCCGTAAAGGGCCTTATTCAGAAACCGATAAACCTAATCCATTAGGATATTACGGCAGAACAAAACTTGCAAGTGAAAATGCTTTAAAGATTAGCGGCACCTTAAATACAATTTTACGCACCAATGTACTTTATGGAATTGCAGACAGCAGGCCGGATTTTGTTCGCTGGGTGGTAAAGTCAATACGAGATCAAAAAGAAATTAGAATTGTTACTGATCAAATAAATAATCCAACTTTTATCGATGATTTAGTTCAAGCAATAAATAAAATAATTGAATATAAAAAAACCGGTATATATAATATCGGCGGAAAAGAATTTTTATCTAGATTTGATTTCACAATGCAGATTGCAGATTATTTTCAACTAGATAAGAACTTAATAACCGCAATTATTACTAAAGATTTAAATCAACCTGCAAAACGTCCTTTGAACTCAGGTTTAATTACAATTAAAGCAGAAACAGAACTTGGATACAAACCACTTTCAATTCTTGAATCATTATCTGTTATGAAGCGGGAATTAGCTTTATGAAATTAAAATTAATAATTGCATTTCTCTTTCTAATATTCACTAATAACTTTTCACAAAGCTCGCCGGTTCAGCAAAAGGAAAAAAATCTAGATTGGGCACGCGGAATTGTTTGGTATCAAATATTTCCGGAAAGATTTGCTGATGGTGATACAACCAATGAACCCACCACAGATAAAGTGTTAATTCATTCTCGCCGAAAAATAAATGATTGGAAAGTCAAAAGATGGACAAGCGATTGGTATGAACAGGACAAATGGGAAAAAGAAGCCGGTGGAAAATTTAGAAATCATTTATTTGACAGACGATATGGAGGAGATTTACAAGGCATTATTGATCATCTTGATTATTTAAAAGATTTGGGAGTCGGGTCAATTTATATTAATCCAATTTTTGATGCGGTATCACTTCATAAATATGACGGCTCAAGTTATCATCATATTGATATTAATTTTGGCCCTGATCCTGAAGGTGATAAAAAATTAATTGATAGTGAAACTCCGGAAAATCCATCAACATGGAAATGGACTTCAGCGGATAGTTTATTTTTAAAATTAATCAGCGAAGTTCACAGGAGAGGAATGCATATTATTATTGATGGAGTTTTCAATCATGTTGGCACACAGTTTTGGGCATTTAAAGATCTGGAAAAGAAGCAGCAAAACTCTAAATACAAAGATTGGTTTGAGATAAAATCATTTGACAATCCTTTAACCAAAAAAAATGAATTTGATTATAAAGGATGGTGGAACGTTAAGTCATTGCCGCAATTTAACAGAACCGAAAATGATTTAATTGCAGGTCCTAAACAATACATATTTAACGCAACTCAAAGATGGATGGATCCAAATAATGATGGAGTTGGTGAAGATGGAATTGACGGTTGGAGACTGGATGTAGCCCGCGACGTGCCAATGGGCTTTTGGAAAGATTGGAGCAAATTGGTTCGATCGATTAATGATCATGCGATAATAATTGGAGAATTGTGGGAACTCTCTCCTGACTTTATTTCTGAAAATAAAGTGTTTGATGGTTTGATGAACTATAATTTTGCGTATGCAGTTAAAGGATTATTTATTGATAGAAAAAATCAAATTAAAGTTTCTGAATTTATTAATAAATTAAATGAAATTGACAGCACGTATCCTAAAGAGAATTTGGATTTACTTCAAAATTTAATGGACAGCCATGATACCGAAAGATTATCTTCAATGATTGTTAATCCTGATAGAAAATACGACAATGATGGCAATGAAGAAAATAAAAATTATAATCCCGGCAAACCAAGTAAAGCAGATTACGAAATTCAAAAAATGGTTGCAGCATTTCAGATGACTTACAAAGGCGCTCCCATGATCTATTATGGTGATGAAGTTGGTATGTGGGGCGCAGATGATCCGCATGACAGGCAGCCAATGGTTTGGGATAATTTAAAATATGATGATCAAATAATTACTGCAAAATCAGGATTCAAAAAAGGATTTGGAAAATATTCTGTAGAACAAAATAAAGACCTTCTTAACTTTTATAAGTCTTTAACTACTATTCGGAATGAAAATGCTGCTATTCAAAAAGGAAATCTAAAATTCTTCTACTCAAATGATGTTAAAAAATCATTTGCATTTGAACGGGAATATGGCAATGAAAAAATTATTGTTGTTTTTAATCTGGGGAATGAAGAAGATCAATTTGGATTATCGCTTGACAACAATAAATATACTTATACAGAACTTATGTCATCTGAAGAAGGCACTTTGTATTCATCAGAAAATGAAAGAGTGAATTTTAAAATTGATATCGCGCCCGGTTCATTTAAAATTTACAAGTTATACAAACTTTAAGAATTAGTTTTTTATTTATTTAAAAGTTAAATCAGTTATTCTGATTGTGAAAAGCTGCATAAAGATTTGAGCATATTTTTCTAACTCGTTCACTATCATCAAATCTTGCCGCACCTTTCAAATTATATATACCAATTCCATTTCCCATTTTAAATAAAGTAATCGCTGCTGAAATTCTTTCTTCCTCGCTTTGTCCATTGTTGAGCATTTTTAATAATGGAATTAAAGCTTGGTTAGCGTCATTTTTGTTTATAAGATTAATATCAATCAGATTCCCAAGTTCCAATGCAGCGCTGGTTTTTAATCCAAAATTTTCTGAAGAGATACCCATTGAAAGAGTTTTGACAATAGCATCTTTTTTATTTTGGCTTATTTCTTTGGCATTTATCGTAGTAACAAAGATGATAGAAATAGCTAATACTAGATAAGCAAATAGTAAATTTTTCATTACTGCCTCCTGTTAAATTATAATTAGTCTTTGAATACGTTTCTAATTAAATCATAATGAAAGAAGAAAGCCACTCAATTGTTATGAAAGGCGATATGAATATGTCTTCCGATAAAAAATGATGATGGCCGAATTACTTAATACTGAATTTTAAAAAAAACGATTGTACAAAAAAGAATTGTTAACTTTAATTAAGCTGAGAATAAACCCTGGCTTTGGCAATGATTCTAAAAAACGTAATTTTATATCATTCCATTATTTCCATTTATTAAAAAATAATTTTATTTCCCCAACCCTTTTGGTTTCTCCGCAGTCTAATCGGGTAGGAAAAGGAAAAATATGACGGTAACCGAAACAGAATTAATTATAAATGCCCAAAAAGGTAATATTGAGGCTTTTGAAAGTCTTATATACAAGTACGATAGAAATGTTTTATCACTTGCGCTAAAGTATGTTAACAACAGAGATGACGCAAAAGATATTTACCAGGAAGTGTTTCTAAGAGTATTTAAAGGATTAAAAAAGTTTCAATTTAAAAGTGAATTTTCTACCTGGCTGTTTCGGATTACAACAAATGTTTGTTTAACACACAGCTCTAAAACTCGAAAAAAAAAATTCGTATCGATAAACGAAGAAACTGAAAACGACGAACATTCAAACGAAATACTGCAGCTGCCTGATGAAGTAAATGAAACACCGGATAAACTTGCAGAGAGTTCAGAAATAAAAAATATAGTTAACAACGCGTTAGAGTTTTTATCACCTAAACAAAAAATGATTTTTACTTTAAAGCATTATGAAGGATATAAAATTAGAGAAATTGCAGAAATTATGGAGTGTGGTGAAGGTACAGTCAAAAAAACCTTATTTGAAGCTGTTCATAAAATGAGAGATCAATTGCAAAATTATTATAGATGAGCTTAATATGCCGGAGAATAAAATGAAACATGAAGAATATAAAGACATGATTTATTTGTTGGTGAATAATGAATTAAATCACCAAGAAAAAGCAGTATTGGAAAAACATCTTTTAACATGCGATAGCTGCAGCGCAGAATTTGAGCAGCAAAAAAAGTTAAAAGAGTATTTATCCGGAGAAAAAGAGCCTGATTCATTTGATCAATTATTAAATGAAGCTAGGCTTGATTTACATACTGCTCTTCGTCTTGAAAAAATTAAAATGTCGAGCGGCAAAGATTTTTATAATAAACTTTTATCCTTTTTTGCACAGCCATACAAGTTCGCCGTAGCAGCCTCGGCAATGTTTATTGTTGGTTTGTTCATTGGCTTTTTGATATTTAATAATTCGATTAAGGAAGGCACAAGCCCAATTTCTCAAACAATAGCGGTTGACAATCCCAAAGCACAAAATGCAACTTTGCTTCAGGATAATACCCGGATTATAAACCTTAGATTTATTAATCAAAATTTAAAAAGCGGAGAAGTTGAGTTTACATTTGATGCAGTTAAACCTATGACAATGAAAGGAAATGTAAATGATCAAAGGATTCAAAATATACTAACCTATTCAATGTTGAATGAACAAAATCCGGGTGTTAGGCTCAATTCAATTAATGCTATGAATACAAATCAACCCGCGGACCTGGATAGTGATGTAAAAGAAGCGTTAATGTCGGTGGTTAAATTTGATGCGAATCCCGGCGTTAGAAGAGAAGCAATAAAGCTGCTGCAAAAATTTCCTTATGATGAAAAATTAAAAGAAACTTATTTGTATGTGCTTCTTAATGATTCTACATCAGGAATGCGTATTGAGGCTATTAACAGCTTAGTTCAAGCAAAAAATAACGGACACAAATTTGATCAAAATGAAATGTCAATTTTTCAAAAAACGATGCAGAACGATAACAATAATTATATACGTTATCGCGCACGAAATGTAGTTGAGGAGAAAAAATAAAATGTTACTGCATATTAAAACTTCTAAAAATAGAAAAAAGAATTGGATTTATCTTTTAATGATTACTGTGATGTCGTTAAGCATAGTATCTGCACAATCAAAAGAGGAATCTATAAAGATTAACAAGGGCGGCAAATTATACGTTAAATTAATTGTCGGCGATATAAATTTTTCTACCTGGGATAAAGATGAAGTTAAGGTTAAATATGAATCAGATGAAGATGATGCCAGGGGACAAATCGTTATAAATAGAAATAATAATGAAGTAGAAATTAGTTCTTCTTCAGATTATTTCATAGACAACATTAATATTACCGTACCGGTGCAAATAAATTTAGAGGTGGCAACATCTGCCGGAGATATTAAAATCGGTGGTGATATAAGTGGAAAGATTAATATTAAAACTTCCGGCGGAGATATTAGTTTGGATAATATTAATGGTGATACTGAATTAAAGACCGACGGTGGTGATATACGCACGAAAAAAGTAAATGGAAATGCGCAAATAAATTCTTCCGGCGGTGATTTGATAATAGGTCCGGTTAACGGCACTGCAGAAATAAAAACATCAGGCGGAAGTATATCGGTGGGCAGCATTGGTAAAAATGCCGACATAAAAAC
Source organism: uncultured Ignavibacteriales bacterium (assembly GCA_963731745.1). Classification (GTDB taxonomy): domain Bacteria; phylum Bacteroidota; class Ignavibacteria; order Ignavibacteriales; family Ignavibacteriaceae; genus CAVSWT01. The sequence continues at coordinate 275,705 of CAVSWT010000012.1, forward strand.
TGCGGGAGGAAATATTAATTCTAAAAATATTGGCGGAGACGCTAAGATAGCTTCGGGCGGTGGAAATATTGAAGTTGGAGAAGTTGCGGGAAATGCTGAATTAAAATCCGGAGGCGGAAATATTAGCTTACAACAATCTAAAGGAAGTGTAAAAGCTAAAACCGGTGCAGGAAATATTGATCTCAAAAATGTTCACGGTTATGTGAATGCTTATTCGGGTGCAGGAGAAATTTCTGTAAAGCTTTATCCATCCGGAACAAATGAAAGTGAAATTAAAACTTCATCCGGAAATATTTCTTTGCTGATACCTGAAAATTCCAAAGTGACCGTACTTGCGAAAACTTCATCTATCTCGACATGGGGAGGCGATGAAACAAATGATATAATTTCAGATTTTCATTCATCAGAATCCACAAACCGAAATGGGCAAAGCCAAAAAGTTTTTAAGATAAATGGCGGAGGAAATACTATTTCTTTATCAGCGGTTTTTGGAACTATTAAAATTCTAAAAATTAAATAAGACTAAGTGATGAATGGCAGGATAAATTGTAACAATTTATTAGTGATCTAAGTCTAATAGAAATAAAATCATAGTGGGCTTGGGATGAAATTAAAATTACTGTTTTTTCTATTTGTTTATATTCTTAATATAAATGCAACAAACCTAAAAGTTAGAAATGATGACTTAAAAATACATGCTGACAGAATTAATGCGCAGATAAAAATTGACGGCAATCTGAATGAAGCTGCCTGGCAAAGCGCTAAAGGTGTTACAAATTTTATACAGCGAGATCCCATTGAAGGGAGTAAACCTACCGAACGCACAGAAGTAAAAGTATTATTTGATGATGATGCTATTTATGTCGGTGCAAGAATGTATGACTCCTCGCCAGATTCTATAATCTCCCGTCTTTCAAGAAGAGATGTTGATGTTAATTCAGATTTATTTGGCGTCTTTTTCGATCCTTATCATGATAGAAGAAGCGGGTATTATTTTGGACTAAATGCTGCCGGTACTTTTTATGACGGCGTTTTATATAATGATGATTGGGATGATGATTCCTGGGATGGAGTTTGGGAAGGCAAAACCAAAATTGACGATAAAGGATGGACAGTTGAAATGAGAGTTCCATTTTCTCAGATGCGGTTTCAGAATGATAATGTAAATGTTTGGGGGATTGATTTTAGAAGAGACATTGCTAGAAAAGATGAAAGGGATTACCTTGTTTATGTTCCTAAAAATGAAAGTGGTTTCGTCTCTCATTTTGCTGAATTAGTTGGACTTGAAAATATTGAAAATAACAGCCATGTAGAAATACTTCCATATGTTACTACCCGTGCTCAGTATACTCACCCGGATTTGAATAACCCTTTTAACAATGGTTCGCAATATAAATCCGGCTTAGGAGCCGATTTAAAAATGGCAGTCGGTTCAAATCTAACATTAAATGCTACAATCAATCCAGACTTTGGCCAGGTTGAAATAGATCCTGCAGTAATTAATTTAAGTGATGTTGAAACCTATTTCGATGAGAAACGTCCCTTCTTTGTTGAAGGTTCAAATATTTTTAACTTCGGACAGGGCGGCGCCAGAAATTACTGGGGTTTTAATTGGGGAACACCCAATTTTTTCTATAGCCGTAGAATAGGTCGAGCCCCTTTAGGCAGCTTACCGGACAATGATTATCAAGATGTTCCCGATGGAACGCATATTTTAGGAGCCGCTAAACTTACCGGGAAATTGCCGGGTGATTGGAATCTCGGCGTAATTCAATCGGTAACTCAAAGAGAGTTTGCAAGAATAGATGTTGGCGGAAAAAAGTCTGAACTTGAAGTTGAACCAATATCTTATTATGGTATTTTTAGAAGCCAAAAAGAATTTGATAAAGGCCGACAAGGATTGGGAATTATTTCCACAATAGCTGCCAGAAATTTTAATGATGATAAACTTCGTGCGGATTTTAATAACGGATCTTATACAGCCGGGCTTGACGGATGGACGTTTTTAGATTCTTCCAAAACTTGGGTGTTTACAGGATGGGCTGGATTAAGTTATGTTACCGGAAGTAAAGAAAGAATAACAGATATACAAACTAATTCGCAGCATTATTTTCAAAGGCCTGATGCAAAAAGTTTTTCTGTTGATAGTTCAGCTACTTCGTTAGCAGGCTATGCAGGCAGATTCTATTTAAATAAGCAAAAAGGAAATTTGTTTGTTAATTCTGCTTTAGGTTTTATTTCACCAAAATTCGAAATAAATGATTTAGGATTTTTATGGCGAGCAGACGTAATTAATATGCATCTTGGAGCAGGATATTTTTGGTCTGATCCAACTGATTTTTATAGATATATTGAAACGGGTTTGGCCGTTTTTAGAAATTATAATTACGATGGTGATATCAATTGGGAAGGGATATTTAATTTTGGGACGTTTCAATTTTTGAATTACTATTCAATTAATTGGAACCTTGCATACAATCCACAGACAATTAATACTAGATTAACTCGCGGCGGCCCACTAGCACTGAATGAGCCGGGCTATCAGATAGATTTTTCTGTTCAATCGGATAGCAAAAAAAATTTAGTTGTAGGTATAAATTACAGCACTTATCGACAAGAACATTCATATAATTGGCAGGTAAGCACAAGCCTTCAATTTCGGCCTTCTGCTAACCTCTCAATCTCAGTCAATCCGGCATACGAAAAAAATTCAGATTATTCTCAATGGGTTGATGTTTATGATGATGCGTACGCAGTTTCAACTTTTGGCAAAAGATATGTTTTCGCTACCTTAGATCAAAATACGGTTAGTGCTGGTATACGATTAAATTGGACATTTAATCCGCAATTGAGCTTACAGATGTATGTACAACCGCTAATTTCTGCAGGCGAATACACAAATTATAAAGAATTGGCAAAGCCGCGGACTTACGAATTTAATGTATACGGAGAGGGTAACTCCCGAATAAATCAGGATAATTTAACAATAGATCCTGATGGAACTGGTCCAGCTGAAGAATTTACGATTGATGAAAATCCTAATTTTAATATTAAATCACTAAGAGGAAATGCAGTTTTAAGATGGGAATATTTACCCGGTTCAGTTTTATATTTTGTGTGGACACAAACAAGATCGAACGAAGATGATTTGGGAGACTTTCAATTCAGAAGATCAGTTAAGCAACTCTTTAAAGCAATTCCAGAAAACATATTTATGATAAAGTTTACCTACTATCTAAATATGTAAAAAACCTAATATCAAAATTTATAATATAGAATTAAATTTGTAATTTTGAATTTATAAGATATACAATTTTAATTATTCATTTATAATTTAATTCTGCCCCGGTAGCTCAGTAGGATAGAGCGTCGGTTTCCTAAACCGCAGGTCGGAGGTTCGAATCCTCTCCGGGGTACAAATCCATTCTCAAAAATATTTTGTTCAACCACAGGAACTTATTTCAATTTATTGCTGGTTTTTTTTAGCACTTCTGTGTCACATGAAATTCCATAACAAAATAATTAATTTGACATGTCAGTTAAAAAAGGTTAATTTAAGTTAAACGTTTAACCAAACTTAACTAATTAAAGCCTATCGAATGTCAATTACAATTAAAGATGTGGCAAAAAAAGCTAATGTTTCTGTAGCGACAGTCTCTTTAGTTGTGAATGATCATAAACGCATTTCCCCTGAAACCAAAACAAAAGTTAACAAGGCAATAAAAGAGCTAAACTATTATCCTTCAAGAGCTGCAAGAGGATTGGTTTCAAAAAAAACGGGTAACATAGGCTTTATATTAACTGAAGATCACTTTTTAAGATCGGAACCATTTTATACAAGAATTTTTCTTGGTTCTGAATTTGAAGCCAGGCATAATGAGTATTACATTTTGCTTACAACCATTCCTTCAGATTTTTCTAATGAAGATAAATTACCGCGATTTATATTAGAAAAAAATGTTTCCGGAGTAATAATAGCAGGGAAAGTCCCGAAGCAAATTATTACTAATCTTGAAAAATATGAACTACCGCTGGTCTTTGTTGATTATATCCCGGATTCAAAAAAATATCCGGTAGTACTGATTGATAACATATCCGGCGGAACATTAGCTACTCAGCACCTTATTGATAGAGGGCATAAAAAAATAGGATTCATTGCTGGAGATATAAATCATCCAAGTATTTCAGACCGATTTTTAGGATACAAAATGGCGCTTGAAAATGCAGGATTAAAATATGATCAAACATCTTTTGTTATTGACGAAAGTTACCCTGCTAGAGAAAATGGTTATAATGCTGCAAATAAATTACTTAAAAAAAATAAAAATATAACTTCAATTTTCGCTTGTAATGATGCTATGGCAATCGGCGTCATGCAGTTTTTAAAAGAAAAAAATTATAAAGTACCTGAAGAAATTTCCTTAATTGGTTTTGATGATGTTGAAGCTGATTTATCATTAGATCCACCATTAACCACAGTCAGAGTTCCTAAAATTGAAATGGGAGTGGAATCGATGCGGCTGATGTCTGAAATTTTAAAAAGAAAACAAAATCATCTAAAAAAGTTTTGGTTCCTGTTGAACTTGTGATCAGGAAATCTACCACAAATATAAATTAGTGCGTTTAATATGCAGGCAGTAATTTTTGAAGACGTAAACAACATACAATTAAGCACTGAGCAATTAGTAAAATTGGGAAAGAATGAAATCTTGCTTAAAGTAAATGCCTGCGGTATTTGCGGTACAGATTTTCATATCTATGAAGGTAAAGCTCCTGCCCGACGCCATATAATTTTAGGACATGAATACACAGGTGAAGTTGTTGAAATTGGAAAAGATGTTTATTCATTTAAAGTGGGTGATAAAGCGGCTGTCAATCCTAATATTCATTGTGGTTATTGTCAATATTGCAAAGCTGGTAAAATTAATTTATGCGAAAATTTAACAGCCTTAGGCGTTACTAAAAATGGCGGATTAGCTGAGTATTCAGTTGTCCCGATCTCCCAGGCTTACATAATTCCAAAAGAATTTCCTGCTCAATCTGCAGCTTTTGCCGAACCGCTTTCATGTTGTGTTCATGGAATTGACCAGGCACATATAAATTTGAATGATACAGTTGCAATTGTTGGCTGCGGGACTATCGGATTGTTAATGATTCAGTTGGCAATTCTTAAAGGCGCATCTAAAGTTTTTGCACTGGATGTATCAAATGAAAAATTAATTATGGCATCAAAGTTCAATACGGGTAGAACATTCAATGTTACTGATGAAAATACAGTAAAAGAAATAATTGAAATAACTTCTGGCGGAGCGGATGTTGTTATTGAATGTGTTGGAAGTGCAGATGCAGTTGAAACGGCACTCACTATTACGAAAAAAGGAGGTAAGGTTTTAATATTTGGATTGGCAGGAGCTGATTCGTTTGTAAAACTTTATCTTCAAAAATTTTTTCACAAAGAAATCACTTTAAAATCATCATTATTAAATCCATTTACTTTTCAAACAGCAGTTGACCTATTAACGTCTAAAAAAATAAATGTTGATTTATTGAATCCTACAAAAATGCTATTAACTGAAAATGATATTAACAAAATATTTAAAACAAAAAAATCTGATGATGTAATTAAATATATGGTTTTCCCAAATAATTAATTCATTCTGAATAATTCAAAGTTCATTAAATAAACCTATTTAGGAGGTAACATGAGAAAATTTTTTAACAGTTCGTTTTTATGGCTGTGGCTCATTGTGTTAACACTGATACCAAATTTTTTATTTGGTCAAAGTGGAATAAATGAGAACGGTGGCTTTGAAGGGAACTTGCCGTCCTATTGGACAATGGGCAATAATCCAGGAGAGAACAGTTTAAGCTGGGCAACAGATGAATACAGATCAATGGGCCATTCATTGAAGATAGAGAAAACAGCCGTAGGCGATTCAGCCAGCTGGATATCAGAGAATATGACAGATTTATGGTCCCCGCAGAATTATAAGGATGTAGATATAAAGATAGGCGGATATGTAAAAACAATGAATGTAAACACGAATCCGGCTAATGATGATGAGAGATGGTGGATATCCTATAGTTTTTATGATAGTGCCGGGGCATTGATAGGTGAGACAAAGATGCCGATAGATCAAAGCACCGCCAGCAGCAGCGGGTGGGTAGCAGATACGAATGGCATAGGCGAGACCATACTGCCAAAAGATTCCTGGAAGACGATAATAAAGTTTGTAGCCGGCAAGAATGCCACTGGTACAGTCTGGGCAGATGACTTTATGTTGATCGGGAGGAATGGAGCTTGGGCAGGCCAGGATTGGAATACTCAGGTAGGCATGCCCACAGGCTGGAATTACTGGTTACCCCCGGTAGGCGGCAATGACGGAGAGTTATCGAATGGTTTCGAGAACACAGTAGTAACTACAGAAGCAGCCTATACAGGCACACATTCACTAAAGCTTGTACTGCCATTTGACAGAGAACCGCACGATGGATGGATAGGAACAAGAAGAGCACCATTGAATAGCATAGATCAAAATATAAAAGCTGGAGATGTACTTCGTGTAAGTGTATGGATAAAAGCCAGTGATTTAGTGCCGGACTCAGCAGCGAAATATCCCGGAACCTGGTCAGTAGGAGTAACCCCAATATTCCACAGCGGATATATGAACAACTCGTCTTATGATGAAATAGGCGCACAAGATTTAGTATTTCAATTTCCAAATGTAACCTCATTCGGATGGACGAAGTATTATGCAGATGTAACAGTACCGGATGATGCAAATGCAAAAGCATTTTCAGCAAGGCTGCATATCTACTCAAGATTTACGGGAACAATATATTTTGATGAATTAAATGTAGAGAAACTTGATATACCGCAGATAAGCGGAGTAGGAAGCTTTGAAGGGAACTTGCCGTCCTATTGGACAATGGGCAATAATCCAGGAGAGAACAGTTTAAGCTGGGCAACAGATGAATACAGATCAATGGGCCATTCATTAAAGATAGAGAAAACAGCCGTAGGCGATTCAGCCAGCTGGATATCAGAGAATATGACAGATTTATGGTCCCCGCAGAATTATAAGGATGTAGATATAAAGATAGGCGGATATGTAAAAACAATGAATGTAAACACGAATCCGGCTAATGATGATGAGAGATGGTGGATATCCTATAGTTTTTATGATAGTGCCGGAGCATTGATAGGTGAGACAAAGATGCCGATAGATCAAAGCACTGCCAGCAGCAGCGGGTGGGTAGCAGATACGAATGGCATAGGCGAGACCATACTGCCAAAAGATTCCTGGAAGACGATAATAAAGTTTGTAGCCGGCAAGAATGCCACTGGTACAGTCTGGGCAGATGACTTTATGTTGATCGGGAGGAATGGAGCTTGGGCAGGCCAGGATTGGAATACTCAGGTAGGCATGCCGACAGGCTGGAATTACTGGTTACCCCCGGTAGGCGGCAATGACGGAGAGTTATCGAATGGTTTCGAGAACACAGTAGTAACTACAGAAGCAGCCTATACAGGCACACATTCACTAAAGCTTGTACTGCCATTTGACAGAGAACCGCACGATGGATGGATAGGAACAAGAAGAGCACCATTGAATAGCATAGATCAAAATATAAAAGCTGGAGATGTACTTCGTGTAAGTGTATGGATAAAAGCCAGTGATTTAGTGCCGGACTCAGCAGCGAAATATCCCGGAACCTGGTCAGTAGGAGTAACCCCAATATTCCACAGCGGATATATGAACAACTCGTCTTATGATGAAATAGGCGCACAAGATTTAGTATTTCAATTTCCAAATGTAACCTCATTCGGATGGACGAAGTATTATGCAGATGTAACAGTACCGGATGATGCAAATGCAAAAGCATTTTCAGCAAGGCTGCATATCTACTCAAGATTTACGGGAACAATATATTTTGATGAATTAAATGTAGAGAAACTTGATATACCGCAGATAAGCGGAGTAGGAAGCTTTGAAGGGAACTTGCCGTCCTATTGGACAATGGGCAATAATCCAGGAGAGAACAGTTTAAGCTGGGCAACAGATGAATACAGATCAATGGGCCATTCATTAAAGATAGAAAAGACAACAACTGGCGATTCAGCCAGCTGGATATCAGAGAATATGACAGATTTATGGTCCCCGCAGAATTATAAGGATGTAGATATAAAGATAGGCGGATATGTAAAAACAATGAATGTAAACACGAATCCGGCTAATGATGATGAGAGATGGTGGATATCCTATAGTTTTTATGATAGTGCCGGAGCATTGATAGGTGAGACGAAGATGCCGATAGATCAGAGCACTGCCAGCAGCAGCGGGTGGGTAGCAGATACGAATGGCATAGGCGAGACCATACTGCCAAAAGATTCCTGGAAGACGATAATAAAGTTTGTAGCCGGCAAGAATGCCACTGGTACAGTCTGGGCAGATGACTTTATGTTGATCGGGAGGAATGGAGCTTGGGCAGGCCAGGATTGGAATACTCAAGTAGGCATGCCCACAGGCTGGAATTACTGGTTACCCCCGGTCGGCGGCAATGACGGAGAGTTGTCGAATGGTTTTGAAAACACAGTAGTAACTACAGAAGCAGCCTATACTGGCACGCATTCACTGAAGCTTGTACTGCCGTTTGACAGAGAGCCGCATGACGGATGGATAGGAACTAGAAGATACCCATTAAATAACCCTGCTATAATGAGTCCGAATTCAGTAAATAATAATCACGATATTTCTAATTTAACGAATATCGGTGCAGGTGATGTTATCAGAATAAGTGTATGGGTAAAAGCCAGTGATTTAGTGCCGGACTCAGCAGCGAAATATCCCGGAACCTGGTCAGTTGGAATAACACCAATATTCCACAGCGGATATATGAATAATTCACCGTATGACGAAATAGGCGGTCAGGATTTAGTATTCCAATTTCCAAATGTTACTTCATTTGATTGGACCAAATATTACGTTGACATAACAGTACCGGATGATCCGAACGCAATTGCACTATCTGCAAGAATACATATATACTCAAGATTTACCGGAACAGTATATTTTGATAATCTCGAGGTACAAAAAGTTGGCAGCACAACTGATGTTGCGGATGGTAAAATAATTCCGTCTAAATTTGAAGTATTTCAGAATTATCCAAATCCATTCAATCCTTCTACTACTATAAGTTATGCGTTACCGCAAAATTCATTTGTTACACTAAAGGTATACGATATTCTTGGTAGAGAAGTTAAGACGCTTGTAAATTCTGAACAAGTGCCAGGTATTCATAATATGATATGGAATGGTGAAAATAATTACGGCAGTAAAGTTTCGAGTGGAATTTATATTTATAGAGTTGTTGCTGGAAATTATATTCAAACAAAGAAAATGATATTAATGAAATAGTTCTAAACGAACTCCTCCTATCATTCACAAAGGGCGGTATATTTGCCGTCCTTTGGGGATGAGTTGGATTTGTACATGGGAGCAATGATAGATTTTACTTATAATAATTATGGTTTCGTTTAGATGTAAGAGAATTTTTTTAATTGAATAGCAATTAAATCTTAAATTTAAAAAAGTTGCAAAACTTAATTTCGTTTAGATTCAATTGTAAGCATCAACTTATAGAATAGATAGAGAAGACTTTTAAATTTCATTAGTACAAAATGGTCAATGAAAAATTAATATTTTCATAATGAGAGGAAGAGAGAAGTATGACCAAATATTTACGGATTATATTTATTGGCTTATATCTTCTAATACTTCAAGCAAATATTTTTGCCGGCACAACAGGCAAAATTGCAGGTCAGGTTACAGATAAAACTACCGGGGAAGCACTTATCGGAGTCAATATAATTCTTTTAGGTACAAATCTGGGATCTGCAACAGACGTAGATGGGAGTTTTTTTATATTAAATATTCCTCCCGGTACATATCAAATTAAAGCCACATTAGTTGGATATTCGGCAGTAAATTTTGAAAATGTTAAAGTATCTGTAGACCAGACGACCAGGCTTGATTTTCAAATGGGCCAGGAAGCTATTGAGATTAATAACGTTGTGGTTACAGCTTCAAAACCGCTTGTTCAAAAAGATTTAACATCAACGCAGGAAAATGTAAGTGGAAAAGATATTGCCATGCTGCCTGTAGAGGATGTTCAGTCGGTGATCAATTTACAGGCGGGCGTAGTTAACGGGCACTTTAGAGGCGGAAGAATTGGGGAGGTGAAATATATGATTGACGGCGTTGCAGTTAATGATGTTTATTCAGGCCAGTCAACCATGCAGGCTGATGTAAACAGCATCCAAGAGCTTCAGGTAATTACAGGTACTTTTAATGCGGAATATGGAGAGGCTTTATCCGGAGTAGTAAATCAAATCACGAAAATTGCCGGGGACCAATATCACGGTGCAATTTCAGCTTACTCGGGTGATTATGTTACAAGCAGAACCAATGATCTGTATTTATACATGGGTGGTTTTCATCCTGCTAGAACACATAATTTACAAGGAAATTTAAGCGGTCCAATACCTGGCACGGGTGGATTTGTTAAATTTTTTGCTTCCGGAAGATATTTAAGCGATGACGGTTATTTGTACGGTGAGAGAATTTTTAATCCATCTGATAGTTCAAATTTTTCTGCTAATAATCCAGGCAATTGGTATGTCGGAGCCACAGGCGATAGTTCAAACGTTCCTATGAATTTTTCAAGACAGTTAACTCTTCAAGGCAAATTAGCATTCAAGGTTGGATCAGGAAAAGGAATTGTATTTGAAGGATTATATCAAGATCATAAGTATAAAGACTATGATCATCTTTTTAAACTTAACCCGGATGGCGATTATAAAAAATTCCAAACTAGCTTTTTGGGAAGTGTAAGCTATACTCACGTTTTCAGCAATACTGCTTTTCTGGATGTACTTGGTTCAATGTATTATTCGGATTTTCAGCAATATGTTTATCCGCTGCTTGATGCCTCAGGAAACTCGGTTAATTTTCATTCCGGCAACAGCATTGAAGGATTGCATCCCGATCCACGGTATGTTAAGCCGGAACGAATGCGAGATGTAAGCGGTAATTCATTTTTAACCGGCGGAACGGAGAATTGGCAATTTTATCACAATACAAAATCGTATACAGGCAAATTAGATTTTACAGATCAGATAAATAATTCTAACGAAGTTAAAACCGGTGTTGAAGCAAAACTTCATACATTAAACTATACTGATTTTGAAGTGCTGGTCGAGCCTTCAAATGGTTATATTCCACATCTGCCGCAGCCGGGATCTTTTGACTATAATATTTATCAAAATCATCCGTATCAATTAGCAGCTTATCTTCAGGATAAAATTGAATTGGATTACCTTATTGTTAACATAGGATTTCGTTATGATTATTTTCAGCCTGACGGAGAAGTACTTTTAAATCCAGATAATATTTCTGTGCTGGATAGTCTCATCCCGCCGTTTCCATCTCAATATTTTAAGAAGGCTGATGCACAATCGCAGTTTAGTCCCAGAGTTGGAATCTCATATCCAATAAGTGATAAAGGAGCAGTTCATATTTCTTACGGTCATTTTTTTCAAGTTCCTCCATTTGAATTTCTGTATAAAAACCCAAATTACAGAATAGCTTTGAGTGGCGATTTACCTGAGTTAATCGGCAATGTAATTGGGAATGCAGATTTAAAACCACAACAGACTGTAATGTATGAACTTGGACTTCAGCAGGAATTAACCCCCGAACTCGGAGTTAATATTACTACTTATTATAAAGATATTAGAAATCTTCTTGGAGTTGAGATTCATATCAAAAATAATTTTAAAAAGTTTGCAAAATATATTAACAGAGATTATGGTTCGGTCAGCGGTATAACTCTTTCGTTTGAAAAAAGATTTATAAATGGATTAGGTGCGAGTATAGATTATACATATCAAGTTGCAAAAGGCAGCGCATCAGATCCAAGTGCGGCTTTTAATAAAGCGCAATCGTCTCCTCCAATAGAGGAAAATAAAGTTTTGGTCCCGCTTGATTGGGACAGAAGGCATTCGCTTAACTTTACTCTTACTCTTGGCGATCCGGAAAGTTTTATTGCCAGTGCGGTTGGTAAGCTTGGTTCCGGACTTCCTTATACTCCTTCTTTCCAGAATCAAAGGACGGGTTTGGAGAATAGTTCAAATAAGCCGGGGTACTTTAATGTTGATCTATATTTAACAAAATATTTTTCGATAACCGGTGTTAATTTATCGGCCTATGTAAAGGTTTATAATTTATTTGATTCTGCAAATGAACTTGATGTATTTACAGATACTGGAAGAGCCGGTTATACTTTAGATTTAACACGCGCTCAATCCGCGCCTCGCGGTGTAAATACGCTTGAGCAATTTTTTTCAAGACCTGATTTTTATTCTTCACCAAGACAAATTATTCTTGGTGCTTCAATAGATTTTTAACTAAGAATTTTTTTAAGGTAAAAACGTGGAGAAAAATAGGATTTTTTCAAAAATATTTTTAACGATAATAATTTTATTTTTTTCAATAAATTTATTCGCTCAAAGAATAGTTGATAAAAATAAAGGCAACCATAATAATACAAAATCAGGTATTATGGATGGAAATCTTGTGCAAACCGTCTTTTACAATTTTGGTGAAATTGGTGATTGGCAAAATCAGCCAACGATAAGCGGCGTTTGGCCAAAAGGTTCCGGACATACTTATGTTGACGGTGTCGCAGTAATCGTTCAATCGGAAGTAAATCATAACGGCAATACATTTCATCCTCTTGAAACAAATTATTATGAATACACCAGGGCAGATCCTCAAACCAAAATTACTTATGGTTGGTGGGCTTTGCCAGGTTATGCAAGCTTATATCAAAACAGTGTTGCAAGAAGCGACGATCCTACAACTTGGCCAAGCACATGGCCTGACAGAACCCCTGATTGGGATGGACAATGGGATGGTTTTTTTGGTAAAGGTATTAGAAATGCCGATCTCGAATCTTTCTTCGTTTTCGATGATAATGAAGATAGAGAATATATTTCCAAATATGGCTTTTTCCCCGATGCAGAAGATCCAACAAGAGGCGGATTAGGAATGCAGGTTAGAGGACGAGGATTTCAATGGTCTCAAGTTTTAGCGCAAGATGTAATCTTTTGGTATTATGAAATAACAAATATGTCAACAACAGATTATCCGAAATCATTGTTCGCACAATATGTTGATTGGGGAATAGGCGGACATGATAATTCTTCTAACAATGCTGGTGATTATAATGAAGTACAAGATATTTCTTATGCCTGGTCAACTGTTTCATTCGGAAGCCCTGGGCATTGGAGTCCAGTTGGATATAGCGGTTATGCATTTTTGGAAAGCCCTGGAATTCCTGATGATAATAAAGATAATGATAATGACGGCTTGACCGATGAAAAAAGAGATAATACCGCATCTACATTTATAGCAACTCCAGAAGCTGATCCGTATTTACGAAATCCTTCAATAGATACAACAACATTTAGAAATTTTTACAGCTACTCCTGGCTCCCTCATTGGGATGCGGATGAAAATGCAAATTGGAAAACCTATAATGATGTTAATAATAATGGCACATGGGATACCGGCGAACCGCTGAATGATGATGTTGGTGCCGATGGAATCGGACCGTTTGATGAAGGTTACTCCGGCCCTGATATAGATGGTTCGGAAGGTGATGGAAAACCTGAACAAGGTGAACCAAACTTTGGAATTCTGGATAAAGATGAATCAGATCAGCTTGGATTAACTGGTTTCCAAATATTCGCAGTTCATACTTATGATTTAAATAATGATGAAGCAAATTGGAAAGCTCTCTCGGGTTTGCCTTCACCGCATGGGCAAACACTTGAAGGAGTAAATTTAGGTAATTTTTTCTCAAGCTATCTATTTCATATGAATGGCAGGAATACGTATTCTGCACAAACTGGTCAGAAGGAAGAAACCGGGGAGACGCAGCGTTTTTCAATGTCATTGCTTTATGGAATTGATAAAGATGATTTATTTAGACGTAAAAAAACTATTCAGTCAATCTACAATGCTAACTATAGATTTGCTAAACCGCCTGATAAACCTACAATAACAGCAATTCCGGGAAATCAAAAAGTTACTATTTACTGGAATGATAGGTCTGAAAAAACCTTTGATGCATTTTATCAAAGATACAATTTTGAAGGCTACAGGATTTATCGTTCGACCGAACCTAATTTTATTGAAGATCAAGTTATTACCGATGCATACGGTAAATCTACCTTTAGAAAACCATTAGCTCAATACGACTTAATTGATGGTGTTAAGGGACTTCATCCTATAGCTGTGAATGGTGCAATGTTTAACCTTGGTGAAGATACTGGTTTAAAGCATTCATTCATAGATACAACAGTTGAAAACGGACAAACGTATTACTATGCAGTTGTAGCATACGATAAAGGTTTTGTAACAACAACTGTCAACGGAGTTATAGAAGGAATTCCTCCTTCAGAAACTACAAGTATTATTAAGCAGGATATTAACGGCCAGGTTAAAACAGATATTAATACTGCTGTTGTTACCCCATCTGCACCTTCAGCAGGATACATACCACCTAACATTGCGAATTTTGATTCAGCAGGACCTGGTACTGGTTATGCAAGTATTCAGATTCTTAATCCTGATTCAATTAAGGATTTAAATACATATAGAATTGAATTTGTTGACAATACAGCTTTTCATGATAATCCACATCCTTTTTTCAGATTGATTGATTACTCAAATGCTGATACTCTTATTCATCTAACAAAATTTGATGGGAATGAATATCAAACTTCAGTGGTTAACGGCTTTTCAATTAATATGGTGAATGACACTTCAGTAAAGATAAATACAAATCAAACAGGCTGGGTACAAGGGAACAGCAATTATATGGTTCCTGTTGGCTTTGATTCTCGTTATGCACCGGCATATCAAAGTAAAAGAGTGTTGCTGCCTGCAGATTTTGAGATTACATTGACGGAACCTGGAAAGGGTGATACTTCCTATCCCGCCTCGGGTTTTTCACAACCTGTTCCATCAAACATTATTGTAAACGATGTAACCGACGGAATTAATCATTTTCAATTTATTTTCAGAGACAATGATAACAATAATTTATTTACGGTTGGTGATGCAATATTTGTTGCATGCGGAGATTCAATAAATAAAAAAGCAACAAGTTTTTCAAACTTACGTGTAGGCTGGTCCATTTCCTTATTTAAAGACACTACCATTGCAGAGAGCAATCAAATTGCACCTCAAATAGGAGATGTATTTAAAGTAGTTACAACCAAACCTTTTAGAACTGGAGATTATTATCAATTCACAACCAAATCATCTTACTTTGATAAAGCAATTGCAAAATCAGATATGGATAATATTGCCGTAGTACCTAACCCCTATGCCGGTGCTGCATCATGGGAACCGCGAACAACAGATGTGGGAAGAGGTGAAAGAAGAGTTTTCTTTATTCATCTTCCTTTAAAGTGTACAATAAGAATATATACAATCAGCGGAAACCTTGTTCAAACAATTTATCATGAAAGTAATTTAACAAATGGACAAGAACCATGGAACCTAGTTTCAAAGGATGGTATGGATATATCCTTTGGTGTATACATATTTCACGTTGAAGCCGAGGAAGGCGAAAAGATTGGCAAATTTGCCGTTATTAAATAAGATAATGAATGCGATCATTTGAGGTATTTATGAAAATTAAATTTTTACATATAATGATTATTTGCTTTTCCACAGTCGGGTTTTTATTCCCGCAAGATGGAAGCAAAAATGTATCAAAAAGTGGAACTACGGCAGGCACTTTTTTGGAAATCGGCGTCGGTCCATCTGGCGGGATGGGAGGTGCATTTGTGAGCCTTGCTAATGATGCAACCGCTTTATATTGGAATGCAGCTGGCATAGCTAATCTTACTCAAAATGAAGTTTCTATTGACCATATAAATTGGCTTGCTTCAACCAACTTAGATTATGCTGCATTAGTTATTCCTTTAGGAGAGATTGGAAATATTGGTTTTAGCTTTACATCATTATCAATGGGCGATGAAAAAGTTAGAACTGTTGAATTGCCGGAAGGGACAGGAGAATATTTCAGTGCTTCAGATATCGCAGTTGGAATTTCATACGCACGAAATCTAACTGAAAGATTTTCGATTGGATTCACTGCAAAATAGATCCAGGAAACAATTTGGCATATGTCAAGTAA
>CAVSWT010000013.1:0-162025 GCA_963731745.1 uncultured Ignavibacteriales bacterium
AGTGATGGTTGCAAAGCCATATAAAAGTATGTATATTAAGCCAATCGAAAAATGAGAAAATATTGGCTAAAACCTCAACTTTTGAATGGGATGACAGTAAAAATAAACTTAACCAAGAGAAACACAATATTTCTTTTGAAGAAGCTCAATGTGCATTTTCTGATAAGAAAAGAATTATAGCTAAAGATTTAGAGCACAGTGAAAATGAAGAAAGATACTTTTGTTTCGGAAAGATTGGAGAGAACATAGTTACAGTTCGTTTTACATATAGGAATAATAAAATTAGAATTATTGGAGCTGGATATTGGAGGAAAGGAAAAAATATTTATGAAAAAGAAAATAAAATATAGTAATGAGAAAATAGGAAAAGTAGAAATTGTAAAAGACTTTTTGCCTAAGCCTGAAGATTTAGTATTTAAAGAAGATACTGTAAAAGTCACTTTAAATTTAAGTAAATCAAGCATTGAGTTCTTTAAAGAAATTGCTCAGAAACATGGAAGTCAATATCAAAAAGTAATTAGAAATCTACTTGATAGATATTCCTCCCACTATTCCCAATAGTTAAATAAATTTTAGCTTATGTAAGTATGCCAGCTAACCTCTTTAATAAGTAAAAAGTCAATAGATAAGAAAAAAAATAAAACGTTGCGATTCGATCCAGTGATATAAAGTTCTTTGATACATTGATCTACAAATAATTCATATGCTTAAACAACAACTTTTGCCTTAATATCTATTCGATTACCAGATGGCAACCAAACCTCTTTTGGGATTTACCCTCGATGTATCGGGGGTGTCTCGATCAAATCGGGACTATTCCAGATATTTTATTGGCAAGCGCATTACTTCCCAATCCCGCGGAACGATTATGCTTTGGCAGCTAACCAGTTATGCGTAGGGGCTTGTAATGCGCGGCCATTGTAATGATTTCTTATGTTCTAATTCCTGGCCTTTGAATTTGTTGTTAAAGTCTGTTTTATTTTTTAATACATGATATACTATTTCTGCAAGCTCTTTTGCGATTATTGTTTTAGCTATCTGTTTATTTTTCTTTCTTAATAAAGAGCTCTGATATTTTCTGATTACCGGATAGTATTGCACTGCATGAATAGCAGCATCACAGAAAGCTATTTTTAGATATTTGTTCCCGTCTTTAGAAGACCGCTGCTTGGTCTTTCCCCCGGAGTTGCGGGCTGATGGTGTTAGCCTTGAATATGAAAAGAAGTTTTTTACATCCGCAAAGCGGTTTATGTCATCAACTTCAAGCAGAATAGTAAAAGCGTTCATCTTCCCTATGCCCGGTATCCAGAGCAGACGCTGTATATCATCATTTGGAATGAGAAATGGATAAAGCTGTTTTTCAAGATCAAGCATTTGTTCATTTAATATTTCTTCTACTTCTGATAATTGTTCATATTGAAATTTCGGAATACCGGAAAGCTGAGTTGGTGAATCATAATTATACTTGGCCAGCAGAAGCTGCATGGAGTTGGTTATGGAAGTATGCCGCTGAACTATTTTTAGTCTGGCTCTAAGTGCATCTCGAAGCAGACGATTTTCTGCGGAGATTTTATGTGCTGCCGGGATATAATCCATACGAAGAAGCTGAGCTAGTGTATGTGAATCAACTTTATCTGTTTTAACTTTTGCATAAGCAATTGCTTTAACATATTTAGCATGGGCAAGTATTAAAGGAATGTTCATTGAAGTCAATAGATCATTCACCCAGTACCAGGTCATGGTTGATTCAACGGTGGCAATATTTTCATCTCCAAGATCAGAAAAATATTGAATGAAGTTGTGAGCAGCGTTTTTAAGATTTTCTTGCTTAACTATTCTTCCGATAGAATCCACTGTTGTTAAGTAAGAAGTAAACTTGTGAAGATCGATGCCGGTGTAATACATTTGATACCTCCTAAAGTTAATGTTGTTGATAAAAACAAATTTAACTTTTTACTTATTGGAAATATCACGCGGCTCAAGGCGACAGCGATTTCGCTCTTGGCAATTTTGGGGTTTTCGGGTTTGTCGTTCCGTGTTTAGTTTCTTGTTCAACGTTGTTGTGCTATGAATGATTTTTTTAATTATAAAATTTACTAATTAATTCGGCATTGCTGTTCTGGGCTGCGAGTCTGTCCGGCAACTACCAATTAATTATAAAAATTAATAGATTAGGGAAAAACAAATTTGAAAGTATAACGGGATGAAATTTAAGCCCTACGAGCAACACCAGCTTTCACTCCTCCCCCCTTGTATAGATGAACTTGTAAGCAAAGATCACTTTGTACGCTTCCTTGACAGAATAGTAGAACAATTAGACTTTAAAGAACTCTACGGCAGCTATTCAGAGGAAGGCAATAGTGCATACCATCCGAAGATGCTGATAAAAATATTAATCTATGCATACACAATAGCAGTAAGAAGTTCCCGCCAGATAGAATCAAAACTGATCAGCGACATATACTTTATGTACTTAAGCGGAGGACAGAAACCAAACTTCAGAACCATCAGTGACTTCAGAAAAGATAAGGGAAAATATTTCAAGCTGTATTTTAAGGAGGTGCTTCAGATATGCCGCCGGATGGGAATGGCAAGCTTAGGACACGTATCAATAGACGGCAGCAAGATAAAGGCAAACGGCCATAAGAGTAAAAACAGAAGAGAGAAAGAACTTCGCAGAGAAGAATATCTTCTTGAACAGAAGATAAGGGAAATAGTAAATCAAGCAGAGCGGATAGACGAACATGAAGATGAACTCTATGGAGAAAAAAGAGGAGATGAGCTGCCGGAGGAACTTCAGGATGAAAAGAAGATGCTTGAAAAAATAAAACAAGCACGTGAAGAGCTCAAAGAAAGAAAGCTAAAGGAAGTAAACATAACAGAGCCTGAAGCACACCTAATGAAGACCAATAACGGAGGCTATGATGTATGCTATAATGCCCAGATATCCGTAGACAGCGATAAGCAGATAATAACAGCAGCAGAGTTAACCAATCAAGGAGGAGATAATCATCAGTTAGTTCCAATATATGAAAAGACAATACAGAACAATGATGGCAGCAAACCAAAAGAAATTTCAACAGACTCAGGATACTTCAGCGGTGAGAATTACCTCTACTTAGAGAAGAATAAAATAGATGCATATATACCGGACTGCAAGCTTAAGAAAGAAACTGATGAACAAGGCAATGAAATAATAGGAAGATTTGACAGAAGGAACTTTAAGTATGATCAACAGCAAGATGAATACATATGTCCGGAAGGAAGAAGATTAGTCTTTAGAAGGAATGAAACAAGGAAAGGAGTAAAGAGCCGTCACTATGAAAGCACCGACTGCAGCGGATGTAAATACCAAAGTGAATGTGTAAGAAAATCCAAAAGAGGAAATCGTCAAATACAGATATATGAGAATGACGATTACAAAATTATGATGAGACGGAAATTGAGAAGTGAAGAAGGAAAGAAGAAATATAATAAGAGGATGGCAACCGTAGAGCCCGTATTTGCACATATCAAAAATGTAATGAACTTCAGAAGCTTTTTGCTGAGAGGAATGCAGAAGGCAAACTATGAATTTACACTTATATGTTTGGTGCATAACCTAAAGAAGCTGCACAGCTTTATGGCAGAATGCCCCGCATAAGCTGATCTTTTTTCTTATGGATAAATAGAAAAACATGTTAAATATTAGATTTATGCCTGACAAAAGTCCAAAGAAAATAAAAAAATAAAAATTAATACAAGAAAGAATTTTAATTTCCTTTTTTAATAATAAATAAAATTACACGGCAGTTGGCGGACAGACTGCTGCGCCTTAGCCGCAAAGTCCATTATACACTTAAGGGAGAAATTATGGTAAACAGCTTTATAAAAAAAATTTTACCAGTTATTATACCGATATTAATAATAAACAACATTTTGTTTGCCCAATCAGATTCAACTTCAATAGTCAATTCTAAAAAATTGCAATTTGTTCCTAGTCTACATGGAATTCAAATTGACGGAAATATATTTTTTATTTCTTATGAAATTGGTGGACAAGCTGACGTTGATTTTTTTCAATCCAAAAGTAAAATTTGCATTGGGACTCGATTAAGTGCGGAATATTATATGCACGGTGATTTTGGAGGGAAAATATTTGGTTCCCCATTTACTAATTATAATTTCTACCTTAGATTAAGCAATTCATTTGATGATATTTCAATAAATGTATTAGGAGGATTAAGCTACTATATAACAAGCGAACAAGATTATTTCCCTAATAAATATATGTCAAGAATTGGGTTCGAATTAAAATATGGAAATATTGTTGGTTTTATTTTGAAAGGGTCAACATCATTTAAGAAAAACACTGGATTTATTGGAATAGGGATTAGTTTAGATTATAACCATTTTTTATAGAAGTGTATGGACCAAGCCTCAAGGCGATTGCGATTTCGCTCTCGGTTTTGTAGGTTTTTAAGTTTGTCGTTCCCACAACCCATGTCGGGGCATGCTGTGTTTAAGTTCTTGTCCAACGGAATTGTGTTATGAAAAGTTTCTTGGACGCCAATTAATTGCAATATAATCCTCGTAATTAATAGTTAGGCAAATAATTTGAGAGGTGTTTATGGAAAACAAGATATCTGAAATTGGTCAGATAGGTATTACCGTAAGCGATGTTGAAGTTGCATTAGGTTTTTATCGAGACATACTTGGCTTGCATTTTTTATTTAGTCCATCTTCCAGTTTAGCGTTTTTATCTGTGGGATCTGTCCGAATTATGCTTAGTAAACCGCAAGGCGCCGGCACGGTTGGTGGTAATTCTATTCTCTACTTTAAAGTAACTGATTTGAATAGCGTGTTCTCCGAAATAATTAATCGCGGTGCTAAGAGCGAAAGAGAACCTCAACTAACAGCTAAAATGCCTGATCACGAGTTATGGATTGGTTTTATTCGCGACCCGGACGGCAACTTAGTTGCTCTCATGGAAGAAAAAAGGTAATTACCAAAAATGCCCAACCATGCGTTATATGGCAAACACAATAAAGATGCACCAACTTTTTAGCAAGATGCATTTTTATTTTTTCTTGTTATTCTTTTAGTGCTTGTTTCTCATTCAAGTTTCTATCGCTATAAAAATATATTATAATTATTTAATTAATCATTCAAACTATGCCATCTGTTCTGAGTAACGACTTAATTACAAAGCCATTATTCTGCTTAACAGAGATTGATATCGTCAAAATAAATAGAGAAGTTTATATATATTTATCTTGATTTTTATAATGCCTCGTAAAGTAAATCGTGTAAAATATCATCTTGATTCAAAAGGAATAAAAGTATTAACAGATGAAGAAATTGTTGCTATTTTAAGAGTTGCAGATGATTTAATAATGAGCGGTGGTAGAAATCTGCTTTCAAAAATTATAAAAGGTTCTAAAGAAAAGAAAATTTTAGAACTTGGTTTGAACAAAAATCCTTACTATGGATTTTATTCAAATATTGCGTTGGAAGAAGTTTTAGCAAAAGTAGATTGGGTAATAAAAAACAATTACCTCGCAATTGAATATGATTATCGATTACCCTTATTAGTATTTACAGATAAAGGTTGGGAAATAGAAAAAGATACATATTCAACAGAACTGCTCAATGGATTTGATAAAATGATTGATAGTGGAGCGGATTATTTTAATATGAATTATTTGAAAGATAAAAATATCGGCCAAATATTTTTATTATTAGCTAACGTAGAACTATCGAAAGACAAAAAATATATTCCAATTTTAGAAGCTTGGAAAGAGATAGATTACAAAAATGTAAGGCAAAGAATAAATCAGGTAATCAATAGTATTTCATGAAGCGCAATATATCCAGCAACTCAAGGCGACTGCGATTTCACTCCCGATATTTTTGGGTTTCTAAGTTTGTTGTTCCCCCAACCCACGTCGGTTCAACCTGTGTTTAAGATCATGTGCAAAGTAGTTGAGGGAGTGAGATAAAAAATAAAGTTACCAAATTACTTATTAGTTCTAAAATATTAATTTCTGTTTTATTTTTTTTCTTATCGCACCATAAAAGTTATTTTTAATTGTAAAAGTTATTTAACCAAATCGGCATTGTTGCTCCGGCCTGCGCTTTTGGCAATACCGTTAGTTGGTTTCAAATATATAATTTAGATGAAGAATAAAATAAAAAATTATTTGTTACTTATTATAACCATTAGTTTGCTTGTTTTAATTGATAGGCTATTGCTTTTCCATTTTGGCTTACCATTGTGGGAATGGGACGAAAAGCTACATTATAAACAACGGCCAAATATTACTCGATATTGGGATAGTTCTAAAAGCAGGCCCATAATTATCAATGAATATGGACAGCATTATGAGTCCTTTCCAGTGAAGAGAAATAAAAAAGAACTAAGAATTTTAAATCTTGGTGATTCAATTACAATGGGTCACGGTGTTACCCGTGAGGAAACTTATTCTAAATATTTAGAAAATATTTTATTGGATTCTCTTAAGAATTACCAAACCATTCGAGCTATTAATACTGGAGTTCAAGGATATTCAGTTTTTCAAGAACTTGAGGTATTGAAAAGAGATTGGATATTCCGACCTGATATTGTCACTATTGGTTTTTGTTTAAATGATGTAACGGAGCCATTTGCTGTCAGTAAGAATTTAGGTGGTTCTGGTTTAGATTACCATCGGGTAACTGAAGCCCCAAATAAATATTTGAGTTATTTACTTAACGAAACTGGCTTTGGAAGACTAATTCAAGAAATAAGAATAAGAAAACTCGACGCAAAACAAGAAAAACTTGCAGAAATTTTTGATGTAAAAAAAATGCTTATGAATAAAGATAATCCAACTTATAAAGCTCAGTGGAATTTCACATTAAATGAACTAACGAAAATTTATTCCTTTTGTAAGTTTCATAATTTAAAAGTAATACTTCTAATATTTCCATTTACCTTCCAATTTAACATTAGCAATCTATCATGGGCTCAAGACTTATTGATTAAACATGCATCTGAAAATAATGTTCAATATATAAATTTTCTAGAAGCATTTGAAAAATATATTGATACGAAAGGTAAAAACTTAACTAAATATTATTTAGATTAAGATCATTTTACACCTCTATGTCATCATACGTTGCAAGTAAACTGAGTAAGATTAATTATATCAATATTGAAGGAGAAAACTATTTAACATCTTTAAAAAGTAAAAGGTCAATAGATAAGATTATAACGATGAATGGTTATACGATTCGATTTCATTAAATTCACTTTTAAATTAGTAAAAAATATTCATTTGATATTGAACAAAATAAATACGAGAATTAAATGCTAAATCATTAGCAAATCAGTAATATGCAGAAATAAAAAAGATGCCCTATGCAATTGAGGTTGACTCTATCTAAAGCCATTTTATTTAAACTAAAAGTGAGAAAAGTTTAGTGAAAAAATTTAATAAATTAATTTTTTATTCTATTGTTTTACTTTTTTTTGGATGTAATTCAAATGAAAAAGATGTTTATATTTTTTCCTACTTTAAAAATAATGGGAAAGATGGACTTCATTTGGCTTACAGTTACAATGGATTTAAATGGACTGCTTTGAATAATGATGAATCATTTTTAAAACCAAAAGTTGGGAATGATAAACTGATGCGTGATCCATGCATTATTTCAGGGCCAGGCGTGGTATATTCCATATGGTGTGGACAATCAGTTGGAATGAAAAAGGTATTGGGTATGCTTATTCAAAAGATTTAATACATTGGTCTGATCAAAAGTACATTCCAGTAATGGAACATGAACCTGCTGCAAAAAATTGCTGGGCTCCTGAATTATTTTATGATGAACTAAAACAACAATATTTGATTTTTTGGGCAACAACTGTTCCTGGAAAATTTCCTGATACTGATGATCAAGATAATAGAGGCATAATAGGTAAAGGATATAATCATAGGATCTATTATGTAACAACAAAAGATTTTAATAAATTTTCTGATACAAAAATATTATTTGATCAAGGTTTCAATGTTATTGATGCAACAATAATTAAGGCAGGAACAGAATATCTAATGTTTTTAAAAGATGAAACTAACAAACCGTTCACTCCACAAAAAAATATTAGAGTTGCGAGAAGTCTAAATGTTGAAGGGCCTTATAGTAAAGCATCAAAACCAATAACGGGAGAATACTGGGCAGAAGGCCCAACTGTAACTTATATCAAAGATAAATGGTATTTATATTTTGATAAGTATCGATTAGGAAAATATGGATTACTTGTATCAAATGATTTGATAAATTGGATTGATAAGTCGGACAGCCTTGAACATCCAAAGGGCATGCGGCATGGGACAGTATTTAAAATTAAAGAATCTTTGTTAAAAAAATTATTATAAATAAAATATAACGATATCTTAATCCATCTTAATAAAAAGAAATTTGATACTCAGCAGCGTAACTAAAAAAATGGAGGTTATTTGAAAAGAAAATTGAAATATATTTTATTAGTTTTTTTTGCCGCTGTATCGTTAAGTATTGCCCAACCCTTAAGAGCAAGGGATTATGGTATTAATTTCGGTTCGCTTAAAACCGGGAATTATAATTCCATCACTGATGTAAAAGGTGTATTAGTCGGGAATGAAACAATAATTAAAAATGAAGATGCAAGAACCGGAGTAACGGCAATTCTTCCTTACGACGGTAATATTTTTCAGAATAAAGTACCCGGTGCTATCTATATTGAAAATGGCTTTGGCAAACTTACCGGCATAAGTCAAGTTGAGGAACTTGGAAATATAGAAACTCCAATCATACTTACAAATACTTTATCTGTGCCTACAGCTGCTGATGCATTGATAGATTATATTTTATCATTTGATGAGAATAAAAATATTCGATCTGTGAATCCTGTTGTAGGAGAAACAAATGACGGCAGATTAAATAATATTCAAGCGAGATACGTAAAAAAGGAACACGTATTAGAAGCAATAAAGAAAGCTAAATCTGGTTACGTGGATGAAGGTAACGTAGGCGCTGGAACAGGAACAATTTGTTTTGGTTTTAAGGGAGGTATTGGAACTTCATCTAGAATTTTATCTGAAGAGGATGGCGGCTATACTGTCGGAGTTTTAGTACAAACTAACTTTGGTGGAAACTTGATGATTTCCGGAATTCGTATTGAGGAAGAATTAAATAAAATGAAGAACAGTGGTTCGGGTGACGGATCAGTTATGATAATTGTAGCAACGGATGCTCCATTGCAATCCAGAAATTTAAAACGGTTGGCTAAACGTTCACTTTATGGCGTTGCAAGAACAGGCGGCCATTGCTCAAATGGAAGCGGAGAATATGCAATTGCGTTCTCCACCGCTGTAGATATTAGAAGTTCATATGAAGGTAAGAATGCACTTCTTGAAGGCGGAACTGAATTGAGGAATGATAGAATGACTCCGCTTTTCGAAGCTGTTATCGAGGCAACTGAAGAAGCAGTCATCAATTCCCTTTTTGCTGCCGAAACAATGACCGGCAATAATCAAACTGTAGAATCTCTTCCCATTAAGAAAGTAATTAATTTGTTAGATGAGCATAAATTACTTAATACAAAAAACAAGTAAATTAAAATTTATAAATGAATAAAAAACCACTGCTAGGAATAATCGGCGGAATGGGAACTGCCGCCGGTTTAAATTTTCAAAAATTATTTTTTGATGTTTGTAACAAGCATGGAATAAAAGGTGATAATGAATATCCTGAATGGATTTATTTCAATGCTTCGCAAGCACCCGACCGTACCAACGCCCTGCTTAATAATGGAGTGTCACCGGTAGAATATCTTGTAGAAGTAATTAAAAAATTTGAAAAAGTTGGAGTTGATTTAATTGTAATCACTTGTAATACAGCCCATTCGTTTTACGAAGAAATATTTAACCAGACGAACACTCCATGGATTGACATGCAAAAAGAAACAGCAAAATTTATTAAATCCGCCGGATATAGAAGTGTGTCACTTTTATCAACTGAAGGCACATTGAAATCAGGACGTATTTAAAAAAGCAATTGAACCAATTGGAATAAATTATTTTGAACCCAAAATTGATTCCGAAATTCAGAAAAAAATTACAGACATAATTTACAATCCGAGCTATGGAATAAAATACACTGGTTCAGATATCAGCGATGAAGCAATAAATATATTGCAGTGGGTTGTAGATCAATTGGAAACAGAAGCAATTATTGCCGGCTGTACGGAACTTTCACTTGCTGAAAAACAACTTTCATTAAAAGCCGTTTGGCTGGATCCAATGAAGATAGCTGCTGAAGCATGCTTTAATCTTATCAATTTATAACCCAGTTGTTATTTTAAAATAAAACTTTTTTTTTGTTACTATTAGATGAATGTTTTTTTTATTAGTTGAAATGAAATGTGAAGTTAAGTATTTTAACTAATATAGTTTCGATAGTAAACTAATAGCGGGGAAACACAATGTATCTTTCATTGATTTTGGTTTCGGTTATCCTCTTTTTCCTTCTCTACATGCCTACACAAAAATTAATCACATAGTGAGTAAACCAAAATGAAATTAATAAATATTATCACTGTTGTTGTCATTTTTATTCTGACTTTATCAGTCTATCAAATATTTGCAAATGGTGGAGTTAAAAATAATTCTTCATCAAAAATATCAGGGATTCCTTCTACAACTCATTTTAACATAAATAAAATTTCCACTCATATCTCTAATGATGGCACATGTGACAATTATCCCGGTCAATCGAATTTAGAAGGACTTATTTATCCAAAGGGCACAGGAAAAACTGCTGTTTTTGAAAGCGGTTTTGTTTGGGGTGGAAAAGTTAACGGACAAATTCGTGTGGGAGGATCAACTTATTCATCAGGATTGCAGCCTGGGAAAATTATTCAAACAGGCATAGCTCAAGACTCACTTGATCCATCAGCAAGAATATTTAGAGTAAGAAGCGATTTTGCTACTGCTGATTTAAGTTCTGAGATAAATGATGGCGAAGGTACTGAATCTCAAATAAGACAGCAATATCAGAAAGACTGGAATGAATGGCCGGCAAAAGATGGTGCGCCATTTAAAGATGTAGATGGAGATGGTATTTATAATCCCTCAATGGATATGCCAGGTGTTCCGGGCTCTGATGTAACCATATTTTATATTGCAAATGATCTTGATAGTGTTAGAACCAAAAAACTATATGGCTCACCTCCGGTCGGTTTGGAATTACATGTCACCGTTTGGGGATATAAGAATTTGGCTCCCTTTGATAATATGATCTTTAAGAAATACCAGGTTATGAATAAAAGTGACACAAGTTTTACAGATACATATTTCGGCATTTGGTCAGATGTTGATGACGGAAATGCAGGCGATGATGTTGACGGCTGCGATACATTATTGAATCTGGGATACACTTATAATTTCAAACCAATTGATACGTTTTATGATCCACTTCCCCCTCCTGCAGTAGGTTTTACCATTTTACAAGGCCCTATTATTAATGGAAATTTGAATGATTCTGCAAAATTTAATGGAAGGATTAAATATGGTAAAAAAAATCTACCAATGACTTCCTTCGGTTATATCTTTAAAGGCGATCCTTACCCATACAACGATCCAACAATTGGTGGTGACTACGAAGGTACAATCGAAATGTATAATCTGCTGCATGGCCAATTATTGGATGGGACATATATTCCAGTCCCTATTGAATTAGGAGGCGGAAATACAAAATTTCCTTATTCAGGTGACCCGGTTGCAGGAACAGGATTTTTAGATAATCGAGGTTTTGATCATAGACTAATGGTCAACTCTGGTCCATTTAATTTAGCTCCCGGCGATACACAAGAAGTGGTATTCGCAGAAATATTAGCTGGCGCTTTCGGTGATATAAATAATGTCAGAGCAGTAAAACTACTTAAAAATATTACAGCCTATTCACATACATTTTATGAAAATAATTTTATCGCGCCTTCCTTAATCCCAACACCGTCGGTTACGGCTACGCCTTTGAATAAAGAAGTTGTGTTGACCTGGGGCAGTGATTTAAATGAAATAATTCGTGTAGAAAATTCTGACCTGGGCAATAGCAAATTTGAAGGATATAATGTTTACCAGCTTCCAACGGATACTTCTTCGATTAAAGATGGAATTCGGATTGCTACTTTTGATTTAAAAAATCAAATACTATCTATTGTAGGCAATTATGTAGATTCGCATTCAGGAGACATTCTTACCTATGATGAACAATATGGAACTGATTCGGGAATACAGAGATTTATAAGTATCACAAAAGATACTTTAAATGGAAGATCTTTATACAATGGTTCGAAGTACTATTTTGCTGTTACGGCTTACAGCTATAATTCTGCTAAAGGATTATTTAATCACTCAATAGAAAGTCAGCCAAAAATAGTTGCTGTTATACCTGAAACTTTCAAGCCCGGGTTAAGATATGAAAGAAGCTATGGAGAGCAAATTGATATACAGCATACGCAGGGAATTAGTGAAGGAAGCGTTAATGCAATGGTTGTTGATCCAAAACTACTTACTGGTGACACATATAAAATTACGTTTACTGAAATGGATGATAAAATAGTTTGGAACCTAATTGATTCAACCACAGGAGAGATCAAATTACATAACCAAATTGATCAATCTGGTTCATCTTCAAATTTATTGATTGACGGAATGCAAATTTCAGTAAATGCCCCCCCTGAAAATGGTGTTAATACGATTACACAAAAGCATTTCATTTTTACATCTGAAAGTAGCATACTCCGTTCCGAAAATTTATTTCAACCGATAGCATGGGCTTCGCCGGCTTATTTATTTGGAAACGGAGAACAAGGTGTTCCCGAAGCTAAATTAAATAATGTACTTCTAATTTTAGCTCAAGTTTTAGATACATCAACATATAATCCTAACTTTAATTTAGCCGATGCAAATATGTCATATGGTTATCGTTATGGAACAAATTTCGATTTGCCTGCGGCACAACCAAACTTTTCTCAATTCCTAGTTAATAAAAGTAAGGGATTTGCTTACCAAGATTTTGTAAAAGGAATTCCACTTTCCGCATGGGATGTAGACGACACGTTACATCCGCGAAGATTGGCACTCGGTTTTTCCGAAAATAATGTTGCCGAAGGTTTAGTTGATGGTAAGTATTACCCTCCGGATTATCTCAGTTATAATAATGTTGATTCTTCGGGACCGAGAGAATGGCTTTGGATATTTAATACAGATTATAGTGAAATTCCAAATCCGGAATATGAAGTTGAAGCCACAAGCAATCCTTTACCCATTATGTACATTTCAACTTATGGAAGATATGAAGGCACTCCATTTTCTCCCAACTATACAGGTGAGGATCAGGTACTTATTAAAGTTTATCATATCAATACTCCCGCAGATGTTTTTACGTTTAAAGCTCCTCAAGTCTATAGCAGTCTTGAAATTGCAAAGGAAGATGTAAATTTGATAAACGTTTTCCCAAATCCTTATTATGGAAATAACCCGGAGGAAAAAAATCCAAATGAAAATTTTGTTACATTTTCACATTTACCTCAAAGAGCGAATATTAGAATTTTTAATTTGGGAGGGATGTTAGTCGCAAGTATTTATAAAAACGATAATAGCCAATTCCTGGAATGGAATCTGTTAAATAATTCGGACAGGACTGTAGCCAGCGGGTTATATATTGCATATATAGAATTGCCTGATTTAGGTATGACGAAAATTTTAAAATTAGCAGTCGTTCAATAATCAATATTAATTTCGGAAAAGTATTAGCAATATTTTCCAATGAATTAAAAAAATGTTAAACAAATGAAAAATGTAATTTTGCTTCTATCACTCTTGGAATTACTCTTATTCATTTCCTGCAGCGAAGAAAGAAATCCGGTTTCAAACGAGGAGCATCCAATTCTTATACACCATAGTTCCTATTCGACTTTTGAATTTCAGTTTGAAGATACCTGCTCTTATAATTTTATAATTTCTTTTTTTGAACAGTTTGATTCAGTTCAAGTTCAAGCAGCTTATTTGGGCGGTTATTTTTATGTTTATGCTGATTCAGGTGACTATAATTACTGGTATGACTATTTTGATGATGATTCAACTATTCAATCTATTTATGTTGAAAGTTCAGTTTCGGATTCCTTGTTGCTTAAATTATGCTTGACCGGTAAAAAATCCGCAGACGAACAAAGGCTGGAATTGTTAAATACAAAACATCTGCAAATTATTAATTTTGAAGAATCTCCCAAATTAATATATCTCCATTTTTCACCTCGTATCGAACATAATTATGAGGAAATTTTTTCAAAATATAAATTCATCATTAATATAAACCTCATAGTTGCAGTTAATGAATCTTAATTATTTTATTGATTCCAATAACTGGTATATAGTCTTAGACAGCCCCGGAATCCTGGTCTCGGTGCGTTTGGATCACCTTCTTCAAAACCCAATGGAAAAGAAATTTCCAAACCTCCGTTTCCTAAATCTTTAATATCAGGAACTTTATCCGCTTCACCTATACCGCTTTCTGAAGCTAAACTATATTTTACAGTGCTGAATTGATTTCCCTTAAATCTTATATTAAACGTAATTGTCTCGTCAATTATATATCCGCCCGGGAAATAATGGTCAAACCAAAATTTATTATCAACTTCATACAAAGGAACTTTTATTGCAACCATTACGGCAAATGCCAACGCTGTGTCGCCGGAGTTTGCTGTCTTTGCTCTCTTGTCTAAGTACCCGCTGAATAAATAAACCGTTTTATCGTCACCTATCATTTCATCTTTAGTTTTAATAATTGCCGAACTTTGATTTTCTAATCTTTCATGTAAAAAATAATTTCCGCCTCTCACCTGCCCTGTTGTTTCAATTAAGTAAGAAGCTTTCACATCCTTGCCTTCATCTTTTAGTTTTTGAATGGGGATTGGAAGTGTAATTTCATTAACTAATAATTTTGCATCAACGCGAACTTGACCAAATAAAAACCTTCTTAAATTTTGATAGCCTTCTTCAGAATTAACTATACCGTATTGCCCGCTGTGACATCGATGAACAAATGCTCGCGGCGCCCTATCAACTGCCGCATTGGCTATCATAACTAATCCATCACTCATCGGCCCGGTTCCCTTTTTGGATAAACCAAAAAAAGCACCGTAATCTCTATAGTTTGTTCCGATTAAACAGAAAAATCTTTCCGGCGGAAATTTTCCATCAAGTGTATCAACCCTGCCGTTATAATTAGATAAATTCAAATAATCCTTCATGTAATCACGATTAAAATTTTTTACATCAACTTTATCTAACGATCCTAAATTCAACACATTCATTCCTAGTACGTCTATTCCGTTGTGGGGGGTTGCATATGTAAATACTTTATCGACTAAATGATCGCCGGGAAGTTCAAGCTCTTTATCCAGATCGCTATTTTGTGTTCCTTTAACGCAAATATTTTGTAAATAGGTTCGGCAAATTAAACCGCCCATGGAATGCGCAACTAAATAAACTTTAAAAGCTTTTAAAGCCTTCTTGTCATTTCCGCAGACTTGCTTTCTTATTCGTAAAATAAATTTTCTTAAATCCGTTGCAAAATCAACAATGCTTAAACGGTTGCCTTCCCCAAGATCTTCGGATACTTTTTCGTAATACCGAAATATCCAGATGCTTTTAGGTGTTACTTCTGTATTAATATCAAAAAAATCTCCATGATAATAAGTATCTATATAACCTTCGTCTTTCATGAAACGGATTAAAGGTGATTCGAAAATAAAATGCACAATGTCTTTTTTATAGTTCTGGCGAATTTTAGTGGATCCTAAATTAAATCCCATATAAGGAGTTGCAGAGGTTTCTTCAATTTCATTCATTGTAGCTGCATAGCCGCGTACATAAATGATGGGATAAAAAGGGTGTGTTATTTTCATGGAGTTATCCTTCGGAATTATTTTATTGAAACTATAATTACAAAAAATTACAAAGCACAAGTAAAATATTGAGCTAGACGGTTCAGCTGTAAAACAGAATAGAATTTTTGATAATGCGACTTTAAAATACTTATTAGAAAACGAAAAGCAACAAGAATAATTAAGAATGATTTTTCTAGAAATTTTTCATTTTGATAGTTGGGTAATAAGTAACTTTTACCGTGATTATAATTTCAAATACAATAAAACTCAAATCACATTTTATCAAATATAAATTATTCAATTGCGTATGAAGCACCAGCATGAAAACCAATATTGGAAATGCTATCCGGATCTCCGTTTATAAACATATAACGTATGCTGAAATCGATTAAAACGGCAGCCGCAATGTAATACATTAAACCAACTCCAGCGTTAAATCCGAATTTTGTTGTGCTCTCCGAAAATTCATCTAGAAAGTTTCCGAAACTAAATTTTTGAGTTTGTTTTAAAAAATGAAGTCCGAGTTGAAGTGATACATACGGAAATAATAAAGTCATCTGTCTCAAAAATAAGTATCTTAAACCTATCATTAATGGGAAGGATGTGAAATTCTGTTCGTATCCGGAAGGGAGTGAATTTTTAAGAATCCAGCTTAAATAACCAAGGGATGCGGTTAACATTATCTGCTGTGACAATATATATGCATATGTGAATTCAAATCCAATAGCGCTTGAATACAAATTGCCAAAATCGCCAAGTGTTAAGGCATAAACAAAATTCATTATAAACATCATTCTAACTTTATTCAATCTTTCGTTTGCTGCTGCTAAAGCTGATGTATTGAGATGAAGCTTTAAATTAGAAGAAACAGCTTCGGTTTTATATGTGAGATTTTCAACTGATGGTTGAGTATTAAATTTTAGATGCATTTGCGCTTTTGCAGGGAGGACAAACGCGACGACAGAAAATATAGAAAGAAATATAATTTTCCTCATGGCAGGTTTTCCTTGTTTTGTTAATAATAATTTTATTTATGCTTGACAAGAAAATTTAGATTTCGAGAGATGGAATACCTTTAAAATAGAGATGATTAATTAAAAAGCAACAAAAAAATAATTTTATTTTAAATAATCATTGATTGAATGTTTAGCCGGTGAATTTGAACAACTTGGTATTTTCTTAAATGACAATACTAATAATTCTAACTTATCATTATTTTATTGTCGATAAATTCCTAGAATTGCAATGAATCATTTAAATAGTTTTTTAGTTAATTTTAAGTAAATATTGTAATAATTATTGTTCTGTAATGATTGAAATTAAAAATTTATATAAAAGTTTCGGCAGCAAAAAAGTTCTTCGTGGAATTAATTTAAAAATTGAGGCTGGAGAAACTCTTGTAATTATTGGTAAAAGCGGTGAAGGTAAAAGCGTTTTATTGAAGCATATTTTGCGGCTGTTGATTCCCGATTCAGGCGAAGTTTATATTGAAGGACAGTTATTAAGTGAATTAAATATTAAACAACTATATGAAATTAGAAAGAAATTCGGTTTTTTGTTTCAAGGGGCAGCGCTTTTTGATTCGATGACTGTTGCAGAAAATATTAGCCTTCCATTGGTGGAAAATAAAAATGGATTTCCGGTTGAAAATATTGATGAAATTGTAAAAGAAAAATTATCTTTGGTTGGATTACCCGGAATCGAAAATTTAAAACCGGCTGAACTTTCCGGTGGAATGAAAAAAAGAGTTGGTCTGGCTCGAGCCTTAGTTACAAATCCGGATTATATTCTTTATGATGAACCAACTACAGGACTTGATCCAATCATGTCAGATTCTATCGACAATATGATTAAAGAATTAAGCGAAAAATTAAATGTTACTTCCGTAGTAGTAACGCATGATATGTATAGTGTTAAAAATGTAGCCGATAAAGTCGCAATGATGTTTGAAGGTAAAATTTATTTTGTTGGAACTCCACAGCAGCTTTTGGATTCAAAAGATGAAGTTATTTTGGATTTTATAAAAAGAACAAGCAGATAATCTTTTTCCCAAAAATGCCTATACTTTAAATCACACCAATTTAAAAATGTTCTATTTACTTTTGCCTTGAGACTTAATTTCAAACAGCAGTATTAAGACCCGTAAACGTCAATGAGTTATTTGTGTAGAGGTAAAGCTAATGAATGATTATGACCGTTTACGGGTTGCATTTTATCCCATCTTTACTTTCCTTTTGACTATAAAAAATCTTCAGTTTTAATATTTAGCAAATTATGGATGTTCCTTTCCAGACATCTGATGATTCAAATAATCATCTTACAACAGAAGCATTAACTTCTTATATAAATTATTTTGACCAATTAGCACAGTATGAAACGGAACATATCTCCAGCCATCTTGCAACATGTAATGAATGTAGAATTTTATATGAAGAAATTTTTGACCGCATATTAAATAATTCTCATAACAAACATTCCTTAAGCCTTTTTAACAACAGCCTTTCTTCAACAGAGTCAGATGAAGTTACATTTGAAGACATATCAAATAATTTTCGTTTAACCATTTATAAAAATGACGCGAAAGAATTTATATTAATATTTAATCTTATTCCTCATTCAGTTCATAATAATATGATTGGGATAACTATTCATGAATTGCATAAGACATTCCGATTTTTAAATGTGGACGTTAAGAAAGAATATAAAATAGATTTGCCGGTTGAAACATCAATCAGTTCTATTACGGAAATTGCTGTTGATATATTAATAACAACCAGCAGAACAACACTGCCTCAAAAAGCTGAACATCGCTTCACATTAGTTACTTTTATATCACTACTTTTTATTTGCGGAGTTTTAATATTTGCGCTCATTTATTTTTTTTCAAACAAGGATGAAAATAATAACAATGAAGTAATATTAATGTCTCACACAAGAAAAGAGATGATTGAACCGGAAAAATATAATAAACAGAAAAATGAGAATGAGAATATTTCACAACCATCTGATTCAGCACTATCTTCGGAATTTGATTCAACCGCTATAGCTGATTCATTATTTAATATAAATCCGGAAGATGTGTATGTTCAAAATGATTATTCATCAAACTATATTTTAGATAAAAATGTTAATGTAATTGACGCTTCCGGACGGGGAGTAAAAATTATTTCTCCTAAAACAAATGATACTTTGTCAAATTCAATTAAATTAAGGTGGATTGATACTGAAAAAAATAGAGCGTATCGTATTAATATTACCGACAATAAAAATCATATAATGTATGAAACTTCCATTCGTGGTAATGATCTAATTTATTCAGGCAAGATTGAAACCCGGACTTTATTATTGGAATATTCTTGTTGATAATCAGTTGAAGCAGTGCAGCAAATTTTATATTAAATAGAGAGAGCAATTATTTTTTCAAATATCTTTTCCTGGTTATGACTATAAATAAAATATTATTTATCGCCGAAGGACAATTAGGAGATTTATTGCTACTTACCCCTGCAATTAAAGCAGTAAAAAATAAATTTAAAAATGCTTCCATTTCTTTTTTAATAATACAAAGGAGAATGGAAGATTTTAATGTTGATCAGCTTATTTCATTTAAAGATGTTTTAATCAATAATCAAAAAAACGCGCTTTTCAATAATCCCAATATTTCTGAAATCTTTATAGTTAACCACAACGCACTTAAGGCTGTTAAAGGTTTAAAGAAAATAAAATTTGAAATTCAGATAATTAATTTCATCAAACAGAAAAAATTTGATGCAGTTATTTGCACATTTCCGCACGACCGGTTTCTGCTCTGGTCTTATTTTTCAAAGGCAAAAATTAGAATTGGTCAAGCCGGTCAGGCTTTTTCATTTCTATTAAGTAATCAGGTTAAAAAAACCAAAGAGGATTCAGGAGTTTTAAATTATTATTTGGAATTAGTGAAAGATTTGGGAGTAAAAGCTGAAAGCTATGAAACAGAATTTTTTCCGAGTGAGGAATCAAAAACATGGGCTGAAAAGTTTATAGCAGGAAATAATCTGAAAATTGATAATCAAAAATTAATCGCTATACATCCGGGAGCCAGCGGCAACTATAAAATTTGGCCGCCTGAAAATTTTGCAGTCTTGATTAAAAAAATTATTTCAAATAAAAACATGGATATTATTCTGTGCTTTGGAAATAGTGATTTATCAATTGTAAATCAGATCAAAAATATTATTGATGAAAGTATTCAATAAAAAGCTCATTTATTTAAATACGGGAAATGATTTAGATAAACTATCTTCTTTATTCAAGAAATGTGATTTAGTAGTAACAAATGATTCAGGCCCGCGTCATTTAGCAGTTGCAAGCGGGTCACCAAATTTAACTTTGTTTAGGAAATACCATGATAAAGCTTGGAAGATTTATCCTGAAAATAATTTTACTTCCACGATACAATCCCAAAATAAATGCAATTTTTGCAATGAGAACGAATGCAATGATAAAATACCACCCGGTGAAATTTTTGGTTCCTATTGTATGAGAGAAATTGGGGTTGACGATGTTTTTGATAAAGTAAACGAATTGAGCTCACAATGATTTTTGCAATCCTTGTCTCTGCCATTTGAAATAAATAACTTCGATATAAAAGATTTCTTATAATCGTTAGAATTAAAAAAAGAAAAAGGAGTTTATCCATGCCTAATCAAATCGGTAAAAAAAGAGAATTAAGTTTTTTTGAAGATGTAGTAAACTATTTTGACAGCGCCGCAAAGTTTACAAAATATCCAAAAGGTTTGCTTGATCAAATAAAATATTGCAATAGTATTTACAGAATGAAATTTCCGGTGCGGGTTAAAGATGACATTCACGTAATTACAGCGTATCGTGTCGAACATAGTCATCACAAGCTGCCGGTAAAAGGGGGAATTAGATACAGTCTTTCAGTCAACCAAGATGAAGTTATGGCTTTGGCAGCTTTAATGACTTATAAATGTGCCGTCGTTAATGTTCCGTTCGGCGGGGCGAAAGGTGGTGTTCAAATTGATCCTAAAGCATATAATGATATTGAACTTGAGCATATTACCCGAAGGTATACGGCAGAATTAATTAAGAAAAATTTTATTGGTCCTGGTATTGATGTTCCAGCACCTGACTATGGAACTAGCGCAAAAGAAATGGCATGGATTGCAGACACTTATTCTGCTTTTAATCCGGGTTCACTTGATGCAAGCGGATGTGTAACAGGTAAACCATTAAGTCAAGGTGGAATAATGGGAAGAACTGAAGCAACCGGAAGAGGAGTTTATTATGGAATTAGAGAAGCTGTCAGCAACTCCGAAGATATGAAAAAATTAAAATTAACGGCGGGGATTGAAGGAAAAAAAGTAATCATTCAAGCTTTAGGAAATGTTGGCTATCATTCAGCCAAGTTCTTACAGGCAGCCGGCGCAGTCATTGTCGGCATTGCAGAATATGAAGGCGCCATTTTTGATCCTAAAGGATTGGATGTTGACGAAGTTGTTAAACATAGAAAATCTACTGGCTCAATTTTAAATTTTAAAAAAGCACGAAATATAAAACAGTCGAATAAAGCGTTAGAAATGGAATGTGATATACTAGTCCCCGCAGCATTAGAAAATCAAATAAACTCAGAAAATGCTTTAAATATAAAAGCAAAAATTGTTGCAGAAGCGGCAAACGGACCGGTAACGCCTGAAGCCGAAAAGATTTTAACAAAAAAAGGAATTATGATTATACCTGATTTGTATTTAAATGCCGGCGGTGTAACGGTATCCTATTTTGAATGGCTAAAAAATTTATCACATGTACGATTTGGAAGAATGGGTAAGCGCTATGATGAACTTGTTAATAAAACAATTGTTAGTTCAATCGAAAACGCTATCGGAACAAAGTTAGATGATAAGGCAAAATTAGTTTTTACGCATGGCGCTGATGAAGGTGATTTGGTTAATTCAGGATTAGAAGAAACCATGGTATCTGCTTACAATGAAATTAGAGAAACCTTTAAGTCAAATAAAAAGATTATGGACTTAAGAACTGCAGCATTTGTACTTGCTATAAATAAAATAGCGGACGCTTACTATTCTCTCGGGATATTTCCATAAAATTTAAATGACATTCTTTCAGTTTATTATTAAATAAAATTTCTGAAAGATAAATCAAACTAAATATATTTGAATCTTTAAAGCTTTTAATGAAAGAAAATGTTTTACAATTGCCGCAAGGAATTTCATCAGAAGAGGAAAATAATTCTGGTGAAATAGTTATTTATGTCTATACTGCAAAAGCCGATTTCTTTAAAGGCAGATGCATTCTGAATAGAAATGCTTTCAGTCTGGTTATTTCAGGAGAAAAAACAATGCAGATTTCTGAAAAGAAAGTTTTTGTAAACGATAATGAAATTCATCTACTTTCAGCAGGTAATTGCATCGCTTCAATTGATTTATCAAAAAGAAAAGAATTTAAAAGCGTATTAATGTTTTTTAGTGAAGAAGTGCTCACTACATTTCAAGTAAAATATGCCAAAGTAATTAATCAGCATAAATCTAAAATCAAAAGTAAAACAGAATCATATATTTCATTTCCAAAAGATGAATTTATTAATAATTACATTTTATCATTGATATTCATGTTAAAGGAAAGTGTATCAAAGTCTATGAAGCAATTAAAATTTGAAGAATTGATGCTTTATCTTTTAGAAAAACATCCAAAAGAAATATTTTCTTTTATGACTCTTACAAAAGTTGATTTTGACGACACTGAACTAAAAAGAATAATCGAAACAAATATCACTGGAAATCTCACTCTAACGGATTTAGCATTTCTGTGTAACATCAGTTTATCAACTTTTAAAAGAAGATTTATAAAAATTTATGGAATCGCCCCTCAGAAATGGATACTGAAACGAAGAATGGAAATTGCTGCTGATTTATTAAAGAACCGTAAGATAAAACCAGGCGAAGTTTTTCATCAAGTCGGTTATGCAAATCATTCCAGCTTCTCCCAATCATTTAAGCAATCATTCGGAATTACCCCAAAAGAATACCAATTGAAAATTTGACCTTCTAAAAACAATCTTTGGCCTTTTAGCCTTAACCGAATTAATATTATGAGTTTATTTTTTGTCATCAAAAAAAAAACATGAGGAACATATGAAAAATATTCTTGATCAAAATAAAGAAATAGTCAAGCGATTTAACAAAGAATACATTGAAGAAGGAAAAAGTACCGTCTTGGATGCATTAGTCTCGAATGAAGTAATTAATCATTCGGCACCAGCAGGCATGCCGTCTGGAAAGGAAAGTATTTCAAATTTTTTAAACGGAGTTTTGAGAACAGGTTTTCCTGACTTAAGAGTTGAAATCCTTGAACAAATTGCTGAAAGAGATTTAGTTACAACAAGAAAAAAAATTATTGGTACACATACGGGAGAAATATTTGGTATCCTGCCTAGCAATAAAAAAGTTGAAATTAATGTAATTGATATTATTCGTTTAAAAGATGGGAAATATATTGAACATTGGGGCCAGAGTAATTTTTCTGATGTAATTGCTGAAATATCGAAGAAATAAAAAACAACCCAATTTCGGTTAAGAAAATTCAATCATTGGTAACCGAAAGACAAATAAACCGCGAAATGGTTACTAAAGAAATCAATCAAAACTGGGCTGGTGCTCAAATAGTTGGCGGCCCTATTCTTTCGATTCTTGATAAACAATGGACTGAAAACCATGAAGGAATTAAAGTTAAACAAGAAAATAAATATTTTCTTCTGCCTGAAAATCTTAAAATAGAATCAAAAGTTTATCCGGAAAAAAAGCATAGAGGAATTTATGAGGTGATCATTTATAAAACTGATCTTAAAATAAACGGTAGTTTTAATCTGCAAAATTTAGATAAAATTAGTTCTGCAGATTTGATTAAAAATACGGAAGAAAAATATCTATCATTTAATGTATCCGATTTAAAAGGAATCGAAGATACAATCCTATTGGATTGGAATGGAAAGGCGAAAGAAGTCTATCCGGGATTAAAAGACAAAGAAGTATTCAAAAGCGGATTTTATACGAACGTTGATTTTAACAGTGGAGATACAAAATATAATTTTGAACTAACACTACACTTAAAAGGAAGCGAAAATTTAGAATTTCTTCCAGTCGGAAAAATTACGGAAGTAAACATGAATTCCGTTTGGAATAATCCAAGCTACATGGGTGAGTTCCTTCCGTCAGCAAGCAACCAAAAAGATGGGGGTTTTAAAGCTGAATGGAAAATAAATCAATTCAACAGAAATTTCCCGCAAGAATGGTATAATAAAACTTACGAGCTGTATCCTTCTGCTTTTGGAGTGAAACTACTTATACCTGTTGACGAATACCAAAAGACTATGCGTACTTCAAAATATGGTATGATGATTGTCTTACTAACATTTGTTAGTTTTTTCATGATTGAAATTTTTAGTAAAAAAGCTATACACCCAATCCAATATCTTTTGATTGGTTTGTCACTTGTAATTTTTTATTCGATTCTTCTTTCTTTATCAGAGTATATGAAATTTGAATATTCATATTTAATATCCGCTTTGCTTGTTATTGGATTAATAAGTTTTTATACCGCGAATGTATACTCAAAATCTAAACTAGGAATCTTAATCGGCGGAATGTTAATTTTATTTTATGGATTTATGTACACAATTCTGCAAATGCAAGATTATTCTTTATTGTTAGGAAACATTGCATTATTTATAATATTAGCAGGAATAATGTTTTTAACAAGAAAAATAAATTGGTACGATGTTTTAAATAGCGGAAGCAATAAAGCTGCAAAAGTAAAAGAAATTTAAATTTTAAAATTTATAAAAAATGGTTGTGGTTAATGTTTAGTGTTTTTTTAATAACTAAAGAATATACTACAATTAACTAAACCCAACCCCTTAATTTACAGGCTTCGGCAACTCTCGCGACGCCGACAATCATTGCACCTAATCGGGGATGAACATTTTTTTCTTTAACAGCTTCATAAACTCTATGATAAGCTTTTGTTAGTTTTTCATCCAGTCTTTTATGTATGGTTTCTTCATCCCAAAAGAATGAATATTTGTCCTGAACCATTTCGAAGTAGGAAACTGTAACGCCGCCGGCACTTGCAAGTATATCAGGAATAACATGCACTCCTTTTTTACTTAAGATTAAATCGGCTTCAGGAGTTGTGGGGCCATTTGCTAATTCACAAATTATTCTAGCTTTTATCTTTGAAGCATTATCCGCTGAAATTGCATTCTCCAATGCGGCGGGATAAAGCACATTAACATCAAGTTCCAAAAGTTCTTCGTGCTTGATTTCTTTTGCGCCTGGAAAATTTTTAACGGATCCAGTTTTTAATTTATGAGTAACTAATTCTTTGGAATCAAAACCATCGTCATTATAAATTGCGCCTCTAGAATCACTAACGGCAACTAATTTTCCGCCATTTAAAATTTCATGATGTAGCAGGGCTGCTCTTTGCCCCGCATTGCCAAAACCTTGTATTGCAAATCTTCCTGTTGAATCAACTCCTAATTCTTTACAAGCTTCTCTTACTGTAATTACGCCGCCCCGCGCAGTTGCGTCTCTTCGCCCTTCGGTTCCGCCCACTTGCGTTGGTTTATCTGTCATAACCCCCGGCTGATGACTGTTCATAATAGTTTCATATTCATCCATCATCCAGGCCATTGTTTGAGGATTTGTATAAACATCAGGCGCTGGAATATCTTTATCAACCCCAATATAAGGAGCGATTGCTCTTATATATTCTCTTGATAAATTTTCCAGTTCCCTATCCGACATAGATTTGGGATCACACTGAACTCCCCCTTTACCGCCTCCAAGAGGTAAATCAACTACTGCTGTTTTCCAAGTCATCCAGCTTGCAAGCGCCCGAATCGTATCGACAGTTTCGTCCGGATGAAATCTGATACCGCCTTTGGCAGGACCCCTTGCGTAATTATATTGAATTCGATAGGCATGAAAAATTTTTACTTTCCCATTATCCATTTTAACATGAAGAGAAAAATTTATTTCTCGTTGCGGGCATGCTAGCAGATTGGTTGTTGCTTCATCAAGATTTAATAATTTAGCGGCTTCAAGTATCTGCTGCTGTGCAACTTTAAAAGAATTGTAAGATTCCATTTTTAATTCCTTAGGATTTGTTTTTATCTTCATTCTCGCCGGAAGATTTTTTCTCATCATCGAAAACATCAAGGATAATTCTGTACCAGCAATTTTTGCATGTTAATGCTCTATCAACACTTAATAATACTTGCTGCCACGGACTCA
Organism: uncultured Ignavibacteriales bacterium; assembly: GCA_963731745.1. Classification (GTDB taxonomy): domain Bacteria; phylum Bacteroidota; class Ignavibacteria; order Ignavibacteriales; family Ignavibacteriaceae; genus CAVSWT01. The sequence continues at coordinate 26,269 of CAVSWT010000013.1, forward strand.
ACTTTTGTCCGCAGTGCGGGCATGAATCAAAAATCTTTTCATTTTCTCCTGGAATATTATTTTGTATCGGCATTTTCATTTCCCCCTTATTTTAAGGGTTAAAATTTATTTTAATATATCTACGCTTATAAATCGGGTTTTATAATCACGCCTTTATTCTTATGTCCATTCATTTTAATTGTAATTGCCTTTTTAAATCGCACATGCCTGGTGAAATTCATTTTTTCAATCGGTTCAAGGCTTAAAAGCCAATCCCAATCTACAAAATCACTTTCATTAGAATTCACCGTAAAATATCCAATCATAAATGATGTAATATTTTGAAAGAAATGTGAACCTTGCGAAGGAGCAACTGCGAGCTCTTTAAAACTGGTTTCAATTATAGCTTTAGCTCCTGAAATGTTTTCCCAGGTTACAGGAATACCAAGCCATGGGTCTAAGCTTCCCCATCTACCCACGCCAATTAATAAATAAGGCCGATCTTCTGAAATTAAAAGGCTATTAAATTGACTAACTTCTTTTGCGACTTCTCTGGTTCGCGCCCTTTCGAACAAATGATAGTCAACAAGGATAATATCATGGATATCAGAAATAACTCCATTTCCTAAGACTTGATGACTTTGACAAATTAATTTCTCTTGTTCAAAATCTTCAACCTTAAGCTCTTCTAATTCCCGGTTAACCACTAAAGGCCTCATTTGCAGTAAACCGAATTCTTTAGGCCGGTCTTTAGGCACCGACATGTTAACAGCAAACTCTATCTCAATCGGAGTTCCCATTCCCCATGTTCCCATATCCAAAAGCAATTCTAAAATTTCCGGTAAGGGAAACATTTTATGTCTCAGTATTGGCCCGAAGGTTACTACACGCATTCCTTTTCTAGATAAACCATCGGTTATCGAATCGTTATCCGGTGAATATGTTGAACCAACATAATTCAAAGTACCATCTTTTTCTGCAACACCAAGATCATGCTGCTCAAGAAGTAAATCTTGCGATGTATAATTAATTTCATTTTGTTGATCCATTTGCAAAGAAAAAAAATCTCTTTGGCTGCTGTTAAGCGATTCATCAATCGAATAAAATTGAATTAAATCTGTTGGATACTTTGGACAAAACTTAACCGTGTTGCCACCATCTACGACCGTTTTTCCTAATCCAAGTGCGACAGATACAATTCCATCAAGTGGTTTTTGTGGCGGCAAAGGATAAAAGTTATATGACTTTGCAACCCCGGAAAAGTCAGGATAGAATCTATCTTCATGTTTATTGCCAATCATTTTCTGAATTATTACAGCCATTTTTTCTTCTTCAAGACGGTAAGAAGTTATTTTAATGTAATCTTTTGTACTCTGATAAAAAGTTGAAGCATAAACTTTCTTTATCGTATTCAATAAATCATTAAGTCTGAATAAAGGATTGGGATGATTATTCGGCAGCATATAAGTTTTATAAACACCTGCAAATGGATGATACTGCGAATCTTCAAGAAGACTTGAGGAACGTACCGCAAGTGGCGTATGAATTAAATCTAAAAATGCCGCAAGTTCTGCAAGAATTTCTTCCGGAAATTTTTCAGCTTCTAAAAACCTGCGAGTTATTTCCTCATCGTTGTTACCATTCAACGCAAATTTTCTTAAATTATTTTCATCGATAAACTGATCGAAAACCTCAGTACCAACAACCACAGCAGGCGGAACATAAATAGTAACACCTTCAAATTGCTTTCTTACATTGTAATTATTTATAAGTGTGTTCACAAAACCTAATCCCCTAGCCTTGCCTCCTAAAGAGCCGCCGCCAATTCTTGCAAAGCTGGTGTCGGGATCAAAAGATTCCTTAGAAAAATCTGTAATGATTCCTCTTTGCCGGGCATGCCTGTAATTATTTAATGTATCAACTAAATCATTTCTTAAATTTTCAACCGACATATAATCAGTAACTTTTCTTGGCCGCAATTGATGAGCCAGCCAAAATTCTGTTCTTGCCTTAAGCCAATTTGAAAAATGGTTTCTTTCAGCATGATATAAGATGCTTTCGATAGGCACTTTCTTAATTTGCTTTTCCAAAGATCTCAAATCGTTGGCACGTCCGACTTCAATTCCCAGATGTGTCTTAAAAATAAAATCACCAAAGCTGAAATTGGTTATCATAAATTGCCGCAGTTCGCTTAATAATAAAGATGAGTCTTTCAGGATAAAGGCTGCATCAACCAGCTTCGCATCTTCAGCATTTTCTTCAAGATTGGATAACAACAAAATTGGAATGTCTTGATGTTCCTTTTTAACATTTGCAGTAAACTTTATCCCGGCTTTCGGGTCCTGAACTCCTTCATGAGGGAAATCAATATCCGAAATTATTCCTAAAATATATTCCTTATATCTTACATATGATTCCCAGGCTTCTTCATAATTAGAACAAAGAAGAATCTTCGGACGTGCACGCATCCGCAAAAATTTATGAGTTAAATTTATACCTTCGGATATCAGTCTTCGCGACTGTTTAAGCATTTCAGTATAAATTAAGGGAAGAAATGATGAATAGTATCTTACGTTATCTTCTATTACAATAACAGTTTGAACGCCGACAATTTTGGTATCATGCTCAACATTCATCCTGTCTTCTAAATATTTTATTATAGCGATGATAATTCTAAAATCACCCTGCCAAACAAATATTTTATCGAACACAGTTACATCCTTACTGCGGAGCAAAAGATTTAATTCTTTATTATCATGTGCCAATAAAACTATGGGTATATTTAAGCCAGACTGCTTAGCTAACCTGGCAAAATTAACTGCATGCATGTCTTCAATATGAAGCGTGGTTATAATTAAGTCAAAACGGTTTTCATCTTTAGCAAGATTAATAGCATCTCTGCCACTTGAAACTCTTGTTAAATCGGGAGAATGACTTAAACCTAAGCCTTGATATTCATTTCTAATTAATTCATATAGCCTGCCGTCTTCTTCAAATAGATAAAGATCATACAAGCTTGAAACTAAAAGTATATTCCTGATTCGAAGGCGCATTAAATTTTGAAAACCTTGAAAGCGGTTGCCATAACCATGCTCAACCCAAAATGCATCAAAATTATCTTTAACTTCTTCGAAATTGTATTTCATATAATTAATTCAATTAAAAATGTGTAGACTCAAATAATTTAAAATAAACAGGGCTGCATTCAGCAGCCCCTTATTAGTATCTTTATTTAAACCACACCCTGGTCAATCATGGCATCTGCAACTTTTAGGAATCCGCCTATGTTTGCGCCGTTAACATAATTACCAGGTGTTCCAAATCTATCGGCCATTTCAACGCATGTGCTATGAATATTTCGCATAATCATTTTTAACCGTGCATCAACTTCTTCTCTATTCCAAGGAAGTCTCATGCTGTTCTGTGTCATTTCTAAACCTGATACTGCAACACCGCCAGCATTAGCAGCTTTCCCCGGACCGTAAAGAATTTTTTCATCCAAGAATATTTTAACTCCCTCAATAGTTGTCGGCATATTTGCACCTTCACTTACAACATAAACACCATTCTTAATAAGATTCTTAGCATCATTTTCATTTATTTCATTTTGAGTTGCACTCGGGAAAGCGCAATCTGCTTTATGATTCCATAATGGATTAAAAGGATCCTTCGGATCAATTGCGGTATAAACAGCCCCTTTAAATTTATCGGCATATTCTTTAATTCTACCGCGACGGATATTTTTCAAATCCATAACGAATTGTAATTTTTCAATTGTTATACCGGCTTCATCAAAAATATATCCGTTTGAATCTGAAAGCGTAACCACTTTACCGCCAAGCTCAAGAATTTTTTCAACTGTATACTGAGCAACGTTTCCGCTTCCTGAAACAAGGCAAGTTTTTCCTTCAAGAGTTTGATTCTTGGTTCCCAGCATTTCTGCAGCAAAATATACTGCACCAAAGCCTGTAGCTTCAGGCCCGATTAATGAACCGCCCCAATTCAATCCTTTTCCTGTAAGCACGCCAGTAAATTCATTTCTTAATTTTTTGTATTGTCCGAATAAGAAACCAATTTCTCTTCCGCCGACCCCAATATCTCCAGCAGGAACATCCGTATTCGGCCCGATGTGTCTGTATAATTCAGACATAAATGCCTGGCAGAAACGCATGATTTTTAAATCGCTTTTTCCTTTAGGATCGAAATCAGAACCGCCTTTACCTCCGCCCATTGGTAAGGTTGTTAAGCTATTTTTAAATACTTGTTCAAAAGCTAAAAATTTTAAAATGCCTAAATTAACCGATGGATGAAATCTCAATCCGCCTTTGTATGGCCCGATTGCACTGTTCATTTCAATGCGGTAACCTCTGTTAATATGTATATCGCCCTGGTCATCAACCCAGGGGACACGAAATGTAATTACTCTTTCAGGTTCAATTATTCTTTCAAGGATTTTTGCGGCTTTATATTCGGGGTGTCTTTCAAAAACTAGCTCTAGTGATTCTGCGACTTCTTCAACTGCTTGATGAAATTCGGGTTGACTTGGGTTTTTTGCTTTTACTTCAGTAAGAAGATCTTTAACGTAGTCGGACATTTCTGCCTCCCTGTATTTTTGTTGATTATGTTTTCAGTGCTTTTGGCACAGTTAACTATTTTGTTTTGACTTTTATTAATCAAAACATATAACGAAAATGATGATAACATTATCGTAATACTAAATCTTTAATCTTCTGGTTTTAAAATTACTCCTTTGTTTTTTGTTCCATTAATTTTAACAACTATTTGTTTATTAAATCTTAAATGCTTTGTAAATTTTAATTCCTCAATTGGTTTTTCAGAATTAAGCCAATCCCAGTCAATCATATCAAATTTATTTGAAGGATTAACCGTAAAATATCCTACCTTGAAAGAAGTTAAATTTTGAAAAAAGTGTGAACCTTGCGAAGGTGTGACATTCATATCTTTAAAGCTTGTTTCCACAATAACACTTGCTCCAGAAATTTGGTCCCACGTAACTGGAATACCCAGCCAATGATCAAGACTTCCCCATCGGCCCACACCTATTAAAATATAAGGCCTTTTTTGCTCAAGAAGTTTTGAATTTAGACTGTTCACCTCATTTGCCACTTCTCTGCTTTTAGCCCGGTCAAATTTTTGATAGTCAACATAAACGACATCATATATTCCATTCATTGCACCATTACCCAAAACCTGCTGGCTTTGGCACATCAAATCTTCTTTATTTGGAATATCAACATTCAATTCTTCAAGTTCATGACTAATCACCAACGGTCTCATTTGAAGCATTGCAAATTCTTTTGGTAGCCCGTGATGAACATCCATGTTTACTGCAAATTCAATCTCAACAGGCACACCCATCCCCCAGGTGCCCATTTCTAAAAGAAGTTCAAGAATTTCTGCAAGAGGAAAAGCATTGTGTTTTAAAATCGGTGCAAAGGTAACCACTCTTTTGCCGTGTCTTGAAACTCCATCATACACAGCATCATCTTCAACCGAGTATGTTGATCCAACATGAAATAAAGTTTGATCCTCTTCTGCTTTTGTTAAATCATACTTTTTAACCAATTGATCAGGTTGTTTTATAGCTGCCGAATCAAGATGCCCATTAATGTCTAGTGCAAAAAACTCCTGCTGAGCATTTCTAATAGTTTCCTTTGTAGAAAAGAATTGAAGAAGATGTTTTGGATATTTAGGACAGAATCTTACCGCCATTCCTCCGTCAACAACCTGTTTACCTAATCCCAATGCCACAAGTGCAATTCCATCAGATGATTTTTGCGGAGGAACCGGGTAGAAATTAAAAGATTTTGCAACTCCGGCATAATCAGGATAAAATCTTCCATCACGTTTAGCTCCAACAAGTTTCTGTATTATAACTGCCATTTTTTCTTCTTCCAAACTATACGCAGTCGCCTTCATATAATCTTTTGCTTTTTTATAGAAGGTAGAAGCATACACGCTTTTTATACATTGAAGAAGTTCATCTACTCTAACTTGAAGATTAGGATTATTATTTGGAATCATGAAAGTTTGATAAACACCGGCAAAAGGCTGGAATTGAGAATCTTCAAGTAAACTTGAAGAACGAATTGCTAGAGGGCCTTCCGTTATCTCCAGATATTCAGTAAGCTTATTAATAATTTCTTTTGGAAAATTTGGCGCATGGAGAAATCTTAATGTAATTTCATCATCGCTTGTAGAACTCAATGCAAATACATCGAGGTGATTTTCTTCAATAAAATGATCAAAAACATCTGTAGCTATCACAATTGCAGAGGGAACAGAAATTTCTACACCGGGAAATTTATACCTGATTTTATTGTTATTGATTAAAGTATTGATAAAACCAAGTCCGCGTGCTTTGCCTCCGAGAGAACCGCCGCCTATGCGGGCAAAACTATTTTTAGGATCAAATGCCGATTTATCAAAATCTGTTATGATGCCGCGCTGTCGAAGTTCAAGATAAAGTTTGATTGAATTAATTAATTCCAGCCTTAATTCTTCTGATGAACTAAAGTCCGAAACTTTTCTTGGCCTTAATTTGTGAGCAAGCCAAAATTCTGTTCTTGCTTTAAGCCATTTTGAAAAGTGATTACCTTCAGCGTGGTAAATGATACTTTCGATTGGAATAACTGCAAGTTGTTCACCCAAAGTTTTTAGGTTGGTAGCGCGTGCAACTTCTTTACCATCCGAAGTTTGAAAAACAAAATCACCAAAACCAAAATGGTCAATCATAAAATCGCGTAGTTCATGTAGTAGTCGTGGTGAACTTTTATGTAAAAAACCCGCGCCTGCCGCTATTGCTTTTTCAGCAAAATCGGGATTGCTGGATTGTAAAAGTATTGGAATATCTTTAAGCTTTGCTTTTACATTTAGTGAAAATTTAATTCCAGCTTCAGGATCTCTTTGTCCATGATGTTTAAAGTTACTATCACTTATAATTCCAAGAATATATTCTTCATATTTTGTGAAATATTCCCACGCCTCTTCATAAGTGGTGCAAAGCAAAATTTTAGGCCGAGCACGCATACGCAAAAATTTGTGAGTTAGATTTATCCCTTCAGTAATTAGCCGCTGGGACTGTTTGAATATTTCGGTATAAACAAGCGGAAGATAAGTTGAATAGAACTTAACATTATCTTCCACAAGAATAATTACCTGCACCCCAACTGTGGAAGTATCATTTTCAACATTCATTCTATCCTCGGCATATTTTATTATACCGATAAGCAGCCGGTAATCTCCCTGCCAGATAAAAATTCTGTCAAATATAGTAGTGTCATAATTTGTTACAAGCTCTTTTCTTTCCCGGTTATCGTAAGCAAGCAGAATGATGGGAACTTTTTGATTAGTTTTTTTTATAAGCTCAGCCAGCTTTATTACATGCATATCATCTATGTGAAGAGTTGTGATGATAAGATCAAAACTATTTTCCTGAAGCAATAATTCTATAGCTTCTGTTCCTGTAGTGACATGCGTGATTTCCGGAGCTTGACTGAGGTTTAAAACTTGATATTCCTGGCGGATTAATTCGTAAAGCCTTCCATCTTCTTCGAATAAATAATAATCATATAGACTAGATACAAGAAGGATTTCACGGATTTTATAGCGCATTAATTTTTGAAACTTTTTAATGCGGCTGCTGAAAATGTCTTCTATACTAAAGAGGCCAAACTTGTCCATTTTAGTAATTTTCGTATTTTCGAACAATATTAAACCCGTATCAATTATTTCGTAGCAAAATAATCTTCGTCTGCTAATCAGAAAAGATTATAACTTTTATCATTCATAATAATTATAAAGAAAATAATGGAATTTATGTGTGTTATCATTCCATTATTAAAATTTTAATTTAAACTAAACCTTGATCCAGCATTGCATCAGCAACTTTTAGAAAGCCTGCAATGTTTGCACCATTAACATAATTCCCTGGGGTTCCAAATCTGGCTGCTGTTGAAACACAAGTGTCGTGTATCTTCTTCATAATTTGTTGAAGCCTTTCATCTACTTCATCACGAAGCCAGGGCAAACGCATACTGTTTTGCGTCATCTCAAGTCCCGACACAGCAACGCCGCCGGCATTAGAGGCTTTGCCCGGTGAATAAAGAATTCCAGCTTGCTTTATAACTTTGTATGCTTCCAAAGTTGTGGGCATATTAGCGCCTTCACAAATACAGATGCAGCCGTTTTTAATCAATTCTTTTGCGTCATCTTCAAAGATTTCATTTTGAGTTGCACACGGCATAGCGACATCAACTTTAATAGACCATGGACGTTTACCAGGAAAGAATTCAACTTTAAATTGATCCGCATAATCCTGAACTCTATCATTTGCACTTGCACGAAGTCTTAACATATAATCTACCTTCTCGCCTTTAACACCATCTTTGTCATAAACAAAACCATCAGGGCCGGACAATGTAACGACTCTTCCGCCAAGCTGATTTATTTTTTTCACTGCGCCCCAGGCAACATTGCCAAATCCAGAAACTGCGAATGATTTGCCTTCAACCTCCAGTCCTCTTGTCTTTAACATTTCCTGTGCAAAGTAAACAGCACCGTAGCCGGTTGCCTCTGGACGAACTAAAGAACCGCCCCAATTTAAGCCTTTACCTGTGAGCACTCCTGTAAACTCATTTTTTAATCTTTTATATTGTCCAAAAAGATAACCAATTTCTCTCGCACCTACTCCGATGTCACCAGCGGGAACATCTGTATTAGGTCCAATGTGACGGAATAGTTCAGTCATAAAACTTTGGCAGAACCGCATAACTTCATTATCACTTTTACCTTTCGGGTCAAAATCTGAACCGCCTTTACCGCCGCCCATGGGCAAAGTTGTTAAGCTGTTTTTAAATACTTGTTCAAAAGCTAAAAATTTTAATATGCCTAAATTAACAGAAGGGTGAAATCTTAAGCCGCCTTTGTATGGGCCAATTGCACTATTCATTTCAATTCTAAAACCGCGGTTAACATGAATTTCGCCTTGGTCATCCATCCATGGAACTCTAAATAAAACTACTCTTTCAGGTTCAACCATTCTTTCTAAAATTTTTGCCGAACGATATTCCGGATGCCTTTCTAAAACTATTTCGAGTGATTCAACCACCTCTTCAACTGCCTGATGAAATTCCGGCTCGTTCTGGTTTTGTGCTTTTACCTTCGTCAATAAACTATTGATATACTCTGACATAAAATCCTCTTGATAAAAAAATTAATTTAATATGGTGATATAAATATTTTATTATTGGATTTGATTAAAGAATGGATTTCAAAATTCGAAATCATTTTTTCCCCTTGAATGATTTTAATTGTTGCAGCTTCATTAAAAAAGAAAATTTTAATAAAATCCTTTATTTCTACTAATAAAACTTAGCGAATAATTAACTAAAAAACTGAAAAATAATAAGAGAATTTTAAAATTTAATATTCGTTAATCTTTTTGCTTTTATATCCAAAATTGAATGACTTTGAATGGAATTTTGAAGCAGTAGATTTATAACGTTATTAAACAAACTAGCTTATTTAAAGGGTTCTGAGAAAATATTCTCAAGCGTGATTTTTGATTTATGACTTTTGACTTAATTATTTAATAGATTTGTAATAATAATTTGTTGAAAATTCAAAAAAAATTGAGGCAAAAATGGATAATGAAATTCTAAAAGAAAAAGTTAACCAGGCAGTCGGAATTCTGAAAGAAAAAGATATTGATATGTGGATTACTTTTGTTAGAGAAAGCTCCAACATGAAAGATCCGGTTTTGGATATGATATCCGGAATTAACTTTACATGGCTTACAGCTTTAATAATAAACAAGGATGGAGATACAACATGCATAGTCGGCTCGTTAGAAGAAAGCAACATTCGTGAAAAAAATCTTTACAAAAATATTGTTGGATATAATGAATCGATAAAAGATCTTCTTGTAAATTATATCAAGTCCAAAAATCCAAAACAGATTGCAATTAATTTTTCACTAAACTCTGAATTGGCTGACGGATTAACACATGGAATGTATCTTATTTTAACTGATTACTTAAAAAATACTGATTATGTAAATAGGTTAATTTCTTCAGAAGAAATTATTTCCGCGCTTAAAGGAAGGAAGACTGCAACGGAATTAAAAATAATGCATGAAGCAGTTGATGAAACTTTGAAGATTTTTGATCAGGCCACAAATTTTATCAAGCCGGGTAAAAGTGAACTTGAAATTTCAGATTTCATAAAAAATATTGTTAAAGAAAAAGGATTCGGATTAGCCTGGGATGACGATCATTGTCCGGCAGTTTTTACGGGTCCTGAAGCTGGTGATCCGCATTCCGGCCCGACAAAAAGAAAAGTTGAGAAAGGCCACATGGTTAATATTGATTTTGGTATTCAATATAAAGGTTATTGTTCCGACCTGCAGCGAACCTGGTATGTCTTAAAAGATGGCGAAACTGAAGCTCCGGCAGAAGTTACTAAAGGATTTAATATTATTCGTGACGCGATTCAAAAAGTTGCGGATGCACTTAAACCAGGAGTTACAGGTTTAAAAATGGATACCATAGCAAGAAACTTTATCGTCGAACAAGGATATGCTGAATATCCTCACGGCCTGGGTCATCAAGTAGGAAGAGCGGTACATGATGGCGGCGCTGGACTTTTTCCTAAGTGGGAAAAATATGGTAACACTCCGCTTATGGAAATTGAAGAATCACAAGTTTTTACAATTGAACCACGGTTGCAGGTAAAAGGATACGGCACATCAACTCTTGAAGAAGAAGTTTATGTAACAAAAGACGGCTGCAAATTTATTTCAAAACCTCAAAAAGAGATTTGGCTAATTAAATAAAATATTATTTAAGCTGAAGAAATAAATTACCGGAGAAATAACTAATGCGCTTCCCTTTTGAATCATGAATTACTTGAGCATTTGTGAAGTATATTAATATTTTAATATTATTTGAGTTTTGCCTAATAATTAAATCGTCAGCCAGCAAGTTTAATTGATGGTATTAACCTTTAAATTTAGTAGACCAATCATTCAACGTATCTGTATATTAACTCATATAAATTAATTCCAAGAGTTCTGCAGGTTCTTCAGTCCACTAAAATTAGCACCCATCTTTGCATTTTGATATTCCAGACGGGACAATCTTTAAACCTTATCCGCTAAAACATTTGAGAACTAAATACGATAATAATCTAATGGATTTAAATATTTATTTAAATATAAACTAACAAAACTCAATAATAAGCGGAGAAAAAATGGCAGAGTTAATTTCCTGGTCACCTAAATACAGTGTAAACCATCCTTTAATGGATGCACAGCATAAACAATTAATTACTTTGATAAATAATTTACATTCAGCAATGAGTCAAGGTCGGGGTAAGGATGTTTTGCAAAAAACATTAGATGAATTAATAAAGTATACAAAAATTCATTTCGCCACAGAAGAAAAATTAATGATGGAAGCCAATTATAAAGAATTGATTGAGCATCGCCAGGTGCATAAAATTCTTACTCAAAAGGTAATAAGATTACAAAATAAATTTAAAGAGGGCAAAGCACTTTTAACTATGGAAGTAATGGAATTTTTAAAAAACTGGTTAATTGAACATATTGAAGGAACAGATAAAAAGTACAGTACAGTTATTTCTTAAAAAGTAATTTTGTAAGGACGCATTTAAATATAAGTAGCGTCCTTTTTTATTTTAAAATTTAGTTCTAGAATCTGCAGTCCCTTTGATAAGACTTAAAAAGTAACTGCTGATATTCTTTAAATGTGATTTCTTCAGCGCCAAACATTTTTAAGTGTTCAGTCATATATTGAACATCCAGAATCATAAAATTATTTTCGTTGAGTCTTTCAATCAATTTAACCAATGCAGCTTTTGATGCCTGTTCAACTTTTGAAAACATTGATTCACCGAAAAAGGCACCTCTAAAAGTTACGCCATACAAACCTCCAACAAGTTTCCCGTTTCTCCATGTTTCAACTGTGTGAATATGTCCGTTTTTATGAAGGTTTAAATAGGCCTCAATCAATTTATCTGAAATCCAGGTTGTTTCCCTGTCTGCACAATTTTTTACGATTGATAGAAAATCGTTATCATACTTAAATTCAAAATCAGAGTTCTCCAAATACCTTTTTAACGAACGTGGAATATTAAAATTATCAAGAGGAATGATTGTTCTAATTTCCGGCATGTACCAATTTATTTCATCGGTTTTTTCATCTGCCATTGGAAAAGCACCGCTGGCATAAAGACGCAGCATATTTTCCGGCTTTAATAAATCGGAACCATTTATTTCATTTTTGTTTCTCATACTAAAATTAAACATGTAAAAATTTATTTAAAATAAAAAGTGACTTTTCATTTATATAAGCCCAATTTCTTTGAGAAATTGGGTTTATAATTATAAAAAGTTAATTAATAATTTGCCCTTCTCAAGGAAATATTATAGGTTATAATCAATCATTCGGGGAGTTTTATGAATAAATTCATTTCAATATTATTAAGCTTTTTAACCTTATTCATTATTTTAATTTCTGAACAAGTAAAAGCCCAAGACAGCCTTTATCTTGTAGGTACAATAACCGGCCAATCTACAGAACAAAAAATATATAATGTAAAAGGAGTTGGAGATGTAAACGGAGATGGTTATGATGATTTTATGGTTTCAAATAGAACTGGAAAAAAAGTCAGAGATGAAGGTGTAGTGAAATTGTATTTAGGTTCTGAAGACGCAAACTTAATTCCCGATGTTACTTTCCATTATCCCGGGAAAGATACATTAAATGATTTTGGAGTAGCTTCCGGAATTGGAGATATAAACAATGATGGCTATGATGATTTTGCAATATACCGGCAGCGTTTGGAGATTGGGGATATTCAAATGGGAAAGTTTTTATTTATTTAGGAGGGCCAACCATTGATACAATTCCTTTAAGTGAATTCAATGAGACATTGGATACAAGATAATTTTGGATATGATGTAGAAGGGGTAGGAGATATTAACAAAGATGGGTTTGATGATTTTATAATAACCTCACCTATATAATTGGTCAAACTGGAATGGGTTATGCTTATTTATTTTGGGGAGGAGATACTATTTCATGGAATAGAAGCGATAACTTTTACAAGTAAAACTTTATTATTGGAAGATCATTTTGGAATAAGTGCAGCAAATATTGGTGATATAAATAGATGATGGATTATGATGATTTAGCTATTAGGAGCTATCTTTACGCAAAACTAATGATTCAGGTATAGTTTATATTTATTATGGCGGTAAATTCAATGAATACATAATACGGATACAACTTTTAATATCTGATGGAAATTAGGTACTTGATTTTGGAATGGCAAATTAAAAGTGCTGGAGATTTAAATGAATGATGGCATACAAAGATTTTATAGTATTAGCTGGAGATATCCAAATTATTATATTTATCTAATCATGAATTTAATAATCGATATTAGACGATTCAAATCGGTTATGGAGGGTATGCAGTATACAAATAGATGTGATATAAATAGATGATGGTATTAGCGATTTTGATCATAGGTAATATAGATTATAAAAAATCAGATAGTGTTATGGTTGGAGGCATTTAAATATTTTAGTAAGGCTCAATAGCTAGATATAATCAGTTGTACGATTGAAGGAGAAAATAAATGGGATGAATTTTCACAAATACATTTGTATTGTTGCGGATATAAATGGAGATGGATATGATGAAATTATAAGTTTTAGCCCCAAATTATCCAGATTATGAATAATCCCACAAGGTAAAATTTATATCTATTCATACAAAAAAATAACTGATGTAAAGGATGATAAAAAAAATATTCCAAATGAATTTAATTTATACCAAAACTATCCTAATCCATTTCAATCCTACAACAGTAATAAGTTATCAGTTATCAGTAACCAGTAATATAAAGCTTAAAAATATATGATATACTTGGAAGAGAGATAACTACATTAATAGATAAGGAAATGCAAGCCGGCAAACATGAAATAGAATTTGACGCATCAAAATATAATTTAAGCAGTGGAATATATTTTTATCAATTAAGAGTTGATGGATTGATAGCTTCTAAAAAATTTGTATTGTTAAAATAATATATATTTAAATCCCTACACAGATAATATTAGTGACAAGTCGCGACTTGTCACTATAATGATATTTTTGAATTCCAAAATACAAACTACCCATATAAATTTTATTTCTTTTTAGCATCTTACTTATTAGATTAACTGCTGTCAAAAATAAATATTTATGCAAGGGGAAGAAATTTTATGAAAAATGTTAATGAAATAATTAAAAATGAAGCCTGCCGGAAAGATCAAATCATATAATAATTCCAAATATATTTTTAAATTTTGAGGCTTAAATGAGAAAATTGGCTGTAATCGCTTTTGGTGGAAACGCTATTCTAAGAGGAAATGAAATCGGGACTATTGATCAGCAGGAAAAAAACACTTACGACACTTGCGAAAAATTAATAAAGCTTCTGGAAGACGGTTATAATATTGTTATCACTCACGGCAACGGTCCGCAAGTTGGAAATATTTTGCTGCGTAATGAAGCCGGATTCAATCAATATAAAATTCCCAAGATGCCGATTGATATTTGTGTAGCCGATTCGCAAGGAGGAATTGGGTATATGATTGAAAGACAAATGAGAAATGTTTTAAATGATTATCATGTAGATAGAAATGTCGTAACTTTAGTAACACAAGTTTTGGTAGATATAAAAGATCCGGCATTTGAAAATCCGACAAAACCCGTTGGTGCATTCTATATTAAGGAAGAAGCCGACTTGCTGACAAAAGCAAACAATTGGATTTTTAAAGAAGACCAGCGGAAGCGCGGCTGGAGGCGTGTTGTTGCTTCTCCTCAACCTATGGACATAATGAATAAAGCAATGATAAGCGAACTTGTTGAACGCGGGCACATTGTTGTTGCAGTTGGCGGCGGCGGAATCCCGATTTTCAAGCATGAAAATAATCATCTTGAAGCAATTGAAGCTGTGATTGATAAAGACCTTGCATCTTCTTTATTAGCGACTATGATTAATGCAGATACATTTTATATTTTTACAGACGTTCCAAAAGTTTATTTGAATTTTAATACTAAAAATCAGATAGCTTTAGATGAATTAAAAATCTCTGATGCAAAAAAATATTTAAGTGAAGGACAGTTTGCCATGGGCAGCATGGGCCCGAAAATTCTTGCTGCGGTAAATTTTGTTGAGAACGGCGGTGAAGAGGCAATTATAACTGAAGCATCTCAGGTTGGAATTGAAGGAAGCGGAACAAAAATTATAAAATGAAGTTATACAAAATAGGCAGCTATAAACCCAGTTTCTTTAAGAAACTGGGTTTATTTATTCAACTTATATAAGTAACATATAAATTAAAATTTTCATAAAGCGGAGAGATTAAAATGGCAGTAAACATGAAAGGCAAAAGCTTAATATCGATAAATGATTTATCATTAGAAGAAATCTATCAGATATTTGATTTAAGCAAAACTTTAAAAGAAAAATTACTCATTGGCGAGCCGCATAAAATTCTTGAGGGTAGAACTTTAGGAATGATATTTTCCAAACCCTCCACTAGAACAAGAATTTCTTTTGAAACCGGAATTTACCAGTTAGGCGGACTCGGAATGTATTTCGGTAAAAATGATTTGCAGCTTGGCAAAAGTGAAAATATTTCCGATACTGCAAAAGTTCTTTCAAGATATTTAAATGCAATTATGATTAGAACTTTTGATCATCAAGACGTGATTGACTTGGCAAAATTTGGTTCAATTCCAATTATAAATGGATTAACAGATTTACTCCATCCTTGCCAGGTTTTAACTGATCTGTTTACAATACTTGAAAAGAAAAGAACATTAAAAGGTTTAAAGCTAGCATACCTTGGTGATGGTAATAATATGGCTCACAGCTTATTGCACGGCTGCTCAAAAGTCGGGATGAATATTGCACTCGCTACACCCTCTAATTACAAACCGGTTAAAGAAATTGTTGAGAATGCAAAAAAGAATGCGAAATATATGGGAAGCAAAGTTGAAATTCTTGAAGACCCGGTTGCAGCCGTCAATGGCGCAGACATAATTTATACAGATGTTTGGGCAAGCATGGGACAAGAATCCGAAGCTGAAGACAGAAAGAAAAAGTTTGTTAAATACCAGGTAAATTCAAAATTAGTTAGGAATGCAAAAGACGATTATTTATTTATGCATTGCTTACCGGCACATAGAGGAGATGAAGTAACAGATGAAGTTGCAGATTCTCCAAACTCAGTAATTTTCGATGAAGCTGAAAATAGGCTTCACGTTCAAAAAGCTATAATGGCATTACTAATTAAGTAAAATTCAAAGGTCAAAAGTCAAATGTCAAACGTGAATATTAAAACGTTTGACATTTCACATCTCACGTTTAACCTTAAAAATTACTCATCCGTTTTTACTTCATACTGGATAATATCATAACCTTTAATGGTTTCATAGGAAGCAAAAATTACTCCGAGAAGAACGGCAATCATTCCAAGTAAAAATAAAGCAGCTACAATATAATTTAATTTATCGGTTTCAGATAAATAATTTACACCAATTAAAAGAGAAGTTAAGACAAAAATACCAACCGCAACCGAATACGCAAAAACTGCATTACGAACTAATCGCACTCTAACAACTAATGATTTGATTTGAGTCGAAAGACTTTCAATTCTCACATTCTCTTCGTATTTAAATTCCTTGTCATGTTTGCTTAAATATCTTCTGCGCTCTTCATTTAAAAGCCGAATTCTGTTAACTACTAATGAATACTTATTATTCATTCCTAAAAGTAAAAGTCCGCATGCAGATATCATTAAACCGGGGGCTAACATTAATTGAATTACTTGTACTATAGAAGATGTTGTGTCCATTTTATTTCTTATTAAATAATTCTTGATAATTACTTTTCAAAATTAAAGAAATAAAATTTAGTTATGAAAAATAAAGTCTATTTGTATCTCCAGCTTGTTAAATCAGCGCCAAGCGGAGCATTACTTGAAATTCTTTCCATAATTTTAGGAACATACATTTGATTATATCTTAATCTTGAAAATGCATTCGGAAGTGAATGGTCGCCGTTCCAGCAATGTTCGGCACGATCTCCATAATCTATTTCTCCGGCATAGTAAGGGTCGCTGGTACTTTCTAGAAAATCTTGCATTAAATAAACTGCATTATTTAAATAGTATGTATCCATTGAACCGACATAAATATGAATTTTACCCTCTAATTTTTTACCAATCTTTTTCCAATCTCTTTTAAGAATGTAGCATAAATCATAATTCTCTTTCCAATATTCTGCTACTTCATGATTTATCTCTCCCGTTTGTTTATTCCAAATTCTTTTTGGATAACCATCTTCTCCCATTGGCGAAAAAACTGCTTCCCAAATGTCCCATTGTTCTCCCGATCTGTTTTTATCACCAAAAGCCAATTCAAAATAATTGCTTGATTTCATAGTTGCTTTTACATGCCCTAAATAATCCCTAATCGCCGGCCGTTCAATTTTCACCCAATCGCCTTTTGTGTAATAAGCATTTTCATCTTCATAAATATTTACTATTGTATATGCTCTAAAATCTATTGGATCCGGGCAAGATGCGAAACATCCGTTGTATTCATCAGGATAAAATATTTGCGTCGCAAGTGCTTCCCAGCCCCCAGTGGAACCTCCATATAAAAATCGTGACCATGATTCACCAATGCATCTAAATTTTTTTTCAATGAAAGGAATTAATTCATAATTTATCGCATCGCCGTAGGGACCTAAATTAGCAGAGTTAACTGCATATGAATCGTCATAGTACGGATTTGAATGTTGTATTTCTATTATCACAAATCTTGGGAAATCAGGTGCAATCCATTCTTTATAAAATCTAAACGCATATTCTTGTTCATAATTATTATACTCATCCATTTGAAATCGCTCGTTGTTTATTTCCGGCTGCATAGTATCTGGTGGTGCCTCACTAAATCCGCCAAACGTGTGAGTAAAATGACCATGAAAAACCATCAATGGATATTTTGCTTCGGGATGATTTTCAAAATCTTTCGGAAGAAGAATATTTGCTCCAAGATAAACCGGCTTTCCCCAAAACTTTGATAACAATTCGCTTTTTAGTCTTACATGTTTGATATATTTAGTTTCTATTGGTTCAGGAATGGGCGCAATTTTATTATTGATTAAAACTTTAAAAGTCTGAGATTTGGTTCTATCAATAAATATTTTTTTTACTGAACTATAAATGTTTCCAGGTTTAATATTCCATCTTTGGCCTTCCCCCAAACTTGTTGGAAGCTTTACAACTTTACCATTTGAAAGATTATAATCTTCATAAATATTAATTACGGCTTGAACTAAATATTCACCGGACGGAACTTCAGATAATTTATTTAACGGATATCCAAAAGCACTATCATTTATGACAGCAGCGGTTCCGACGGAAAGCTTTTCAATATTTATCCCAAATACTTGCTGAGTGTTTGGCCATTCACTTATTTGAAATCGCGGCTCATTGGTGCTGTCTTTAGAAATTATTAATATCAATCTACCATCTATCGGCTCATTATAAATCGATTCAGAAAATGAAATTGAAAACTTTAAAGATTCAATTTTTTTTTGAGGGAAATTAGATGAGGTACAAAATAAAATGAAGCCTAAGGTTACACTAACAATCCAACTCTTCATACAATCTCCGTCGAATTGATAAAATAATTTTTCCTATCTTAGCCAGTAACCAACAGCAACTCCAATGAAAGTAGCAAAAGCATAACCCAGTGTTCCGCATAAAATTGCGGGGATGACCAATGCATCCCATTTTTTTGCAACGGCCATAGCAGCAGCAGTCGTAGGGCCTCCCATATTGGCATTTGATGCAATTAGAATTTCTGCAAGATCAAGCTTGAAGATTTTTCCCGCGGTCATAATAAAAACTAAGTGCGTTAATAAAATTAATCCTGCAAATAGAAATAGAATCGGCCCAACCTTAATAACAACCATTATATTTGCACTGGCACCAATTGCTGCAAAAAATACTTGCATTAACATTGTTCCTATTTTATCAGCTCCTTTTATTTTTCCAAATTGCCTGGGAAACATAGTGGCAGTGGCAACAACCAAAGCGGTAATTATCAATATACCAATTCCATTTATTCCTGATAAATCAGCTAATGCAAATCCTACTGCACATATAGCCAATGCAATCATTAAGGATTTTGATAAATCCATCAATCCCAATTTATTTGCATCTTCAATTTCATTATTTAATGAAATATCATTTTCAGAAATGTTTTCAGCATGTTTGGTAATGAAAAATTTATTTAAAAATTTAACTGAAGGAATTGCAAATAAAACTATAAAATATACAGTCATTACCAAATTGTCTGCTGCGACTCCAGCAGAAAGTAATTCGCCGGATTTAAGCTGAAGCGCCGCCGCGGTTGCGACATAATTCATTGATCCGCCGATGTAAGTTGAACAGAAAATCCCGGCAAGTTTCCAGCCTTCTATCCCAAGATTAATAATATAGTATGAAAGGAAAGTTCCTATTACGGTTCCAACAGCACCAAAGGCAAAGGCTATTAAAGTTGGTCCAGCTTCTTTAATTATTTTTCTTAAATCTGCTTTAAATAATAAAAGAGGAATTGCCAGTGGGACAAGATATGACCAAACTATATCATATGTAGGTGCATCAGTTGGAATGATGGAAAAATTGGAGAGTACGAAGGTTCCCAAAATTGAAATTACAACAGCAGAAAGTTTTGATCCCCATTTTGTTTTTTCGGCCCAAAGTCCAAACCAGGCGACAAAAAACAATATTGCCCAGAGCGCCCAATGATTGTCCGGTGATATTAATACTGATTCAAACAAATAATTGATTCCTATTTATAAAATTTCAATCAATGATTTCAGCTTCACTTTTACCAAAAAAATATTTAATGGCACTTCCACTTTTTTTAATTACATTATCAATTTTTTCTTTTGGTGTTTTAATAATTCTTTCTCTAATTATTTCTACTAAATCGTTCACTATAAATTTAGTTGTGGCTATTATGGTTTGCGTTGATGGATAAAGATCGCGGTCAGAATTAATGAAAATGAATTTACAATAGTTTTCAGTAATAATTGAAACACGGGTAAGAAGCGCTGCATTAACAAAACCATCAGCAAGCGAACCTAAAATTTTACTTGCAAAAGGAATGCTTTTCATACTTTCAGTTCCAAGTTTCGAAAATATTTCCTGTGCCGCATATTCAGCACCTTCTGAGCCGCCAATAGCTATTGAGTAATACACTTTTTTAGCAATTACAAATAAATCTTTATTCGTTACTCTTCCCTGGTAAAGAATAAATATTTCTTTTATAAGGTTGACGCTTGAAGATAAAATTAATATTGCATCTATAAACCCGTTTTGAGAAATGCTTGTAGTATAAAAAAGTTTTGATACAAATTTCTTTCTGATAACCTGGGCTTCTATTCCTAAAAACAAGATAATTTTATTATGGCTTTGTTCGTCGTAATTGATGCCGTTAAAATCAAAATTTGATTTTATTAAAAATTTATTCTTCCTAAAATTATCTATTCTTAACTTTAATAATTCGGGAATCTTCTCTTTATCTTTTACAGGAGCATATCTTTTGGGAATTCTTAATATTTGGTATATGGGAATGAATGCGAAATAAATTAAAAAAACTATAATTAATGCAAGTGTAAGATAACCAAGATATGGATGAATGGATTGTGTAAATTTATATAAATCAACTAACTCTTTAAATACTATATAAAGCAGAATAAAGGATAAAAAGAATATTATTTTTTTTATAGTCTTTATCATTAGAATGAAAAATTTATTGTTTCAAACTTTAAGCTGAAAAATATTTCATTTACTTTGCTCAGATTAAACCGCTTTGTTTCAAAATATATAATCCTAGCGTTATAGTAACGATGGAAAATAATGTAGTGAGTAACAAAATATTACCGGCTAAGCGGCTATTTAAACCCATAGCATCTGCCATTATAAAGCTTGCAATAGCAGTCGGACAGCCGAACAGAATAAAAATTATTCCCAAATCACTATTAACAAAACCCAATTCATAAGCAGCAATTGAAGCTGCTAAAGGGATGATAACAATTTTTATCAAAGTTGATGTAAATGCCAAAGTTGAAACTTTTTTAAAATCACTGAACCGCATAAATCCGCCTAACCCGAGCAAAGCAAGCGGGAGTGCTAACGCGGCTAGATAATCAACTGTCTTAAATATAACATTTGACAGCGGAATTGAAAAATAAGAAAATATAAATCCGACAAGCACAGCAATGATTAAAGGATTTTTTAGGATCTCATAAAATGTGTGCTTATAGTTTAAACTTCTTTCAACCCTTACAGGCAGTGTTAACGCAATAACAGATAAAACATTGTATAAAGGAATTGTAAAACCCAAAACCAATGCGGCTTTAGATAAAGTACTGGTACCGTAAACGTTGGAAATTAATGCAAGGCCCACAATCGCAAAATTCCCCCTAAAGCTGCCCTGGATATACACTCCCCTATCTTTGCCTTCTTTTATAAATGGTTTAGAAAAAATCCAAACCAATAAAAAAGATATTATTGTGCCTGCGTAGACAAAAATGATTATCTTAAAATCAAGCACCTGGGTTAAACTAAGTTTTGCAACTTCAGTAAAAATTAGGGCAGGCAAAGCAACAGTAAAAACAACTTTTGAACTTAAGCTTATAAACTCATCATTTATTAATCCGATTCTTCTTAAAAAATAACCGAGAATGATTATTAAAAATACGGGGGTAACCAGCCCAAGAATTAAAAGTAGATTTTGCATTGATAAAATTCTCTTAGGAATAGATTAATACGATATTTTATTTTTAAGTGTGCAGTTAAATGGTAAAATTTATTCAACGAAAACTTTATTATAATCTTCCCTTGTCATTCCGTATTGATAAACATTCACTAATTGTTCGGTAAAAGTTAGATGATCTTTAGGCATCATTCCTTCTTGATGAAATCCAAACCGTTCAGCTAATTTAATACTTCTTTCGTTGGAAGTAATAACCCGAAGATAGAGGCGGTTTAACTTTAAAATATTAAAACCAAATTTTATCATTGCTTCCATTGCCTCTTTCATTAATCCCTTTCCTTCAAACTCATACGAAATAAAATAAGCTAATTCACCACGAGGGATTCTCCAATCTATATCCTTAATGCTTATATGCCCAATGCATTGATTAGTTTTTTTTAACCAGATACCAAATGCAAACGATTGTTTTTGTTTCCATTCGAAAATTTTGTCCCTTAAATAATTTTCTGATGCGATTTCGTCTGTTGTGCTTGATAAAATTATGGGAAAACTTTCTTTAAGTCTTTCTGTGTTTTTCTTGATAAGATCAAAAAATATTTTTCCTTCACCTTCAACATAATTTCTTAAATTGGTGCTTTCGGTTTCGATTTTGGAAGGAGTAAAGTGAGGAATATTATTCATAGATATTCACCAGGTGAATTTTGTAAGGGGAATAATTTAATTATAATAATCTATTTTGCATCCGCATCCATCCCACATTTTTTCATAAACATCAATTCTTTTTGTTAAAAATATTTCTGCTTCTTCTATGTTTTTAAAGCACCGTAAAGCTAATTCATTTTTAGAGGTGATTTCTTGAAATAATATCCAACCATTAATATTTAAAATTCTCACTTTATCATTTATCACCGTGTCTTTTTCAATAAGAATTTTAGAAAATGATAACACTTCCGGCAGCAAAGAAATATCGAGAATAATTAGCTTAACTTCCGAAAGTTTGTTTAAAAAATCTTCTTTTCGAAATTCAATATCCTTGCTCTGCATATATATTATAATTTATTATAGTACCTAAATACCCGGTATTGATGGTTTAATAACCATTAGAATTACCGCGATCACCGGAGCGATTAAAGCAATTGTTCCCCAAGAGTCCCATTGATCGGCAAGTTTTTTATATTCATCCCAATTAAATTTTGATTCATCACTTGCTAAGGCATAAATTTTCTTTTGAAGTGGAACAACTTTGGCCATAAATACCGCCCCGGAAACAATAAATAAAATCAGCGACCAAAATATCCATCCAGTTGTAAGTATATTATAATATCCGCCGGCTGTACCTAATCCAAATATCAATAAAATGCCAACGCTCGGCATTGTAAAAATTCTATCTGCTTTTATGATGCCTTTAAAAGTGAATGCAATTATTCTTGCGTCTTTCGATTTTTGCGCGTACATTTTCCAGAATACTCCAACACTTATATTTCCGATAAAAATAATTGCTGCAAAAACATGTATTAGTTTTAAAATTAGATAAGTCATTTTTTTGCCTGGTATGATTAAAAGAATAATTAGTGGTTTAAAATAAAAAATTATTGGTTAAGTGTTATACTAACATCAAATAAAAATAATTTAATTATCACTTAATACAATATTTGATTATGATATCTATTAATTTTTCATTTCACGTTTTACAACAGGGACAAATTCTTTGGGGCGCCCTAATTTAGGCATGCCGAGTAATTCTCTTGCGCGGTCTAAAGAATCATCAATGTTTCCAAATATATTTTCTTCGCCGATTTTGTCAAGCAAACCATATTGAGTTATTGCATATAATGGCTGAGTATGAACTCCGGATAGAATTAAATGTATTCCGGCCTTTTTGCTTTCTTGAAATAGCTCATTTAATAAATTCAATCCAGTCGCATCTACAGCGGGAACATCTCTCATCCTGATTATTCTAACTTTCGGAGATTTTTCAATTGATCTCATTGTATCAGTAAATTTGTGAGCGGCACCAAAGAAAAATGGACCGTCAATTTCATAAATTTCAACTTCATCAGGTACGTCTTTATTTATTACTGCATTGAGATCTACTTTTTCTTCTTCATCTTTAAGTTCTCTTTTAACAACTCCAACATTTGAAACTTCAGACATTCTTCGCATGAATAAAACAACAGCCAACACCATCCCTATTTCAATCGCAACAGTTAAATCAAAAATTACCGTTAAGCTGAATGTCGTTAGAAGAACAACGATATCACTTTTAGGACTTTTCAATAATTGTTTGAATACCCTGTATTCACTCATATTAAAAGCGACCATAATTAATATTGCAGCCAGTGCAGCCATTGGGATTAATTTTGCCCAACTGCCCAAAACAATCATAATTAACAAAAGAGTAATTGCGTGCACAATTCCTGCTATAGGGGTTCTTCCGCCATTTTTAACATTTGTAGCAGTTCTTGCAATTGCGCCGGTAACCGGAATGCCGCCGAAAAGTGGAGATAAAATATTCGCGACTCCTTGAGCAACTAATTCCATATTTGATTTATGCTTTCCGCCAATCATTCCATCGGAAACAACTGCTGAGAGCAATGCTTCAATGGCAGCGAGGATAGCAATGGTAGTTGCGGGCATTATTAAATTTTTAATTGTTGCTAGATTGAAATATGGAATTGAGGGCAAAGGAATCTTAGATGGAATATCGCCAAATCTTGACTGAATTGTTTCAACATTTAAGTGAAAATATTGAACAGCGAATGTGGCTAATAAAATTGCAACAATGCTTCCGGGAATTTTTCGTGATATTTTTGGCCACAGTATAATTATCAGTAATGACGAAAGCCCGATTAAAAATGTTTCTATATTTATAGAATTAAAATTCTTAAAATAAAACTCCCACTTTTGAAAAAAATCTGCCGGTACTGATCCAATTTGCAAACCAAAAAAATCTTTTATTTGGCTGGAAAAAATTACAACTGCAATACCGCTTGTAAAACCAACTACAACAGGATATGGGATAAATTTTATCATCGAACCAAACTGAGCAAATCCCATAATAATTAAAATTACTCCAGCCATTAAAGTTGCAATCATTAAGCCTTCTGTTCCGTATTGCTGAACTATCCCATAAACAATAATAATAAAAGCGCCGGTTGGCCCGCCGATTTGAACACGGCTGCCGCCTAAAAATGAAACAACAAATCCGCCGATTATAGCAGTAATTATTCCCTTCTCGGGTGTTACTCCGGAGGCTATGCCAAATGCGATAGCTAATGGTAATGCAACTATTCCTACAAGAATACCTGCGGTTAAATCATTTACTAATTGTTTCTTAGTTATGCTTTTATATATGACAAATAATTTCGGCTTAAACATGTTGTACGTGCAATTCCTTTAATTTAAAGTGAAGAAACATACACTTGATTAAAATCATTTCCAATATCTAAAACCCTGAAACGAAAAAACCTAAAAAATATTTTTATAGATTAATTATTTGATAAGAGTTTAAGAAATGTTTTAAAATTAAAAAGGGAAGCTGATGCTTCCCTAAATAATTTTTTTGAATTTTGTTAAAGTTTATTTAAGCAGAACTAATTTTTTAGTAACTGCGAAATTTTTAGTTCCATCCGATGAAACTGCTTTAAGTGAATAAAGATATACACCTGAAGCCAAATTAGCCGCATTAAATATTTTTTCGTGATAACCGGAAGTTTGAATTTCATCTACCAGCTCAGCAATTCTTTGGCCTAATAAATTATAAACAGTAAGGATTACTTTACTTTCAGTAGGAAGCGCATACCTAATCGTAGTTGTCGGATTAAATGGATTAGGATAATTTTGACTTAATTCAAATTGTTCAGGAACAATTCCTGCTAAGTCTGAAATTCCGGTTGCATAACCTGTTGAGTCGGCCATTTCAATATCATCAAGATAATAAGAACCGTATGGAGAATAAAGTCCTATTCTAACAAGGACATTTGATTCTCGATAATCGGCTAAAGAGTATATAGCTTGGGTATAGGCCGTACCACTAAAATTAAGTTGTTTGATAACTTTCCAGGTTTGTCCGCCATCCTCTGAAACCTCAAAGCTATAGTAACCGCCGCCGCCATCTGCTCTACGAACCCAGAAGGAAATATATGGTTTAGGTGCACTTGATAAATTTACAGTACCTTTTAAAGTTATATAATTATACCCGCCATTATTTTGAGGACAATACCAAACTTGAGAACCGCTATGAGCATTTGCTATATTAATTTCATAGGTCCCGGCAGTCCAATAATTTTTTGAAACGCTATCGACTTCAACACTATCGATAAACGGAATTTGAGCATGCTTATAATTATCTGATACTTGAATATCATCCAAATGCCATCCATCCTGCTGCACTCCAGCTCCATTAGAGGCAGTAGTAAATCTGAGATAAGCAGCAGACAGTTGAGATAAGGCGCCTATATCGAATTCCATTGCCTCCCATATTCCACCGCTATTCCCCGTGAATGCGGCAATATTTGTCCACTTTGCATTATCAGATGATATATCGAGATACCCTTGATCGTTGTTTTGTTCAAAAGCATATTTTTGATTAAACTTAAGCATAGGCCTTGCAATGTTAGCCAAATTCATTTGAACCACTAATCTTCTGTCCGAATTTGGTGAATAATTTCCATTAGGTGAATCTTCAAAAGCGTGAGTTGTGGAATGAAGAGAATCAGCAGAATCAGCTTCTGTCACCTGCCATGGAAGATCAGCAGCCCACTTAAATGCTGAACCTTCAAACGTCTCAGTAAATGGCGCTACTTCAGGAGTAACAAAAAAACCGGTTGCTAAATCAGCTCTATCTGATCCTTGGTTTACAAATTCTTGAGTATCCTTTTCATATATTTTAGCATAGTATTGCGTGTTTGTAAAAGTTAAATCAGTTAAAGTTGTATCCAAAGTATTTACATTACTAATATCAAATACTCTATTTTCATTATGTCCATTTATATCATCGGTAATATAAAAACCATTATTGGGGTTACTGTTATTTAAATCATTATTAAGCTTATTCTGATCCGTTGAGATAACAATTCTATAAAAATCAAAATCAGCTGCGGTGGACTTACCCCATTTTACTTTCATTCCGTTATTAGCCGGAGTAAGCAGAACGAATGATTGTGGAGTAGGGGCATTATCAATTAAGATATCATCAATATAATAGGATCCATAAGGCGCATATCCGCCGATACGTACTAATACATTATTTTCCCGGTAGTTATATAATGAGGATTGTATCCTAGTATATTGAGCTCCTGTAAAATTCGGCTGCTGTAAAACTTTCCATGTAACGCCGCCATCATCCGAAACTTCTACACTTACATATCCGCCCTGGTTATCGCTTCTCTTAACCCAAAATTGTACATAAGGATTGGGAGCACTTGATAAATTCATTGGCCCGCCAAGTGTTAAATAAACATAGCCGCCGTTATTTTGCGGTAATGACCAAACCTGACTATCACCAGAATGATCTCCAGTTATTTTTACTGCCCATGAACCCGGGACCCACTTAGCTTGAGAGGCAGCATCATCGCTGACATCATCAAAAAATGGAAATGCCGTTGTTCTTGTATTATTATAAATTTCTACGTCGTCTAAATGCCAGCCATCCTGCTGAATGGAAGCTCCGTTCGAAATAGTTTTAAACCGAATATATCCGCTCGAACCTTTTAACAATCCTGCATCAAATTCTCTTGTTTCCCACAAACCGCCGGTGTTTCCGGTAAAACCGGTAATGGTTGTCCAATTAACATTGTTGGTTGAATACTCAAGATAACCTTGATCACTATTTTGTTCAAATGAATATTTTTGATTAAACCTTAATACCGGGTGAGCCATGTTTCCAAAATTTACTTGTGCAGTCAATCTTCTATCAGCATCGGCGGGATAATTACCATTTGGTGAATCTTCAAACGCATGTGTAGTACTGTGCCCAGCATCTGATTGATCATCAGTAGTAACAGCCCAAGGAATGTCAGCTGCCCATTTATAAGTTCCCTCAAACGTTTCATTAAATGGAGCCGTTTCAGCAGTAACTGAAAATGTTGTAGCTAAGTCTGCTCTATCAGAACCTTGATTTACAATTCCTTGAGTATCTTCTTCATAGATCTTTCCATAATATTGAGTATTTGTAAAAGTAAGATCTGTTAATACCATGTCAACTGTTGCTTTATTTGTTACATCAATTACCCTAGTTTCAGTCCTGCCGCTTACACCACTCGTAACATAGTAGCCATTGTTACCATTATAATTATTAATATCATTATTGAGCTTGTTTTGATCAGTTGATAAAACGATTTTATAAGCACCAAAGTCGCTAGCTGTCGATTGGCCCCATTTAACTTCCAAGCCATTGTTAGTTGGATTTAATAGAACAAATGATTGTGGTGTAGGTGCATTATCAATTATAATATCATCAAGATAATAAGTGCCGTAAGGAGCATAACAACCGATTCGAACCAAAATATTATTTTGCGTATAATTGAATAATGAGGCTTGAACCCGGGTATATGAATTGCCGGTAAAATTTGGCTGAATCAATGCCTTCCAGGTTGAACCTCCATCACTTGATGCCTCTAAACTAATATATCCGCCTGCTCCATCAGATCTTTTCACCCAGCATTGAATATATGGATTAGGTGCGGATGATAAATTTATTCCACTTGATAAAGTTATATAGTTATAACTTCCAGTTGCCTGCTGCATTACCCAGGCTTGACTGCCGCTATGCGAGCCCACGATTTTAATCTGCCACTGAGAAGCATCTCGTGACCACATAGCATAGGATGCCGTAGTATCTTCAGCATCGTCGCTAAGCGGAAAAGCAACTTGTACACCGCTTGTATTTACAGAACTTCCGCTTTGGCTAAATGAACTGACATTTAGAAGCAGAAAAACAATACCTGCAACAATAATTCTTATTTTCATATACCCTCCGGTTAAATGATTATTAATTTATTTTCTTAATTAAATTCAAACAAATATTATTTAATACTTGTTAAAAGTTATTAATTTTAAACAACACGAAGACTTGAACAGAAAAGGAAATTTATGCCCGCAAATTGAATAAGATAAAATTTAATATTCTAAATCTTACCTATGGAGTTAAGTTTAAAAAATTAGATCAGACCAATAAAAATTTATCCAGAAACAATTCTGATCGAACGATAAAATTTTCATGATAAATATTGCATTAAACTGGCCATAATGATATAGAACATTTGTACTAATTTTAACCGAATGTTTTAAGTAATGTGATTGTATAATTATTGGTCAGTTTTGGAGAGTGTATTTTGGGATAGAATTTATTTTGAGGTTAATTAATATATTTAATTTTTAGAATGACTAATCA
The DNA here is from genome assembly GCA_963731745.1 of uncultured Ignavibacteriales bacterium. Lineage (GTDB taxonomy): Bacteria > Bacteroidota > Ignavibacteria > Ignavibacteriales > Ignavibacteriaceae > CAVSWT01. The sequence goes on from CAVSWT010000013.1 coordinate 55,540, forward strand.
CAGAATCAAAAATAATTCAATATCCTTTTGAATTATTTAAGATTCTGTTGAGTAAAAGTATTCTTAATTATTTATTGTTTTCATTCCGGCATCGGCATATCGGTTGCCTGCCACTTCATTCGCCGGTACTATATCTTCGATTTCTTTTATTTCATCATCGGAAAGTTTAATCTCAGCAGCTTTAACATTTTCTTCCAAGTAATTTATGTGTTTAGTTCCAGGTATCGGCACAATATCCTTGCCTTTTGAAAGAGTCCAAGCTAAAGCTAACTGGCTTGGCGTAATATTTTTTTCTTTCGCCATCTCGTTTACTTTATCTACAAGTTCTAAATTTTTTTGAAAATTCTCTCCTTGAAATCGAGGTGAATATCTTCTAAAGTCATCTTTTGCAAAATCATCAATTGATTTGTATTTGCCTGTTAAAAAACCACGGCCTAAGGGACTATACGCTACAAACCCAATTCCCAGTTCTCGAACGGAATTTAAAATTTCATCTTCCGGATCACGGCTCCACAAAGAATATTCTGTTTGTAAAGCAGTTATCTGATGAATTTTATTTGCGCGGCGTATAGTTTTTGGAGATGCCTCGGACATTCCGATATATCTAATTTTACCTGCTTTAACTAAATCTGACATTGCTCCAATGGTTTCTTCAATAGGAACATTTGGATCAACTCGATGCTGATAGTATAAATCGATATAATCTGTACCTAACCTTTGTAACGAAGCGTCACACGATTTTTTTACATACTCCGGAGAACCATTTATACCTCTTTCATTAGACTCCGGTTTACGAACAATTCCAAATTTTGTCGCAATAATAACTTTATCCCGTTTTTCTTTTAAAGCTTTACCTACCAGAATTTCATTTTTATAAGGGCCGTACATATCAGCTGTATCAAAAAACGTAATTCCTAATTCGATTGCTCTATGAATAGTCTTAATAGAATCTGCATCATTCGTTTCGCCATAAAATTCAGACATGCCCATGCAGCCAAGCCCCAAAACAGACACTTCTAAGCCTAATTTTCCAAGTTCTCTTTTTTCCATTTTAATTCCTTATATAGTATTTTATTCAGATTAACTTCTGTACAAAATTAATAGTAAATGATTAGTTTTTCTGTGATATGAAAACCGAGAAATTAATTTTCGGTTAGAAGATTAGAAATTTTTTCTGCTTCGGATTTTTTTCCCCATTTTTGATATAGTTGAACTAAGGTTTGCAATAATTTTATTTTTGTCTTTTTATCATATGATTTATCATCATTTATTTTAGCTAAATCACTAAGCAAAAGATTTTCAGCTTCGGAGTATTTTTTAAGTCCTAATAAAGATTTGCCTAATTCGCTTTCAGTGAATACTATAAGCGGATTTTTTTCGTTGAATATTTTTCTTCTGACCTGCAGTGCATGCCTTAAATTTTGATAAGCAGAATCATATTTTTCTTCTGCGTTTTGCACCTTGCCGAGAAAAGCATATGCATCACCAAAGTAGGAATGGTTTTTATCAAGTTTTTGTTTCCAATCATTAATTGCTTCCAGTATTAATTCTTCTGACTCTTTATATTTACTCATAAAAAATAGAGAGCATCCCAGGTTATATTTTATAACCGTAACCTCAGGATGATTAGCGCCTAAAACTTTTTTCCGTAAATTATAGGCTGTATTAAATAAGCTTTCGGCCGCATTGTACTTACCCCTTTCTTGTGCAACAAAAGCTAAATTATTAATATTATAAGTTACACTCAGACTGCTGTCCCCAAAAATTTTTCTATTCAGCTCGTACGCAGTTGTATAATATTTTTCTGCCGAATCCAAGTTCATTCAAATAGTGAAAGTCTAGCGCTAAATTATTATAAGTAGAGGCTACATCTTTATGTTCCTTATTATACAGCTTCACATAATTTTTTAACGATTCTTCAAAACTAATTTTGGCATCATCATATTTAGATAAATCCATCTGAAGAGTTCCATAATCATTTAATGCTTCAGCGAATTTTGCATTTGGAGGTTTTACAATACTTCGTAAAATTTCCAAAGATTTCTCATATAAATATTTTGCTGTATCTAAATTACCTTTGTAATGATAAACCAAAGCTAAATTTTTAAATCCCATAGCAGTTTCAATGTTATTGCCAAATACCGAATCTTTAAGTTGTAATGCTCTTCCAAGCTGAATAATGCCCTGATCATATAAGCCTAAATTTTGAAATGTAATACCTAAAGTGGTTCTAATCTCACTTTCTATTTCGGGTTGATTTTGCAGCTCGGTTTGGATTTTTTTGGATGCTTTATCAAGAACTTCTACAACCTTTACGTCTTTGCCTTCCTTTGAGGGATCCACTGAAGAAAGTATTTCATTTAGAAATTTATTTATCTGATTTGATTTGGCGGCTTCTAAAGTAGCCTTATCTCTTTGCATTTTTGCAATATTTGCCTGCCATATTACAGCGGCAATTCCGGATATTAATAATAAATTTATAATTACAAACGCAGCAGCACCCAATTTATGCCTGCTGATAAATTTATTAGACCGGTACCATAACGAATCAATATGAGCGCTAACCGGCCGTCCTTCAACGTAATGGCTTATATCTTCAGAAAGCTGTTGAACCGAACTGTAACGTCTTTCCGGTTCTTTTTTTAATGCCATTAAAATTATTTTATCAATATCTCCGGACAATCTTCTCTTTAACTTTTCAACATTGCTGCTTCTTAATTTGCTGATTTCTTCGGCTGAGACTTCATTCAATTCACCATCTTCATTATAAGTTTTACTTGACTTCGTAATTATTGTACTTGGTTTTTCAGGATAAACTGAAGTAATAACTTTTTCAATTTCATGAGGAAATTTATTTTTAAAATTGTGAGGTAAATGGCCCGTTAAAAGTTCATAAAGCAAAACACCTAATGAATAAATATCGCTTGCCGTTGTTATTTTTCCGCCTTTAACTTGTTCAGGGCTTGCATATTCAATAGTCATCAATTTAGAGCCTTCTCTAGTTAAAGGCATTGTATTGGAACTATGTTCATCACTTAACAATTTTGCAATTCCAAAATCAAGAAGCTTTGGTATTCCATTGCCGGTTATAAGTATATTGCTGGGTTTTAAATCTCTATGTACAATTAAGTTTTGATGAGCGTAGTTAACGGCAGAACAAACTTTAATAAAAAGTTCAAGCCTTTGATCAACAGATAATTTATTATGATCGCAGTATTCTGTTATAGGAATTCCGTCAATATATTCCATCAAGAAAAATGGCAGCCCTCTTTCTGTTGTTCCTCCATCAATTAATTTGGCTATGTTTTGGTGATCAAGATTTGCTAATGTTTGTCTTTCATGCTTAAATCTTTTTATAATTTCTTCTGTATCCATCCCTCTTTTGATGATTTTTAAAGCTGCAGTTTGGTTAAATTCATTGTCGGCTCTTCGCGCTAAATAGACATGCGCCATTCCTCCTGTGCCTATTTTTCTTTCAATTTTATACGCGCCGAATTGCATACCTATAAATGAATCATCATCTTCATCATTCCTGAGAAACGCTAGGTCAATTTCTGATTCTTCTAAAAAATTACCCGAGTTTTCATAAGCAAATAACAAACCTTCAACTTCTTTTTTTATGGAATTATCTCCTGAACATTCTTTCTCGATAAAATCATTTCGTTGATTATTAGGCAGTTCAATAGCTGATTCGAAAATGGATTTAATCTTTTTCCAATTTTGAATATTCATTTGAAAATTAAAATTGATTTGTTAAAATTAATATTGTGTTAGGCTTTGCCCATTGACTTGTAGAGCCAGGCTTTTGCGGTGCTCCATTCACGTTTAATTGTTGCAGGTGAGAGATTTAAAATTTCCGCAGTTTCTTCTATCGTAAAACCTGCAAAAAATCTTAACTCAACAATTTTACTTAATCGTTCATCGAACATTTCAAGTTTTTTTAGTGATTCATCTAACGCAATAATTTCTTCACTCTTTTCATCAGAAATAAAAAGTGCGTCGTCTAATGAAACATTTGGATTAGCTTCTCCCCTTTTTATGGCACTTCTTTTTCTAGCTCTGTCAACTAGGATTTGCCTCATTGAATTTGCTGCCACGCCAAAAAAATGTCCGCGATTTTGAAGTGATAAATTTTCATTACCGACTAGTCTTATATAGGCCTCATGAACAAGCTCTGTGGTTTGAATTGTTCTTTGCGAATATTCCGCTTTTAAATATTTTGAAGCAAGTCTTCTAAGCTCATTATATACCAGCGGAAGTAAAAGATGCATTGCTTCATTGTCACCTTTATTTAAATCAACTAAAAGCTGAGTCACATTTCTATTGGTCATTCTAACCTATTTAATAATGAAAAAGTAGTATTGTACTTACAAACTTTTTTTGTTTAGTGAAAATAATTTTAGTTTTTAGAACTAGTCATTATTACGGCAAAAATATATAAAATAATTTATTAACTTTCTTCTATCTTGAGGTTAATATTTCGCTTTTTGAGATAAGAAAGTATATAATTGAAACTTTGTTCATCTTCCCCTAAGAATTCAGGAGGAGAAATTCCTTTTTTTGCATAGATATTTTTCGCAACTAAATTAACCGCGCTTGTACAAGTATATCCTGTTGTTCTTGCCATTGACGAAGTTTTTGTTGAACTATCAAACTCGTCATACAAATTATAAGTGTAAGTTTTTTGTTTACCATTTTTGACGCCATCAACAATAACTTTTAAAATTGTAAATTCTTTTTCACTTTCTTTTAGTTTCCACATTGGAAATAATAACTTAGCTGTCAAATCAACCGGACGAATTTTCTGGCCATCTTTCATTTCAATTAATTTTTCATTAAAAAAACCAGTCTCCTTTAACAAATTAATTTTCTCGATATGCCCTGGATAACGTAGAGTTTTTTCTTTCATGTTTGGTATTTTCATAGTTTTAATTAAAGTTCTCAGTCCATCGGTATTAAATGCTTCCAAAATTCCAACAGGAGGAAAATCAATCTGCTCTAAATCAGAGAGTGCCGGTTTAACTATCAATTTATTGTTTTCTATAAATCTGGCCGGTCGCGTGTATTCTTCAATTACATCAATCGGCGAGAAAGGCGCTTTGTATTCAAATGGAGGAACTTTCTTTTTCGGCAGTCCGCCAACATAACACTCGAATGACTTTATTTTCATTCTTTTGTTATGATAACCTAAAATAATGCTTCCTAGTCCCGGCGCAACTCCGCAATCTACAATAGCTGTCACGTTATTTTTCTTAGCCAGCTTATCAAGTTCAAATGGATCTTCACCAAAAAAAGATATGTCGACCAGATTTTTCTTTTGTTCAATTATAGTTTTAATTGTATTAAATCCCATAAAACCAGGCACTGCGCAAACCACAATATCAGCATCTTCAATAACTTTTTTTATATTTTGCGCCGATGATAAATCAACCTCGGCAAGCTGAAGATGAGAATATTTTTTTAACTTCGATAAATTTTTTGAACTTACATCTGCAGCCTTTACTTTAAATGCTTTGGAAAGATCAATTGCTATGGCACTGCCTACCATTCCTGCACCTAATACTGATATTCTCTTCATTCTTTCCTTCCGATTTTTTGTGATTACAATATATCAAATTTAGCTAATGTGACAAATAATAATACTTTGAACCAAAATAAAACTTATTTTCTTTATAAAAATTTTACCTAACAAAAAAAGTTATAAAATGCCTCTTTGGATTCAAGCAGGATTTTGGGGATTTGTAGCAGGAGCAGCGTTAATTATAGGTGCGGGGATTGCTTATTTTGTAAAAGTTTCATCAAGAGTGATTGCTTTGATTATGGCATTCGGAAGCGGTGTATTAATTTCTGCACTTTCTTTTGAACTTATGGAAGAGGCATACAACCGCGGAGGTTTCGCTTTTACTGCCATAGGATTTTTAGGAGGAGCCGCCATTTATTCTTTAGCAAATTTTATATTATCAAAAAAAGGAGCAAGACACCGAAAACGGTCTGGCAACCAACAGCCATCAGAGGATCAAAATAAAGGCAGCGGGTCAGCTATTGCAATAGGGGCCCTAATAGATGGGATTCCCGAATCAATCGTTATTGGCTTAAGCCTATTAGAAGGAGGTGCAGTTAGCATGGTAGCTGTAATTGCAATTTTCCTTTCCAACATTCCGGAGGGATTATCAAGTGCATCAGGTATGTTGAAAGCAGGCAGGTCCCCAAAATTTGTTTTTACAATTTGGTTCTCAATAGCCTTCGCGTCCGCCATTGCAGCATTTACGGGTTATTCAATTTTCCAAAATTTTTCCCCTGAGGTTATTGCTGCAACAACTGCAATTGCCGCGGGAGGAATTCTGGCAATGTTGATTGACACCATGATTCCCGAGGCTTTTGCTGAAGTACACAACTGGGCCGGCCTGGTAACAGTACTGGGTTTTCTAGCCTCTTTTATTCTATCAAAATTTGGCTAAGCTTTTGATGGAATTCCAAATTAATACTATGCTTAATTAAGAAGCCTGGAAAAGATGAACATCTCTCTGCGGAAAAGGGATATTAATTCCTTCCTGGTCAAAACGTTCCTTAATTACTTCGAGAGTATCAGTATAAGTTGCCCACCAGTCTCCCGCATTTGTATAAGCTCTTACGGAAAAATTGACACTGCTGTCTGCAAGTTCAACTAAAAAGATAGAGGGCGCCGGATCATCAAGAATTCTTTTATCCGACTTTAAAATTTCTTCTAATATTCTTCTCGCTTTTTTAAGGTCATCATTATAGCCCACACCAATTTTCCATTCTGCTCTTCTAGTAGTGTTCTCGGAATAATTGGTAATAATATCTGCCATTAACTTTCCATTAGGAACAATAATCTTAACGTTATCCGGAGCTTTCAATTGAGTATAAAGTAACTGAATCTCTTCCACAGTTCCCATTGTTCCGGAAGCATTAATAAACTGCCCGGCTTTAAATGGACGAAAAATCAACAGCAAAACTCCGGCTGCAAAATTTGAAAGGGCGCCTTGAAAAGCCAACCCGATAGCTAGCCCCGCAGCCCCCAGCACAGCGATGAATGAAGCGGTTTGTATTCCAACCTTTGCAAGCACAGTTATAATTATAAAAGCAATCATTGCGGCGTAAACAATACTGCTAAGGAATGAAACCAACGCCGGATCAACCTCCTTTTTTGTCAGCACTTTTCGGGTAAATTTCTTTAAGAATTTTGCAACCCATAAACCTGCGATCAAAATTAAAATGGCTGCAATAATTTGTAAGCCATATAATGCGGCCCATTCTTGTAATTGAGGAAATATATTATCCATTAATAAATTCCTTTCATATTAGTTTAAAAACTCTATAAGATAATAAATTAATTATCATTATCAGATGAACACCATAACAATATATTATTTTGATTATATTATTTAATCATAATTATTTGGAGTAAAATCGGTTGTTAAAAAAATTTGACCAGCAAATTACTGAAGGGGCGCTATTCACTGACCACTACCAATTATTGATGTCTCAGCTTTATTTTAAAAATAATCTTCATGAAAAAAAAGTTCAGTTCGATCATTTCTTTAGAGATTATCCCGATTATGGTTCTCACAAAGCAGGTTACTGTATAACTGCCGGGTTAGAATGGTTAATAGATTGGCTGGAGAATACAGTATTTGGGGATATTGAAATTGAAATATTAAAATCTCATAAAAACTCCAATGGCGAGAGATTGTTTCATGATGATTATTTAGACTGGCTTAAAAAGAATGGAAGTTTCAAATCACTAAATATTAAATCTATTCCTGAAGGAAGAGTTGTTCATCCTCATGAACCTTTGACCATTGTAGAAGGCCCGGCAGCAATTGCTCAAATATTTGAAACTATTTTATTAAATAATTTAAATTTTCAAACTCTAATTGCCACTAAAGCATCGCGCATTAAGGAAATTACAAAAGGCCAAATGATTATTGATTTCGGAGCCCGAAGAGCGCAGGACAGAGGCGCCATAGCGGCGGTTAGAGCGGCTTTAATTGGCGGTGCAGATTATTCTTCGAATGTGGGTATCTCACATTTACTTGGTTACCCGCCTAAAGGAACACACTCGCACAGCATGGTTCAATTATATCTTGCTCTGGGTAAAACAGAGCTTGAAGCCTTTGAAGCTTTTGCGGATTTATATCCTGATGAATGCGTCCTGCTTGTTGATACAATTAATACATTGGAAAGCGGTATTCCTAATGCAATAAAAGTATTTAAAGAATTAAAGAAAAATGGTCACAAGCCTATTGCTATAAGATTAGATTCAGGCGATCTTGCTTATTTAAGTATCATTGCCATGCAAATGCTTGATGAAGCCGGTTTAACGGATGTGGGAATTGTTCTTTCAAACGAACTAGATGAAATGAACATTTGGCAAATCATTAGTCAAATTAGAGAAGATGCACCTAAGCATAAAGTTGATCCGGATAACCTAATAAAACGGCTGACATACGGAGTTGGAACCAGGCTGATTACTTCAGAAGGAGATCCGGCGCTGGGAGGAGTTTATAAATTAGTTGCCGTGGAAGAAAAAAAAGACTGGCTCCCTGCTATCAAGATTTCAGAATCAGTTGAGAAAATTCCTAATCCAGGCAACAAACAAGTTTACAGAATTTATGATAAAAGTAATAAGGCAACTGCAGATTTGGTTGCTCTATCGGACGAAAACATAATGGAAAGTAAAAAAATTACTTTGCGCCACCCTTTTAATCAAACAAAGAAAAGAATTTTAAATACGGATAATTTTAAAGAGATTGAACCTTTGCTTGTAGATATTTATAAAGACGGAAACCTTGTTTATGATTTCCCTTCGATTGAAGATATGAGAAAGCAGCGCGAACGGGATCTTGACAGACTTGATACCGGCGTTAAAAGATTAATCTATCCTCATCTTTATCATGTTTCCATTTCTGAAAATGTATGGAATATGCGTAATGATTTAATAAGTAAATTAAATAATAAAAATGGTGAATAGACTTTTATTTATTTAGAAAACCATGCACTATTCTTGTGAACTTTTCCATATCACATCCGGGACCTAAATGGCCGCAATTATTTTGAAAAATATATGTTTCAGCATTAATCAATTTGGCAAAATTCAACGCCGGATTTGGATTCACCATATGATCAGTCTGAGAAACAATAATAAAAACTTTTGCCTTTACATTTTTAGCCGCCAACTCCATTGAATCTTTAAAATTTTTAGAAACATCCTGCTGCAGCATTGCTCGAAGCTGTGATGCATAATCGTAAGAATTAAAATGAGCTCGATATGTTTTATATCTATCCTGAATAAAACTATCATACTCTTCCGGCGTTGTATGTTCAACTCTATAGCCCGGAGTTTGAATTTCTAAAGTTTGTAACTCCGCAACATTTTTTATAATCTCATCATCACTTAGGTTGCATTTGTGCCCAAGCTCGATCATGTGCAGTTCAGTATTCCATAACAACAAATCATAAGATGTAAGTCTAGGTGAACCGACGTATGGAAGCGCTTTATCCATAAACTTAGGATAAGAAACCATCCATTGAAAAGTCTGCATACCGCCCATAGAACCGCCAAAGACAGCATAGATATGATTTATTTTTAATTCTTCAGTTAGCAATTTATATTGGGAATTTACCATATCTTCAATGCTAAAAACTGGGAAACTTAAATCCGGCTGCATGCCGCTATTTGATGGAGAAGATGAAACACCATCACCAAGCGCATCAACAGCTATTACATAATATTTATCAGAATCAATAACTTTATTCGATCCTATTAAACCCTTCAAACCTTCAGTTGTGCCGCCGAACCAGGTGGGGAATAAAATTATATTAGACTTTGCACTGTTCATATTTCCGAAAAGCCTATAACCAATTTTGCAGTTATAAATGGTGTCGCCATTTGTAAGTTTAAAATTTCCAATTTGGGCGATGTGTAAATCTGACTGAGCCCAAATGGCCGAAGTAAAAAGCAAAAGAATAAAAATGTTTAGTTTAAATTTTTTCATGTTGATATAAAACCTTTTTGAATTCTTTAAAAGAAATTCTTATAATCTTTAAATTACGGAGTATTTTAAGAAGCTTCAAAATTATTTAACAATCAAATGCAGCAGTTTATTTGTTCTGCTGTTTTGGTTTAGATGCTGTTTTTGATTTTTACAGCATTGCAAGAATTATATAAAATAGATTTTATTAAATAAGAATATTACTTCCAATAAAATTCTTCAATTAAAGATAACTTCAGTTTTAATATATATTATTGTTATTTTTCTATCATTACAATGCAGCGGCTTTGCATCAAAAGAAATTTGATCTGCAGTTAAATCTATTCACTATTTTATTTAAAGGCCTTGAGAAAAAATGTTTAAAAGTATAGGTATCACATTATTACTTTTTGTGTTTGTATGTTTAATTCCCGGTTGCGCGCACAAAGAAAACAACATAAATTTTTTAAACAACCAATACGAACTGGACTCTGGGTGGGTATGTAAAAATATTAAAGAGGTAAAATTAAAAGGTGATGAATTATCTAAACCACTCACACAGTTAACAAACTGGCTGCCTGCTACCGTGCCTGGAACAATTTTAACTACACAATTAAATAATAAATTAATTCCGGATCCATTTTATGGAATGAATAATAAAAAAATTCCGGACATATATGATACAGGCCGCGACTATTATACGTATTGGTTTGTGAAAAATTTTCACGAAAAAATCTCTTTCGATGCTGAGCAAATATGGCTGCATTTTCGCGGAGTTAACTATGGCTGTGATATATTCTTAAATGGCCATAGACTAAACAAAAAAACTCATTATGGTATGTTTCTTCGTCAAACTTATAACATAACTCCCTTCATTTCTAAAGATGGAAATAACCGGCTTGCAGTAATTGTTTATCCACCTGACCCGGTAGGAAATGCTAACGGCGGACAAGGCGGCGATGGAACAATCGGGAGAAATGTATCGAATCAATATGCTGCGGGATGGGACTGGATTCAACCGATTCATGATAGAAATACGGGTATATGGGATAAAGTAACGATTGAAAAAACGAATACAGTACAGTTGAAAAATGCACATGTAATTACAATGGTTCCCGGAAATAGATTCCCTGGCCGTTCTCAACCACCAGCTATAATAAGAGCTAGTGCAGAAATAGAAAATCCAACTAATGAATCCATAAGTGGAACTTTACAAGTTAAACTTGAAGATAACATAGTAGAAAAAGAAATCTCAATAAAACCTTCATCAACTATGGAAATAACGTTAGAAGATTTCGAACTTAAAAATCCAAAACTCTGGTGGCCAAACGGATATGGTGAACAGCCATTATACACAGTTACGTTTCAGTTCATTGGAAGCGGTGATGAAGTTATGGATGAGAAGAAAGTATCAACAGGCATTCGTGAAATTAGAACGGCTTGGAACACTCAAACACAAAGCCGCGAGACATTTGTAAATGGACAGAAAATTTTTATAAAAGGCGGCAACTGGATTATTTCAGATGCAATGTTAAGATTTTTTCCGGGACGTTATGATGCAGAAATACGTTTTCACCGGGATATGAATCTTAACTTAATCCGTATTTGGGGAGGTGCAATAACTGAAAGGCCGGAGTTTTACCACGCGTGTGATAAATATGGTATTTTGGTTTTTCAGGATTTTTGGATGTCCGGTGACTGCAATGGGAAATGGTTTGATCCGATGAAAAAAGAAGATCAATGGACAAGGCGAAAATATCCTGATGATCATAAGCTATTTCTTGAGTCGGCAGCAGACCAGATTAAAATGATTCGAAATCATCCTTCACTAGCCTTCTATTGCGGCGGCAATGAAATTCCACCACCTCAAGATATACTTTCTGTGATGAAAGATTCTTTGTTTCCTTCTCTGGATTATACACGCTACTTTTATGATTATTCGAATGTTGATAGCATGTCTCACAATACAATTGGCGGCAATGGCGACGGTGCGTATCATATTCAGCCTATCAGTAACTTTTGGGAAAAACGATCCTTCCCTTTTAATTCAGAAATCGGATCTATTGGTATAGGAGATTATCAATCTCTTGAACGTTTTATTCCTGACCAAAATCTAGTTAACCTGCCTATTAGCAAAGGTTCATCTAGTTTAACCAAAGTAATTGAAGATTCCGTTTGGCGTTATCATAAAGCAAGCTGGTATGGTGATTTTGTTGACGCGTATGGTAAATCTAAGGATGTAAAAGATTTTGTTAACAAAGCTCAGCTAATTAATTATGACCAATACCGCGGGCTCATTGAAGGACATATTGCGCACATGTGGGACTGGTACACAGGTGTAATTATCTGGAAAACTCAAAATCCCTGGACTGCATTACGCGGACAGATGTATGATTATTATCTTGATCCTAATGCCGGCTTATATGGATTGCATCACGCTGGAAAAACTCTTCATGTAATGTACAACCCGATTGACGGAATGCTGATGATAGCTAATCACACTTTTATTCCACAGCACGATATAATGATTCAAGCAAAAGCTTATAACATTGCGGGAAAAGATACGGTGGTTTTGCAATGGATTGTCGAATTAGGCCCAACCACAGTTCAGAAAATTGAATCTGTGAAAAAAAGGCTGGATAGATTTTTCCCTTCCACAGGCGGCTTTTTATCTCTGCGTTTAATAGATGCATCCCAAAAAATTCTTGATGAAAATCTATATTGGCTGCCGGATTCAACCGGCAATTACAGCGGACTGCAAAAGATGCAGAAAGTTAAATTGGAAATCGCAGCTAGAAAAGTAACTGATGGCCGAATCGAGGTTAATATTGAAAATAAGTTCCACGGACCGTTAGCATTTTTCAATCGTATTTCTTTGATAGATTCAACTACTAAAAAAAGAATACTACCGGTATTCTATAGCGACAATTATGTTTCAGTTTTACCCGGAGAAACGAAAACCATTTTTATTGACTACACAAATGAAGAAGATGTTCGTAATGCTGAAGTTTCTATAAGCGGATGGAATGTGGATGAGCAGTATATAGAAATAAAGTAGAAGCAATTTATTTAATGAGATTTAACTTGTAAATAGTAATTCCGAAATAACCTTATTAATCCATAAAAAAAACAATGACAGAAATTCTTGTTAAACGTATAAGCAATTCACTTTCAATAAATACATCACAGGTTTCAAATACAATTAAGCTTTTGGAAGAAGGGGCAACGATTCCATTTATTTCCCGTTACAGGAAAGAAGCTACCGGAAGTCTTGATGAAACAGAAGTGTCCGCAATTGAAAAAGAATGGAAACGACTTCTTGATTTGATTAAAAGACGTGAAGCCATTCTTAAAAGCATTAGCGATCAGGAATTGTTAACTCCTGAATTAGAAAACAAAATCCATAATTGCTGGGAAATGACTGAGCTTGAAGATATTTATCTTCCCTACAAACCGAAAAGAAAAACAAGAGCAACCGCAGCGACGGGAAAAAGGATTGGAGCCTCTTGCGGAAATAATAATGATGCAGAAGGAAGATCAGATAGAATCGATAGCAGACAAGTATTTAAATGAGCAAGTGCCGGATATTGAATCAGCATTAGCAGGTGCTAGAGATATTATTGCGGAATGGATTAATGAAAATGCAGATTCACGTAATACAATCCGGCAGCTATTTGAACGCGATGCAATAATCAGTTCAAAAGTAATTGAGAAAAAGAAGGATGAAGGAACAAAATACACCGACTACTTTGATTTTAGCGAACCGTTAAAACGCTGCGCAGGCCACCGAATTCTAGCTATACGCAGAGCCGAGCAGGAAGGAATTTTACGCGTTTCAATTTCAATTGATAATGAAACCGCAATTGAAAGACTGAATAAGATTTTTATAAAAGATAAAAATGAATCCTCTCATCAAGTATTATTGGCAATACAAGATGCTTATAAAAGATTATTAGCTCCATCAATTGAAACCGAATTCAGAAACAGTTCCAAAGTGAAAGCAGATGCAGAAGCAATACTGGTGTTTTCCGAAAACCTTCGTCAATTACTTTTAGCTCCTCCACTCGGAGAGAAAGTTACAATGGCAATTGATCCCGGTTTCAGAACTGGCTGTAAACTTGTTTGTCTCGATCAGCAGGGAAATTTGTTACAGTATACAACTATCTTTCCGCATCCGCCGCAGACAAAATCTGATGAAGCATCGCAAACAGTAAGAGAGCTATTAAAAAAATATAAGGTTGAAGCAATCGCAATTGGAAATGGAACAGCAGGCAGAGAGACAGAACGGTTTATAAAATCTCTGATTGATAATTCAGGAACTACTGAAGTCTTTATGGTGAACGAAGCAGGTGCATCGATATATTCAGCATCAGAAACAGCACGAGAAGAGTTTCCTGATCTTGATCTTACCTATCGCGGTGCAATTTCCATCGGAAGAAGGCTTATGGATCCGCTTGCCGAACTTGTTAAAATCGACGCTAAGTCAATCGGAGTTGGACAGTATCAGCACGATGTTGATCAGGATAATTTGAAAGAAGAACTTCATCAAGTGGTTACTTCAGTTGTAAACAATGTTGGGGTTAACTTAAATACTGCAAGCAAACATTTGCTAAGCTATGTTTCGGGAATCGGGCCAAAGCTTGCAAAATCAATAACAAACTACCGGCGTGAAAATAAATCATTTCGCTCACGTAAAGAATTAATGAAAATAAGCGGACTTGGTGCTAAAGCGTTTGAACAGTCTGCAGGATTTTTAAGAATTCCGGGCGCGGAAAATCCGCTTGATAACAGTGCAGTTCATCCGGAAAGTTATTCCATTGTTGCAAAGATGGCAAAGGATTTATCTAAACCTATAAAAACTCTAATTGACGATGCGAAGATTCGTCAGCAGATTGATATAAATAATTATGTAACCGATGATGTTGGTATGCCGACATTAAAAGATATTTTGCATGAACTCGAAAAACCGGGACTCGATCCACGCGGTAAAGCAGAAGTGTTTTCATTTTCAGAAACAATTAATGAAATATCAGATTTAAAACCCGGGATGCGTCTGCCAGGTATAGTAACTAATCTTACAAAGTTTGGTGCATTTGTAGATATCGGAATTAAAGAAAACGGCTTGCTGCATATTTCTCAAATCACAGATCGTTTTATTAAAGATCCTGCCGAAGTATTAAAGTTAGATCAGAAAATAACCGTTCGCATTGTTGATATCGATATTGAAAGAAAGCGAATTCAGCTAAGTATGAAAGAAGCATAGATTACCTGAAGAACAAGGTTAATTAATGTGGACTTATCCCTGCTGTTGTACAATGTAATATTAACTTTTTCAATTTGCTAGCTTTCTCCTTTACTGAAGGGCTAGTTTGACTGACGAAATGCAAAGCCAAAGGTTAACTCCGGGATTTATCTTGGTGAGAGTTAGACTCACCTTCCCATTCCTTTAACTGTTTTAACAGTTTACCTTGCTTAGTATTCTATTAAAATCAAGAAATCTGTATGCTATGTTGATACTTAATAAACCGTTGGAACGGTTATGTGTATTGGAGTTCGTATTATTCAGTCACCCCGATAAAATCGGGGCGTTAACCTTTGATGATAGAAAACAAAAGCTAACACCCCAATTCATTGCGATGATGTAAAGCCAAAGGTTAACGCCGGAATTATCCCATTTCATCCCATAACTTTTTGTTGATAAGTGAAGAGATGCCGATGTTTTTTAAAGCTCGTTTTATTACATTCGATACGGTTTAATTTAAATTGAAATCGCCAATCGCATAAACACACTTAGCATACATGAATAACAGCGGAGCTTACTAGAATCTGTAAAAAAAGAAACATAGATATGCAAGTACTTGCAGATATATATCCCTTTAAACAAATTTAAGTTAAGTATATATAATAGTTATGTGTATAGATTTTTAAATGTATATGAGTTTAAAAGATATTCTTAAGGCCTTCTTGAAATTAATTGTTACTTTATATTTCTGTGCCGTTTTTGCTTTTATAATTAATTCAATAGGATCAAATAATAAAAACTTTTTACTTGATGCATTTTCACCAATTAAATTGCTTAATGAAATAATTTCTGGCAATTTTTTATTTATTATGATTACAATACTTGGAAGTGTTTTCATTATTCGCTTTAATTATCTTAGAAGAAAAAAAGTAGATTACGAAGAAGGTGGAAGATCTTGGCCTTGGAGACATTAGTATTTTTTTAGTTAAATCAATTTTAATACACTTAACCAGAGAATCGCACTCGGATTTTTAATTTTTTGGCTTGGTCGTTTCGTTTAAAGTTTGTTTTTCAAAGTAGTTATATTAAACAACATTGTTGCAAACTGCGTTTACAAGTAAAGTTAAGCACAGTTTGCTAAATCATCGGCAGTTGTTTTCTAAGTGGCAATGTTGTTCTGGGCGGCGAGTTATCGGCAAGGTTGTTAGCAGTATTTCCCAAATGAGCATAGGAAATAATATCATTTTATGTCATTATACTTTTAATTATTTTTAACTCGCTGACAAAAATTATATTCTCAATTAAAATTTTAGAATAGATAAATATTATGCCAAGTGTAAAGCCTGAAATTCTTTTATGGGCAAGAATAAATTCGCGACTTTCAAAAGAAGATGCTGCTCATAAACTTAACATAAAGGATAGTGAAAAAATAAGTGCGGTAGACAAACTTAGTGCTTTGGAATCTGGGGAAAAAGAACCATCTAGGCCTTTACTACTAAGAATGGCGAAACAATATCATCTTCCACTTTTAACTTTTTATCTAGATAAACCACCTAACATTGGTGATAGAGGAAAGGATTTTCGAACTTTACCAACCAACATTGAAGGAACTGATAATGTTAATGTAGATATTCTTATTCGAGATATTAAAGCACGTCAAACTACTATACGAGAAACATTAATCGATGCAGATGAAGAAAGGCATCTTGGTTTTATTGGTAGTCATAAAATCGAAGATGGTGTTAAAAGTGTTGTCAATTCCATACGCAGGCTTTTAAATTTTGATAGTATTGATTATAGGAAACAATTTAATTATAAAGAGTCTTTTCGTTTTTTACGTCAAAAAATTGAATCTCAAGGTGTTTTTGTATTACTAAAAGGTAATTTAGGATCTTATCATAGTAATATTCCAGCTACTATTTTTAGAGGATTTGTACTCTCTGACGACATTGCTCCTTTTATAGTAATTAATGATCAAGATAGTGAATCTGCATGGTCTTTTTCATTGATACACGAGATGTCTCATTTATTTTTAGGTCAAACTGGGGTAAGTGGAGCATATTTTGAAAATAACATAGAAAAATTCTGTAACAATGTAGCAAGTGAATTTTTTCTGCCAGAGGATGAATTTGAAAAATTCAAAATTACTAATTTTGGTTTTGAGTATTTAAAATCTGAAATATCTGATTATGCTTTTCTGCAAAAACTTAGTAATACTCATATAGCATATAGACTTTATAAACGGGGAGATATTACTAAGTCAATATGGAATTCATTACGAGAGTTTTACTATAAAAAATGGTTAGAAAATAAAGAAACATCCCGATATAAAAACAAACAAAAAGATGGTGGTCCAAGTTATTATATTTTGCATAAATATAAACTGGGAACATTGGTTGGATTAGTACAGCGTTTGACGTTTGCTGGTGCACTAACGACAACAAAAGCAGGCATGCTATTAGAAGTGAGGCCACTTAAGGTTCATAAATTATTTCAATCTGAACAATTTGCTTAGGAGAGAATTTTATTTTGCTTTATTTACTTGATGCTAATACTCTAATAGATGCAAAACGTGATTACTATCCCATTGAACGCATTCCAGAATTTTGGGATTGGATTATTTATCAAGGGAAGCAAACTAAAATCAAAATTCCAATTGAGGTATATGAAGAATTTTCAGATTCCAAAGATAAAGATGGTGAAAAAGATTCTCTTGCAACATGGGCAGAACAAATCGAGGTTAAAGATTCACTATTATTTCAAGAAGAAGTTGAACAAGATTTGGTTGCCCGTATTACTTATGGTGGTTACTTAGCAAATCCAACTGACGATGAACTTGAAAGTATTGGAAGAGACCCATTTTTATTAGCTTATGCGCTAAAAGATATTGAAAATAGATGTGTTGTTACAACAGAATCATCAAAACCATCACGAAAAGGCGCTAATCGTCATATCCCAGATGTATGCAGAGATTTTAATATTCGTTGTATAAATAATTTCCAAATGATACATGAATTGAATTTTAGTACAAATTGGAAAAAATCTTTATAATATTACATCTTTCTTATTTAAAATAATAATTTAATAGTACTGCTTAACCTCTTTAATAAGTAAAAAGTCAAAGGATCAGCATAAAACAAAAAGTTTTACCCAACCAATCCTACGCCGCTTCATCATTAATAATTTAATTGCAATTTTCTAAAATCTCATCCATTCCCTGATACACAAATAAAAACCCATGTTTTATTTTTGGGCTCAAGTTTAAAAAGCTTGGCATTACATATAAATCGTTATAGCTGCTAAGTCATAAAACGAAGAGAAGGACTAAATAAAATAAGGGAATCAATCCTAAAATAACCTGGCAGTAAAAACAATGCTTAATGCGGCAGTGAATAATAGTCTCGCAAAACGATAAAAATGAATGATTATATGTAAAAAAATATGGTAGGAAACGTATTGCAGCCGGTAGGAACCGCATTGTAACTGGTAGGAACCATTTTGCAACTCGTAGGAATCATATTGCATCTGGTAGGAACGGCATTGTAACTCGTAGGAATCGCATTGTAACTGGTAGGAATCGCATTGTAAGTCGTAGGAACCATAATGTAAGCGGTAGGAATGGCATTGTAGGCAGTAGGAATCATAATGTAACGGGTAGGAAAGGCATTGTAACGGGTAAGGAAAGACAAAACGGCGGAAATGCATGACTGATTGAGTGAATGATTGATAACAATTTCAATGTCACACTGAGCCCCGTCGAAGTGTGAGTCACCATGACCTTTCAGTCTTCGAGAGCCTCAGACTGACATGGGAATGTTAATACTGTTATATGAATAAAATATTTCTTGAAGAATTGATAGACGTATGAATGACAACACAAAATATTACGTTAACATTTTTACTGTCTCACTGAGCCCGGTCGAAGTGTGAGTTATTCTTAACATTCAGTCTTCGAGATCCTCAGACTGACATTTTCATATTATGAGCAGACAGGAATGTCTACTCTTAATTTGGGAAATAATACGGCTTAATATCCAGCCGAAAAATAAACATCAATAAATAAAAGGAGAGACTTATATGTCCAACAAATCAAAAAGTTCGATTTCAGAACAGTTGAATGCTTCACAGGTAGCAATAACAAACACACTTGCCGATGCAGAAATTCAAGGATTGGTAACACAGTTCGGCTACACTCCGGAAAAGATGACTGAAGGGAAAGCGCTGTATGATACCGCATTAAGCGCAGTAAATGCCCAGATAGCTTCTGCGGGTTCGCAGTTTCAGGCTACAAGCAATTTGAAAGCAGCGGAAACAGTTGCCCGCGATGCATACCAGGCGCTGGCAAAAGTAGCACGTGCAGTTTTCATAAATGATTCTGCAAGGCTGGCGCAGCTGGGTCTTAACGGCGCTATGCCCAGGACAATTGCAGCATTTATAAGCTCGGCTTATGCTGTGTTTGATAATGCAGTTAACGTACCGGAAATAAAATCTGCGTTGGCATCATTCGGTTACAGTGATGAAAAGCTCGCATCTGAAAGACAGAAAATTACTGCTTACGATTCTGCAAACCAGGTACAGGAATCATTGAAAGGCGCGGCACAGCAGGCAACCCGCGACCAGGACACTGCGTTAAAAGCAATGAATGCATGGCTGGCGCAGTATATTAAAATTGCCAAGGTAGCGTTGCGCGATAAAAAACAGCTTCTTGAAAAAATAGGAGTAGCAGCACGCACCACTAAAACAGCAGCACAAAGAAACGCATCAAGGAAAAAGACTCAAACAGCACCGGTAAGTCAAGTTGCGTAAATTAAAAATTGAATGGATGAATGATTGAATGGACCAATGATTGAATGATTGATTGTAGGAAATAATCCTAGCGCTCTAAATAAACCCGATCCGATAGTTGTCGGATCGGGTTTATATCTACAAGCTTTGATGTTTTGACTTGCCATGAGCTTTAGCTCGTGGAATAAAAACCTGTAAATCTGTGGGACTTTAGTCCAAAAAAAACTAATTTGGGCTAAAGCCCGATAATTTTATTGATTATTCACCCCACGACCTAAAGTTCGTGGCAATGCATTCATGCCTCGTTTCTGCTTGAGGTGATTTTATAGTAACACCGCAATTCATGGCGGTGATGCTGAGCTAAAGGCTAACATCGGGATTTATCCCGTTGAGAGTTAAACTCACCTCCCCACTCCTCTAACTGTTTCAACAGTTTACATTTCTTACTATTCAATTTCATTGAATAGTAATCTATATGATATGGGGATACTTAATAAACCGTTAAAACGGTTGAGGATAGTTGGAGGAGACTTCCTCACAATCACCCCGATAAATCGAGGTGTTAACCTTTGATAAGCATGTAAGAATCACGATTGACTTGGGGTTTTAACCGTTAGAAAGAAAAGTTAACCTCATAATTTATAATAATGATAGAAGCATAATCACCCTGATTAAATCAAGGTGTTTATTAATTATCAGCCAAAATCTTACTTCAACAAAACAATCTTTTTAATATCCGAATAATTTCCCGCCGTAATTCTGTAAAAATAAACTCCCGATGCCAAACTTGAAGCATTAAAATTAATCTCATGAATGCCTGCACTTTTTATTTCATTTACAAGAGTGCTTACTTCTCTTCCTAAAATGTCATAAATCTTTAAAGTTACTTTTTCTTCCAGAGGAATTTGATATTTTATTTTTGTGGTCGGGTTAAATGGATTAGGGTAGTTTTGTTTCAAATTAAAAACGGCGGCTTGATTGCGTTGTTCACTCAAACCCGAAACCGGAGAGTTATTAAAATATATTTTCCCTTGTTGTCCTACAGTCCAGCCTAATTGATTATTCCAAAAATTCACATCATATAAATCTCCGGCAAAATCTACAGATTGTTTATTCCAATTTACGCCCCCATCTATCGTGCTTAAAATTGTAGATGTTCCTGTAACTACGCCTATTACCGGAGAAATAAAATGTACCGCAAATAAATCGTTCGTTGTTCCGCTGGTTAGAGGAATCCATGATTCTCCGCCATTTTCCGTTTTTAAAATTATACCGTTGTAACCAACAACATACCCAACATTATCAATAAAGGAAACTGAACGTAAGTTTGATGTGGTGCCGCTGACTTGGTTGTCCCACTCCAAACCTCCATTTATAGTTTTTAAAATGGTTCCATTAAAACCAACAGCATATATTATATTAGAGTCCACCATAAAACATCCTGAAAGTTCCTGTTGTGTATTGCTAATTTGATTATCCCATTTAATTCCACCATCGTTAGTTTTTAATATCACGCCAGATTGTCCGGTTGAAATTCCCATCAACGAATCATAGAAATGCACGTGTACTAAATGTGTCATTGTATTGCTGGTTTGCTGCGACCAATTACCGCCGGCATTCACTGTTCTTAAAATTAATCCTGATTCACCTACGACTGTACCATTTAATGAATCAGAAAAGTAAACATCACGCAGAAATTTTGTCGTCCCACTCGGTCTTTTAGACCATATTAATCCTTGATTATTTGTGGCAAGAATTAATCCATTCGTCCCAACAATAAATCCGGAAGTTGGCGAAAAAATTGAAATGCCTAACAATACTTCTGAGGTATTACTTTGCTGCTGTGTCCATTGTGGAAATATTTTAAAAGTAATTAATAAATAGATTATAAATATATATTTCATAAGACATACCTATTAATGAGTGCAAACATCATCTAGTCATATCAATTATAACTTATTTTAGTAATACAATCTTTTTAATATCCGAATAATTTCCCGCCGTAATTCTGTAAAAATAAACTCCCGATGCCAAATTTGAAGCATTAAAATTAATCTCATGAATGCCTGCACTTTTTATTTCATTTACAAGAGTGCTTACTTCTCTTCCTAAAATATCATAAATCTTTAAAGTTACTTTTTCTTCCAGAGGAATTTGATATTTTATTTTTGTGTTCGGGTTAAATGGATTAGGATAATTCTGGAAAAGTTTAAATTGTTTTACAGTTAAAATATTTTCATCTGAAACATCGACTGTAACTGAATCTGTACCGTAATAAAATATCTTTGCCTGGTTTTCATTTAAATTGATTAAGAAATTATTTCGCTGCGAAGGCAAAACTTCATTTACGGTTCCGTCGATTAAATTTGTTAGATAATATTTGCTGGTTCCATCCCATGGCAGTCCGCTTATATCAATTGAATTCGAAATAATTTCATTTTTGAAGTTTGCTGCTGTTATTAAAATATTCTTACCGCTGGTTGAAGCATAAGTATAAATTTTAGAAGGTTCGCTATTATTAATTCTTGTTAATTCCGGATTATGCACAAACTGTTTACGAATTTGAATTAATTTTTTAAAGTAGGGTGTTAGATTATCAGGATCGCTCCAATCAATCTTACCACGGTTTGTTTTTTCACCGACTTCGCCGCCGGAATAAATTAGCGGGACACCATTTAAAGTGAACAATATAGAATGTGCTAATTCAGATCTTTTTGAATCGAATGAAGATGTCATCCTAACTTCATCATGATTTTCAACGAATTGGAAAGGACGCGCATAAGAATTATAATGCCTCATCACTTCATTATTAAAATCATCAATAGAATTTGTCCCGGAAATAGCACCGAGCAGCTTTGTTCTTAAATCCCAATTGTTAGCCGAGTCAAATCTCTTTTGAAAGAAAGTTGAATCGGATGACGAAGCTTCAGCTTCAAGAAAAACTTCCGGCTTAATGTTTTTTAATCTCTCACGCCATTCAGGCCAGAATAGATGACTTCTTTGTTCAACACCCCAGGCAACATCGCATCTGAAGCCGTCTATGTCATATGCTCTAACCCAGTGTTCAGCAACATCAATAAAATATTTTCTTACATCCGGGTTTTGGTGATTTAGGTTGGGAAGAGTTGCCCAATCAAATAAGTAATCAAAATTTGAATTTCCCGGTTCACCGCTCCAAATATAAAAATCTGCATATGGCGAATACTCCCTGTACTCAAATACGTTCTGCATAAACGGATGCTGAATTGACGTATGATTAACCACAAAATCAAGCAGCACTTTAATATTTGCATTTTTCAGTTCAAGCATCATCTGCTTAAATTCTGCTTCGGTTCCGTAATCTTCTTCGAAACCATAATAGTCAGTTATCTCATAGCCATGAATTGTTGGGCCTTTATAAATAGGCATAAACCAAATTGTATTTATACCTAATTCTTTCATATAAGGAATTTTATCTATTACACCTAAAAATCCGCCTTGATCTGAAAATGATCGTGGATAAATTTCATATACAATTGCATCGTCTATCCAGGCAGAATGTTCGTTAATATTTGGGATTCTAACAATTCCATTCTCAACTTTAACTAACATTCTTGCGGTTTTAATTCTAGCCTTTGCATCTCTTACTCGAACATTAAAATAATATTCGCCGTCAGTAGAGGACATATCAATTTCAGCGGTTGAGCCTGAAGGAGTTATATTTACTACTACCGGGTTCCGTAAATCCTGCGACCAGGTATAAGTTAATCCAAGATTCTCAGGCGAAGATGCGGTCGCTGTAAGTGTAACTTTATTATTATTAACTGTACCGCTGACAGAAATGGATGGAGTTACATCAGGATTATAAGAAAGCACAATGGTTTTGGAAGTTGAAGTAAATCCTTTAGAGTCTGTTGCGCTTACATAAACACTATTGTCACCGGATTTTAATGTTACCGGAACAGCAAATTCACCATTTACAACTGCTTTAGCGGTTTGCACTGAATTATAAAAGAATGACAAAGTATGTATTGCAGTATCACTCAATGTACCATGAATTGTAACTTCGGGATGAAAATATTCAACTCCCGGAGTTAGAATAGTAATTACCGGCCCATAAGCAGCAAGACTGTCCGAGATATCTTTAGACTTAAGCGAAAGTATACCTCTTCCCTTTCCATCAAGCCTTACCAAACTCGGCCCCATTTTTTGTCCTGCAGGAATATAATTTGCAAGCATTCTGTTTTGCCAAAAGCCGCTTCTTATAAATGCGGCATCATATATATCGGGGTCTTCATTTGTATCAATTCCACCATCGCCTGAAGTCACTTCGTAGCTGCTTCCGCTTTTATCTTCAGCCGCTAGATATGAAAACAAGTATATATATCTTTCATTTGTCCATCCGGAAAGTAAGCTGTCTAATAATTGAAGACTTACTTTGAATCTAAATTCATTAGCAGTAACTGCATCGCTATTAATATCGAGTAATAAATCACTATAAGTTAATGGAGTGCGGCTGGTAATAAATCGATTTTCTTTTGAAGTATTTTCAAAAGCGTTGCCCGGCGCTCCTATCAAAGCCATCAAACCGTTATCCTGCCACTCAAAAGTTTTTATATCAAAGCCAATCGGATCGTTTACAATCGTTGTTGTCGGATTCGAAATGATCATTCCAATTCTTGTCCTATCAGAAATTTTTCTCATCTTAATTATGAACTGAAGCGAATCATGCAATGAAGTTTCATCAATTCTTGTTGAAAGAATATCGCCTGAACCATCATCTACTCCAGCTGGATAGGTATAAGGCTCGTCGTAAATCGCATCTACTATTAATTTGCCTGTACCATTTGAATAAACTCCGTAAGAATAAATTTCCTGTGCACTGACATTTTCTATATTAGAATATGAAACAGAAACAGTATGCCTGCCTTCCCCTGTAAAGTTAACATCAGCACTTACAAGTAAACTATCTGAATCAAAATTGGTTGAAACTAAATTTCCATCTACTTTTACTTCTATAGTTGATTGATTTACACCAGCAGATTTCACTCCTGGCTTTAAAAGAGCTTTAAAATATACTCCGGAAGTATCGTGATTATAAACGGTTTGTTCCGGAGGTGTAATTAGTTTAATTCGAGCCATTGAATCGGCAACAGCATCAATTAAATTATTATTATCAGGAGTGTCTGCATATTTAGGTTCATCCGGATCATTTACCCAGAATTGACTATTCAATTTCATTTTATACTGATAGCTGCCAGGTTCCATATTTACAGTGCCTTCCCACAAATCTTTGCCTGCATTATATTTTAGCGGATTCAATGCGTCATTAAAATTATTAAATTCACCGGCAACAGAAACATTTTTTATGTCTTGTGTTAGAAATGATAAAGAATTATTTGCATCATAATAAAAGTCAACGGGTACGATATAAACCACATAATCCGGATCGCGTTTAAAATGAGAAGTTCTTGTCGCTGAACCAGCTGCTGAACTTACTTCTACGGTTACCGTATGATCACCAACATTTAATATAGGATTTGGCTGATATAAAAACTCTTTTTTTGCAGCATTATAATATTGCTGAGGGTTGGCAAGATCAGTTCCATCAATAGTTACTTTTAGTGAATTTAAATCCAATGGGTTCTCCGGAGTAAAAGCAAAGATTGCACGGATTGGTAAACCTGCGTCTGTAGTATCGACGAATTTATTTCCTTTTGAATTTACATTTCTCGGAAGCAAATAAGTAATCATCGGATCTTTAACTTCCAGCATCGAATTATTATTATCGTTTATATTTATTTCAGGATTGTCGGGATCGGTGTAAGAAAAGTTCCAATTAGCATCCATTACAAATTTGTAATTATGAACAACACCAATAGCAAGATTTATAGTTACTTCATATTCACCGTCATGATCAGGGTCGGTCATATTATCTTCAGGTAAATTATTTTGCCAGCCGTTAAAAGTTCCGGAAACACGTAATGTATCGAACCCCGAATAATCTGGTCTAAAATGTAAAGTAACAGGTAGAGTTTGTGATTGGATTGTCTGAGAAATCAAAAGAAGAAGGCATGTTAAAAAAATAAAGTAAAAATTTTTTCTCATAAATTTACTCTCCTAAAAATAATCGGAAGGAACTAATTTGCTTAAAAATTGCCAAACAATTAATAAAACATAATGATATAAAATTTCAAAAACTATCTGAAAAATTATAACAATATTCAGAACATTTATATCCCCTTATGTTTTTTTTGCATATTAATTTTTATTTAAAATTAACGATAATAGAGAAACAGAAATAATTTCAGTGGAGCAATCGTGAAAAAAATCTATACCCTCGTTCTTGTTTTTTTAACCATTATAATTTTAACATCCTGCAGTAAAGATGCTGAAAAAGATAACTCAGTTGTTGCGCCTCCATACGAAGAACCAAGAGGAACTTATTCCGATACCGCTTCATTGGAAACGATAGCCAGGAACCTGGACGTATATGTGCCTACATGGAAAGAACTGGAACGTTTCACTAATAACGCAGCAAGGCTATCCTTACCAGATTTTATTGTTAACATTGCGCCTGGCCCTACAGGCTGGGGTTCTTCAATAACAATCAACAGGTCTCTGGATTTATTTGACGATTTCTATAATAGTTCATGGCCAAATGATATGTCAAGCGCTATTTTTACAATGATGCCTCCATACACCGACCCATCCGGGCAGGATGAGATCTTTCCATTGTCTGGCGAGTACTTTGATAAAAAGTTAAGATCTACCACAGTTGTATTTTTAAGAGAGAAATCTCTCGGCAGACCAACATTATTTGTTAATTTTTATCCTCCTCATATTGAATCACCAATATTTTCTTCTGAAGCAGAAGTAAGACAGTGGATTGATGAAAAATTTCTTCCGGAAAAAAGAGAAGAGGCGAAAGCGGCTGAACTGATGAAAGCGGAATTCATGATTGCCTGGCCTCTTGAATTTGATCAGTTTATAAAAAGTCTGGGCGGTTATCACGATGGCGGATTTATAACTAATTATTCAGATGACCAGATTCTTTCATTTGCCGAAGAAATAAAAAATAAAATAAGGGATGAGGTAAAACAGTATTTTCACGGGAAGCTGGTTGCACACAGCTATAACAATTATGTTACACAGGACAGCTTATGGGACAGGTTTAATTATATCGGCTTTGATGAAATACATTTTAGCTTGTTCCCAAATTTTGATGTTGAAACCACCGCACATTATATGGATGTACAAATTCATCATTACACCAAAATTGTACAAAACAGCGGGAATATTCCATGGTCTGCTGCAGCAATATGTGTTTACCGAAAAGCTTTTACTCAAACCAATCTTGCTGGTATGGAAAAGGAAATTTATGCAACTGTTTTTGCAAAACTCGAAAATGCACCTATTCCCCCTCGGGGTATTGCTGTGGATGTAAGCGAAATGGTTACAGATGAAGCAAGAAATTATATAAAGAATTATCTTAAGAGCAAATAAAAGATTGAGAATTTAGACATTGTAAAACAGCGGTTTACGCATATACTTTATTTAATGTTGCCTCAATAACCTTTACTAATAATTCTTGTTTGCACAAACTGATATTCAAAAGGTAGTGTTTCTCTAGTTCGTCATATTGTACTCTTATCTGAATTAGTCATTACAAAGATTTACGACAAACGAGACTGAGATTAGCGGCGTTCAAATACAGCACAATAATAATCTCATCTTTTACAATCAGAATCATATTCCCTCTCGGTAGAATCTCCCATAGTTTATTTCATATCAGCAAATTGTTTGGGGAACTACGTTACCGTCTTGCAAAAATTTCGTACAAACTGGTGGTTCATTTTATTTTTGATTTAAATATTAGTTTCTAGTATTCAAAAAAATCCATCGCCAAAAAATAATTTCAGCGATGGATTTAATTATCAATATTAAGTTTATTTGATTTAGCTACTCATATCAGGATTTACTTCCAGATTATTAATAACACGCACAATACCTAACACACTTGAAAATTCATCCTTAATATTATTTTTTGTCCATAAATCACTCACCGTACCAGATACAGTAGCGACTCCATCATTTACCGAAATATTAACATTTTTAGGATTAGTTAAAGGGAATTCATCAAGCAAAGTAGAGTGTAAAACATCTTCTAAATTTTCATCAGATAATGCTTTTGTTACCGGCAGCAGTTCAATATTATTGGCCAAACTTTTTACACCTTTTTCGGATGATGCAATGGTTACTGCCTCTAATTTTTCTCTAAAAAAACTAACCTTTCCGGATAAGA
Source organism: uncultured Ignavibacteriales bacterium (assembly GCA_963731745.1). Classification (GTDB taxonomy): domain Bacteria; phylum Bacteroidota; class Ignavibacteria; order Ignavibacteriales; family Ignavibacteriaceae; genus CAVSWT01. The sequence goes on from CAVSWT010000013.1 coordinate 83,846, forward strand.
TAACTAGTCCATTATCAACATTAACATTTATTTTATTAGGTTCTTTAATAAGACTATTCCGATTTAAATCTTCCCGTATATTAGTTTTAATTATATTATCCGGCAGCATTTCAGTTTGAACTACAATATTATTGGATATCTTTTTCACACCTTTAACATGCGATACAATTTCAAATATCCTTAGCTTGTCATAATATGAATTTACAGTTCCTTCCAATTTGATATCGCCGTTACCTAAATTTGATACTTCATATTTTTCCGGAGAATATCTATTTGAAATTGCTGTTCTTACTTTTTCAGTTAATTCACCGTTATTATTTGACAAAGCAATCTGTGATGCTGCAAATACCATAATAATCGAAAGTGCAAATATCAATTTTAATTTTAATATCTTCATGATTCTTCACTCCTTCCATCATAATTTGTTATTAATTATAAAATAAAAAAATACATAACTATCTCAATGATTTAGATCAAAATTTGAATAAATCATAAAATAATATTGAGGTTTAAACCCAATTCTTTTAAATTGAAAATGCGAAAACAACTCTAGTACAGATTTGATGAATAGGAGAGCAAATTTGATTAAAACTTGAATCGATTCATAAATATAAAATATAGCTGAATGCTTAATTGCATTTCTTTTTTACCAAAAAAAATAAAATAAAATGATCGCAAGAATTGCTGGCTATGGATATTTAATAATATTTCTTTCCGGTTTCTTCGCTAATTTTTTTGTGCTGGAAAACCTGTTTGTTGCCGATAATGCATCTGCCACAATGAAAAATATTTTGGCAAATGAAACTATTTTCCGGTTCGGTATTTTGAGCTTCATAATTATGGTTATTTTTGATTTAGTTGTAGCCTGGGCGCTTTATCTTTTCCTTAAACCAATTAACAAATACCTTTCACTTCTTGCCGCATGGTTTAGACTAGTAAACTGTGCCATTTTTGGTGCCGCATTGTTTAATTTGATTAGCGGTTTGAATATTGCCACTGAAGTTGAATATCTAACCGCAATTGAAATTAGCATACACGAAGCCCAAATAATGATATTGTTAAATGCATTTAATTATACATGGCTGATTGGATTAATATTTTTTGGTATTCATTTGTTTTTTATCGGTTATATAATTGTGCGTTCGGTTAACATTCCAAAATGGTTAGGCATTCTTCTAATTATTGCTTCCACAGGTTATTTGATTGACAGCTTTGCAAATCTTCTATTGCCGGTCTATGATAATTATAAGCAGATATTTCAGATGATAGTTTTTGTGCCGGGAGTAATCGGAGAATTTTCATTTTGTGTTTGGTTAATATTCAAAGGATCTAAAATACCAGAAAGTAAATTTGGAGGCATAATTGAGAGTTGTTGAATATAAAAATTATGGTCCGCCTGAAGTTCTTAAAATCGTGGGATTGGAAAAACCCGTTCCACAGGACAATGAAGTATTGATAAAAATTCATTCAACAACAGTAACTGCTGTTGATTCGATATTCCGAAGTGGAAAATCTTATTTTGCACGTATGGCAACAGGCCTCACAAAGCCAAAAATAAAAATACTGGGATCGGAGTTTGCCGGAGAAATTGAATCCGTTGGAAAAAATGTAAAGTCCTTTAAAAAAGGCGATAGAGTTTTTGGAGACAGCAGTAAAAAAAACAGCTCTCACGCAGAATATATTTCATTGCCTGAAGAAAGTCCAATAACATTAATTCCGGAAAATATCAATTATGATGAAGCAGCTTCCGTTCCCTATGGCTCATTAACAGCACTGCCATTTATTAGAGATAACGGCAATATAAAACCCGGCCATAAAATATTAATAATTGGAGCTTCTGGCTCAGTGGGTTCCTTCGCAGTACAATTTGCAAAACACTTTGGTGCAGAAGTTACAGGTATTTGCAGCTCATATAATCTGGAATTGGTTAATTCATTAGGTGCAGATAAAGTAATCGATTATACCGAAGAAGATTTTACAAATAACGGTGAGAAATATGATATTATTTTTGATACAGTTGGGAAGAGTTCATTTTCTGAATGCAAAAACTCACTTAATGCCTCTGGTAAATATTTAACAACTGTAATTGGAATACCGATTTTACTGCAAATGTTAATGACATCGATTTCCGGAAAAAAGAAAGCAGTCATCGCATTCACAGGACTCCGGCCCGATAAGGATAAATTGAAGGATCTTCTATTTATAAAAGACTTGCTTCAAAAGAATAAATTAAAACCAATAATTGACAAACAATTTCCATTTGAGAAAATTGTAGATGCACACAGGTATGTGGATAAAGGGCACAAGAAGGGAAATGTAGTAATTAATATTAGTTAAGTTAAAAATTAATCTTGTAATAAAATAAGTAAAGATGAAATGTGATATATACAATATTTATCTACTTTAAATAATTCATGGTAAATAACTTGATAAATCATAGAGTGGAACTTTAGTAAATATAACATTGAAAGAATTGGCTGGCAGTTTTACAGCAGTACGTTAGAATTAAATGAATTTCAAGTTCGTGAAAATTAAAACTAGGCTAAAAACATGAAAATAAAGCTCAACAATCTTCTCGCTTATTTTTTTTATTGCAAGTATCCAAATCTCATTTGCACAGCAAACTAATAAAGTTTTAATCGTACAGGATGAATTGCCGGCTGTTAAGGTCTTAAGTAAATTTTTAAGCGACGAAGGTAATCTGAAAATTGAAATAGTCACTCAAGATTCACTTCCATCAAAATTTTCTGATTATAAAGCCGTTATATATTACATACACAAAAATCTCTATGAGAGCGCGGAAACAGCAATAATTAATTACACTAAAAATGGTGGTAAATTTATTTGTTTGCACCACTCAATAAGTTCGGGCAAAGTAAACAATAAATATTATTTTGATTTCTTGGGCATTCAACTAGACCATGCTGAACTTTCACCAAACCCGGTAAAACCGGGTGAAGGTTATGGCTGGTTTCATGATGGTAATAAAGGAATTGAATATAGTCTTGTAAATTTGAATCCAAACAATTTTATAACGAGCAATAAAGTAACCTGGAATCAGCAAGTAACATATAAATCTTCCGATGAACCATCAGTTATGAGGATATACCCTGCAATTACTTTAAAGAATACAGAAGCATATATGAATCACAAATTCACAGACGGCAGGGAAAAAACTGTTTTATGCGGTATAAAATTTTACGATACAAGGAATGGTGAATTATTTATGCAGGATAGAGCAGTGTGGTATAAAAATTATGGTAAAGGAATTATCTATTATTTTATGCCTGGTCACAGTGTCTCTGATTATGAAAATAGAAACGTTGCTCAAATGATTTTAAATGCAATAAATTTTGATATGAATTAATGTTTTTATAAACAGACATTCAATTATACATTCTCATTTGGACTTCATTTTTAAGTACGCCTTCGATTTTACGAAAGACAATTTATTTTACTTAAATTCTTTTTTGGGATTTTGGAATAATTTCAACTGAATATAAAACCCATCTTTTAAATTTGTTTATTTAATATCCCCTCCGGCTGCATATTTTACATTTTAAAAAAAAGATAAATAAAACTTGCGTAGTTACTTAACTACACTTATATTTGTAGTCAAGTAACTACATAATAATATTAGACGAATGAAAATACGAAGAGATATATTTCAAGCCATAGCTGACCCAACAAGAAGAGCCATACTGCTTTTAGTTGCATCACAGTCTATGACTGCAGGATCCATAGCTGCAAATTTTAATACAGCTAGGCCGACTGTCTCAAAACATTTGCAAATTCTTACAGAATGTGAATTGCTTGAACAACAGAAAAGCGGAAGAGAAATTTACTATCAATTAAACCCACAAAAGATAAAAGAACTAGCAGACTTTATTGAACCGTTTCGACAATTTTGGGACGATAGATTTAATAAATTGGAAACTGTGATGAAGAATTATAAATAAAGGATAAATCTTATGGAACTAAAAACAAAGGTTAAAGCTGAAGATGGTAAACAGGATTTATTAATTACAAGAGAATTTGATTTGCCATTAGAATTACTTTTTAAAGCTTATATAGAGCCCAATCTTGTTGAGCAATGGATGGGAACTAAAGTGCTTGAGCTTCAAAGTAAAAAGCATGGAAGCTATCAATTTGAAACTAAAGATTCTCAAGGGAAAGTTGTTTTTAAAGCTAATGGTGTAATCCACGAGCTGAATCTGAACCAGAAGATCACACGAACTTTTGAAATGGAGAATACACCGTTTGGTGTTCAGCTTGAGATATACAAATTTGAAAAACTAACAGATAAAACAAGCAAACTCAATATGCATGTAATTTATGAATCGGCAGCACAACGAGACCAAGTTTTAAAATTACCTTTTGCTCAAGGAATAAATATGGCGCATAACCGAATACAAGATATTTTAAACAAGATAAAATAATCTCTATGACAAAATTAAAACTGCCTGAAGGCAAAGTTCGTAAAATTATATATTGGTTCGTAACTATTTGGCTGGCATTAGGAATGGTATCAACCGGAATAGTACAATTAATTAGGTCAAAAGATGGACAGGGCGGCGTTGATATGATTACTCATTTAGGTTATCCTGTTTATTTATTAACGTTACTGGGCGTTTGTAAAATATTAGGAGTTGTAGCAGTTCTTATCCCTAAATTTCCTTTACTAAAGGAATGGGCTTATGCCGGATTTTTCTTTGTAATGATTGGAGCGATTTTTTCGCACATAGCATCGAACGATTCTTTAAGCACAATATTTCCAGCATTATTACTTCTTATCTTAACAATGTTGTCCTGGTATTTTAGGCCTATGAATAGAAAAATTATTTAAATAAAAAATTAAGAGGATGATATGAGCAATAAAAAAAAATTGTCCCCGGAACAAAGTGAAAAACTAATCAACACATTGAAAACTCGCTTTGAGAAAAACATGAATCGTCACAAAGACATTAAATGGGAAGATGTACAAGCAAAATTAAAAAAAGCAAATTCAGAAAAACTATGGTCGTTAAATGAAATGGAAACAACCGGGGGCGAACCAGATGTTGTGGGTAAAGATAAAAAATCCGGTGAATTTATTTTTTATGATTGTTCAGAAGAAAGCCCTAAAGGCCGCAGAAGTCTTTGTTACGACCGAGAAGCACTGGAATCAAGGAAAGAATTTAAACCAAAAAATAACGCAATTGATATGGCTGCTTCCATAGGCATTGAACTTTTATCGGAAGAAGAATACCGGGAGCTTCAGAAATTAGGAAATTTCGACATGAAAACATCAAGCTGGGTGAAAACACCTGCTGAAATTAGAAAACTTGGCGGGGCAATTTTTTGCGATTTCCGATACAACACTGTATTTGTCTATCACAATGGTGCCGAATCATATTATGCTGCTAGAGGTTTCCGCGGTTCGTTAAAGGTTTGAATTCTTGTATCCTTAGCGGCTTTTAAAATGAAAATATGCTTTAATCAAACTACTCAGATTCATCTTTTAGAGAAAATATTTCCTCTACGGGCACTTTAAAATATCGGGAAATTTTCAACGCTATTATTGTTGATGGAATAAATCTGCCCACCTCAATAGTACTAATAGTTTTTCGCGATACACCAATTTGATTTGCTAAATCACTTTGGCTAAGTTGGTGTTCCGCTCGAAATACGCGTATGCGGTTTTCCAGCTTTTCATTCATATTCCTGCCTTTTCATTTTCTTCTTTATTACCCGCGCGAAAAAGTATGAAAGAACTTATACTGAATGATGCAAGTAAAAGAAAAACCGAGAGGTCTAAATAAAATTTTGCCGGCATCTCTGAAGTATTATCATTTGTAATGCCTCTAATGAAAAAAAGCAAGCTAAGACTAAGAAGCCATGATATTTTAAATGCCTTATTCATCATCTGGTTTACATAACTATCGCCTGTATTCAAAAGTTGATACCGTTCGTTCCGGGGTATAAATTTTATTTTCCAAAAAACGGTGATTACCAGCGTCAGTAAAAAAAGCACAAAAAGAATTACAGCCGCAATCCTTAAGTAATTCATTATAGATTCGTCGGCAAAATAAGCTGCTATTTTCACTGCGAAGACAGATGATAATAATAGCATAGAAAGCAAAAGGAGACGTCGCTGTATTTCAGCATGTTCCGCACCTGACATTTTTTTCATGTTACTCATAATTATTTCCTCATTAATGTTTATAACTCTTAAGTTTCATTATGAAACCTATGACTACCTAAATGATACCTATCGGTATCAGAAAATATAATTAATCCAAAAGTATTTGTCAATAGGAATTCTTTAATATTTTGGGGGGAAATGAAAATAGCAGCAAACACAATTTAGCTTCTTGAAAATTTATTTTTTAAATCTTGTAAGAAATCCTGCCCATTTTTATACTATTATATTAAATTCAATTGTGTTTATCATAGATGTAAAGAAATGAGCGAAAACGAACGAAAAAAAATTTTTAATGATTGGCTGAAAAAATATAAAGGCCTGCTCTTTAAAATTATTCGCGCTTATGCTTTTAACTTAAATGACCAGGATGATTTGTTTCAGGAAATAACCATTCAAATATGGAATTCGATACCAAATTTTCGAGGAGACTCTTCAGCTTCAACCTGGGTTTATCGTGTTTCCTTGTACTCTGCTATTTCCTGGTCAAAAAAAGAAAAGAAGCATACAAACGGCAAACAACCGCTGGATGGAATCAGCCACATGCTGACTGAAATATCAAGCTTTAAAGACAGCCGGGTAGAATGGTTATACAAACAAATATCTAAATTAAATGAAATAGATCGTTCACTTACCCTCCTTTTGCTGGATGGCTTCAGTTACAAAGAGATGTCAAATATACTCGGTATTTCTGAAAGTAATGTAGGAGTAAAAATTAACCGAATTAAAAAAAATCTGATACAAAAGTCAGAGGAGGTTTTATAAAATGGAGTTTGAAGACATGAAAAAAATTTGGGATGAACAGAATAATGAAAACATTTACGCCATAAATGAATCGGAGTTGCACCGGCGGGTTATTAAAAATAAAAATAGAGTCAAACGTATGGTAAATAAATTTGAGTGGACCTACCTTGCCGTCATGATTGCATTAAGTTTATTCGCAATTATTGTAGGAATACAACGCCATCATTTTTTTAAATTCGCTGAGGCTTTTATCTTTCTTTTAGCGGCCGGGTATTTTTATAAGAGCCGTTTGGACAGGATAAAATATGAAGGCCAATCAAATCTCTCAATTTTAGATGACCTTGGACAGGCAATACGAAGCCTTGAATATCATGGCAAACGGCATAAATATTTTAGACTTTGGCTCCTTTTGCCCATGGTTAGCGCAGTCTTAATAAATTTAGCTTACACTTATGACACCAGGCCGTTGTGGACGCTGCTTATTGCTTTGGGTTCATTTGTTTTCGCTGATTGGGCTATAAAAAAAGAATTGCAATGCAGAATTTTACCTAAGAAAGATGACTTGATGCATTTACGCAGTTTACTTTTAAAAGATGAATAAAAAATGTAATTTGGATAATACAAGATCATTGATAAACATATTTCAATCAATTAAGATAGGCTAATTGATCAATCGTTATAAACTTATTAATTTAATCAAAACCGATTTCACTATGTATAACTTGCCATATTACAAAGAAAAAGATCCTCAAGTAATAAAAGAATTTATAGATCAGCATCCATTTGCATTTTTAACGGGATGTAATTCGGCAAACAAACCCGTTGCTACACAAGTCCCGGTTTTTATTGAAGAGCAAAACGGTAAAAAAATATTGCGTGGACATATAATGAAGAACACTGATCATCATAAAGCTTTTCTTCAAAACAATAATGTTCTTGTGGTATTCACAGGCAATCATACTTACGTAAGCGGAACCTGGTACAGCAATCCTTATATCGCATCTACTTGGAATTATATGAGCGTACATGTTAAAGGCATTATTAGTTTTCTGGATGATTCCGGGTTAGAAGAAGTACTTAGAAAAACATCGCTTCACTTTGAAAATTATAATCATCAATCAACAACAACTTTTGACAATCTTCCTTTAGAATTTAAACAAAGAGTTATGCCCGCAATAGTTGGATTTGAAATCGAGATTACTGAAATGGATAATGTTTTTAAATTAAGTCAAGACCGCGATGCTGAAAGCTATCATAACATAAAAGAGAAGCTAAAACAACATGGAGAAGATGGAAAAGTTATTTCATCAGAAATGGAAAAAAGAACTAATGAACTATTTCCAGACAAGAAGTAAAACAATATTTTAACTAAAATATTTTAGGAGTAACATGAGTGCATTTCTTGTTGTTGACACAAAGATAAACAATGTAGACACATACGAGGAGTATAAAAAACTTGCAAAGCCTATCGCTGAAAAATACGGAGGCGTTTACCGTGCAAGAGGCGGAAAAATGGATATTAGGGAAACAGACCTTTGGACACCAACAAGGATTGTAATAATTGAATTCCCGGATGTAAAAAGTGCGCAGGCATTTATTGATTCGGAAGAATATGCGCCGGTAAAACCAATGCGCCAAAAAAATGCGGACTGTACTTTATTTATTTTGGATGGGATGTAAGGCAGATACTTCACACATAACTGCAACCTCAAACCGTTATGTGCATATATTTATGTGCATATATTATTGCCAATGTACATTTGGTTTCTTATTGTTTTCAGCGCATTCTCTTAAATACATATTCATTAAATTTTGATAAGGAATATCAATCTCTGAAGCTAATCTCTTAAAATATTCTACTGTATCTTTTTCAATACGAATTGATATTTGCTTTTTAAGCTTTTTGGTATACGGATTCTTGACGGATTTTGAAAAATCATATTCTTTCTTCATTTTATTTCACCTCATTATAATATTTAGTTTCAGATTTAGTCGCTTTTCTTGCAGAGATAATACGAATAACTTCATCACTTTCTTTATATTTATGAACTACTACAAGGATTCTTAATTTGTTAGATATACCTATAATAATAAATCGTTCTTCTTTAATTGAATGTTCAGTATCTGTAATAAGCCTGGCATTTTAATCAACAAAAACAGTCTTAGCTTCTTCAAAAGAAACCTTATGTTTTTTAATATTCTCATTACTCTTATTTTGATCCCATTGGAATCGAATGTCGTTCATAAAGATAATATAATGATTATATAATCATATAAGAAATTATCCAAATTGTTTATAATAAGCAACCCGCCAGGATTGTTATCATTGAATTTCCTGATATTAAAAGCGCACAGGCGTTTATTGATTCGGAAGAATATGCACCGGTAAAACCAATGCGGGTTAAAAAATGCCGAATGCACATTGATTATTTTGGATGGGATGTAAGGTAACTTGCTCAGCTCACTTTAGTTAAAATTAGAGAGAATAATAAACCCTTTTAATTAATTCGAAAGCTTTAAATATTTTTATTCTGCTTATTCAAAAATTGTTTCTATCATTCATTATATTTAACTATTACAGGGTCAACGCTTCGTCCTTCTTCGCCTGATAAAAACGGTTTTATATTACTAGTGAACCAGGTCGGGCCAAACTGCTTGGCACCATTTACAGCATCTTCCGCAGTTTCCCAAAGTATAATAACGCAGCCTTTCTTTTCTGCTTCCTTTACAAAATAAAAATCCTTAAATCCTTTATTCTTTAATAAAATGGATAGTCCTTCATTTTTTACAAGGTTTCTAATTTCGTCCACTGATGTTGTAAAGTTAAGATGGTTGATAACAGCAAACAAAAGGCTTCCTTTCTGAAGACATTAATAAAAATATTGGTTTATTTTAATAATAATATATTATTTAAAATTAAATTATAAAATGCTGTATTTTAAACTTACTACAAGGAAACTTAAAAGCAGTTGGGGCAAGTGAAGTATGGAAAGAGCCGTAAAGATGATTGAAGAAGTGTTAATGATAGAACAAGGACATAAATTAATTGACGTCGCAAAAAGCAGCGGCAAATGGAATTTAAAATAAAAACGGAAAGGGTGAATGGTTAAGAAATAAATTGAGAAATTATATTTAAAAGCATTTCTTTTGTAAAAGGTTTTGTAATATAATCCGAGCAGCCGGCATTAATACATTCGTCCTTATCACTCTCCATAGCATAAGCAGTAATTGCTATTATCGGAGTTTGAGAATACTTTGGCATATTTCTTATCATTTTAGTTAACATCAAGCCATCCATTCCTTCGCCCAAATTTATATCCATTAAAAATATATCATAGTCTTTAATTTTAATAAGTTTAAGCGCTGACTCACCGGTCTGAGCAACTTCAACAAAATATTTGTTCTGAAGAATAAGTTTAACCACAGCAGCATTTGATACATCATTTTCTACAAGCATGACTTTTAATTTCTCATTAGGGCTTTTTTGAGTATCATTAAGCATTAGGCCCGGATTATTTGAGACCTTTGGATAAAATATTCTCTTTTCGGTTATAGGCAAAGTAACAGTAAATTGTGAGCCTTCATCAACCTTACTATTAAGGGTAATCTCGCCATTAATAAGATTTAAAAATTTTTTAACAAGCGTAAGGCCTAGACCAAAGCCTTCAGCTATGCGGCCATAACCTTCGCTGCCCTGCCTAAACGCATCAAAAATTATTTTTTTATTCTCATCCGATATACCAATACCTGTATCCTTAACGGTTATTTTTACAAAATCATTTTCTGTTGCTTCAAGACTAACTGTAATTCCACCTTCTTGGGTAAACGTTACAGCATTATTTATTAGATTAGAAATAATTGTTTTAACAATTCTTTCATCCGAATTGATCATGACGTCATTATCGGGAATACTCAATCGCAAATAAATAATTTTTATCGAAATAGAAGTCTCAAATGATTTTACTACTTCCCTTAAAATTTTAGTTATGTTAATCAATGTGATTTTAATATTATATTTATTGGCTTCAAGGTTTGAGAGTTCCAAAATAGAATTTATTGACTCTAGCAACCTCTCCCCGCTCTTCTTAATGTCTTTTATCATTTTAAAGTGTTCAGGATTGGAAATTTCATCTTCAAGAATATCAGAGAATCCAAGAATACCTGTTAACGGCGTGCGAAGTTCGTGGCTAATGCTTGATAAGAAGTGAGATTTTAACATGCTCATATCTTCGGCCTTGTTTCCAATCTCACTTAATTCTAGTTCCTTATTTTTTATATCGGAAATATCACCTGAAATGCTGACGATGTTGGTTAAAATACCTTCGGAATCAAAAATAGTGGTAAAAATTATCAAAGCAGGCAATACTGAGCCATCTTTTCTCTGAATCAAAAACTCACCTTCCCATGTCCCTTCATTTTTTAACCTTTTTATTATATTTTCATCCTCAAGTAATATTGAATTCGTGGGGGCAATGGACTTGATATTTTTACCCATTGCTTCATCAGCGGTCCATTGATATAATTTTTCAGCAGCCTGGTTCCAAAATGTAATATTATTCTTTAAATCAACAGCAATAACAGCCTGGCCGATAGAATTCAGCATCTTAGTATGAAGTTTATTTTGTTCTTCTGCTTTATGTAAATATGTAACATCTAAAAACATATCAAGAATATATTTTATTCCATCAAGTTCTATCATTTCATATGCAACAATAGTTTCCAACTGTACACCGGAATTATTAAAAAATTTTAAAGTAATATTTTTTAATCCGCGATCTTCAGAAATGGATCTCAGCATATTTTCTCTAAAGGTTTTATAAGGATAGATATTTAAATCTAGAGTAGTATTTCCTATTATAAAATTTTTATCGAGATTAATAAGTTCACAAAATTTATCATTTACATCTATTATGGTACCGTCTGTATATAAAGTAATTATAATCGGGATTGGGTTTTTATAGAAAAGCTTTTTGTATCTTGCTTCCGAGGCTTTAATTAATTCCGAAACTTTTTTTCGCTTATTGATGGTTTTGTTAAATTCTTCTTTCAGCATTAAAAAAAAGTCAATTATTTGATTCGTACTCTTAGGTTTTTCTTTTGCTAATGTCTGTGAAAGTGTCTTATCAAACATATTGTCGATTTCACCGCGCAGTATTTGAAGATCTTTTGGTGCAGTTAGCCCTAATTTTACCTGCCTCTGTGATATTGATATTACTTTTATGGTAATATCATTCCCAATATTTATTTCTTCTCCATCTTTCCTGCCTAATATCAACATAATATATCTTTCTTTGATGATCTCTATATCATAGAAAAAGAAAATATGAGGTGTGATATAGAAATTTGTTATTTTTCTATTAATATCATTCTAAATTTTAAATAGAATTTAGATTTGGTTGAGGGAGAAGGGTGTAAAAGAAAATTCTGTTCAACAATTTAGGCTTAATATCTTGAAGATAATTACTCCCAAATCTTTTAATTTAGTATTCAGTTAAATGTACGCATAAACAACTCAATTAAATGCATACTAAATCAACAATCCATTTGTCACTATTAGTTCCGATTGATTAAGGATCTAAAGTTAAAACCAGATCTTAAAGAAGTCATTTGAAGAAGCTGATTTTGGTTTTGCTTTATTACTTAAAAACTAAATAAAGATTATGCACTTGAATCCGCTTCTGCAATAATTAAATATGCCAAAGAAACATTTGGTCTTGACACACTATTTGCAATTACCTCGCTTGAAAATACTCGCTCAATCAATCTGTTGGAAAAACTTGGATTTAAATTCAAAAATAAAATTACTCCCCCTGAAGAAAAGGAAGAATTAAATCTATTTGTAAACAAATTATAAACTGCCATACAAAATTAATTTCAGCATGGCAGTTTTACTTCTCGATATCTATTTTAATAATATCATCTTTTTAGTTTGAACAAATTTTCCAGCTTGTAATCTATAAAAATAAATCCCGCTCGCCAGCGAACTTGCGTTAAAGTTTACTTCATAATTGCCTGGAGACTTTGTTCCATTAACAAGTGTTGCAACTTCTCTACCGAGTAAATCATAAACTTTTAACTGTATGAGCGAATTACCATTTACTCCTATAGGGATGGAATATTTTATTTTGGTGCTGGGATTAAATGGATTCGGATAATTTTGTGATAGTTCAAAGCGTGTAGGAGCATCTATTAGCTTATCTTCTGCATCAGTGGTTAAATCACTAAAATCATAAACATTAGCCCAAATGTCATATCCAACACCATGTTCATGGTTATCTTGCCAAACAGAATAAATTTTATTGTCTTTAATCACCAACGCCTGATTTATCTGATCTCTTTCTTGTGTTTCCGTTCCATTCATTACATCAGTAAGCGGAGTTAAATCGGAGTTATAAATTCGTAATTTCAAGTTATTAAATGAACCGGTTGTTAAACCGTTCCATTCACTCCAGGAAATAACAAACTCCCCGTTGTTTTGAATACTGACAGATGGTGAACAATTTGGAAAATAATAATCGGTAACTGCTATGTTTGAATCAACTTTTTCGAATGAATCCTTTGAGCCGATATTTTTATATTTTTGAAAATATATTCCGCCGGTGGACCTGTAATCATACCAAGTTATAATACAATCACCGCTAGAATTTACTGATATATCGGGATAATATTGTGTAGCTTTATTATCATCATCATTAACCACTATTGCAGAATCTAATTCTTGCGCTAAACTATCATATCTATTTAGATAAATATCATAATTGTTATTAATATAACCGTAATAAGTAATTGCGAAATTACCGAGTGAATCAATACCGGTTTTAGGCTTAAGCTTATACGAAGTTGTGTCATCAGTTACTAAGAAACTATTTTTAACTATGTTAACATCAGCATCAAATTTTGAAGCCGCTATGTAATAATTGCTGCCGTATCTCTTCTGCCACGTAACGACAAATTCACCGCTGCTATTTGTTGATATATCAGGATCATAAGCATCTCCCCTTCTTTCAATTGAAGAAATAATAAAAGGGTCACCTAATTTTTCCCCGGTTTTATAATATTTTTGTCCTAAAACTTCATATTGATTATATGTGCTGCGTAAATATTCCCTCCAGATAAGAAGAAAGTTACCATCTTTTAATTCTGCAACTTTAGGAACATACTCTGTTCTTTTATTATCACTATTAATATTTCCTCCTAAAGGATTCCCTTCTGCATCATACCTTTGAAAAAATGTTTGATTGTTTCTGTTTCTATAATCCGTCCAAGCAATAATAAAACTACCATTATCCATGACAGTAATTGCCGGATCGCTTTCTAAACTTGACAGCGAATCTATATCAACTCTTTTGCTGGAATAAACTGGCTGCTCATTTGAATCGATTAACCTGGAATAAATACTATACTCTGTTGGCTCTTGATAATCCAACCAGGCGGCTGTAAAATTATCATTATCATTTATTGCACATGAAACATATGATTTGGAATTATTTAATTCGTCTTCGGAAACTTTAAAATTTGTTCCTGACATATTATTATTTATAAATTTTTGTGCGTACAATCGTGCAAAATTATCTCGATAGTCATACCACGTTACAACAAAATTTCCTGATGAATCAGATGCAATTGTCGGTTTGTAACGGTAAAAATTTTCTTCATCATTAATTACAAAATTTGAATCAACTTTTTCCCCCGAAGAATCTACGAATTGTCCAATTATATCATATTGACCATTATCGGGACGATAGCATACAACCACAAACCCAGAATCAGCTGTAGCGGTTTGCGGATAATAATTATATACGTCACTATAGCTTGAATCACTTACGACAAATTGCGGTGCGAAGAAGTTATTAATTTTGTTTCTTACTATTGCCTGGGAACTGTAAACACCATTTTGCAGGCTATACCAGGTTGCAATAAAACTGCCATTTTTATCAATTGCAGCATCCGGAGCATATTTTGAGATGGTTTGTGAATCAGAATTTACAACAAAATTTTCACCTATTTTACTACCATCTTTACCTAATCTTTGAGCGAAGATATCATATTTAGATCCTTGTCTTGCATCGCCCCAAACCACAATGAACTCTTTTCCATTCGATGCAATTGCAGGCTGAAACTGATATGAAGTAATATTTGCATCATTAATAATAAAATTATCACCAGCTAAATCACCGTTTTCATCAATAAGCTGTCCATAGATTGCATAGCCATAACGCTGATCCGCCCAAACAATTAAAAATTGATTATCTTCATTTACAGATACATCTGGATTAAGATAAAGATTCTCATCTTCGGAGCTGTTAACTTTTATATTCCCGCCGATTAATGCACCGCTTGAATCCAACAATTGCGCATATATGTTTGGAGTACCTTCTCTGTAATCATACCATACAATTATGGATATATTATTATTATTGATTGCAGTTTTGGTATAATATTTTATTGAATTTCCGCCTTGTTCATTAATTCTAAAATCGGAAATAAAAGGAGATGTATTTTGAGTATATGCGGCACTTCCTAAAATGAACAAAAACACGATAATAGCATAAATTGGTTTCTTAATCCTGTTCATAGCATTAACCTTTCAAAATTTAATTTGGGATTAATATATAACGCAAGAAATTGGTGTGTAAGTGATAACATATTGGGAATATTTTTTTAATATTAAATTATATTTGCTATAGGAATTGATTATCTTAATGAAGTTCCGCAATGCACATGAAGTAAAAGTTGAGTTGTAAAATATATGCAGCAGTAAACAAGATGATATAATTTTAGTTTTGTTATAAGAAATTTAGATCCACACAATAATTATGAATTCTCGAATAATATCTATACCTGAAAAAAAATTTATCGGCAAAAAAATGCAAATGTCGTTTTCAGAGAATAAGACTTTCCAGCTGTGGAACAGTTTTATGCCGAGACGAATGGAAATAAAAAATTCAGTTAGCACAGAACTTTATTCTATTGAGATATATGACCCGCTCTTCTTTAAGAATTTTAATCCTGAAAATGAATTTGAAAAATGGGCAGCGTTAGAAGTTGCAGATTTTAATTTTATTCCAACTGAAATGCAAACTATTGTTACTCCTCCGGGGAACTATGCTGTGTTCATTCACAAAGGGCCTGCAAGCGAAGGTGCTAAAACATACAAATTTATATTCGGAAGCTGGCTGCCTGATTCAGATTATGAATTAGATGATCGGCCTCACTTTGCCGTAATGGGTGAAAAATATAAAGACAATGATCCGGATTCTGAAGAAGAATTATGGATTCCGATAAGGAAAGAAGGATTAGAGTATTAATAAAAATGAGTATTAAATATGAATCCCCAAAAGCAAATACCAGTTAATGTGCTCAATGAAATTAAGTCGGGAAATAAAATTGAAGCAATTAAAATGCTTCGTGAACAATTAGGCATAAGTTTAATTGAAGCAAAAGATTTAGTTGAAAAAGTTTCATCTAGTGATATTGAATCAGGCGGAAATAAAATTAATCAATCAACCAACTCAGTTTCGGAAAGAGCATTAAATTTTTTAAGGCAAGGGAAAAAGATAGACGCTATAAAAGTTGTAAGGGAAGAAACCGGCTTAGGATTAAAAGATTCTAAAGAATTAATTGAAAAAGTTATTGAAGAAAATTCAGAAGTAAAAGAATTATTTTCTGCTCATAGTAAAGAAGGCTTAAGGACCTTTATTTTTGTCATCTTAGCAGTTATTCTCATTTATTTTCTTTTGAAGCTGATAGGTTAAATTTAATGTACTAACTTGCCTTACGTATGATGCGAAAACAAACCCGATTTCTTTAAGAAATCGGGTTTGTATTTATATGCTTTGCGTAACATGGGTTACTAATAAATTTTATTGTTGGGTATACTAGCACGCTAATCGCAATTTAATTTAAAATGGAAAAGGACTTTAACTTCTACTATCCGCTTTAGCGGCTAATGTTTCGGCTTCAATAAAAATCTTTTTTACAACAGGCAGATTCTTTTTAATCTCTTTATCCATATTCGAAATAGTATGTTCGATTTTATTACTGCTCAATGCATCGCTGAAATCGACACTGATATTTACCAAAACATATTCAGGCCCCATATGCATGGTTAATACTTCATTAATTTTATCTATTTCAGAGAATGATGAAATAATCTTTTTTATTTCCGATACGATTTCTATGTTGGCGCTTTCTCCAATTAATAATCCTTTAGTTTCATATGCTAACAAAATCGCCGTTGTACCTAGAATCAATCCAATCAAGATGGAAGCGATTCCATCATAGTAAGGCATACCTGTTATTTCACCTAAAAAGATGCCGGCAAAAGCCGCGATTATTCCAAGCAAAGCGGCAGAGTCTTCAAAAAGAACAATAAAATTTGAAGGATCTTTCCCCCGGTGCACTGCCTCCAGGTAACTGTACTTTCCTTTTTCTTTTGAAAAATGTTTTAATGCAATAATCCATGTTGTTCCTTCAAAAATAAAAGCAAGCCCAAGTACAATATAATTAACTAAAGGATTTTCAATTTTATTTGGTTCTATAATATGGTGAATGCCTTCGTATATCGAAATACCAGCTCCCAAAGCGAAAATTAAAATAGCTACCACAAAACTCCAGAAATAAACTTCTTTGCCGTATCCATATGGATATAATTCATCCGGTTTTTTTTGAGAACGTTTCAACCCAAATAAAAGCAGAATCTGGTTGCCGGTATCAACTACAGAGTGAAATCCTTCAGAAAGCATTGCCGAACTTCCTGTAATTATTGCGGCTACAAATTTGGTTAATGCAACTAACAGATTTCCGATTAATGCGGCATAAATAGATTTTTTTGACGAGGTTTTCATTGTTACCTTATTTATAAAAGAAATCTCTTTCACTGGTATTCATTTAATCAATAACTTTGAAAAGAGATTTTCGATTCACTTTAAAATATTAATACAAATTACATTTCACATAATGACGATGAATAAAAATATTATCATTCCTGACGCAGCAGCTATCCCTTTATTTAATTAAAGCTTTAATGTTCAAAAGAGAAATTAATGATTAATTCCACTTAAAAGATATTATGTACTTATTTTATTTTTAATAAATATTATAATTATATTAGATTAATATTGATTACATAACAAAAAATAACACATTAGAACGGACAAATGTTTGAACTTCATCATAAATTAAAAGAAGACACATTTTTAATTGGTTCATTTCCGCTTTCACTACTATTGCTAAATAATGATTCAAACTATCCATGGTTCATTTTGGTTCCTCAAAGAGAAAACATAAATGAAATATTTCAACTTGACCTGAAAGATCAAGCACAACTCTTGCAAGAATCATCATATCTCGCTGAACTATTGCAAAAAAATTATCGTCCTAATAAACTTAATATAGCAGCCTTAGGAAATGTTGTTCCACAGCTTCATTTACATCATATAGTTAGATATAAAATTGATGCTGCTATGGCCTGAGCCTGTTTGGGGAAAAATTCCGCCAAAGCCATACTCTAATGAATTAAAAGGTATTGTTGTTGAAAAATTAAGAGGTTTTTTAAAAAATAATTTTACTTTCAAAATTTAATTCATTACCATTCAGCTGTGAATACTTTGAACTGGATTTTTTAATCCATCACTACTATTTGATAATTCCACTCTCCACAAAAATTGAAATTTTGATTGCACACTTTTTCTCCATGATTTAGTTAATTAATAAACAGTTCATTTAATTAATTATTAGGAGGTTGTTATGCCGGTAAAAAAATTAAAAAAATTTTTAGATGACCATAACATCAAATACATTTCAATTTCTCATTCTTCCGCATATACATCACAGGAAATAGCAGCAGCTGCGCATATTCCAGGGAAAGAAATTGCAAAGACTGTAATAATTAAAATTGACGGAAAAATGGCCATGGCAGTCATCCCGGGTTCGTACAAAGCTGATTTAAATTTGTTAAAGGAGATGCTTGGTGTTGACAATGTTCGGTTGGCAAGCGAATACGAATTTGCAGATAAATTCCCGGGCTGTGAAATTGGTGCCATGCCGCCTTTCGGTAATTTATTTGATATGGATGTTTACGCTGCGGGAAGCTTAGCCGAGGATGAAGAGATTGCATTTAATGCAGGTTCTCATACCGAACTAATTAAACTTGCTTATAAAGATTTTGAAAGATTAGTTCAGCCGAAGATTATTGAATTTTCATACTTATCAAAATTATAAATTTAATAAACATCTTTAAGTATGAATAATTTTTAAATGGGAATCTATTTAATCATTCAAAAATAGATTCCCTAAAACTTATCTTTATTTTTCTTCAAATAAAAATATAAGAGTATTAAAGTAAGTTAGTCCTAGAATTAAAAAACAAGATTATTGTTTATTTGACTCTAAAGTAAAAACGCCGCTAACAATTTTCCAACCGTCGCCATCTTTTACTAAAGAAAGATAACCGGTTTGTTTTACCGAGGCATCTGAAATTGAAATTTTTGCAGTCGCTACATTATCATTCCCGTCAACTGAAGAAACTTCAAGATTTCTTTTCCATCCGCCAGCTTTGCCTGCTTTAACCTGTTCAACAAGTTGTTCACTGGTTTGAGCAGACGTTTTGTTGGTAATTTTATTAACCGTTACCAGCCGTGCATCTGAATACAAAGTTTTTTCTAGTGAATTTGCATCACGCGAATCAGTGCTTTCTACATAATTGTTAATTGTTTTTTCAATCTCATCCTTTTGTGCAGGTTCGTTAGCAAAACTGGAAAATGTGAGTAAAAAAACCATCAACAAACTAACCAAAGAAAAATAAAATCTTTTCATAACAACCTTCTTTTATTTAGTTAAATATTTAATTCTGTTGTTTAATTTATTTTATAACGAGGGTTAAACTATTAAATGTTGTTACGAAAGGTTTTAAATATTATAGCAGCGGTAGAATAAGACTTTATTCGGTTTTAAATTTATTTGAAGGGAAATTTTAATAATTTAACAGTAATTGGACGATTTTGTAATTTTGTTGTCTCCGAAAAAATAGATAAATCAAAATTATGGTATTTATATTCTGTAACTTTCAATAAATGCCTCAACATTATTTCAACAAAATTATTTTTTTTGTATCGGTAAAATTACCGGCTTCCAGTCGATAAAAATAAACTCCGCTTGAAAATTTTGAACCGTCAAACAAAACTTCGTAACTGCCTGGTTTTTTATATTCATTCACAAGTACAGCTACTTCTTTTCCGAGAATGTCATACACTTTAAGTTGTACGGACGAATTGCTATTCGCCCCTACTGCTGGAATTGAATACTTTATTTTTGTAGTCGGATTAAATGGGTTTGGATAATTTTGATATAAAGTAAAAGAATGCGGGCTAAGCTTTTTATTTTCAGCACTTAATACAAAATTCTGAATGTTAACATTATCAATAGCCCAACCCCAGCCAGTGACATACTCATCGGCTAAAAGTCTGAATCTTATTAATATTTTATCTCCGGGATTAAATTTATCGAGAAGGTTTATTTGATGTGTTCTAAAAAAAGTAGAATCAGGCGGAATGTTTAAGTTAAAATTACTGAGCCACTCACTGTCATATCTAGCATCGTAACCATCCAAAAGCGGCAGCCAGCTTGTTCCATCTTTAGTTGCTTCAACGATAACATAATCCCAAAAATTTGTATCGCCAAAAACAGAGCCTGCATCTCCTGCTTCCATGAACGCGATATCATCATATGAAAATATTGCGGATGAAGCTGCAACAATTATCGGTATTTTTAAAGTGTAAGTAAGTATTTGTTGATTGCTATATGGATGAGCAGAGTGTATTGCCGGATTACCAAACCCGGGATAATCTTTTATTTCAAATCCCGATCCTATAAAGTCATTTGTAATTGAATTAAAATTATTCA
Organism: uncultured Ignavibacteriales bacterium; assembly: GCA_963731745.1. Lineage (GTDB taxonomy): Bacteria > Bacteroidota > Ignavibacteria > Ignavibacteriales > Ignavibacteriaceae > CAVSWT01. Next base: position 104,673 of record CAVSWT010000013.1, read on the forward strand.
AATAATTATTTTTTGCTTGTTTATAAATAACAGCAGAAATATTTTTTGTAACGGATGCGTATTCAATTCCTTTTTTATAGCTGGAAACATTAACGCTGATATCACCTGCTTGTGTTATTGCGAATTGTATTAAAGTATCTTGATTGGTAACGACGTTCTTTCCTATAACCGCATACTTTGAACCATTTATTCTAACAATAGATGAATCATATAAAGATCTTAATCTGATTTGTATATTTAAAAAACCATCCAGATCCTGTGAAAGAGATTTAATCAACGGTTTATAAGTTCCGGAATTTCCCAGCGCTGGAATTTTGACCGACCAAATTCCTCTACCGTGACTTCCAATTACAATTTCATCTTCAACATTCGTCATTGACCATATTGCAACAGATGGCAAACCATTATTTGCAGAATGCCAGCTTACGCCGTTATCAGTAGTTTCAAATAATCCGATTTCTGTTCCCGCCCAAATGGTATCTGGCGATTGAGGCATAACAAGCAAATCGTAAACAGCGACATCCGGGAAACCGTTTGTACTAACCGTTCCGTTTCCAAAGCCGCTTATATCTTCCCAGCTTTGACCTAAATTTGTTGTACGAAGAATTTTTGGTTTTCTTGCAAAAGAAAATAAAACATATGCTGTTGAATCTTCGATTGGATGTGTCGATAGTCCCGAAATGCCTCCCATAGATGTAACGGAATATATTTTTGCTGGGGTAAAGGTTTCTCCTTTATCAACGGAGAAATTAATTTTTCCTCCCACATCCATTCGTGAGCCTGCCCATATAATATTCGGGTTCGATTTTGAAATTTTCACATCATGGAATGAACTTATACCTCCCCACGAGGCAGCGGAAATGGAAGTTAATTTCCAGCTTTCGCCAAAGTTAGTTGATTTCCAGACGCCCTGCTTACCAACTGCAAAAAGTAAATCAGGTTCAAGATTTGTTTTAGCAATTTTAGTAATGAATGGAGCGCTTCCTGATCCAACATCGGACAGGCCGCTAGTCGCAGAGCTAAATGTAAACCCTCCGTCAGTAGATCTTTCTAAACCGTTATATTGCGATCCGCCGATTATTTTAGCCGGGTCATCAAAATGCCATGAAGTTTCATAACCATCGCCGCCGATCTGAAAAATCCAGGGAGAAGTTGAATTGGGGTTTTCAGGAGAACGCCATGTTCCATTATCCTGCATTCCTCCAATGTAAGCACTGCCGCCCGGCATTTTATCCACTCCGTAGAACTCAGTAGTATTTAGTCCGTCGGTTGGTTTGCTCCAATTAGCAGAACTATCTGAGGCAAAACCAAGTCCGCCGTCATTTGCATTTAATATTTTGAATGATTTTCCCTCTCGTTTAATAATAACTAAGTTATGATTATCAACATGCACATTTCCTGTAACCAAGGCAGTTGTTAATCTTTTATTCGAAGCAAGCAGTTGAATTTTATATAATCTAACCCCGCCAACGAAAACAATATTTTCATTGTAGGGATGTGCAATAATCGTGTTATCATACCAGCCTTGAGCAGAAAGCCAATTGCTTTCAGTACCGTCTTCAATTGTCTTTTGCCATGAATTTCCAGCATCCGTAGATACATATAAGTTTGAGTTTGGGTTTCCTTCAGATGCTGCAAATATTTTATTTGGATTTACAGAAGAAATGGCAATTTCAAATCTGCCTGAAGAATCATCTATTCCACTGCTGGAATACTTCCATGTTTCGCCTGCATCTGTAGATTTTATTATTCCTTTTTGATCAACGGCGCCAAATAAAATTTTAAAGTTGACAGGTGATTCAATGATTTGCAAAACTTTTTTAACTCTGCCGAAAGAACCTAAACTAGTTTCATTATAAACCTGGTACCAGCTTGTTCCGCCATTTGTTGATTTAAATATTCCCGATTTATTATAAAAACTTTCTCTATATCTTCCTGAAGATGTTGAAGCTAATACTATATTGGCATTAGATGGATTAACAATTATTCTTGACACATTATTAAAATTTAAATTTCCAACAGTATTTGTTATTTGGTTCCATGTTTCACCCTTATCGGTCGACTTAAGTAAGCCATCACCATTTATTACATCAATATTGTACATACTCTCGCCGGTGCCCGCATAAATTATATTATGGTTGGATGGAGCCAATGCTAATGCTGATACTGCAAGATTTGGAATTGCAGGGGTTAAATTTCTCCAGTTTTGTCCTGCATTAGTGGTTTTCCATATTCCACCGCCCACGCTTCCGACAAACCATGTATTACCGCTTGCGTCGTCCGGATCTACTATTAATCCTCTTGCCCTGCCGCTGACATTTCCAGGCCCTCTTTCAATCCAGGGTAATTCATCACTTATCTTTTTTTGCAGACGGATTTTATTTTTTGCCTTCATTAATTCAACTATTTTATAATTATCCGGGTAACCTGATTTAGTTTCCCCATATGGAATTTTCATTTCATTTATGATTCTCATAAATTCATTTGGTTCATCGGCATTTAATTCATTCTCTTCGGATCCTTTAAGTTTTAAAATTTTTTCAGAGATAATTTTTGATAAGAAAGGATTATTCGAATGATTTTTTAGTTTTCTAAGTTCTCCAATTTGTTTCTCATCTAATAAACCCGAATTAAAATTATTTTTTTGAAGATTTATTGCAGTAAAAAAAATAAAATAAAATCCGGCGGCAATTATAAATGTGAAAGTAAATCTTAATTTCAAATTTGAATCCTCTTACTTTTAGATGAAGCTGAACTTATTATTTTACAATTGTTGTATGAATCGAGATTATAAATTTGCATTCTATGGTATAAATATTCTAGAGAATATGATTAGTGATACTTATGTTATCTCAGAAGCAATATAGAAATTAGAATTTATTAAAGATGAATTTTACATCGAAATAATTAAACAACCGCTCCTAATATAATACTACCTCTTACGGAATAAAGCACTCAAAATCCCAAAATAAATTTTATTTTCATTCCAGAAAAATAAATTTAGAAAGCGAAGTAACCTTTTCTCCATTATTCAGTCTAATATAAAAAAAAGAAAAGGAAGAAATAGAATGAATAAAGTTAAACATTATTTTTTCAATATTATTTTTTCATCAATCCTTATTGTTAGCAGCACATTCGGCGCATACATTGGCAGCTCATCAAATAATTATTCAGATCTTAATACAATTAAAGAGAAAAGTTTTTCAATTCAGCCTGGTAAAGATTTAAATATTGAAGCCTCATTCGGTGACGTAATGATAACAACCTGGGATAAAGCTGAAGTCTATGTAAAGATATTGGGCAACAGTAAAGCAAAGGATAAAGTCGAATTCTATTTTAATAATAATGAAAACGAAGTATCGGTAAAAGCTGAAAGTGAGCGAAATATTTTTAACTGGTTTGGAAGCGGCCCTCAAATGAGATTTGAAGTTAAGGTTCCGCAAAATTTTAATACTAAGGTTTATACCAGCGGCGGCGATATAAAAATTGGCGACATTAAAGGCAATAATTTCCTGAGAACCTCAGGCGGAGATGTAACATTAAAAAATACAGAAGGAAATTTAAAAGTTTCAACTTCCGGTGGCGATATTAAATTATATCATACAAAAGGAACCATGGGCGTTTCAACATCGGGAGGCGATATTAGAGTCGATGAGTTTTATGGAAATTTAGATGCTGAAACTTCCGGCGGAGATATATATTTAAAAGGAAGTGAGTCATCTATAAATGCAGGAACCTCCGGCGGAGATATAACTTTGAAGTATACGGGAAGCAATAAAGGAATTGAACTTCATACTTCCGGCGGTGATATAAATGTAAGCTTGCCTTCAGACTTTAATGCCGCGGCAAATTTATCATCTTCCGGCGGAGATGTTAGCTGCGACTTTAAAGGGAATAATGCCGATAAAATTTCCGAATCAAAATTTAGAGCCGATATAAATGCCGGCGGAAATAAATTGATTGCTAAAACTTCAGGCGGTTCAATAAGAATTAGAAAAAATTAGATCTGTTCATACTATCTTCTCCACCAAAGCGCTGTAATGCTATAAGACCTCCACCCTTATAAATTTTGCAGCGCTTTTGTATTTTAAATTGTTAGCTGTTATGGCTGTATCATGACATATGGTTGGATACAAATGTATATCTTATTTATGTCACGGTGCGACCGTGACACCCCAGTGAGTCGCTTGCAATAATTTCATTCTTTTAATAGCTTTACAAACAATTATGACTGAAAAATTAATATATCATTTTATAAACGACGATGATTTTCTTCATATCTCAAACAAGATTAAAGAATTTGAAAAATTGACTGCGGGAGAAATCAGCGTAAGCATTAAAGAGAAAAGAAAATTTTCTCAGAGAAATAAATCGATAAAAGAAATTGCCGAAGAAGAATTTTTTCGTTTAGGCATTGATAAAACAAGAGACAAAACCGGCATACTTATATTTTTAATGCTCACCGACAGACAGTTCCAAATTATGGCAGACAAAGGCATTCATGAAAAAGTCGCTGAATCGACCTGGGATGAGATTAAAAATGAAATACAAAATTATTTTCAGGAAGGAAAATTTGCCGAAGGCTTGATTTGGGGAGTTGAGGAAGTTGGGAAAATTTTAGCTGCTCATTTCCCCATTAAACCGGATGATACGAATGAAATTTCGAATAGGGTTGTGCTGAGTTGAAATATTTTATTGTCTTTTCGACCAGAGGGAGAAATCTTCTTCCTTATAAAATTATAGATTTCTCAGTAACTTCGTTTCTTCGAAATGACACTACAAAATTTTATTTTACATATTTAACAACTTCTGCTTCAGCGGATTGAATGTCATCAGGGGTATCAATTTCTATACAGCGTAATCCTTCCACATCAACAACAGCTATTTTACTTCCCTTTTGAATTGCTTCTTCAAATGCGGCTTCGTAAAAATGATTCACTTCTTTTCTGTTTATAATTTTATCTTCCAGTATTTCAAACAATTTGGTGTTCAAATCTTTACCAAATAATTCTATTCCGATTGATTCGCCGATTGCTTCTTTTGGATTTACAACTTTACTTATTTCTGTAATAAAATTTTCTTCATCAACTGTAACCTTTATTTCTTCTTCACATAATGCATGATCTGATCTGATTGCTAAACAATTTTGATGGCCTGAATCTTTAAGCTTCTTTATAATTCTGCTGTCAAAAATAATGTCGCTGTCAAGCAAGAGGATATCATTTCCTAATATAAAATTTTTTGCAAGCCACAGAGAATATATGTTGTTTGTGGAATTGTAAATCTCATTGGTAATAAACTCAACATTTAATTCTGGAAAATTAATTTTAACAAAGTTTTTTATTTGATCTTCCAGATAGCCGGTTACAATTAAAATTTCATTTATTTCATTCTTGATAAGGTTATTTAAGGTTCTTTCAAGAATTTTCTGATCACCGATTTTCAGGAGGCACTTCGGCATTTTATCTGTTATCGGACGCAGCCTGGAAGCTATCCCTGCGGCTAAAATAATTCCTTTCATGATTCCATAATAAGTTTTGTTGATGAATTAATATTTCTTTGGAAGATATAAAATAATATTGTAAGAATATTTCCAACCGTCACTAATCCGATTAAATAAATATCTATTCTATTTATAAAAGCACAAATTATTAAAAAGGAAATTTCCGTTGTCGGCCCTAAATACGTCCACAAATGAATAATCAATTTATTCTTTTTATAGAAATCCGAAGTCTCGTATTTTTTTGTTTCTGATTCTATGCTGCTGGATGAAAATTTAAGCTGTATAGCAGAATACTTGAAGTAAATCCACAACATTGCTTTGTCGAAAGTTTTACCTTTTTCTGTTAAAAGTCTGTCATACTCTTGTCTAAAAAATTTCAGATCATCACCCAACATGCTCTTTCTATTTAAAGCATAATCTAAAAACCTATTTCTATAATAATCTAAAATAGATGAATGGATTGCGTTACTTGCTCCGGCTGCTACGGTCATTGCCCACCAAAATAAGGGATTATCTGAATGTGTCGCAAATCCAAATCCAATTCCAAGATAAGCCGCTGTACTTACAATATAATCGCCGAACCCATCTAAGATCCTGCCGATGTAAGTTCCATTTTTTTTAAGCCTGGCTAATTGTCCATCGCTGCAATCAAGCACATCATAAATAATAAAAAAGATTCCGGCAAGGATGTAAAAAGTAGGGTTTGCTAAACCAAGCATTATGCTGCCAAGCACGCCGAATATTATTGAAACAATCGTTAAATGATTTGGAGTAAGATTTGTTTTTAAAATTGATTTAACAAAAATAAAAGCAAGCGGGCGGTAAAATATGAGGTCAAGGACTTCCTCAACCTCAAGCATTTTTAATGTATTTTTATACTCTTCAAATAATGTCATTATCAATGGCTGGAATTACAAAATTCTTTAATAGCATTTATAACCAATCTATTCTGTTCTTGCGTACCGAGTGAAATTCTTAAATGAGAATTAAGCAGATCTTCATTCATAAATTTAACAATTAAATTTTTAGAAGTTAAAAATTCTTTTAATGAAGTTTTAATTTCTTTTGGTATTTCAACCAAAACAAAATTGGCATTCGATTTAAAAACTTTAAATCCGGGAAGTTTATTTAATTCGGTGTAATACAATTGCCTATCTTCTGCCATTTTATTTGCAATATTCTGATAGTACTCTGCTGAATCTAATGCTGCGATTGCTACCTCTTCATTTAGTCTATTAAATCCCAGGTACCTGTTTGTAAATTTGGCAAGATTTTTATGATTTTCACCAACCAATGCAAAACCAATTCTCATTCCTGCAAGCGCATAATATTTTGAAAAAGTTCTAATCAAAATTAAGTTAGGATATTTCGCAATTAAATCTTTAACGTATTCGTTTGAACTATTATACCAATAGGCTTCATCAAGAACAACAATTGTATTTTTAAATGCTTCAAGAGCAATTGATAAATTTTCTTTTGATATTGAATTACCCGTGGGATTATTAGGCGAACTGATTAAAACAACACTGGGCTTTTCATTTTCATGTAGTTCAAGCATAGCTTTGATGTCATAATAAAAAGTATCTTCGCCTTGAATCAAAGGATATTCAACATTTTTACCATTCACTTCATCAGCCAGCGCTTTATAGTACCACCATGAGTAAGTGGGAATCATTAACTTTTGGTTTTCGCTTACGTAACATTGTACAACTTGCTTTAATAGATCTTCCGCACCATAACCAAGCAAAACATTTTTTTCGTCGATATTAAATTCTTTTGCTAATCTTGCCGAAAGAATACTTTTGACGCCTTTTGTGAAGACTTTTGAATAAAAACTAATCTTTGTTAGATCAGCTTTTTTTAGAATTTCAAAACACAATGGAGCTGGTCCATAGTTGTTTTCATTTCTATCAAAATAAATAATATTATTATTCATATGTTTTTCAAGTTTGTAATATAATAATTAATTAAGATTGTCTGCATCGCAAAACTTTTGAGTTTCTTCTGCAGAAAATAATTTAACAATATCAGCTAAAATATTAAAAAGGTTTCTATTACTGAAATTAAATTTTAAGATTTTATGGGGCAATTATGTGACAAATAAATCCAAATATTACCGACTTAAATTAGTAATATTTGTATTGCTTTGTAGATTAAATACACCGCGACAAAAAGTAGGATTACTCCCAATATTTGAATAATACGATTGACAAGTTTGAGGTTTAATTTCTTTCTAAACTTTACAATAGTTTTGGAATAAATATATAACCAAATAAAACTTCCAAAAGCTACCGAAAAACCGTAAACTGTTCCTAATAATAAAGGATTTAAGGTTTCTTCATCCGGAGTATCTTCATTAGTCATTTTAGAAGAATCCTCAGGAAGTTTCTTTAACCTTTTTAATTCAGATCCTGACATTTCTCTAAGTGAATTTACGTTCTCCTTGATTATTAAATTTAAACCGCCGGTATGCAATCCAATTGAAGAAACAAATGAAAATATTAAAAACGTTGAAGTTAACCATCCAAGAAACAGAGAAGGATTTGTTAAATTAATTAAAATTCCGGTTCTCATTCCCCCTTTATTTTTGATTTTATCCTTAACTACCGTTTTCTCACTTGTATTATCAAGTGTGAATTTAGTTTTGATGATCTTTATTCCAACCCCGATTAATATTAAACCACCGGCAATTAAAAGATAAGGAATAAAAGGCTTGTACAATGAATAAAGTGAAGAAATCCCAAAAACAATAATTACAATATAAATGAATTCTACTATTGAAGCTCCAAGTGCTGTTCGTATACAGTAACGAAGCTTACCACTCAAAGCGTTGGAAGTTACTATAACATTAATAGGGCCGGCAACGGGAATGGAAAAAATAAAACCTGCGCTAAATCCGACAAATATAATTGTAATTAAAGCTTCTATCATATATTGCCGAATTTTGTATGTAATTCAAATAATAAAATTTCTCTCTATCTCCATATTATAAAATACAAAATTACAAAATCTGTAATGAAACAAAAATTTAAAATAAACTAAATTTACGGCTCTAAATAAGTCTACATAATGATTGATAAAAGTTTTTTACTTGTGGTGATTACCTATGATTTATAACCTTAAATATTTATTTTTAATCAAATAAATAAGTGAATTAAATATATATTATTCATTTTAATATTCGAGGGAAAAAGTGGAAATTCAATTTATTGGCGCGGCGCAAGAGGTTACAGGTTCGCAGCATTTGTTAACAATAAACGGTAAAAAAATTCTTTTGGATTGCGGTATGTATCAAGGCCATCGAAAAGACGCGTTTGAAAAAAATAAAAGTTTTATTTTTGATCCTGCCGAAATTGATATAATGCTTCTTTCCCACGCGCACATCGATCATTCAGGAAACATTCCCAATCTTGTAAGAAATGGATTTAAAGGACTTATTTATACAACCAGCGCAACTGTGGATCTTTGCCAGATTATGCTGAGAGATTCAGCTTACCTTCAAGCCAGAGACATTGAGTGGGTGAATAGAAGACGCGCAAAACACAATCAAAAATTGTTTGAGCCTCTTTACACTATAGAAGATGTTGAAAATGCTTTAACTCAATTCGTCGGAGTTCAGTATGATAAATCCATTGAAATAGTGCCGGGAGTGAGTGCAGTTTTCAGAGATGCCGGTCATATTCTTGGTTCAGCAGGTATTATGCTTGAGATAAACGAAAATGGTAAAAAGATACGATTTGGATATACCGGTGACCTTGGTCGGGATGATATGCCGATACTTCGGAATCCTAATATTTTAAGAGACCTTGATGTTTTAATTATGGAAAGCACTTACGGCAATAGACTGCATTCTGTAACTGATGAAGCGGAAGAAGAATTAGCTTCAACTATAAATGAAACGGTTAAACAAAACGGTAAAATAATTATTCCTTCTTTTGCTGTCGGCAGAACTCAATTACTTGTTTATATGCTGCATAAATTGTGGGATCATAACAGAATACCGCAGTTACCAATTTATGTTGATTCTCCCCTGGCAGTTAAAGCTACGGACGTATTTAGACTTCATCCCGAATGTTTCGACAGAGAAACTTACAGAGTTTTTCTTGAAAATCATGAAGATCCATTTGGATTCGGCAAACTCATTTACACCCATAATGTCGACGAATCAAAAGCATTAAATACTTTGAATACATCTTGTATAATCATCTCTGCCTCGGGAATGGCGGAAGGCGGAAGAATTCTTCATCACTTAAAAAATAATATTGAAGACAAAAGAAATTTAATTTTGTTTGTCGGTTATGCCGCCGAAAATACATTAGCGCGAAAAATCATGGATGGAAATGAAGAAGTAAGCATTTTAGGTGATGTTCACAAAGTAAAAGCAAAAATTAAAAAGATGGATTATTTTTCAGGCCATGCAGATCAAAAAGGATTACTGGATTATTTACGATTCAGCTCACCAGAAAAATTAAAAAATATTTTCCTTGTACATGGTGAAGAGGAACAATCAAAACCTTTAATGGAAAAAATTAAAAGCAAAGGATACAAATCTGTTTACTATCCGCTTCATGGTCAGAAGTTTGAGATCTAAAGCTCACCCACAATGTGGCAAGCCAAACCCTCCCGAAGGGAGGGTTTGAATGAAAATTAAATATTAGTTTAAGTAAATTAACATCTTTTTTGTTTGATGAAAATTATTAACATTTATACTATAGAAATAAATTCCGCTAGGCAGTTGAGCTGCTTCAAAATTAACTTCGTAGAATCCAGCTCCCTTTACCTCATTAACTAATGAAGCAACTTCTTTACCAAGCAAATCAACTATCTTTAAAGTTACAAAACCTTTTTCATGTAACGAATAGCTAATTTTTGTATTCGGATTAAATGGATTTGGGTGAATTTTGAAGTAAATTAAAATCGTAAACCATTTCCTCATTTTTTTCTTTGTTTATCTTAGGTATTTTTCCATTAATTTTAACTTTTTCAGATGTAGCCGACTCCTTCAATGTATTATCTAAAGCACTTATTTTATAATGTAACCATCTTGGGCCATTATTGATATAAGATTGATCATCTGTCCAAGTTGTAGTAGGAGTGGTACCAACATAAGCATCTATAGTTGCAGCTAATTCCCATTCCCAAGTCGGCTCGTTGAGTCCATTTACATCTGCTCTATATATTTTATATTTTCCTCCACTGATTATATCGGACTCAGTATTAGGTGCCCAAGTTAAAACTGCTTCATCCCATTCGTTCTCACTAACTTTTAAATTATGAGGTTTTGATGGGGATAGAAGTTCTGGTTGAGAAGTACGAACTTCTATGGAATACGATGAATTTGTCGGATTAAAACTTCCTATTTCAATCCCAATATTAGTAGCAACTAAAGTAGGAGATGAAGCAGAGTTTCGTTTATGACTTGCGCCATTTGACCATTTGGTAATCACTTCTCCAACACCAAATAAATCTTTATCATCACCTATGAAATCACCTGTATTATATGTTGCTGCAAAATATGTATCGCCTTTATACCAAGCACCCCAATTGGCTCCAAAATTATCATGCCAATAACCAGCAAGCCATTTCCCTAATGGATGGGCAGAAATGTAAATCCATTCTTTCTCATCATAACCTGAATAGGAATTAGGCGTTAATTTATCAATTACATCGGCAGGGCTTTCGGAACCTGAACCAGACAACCTAACCCAATCCCATTTACCATCTGCACATATTTGTTGAACAGGAGTGGAGGCTAAGTCATCATACTCTATTGGTATTAAATAAGCAAGAATACCAGGCTTTAATGGATATCCAAAATTTTCGGGAACATATCTCGCCTCATAAGGACTTACCCATGATCTATTTTCAATGTATATAGCTTGATTTGCGTCTATAGGTATTTTAGCTATTTTATATCCTGAAGTTGCTGTAGCCATATCTTGTAAAGTAAATGTTGAATAAGCAGTAACTACTTTGATCTCACTTGATGTAATCCAGCCTAAACGTATTTTTTCATATCCCAATACGTTACCAACTGGATGAGCAGCATTGCAGGCATAGGGTTTCATATCGCTGCTGCTTCTTTTTGTACTAAATTGATTAAGATTTCTAATTCCGAAATGACTACCTCCGAAGAAGTAATGAGATAACTCATGAATCATAGTTCCTATAAATGTATCGTGTGCGCCATCATTATCTATCTCTGATACTTTCATTTGGATTACTGTCTGCTTGGGCATTTGATCAATAAAATTTGCAGAGAAAAAAGAAATCCCGGAACCCCTTGAATTATATCCAGGAAAACCAGAATTAATTGTAACTCCGCCAATTGTTTTACTTGCATAAAGTAAAGCTATACCAGTATTTATATTTACGGTACTATAAACACCGTCGTGCAAGTTTCTTAAAACAATCCAGCATAGATCGACTATATTATCATGGGCTTGAACAGCACCATATTCTTCACCTAATGTTAAGTTTTTCCAGTTATCATATTTATGTAAATCTATACCAGGAATTAGAGCAAGTTTATCGAGTGCGTCTATTTGAATTTTTTGACGTATCACATCAGGACTAGTGCTATAATTATAATAATAAGATTCTGTCTGTGGCAAAGTAACATAATACACATCACCAATCATATGCATTTTTTTATAAGAATTTTTACATAGATAATCTGAAAAACTATTGCTTGTATAATTGCCAGATACAATATAATATGGATTTAAAATATTCTGCGCCCAGGTTGGTAAAACGGTAGCATTTGGCCATTGAATTGTAGTTTCATTATCATCAGAAAATCTTACAAATAAAACAAACGATGTTATGGTTCCTTGTGCAGTAATATATTTGCCTCCAGTGTGAGAAAGTGTTGCCAGCTGCATGGTTGTTTCTTGCTTCCCGCTTGTTTCAGACATTCCACAAAAAGATTGCTGCGAATAAGAAATTGTTGAATTCAATCCGAAAAGAAAAATTAAAGCTATAATAAAGATATATTTTCCCATTTTTAACCCCTCAATTAATAAACAAAATTATTTAAGATAGATCATTTTTTTTATACTGATTTGATTACTTGAGCTTAATTGCAAATAATATACTCCCGTTGAGAGATTATCCGCCATAAAAGATTTTATATGTAATCCGGAACTCAAATAATCATCTGCCAATGTGGCGACTTTTTGTCCAAGTACGTTATATACTTCTAACTTTATCTGCTGAGCTTTATCAAGTGTAAAGGTAATAACAGTTTGGCTGTTAAAAGGATTTGGATAATTCTGGTTCAATGTAAAGCTTGCTGGTTTGTTTTCATTTTCTTCAACCCCTACGAAAGTTCCATATTTGACACCATTAATAATTGCCCCTTCTAGTGTAGCTGAACTAGATTCTCTTAATTCTGTATAAAAGATTCCAAGTCCTTTTACAAGGATAAAGGAATTCCCATACTGATCAAGTGAATCATTAACTGATGAATCATAAATTCTATTATATTGAGCGAAAAGTTTAGCCTCCCATGTTTTTCCAAAGGCATCTAGATTATACCCACCTAAGTAACGCAACACAGGCCAAAATAAATTATCCCCAATATTGAAACAAGTACTCCAATAAGAAGAATCAGATTCATTTAGTTTAAATATGCTGATTTCCTTATTAATGAAACAACTATCGCATTTACAATTACAAAAAGGTGGATCATAAACAAAAATAAGGCAAAGAGAATCAATGTACTCTTGTATCCTATATAGTGAATCAATTCTGCAATATTTTGTTGTACTTGTTCCAACATAAGGTGCAGGTGAGATTTTTGTATATGTTACTCCATTTTTCATAACCGTATCACCGTAACATACCATATTTTCTGTCCAACCATTCTGGTAAGGAGAATCTCTATATCTATATTGCCATACATTGCCTTTTTGTAAAGGGAAATATTCAAATAAAGAAGAATCAGAAACGCTGACGATATTATCAGGTATTAAATTAAGATTATTTGGTATTTGAGAGAATACTGTAATTGTATTCAACACAATTATCAAAAAAAACAGTATATTTATTTTTTTCATTATTCTTTTCCTTTAAAAATTTTTAATGAATTTTTAATTTTATGTAAAACTGAAAAGAATTTGCGTTTATAAAATGAAAACAAATTATGGAAGCAAAGTAATAAAGAGAAAAAAATCGTAACGCAATAGAAAGATTTAAAATAATTACTTGGATAAGCATTTAAGAATTGGATTATCATAAATTCTCCCGGAGGGAGAGAGAAGAGTTTATGGCTTTTTATTTTCACCCCAAATTCCCTTTAAAATCTAAATCAAACGTAACCCTTATAATTTAAAGAGTAAAATTAATTTTTTGTTGACCCAACACGCACGCACGTATATATGTAATTTAATTAAAAATTTCTCAATTAATTTCTCGTAATGTTTTAAATTTGAGCTTATCAATATAATAATTGCATTTTATTATATATCATAAAAATATGCTCATCACCTTTTCTCAAATTTTGTAAAACATCTTAATATTCATCCGAAATTAACCATATATTTTTGGTTTAATTATTGCCCTTTTATTGGCCAATATATGAATATTATAAAATATTAATTAAAGGGAACGATGAATCGAATTTTACTAAATCTCCAAGTTTTTAAATCACTTTTGTTTTTATTTGTATTTTCTTCAACCATTATCTATTCTCAGGGTTTTTTGCATACTTCCGGCAGAAACATTGTTGACGGGAATAACCAGCAAGTTCATTTGAAAGGAATGGGTCTTGGCGGCTGGGTTGAGCAGGAAGGTTACATGCTTCAAACTTCAGCATTTGCAAATTCACCAACAGAAATTAAAAACAAAATTATTGGTCTAATCGGAGAAGCAAATACAGAAAGCTTTTATCAGGCCTGGTACAAAAATTTCCTTAACAAAAAAGATATAGATAAACTCGCAGAATGGGGTTTTAATTCAATAAGGCTTCCGATGCATTATAATCTTTTAACTCCAACAAACCAGCCAGGAGTTTATACTGAATCGGGATTTGCAATGATTGACAGCTTGCTGGCTTGGTGTAAAGGAAATCAAATGTACTTGATATTAGATTTGCATTGCGCACCTGGCGGACAAAGTGATGATAATACAAGTGATTATCAAAGCGGAGTTCCATCTCTTTGGGAAAGTGAACAAAATAAAACAAGAACGATTGATCTCTGGAAAAAGCTGGCTGAAAGATATGTAAATGAAGAATGGATCGGCGGATATGATCTTGTTAAATGAACCAAAATGGAATTTACCACCAAACAATCAGCCATTAAGAGATTTATATATCAATATTACAAATGCAATCAGAGATGTAGACACAAATCATATCGTTTTTATAGAAGGCAATCGGTACGCTACTGATTTCTCAGGATTAGATTCACCTTGGGATGATAATTTCGTTTACAGCTTTCATAAATATTGGAACGGCAACGATCAGAATTCGATTCAATACTTAGTAAATTTAAGCAAACAGTATAATGTTCCACTTTGGCTGGGCGAATCAGGTGAAAATTCAAATAAATGGTTTACTGATTGTATTGAATTAATGGAAAGCAATAATATAGGATGGTGTTGGTGGCCGCATAAAAAAATAGAATCTATTGCAGGACCACTTTCGGCAAAAGCAACTCCTGAATATAATGTGCTTCTAAACTATTGGAAGAGCGGTGGAACAAAACCTTCAGTAACATATGCAACAAATGCTTTGATGGGAATGGCTGCAAATCTTGCCATTGAAAAATGTGAATATCATCCTGATGTAATAGATGCTATGTTTAGGCAAATTAATAATGATGAAATTATTCCTTACGGCCAAAATAATGTGCCCGGAAGAATATATGCAGTCAAATATGATATGGGTAAAATGGGCAAGGCATATAGAGATGAAGATTATGAACAATAGCGGATCCTCAATGACTACCTGGAACACCGGCTGGACTTTACGCAATGACGGAGTGGATATTGAAAAATGTACCGACTCTTTTTCCAATGGATATGATATTGGATGGATTGGAACTAATGAATTTTTAAACTATACAGTGAATGTTGTAGAAACAGGTAGTTATAATATAAATGTAAGGATTTCAGGAAATAATGCCGGAGGAAAAATATTAGTAAGGGTTGACGGCAAAAATGTAACAAGCTACATTGATGTTCCGGTTACCGGCGGCTGGAATTCTTGGAGAACGGTTTCCGATACAAGCAATATTACAATGACTGCAGGCAAACATACTGTTCAGGTGAATTTTTACTTCGGTGGTTTTAATTTCAACTCATTTGAATTTGTTAATGCTCCTGTAAGTGTTGAAGACAAAAAAGAAGTTGTAAAATCTTTTAAAGTTTATCAGAATTATCCCAATCCCTTTAATCCAAGTACAAAAATTAGATATACGGTTCCGACAGTAGAAAGAACAGAAGCATCAACAGTGGAGCTTCGGGTTTACAATATACTCGGCAACCAGGTGGCAACTCTGATAAAAAATAATCAGCAGCCGGGTGATTATGAATTTAATTTTGATGCTGGCAATTATAATCTTTCAAGCGGCGTTTATTTCTTTAAGGTAAGCTGGAATGGAAAGGTAACTAAAACTATGAAGGCTATTCTTCTTCAGTAAAAAAATTATAATATTAAAACTTAAAAAAGACGCCCAATTGAGGCGTCTTTTTTATTTTAAATTTATCTATGATTGTGTCAAAATACTTTTTATGTGCTCGACGTAAGATTTAGCTCCACCTTCTTGATAACCGGTGTAGTTAATTACTTTTCCATTGCTGTCTAATAGGATAATTGTAGGAAATCCTTGTATACCGTATTTTTCAGCAACTTGCCTATTATAATAAACAGTTTCTTGTGACTGCTGAATATTTTTGGGGAAATCAATTTTTACAAGGATTAAATTTTTATTCGCATAATCAATAAATTCTTTTTGTGTAAAAACCTCTGCACTTAACTTTTTGCACCATACACACCAATCAGAACCTGTGAAATTCACCAGAATTGGTTTATTTTGTTTTTTTGCTTGTTCAACGGCTGTTTCAATTTTCTCTTTCCAAATTAATTTATCGGCTTTTGAATCTTTACTTCCGTTCGTTATTGCAAAAACTATTGTAGAAACAAAGGCTAATAGAATAAATATTTTGATTACTGATTTCAATCTGGTCTCCTTTTTGTTTTTAATTTTCTTTTTCATCATTATTCCCACTTTCTCAATTTGTTGTCAATTTATTTCCTCCAGCATTTGATTCTAAAATATTGAAAAAGTTTCATAAAAATATCACCAAATTAATAAATTCTGTTAAATATGGATAAATTATTTGTTAAAAAAATGTATTCATTTTGTGATAGAATTTTTACTTTAATGTATGATATTTTAATATCGAATTTATTGAAGTATTTGAAAAGGTGCATAAAATCATGAAAAGAATAATTTTGTATTTAGCATTTATTACATTATGCTTGGTGTTTATATCTTTTGCAAGTAATATATCGAAGAAACCAATTAAAACGAAAGAGAAAAAAATGAACCCACAAACTGAATCTAAATTGGATACAGCAACTTTTGGCACCGGATGTTTCTGGTGCTCGGAGGCTATTTTTGAAAGATTAAAAGGAGTAAAATCGGTTGTTTCAGGGTATTCAGGTGGTACGGTTGAAGATCCAACTTATAAAGAAGTGTGTACTGGAAATACCGGGCATGCTGAAGTTGTGCAAATTGCCTTTGACCCGAATGTGATTACTTACGATGAACTACTTGAAATTTTCTGGAAGACACATGATCCAACTACCCTGAACCGGCAAGGAGCAGATGTGGGGACACAATATAGATCTGTAATTTTTTATAATAACGAACAGCAAAAAGAAAAAGCAGAATTTTACAAGAAGAAATTAGAAGACGAAAAAATTTGGAAAGATCCTATTGTAACAGAAATATCTCCCTTAATAAATTTTTACAAAGCGGAAGATTATCATCAGGAATATTATGATAATAATCCTAACCAGGGTTACTGTGCTTATGTAATTACTCCAAAAGTTGAAAAATTTGAAAAGATTTTTAAAGATAAGCTGAAAAAATAATAAGCCATTAAAATTATAACCCCAAATTCTTAACGAAATTGGGGTTATGTACAAAGTTTAAATTTAAACACGTAGGGGCGTTTAATTAAACGCCCCTACGATTCATTTAATCCTGGTAATCTAGCACAACATCTTCGCGTGTTTTTCTTCTGAATATTTTTCTTCCCAAAGCCGGCACTTTAACTTTTAAATTTTCCATCATTGTATAAACTACAGGAACTAAAATAAGAGTTAGAAACATAGAACTTATTAAACCGCCAATAATAGCCCATGCTAAACCGGATTTCCATTCAGAACCGGAATCTGTTGCTAAGGCTAATGGAAGCATTCCTATAACCATTGCAGTAGTTGTCATAAGAATCGGCCTGATTCTACTGTTTCCGGCTTCCATTAAAGCATCAAATACATTCATGCCTGATTCTTTTCTCATCTGATTAGCTCGATCAACAAGCAGGATTGCGTTTTTACCAACCAATCCTATAAGCATTATTATACCAAGAATAGAAAAGATGTTTAAAGTTTTCATTGTTAAAGCTAAAGCTAAGAACGCACCAACCATCGCAACTGGAATTGACAGAAGCACAACGAAAGGATAAATGTAGGAATCATACAAAGCAACCATCACCATATAAACAAAAAGTATAGCAGCAATCATTGCGAGGCCAAGGCTTCCAAATGAATCAGCCTGATTTTTCAAGTCGCCTTCATAAGCAACATCAACACCGGCAGGTAAAATACCTTTTGCTAATTCAGCCTTAATATCTTGGCCAATGCTTCCGCTTGGTCGTCCATTAACTTGAGCAAAAACTGTTATTGAATTTATTCTGTTCCTTCTCTGCAATTTTGTTGGGCCTGTTGTCTGATAAATATCCGCGAACTGCTGAAGCTCAATTACCTGTCCTTTTTTATTTAGGAAGGTAAGATTTTTAACATCCGATATTGTCGAACGGTCAAATTTATCAAGCACAATTCTTAAATCGTAATCATCGTTGCCATCTCTAAATTTTGAATCGTCGTCTCCGGTTAGGGCAACACGTAGTGCAGCGCCTACATCTGCAATCGTTAATCCAAATTGTGCTAATTTTTGCCTGTCAATATCCACACGAGTTTCAGGCTTGCCTTCTTCGGCAGATAATCTAACATCTGCAGTTCCACGAATATTCTTTAAAGTCTTCATTAATATATCAGCACCTTTTTCCACATCTTTCCTATTCGGGCCGTTCACTATTAACTGAATAGGTGTTTGGTTTGCGGTTCCAAAAATTCCAATTGGGTTAACACGGACTTTAACGCCTGGAATTTTAGATACGTAATTTTTTATTTTCTCACCAACTTCGTCAGTCGAAATTTCTCTTTGCTCCTTAGGAACTAGAGCAACATCTAACTCTGATGAATTATTTGAGGATTGCCCCATTAAGCCTTCATTGGATGCACCGACTGTAACGAATACTTTTTTAACTTCAGAAAGATTGGTGATATATCGTTCAATATTTTGTGTTACCAGATTCGTATTTTCAAGAGAAGCACCCGGCTTAGTTTCTAAAATTACTGCAAACTCTCCGCGATCAGATTGAGTAATGAATTCACTGCCTATAAATCCAGCCGGAGCTAAACCGAGGGCAAAAACAAATAAAACAACTGACAATGAAATCACTTTCCATTTGTTGCCTAAGGCCCATCGCAATACTTGAAGATAATTTTTAACAACTTTTTTGAATAAGGATTCAAACCAAAGTGCAAATTTTCCCATTAAAGAATTCTTGGTCAATCTTTCAAGTTTACCTAATCTTGAAGCTAATGCTGGAGTAACAGTGAATGAAACGAAAAGGCTTAACAAAGTGGATATTACAACCACTACAGCAAACTGTCTGATTATATTTCCGATTAATCCGCCTGTTAAAGCCAAAGGGACAAACACTACCACGTCAACCATTGTAATTGACAAAGCCGCAAAACCAATTTCATTTCTTCCTTTTAAAGCCGCAGCTCTTTTTGCTTCACCTTTTTCTAAATGATGATGAATATTTTCAAGCACAACAATTGAGTCATCCACTAAAATACCAACCACTAATGAAAGAGCGAGCAGCGTCATCAAATTCAATGTAAATCCGAACATATACATAACAATAAAAGTAGAAATCATAGAAGCCGGAATGGCAAGCATAACTATAAATGAATCTCTAAAGCTGTGCAGGAATAACATCATAACAATTGCCACAAGGATTACCGCTAGAAATAAATCGAACTTAACTCCGTCTGCGGCATCAAGGGTGAATTGAGAACCATCCTGCGCAATATTAAATTTTATGTTTTCACTCTTATAATCTTGCTCAATATTAGCAAGCTCTTTTCTTACCAATTTTACCACATCAACGGCGTTTGCATCCGTTTGTTTCTGTACTAAAACTCCAACCGAAGTTTTTCCATTTATTCTATTAATTGTAGAATAATCTTTTTGTCCGTCTTCAACTTCTGCAACATCATGCAGTTTTATATCGCTTCCCGTTTTTGTTGAAGCTATTACAAGATTTCTTAAATCATCAACTGATTTAAGTTTGCCTGCAATTCTAACTACAAGCTGATTTTTACTATCTTCAATTTTTCCTGTTGGATAATCTAAATTTGAAGATTTTACAGCCTGCACAACTTGAAGAATTGAAAGTCCGTATGAATGAATTTTATCTGCGTCCAAATTAACCTTAATTTCTCTTTCATCTCCGCCAACTAAAGTAATTTGTCCAACACCCTCTAACTTTGCCAGCCTTGGTTGAATTCTATCTTTTATGAATTGATAAAATTCTGTTGAAGGCAAAGTGCTTGTCACACCCATTCTTAAGACTGGAATTTCATCTAATGCAAATTTTGATAGCGTTGGAGATTTTGCATCTGATGGAAGCTTGGACAAAATTTCGTTTACTTTTCTTTGAGCATTTTGTAATGAAACATCAATATCTGCCGACTGTAAAAAATTTACCATTACAAAAGATACACCCTCAGTAGAAGTTGAATTTACCGCATCAATTTCATCCAAAGTTGAAATTGCATCTTCAATCGGTTTTGTAACCGAAGTTTCAACTTCATTAGGTGATGCACCGGGATATACAGTAGCAATCGTTATTACAGGCGGTGTAATTTTCGGCAGCAATTCGTAACTTAATTGGGTATAGCTGTATATACCCAGAACACTTAATGCGGCAAATATAACCACTATAAGTGTCGGCCGTTTTATTGCAAGTTCTGTGATTGTCATTTTCTAATACCTTCTTTTTTCAAATAATAAAATTCTTATTGCACAACTGTTACATTATAATTGTCGACAAGATTATTTTGGCCATTTACAACAACCTTATCCCCTACTTTCAATCCTTTTAATACTTCAAGATTTTTATCATAAGTATTGCCGACAACAATACTTCTTAAAGAAGCGACTCCATTATTAATAACATAAACTTGCGGATCTTTAACACTTCCAATCAAAGCATCTCTTGGAATAAATAATTTTTCATCTTTTGAGCCGGAATTAAAAAATACAGTTCCGAACATACCAGCTTTTAATGGATGGGTTTTGCTATTTGATAAAGAGACTTCAACCGGATATGTATGTGCTTCGTCTCCTTTGTCGCTAATGGTTGATATCTTGCCTTTGAATGTTACTCCCGGATAAATATCTGTACTAACTTCAACAGGATCACCTACTTTAAGCTGAAAGACATTTTTCTCTCCAACATTTAATTTTACTTTTAACTCGGCGATATCCACAATGTTTGCAACCGGCATTCCATTTTTAACATAGTCTCCCATATCAACTATTCTTGATGTTACAACTCCGGATATTGGAGCAGTAATTTTAGCATCTTCATAACCTCTTTTTGCGGTTATATACTGCGCCTCTGCTGATTGATAAGCAAGTTTAATGGATTCTCTTTGAGCATCTGTAACAGCTTTCTGCTGATATAAAGCTTCATATCTATCATAATCTTTTTTAGCTTTTTCATAATTTACTTCTGCGGTTTTGAATGAAGCTAATTTTAATTCATCATCAAGCTGAATTAATGTTGACCCCTTTGATTTATAATCACCTACTTTCGCAAAAACTCCAACAACCTTACCTTGTGCTTCTGAAACAATAGAAACATCATTACTAGCTTCAATTGTTCCAACAAGATTAAGATTTCTTTCAACAGATTTATTTTCAACTGATGCAACACTTACAGGGTAAGCTTCTATTTTTTCATTTTTGCTTTTAGCCTGGAGCTTAGCCTTGTTGCTTAATAGGATAGCAATTACACCCCCAACTATCACAAAAGCAATTATAAAATATTTTAACTTTCGCATTGTATTAACCTTTCCTTAAACATTAATTATTTTATTTACCAACTGATTTTTCTAGTTGTGCAACGGCTAATTTGTAATCAACTAGCGACTGCACATAATTTGTTTTAGCCTGAAGAAGAGCAACTTCAGCATCAAGCAATTCTGAGTTGAGTGTTAAACCATTTTTATATTGCTGCTCAGTAATTCTATAATTTTCTTCAGCCTGATTTACATTATCATTTGCTGCATCAATGCTTTCTTTTGAACGCATCATTTCCAAATAATTTTTTGTTACTTCAAGAGTAACATTATCTTTTAAACTTTTGTAAGCATCTTTTGCCTGCTCAAATTGTGCTTCCGCCTGTGTAGTTTGATCGGAAGTTGCACCCCAATTCCACAAGTTAAATGAAGCAGTTACATTCACATCCCAGGTTCCTTTAAATTTATCTTCCGTCGGAAAAATTCTTGTATTTGGCCGAGCATAATTATAATCACCAGTTAAATAAATTTGCGGAAACCAGCCTGCTTGCGCCATGGTAATACCTGATTCACTCGCTTTAATTTTAAATTCCATTGATTTTAGTTCAGGCCGGCTTTTATAAGCGTTATTTACTAAAACATCTAAATCAGCTTGTATCTTTTCATCGGGATTTACAGTATCAGCTATTTCTATTTTAGTGGAAAGAGGCAAGCCTATTATATTATTTAAACTTATTACGGCAATCCTTACCTGGTTATTGCCATCAATTTGTTTCAGTTTTACATCTGCCAATTGAACTTGAACTTTTAGCAGTTCATTTTTTGTTGCTAATCCTTGATCATAAAAATTTTGTACATCTTTCAAATGCACTTTAGTTTGTCCAACATTTTCATCAATAACTTTTTTTACTTCATTAGCTTTAAATAAATTCCAATAAGCTTTTTTGATATTGTAAACAAGATCATTCTTATCACGGTTAAAATCTTCTTTCACAGATTCCAAATTGTACTCAGCAATATCTGAATTAGCTTTTAATCTAAAGCCTGTAAATATCGGCTGCTGCAATGTTAATTTGACACCGTAAGTGTTTACGATATTTTGGTTAAGCTCAAAATCGCCAAAAGGTGTTGAAATGGAATATGGATCAATTGGACTTAATCTGGTATAATTTGCATTTAAAGAAAGACTCGGAAGTCTACCGGCATTCAGTTCACTTAATCTTGCATCAGCTGAAGTGACTCTCCATTGAGCGGAATGAATTTCCTCACTATTTTCCAAACCTATTTTTATGCTTTCATCTAATGTTAGTTTTTTAGTTTCCTGTGCTAAAGTAAAATTAAATGTCAGAAGCAAAAAACTGACAAGATAAACTAATTTTTGAAATTGCACCTTCACTTTTATTTTCTCCTTAGAATTCATTTTCAAATTATTATCTATTTATTAGAATTTTGTTCTACTTCAAGTAAATGTTTTTGATATTTTTTTCTTCCTTCATCTGTAAACATTCCTACAAATAAAGTTGAGACTATATTATCAAAAACCTGTTCAGCTGACAGCGGCAGCTCTGAAAGAATTTCAGGTACTAAAATGTTATGTATTGCATTTATGTAAACAAGCATAACAACTTCTTCATCCAAATCTTTTCTAACAGAACCTTTTTTAATTCCCTCTCTAATTAATCTTGAATATTTTTCACGGATATATCTTTTCCTGGATTCATTTATTTCTGTCCAGATTTCAGGAATATTTTTTTTCAAATCTTCAAATAAAGGCCCTCGCATATTAGGCAGTTGAGTTCTTATAAAATTCATCATCGAGGTAATCTTTTCCACAAAATCTAAATTTTCATCCGCCCATAACTTTTCAAGATAATTGTCAATGTCACATTTCTTTGTTTCAATTATTTCTCTAATTATCTGTTCTTTACCTTCAAAAAACTTATAGAGTGTTTTTTTACTCATTCCCATGCTGTCTGCAATTTCCTGCATAGTTACTTTGCTGAATCCAAATTTTGTAAATAACTCATAAGCTTTAGTTAAAATTCTCTCTTTTATTTCAACATCTGTATGCATTTTTCTCTCTTTCTCCACTTAAGAAACCGATTTTGTATTAGTGGTTTCCAACCATATATTAAAATTTCGCTTATTTTCATTGAATTTTTTCATTTTTTTGTTTGGAAACCAATAGTGTTTATTTGGTTTCCAAACATAAGGCAAAATACCTCACTTGTCAATAGATATTTTACGTTAATTTTTTATTTCGTGATAAGGTTGAATTTTAGATGATGAGCGGTTCAAAAAATCGAGGATAGTTTAGGAATCGGAATCCATTGCCTTCTCATAATGTTCTTTAAATTTTTTAACAGCTTCAAAAATAGACTCGGCTATTTGCTGCTGGCCTTTTGAACTTTTTAAATAGTCTGCATCCTTTCTATTTGAAAGGAATCCGGATTCTATCAAAACACTTGGCATTGAAGCCCCAACCAGCACATAAAAACCAGCCTGCTTAATTCCCCTTGATGGAATTGAAAGTTCTTTGCTAAACTCTTTGTTTAAAAAATCTGAAAAATTTTCTGAATATTTCATATATGAAGATTGCGCCATTGTAACCAAAATAAAATTCTCATCTGTTAAAGCCTGGTAACGGCCAGGATTATCTTCATATTGAATTACACTATTTTCTCTTTCAGCTATTGAAATTGCTTCTTTGGTTCTTCCCGGACGTAAAAGATAAACCTCAAATCCCGATGCATTTGTAGGCTTTTTTGGTGTGGAATTACAGTGAATGGAAATGAAAAGTTTACCATCTTTCTCATTTGCTATTTGGCCGCGTTTATACAACTCAATAAATTTATCATCTTTCCTTGTATAAACAACTTTTACATCTTTCATATTTTTTTCAAGCAGCTTACCAAGTTTTAAAGTAATCCCAAGATTTACATCTTTTTCTCTTACTCCGTTTATGCCTATTGCACCGTAATCATGTCCGCCATGGCCGGCATCAAGAACTATAACATCAAAATCCCATTTCTGCTTATTTTTTTCTTTGTCATTATTATTTGAAAACACTTTATTGTGCAGGGTGATTAAAATATCGTTACTCCCCGAAGCATTTATAACTTCACTTGTAGAATATTCTTTACTTAATTTAATATTAATAATTACATCTGATTTAACATTATTTACATTTATTTCTTTTATTAGGCCTTCATCTTTAGCTTGATTTAAAGATTTAACATCAGCCCGGCAATTTTTTAAGCTAATAGTTAGCACACCGCTTTTATATGAACTATTGTAAGTCGATATCTTTTTATTACACTTTAATCGAATTAAGGTACCGTTAGCTTTCTCATCTAAAGTAATATCTGAAATATCATAACTTTGGTTTGGCAAATTTTCTTCAACAATTTCCGGTTCAGTTTTAGTTGACTCTTCAGTTGGTTCAACATTGTTTTCTGGTTCAGGAGGTAAGGCTCTGCCCAATATCAATCTATTTGGACCATTAAAAATTACTTGCCTGCCTAATGCTTTTTGAATAATATCCAAAGAGTAGAACATTGGAATGAAGATTTCATTTTTACTGCTAAAAGTATTTGTCGGAATTTGAAATACTTTTGTTTTGTTTGAACTTGTATCTACTTCGACATAGAAAGGGCTTTCATCAGTAAATACTAAAGTTTTTCTATCAAAATTGATTGCAATTTTTTTTGTGTTTGAGTCATAGTTGTAATTTTCAGAAAGTGCATCAGCAAATTGAGAGATTGAGAAATAGATTGTTTTATCTTTTAATTGAGCCGAAATATAATTACTGCCTATTGCGGTAATTACTTCCAGTCTTGTGATAGATTGTCCCCATATTTGAAAAGCACAAAAAAGTAAAAAGAAAAGAATTTTATTCAATCTAATCATTAGAAACTTATCCAATAAAAGGTATCATAAAACCGGATTTAGTTTTATACGCCTTAAATTCTTCGCTGAAATGTTTAAGGAGCAGCTTATCCTCGAGAGACGCTCTTAAAATTATAAATGGAATTTGTAAAACCGCAATCGGTAAAATAATGTAGCTCATCACCGCGAAGCCGGCTCCCAGATCCATTAATATTTGAGAAATATATTGCGGGTGCCTGACTAACCTAAAAGGCCCTTTGACTACAAGATTATGATTTTTAAAGATAACGATTTCCTGAGAATAATTTTCTCCCAATGTTTTATAAGCCCACACCTGTATCCAGGAAAATAATAAATATATAGCCAAACCAATTAATCTTAAAGTATGATTTCCAGGAGTATATTCAAATGTACCTATTTGGAAAATCCCAATTACCAATCCGATTAAAGTTAGCGTAGCAAAAATTAAAGGATATTTTTGTAAATATGTTTTAGGTTTATCTTTTGCCGCTCCAACCACTGATCGAAGGCCTTTTTTTGCGCCGGAAACATTTGCTCCAAATGTTGCAATCAGATTTAACCCGGCTATAATATTTATTGGATCCATATTTTTAAATTAATATTTTAAAAAAATGTGACTTTGAAAGATAATCATTTAATTAAATCTTTGGGAGATAATTCGGGATAAAATTTCAATTGCAGTTTAATTTTGATGGAACTAGTAGAAGTAATAAAATATATTTTCATTTAGTATCACTCACTTAAAAAAATTCTAAACAGCCTTTCCATGTTTTTTCATTATCGTTTCCCATTCCTCAATGCTCAGCTGTTCAGATTCGTCAATTAACATTATTGGGATATCATCTTCAATTCTATAACGTCTTCTAGTATCTTTATCAGTTGAAACTAAAGTATTTCCTTCTAACACTAAGTCTGCCTTCGTTTCAGGACAGCAAAGAATTTCCAATAAATCCTTACTTATCATTTTTATTTACTCCTTTATAATCAAACTGATTCAGCTAACTTTAAATTATACAAAATATAACTTTTATATTTAAATGATTTACAAATCAAATATATAAAAAATACATGTTATTTTAACTGAGCTTATTTACCTCAGCTTATTAGATGAAATTATTTAAATGTAATTTTGTTGAATAAATTATTTATTATAACTAAAAAAAAGGAATTTATTTTTGAAAAGAATTGCTGTGTTTTGCGGTTCAAATTTGGGAAATAACAGCGCATTTGTTTCTGCGGCAAAAGAACTTGCAAAAATTTTAGTTAAGAATAATTTATCATTAGTATATGGCGGAGGAAAACCTGGTTTGATGGGAGAGATTGCTGATCAAATGCTGAAGCTTAAGGGAAATGTAATCGGAGTAATCCCAAAAACCTTAGTCGAAAAAGAACGTGCACATACTGGAATACCTGATTTAAGAATTGTGGATTCGATGCATGAAAGAAAAGCGCTGATGGCTGATTTATCTGACGGCTTTATAGCAATGCCGGGCGGAATAGGTACGTTAGATGAATTTTTCGAAATTTGGACCTGGGCGCAAATAGGGCTCCATAAAAAACCCTGTGCCATTTTAAATGTTGATAATTACTTTAATCATTTAATTAAATTTTTAGATCAGGCTGTAGATGAAAAATTTTTACTGCCTGTGTTTAGAGAAATGATTTTAATAGAAGAGGATCCGGATATTTTAGTTAATAAAATGAAAAATTATAAAGCTCCCGATAAAACTATTTAAAATAATTTTTATTCTTTTTTAAATTTAAAGCAGCCTTCAACATGGTCATTTACCATTCCGACGGCTTGCATAAAAGCATAACAAATTGTTGATCCCACAAATTTAAATCCTCTCCTTTTCAAATCTTTACTCATATCATCTGACACCTTAGTTTTTGCCGGAACATCTTTTAAACTTTTATATGAATCAATTTTTTGTTTCCCATCAACAAACTGCCAAATATATTTATCAAAACTCCCAAACTCTTTTTGAACTTCCAAAAAAGCTTTGGCATTTTGAACCGCAGCATTAATTTTTAATTTATTTCGAATTATGCCTGCATCATTTAAAAGTTCGTCAATTTTTGATTGATTATATTTGGAGATTTTTTTGGCGTCAAAATTATTAAACGCCTTCCTGAAATTTTCTCTTTTCTTCAATATAGTTATCCAGCTTAATCCAGCCTGAGCACCTTCTAAAATTAACATTTCAAAAAGTTTTCTATCATCATGCACAGGAACTCCCCATTCCTTATCATGGTAATCAATATATAAAGGATCATTTGTTGCCCAGCCGCATCTATTAATTTGATTTGTGTTCATTTTAGTTTTTTTTATTCTTTAAAAAATTATTAAGTAACGTAATTACGTTATTAAATATTCATAAAATGTTTTGTATTTTAGATTGACTATCTACTTATTTTATATTCGAATCTATGATCTGTATTTATTCAGCAGAAAATTTCAAATAAAAATTTTTATCGATAAATATTTTCAAATTTATAAAAATAATATTTTATTTTTTTTATAATAACTTATTTCTTCACAAACTCAGGGTAATTTAATTAAACTTAAATATTTGTTTCGAAAGTATTTTGAAATTAAGCTGATTGCCGTAATATTATTTACCATTGCTCTAAGTTCTCATCTTTCTGCTGAGGAAGGCGATTTTAAATTTGATAAGATTTCTACTGAAGACGGCCTTTCTCAAAGCACTGTATTCTGTATTACGCAAGACAGTAAAGGATTTATCTGGATCGGCACACAAGGCGGCCTAAATAAATACGACGGTTACAACTTTACTGTTTATAAATATAATCCTTTCGATTCTACCTCACTTTCCGATAACTGGGTTCAGGCTATAATAGAGGATACTTCGGGCAATTTGTGGATTGGTACACACAGCGGCGGAATTTATTTTTTCGACAGAGATAAAAATATTTTTACAGATTATCGGAACGATTCACGCAATGATAATAGTTTGATAAATAATAGAGTCTGGGCATTATATCAAGATCATGACGGATATTTATGGATTGGTACAAGTGGTGGATTGGATAAGTTTGATATTAAGAACCAAACTTTTACTCACTATTCTCACGATCCAAATAATACAAACAGCTTAAGCCAGAATGCCGTTAATGCAATCTATGAAGATAAAGATGGAATTATGTGGCTGGGTACATGGGGAGGAGGCTTAGTTAGATTTGACAAAAAGAAAAATATTTTCAGAAATTATTTATTTGAAAGCGGTAATCCCTATCATCATGATTCAAGAATTAAAGCCATAATTGAAGATTCCGTTGATGGACAATTATGGCTTGGTTCAATTAGGGAAGGGTTAATTCGCTTTAATAAAAACGATGGCTCGTACATTCAATACTTACATGACCCCAAAGATAATTCAACTATTAGCCATAGTTCTATAATTTCTTTAGCTCAAGATAATAACGGAAAAATTTGGGCAGGCACTTATGATGGAGGATTAAGCCGGTTTAATAGAAAGACTGAAACCTTTACTAATTTTCATGAAGATCCTAAAAAAGAACTAACAATTAACGATAACTGGATACAAGCTTTATTTGAAGACAGATCGGGTGTCTTATGGATTGGAACATCTGACGGAATTAATAAATATATAGCCAGCAAACAAAATTTTAAAAACATTCAACATAACCCCAACGACCCAAATAGTATTGTTTCGAATGATATAAATTCTGTTTATGAAGCAAAGAATGGAATTATCTGGATAGGAACCTGGAACAGCGGTTTGGTTAAATATAATAGGAAACAAAATACTTTTAAAACCTACAAAAATATACCGCGTAATTACAGCAGTTTATCAAGCGATATTGTTTTAAATACAATCGAGGATAACAAAGGTAATTTATGGGTTGCCACAGCAGCCGGCCTGGATAAATTTGACAGGTCAAAAGAAATTTTTCAAAATTATTATCTCATTTCAGGAGATCCGCAAAGCTTAAGCTTTAACAATATCTCTGCAATTTTCCAGGACAGCTTTGGAATACTTTGGGTTGGAACATGGGGCGGAGGGTTAAATCGAAAAGATAGTTCACAAATGAAATTCAGTCATTATCATTATACTCCCTCCGATTCAACAAGCATAAGCGATGAACTTATAACCTGCTTTTACGAAGACCGGGCAAAAAATTTATACATCGGAACTAACGCCGGCGGCTTAAATATATATTTAAGAAACATTGACAAATTTAGAAGATATGAATACGATCCTGAAAACTCTTATTCGCTGAGCAGTAATACAATTAATTGTATTTACGAGGATAAATCCGGAATAATGTGGATTGGAACTTTAGGAGGCGGCTTAAATAAGTTTGATAGGAAAAATAATAAATTCTATCATTTTAGTGAGTTGCAAGGCTTGCCAGACAATTCAATTTTCGGCATAATAGAAGACGATAAGAAAAATCTTTGGCTAAGCACCGGCAAAGGACTTTCAAAGTTTAACCCATCAACAAATAAGTTTATTAATTTTGATGTAAAAGATGGCCTTGGCAGTGAAGAATTTAGCTTGGCAGCCGCAAAATTAAAAAATGGAAATATAATTTTAGGGGGAAATACAGGCCTGACTATTTTTAATCCGGATAGCATTTACATAAATGAATTTAATTCACCACTAATCATTAATTCATTTAAGGTATTTGACAAGGAATTAAAATTCAATAAAGACATTACGGATGTTAACTCAATAGAATTAAATTATAATCAAAATGTTTTTTCTATTCAGTATGCTGCTTTGGATTTTATCCGGCCTGATAAAATTCAATATCAATATATGCTTGAAGGATTTGATAGGAACTGGATTAACGCAGGCAGCAGAAGAGTTGCATACTACACAAACCTAGATCCCGGCAGATATAACTTTAGGATTAGAGCAAGTAATGGAATTAATAATTGGATAGAAAAATCATCAACTTTAAATATCAGGATTATTCCCCCATTCTGGCTGACATGGTGGTTTATTGCTTTAAGTATTTTGCTTCTTGCAATGGTTATATTTATGATATTCCGCTACCGATTAAATAGACTGCTGGAAATGGAAAGACTGCGTACCCGATTAGCTGCAGATCTTCATGACGAAATTGCTTCTAACCTCAGCAGTATTGCAATGTTCAGTAAGATTATCCAGGATGAATCAGATGGATTTACTAAAGCTTCTAATGCAATGCCGCAGCTTCTGGAAAGAATAATTTCACTATCGCAAGAATCGGTTGTTGCGATCAGGGATATTATATGGGCGATCGACCCCAAAACAGAAACAATTTATAATTTATTATTAAGAATAAGAGACGCGTGTATAAGTACCTGCCGGGCAAAAAGTATTTCATTTAAATTTATTCTTCCTGAAAAAGAATTGCTTCCTTCGGAAAACCTTTCTCCTGAACAGCGTAAAAATTTATGGTTACTTTTAAAAGAAGGAATAAATAATGCCGTCAAGCATTCGCAAGCTACTGAAATTTCGTTGGCGGTTACTTACAATGGCGGCCATCTTAAAGTTATTATTAAAGACAATGGTGTAGGCTATGAAACTTCAGCACATTACGAAGGAAAGGGACTAACTACTATGAAGAAAAGAGTTGAGGATCTTCGTGGAAGATTAGACGTAATTTCCATACCGGAACAGGGAACTATTATTACTATCATCCTTAATTTTTAATTATAGAACAAATGAACTATTGAAGGAAGTTTTTAATATGTTAATTTTTAGGGTGTATAAAAATCAAAAATAAAAGCGTAAATAAAATGCCCATTGCAGTTGCAATTGTTGATGATAACAAGGATTTAAGGATGGGGACTGCCTATGTGCTAAGTTCTTCACCTGCGTTTAAAGTGGTTGGAACTTATGAAACAGCAGAAGGTTTGGTGGAAGCTTTTGACGACATCATTCCTGATGTTGTTTTAATGGATATAGAGCTTCCCGGAATGAATGGAATTGAGGCTACTGAAATACTTAAAAAACAGCACGCACATGTACAAATAGTAATTCTTTCTGTTTTTGAGGATGATGAAAATGTTTTCCAGGCCATTTGTGCCGGCGCTTGCGGATATGTCGCCAAGCCGGTTATGCCCGCACAGGTAACCGATATGGTTGAGCAGGCTTTCGGCGGGGCTTCACCTATGTCACCCCACATTGCAAGAAAAGTATTAGAGATGTTTAAACATCATTTACCTCCTCCAAAAGCAGATTATAATCTTACAGAACGTGAACTTGAAGTTTTAGATTATCTTACCAAAGGTTATGACAATAAAATGATTGCAGAGAAATTATTTTTAAGCACTTATACTGTCCGTGCTCATATTAGAAATATTTATGACAAGCTTCATGTCCATTCCAAATCTCAGGCAGTGGCAAAAGCATTAAAAGAAAGAGTAACATCCAAAAAATAAAGAATTTTCTAGCATTCACTTTCTAACTCTTGTTCATATAGTCTATTCTATCTATCAAAAATCAAAATACCATCTCAATTAGATGAAAATTTAGTGCAAATTATCTATTTCCAACATTGACTCTTATACTTATTTTTGAATATCCAAACTAACTTTTCCTGGTGCTGATTTATATAATTGCAAAGCTAATTAAACATAAATCACCTTGAGTGATTATAGTCCAAAATAAATAGGATAATCATTATGTATGAATTAAGAAGAGTACTGAAAATTGAAGAGATTGAAAAAACCGCTAAATCTATTAAATCTCTAAAGCAAACTTTAATATGGTATAGTGTAGGAGCCGTAACTTATACCCTTCTGGCCTTATTATATTTTAACAAATAAAAAATTACTTAATAGGATGTTATATGAAAAAACTTTTTAAAATTCTTGGTATCGTAGTGTCCGTTATAATAATCGGATTGATAGCTGCGTTGATTTATTTTAATAGTACTTATCCAAAAGTTGATCCGCCGAAAAATATTAAGGTAGTTTCAACTCCGGAAAAAATAGCACGGGGAAAATATTTGGCTAATCATGTAACTATTTGTATGGATTGTCATTCAACAAGAGATTGGATGAAATTTGCCGGGCCTATTGTACCGGGTTCTGAAGGCAAAGGCGGCGATAAATTTGATGAATCATTAGGATTTCCAGGAACCATATACGCAAAAAATATTACTCCTGCCGCATTGGGTGACTGGACGGATGGTGAACTTGAAAGAGCAATTACTATGGGTGTAAATAAAAAAAATGAAGCACTTTTTCCTATGATGCCTTACATGAATTTTAATAATTTATCTCAGGAAGATTTAGAATCCATAATCTCTTACATTAGATCATTAAAGCCAATTAAAAATGATGTGCCTGATTCAAAAATAAATTTTCCAGTAAATTTGATAATCAAAACATTACCGCTAAAGACTTACGAGCCTCCAAAACCAGTTGATAGAAATAATCCCGTTGAATACGGTAAATATTTAGTAACTATAGCGTCATGTGGAGATTGCCATACTCCCGCTGAAAAAGGAGTTCCGATTGAAGGAATGAATTTCGCTGGAGGACATGAATGGAATTTACCCAGTGGAATTATAAGAACTGCAAATATTACTCCTGATATGGAAACAGGAATCGGCAGCTGGACAAAAGAAATGTTCATAGAACGATTCAAATCCTTTGATTCAGACAGCGCAAGAAATATACCTACAAATACATACAAAGAATATAATAGTGTTATGCCTTGGACTTTATTTGCTGGTATGACTGAACAAGATTTAGGAGACATCTACGATTATCTGAGAACTATTAAACCTGTGAAAAACAAAGTAGTCAAATTTACTCCAGCAAAAAATCAATTTGCCAATGCAAAAGAGTAACTATCGTCAATAATAAAATCTTTTCTTTTTAGGGATAGTTAATTATAGAATTTATATTTTATAATTTAATTATCCCTTTTTTATTTTTCAGGAGTGTTATGTACTACGAACAATTTATTGCTAAACCCGGTTCAAGTATTGAGCTTTCAAAAGTACCGACAACCTACGATCCAGATTCAATTGGAAAGAAGGAAGCAAAAAAAATTGTAAAGAAAAACATTAAAGATATTTCTGAACTTCAGGCTAAACTATATGCTGATAATAAATATTCAATGTTAATAATTTTTCAAGCAATGGATGCCGCCGGAAAAGACGGTACAATTAAACATGTTATGAGCGGATTAAACCCGCAAGGCACACAGGTTTTCAGCTTTAAACAGCCTTCCCCGGAAGAGCTTGATCATGGATATTTGTGGAGAATTACAAAAGCATTACCCGAAAGAGGCAGAATCGGAATATTCAATCGATCTCACTATGAAGAAGTTTTAGTGGTCAGGGTTCATAATTTAATTCAATATCAAAAAATTCCGACTGAGCTTGTAAACAAAAATATTTGGCAAAGACGTTTTAATGAAATAAACAATTTTGAAAAATATGTTCATGATAATGGAACGGTTATTTTAAAATTCTTTCTGCATGTATCTAAAGAAGAACAAAAAGAAAGATTCTTATCCCGGATTGACGACCCATCAAAAAATTGGAAATTTTCGGAAAGCGATATTAAAGAAAGAGCTTTCTGGGATGAATATCAAAAATGTTACCAGGAAGCTATTTCCGCGACAAGTAAAAAACATGCGCCGTGGTTTATTATACCAGCAGATAAAAAATGGTTTATGCGTTTAGCTGTATCTGATATTATCACAGAGACGATGTCAAATTTGAAAATTAATTATCCCAAATTATCGCAAGAACAATTAAACAATTTAGAAAAGTATAAAACGCTGCTATCAGAAGAATAATATCAAATTATTTTTTACCGCTTTAATCTGCGTTTATTTATTTGATCATACTTGTATCGCTCGAAAGTTTATTCAAAGCTTCTTGTAATTTTTCTAATTCCTTTGCGGCATCTGGAAATTTCTTTTCACCGGAATATTTTAAATAGCTATCAAACGCTTCATTAGCTTGTCTTATCAAGCCTTTATAAGGAGTATTATGCTGCTGCCTTGATGAAGATTCATTTGAAGTAATATTTTTTTCTGCCGGTTCATTAAAAAACTTAGCCAGTGCTTTATCAAAAGATTCTGCATAGCTCATATTATCTCCATGCATCACAACAACTAACCTTAGTTCGGGATATGCTGCTGTTTCTGCCTGCAGATAAATTGGTTCTACATAAAACAAGGTATTTGCAACCGGTATTGCCAATACGTTTCCCCTAATTACATTGGAACCTCTTTGATCCCACAAAGTCAGCTGGCCTGATAAATAGCTGTCCTGATCAATTTTTGTTTCAACTTGCTGAGGGCCGGTAATCATTTTTCCTTTAGGGAATTGATAAGTAATTAATTTACCGTAATTATCGGGGTCGCACATTCCAGCAATCCAGCCTATAAGCACCTGCCTATTTTTAGGAGTAAACGGAAGTATTAGAGAAAATCGCGGCTTGTCAGATCCGGGCAGCTGCCAAACAATATAATAAGGCTCTACCGGCTGGATGTTATTATAATATTTTTCCGTGGCTCTTACCCAAAGATCCTCTTGATTATAAAATACAGTTGGATCAGTCATGTGATATTTTTCATAAATCAAGCCTTGCGTAAGAAGCATATCCTGCGGATATCTTATATGAGCCAGCAGCCCTTCAGTCATTTGGGAAATAGGTTTAAATAATCCTGGATAAATCTTACTCCATATTTTTACAATAGGATCTTCGTTATCAATAATATAAAAGTCCACCGAACCGTCAAAAGCATTAACAATAACTTTAACAGAATTTCTAATGTAATTCGCGCCGTTAAAAATTTCATTTACATTGCTGGCTAAATTTCTATCGTAATCTCCTTCCTTATATCCAATAGCTTCAGCAGATGTAAAAGGTTCGCTGTAAGGGAAATAATTAGAAGTTGTATAAGCATCAATTATCCAGTAAAGCTTGCCTTTATCTAAAACCACATAAGGATCATTATCAAATTTCAAAAACGGAGCTAATAATTTAACGCGCTCTTGAACTTGGCGGTGAAACATAATTCTGCTGCTATCTGTGGGATAATCAGAAAATAGTAATTGTGTTCCATCATATTTCCAACTGAATAAAAATTTTCGCCAAAGACTGTTTATCATCACCCCGCCTTTGCCGTTATACCTCGTATATACATTTTGATTTCCGTTGGGATAATCAAATTCCTTTTGCCTGGTATTAACTATCGCGGGCGTATTTGTCAATTCTCCATAATATATACGCGGCTGCTTAACAAGAAGTGCAGAGTCTTCGCTCGCTGTTGGAATGTCTTTTATTAAAAGATGCGGCAGGCCTTGCGAGGTGAATTCATTTACGGTTGCCATTGTAATTCCATAGCCATGGGTGTATTGGAAACGCTTATTAACAAAGGTCTGGCTCTGCTTTGGTAAATTGTTAATATTCATTTCTCTTGCCGAAACCATAACTTGTCTATAACTGTTGTCAACATTGTAGCGGTCCACATCTACGCTAGAAAATTGATAGTATAATCTTAGTTCTTGAAATTGCCGGTATGTTGCATCTAACGCACGCCAGTCCCACAGCCTAATATTATTAAATATTCCGGGATTATCTTTAACCGTATTCATTGTAAAATTTCCATTCTCAGGAAATTCTTTATTTTCAACTTTATCTAATCCAAAACCGTGTTGAGTAAATTTAATGTTATTCATTATGTACGGGCGTTCATAAGTAATTTCATTTGGCTTAACCATAAAGGTTTCAAACAAGCCTGGGATGGCGGTAAAGCTAATAAACCAAATCAAAATTAAAAATATGGTGGTACTGCCTAAAATCAATATTGGCGAGTTAGAAGGTGTTATTCTGAATTTATTGAATAAGTTTTTAAATTTATTTCTTAAAGCCGGAATAAGAATGGTTATACTAAGTATAATCATTATCAATACTATAATATTATAAGCGGGAATCAGAATTGTAGCATCGGTCCATCCTGGTCCATATACCACGCCGCTGCTAGAGTACATTAAATGAAACTTATCTAGATATTTTCCGAAGGCAAGAACTATAATAAACACTGAAAAATTAATGTATAGAGACTTGTGCAGCTTTTGAGTTGTTTCAGAAGCGGAAGGTGGAATATAGAAGAAGATACCCTGAGGATTTACACCGACAAAGGTTACAACCACAGAAGTTAAAATCCCAATAAAAGATATAATAAAAAATAAATTATAAAGACTATCTAAAAAGGGTAATGTAAAAAGAT
Source organism: uncultured Ignavibacteriales bacterium (assembly GCA_963731745.1). Lineage (GTDB taxonomy): Bacteria > Bacteroidota > Ignavibacteria > Ignavibacteriales > Ignavibacteriaceae > CAVSWT01. The sequence goes on from CAVSWT010000013.1 coordinate 141,727, forward strand.
AAAATCCTATACTTTTACCAAATATTGGATCAATTAATGGTGTTGAAACTTTATCCCAAAATTTTAGGAGTATATCCCAATTAGTATAACCCCACACAGCGCCGGAAAATGTTGCAATTAATATAGAAATCCATTTTGCATATTTGAATGACTTGGGAAGAATCATATTTAACAAGTATATGCTGCCAATCGCTGTCGAAGCTCCAATGGCTCCAAATGCAAGACTATAGAGTATCTCAAGCCAAAATCGGCTGCTGTATCCTAATGCCTCAAACCACAAGGCTTCTCCCCAGAATCCTAAAAACCAGAAAAAAGCTAATGACACAACGCCAATAATAACTCCAAAAGTTATTAATAATTTATTTTTATTTTTTAAACCTTTTAGGAAGATTATTACGGCTAATGCTAACAATACAAATAAAATTGCGGTGTACATTTTAATTCCTTTTGAAGAACAAAATTTTAAAATAAATGAAAATTTGTCGATTCACTTTTAAACGTAATCAAACTTTAATTGTTATACCAATACTTGAAAAATTTTATGTTTAATTGAAATGAAAAAGCCATTGGAATAATTCAATATTTTCAAAGACGGTTTGAAATTCAAATAATTTAGATTTGTTAACGAAACTTTCTAAATCAATTGCAGGAAAATTAGTACGCAGATAATAAATTCAATTTCGATTATTATAAATTTCATAAATACAGTATAAATACCAGCCAGCTGCCCACATAAATTGCGGCTTATCAATTTTACCGTACTCTTTTGGATTGTTAAAATTGCTGTCGCGGTATTCATACATTGCCGGTTGTCCATTCGGACTATTTATTATGCCATCAATTGTCATTGTTCTCTTAATAAAATCCAATGCCTTTTCTTTTTGTCCAGTCTTAATTAAAGACAAAGCATACCATGCATTTCCGTGCATCCAAACACCGCCGTTCGCATATTTAAAAGGCTCGCCAGCTTCGTTGCCTGCGAATTTCAATTTATCAATAAGCAGATGAAAATCCATTGGAAATAAAGTATAAATGCCAAGCTTTTCATCCAATAATTTTTCTTCTGCGGTTTTAACAAGTTCATTACTTCTCTTATCATTTAATAAATCAAAATAAACCGCAAGCAGCGAACCCATATAATAATGTTTATCTATACTGCCATCCTCATAATAATTGATAATATACTTTTGTTCATCAGTCCATAATTTATTATTAAGCGATTCCTGCATTTTGTCAGCAAGATCAGTGTAATATTTAAGATCAATATTTTCCTTTAATGTTTTAGATATTTCGGCAAAGTCCCGTAAGGATTTAATTGAAAGAATCGTCATATATGCTCGCGGCCCAAAATTATGTCCAATGTCCCACCAATCAGGCCTGTATGCCCAAATCAAACCATCTTTTTCGTTTATTAAACTTTCGCTGATACTTTTTTGGATATATGGATAAAGTGAATTTAAAAATATTTTATCATTCGAATGCCTTAAATAGCTTGCCGAAAGAATTGTAAACCAAAAGTGATTCCAGTTGTCCGGAGTTGCGTATTCAGTTTTGAATGTTGAATCTTTCCAATAATAAGCATGAGGAATAATTTTATTTGTATCTGCGTGATCAATTATAAATTGAAGATTATTTTTTACTCTTTCCAAATCAAAATTAACCACCGCTAAATCTGTGAGTAAAACATCGTGAGTAAAATAAAAATTATATTCGGCGGGACAAGGCATTGGCTGAATGCTTCCATCAATGTAATGCTGATTAACTGCGAGCATTGCTCGTGACCAAACAATTGTTTTATCTAAAACTTTATCTCCTGTTAAAAGGAGATTTTTATTCACTTCATTTAAAACATAATTCTCATAATCTCTTATTTCATCCTTGTAATTCTGTCGAAGCTGATTAACTAATTCTTTTGCTTCTCCTTTTTTTGATGAACCAATAATTTGTACAAGTTTAAAAGTTTCATTTGGCTTCACATCTTCTTGAAAGATAAATCCTGCTGCGGGAATATCTATATTATCAGTGGCTATCGAATCGGCTTCAACTCTATCATCTCCATCCACCCACCATTTTTTTCTATTCAAATTTTTAGTCTCAGTGCTGCTGTCTTTAAATATCGGATCAGTTCCAAGATTCGAAACAAAGACCTGGGCATGTTGTGTCTCTACATCTTTGTAATTAAAATACATCGTGCTGCTATTATTATCGTACTCAGCAGCTGCATCGGTCTTATGATTATAACTATGAGAAGTTTTTAAAGATGCCGCAAGATCGGTAAAAAGCGTGTATGTTTTATTTGAATTGGTAAGATTTTTAATTTCAATAGTTAAAACCATCGCTGGCTTATCATTACAAAAATCATAAGATATTGTTATCTCCCTTGTCTTTTCAATTCTTTTAAATGAAACTGAATAAGGGGTTAGCTCAAACGCAAATGGTTTAGCGTGCAGCCATTCAAGATCGTCTTCGCCTTCGGTTAAGCCAAGTGTCATTATAAAAGTTGAATCTCTTTTCCAATAATCCGTACTTAAATCTATACTATTTGCAACCGGATAATAAAAACTGATACGCTGCGGAGCAGGAAAGCTATGATGGAATTCAGCACCGACATAATGATTGCCGACTTCAATTTGTGCATCGCCTTTAAAATTAACTTCAATATCTTTTCGCTTAATTTTATTTTGAGGGAAAATAGTTACAAATAAAAAAAGGACTAAAGCGAAAATGAATAGAATATTTTTTTTCAAATGGTTAAACCTAATTTGTATTTTTTGATGAAGTTAATTCCGTCAGTAAATCATTTAGATTGACTTTGGCAATGCTGCTTGCTTGATCAGACATGGCATAAGGTATTATTAAATCGTCCCCGTGTATGGCTCCGCCGCAGCTGTATACAACATTGGGAACATATCCCTCCCGCTCATTTTCGTTGGCGGTTAAAAGAGGTTCTTCTAAACGTCCGATAACTATCGACGGATCATTCCTATCTAATAAAAAAGCGCCAATAGAATATTCGCGCATGGCGCCTACGCCGTGACTTAAAACCAGCCAGCCTGCTTCCGTCTCAATCGGTGAGCCGCAGTTGCCAAGTTGAACAAATTCCCATGGGAAAGTAGGTTTAAGAATTATTTGTTTAGTGTACCAAAAGTGAAGCTGATCAGAATACATCAAAAATATATTTTCATTATCCTGACGTGAGATCATTGCATATAAGCCATTAATTTTTCTCGGAAATAACGCCATGCCTTTATTCTTTAACCTCAGGGCCGTTTAAGGTTGTGATTTTAAAATGTAAAAAATCCCTTGTTTCAAGGAGCTGCGGAAAAATTACTTTGCCGTCATAGGCAGTATAAGTAGCATAATAAATCCTTTCTCCTTCGTCATCATAAAATTCTACGAAGCGGGCATCTTCAATACCATTTATTTCAGAAGGTGAATGAGGAAAAATGATTCTTTCGGAAAGCCTTTGATCAGAATTATATTGAATTTCATAATTTGAAAGTGCTAATGATAAAATAGCTTTTGCTGTTAATTCATTTTCTAAGCTTTTATTTCGTAAAGGTCTAATTAAAATATTTATGGATTCTTCCAAATCAGTAACGGTAAAATTTTCCTCAAGTGGATATAAAATTTGTTTTGCAATATCATTCAATAAATCCAACTCAATAAGTTTTTTTTCAAATAGAATTTTTTCGTAAACCGGATTTGCAATATTTTCAGAAGTTGATACAAACCTTGTAGGTTCATTTAAACTTATTTTGTTTTCTTTATCTATCACGCCGGATCTAAAAGTTATAGAAGAAATATGTCCTTCACCCGTAGCACGTAAGCTTAAAATAAAACGATGGCTGCCTTCAGGTAAATCAGATTGGTCCGGATGCCATACCATAGATGGATTAAAAAGCGCGGCAGATTCCAAAGAATATTCTTGTGTAAAATATGCGCCGATTAATAATTTTCTTTCATTGGTTAATTCCTTGTCGGTTATCAAATGCTGTTTGATTTGCTCAAATCTCTTCAAGTAAAAATTTCGAAGCCTTTGATGCCTTTCTTCAAATTCCGACATAACCTGTTTAAGTTCTTTTTTAACTTCCTTTTCTGAAAGTGTTAAAATTCTTCCTATGATTTTAATTATTCTTTCTTCAGACAAAATTATAAAAGGCCTGTAAAGGACTCGTTTTGCATCAGGCTTAATCGCTATCCTTGTTCTAATTGCTTTCATGTTTTTCCATTAATTTTGTTTCAATAATTGGTATGGGATGTTCAATGGCTTTAAATCGTTCAAATGAACGGAAAGAATTTTCCATAGTACACATTTCAACAAGTGAAAGTAAAAATGCCAGTGTTGATTCGCCTCCCTGGTTTTGATTTATTCTATCAACATGAAGCGCATCGTGGCAGCCTCCAGTTTGAGTGTTGTAAAGTGGAATGCCAAGATCGTTTCTTCCTAAAAACCATTCAAAGATCATTCTTGCTGATTCCAGCCAAAAAGTATCTTCGGTAGCTCCTGCGACTTCAAGGCAAGCAGACAAAGTAGAATAAGCTTCTAATGGCTGCTGATCAAATTTTGCAGGATACTCATCTTTTTTATAGAAACCATTTGAACCAATTGGCCTGAAATAGCCTCCTTCTGAAGTTTGAATTTTTAAAAGCCATTTTAAGGATTTTAAACCAATCTCTAATGCTTTTCCATTCCCGGTCCATTGTCCGCTTACAATTAAAGCACGAGGAATCACAGCATTATCATAAGTTAAAATATCTTCAAACCAGAACCAATCTTCTTCTGCAACGGAATCATAAAGATGAAGAAGTCGATTAGTTAGTTCATCACGTATTTGGTTAGCTTCAGTATCACCGCTCATTCGTTTAAAGTAATCATTTATTCCAAGCAGTGTAAAAGCCCATGCTCTTGGTGAAGTTAAATCAACAGCAGTTTGAATAACTTGATGAAACAACTGCGCACCCCACATATGAAAATATGGAAATTTAGATCGTCCGGCACAAGCGCCTAATGCCCAAATGGCTCTACCCTGACAATCATCTGAACCTATTTCTTCTTTCCAGGTTCTATCATAATTCATAAAATTTCTAAACCGATTATTCTCTTTATTATAAGCATAATTAACAAAACCAGAGTAGCGGCCGGCCAATTTATTTAAATTGTCTGGGTTTTCATACACTTCTTCAAGCAGCACAACAAGCAGTAGTGCACGCGCATTATCATCTGTACAATATCCCTCATTGTAATTAGGTATAGAACCGATTGCATGATGATATAAACCGGTTGAATCGGTCATTCTAAATAAATGATTTAATTTTATTTCAGGAAGCTCTGCTCTTTTTTCTTCCAAAGTTTTTACTGCAAATATTCTAGGATATTTATCAATTTTAGGAAGTCGTGCCTTTTGTAAAGATTCGACATAACGATGTGCAATTTCACTCCAAACCATATCTCGGCCCAACATATATGCTTTTTTTCTCATTGCATGACGTTTATTATCATCTTTAAGCAATGCCAATAATTCATATGCAATTGCATTAGGATCAGAGAATGGAACTAAAATACCTCTGTCGTCAGCTAATAATTCTTCGGCATGCCAGTAAGGAGTTGAAATAACAGCCTTGCCGGAACCAAACGCATAAGCCAGGGTACCAGATGTTATTTGTGCTTTGTTTATATATGGTGTTATGTATATATCAGACATTCCAATAAAAGATTTTAGTTCTTCTATATCAACAAACCTATTATAAAAAATTACATTCTTTTTTATTCCCAGGTCGGCAGCCATGCGCTCAAGACTCATTCTGTAAGACTCTCCGTGTTCTTTAAGAAGGTTTGGATGTGTAGCTCCAAGAATAACGTAAACTAAATTAGGAAATTCTTTAAGCACTTCAGGCAAAGCTTTTAAAACATTTTCTATACCTTTTTGCGGTGACAGCAAACCAAACGTTAGAAGAACTTGTTTTCCCTCGACTCCAAATTGATCCTTATAAAAATTTGGATCTACAAAAGACATATCCGGAATTCCATGAGGTATAACATCAATTTTATGCGGTGGTGCATTATAAATTTCTTTAAGAAAAGTTTTACCTTTTTCGGTCATTGATACAAGTCTTGCAGAAAGTTTAATTAGTTCGTGCATCACCAATAACTGGTCGGAAGTTGGAGTTTCCAGGATTGTATGAAGAGTAGTTACAATGGGAATATGAAGGTCTCTCAGGAGTGCCAATATATGGCTGCCGGATAAGCCGCCGTAAATTCCAAATTCATGCTGAAGTGAAATGACTTCAGTATTATTAAAATTTAAGAAATCCGCCGCACGCTGATACGAAGCGAGTTTCTGCTCTTCGATTTCAAATTTAACTTCCGGAGGATAATTATAACCTTCGGGCCTATCATTTATCGCCACAACAAAACAGTTGCTGTCCGGATATTGTGTTGATATTGTTGTGTATATATCCGATGTAAAAGTTGCTATTCCGCATTTACGCGGCAGATAATCACCAATAAATGCTATCTTATTTAATTCATTATTTTGCATAAAATTCTTTCATATTTATCACATATTACTTCTTTAATTTAAGTGAATTAATCAAAATAGTTAGTGATAAAGATTGAATGACAAGTGCAAAAATATTTTATTGTAGTAATATCATTTTCCGTTTTTGTGAAAAGCTAGAAGTTTTCAATTCATAAAAATATACGCCGGAAGAAATTTTTCGTCCGCTGCCGTTTGTCCCATCCCAGTTGAAAGAATATTTACCCGCTGAGAGATTATCATCTACAAGTATTTTAATCTGCCTTCCCAGAATATCGTAAATTGAAAGTTTTGCACTTCCTCCTGTTATCAGGTTAAAACTGATTATTGATTGTCCATTAAAAGGATTTGGGTAATTCTGATACAAAAAATTTTCCGTTGGAATATTGGAATTATTGTCATCTACTACATCAGTGTTGATATCATATAATTTTTGAATTTCAGAATATGGAATTGCATAATCATAAATCCTTATGTCATCCAAAACACCTTTAAAATTATATTGAGTATTCCCAGGTAAAACTTGTCCGATCATTAAATCAATATTTGTGGTTAAAAGCTTTCCGCTGAATGTTGTAAATGCATCAAGCTTGCCGTTAATATAAATTTCAAAATCGCTTCCGCTATAAATTGCTGTAACATTATAAAGTGAATCTAATTTCAATTCCGTTTCAGAATCTAAATCTTTAGTTCCGGTTGAAGTTTTAATTGTCCATCTAATTTTTTTATTAGTGATGGAAATTTTCCACCGGTTTTCCCAGTTGCCGTGCGAAATTGGATATTGTTCTCTGTCATAAAACTCTTTTACTTTCATCCAGAAATTTACAGTAATTGAATTTTGAAAATTTAGAGAAGAATGATTTGTTATTTGAATGTTATCATTAACTCCATCAAATGAATAAGCACTATTAGGAACCTTAAATCTATCAGCTGTTAAAGATGCTTGAAATACTATCCCGTTATTTCCATTTCCACTTTCATCATTTGCATTGCCGTTAAAAGGATAATATGCAACAAGATTTCCTGTCTGCATTATAGTTAGATCTCTAACAGATACTTCAATGCTGTCTTCTGTTAAACCGCCATTTCCGTCTTCAACTTTACACTTGATGAGATAATTTCCTGAAGTCGAAGGTGCCGTCCATGTTATTTCATTGCCTTCCCCTTTTATTGTCCCAAATTCTGAAGACCAAGTAAAACTTAGCCTATCATTTTCCGGATCGCTTGCATTACACACAATATTACAGTCTTTTCCTAAATCTATTTTTCTTGGTGATGCTTCAATCAGATTAATTATTGGGTTACTATTAAATGACTCTACAACCTTAATAGTTACTTGGGCAGAATCTTCTCCACCATTTCCATCATCAATTTTACATTTTATGATATATGAACCAGAATTGCTTGGAGCAGTGAATTTAATTTGCTGGCCGCTTCCTGTTATTTGCCCTTGTTCAGAAGTCCAATTAAAATTAATTGGATTACTATCATGATCTGCTGCAGTACAATAAATTGATGTTGAAGAATCAATTAAAATTTCATTTGGCTTTGCAGCTAGACTTTTAATCCTTGGCGGATAATTTGAAACGGCTAAACCTGAATTATAATCTATGATAATGTTGTTAACTAAAGTTTTATTTAATTCGTAAGTAGTTGTTCCGCTAGAAGGAGTAATAACACAAATCAATGCTTGATCTGCTGGAATTTCAATTGCTGTATAATTTGATACGTTACTTTTAATAAAAGTATTTGATACAGCGTCATAAATATTGTGTGAACCGGAACCAACATTGATAAAAACTATTTTTGAAGTATCATAAGGATTATAAATTAAATATGATGGATAAGCGTCTTTATGAAAATAATCAGTTTTTAATAAATCAAGTTTTATAATCCCTTCAACGTTAGTTGTATCTATTATGCCGCCTAAAATTCCTACATGAGATGAACCGTAAAGAGCTAAGTTTGTTGCACCCCAGCCGCCGCTAATAGCATCTCCCGTTGCATAAGGAAAGACTGCATTTTGTGATTCGCGAAGTGCTTCGTGTGCTATATAAGAATTAGGATCATATTGATGAGCCCAGCCTTCACTATCTTGCTTATTATCCGGTAAATAATTTGTGTAAAATAATCTTGCTGCATTTGAAGCATTTAAAACCCACTTGCCAATGGCTCTTGCAAATCTATCATCATAGCGAACTAGTGGAACTAAAGCGCCGACCTGTTCGAAAGTATTCATTGTAAAAGCATAATCATTGTCAATTGATTCACCGATTAAACCATCAACATCATATCCTCCCCAGGTTCCGACAATTGCACCCCACTGCCTCAGCGGGCCAATATTAAAACACCAATTAATTAATTTCTGAACGTCATAATTAGTTCCAAGTTCCGCATTCATTCTTGCTGCCGCATACACACCATAGCATAATTGCAATTCATAAGAAGGATTTGAAGTACGACTATTTAAAAATTCCATAGCCTGTTCAGCACCAATACGATATTTAGCATTTCCAGTTTCAATAAAAGCATTATAAAGTACCCATCCTATCGCACCAGATGCTTCCGGTTCAAGAACTCCGGTTGATAAGGGTTTCATGGTGAGTAAATCAAAGGCTCTATAGTTCATATAAGGAACTTTCCATGGAGTTGTAGAACCTCCCATGGCATTGATTGCCTGCATCCATCTATCAGCAATGGTTGAAAATTGTGATGAAAAATCTCCCGTGTTAGGATAAAGGTCATACAATTGGTAGAAAAAAACATTGGGCATAGTTTCGTACCACCAATCGTCTCCGGTAATTGCATCAGGATGATTTAGATAAACCTCTTCTCCATTATTTTTATTGAACCATTCTTCCGCCATCAAAGGATAATTGTTACTATTTTGATTTGATTTGTCTATCCCAACCAAGCTCGCTCCAATTATTGCCGGTAAACAATTAATCGCTTCCGCTGAGTTTGGATCAATAGTTCCGACTACAGTATGCAGTCCAAAACTATTGTGCGCTGGATAATTGAATGTGTTATTATTTATCCACACCAACGGAAGATATTGGCCGGTGAGATTAAAATTAAAAACAAGAGAATCATAACCAAGCGCAACTTTTTTCCAATCTCTCATTAAATATGGAGAAGGTTTGTTGGGCATCTGTTCAATTCTGCTAATATTAATTTGCTGCGAATAAGTAAAGTTAATTGAACAAACAAATACAAATATTAAAGGAAGAATATTTATAATATTTTTTTTCAATCTATCACCAAGCATAATATTGCGGTGCAATGCCTGCAGGAGGGAATATTTCATCCAATTCCATAAGCATATTATCACTTAAATTAATTTCAACAGCACGAAATGAATTATTCAACTGCTCTAATGTTCTTGGCCCAATGATGGGAGCTGTTACTGCAGTTTGATGAAGCAGCCAGGCTAATGCTGTATCGGCAGGTTCTTTCACCAATTTTTTTGCAGAACTTTTCCCACTTTTCAATCTGGGCATAATTAGCTTTTAATTTGTTTTTTATTTCATCAGTATTTCTTCGATTTTTTTTAGATGATTTTATAACTCCACCCAGTAACCCAGCTTCCAGCGGACTCCATGGAATAATTCCGACTCCATAATATTGGCAAGCCGGCACAACTTCTCTTTCAATGAAGCGATTAAATAAATTATATTTACTTTGTTCACTTACTAATCCAAGTAGGTTTTTCTTTGAAGCAGTTTCACATGCTGTAGCTATATCCCATCCGGCAAAATTACTGCTTCCAACATAAATTACTTTTCCAGCTGTAATAAGCTGTTCCATTGCCTGCCAGATTTCATCCCAAGGCGTGTTTCTTTCCACATGATGCATTTGATATAAATCGATGTGATCAGTTTTTAGCCTAGTTAAACTATCCTCACAGGCTTTCTTAATGTGATAAGCTGATAATCGCCTATCATTTATTCCATCACCCATCTCGCCATAAACTTTTGTAGCAAGTACAATTTTATCGCGATTACCTTTGTTTTTCGAAAGCCATTTGCCGATTATATTTTCAGTTACACCTTCGCCTTTTTTTCTTCCATAAACATTCGCAGTATCAAAAAAATTAATCCCCATTTCCAATGCTTTATTCATAATTTTATTTGCGTCACCTTCCGGTGTGATCGGCCCAAAATTCATTGTTCCTAAGCAAAGTCGGCTGACTTGTAATCCTGTTTTACCTAAATATGTATACTCCATTTTTTTCCCATTTATCTTGAAAAATTTTAATTTGATAAATAATTGTTTAGTGTAAAAATTTTAATATCATTTTTAGTGATTGATTGATTGCTGCCTATTATTTGTAAAACTTTTTCTTCCCCAGGTAAAAGAATAAATCCTCTTTCTGAAAATTCTAATTCAGGATGATATAGATCCACAAAATATGCAGGTTTGTCTGTTACGAGTTTTAAACTTTTTTCTTGAAGCTCAATTTTAATCCCAGTTAATGGTAATGATTTAAACTTCCATTTTTCTTCTGTATAGAAATTTCTAAAAATCAATTGATTGTCTTGATCATATAGCGAAAGAATTATATTCCAATTTTTATTTTCAGTTAAAGAATTAATTGGAATCTTTTTGAATACTTTTTTTGTATCTCCTGTAATATGATCGTTAATTGTTATTTCATTTATTGATGAACCTGAATTGTCATAAATATCGGCTTTCAATTTGAATTTAAAATTATCAGAACTGTTATTTACAATTTGAATTTTCAAATCATTATCGTCTTTAATAATACTCGCTATCTGCTGATTAAAAATATTTTTTACAAAATGATAAGCAATTTTGGGAGTTGATTCCGAATCAATAATTGCCCAGCTTGTTACCGGCCAGCAATCATTTATCTGCCAGACTATGCTTCCGTTCGTAACAGGCCAATTTTGTCTCCAATGTTCAAGACAAGTTTTTAATGCAAATCCTTGATTTAGCTGAGCGAGATAAATAAAATCATCCCATTCGGTTTTTATAGGCAAATGAGATGATAAAAATTTAATAACTCTTTCCGGCCCTTCAATTTGCTTATTGTGGAATTCAAAAATTGGATTATTAATATTTCTATTTTCTTCAGATAAATATTTCTCAAAAGTTTTTTTGTTTGCAGGACCCTGAAAACCAAATTCTGTTACAAATAAGCTTTGATCATCTTTAACTGTTTCGTAATCTTTCCACATACTCCATATTCCCCATTCATGCCTGTTCCCGCTTGAATGTGAATTCGGATCTTTATCAAAGCTGAAAGGAGAAGAAGGCCAGTAAGCTCTGTCCGGGTCAATCTCTTTAATTATATTCGGTATTAAATCATGATAAATCTTATAACCCGGCATTAGCTTATAAGATTTTTTCTGACCTTGATACCAAAGCCACTCATTCTCATTATTGCCGCACCACAAAGCAATAGACGGGTGAGCCTGCAGCCGATCTACATTTTGTGTTACTTCACTTTTTACATTTTTAAAAAATCTTTATGTTCGGGATATGCAGCGCAGGCAAACATGAAATCCTGCCAAACCAGTAAGCCTAGCTCATCACACAATCCATAGAAAATATCATCCTCATAAAAACCGCCGCCCCATACTCTCACAATATTCATGTGAGCATCTTTAGCATACTTTAAAAGAGTTTCATACTTTTCTTTAGTCACTCGAGGCAAAAATGAATCAGCGGGAATCCAATTCACACCCTTTGCAAATACCGGCTTATCGTTTATAATAAATCTAAAAGTGGAGTCGCTATTATTTTTTAGCTGTAAAGAAATTGTTCTGATTCCTACCTTCTTAATTTTTTCATCAAGCTTATTTTCTGATTCATCAAATAAGGTAATATTTAAATCGTATAAATTTTGTTTGCCTTCATTGTTAGGCCACCAAAGTTTAGGATCTTCAATTTTTAGTTTTAGTCTAACTTCTTTATTTGAATCTAAAACTTTTTCACCTTCAAAAATCTGATCATTACAAGTAAGGCTTGCTCGAATTTTGTATTTTCTCTTTGGTTTTTGATTAAGATTAATCTTTACTTCAACAATCGCTTTTTTAGCGGTGATTTTTTTTGTTGTGAAATTAAAACTCTTAATGGAAACTTTACTTTTTTGCAGCAAGTAAACCGGCCGCCAAATGCCCATTGTGGGGAATGAAGGTCCCCAATCCCAACCGAATGAATATTGAGCTTTCCTGATATAAACTCTCCCGGAATCTAACGCAACTGAAAGTTTACCGTATTTATTTTCTAGAGATTTTGCATAGTTTATTGGTGATTTAAATCTTACTTCAAGTTCATTATTTTTATCTTTGATTAGAGATGAAATTTCAAATTCATATTTTAAAAACATATTATCAGATTTACCAAGCAGCTTCTTATTGAAATATATTTCTGAAACTGTATCCAGACCTTCAAATATTAAAAATTGAGAAAGTTTTTTTCCGAATTCTTTCGGTTTATCAAATTTGGTTTTATAAATCCAATCATTTTCACAAATCCAATTTAATTGTGATTCATTGTCGTCATAAAATGGTTCATCAATTAATTTATGATTAAGTAAATCCGTATGCACTGTTCCAGGCACTGCTGCATTTCGCCATTCTTTAAATTCATTTTTGTTAGATAAATTTGAATTTATTTTGAATTGCCAGTTTTCTATTAAATCTAATCTCTCATTCATTTTGAATCATTCATTTTATTATTTTTAACATATTGCTCAACTTCATTTCTCGCCTTAGGATATTTATTTATTTCCAGGATTGTCAGTAATGCTTCAATAGTTGATTCAGCTCCAGAATTTTTATTTACTTCATCTTTGCTATTGATACCATCATAACAAATTCCGGTTTGCGGGAAATATATTTGCTTATTCACTATATTATTTCCAAAGAACCAATTCCCCGCCACACCAGCCATAACAGAATATTTTTCATCCTGTGTAATTTTATAAGCTTCTAAACATGCATAAACCATCGGACGAATTATATATGCTATTTGAGAAAATTGTTTAGTCTCACGAGGCAAAGTCTTGTTGTCAGTTTTATCAAATGTTATCTCTGATAAATAGCTTTGATCAATTAGATAAGTATCGAAATTATTTATCTCCTTTAATGCGGCTGTTTCTGCAGGTTTGTATTTTTTAACTTCATAGAATTTTAAAAGTGAATAAGCTTGGAGATTTCCCCAACCATGCCACATATTTTCCCAACTTAAGATTGCTCCATAAGGATATATATGTTTATCACCTTCCTGCATAAGGATAATACCATCAGCTAAATTTTTGCAATATTCATAAATCTCTTTTCTATTGGTATTTTTATAATATTCTGTTAAACCCAAAAGCAATAATGCCCCTTGGTCTGAAGCAGTTTCACTCGGAAGCCATGTCGGCCGCTTAAATCCTTTGACCTCTTTCGTAACTAATTTTTGTGGAATATCTATTAAAATTTTATTAACAGTGAGTTCGACTTTTTTTATTATTTCCGATGCAAAGGGTTTATCATTTTGTTTTAGAATTTCATAGCCTTCCATTAAAGCCCACACAGCACGCCAGCTCCACCAATTTGGTTCTGCAACACTTGTTTTGAATGTTTTATTAATTGAGTGATCAGGCCAAATAAAATTATAAAAATATCCATTTTCTGCCTGCATGAATAACAAAAACTGAAGTAGTTTTTTTGCTTTTCTTAAACTCTCATTATCATTTTTAAATTGATAATGCTTTAAATAAAAAACAGCCGCTCTTGCCGCATCGTCAACGCAGGCTATTCCTTCATCGTCATCTCCAATCCATTTGTAATCAGGGTAATCACTGTAGATATGAATAATTCCCATTGATTTATTTTCAACATTGATATCTTCATAAAGAGAATCTAGATGCGAAGTATTTATTAAAACAGATTGCTTTTCATTTGTTTGAGCACAGCTCCAATTTGATAAAACAAACAAAACAACTAAAAAAGCTATGTGAAATATTTTTTTATACATCAAATTATTCATAAGATTATTTGCAAAGTGATAAAAGATATTTTACTGATGTTGTTGCCAAACTTATATTTGTGTCAGCACCGGAATAATAAATTTTCACTTCATCATTATCTTCTATGATCCAGCCATTGGAAAAAACCACGTTCCCAACATCCCCAACTCTTTCATAATCCAATTCAGGAGAAAGGATCGGTTCTTTACCTCTGCCTTTAATAATCCACGGCTTTTCCAAATCCAATAGCATAACTCCAAGCTTATATAATGAGCTTATTCCGAATCCGCGCACTCCATGATAGAGCATTAGCCAGCCTTCTTTAGTTTTTATAGGCGGAGTTGAGTTGCCAATCTTATCATTTTCCCAGGTGCCGCAAATTGGTTCTGCAAGTAATTCATAGCCTCCCCAATGAGTCAAATCATTGCTTCTGCTTATCCACATATCGTTTCTGTTTTGCGCTGAAGGCCGATCAAGTTTATAAAATTGGCCATTTATTTTTTCCGGAAATATTGTACAATCTTTATTTGAGGGTTCACAAATGGGTCCGATAATTTTAAAATCTTTAAAGTTTTCTGTTTCAGCGAGTATGACTAAAGGCATGTATTTGGAAAAACCTGTATAGGTTAAATAATATTTATTTTCAATTTTTGTTACGCGTGTATCTTCAATTCCCCATTCAACATATTTATAAATATCCTTATGATCTTCAGGAGTTAGGCAGGGTTTTGCATCAACCTTGAAAATAATCCCATCATCGCTCCATGCCAGCACAAATGATGATCTTCCATTCGGCATTTCAACTCGACAAACAAGCAAATATTTATCATTAAACTTTGTTGCACCGGCATTAAAAATACTATTCACTTTAAACGGAACATCTTTTTTTGTAATGATAGGATTTTTTTCATGTCTAATTATTTTCATTTTACTCCCGGTAAATTTTATTCAGTAAAAATTATAAATTTAATTATCTTATTCCTTCATCCCAGTAGAAGCCATACTTTGGATGAAATATTTCTGAAAAAACAAATAAGCTATTACAATCGGCAGCGCCAATAAGGTTGCTGAAGCAAGTTTAACTCCGAGCTGAGTTTCAGCTCTTCCGCCGACCACAAACAATGTGACTAGCTGCGGCATAGTCATTAAATGTTCATCACGGATTACAATTAAGGGCCACAATACTTCATTCCACGAAGCCATAAATGTTATAATACCAACAGTAATTATTGCGGGCAAAGAATTTGGCCAAAGTATTCGAAATAAAATTCTCAATTCACCGCAGCCGTCAATTTTTGCAGCATCAATCAAATCTTGAGGAATACTTTTAAAATATTGCCTAAACATGATTATGCTCAATGCGTTCATCAAGTATGGTATTATCAAAGCATAATAAGTATCTACCCATCCAAACTTTACCATTATAATGTATTGTGGAATCAATGTAATTTGAAACGGGAGAGTCATCGTAAAAATGATTATATAAAAAATTAAATTTCTACCTTTAAATTCCATCCTCGATAAAGCGTAGCCAACCATAGAACCAAAAACTAAAACTCCCAGAGTAACCATGGATGCTACAAAAATACTATTGATAAAAGATCTTCCAATCGGAACTTTACTTAAAAGCTGAGTATAACTATTGAGTGATACTGATGACGGCAATAAATTTAAATTTGCAATTTCATTTTCCGGAGCTAAGGAAGCCATAATCATCCAATAAAAAGGATAGAGAAAGGTTAATCCTCCAATTAAAAGAATGATATAAAAAAACAACTTCCTAACTAATTTCATTTTTCTTTTTCAATAAATTTCTTTTGAATCATTACTACTCCTAAAATCAATGCTGCAAAAAATAATCCTAATGTTGCGGCATATCCCATGTGATAGTAGAAGAAACCTTGTTTATAAATATATAACACAGACGATAATGTACTATTTAATGGCCCGCCGCCGGTCATAACATAAGGTTCAATAAAAAGTGAAAAACCGCCGATAGTTGAAAGTATAACAACCATAAAAATTGTCGGGTTAATCATCGGGATCGTAATCTTAAAAAATTTTTGCCAATGAGTTGCGCCTTCTAAATCTGCAGCTTCATAATAATGAATGGGCACTGTCTGAAGCCCAACTAAAAATAAAATTATATAAAGTCCCACATTCTTCCATGTTGCCATTAATGCTATTGAAGGCATTGCGACATTTGGATCAACCAACCAGCCAACTTTACCAAAACCAAGATTAACAAGTATGCGATTGAATAATCCCGTGTCAAAGCCATATAGCTGCTGCCACAAAATTGTTACGACCACTCCTGATACAATTACCGGTAGAAAAAATGCTGCTCTGAAAAAACCGCGAAATTTTATTTTTTGATTTAATACTTCAGCTATGAAAAGTGCAAACACTATTTGAAGCGGGATATGAATTAATAAAAAGACGATGGTGTTCCAAAGTGATCTAAAAAAAAATTGATCGTTAGCTAATCGTTTAAAATTACCTAAACCTATATATTCCATGGGAGAGATAATATTCCACTTATTAAAAGTTAAAACAATCGAGAATATTACCGGGAAAGCAATGAACACAAAAAAATGTAAGATGTACGGCAAAACAAATAAATATGGAATTAATTTTTTGTTTTTCATCATTCGTTATTTAATGTATAATAGGTTTACTGCTTTTTCAGCATCATTTAAAGCTTCTTCGGGAGTTTTCTTTCCATAAACCACGCACGCTTCATACTCCTGAGAAATTAAATCAAATACCTCTTTTAAATACAGAACTTGATCAGTTCCTTTAACATACTTTGACTGTCGAGCAAACGGAATCATTTTCGGATTGTCTTTAAAATATTCAGCATAATATGGATCGGTATCTAAGTTTTTTCTTCTCGGCAATTGATTGGCAATTTTTAAAAATTCGAGATCACCTTTTTTAGTTATCATAGTTTTTATGAACTGCCAGGCTAACTCTGCGTTAGGACAAGTTTTAAATATTACAATATTTTTAGGATCGCCATAAGTATATATTGGCCCGTTGTGGTCATCAGGAACAGGTAAAGGTGCAAAATTATATTTAAATCCTTTCGGCTTAAATTTATCAGCATGCGATATTTCCCATGGACCGGTAAATCTAGAAGCAATAACACTTGAAAGAAAAACATCCTGTCTTTGCGATAATCTTTCTCTTGCAAAATATTTTTTGTCATAAAGAGTTTTTAAAATTTAAATACCTCTATTCCATATTTATTATTGAAGGCTGCATGATCATTTTTTACTAAGGGAGCTCCGCCTGAAGCAGCTAAGTATAGAGGGTAAAAATCAAAAAATCTTTGCCACCAGGTTACAATTACCTCAGAGTATCCAAACCATCGATCAATATAACCGTCTCCATCTACATCCTTTTTAAATTTTTGGCATGCATTAAAAAATTGACTGTAATCCGATGGCGGTTTTTCAAATCCAATCTGATGAATTAATTTTTCATTATACAACAGCATTATTGGATTTATCTTCCACGGGATTTGATAAATATGTCCATCCTGAGAAGTTATTTCTTTTACAACTTCGGAATCGCATCTATCATAAATGAATTCAGTAAATCCTTTTAAGGTATCGAAGGCAACAAGCACTCCAGCATCAGCATAAGATTCAACATCGCCCTGCCACATATTGGAATAAATATCTGGAGTTGTTTTTCCTACAACAGCAGCAAGAATTATTTCTTCACTAGATTGGCCTTCAGGAACTGGTTGAAATGATATTTTTTGTTTGGGATTATTTATATTCCAATCATCAACCATCTTTTTTGCAAATGCAATTTCTTCGGTATTGTTGGAAGACCAATAGAGCAATGAATTAATATTTTTCGACTTTTCACGGTTGCATGAAGTAATATTTAGCGAGACGATTAGAAACAAAATTGTTAAAATGAAATATCTCATTGCCAATTTCGCCAAAGCATATCAATGGTAGGATAGGCAGGGTGAGGAAAAATTCCTCCTTTTTTCACAATGTAAAGGTCAATCGTTTTAGGATCATTACTATCTTCAACATAAATTTTATTGAGGAGCTCTTCATTAATTTTTATTTTGAATTTTTGTTTAAGCGAATTAACTTCATGAAGAATTTTTTTTGTTATTTCCATATCCTTTTTTTCAGTGGGCTTAGGAAGTGAATTGGTTGTACTTTCATCTACGTTTAGCTTAATTGAATTAATTATCCTATCCCTCATAACAGCATAAATAATTTTATCCTTCCACCATTGCAGCTGTTCCTTAACAATCTTTTTATTTTGATATCCTCTTTTATATGCTTGTCTCATTAATAAGTTATCACGAACCATCTGCCAAATATTGCTTTCAATTGAAGCAGAAAATTTTTTAAAATCTTCTTTATTTAATTTTATAAATTGACTTCTCATCCGGTACCAATTTATGAAATCGTCAATGTTTAATATGGTATCTTTTAATTCGACAAGGGGAAGCGTGCCATAATTATTTTTTTTAATATTCAATTTTTTAATTTGTTCTTGAAGCCTGTTATCAAGTTTCCAATCGTCATATTTCTCTTTGGACAATTCATAACCGCCTAAATAAGATCTTACAATTGAAAATGCATTTCCTTTTATTAGTGGGCTGTTGGCCTTTAATAAACTTTTTACATAAATATCCGACTCACTATCCATTTTTTCTTTTTTAATTACTTCCTCTGCATCGGCTTTATCCTCAGCTATTTCGGTTTGAGTAGTAACTATATTTTTCCAAATATCATCAAGCTTAAAAATATACCAGCCGTCTCCTGCTTTAACCGGATTTGATATTTCTCCGGCTTTCATCGAATCAACTATCATCGATAATTCGGGATTGCGATTCTTCAATTTAAATTTGTCAATTTCCATTGATCTTTCATCAGTGAAAACAGAATCGCTTAATTGAAGCACAAACAATGAGTCAAAGGCAATGCCTTTTTTTAATTTTGAAATAAAAAAAGAAAGAGAATCTTCAGCCGGTGAATACAGCCATTTTATTTTGAAGTTAATTTGCTTTTCGGCAGCAGCTTTATCCAATTCATTGGTTGTAACTTTTATATTTTTAAGAATATCATCATTAAACATTTCTTCAGTTGATAAGTCGCCTTTTATTTCATCAAGTAATTCTGTAACTCGAATTGAATCGTCATAGCCTAATGAGTAGCCTTTCAAAGCAAGTAATTTCTCATTAATCATATAATCTAAAAAATGTTTTTTTGAATTTATTATTTTTTTTGGGTAAGCAGGTCCGAATTCGTAACTAGTAAGAAATTCTCTTACAGAAATTTTTTTGTCGCCTATTTGAGCAATTATTTTATCACCGATTTTATTGTTTAAAGCATTTTTAAAATTTATTGAAACAGTATCGTCCTTATCTTTGGGATAGTTTAAAGACGATGCTATTATTACAGCAAATAAAATCAAAAACAATAATTTTAAATTATCTTTATTTTTTTTTATTAACATTTTTAAATCTAAAATTGCTTTGGCTTAAAATTTAAATCCTACAGAAAAAGAATGGACCGCATTAAGTCTTCCAAAATCGCGGTAAGCATAATCAAACCGGAAAAGATTATTTGAAAAAAGCAGCTTTGAATTTATACCAACACCAAAAGTTAAACCGCCTTCTTTGTCTACTAAGAATAGTGATTCATATCCACCTCTAATTGAAATAAATTCTTTATAAGAAAATTCTGCGCCCGTATTAACACTTTCATAATTATCATTAGGATGTAATGCATCA
>CAVSWT010000014.1:0-233941 GCA_963731745.1 uncultured Ignavibacteriales bacterium
GACGTTTTGGTTGATGAATTTAGACCGGCGGGTAGAAATGAAATCAAGTTTGATGCTTCACAGCTTGCAAGCGGCGTTTACTTTTACCGTATAACTGCTGGTAAATTTTCATCAGTTAAAAAGATGCTTTTGCAGAAATAGTCCTCACCTTTCCCAAATGGAGGGGGAAAATTTAACTGGTTTTTCACTAGCTTGAAAATACAAGGCGTTCAATTGAGCGCCTTGTTTTTTATTGAAGGGTTAAAATTTAATGTTAACTACTATTAGCAGAATAAAAGAATTCATTTCAAAATTAAAACCATTTTAATATTTTTTAAGAATAAAAACTCCTGGTGAAAATTTAAAACAATTTTTAAGGAAGCAGCGGTTAAATAATTAACTTCGTATTCGTATCCAGCATTGCAATTAAAAAATTTAAAAATCACATTGAAGACAAATTAGACCGAACATGATTTAATTTATTATCTTTAACTCATGAAAAAGACTTTCGCTTCCTTTATGTCAATTTTAGGTTTCATTTTTTTACTTGTTGCAATTATGTCAGGTTTTTATGCTGTATCAGCTATTATTGAAAGATTAAATGCTGGTCATGGAATCTTGTTTGCTGATGTTGAAATTTTTACAATGATTACTGTTCTCTTCATTGTTTTAGGGGTTTTTAGTTTATGGATTTCTCACAAAATGAAAAAGCAGCTTCCTAAAAAAGAGCAGTAGGATGATTTCTCCGAAAACTCATTTAATTACTAATTCCCATACTTCACATTTAATTAATGCCAATTATCCAATTGTTATTTGATGAATTAATTTTTCTTCATAAGTTTTGTTTATGTTAATTACCAATAAACGGGAACCTTCAAAAAATGCTTCTTAGATTTTCTTTAACTGGTTTGATAATATTGTTTTTTGCTTCATCTGTTTTTTCACAAACTAAAATTTCCGGAAAAGTAACCGATAAAAATAACGACCCGCTTCCAGGAGCTAATATATATTTAAAGGATACCTACGATGGTGTTTCTTCAAATTCAGACGGCAGTTTTTCATTTACCACTGACGAAGAAGGTAAAGGCACTTTACTTGTAAGTTTTGTTAGTTACAAAACCTATTCTCAGCCGGTTGTGCTGGATGGGAAAGACAAATATTTTAAAATTGAATTGGAAGAAGAATCTTCGGAGCTTGGAACAGTTATTATATCTGCCGGGGCTTTCGAAGCAAGTGACGAAAAAAAATCAATTATACTTCGTCCTTTAGATATAGTGACAACGGGAGCCGACGCTGATATTTATAATGCTTTAAGCACGCTGCCCGGAACTCAGAAAGTTGGTGAAACTGAAGGTTTGTTTGTCCGGGGAGGTTCAGCATCTGAAACTAAAACGGTAATTGATGAGATGGTTGTTGAAAATCCTTTCTTCAGCAGCATACCCGATATTCCATCACGCGGAAGATTTTCTCCAATGTTATTTAAAGGAACATTCTTTAGCACAGGCGGCTATTCTGCTCAATATGGACAAGCACTTTCATCGGTTCTAGTACTTAAATCCCAAGACCTGGCACCTAAAACACAAACCGCCATAAACTTAATGGCAGTGGGTTTAGGCGGTTCGCATGTTCAGCGCTGGGAAAACTCATCTCTTGCGGTGGAAGGCGGATATTATAATTTGGATCCTTACTTTGCAATTCAAAAACAGAGAACAGATTGGAAAAAAGCTCCTGAAAGTTTGGATGGTTCCGCTAATTTCCGTCAGAAAGTTTCTCAAACAGGTATGCTGAAAGTATTCACTTCATATCACTCAGGAGGATTATCTCTTAATGTTCCTAACCTGGATAACATTTCTCAAAAAGATTTTATTCATCAGAAAAGCAGTAACTTTTTTTCAAATGTAAACTATCATGATATATTATGGGATGACTGGACAATCTTTGCAGGATACTCTTACAGTGCTGATAAAGTTAAAAATGAAATTAACACTGATCTAGCAAAGCAAGATGATTATTTTCAAACCGGTAAAGTTACAATTACAAAAAATTTATTTTCGAAAGCTGTTTTAACATTCGGCGGAGAAGCACAAAATTTAAATGCAAAAACTTCATACAATGAACTTGCGGGAAAGTTGAACGAAACTTATTTCGCGGGATATCTTGAGGCAGATATATTTATTACTAATGATATTGCCGCCAGAATTGGAGTAAGAACCGAGCATTCCAAAGCAATTAATAAATCTAATTTAGCTCCGCGTGTTTCGCTTGCTTACAGACTTGGGAAATATGATCAGCTTAATTTTGCTTACGGCCAGTTTTATCAAACCCCTAGCCAGGATTTTCTATTACAATCAAGAGATTTTGCCTTCGAAAAAGCGACGCACTATATTTTCAATTATCAATACATAAATGATAATAGAACATTCAGAATTGAAACTTATTATAAAAATTATGACAAACTTGCTAAAGGAACAGTTTATTCATATCCCTATTTTAATATACCTGATGTGCCTTTTAGCAGCATCGGGAGCGGTTATGCAAAAGGTATTGACATTTTCTGGCGCGATAGTCAAACTTTTGAATACACAGATTACTGGATTTCTTATTCATACTTAGATACAAAACGTAACTATAAAAATTATCCGTCACTTGCCGCTCCTCCATTCTCTACTCCTCATACTTTATCCGTTGTTGCAAAGCGGTGGTTTCAGGATATCACTTCTTACATAGGGTTAACTTATACTTTTGCTACCGGGCGGCCGTACTTTAATCCTAATAACCCGGAATTTTTAGGCGACCATGCAAAAAATTATAATAACCTTAGCTTCAATGTTAGTCACATTACAACAATCTTTAATAATTTTACCGTAATTTTCTTTTCAGTGGATAATATTCTTGGATTCAATAATATTTACGGTTATAATTATTCTACTGATGGAAAATTTAGCGCGCCAGTACTTCCGCCGGCAAGGCGCACGGCATTTTTAGGAATGTTTATTTCACTTGGTGAAACAAATCCATATAACTAATTAGGAGATTCTAAATGAAAATATTTCTTTCCGTTATTTTATCTTTATTATTTTTATCCGGCACTTATGCCGATGACAAATACGAACAGACAATGAAATCGAATCTTAAAAAAATGGAAGAATGTAAAACACCCGAAGATTATATTAGCGTAGCAAACAAATTTGAACGCATTGCTTTAGCCGAAAAAGATAAATGGCTTCCTTATTATTACGGAAGTCTTAATTATGTTATTGCAAGTTTCATGGATACAGTAAATTCAAATAAAGATAATTATTTAGATAAAGCCGATCAGCTTGTAAACATAGCAGATTCACTTGATCAGAATAATTCAGAAATTTATACTCTTATGGGAATGACTGCTCAAGCACGCATGTCTGTTGATCCAATGAACAGATGGCAAAAATATGGAGCCGAAGCTGATAAAGATTTTAAGCAGGCAATAGCAATAGATTCATTAAATCCGCGGCCCGAATATTTAATTGGTGTTGGAGTTTTTCATACGCCCGAGCAGTTTGGCGGGGGGCCCGCAAATGCAAAACCAATACTTGAAAAATCATTAGCCAAATTTGAAAAAGCCGATACGGAAAATGTTCTTATGCCGCATTGGGGAAAGCATGAAGTTGAACAACTATTAAAACAAGTGGATGAACAAAAATAAATTTAGTTTTTAGATTTGTCAGGCTGAGCTTGCCGAAGTCTGACATTTCTAAATTAATTTACACTTCAACAAGCCTGCCTATGCCGAAACGGTTTCGTGCCGGCAGACTCAACATGACGCAAAAATAATTATTCAGAAATCTCTGATAGTAATTATGAGTAAATCTTCAAACAGCAGCGAAAAAATTGGTTATTTATCTGCTGCAGCTATTGGTATAGGCGGCATGGTCGGCGGCGGTATTTTTGCAGTTTTAGGTTTAGCTGTAAAATTGGCTCACGGCGGCACTCCGGTTGCATTTCTTTTAGCGGGTATAGTCGCATTAATAACATCTTATTCATACACCAAATTATCAATCACCTTTCCCAGCCAGGGCGGGACGGTAGAATTTTTAAATCAAGCTTTCGGCGGCAGCTTATTTACAGGCGGAATGAATGTACTTTTATGGTTAAGCTATGTAGTTATGCTTTCGTTGTATTCATACGCATTCGGCAGCTATGGTGCAAGCTTATTCCCCGGTGCTCATGAAATCTGGAAACATATTCTTATCAGCGGATCAATTATTTTGTTCACATTATTAAATATAACCGGAGCAAAATTCGTTGGAGAAGCAGAAGAATATATCGTTGCAGTAAAATTGCTGATACTTTTATCGTTCGTGGGTATCGGCTTTAGTTCAATTGATACACAAAAAATACAACCCGCAGCATGGAGCAGCTCGCTGGAATTAATTGCCGGCGGAATGATAATTTTTTTAGCATACGAAGGTTTTGAACTTATAGCCAACACCGCCGGGAATGTTAAAAATGCAAAGAAGAATCTACCCCGTGCTTATTATTCTTCTGTAATATTTGTGATTATACTTTACGTTCTTGTAGCGCTGGTAACGGTCGGTAATTTACCCGTGGCAAAAATAATTGACGCAAAAGATTACGCACTTGCAGAAGCTGCTAAACCGTTTATGGGCAATTTTGGTTTTACTTTGATTGCCATTGCGGCAGTGCTTTCAACCGGCTCGGCAATAAACGCTACGCTTTACGGAGCGGCAAAGGTAAGCTTTGTTATTGCCAAAGAGGGCGAGCTTCCTGATAAGCTGGAAGATAAAATTTGGAATAAGCCTATCGAAGGTTTGATTATTACTGCTGTGCTGACTTTAATAATTGCCAACATCTTTAATGTTAGCGGAATATCAACTATGGGCAGTGCAGGATTTCTGCTGATTTTTGCTTCCGTGAATGCTGCCAACTTTAAAATGAGCAGTAAAACCAAATCAATTAAATGGATCTCTTTTGCCGGCATACTTTTATGTTTGACTGCACTTGTTTTAATGATTGTACAAACTATAAAAACTTCGCCCGGTGATATTTGGGTGTTAGTGGTTATGTTCGGTTTGGCATTTTTGGTGGAAGGGACATACAGAAAATTCAGAAAGAATACAAACATTCAGCCTATAATTGATAACACTAATTGAGCCGTTATTAATTAAGAAAATGATGCTTTGTTGTAATTTAACTTGCGAAGCTCCGATCAATTTTAATAAAATTTTTTTTTGCTCATTTAAGAATTAGAATAGTACTCGTCCAATTCCCATCTAAGCGGGTTAAGTTCAATGTATTTTCTTATTCGGCGAAGATCATTTTCATTTCTTATGATATGATCATAAAATCTTGGCTGCCATTGAAAATTTTTATTTTCAATATTCCGTATCACTTTTGAAACCGCCGATTTGAAGCTTCCAATTACATTGCCCAATGTATGTTTTGCGGGTTGTACAGACGGGGCATGCCCCGTCTCTACGGAATTAATAATTATAATACCATGTATATGATTTGGCATAATTATAAATTCATCTAATGCGATTGAATTAAAATGATTTGGTATAACATTCCACGTTTCTTCCACAATTTTTCCTAAATTATTTAAAATCATTTTCCCGCTCTTAATTTCACCAAACCAATTCGTTTTATCTTTCGTACACACTGTTATATAATACCAACCTGAGGTGGAATAATCCCAATCCTTTAATCTGGCCGTTTCAACACGGAATTTATTTTTGTATAATTTCAAAGATTATTTCGTCTTTGATTTAAGCAGCAACCTTCACCCGAAAGGTTACTGCTATACAGATTTGAAATTTATTTAATCAATATTAATTTCTTTGTTAAAGAAACATTGCTTTCCCCGGTTTGAAGCCGGTAAAAATAAATTCCGCTTGAAAGCGACGAGCCATCAAATTTTGCTGTGTAAACTCCTGCTGATTTAACTTCATTTACAAGATTTGCAATTTCATTTCCTAAAAGATCGTAAACTTTTAAGCTGATGAATTCAGTCTGAGGAACTTCAAATTTTATATTTGTTTCGGGGTTAAAGGGATTGGGATAATTTTGATAAAGCTGAAAGCTTGAAGGTAATATGCTTAAATCTTCCTTTGCAGATGTAGGTACATAATTAAATTGTGTCATTGAAGCATAATTTAAAGTCACTTCACCTGAAGTTCCAGAGCCGGTATCAATATCTGCTTCGAAAGTACCGCCCTCCGGAGCTATCCAATTAAAGCTGCTTGAAGCAGAATGATTTATTGGTGTTCCGTTTAAATAAATAGTCGTTTCTTCAATGTCGGATACACGCAAAGCCTGAAAGGATCCGAATGGAAATGTAACGGTTCCGAACGCATCCACTGAAGTCGATTTTACAATTATAGTGTAAGCCCCGCCTCCTACATCCATTGAATCCCTGGAATCATCCAGCACCAATCCGTAAGTCAATGGAAGAGGAAATATCAATTGACTTCCGCCTGATTGAATAATAACCGTATCAACGCCGCCAATATTAGCTTCAAGAGCTGTCCCTAATTCATAAATTCCATCGTCTTCAATCCGGTAATAAGTATACTGAGATGCCGGCTGACCTTCAAGATAACCGGTGCCGTATTGCGTATGCGTTGCACTGGGAAACTCAGCTGCATAAGGAGTGCTGGCGGGCGTTACATTTGTTGAAAATGATGTATCGCTCCACTCTATATTTGGAGTTGTCCAGCTTTGTGCTGATGAGCTTGCCGAACCAACATTCATGTTTGTCATTGGATTATCTCTGCTGAAATCTATCCATGACTTGCCAGGTTCAAAAATGCTTTCAACATCAGCTTTTGTTATTTGAACCTGGGCAAAAAGCTCCGCGCCTGCACAAATGAATATTAATAATAGTAAATAAGACCTCATATATTTATCCTTTCATAAAATGGTCAGTGAATTTAATTTCGTTTTTACGGAACAATTTTGGGGACAAATTGAAGATATAATTTGATTAGGTGGAAATCAAGTTGAGATTAAAATTGAGGGAAATAATTTGTTTAATAATACAATTGAAAAAAAATTAAAAACATAAAATTTTAATCAATAACTTCACTTTGTAGAGATACGTTGCCTTACATCTTTATAGCATAAACGAAAACACTGCAAATCACGCATGTGACTTATAGTCCGTTGTCTTAAAAACATCACAAATCTATTTTTAACGCATGAATATACAAGAAAAAGTTGGTCGAAGGATAAAAGAATTAAGAAATAAACAAGGCTTGTCCCAGGAAGCTTTTGCAGATAAAGCTGGAATAGACAGAACTTACCTCAATAGTGTTGAAAATGGGAGAAGGAACATTTCTATAAAAAATTTAGAAAAAATCTCTAGAGCATTGAATTTGCCAATCAAAGAACTATTTACTTTTAATAATTTAGGGAATGATCATGCCTGGAAATGAGTTAGAGATTGTAAAGTTCCTATTCATAAATAAAAATAAAATTAGTTTAAAACACTTAGGGCTTATTACTGAGATAGGACTCCCAATTCATGAAGTTAATAAATATAATCCTTTAAATAATATCGATGAGTTGAACCAGTTAATGTCTAATGATAGCTTAAAAAAAGCGGATATTTATTTAAATGGGAAAGGCGTCTCAATGAAACAAACTGGGGCTTGCTTTCCATATAATCGAGCGCAAAGAGCTGATTTAAAGATATTCTTAGAAAGATTAAACATTCAAAATGTTAATCAAAAAATTAAATTATTAGATGATGAGATTTATAAATTTCACAATTCTTTAACTGAAGGCAGAAGCAAAGATTGGAACCTATTTTTTGAAAAACAAGAATTTAAGAAAATCTGTAATTACCTTATGATGATTGGTAGCCCACAAAAGGTTTCCTTGCATCCAGCACAATATTTACTTGAAGGAATAATAATTGATGATCAATCAGATATTGAAGTTTATACATTTGATGAATATTTTGAGAAATATTTTTATAAATTTAAAATTGCTTTTCGACGTCAATGGATAGGACAAGCAAGTACCAGTGAGCATAATAGAGCAGCTGGATTACTAAACAAAGATGACAATAAACCATGGATTTTTGAGAATGTTGTGGGAAGCCCTCGAATTCACAGATCCGGTAAAGTATGGAGGGACGATTATCCAGAAGAAAAAAGAAAAACAGTTTATTTTTTAATGATTGAAAAAAAAATTTAAATTAGTCTTTAACCAGAATAAGATACACTATGAAAATAATTTCTCTATTTAGTGGTGCCGGTGGATTAGACTTAGGCTTTGAAAAAGCTGGCTTTGAAATTACTTGGGCGAATGAGTATGACTCGGAAATTTGGGAAACTTTCGAACATAATTTCCCTCATATTAAGCTAGATAAAAGAAGCATTACAGAAATTAATTCAGATGAAATACCCGATTGTGATGGAATTATTGGTGGGCCTCCTTGTCAAAGTTGGAGTGAGGCTGGAGCCCAAAGAGGGATACATGATTCGAGAGGACAATTATTTTTTGATTTTGTAAGGATATTAAAAGAAAAGAAACCACTGTTTTTTCTAGCCGAAAATGTTTCTGGAATGTTAGCTGATAAACATAAATTGGCTTTAAATAATATAATAGAAATGTTTCGTAATGTTGGATATAAAGTTAACATGAATTTATTAAATGCTAAATTTTTTGATGTTCCACAAGATAGAAAGAGGGTAATCTTTGTTGGATATCGCTCAGATTTAAACTTAGGTTTCGACTTTCCAAAAGAACAGAAAAAAGTATCTGTTTTAAAAGACATTATTTGGGATTTAAAGGATACTGCAATCCCTGCTGGGATTAATAATAAATCACAAAAACAGAAATGTAATATTCCAAATCATGAATACATGAATGGAGGGTTTTCAACAATTTACATGTCTAGAAACAGAGTTAGATCTTGGAATGAACCTTCATTTACAATTCAAGCAGGTGGACGTCATGCACCAATTCATCCTCAAGCCCCAAAAATGCTTTTTATTGAACAAAACAAAAGAATATTCGTCCCTAATAAAGAACACTTATATAGAAGACTTTCGATTAGAGAATGTGCTCGAATACAAACATTCCCAGACAATTTTATCTTTAAATATGAAAATGTATCTGCTGGTTATAAAATGGTTGGTAATGCAGTTCCACCTAATTTTGCTTTTCATCTGGCAAAAAAAATATATTCAGATCTTACTGAAAGGAAAAATGAAAAAAGGGATGAAGCATGCATACAAAATACGGCTTTAATACAACTCCCGCTCGCTCTTTATTAATGAGCAAAATAAAATCTCAAAACACACAACCTGAAATAAAATTAAGAAAATATCTTTGGAATATTGGTTATAGATACCGACTCAACGTTTCAAGCTTACCTGGAAAACCAGATATTGTTATTTCAAAATTAAAACTCATTATCTTTATTGACGGTGAGTTCTGGCATGGTTACAAATGGAAAGAAAAAAAGAAAAAGATCAAAACAAATAGGCAATATTGGATTCCAAAGATTGAAAGAAACATGAAAAGAGATACTGTAAATAACCGCAAGTTACGCAAAGATGGATGGATAGTTTTAAGGTTTTGGGAACATCAAATAAAAAAAGATTTTGATTTTGTTATAGAAAAAATCTTGTCTTCAATTAATTCCAACCCATGTTAAAATAGAAGTGTGGGCAAGAGACAAAGGGAAATGTGTACTATGCGGTTCAACTGAAAATCTGCACTATGATTATGATCTTCCGTTTTCAAAAGGCGGCACGTCATTAACTGCCGACAATGTTCGTATTCTATGCATGAAACATAACTTAAAGAAGTCCAATAAAATCTTAACCATCCCTCCTATTTTTTTTAGTTAAAAGATTAACTACAACCCACCCCTGCACCCCTCCGTGGGAAGGGACATTTATTTTCATTTTTATTTTTTATTTGTAAAACTAACCACTCAAACTAGCGCTTTGTCCCCTCCCGGGAGGGGAATGAAAGGGGTGGGTCTTTTTGTTGTAATGAATTTATAATTAGTTGTTGGGGCAAGAGACAAAGGGAAATGTGTACTATGCGGTTCAACTGAAAATCTGCACTATGATCATGATCTTCCGTTTTCAAAAGGCGGCACGTCATTAACTGCAGACAATGTTCGTATTCTATGCATGAAACATAACTTAAAGAAGTCCAATAAAATCTTAACCATCCCTCCTATTTTTTTTAGTTAAAAGATTAACTACAACCCACCCCAGCACCCCCAAGGAGGGGATTTTTATAATTCGGTTTAACATTTTATTTTCTAAATTTAACAGCACCTATTACTCATTGTCCCCTCCCGGGAGGGGAATAAAAGGGGCGGGTTTATATGTTATGTCAAATTATATTTTATTAAATTATTCATATAATGAAACGAAGAAAAATCATTCCTTATAATCCAAAACTAAAAGAACTTGCTAAAAAACTCAGAGGAGAAAGTACTTTCTCGGAAATAATGTTATGGAATTACTTAAAGAAAAAACAGCTTCGTGGTTATGACTTTGACAGACAAAAACCGATTGATAATTTCATCGTGGATTTCTTCTCTAAAGATCTTAATCTAGCTATTGAGATTGATGGTGAGAGTCATTTCGGAAATGAAGAAAAAGATTTGAAAAGAGATAAAAGATTAAATGAATTAGATGTAACTGTTTTAAGATTTGATGACCTGGGAGTTAGATATAAACTTAACAATGTACTTGAGAAAATTGAAAAATGGACTGACGAAAATGCCGAGAAATAACCCACCCCTGCACCCCTCCGAGGAGGGGACATTTATTTTTATTTTTTTTCTTTATGTCATCCTGTAATACCAACAACTTCTAATCAATGAACTGTCCCCTCCTGGGAGGGGAATGAAAGGGGTGGGTTTTTTTGTAATAAGTATTAAGCTGGCTATAGAAAAAAGACAATGCATATCATAAATAAAACTTCCTTTATTTTCTTAAATTTAAAGCTACGATCCTTCAACCAAAATTTTTGACAGCTCTTCCGCTTCAACTCTTATTTCCGGTAATGCAAGCGATTCCCATACAATTCCTTTAAGCGGCAATCCAATTGTGTAAAGTTTTTCTGATGGAGTTCCGTCTTGCTGTATTACATTTCCTTCAGGCAATGCATTTATGCCGAGATGAACCGGGTCGCATTGAATTAATCTGCCGGTTAAAAGGTTTTTAATAAGCGGCTGGTCAATCTTTTCATAATCCTGGCAAGGGCCAATGCAATTAATTACAAAATTTGCCGTGACAGATTTCTCGTTCTCTTTTCCGCGCTCTGTATATTTAATTTCCAATCCATTTTCATAAGGAATGATATCTGTTATTCTTCCTGAAATCACTTCCATCTGCCCTGATGATTTTAACTTTCCTAATAATTTCTTCGCTGCCGGGAGGAATGCGGCTTCTGATAATTTCCCAGTAACGGAATGCATGTCTTAAGAATCTTTTTTTCTCTTCAGTGGGCATCTTCATCCAGATAGCTTTTGTATGCGGCCGTAATGAATCAATAACCGCTCTTGGATCAAGACCCATTTGCTCAGCTTTACGGAAATGTTTTCTTACAATTTTAAAGATTGAAAGAAAATCCGATTCATCCTTTAATTCATCATCAAAGAAAGATGGATAGGGTTCAACCTTTTTCTGTGAAAGAGGAAAAATTCCTCGCCGTGATATTGTTATCATTTTTCCGCGGTGCTTTTTTCTGAAAAGACCGGCGGCAATATCAACCATCGTCTGCCCTGTTCCGATAAATAGTATTGAGTCGTCGGATGAAAGATCTTTAAATATATCCGGTGCCCATGGATTGTTTTTATATCGTTTATCTTTAAGTGATGATGGATTTTTTATTTTAGGATTGAGAGGCAGTGCGTTGCCCAGAGCGAGCACAACTTTGTCGGCATCAAAGCTTCTTCCATCTTGCATGAAGATAGTTAAGCGGTCTTTCTTAGTCTTAACATCAACAGCTTCACCTAGTATTCTTTCAAAAGTTATGCTGCTGTCTTTCTCATTAAATGCCCGATTAAACATTTCATGAATATATTCTCTGAGAAGTTTTCTTGGAAGATAATCACCTTTGCCTGTTTTAATTTTTTTCTCAAGAGCCCAGTTTAAAAAATGTTCAGGTTCTTTTGAAAAAGCTCCCATCAGTTCTACGGGCACGTTTAAAAGATAATCTTCATTGGTAGAATATGCGGGACCGAGATTATTTTCGCCGCTGCGGTCAATCAACTTAATATTAACCTGCTCGCTGCATTTCTGTTTTAATAAGTTCAAAGCAAGCATGGTTCCCGACAGCCCAGCTCCAATTATTGCAATCTCTTTCATTGATTACATCTCTTATTAAAAATATTTTAAGGTAAAAAGATCTCCCTGTAAAATCAAAAATTTTATTCTGTTAAGATTAAACAAATCCTGCATAGAAGATATATAATAACTGTGGTGATTATCTGAATACAGTTTAGAGAATATTGAAGCAATAAGGAGGACCGCAGTGTGTAAATAAAACGGCAGGAACAGATGAACTATTACTATCTATTCCCGCTGTTAAAAAATTATTTCTTCAGACTTAATTCTCTCATTATTTTAGTTCCCTTCATTTCTCTAATGGTATCATAGTTTTTTACCACGGCATCAAATTTATCACCCATAGAATCTTTTAATTTTTTATTTATTGCCATCCATTTGGCTTGACGGTCCGGGTTCGGGTCTAATTCAGCTAATGAATTATTTGCTGTCATTAATATAAGATTGTAGTCATCTTCATTAGCCGCATTGCCTTGTAAAATTTTGTAATCGACAATTAAACCTTCAGCCTTTGCCTCATCCATAGTTGAAACCCAGGTTTTCGCAAGATCTTTTAGATAATCGTCTGCTTTGTTAGGGCCTGTTTTTATGAAGGTCAAGCTCCACACAGTCCCTTCTTCGTAAGGATTATCCCGCTGAGCAGAAATCTGGGCAAAAGGCAAGAGTAATAAAAAAGCAAATAGTACAAGCCACAAGGTGTAGTTTTTCATAGCACTCCTCTAAATTTATTGATTATAATTGAATACGGGAAAAGCGATGTATAACGATACTTATAAATTATTCTATAATCAAATGAATTATTTAAAATTCGGGCTGCGGTTATACCAATCAATCACTATAAGCAGAGTTATACGTTTTCATATAGAAAAGCTGAATGTGATTTATCATGCATTAAATTCTGCCGACTGTCCCTTTTTACTAAAGTCAATTCACTAATTAAATAAAAGTAAAATATTGGAGAACTAAAATGTATTTATTAAAAAGTAAGCTTATTAATTCTATTCGAATTATGCCGTTCTTATTTCTGCTTGTTGTTTTATTTTTTTCAGGCTGCAGTAAAGATGATAATATTCCGGTAAACACTTCTGTTAATCCGGGAACAAATGAAATATTTATGCAGAATACAACATTCACTCCCGGAAGCAAAACAGTTGCAGTAGGTACAACAATAAAATGGATTAATAAAGATAATACAACACATGATGTAATAAGCGGGACACGCGGCAATCCATCAGGAATATTTAATTCAGGCGATATGGGTGCAAACGCTGAATTTACTTTTACCTTCTCACAGGCAGGAACTTTTCCATACTTTTGCTCGCATCATGCCGGGATGACGGGAACTATAATAGTTCAATAGTTGAAGAATTTATTGAATTAATAGAAATTGTTGTAAGGATAGATAATCCATTACTGGAGAAATAAAATGCTTTTTGGGAAACCTGCAATTTAATCACCTCTACTAGAGGTGATTTTTTAATTTAATTATTCTTAGCCTTTCTTAAATTATTCTAGATTACGGTAAATAGTATTATCATTTCAGCTGTTAAAAGTTTTTACCTTAAAAAGAATTTGATAGATTTATAACCAGCATAAACGGTTATATTTCTAAAAATAAAATACAGGACGTTTCATGAAAAAAAATATTTTTATTTTATTTGTACTCTCAATTGTAATATTAGCCTTTGCCGCTTTCACTTTTTTACAAAACAATAATTCGAAACCTAGATGATTTAACAGGAACATGGAAAGCAAAAGTTCAATTTAAAACCGGTGCATTTGCGGGAGTAAAAGACCTGGAATTTTTGTTGTCATTTAATTCCGGCGGGACAATGAACTGAATCTTCCAACTATGACGGCATGCCGCCTGTACCGCCAGCCTACGGAATATGGAGAAAAACCGGTGACATGCAATATGAAGCCAAGTATGAGTTCTTCATTACTAACGTTCCCCAATCATTTGAAGCATTAAAAAAAATCGGTGGATTTACTCCGGCGGGTTATGGAAGGCTCACTGAAAAAATAACGCTTTCCCAGGATGGCAAAACATATAAATCTACAATTAAATTCAATGCGTTTGACATAACCGGTAAACAAATGGCTTCCGATGATGAAGCCGAAGTTTCAGCAAGTAGAATGGAGTTTTGAATTTTTACTCCAATAAAAATTTCATTACTTCATTTACAAACAGTTCAGTATTGGTGTCCATTGCTATATGCTGCTGTCCCGGCATTTCAATAACCCGGCTGTCAGGCAAAGCTGAATTCACTGCTTGAGTTGACTTCTTAAATACGGCCGGACTATCACCTCCAAGCAGCATCAAAGTAGGAACGTTTACATTTGAAAATCTTTTTGCATCGAATGTATAATATTTATCAATAATCATTTCCCGCGGAATAGTATACGCAAGCTTAATGCGTTCCTTATAAACCGGCAATTTACTATACATTTCAAATTCTTTATCTGGCATTCCTACAATTTTTTTAAAGAAAAATTCAAGTGCTTCTTCAGGTTTACCTTCATCAATTAATTTCTGCATTTTACCCGGGGCTTCTTCGGGATAGAAAGGAAGGCCGATAGGCATGGGAGGTTCATAAAGAATTAATCGCTTTATGTTTTTTGTTAGTAAAGCCGCTTCCAAACAGCAAACAGAACCAAAAGAATGTCCAAGAACAAAAACCGGTTTACCAATGGAATCAACAACTGCCGCAATATCTTCAGCTTCTTTTAAAAAATTATAGTCGGGTGAATCGCTGCTTCCGCCTCTACCCCGTCTATCCATTGCATAAACAGTAAATTGTTTTTCAAAATAAGGAAGTACGGTATTCCAGCGGTTATGGTTCGCGGTTGTTCCGTGCACAAGCAGCAGCGGGGGACCTGTTCCGCTTTTTGTATAACTTATAGCTGTACCATCCTTTGAAATAATTTTTTCCATAATATTATTTCCCTTCTTTTGCTGTGCACTTGCAGAGAGAAAAATAGCCACTGCAAAGATGAATGTGATTTTTAAATTCATTTTCAGCTTATAAATAATTTATTTTTATCTTTAAATGCCGCAGGGGAGTATTGATTTTAATATAATAATTGAGATATAAAATCTCAATGACTATGAAAATTATGTTTGCATTTATTGCGGGAAAGATTTGACAAATCTCCCAGCAAGCAGCGTAGGTAATTTGTTATGATATAAAATATTTATTTTTAAAAAGTGTCAACCTTTTTTAGGATAGGTCAGACCCACCCCTGCACCACTCCAAGGAGGCGAAACCCATTACTAGTTTTAACTTTTTAGGTATAAAACCAACATCTCTTGGTACAATGTTGTCCCCTCTTGGGAGGGGAATGAAAGGGGTGGGTATTTTTCAATTTTAATAACTCCATCTAACTTTAAGGGTATAAATTTAGTATACAGCACTACCCGCCGAAATTTATTTTATCCTTTCATCATTGCTATTAGCCAATTGTTTAAATAATAACTTCAAATCGCATATCCTATTTTATATTGCATCAAAAAAAATATCGGAGATATATGAGAAGATTTCTCCTGTTGGTAGTCTTACCTTTAACAACGCTGTATGCAAAAACCCTTAGCGTAGAAGAAAATTCAAAGTCAAAGATCGTTGCTGTTAGATCAAACGACAAAATTGTTGTTGACGGCAAATTAAATGAAAAAATATGGCAGCGTCCCGGATATAGTACTTTAATCCAGCAGGATCCTGATCAAGGTATACCGCCTTCGCAAAATACAGAATTTTGGGTGGCATACGATGATGAGGCAATTTATTTTGCTGCTGAATTTTCTGATGACCAGCCGGATTCCATCATGGCGCGTTTAGTACGAAGGGATTTTATTTGGGGTGATCCCTCTGACGGCTGCGTTTTGTATTTAGATTCTTACAGAGATAAAAGAAGCGGATATTTTTTTTATGTTTCTGCTGCCGGCACACATGCAGATGGATTAATTGAAAATGATGTAAAGCAGCCAAACGACCTTACATGGGATGCTGTATGGGAAGGTGTCCCACTAATTAACAGCAAGGGCTGGTCGGTTGAAATGAAAATTCCATATTCACAGCTTCGGTTTAATAAAGAAGATTCACAAGTGTGGGGAATAAATGTTGAACGGTTTATAAGCAGAAGATTTGAAACAGACATGATGGTTTACACTCCCAGAAATGAAAGCGGGTTTACTTCAAGATTTCCTGATCTTGTAGGTATAGATGGAATCACTCCGCCGGCAAGGGTTGAATTGCTGCCGTATGTAGTTGGAAAAGCACAGTACATTGGAAGTGACGCTAATGATCCTTTCAATTCGGGACACGATTACACGCCGGGTTTAGGGCTCGATTTAAGAGCCGGCCTTGGAAGCAGCTTAACATTAAACGGTACAATTAACCCCGACTTCGGACAGGTTGAACTTGATCCTGCTGTAGTAAACCTAACAGATGTTGAATCTACTTTTGAGGAGAAGCGTCCTTTTTTTACGGAAGGAACAAGCATTTATAGATTCGGACGCGGCGGGACCACTAACAACGTTCGCTTTAATTGGCCAACCACTAATATTTTTTACAGCAGACGAATAGGTAGGAGCCCTCAAGGAAGCTTGCCGGACTATGATTACATCGACAAACCAAATGGAACGCATATTATTGGTGCGGCTAAAATTTCAGGAGAGATTTCAGATTCATGGAAAATCGGAACAATTCATGCAGTTACAAGACGCGAGCATGCTGAAATATCATTGGACGGAATTCGTTCAAGTGTTGAAATTGAGCCTTTAACTTATTATGGCGTACTACGTGCTCAACGTGATTTTAATTCAGGGAACCAGGGCATTGGAATTTTATCAACTTTTACATCGCGTATTTTCAATTCAGAAGATCTAAGAAATTCAATTAATAAAAATGCATTTGTTGCAGCCGCAGACGGATGGACATTTTTAGATAAAGATAATACTTATGTATTAACAGGCTGGGGTGCAATCTCAAGCGTTTCCGGTACTAAAGAAAGAATTACCGCCTTGCAAGAAAGTCCAACACATTATTTCCAAAGGCCGGATGTATCATACATTTCAGTTGATAGCTCCGCTACTTCACTATCCGGTTACAGCGGAAGATTGATGATAAATAAAAACCGCGGCAGATGGACATTTAATACTGCTGTTGGATTTATAAGCCCTAGGTTTGAAGTCAATGATCTTGGATTCGGTTCTTACAGCGATTATATCAACGGACATTTTTTTACAAGCTATCGATGGAATGACCCTACAGACTTCTATTTGAATTGCGGAATCAACGCAGCTACATTTTTAAGTTTTGATTACGGAGGCAATAAAGTATCGCAAGGATACTGGGGAGATGGTTTCCTTACTTTGCATGATTATTACGGCGGAGAGTTTTCTTTTATTTACAATCCTTCAACTTTAAATTCCAGGAGAACCCGGGGAGGACCACTTACAATTAACCCTGAAAGTACAACATACGATTTAAATTTATATACCGACAATAGAAAATGGTGGGTCTTAAATCTTGAAGGCGAAACAATCTCCGGTGAAGATGAAGATACTAAATCAATTCAAACTAATATTGAATTTAAAGTACTTCCAACTCTTACTTTATCTGTCGGACCTCAATTTCAAAAAAGTAAAATTGCCGCTCAATGGATTTCAAATTTAGATGACCCGGAAGCAACATCAACTTTTGGTAAAAGATATGTTTTCGCTCATCTTGACCAAACTGTATTTTCAGCAAATATTAGAGCAGATTGGATTATGAGTCCAACATTGAGTTTTCAAATTTATGTTCAGCCTTTCATCGCTTCGGGAAAGTATACTGATTTTAAATACCTTGTAAAGCCAGGGAGTTATTATTTTATAAGTTATGGCGAAAATGGCTCATCAATAGAAAGTGAAAAAGATGAGAGCGGGGACATAACTTCTTACCAGCTTGATCCGGATGCTGTAGGCCCCGCGCCGAATCAGTCCATTGGAAATCCGGATTTTAATTATATTTCACTTCGCGGTAATGCTGTTCTCAGATGGGAATATCTTCCAGGCTCTACGCTTTATTTTGTATGGACGCAAAGCAGAGAAAACTTTGAGCCGATTGGTGATTTCAGATTTGGAAATTCAATAAATCATTTATTCAGTGTAAAGCCTGATAATATTTTCTTATTGAAGATCAGCTATTGGCTTTAAGAATTTTACTTCTCAAAAACCTATTGTGTGACTTTATTAAATTAATTGCTTAATTGAATAATATGACATCTCCCCCTAAGGTAAACAACATTATTCAAATGAAAATTTCCATCGCTATAAATAATGAATATTCACTTTACATCATCAAAAAAATCCATTCATAAAAAATCAATTGAGAGTGGGGAAAACCTTACTTACGTTGTACCATGTAATTATAATAGAACTTAACAGAGGTACAATATGAAAAAGGCATTAATTATCGTACAGGACAAAAACAGAACAACTCAAAAATTCGGCGAAGCAATTGCTGAATTCTTGTTGAACCGCGGACTTGCGGCTGAACTAGTTCCGATTAATAATTTTGAACCGAACTATCTGAATGGTGCTGATTATCTTATATTAAGCGGGTGGAAAAGTGATTCTGTCTTTTCAATTAAACGCCCTGACAATGAATGGGAAAATTTTGTAAAAATGCTGCCAACTTTAAATGGAATGAAAACAGCATTGTTCGCCGCTAATAAATTTTTCTCCGGCGGAATGCTGAAAAGCATGAAAAAATATCTTAAGAAAAAAACAGAGAACCTTGATTACGCGTTAAAGTCTAGAGACGGTTCTTTAACGATATCCGATAAATTAGTTCTGAATGAATTTATAAAATAATAAAATGGAGACGCTCCAAAAGGGCGTCTCTAAGCCATTTCTATTTATCTCATTTCACTTTTCTACATTCCACATCATCAAACATATGATATGTAAGTGAAGTTACATTTGTCTTTTCATCGTGTACAAATTTTATGTTGAATGGAAGATTAATTGAAGCATACTCTGTCTTTGAAATCGGGAGAAGCTTTGTTATAGATCCTTCGATATCATTTTTTAATTTAAGAGAATCTCCCTCGCAGAAAACAGTTAGACTGTCACCTTCATTGGAAATATAAGTGCCTGGATACGTATCATAAACAGCACGTTTAAGATGAGCTGTTTTTGTAATCTTTGCTGTATTCTTATTTCCCTGTCCGTGCTTTTGCCCGCAGAGCACGCAATATGTGGGTTCGGAAATATTATCAACGTAATGCCTGACCGGTTTCTGTGTTTTTAAGTATTTATAAATAGCCCTCAAATCTTCATCTGTATAATTCTTAATAACAAACCACGGCATAGCTGAATGGAGGGTTCCGCCCTTTCCGGTTCTAATTATATTAATAAAAATATCTTCATCGTAAGTTAATCCTGATTCATCGGTTGTTAAATTTGCTGAGTATGACTTCCCATCTGGATCCAGAAATTCCATTCCACCGGCGAACAATCCCGGTTTAAGTGAGGTTTCCCATGACGTGTGACAGCCGATGCAGCCGCCTATCTGAGTCATGTATTTTCCTCTTTCCATTACATTTGAAAAATCAGGTTCAGGGATTGCTTTATAAATAGGCAAAGGTAAATGCACAATCATCTTTTGCACTTCTAAAGGTAATTTCCTTTTAGGTAGTTTGTTTTTCACTGGCGGTAGTGTCCTGAGATAGACTACAATAGATGCTATATCTTCATCGGAAAATTTTTTGAATTCCTGATAAAGCATAAGAGGATATAATGCACGTCCGTCGTGTCCCACACCTTCCCTAATTGCGCGTGCAAACATATCATCAGTCCATGTTCCTGCGCCTGTCTCTTCATCAGGTGTAATGTTAGGTGCTGCTATTCTGAAATTTTTTTCATTTATCATAATTGCTCCGCCTCCTTTTTTAGATTCAATGGGAGGGGCGCCAGGCTTACTCCAGTCTCTTAAACTATGACACATAAAACAATGAGAGGCGCCATTGGTTAAATATTTTCCTCTGGCAATTCTTTGAGGGGTGCTTTCAAATTTTTTATTAGTCAAAGGGCGGACTTTTAATCCCGCAGTTAGGTAAACCTCCCCTTTTTCCCCAACTGTTTTGTCAGGCTTTTTATTACCACAGCCATTAATCAATAAAATAACAGAAAGAAATAAAAGAACGCGGATGCAATTCTTCATGGGCGTGCCTTTCTTATTGGGAATGAAAATAGAGCTGAATATATTTAGGTATATTTATATCGCGATGAAACAATATAAAGCAATACAGGTAGAAAAACGAATAATCCCCTATAAAATTTTAATTCCTCATATAATTTTTTTTCTTATATTCAATCGTCAAGATTTGGATTATGAATATGGCAGTAAATAAAACAACGGAAACAGAAGCGAGTGTAGAGGAATTTTTAAATTCAGTCGCGAATGGAAAAAAACGTAAAGACTGTAATACAATCCTGAATATGATGAAAAAAATTACCGGCAAAAAACCTAAAATGTGGGGGCCAAGTATTATCGGCTTCGGCAGCTATCATTATAAATATGAAAGCGGAAGAGAAAGTGTTCGGAGTCATTTAATTACATGAAGAATAAGTACAAGTCACCTTAATTATACTGAAAAACATTATGGCTTATAATTTAAAATTAGCAGACAAAATCAGAGAAGAGCTTGCTTCATCTTCAGAAAAAATTTTGCCTGGCTGTAAGATTGAAGAAAAAAAGATGATGGGCGGATTAACCTTTATGGTTAATGATAAAATGTGTGTCGGCGTTTTTAAAGATGATATGATGCTTCGCATAGATCCCGAAATATATGAAGCAGCCTTGGAAAGAAAAGGATGCCGGGAAATGGATTTCACCAAACGGCCAATGATTGGATTTGTATATGTTAGTGATGAAGGTATGAAAACCAAAAAAGATTTAAACTATTGGATCAATCTTGCGTTAGAATATAACAAAAAAGTAAAGCCTTCAAAAAAGCGTAAGAAAAGAAGTTGAATTAAAATTAATTATCCAACTCTTCTTTTTTTAATGCAATAAATCCTCAACCGATTTTATAAACCTTGGAATTTTAATTTGATGAATTAGCTTAACCGAAAAAAATTTCGGCTGCAGTTATCAGAAAAAGCATAATGCTACAAATTGTTTTAACACAAATGTCCAAATTAATTTGACTGTAAATTAAATTTGGAAACAATTTTATACAGCGGGCCAGAGCCATCCGAAAATACCACCTGTAAATAAAGCATAGACTAGTCCATCAAACATAAATTTTATTGTCGTGGCCCAATTTCTTTTATACCAAATACTGTTTTGCATTAAAGCTAAACTATATCCAGCAAAAGCGATGGCGCCTGTAAATCTAAAAACGGAAAGATAATCGGAAGAAAGCGGAAGTGCATGTCCCGTAATATACGCGGCAAAAATTCCTACTATTAAACAATACACAAACCACATTATAAGGCTCGAGGCCATACCAAAATCGCCGGATGGAGAAACCTGTAAAATTCCAACAGGGCCATTACTCATTTTATCTTTAATCTCCTGCGAATTTCTTTCCTTAGAATTCGCGCAATAAGGAAACATATAATCCCCTTCGGGAATATTTGATTTGGCCAAATCTCCTAAAACTTGATCTTCATTAGGAATTTTTTTGAAATCTGATTTATGATACGGCATCATCATGTGAATAACTGAACTTAATATAAAAATCGTCACGGCAGATAGCAGGATGGGAAGCCAAAGAGAAATAATGGAAACCATCTTGAACTCCTTGTTTATATTTGGATAAATTGGTTTGAAAACTTGATTAGAAAATACTTAAAAATGATTGTGAGATGCAAAAAAAAATTTACTATCTGCAAGTTTTTATTGTCAAAATTTATTTTTCAATTAGCCTTAGCATTGAAAGAAGCCAAATCATCTTTGAATATTATTTATCTCAACAGCATTTAAACCCGTATTGTAAAAGAATTTTGTTGGCGGTAAATATTTTGACTGTCCGGCAGTGCTTGTCAAATTCAAATTAACAGAATCAAGAGAGACAACCTGTGTATCAGCTATTCCGCAAATAGAATATGACTGGAAAAGCCCGTTTTTATAATTCTGCCGGATATGATTAAGATTTATTTGCTTCGATTCCGTTCCAACTTTTAACAATAAATAATCCTGAACTTTTACATTTCCCTGTTGAACTAAATTACCGGTTATTTTAAGCTGGTTTTTAAGGTTGGCTTAAATTTCCTTTTCAAGATTATAGAGTTGAAGATATTGAAAAGCACTCAAGTATTGGCCTGTTACTCGTTTTTTTAAACTATGTTTTTATTCATCTAATTAATTTTCATCATACTTTAATTGGGTTTCCTTAGCTTTTTTATTTTGTGAACCAAAATTATATGATACGCCAAAATAGAAAATTCTTGAATCACGAGTGCCTATTGAAGTTTCAATCAGTTGAGGCGTATTTATATCTATCTCTCTTTTAAAGAACTAAATAAATCGGAGATTGTAAAAAGTAAAGATAATCTCCCCTGCATAAATTCTTGCCTCGCTCCAATATTTGCAACAAACCTTGGACGAAATTCACCTTGAGGGGTTAATCTTGCTGAACGATAATTTGAATTAAATTGAAATAAAAGTGAACCTGTTAAATTGACATCTACGGTACAGTTTCCACTCCATGATATTATTGACTTCTGATTACTATATCCTAAATTAGATGCGTTTATTTGATCATAAAAAATATCTGTATTTAGATTAACATTAAAAATTTTCCACGCGTAGGCAGAAACAACAAATTCAAATCCTGCTGATTGATCGTGTGATAAATTTTCTTCAGTAGTTAATGAAGTAGTATCATTTATTAAATTTGTTACTCGAGTAAATCCGTTGGTTCTATATCTATAATATAGGCTGGGAAGAATTGAATATTGATCATTCTGATAACTATAACCAAGTTCTATTGAATGGGTATATTCAGGAAGAAGATTTGGATTTCCGGCCCTAACATTTCTCGGATCACGATATTCAGGAAACGGATTAATATCATCAGATTCCGGCCTTCGTATTCTTCGGCTGTAACTTAAAAGAATCTTTGATAAATCATTTAAATTATATGAAATATGCACAGTCGGATAGACATTGAAATAATTTTTATTAAAAGTCGAATCTGTTGTAATGAGGTTTGCTTTTCCATACGATTGCTCTATTCTTAAACCGCCTTGCAAACCAAAAGAACCGAAGCTATGTCCTAAGATTCCATATACTGCATGAATGTTTTCGTTATAAATAAAGTGACTTGTTTGTCCCGGATTAATAACAAATTTGTTTTGTGCCGTATCAAAATATTCGGAATAAAAATCAAAATCATTTTTATGAAAGTTACCTTCATAACCTGTTTCAAGATTAGTATTTTCAGAAAGCGGATCAGAATATTCAATTGTTAGTTGGTTTATATCTTCTGTCTGTTTTATTAATGTGTTATCAAAAGTAGCAGTCAGCAACGGATAATAATAAACATTTGTAAAATGATTATCTTCCTGTTCGGGTGCATATGAACCGGTAAACTCAAAGCGTAATTTGTGTTCATCAGTCGGAAATTGATGTTCAAAATAAATAGTGTATTCAGCCTCTTTTTCAGATTCATTGTCATGACGATTCCTATTATAATTTTCAGTTATATTGCCGGAACCATCAGTGTAAAGGTTATTTGAAATATCATTTCTTGTAAAACTGTTGTAGAAATAATTTCCAGATAATCCAAATTGATTAGAAGCACCTAATGAATAGTCAGCGCCGAGAGAAACAAAATGCGATAACGGATAATAAAGACCATCGTTATTTTGATTATAGTTAGTAATATTAAAAGCACTGTCAATTTGCCGTCTGTTATCAATGTCAGTCCTTCTCCGGTTATCTTTTCTCAAATTGTATC
Source organism: uncultured Ignavibacteriales bacterium (assembly GCA_963731745.1). Taxonomy (GTDB): domain Bacteria; phylum Bacteroidota; class Ignavibacteria; order Ignavibacteriales; family Ignavibacteriaceae; genus CAVSWT01. The sequence goes on from CAVSWT010000014.1 coordinate 24,264, forward strand.
CGCCAAAAATATTTAAATTTCCGGTATTATAATTAAGATGAAAGCCTAGATTGTGCCTGCCTGCAAATCCTAAATTTCCATTAACCGTTCCATTAAAACCGGAATTCTTATTTTTCTTAAATACAATATTAATTATTCCTGAGGTTCCATCTGGTCTATATTTGGCAGATGGATTTGTTATTACTTCTATCTTATCTATTGTATTAGCAGGCAAGCTCTGCAGTATAGTAGATTGATTCCTACCCATCAAAGGTGAAGTTTTCCCGTTTATCATAACCAAAACATTTGACGAACCTCTTAAAGTTATATTCCCATCAATATCGACCTGAACGGAAGGAACATTTTGTAGTAGATCGCTTACCGATCCTGATTTGCTCATAATATCCTGGGATACATTATAAATTTTTTTTTCTATGTCATTATTGAACAAAGATTTTTTAGAAGTAACCAAAACATCTTCGAGGGTGACAGTTGTATCGCTCAATAAAATGGTTCCGAGATCTATATTTTGTTTCCGATTATCTATTTTAATTGAAGGAATTATTTTTTCTTTATAACCTATAAAGCTTAATTTTATTAAATAATCACCAGGCTGAACATTCGTAAAAATAAACTTCCCATTCTTTCCAGTAGAAGTCCCCATAAATTTTGAAGTGTCTGAATTATTTTGCATTAGAACATTAACAAATTCTAGAGGCTGTTCCTTTAAAGAATCTTTAACGGCACCTGTAACCGATATATTATTCTGAGTCTGGGCAGCCAAATTTATTGTAAAAATAAAAATTATTAGCGGAATGAAATTCCTTTTTTTAATTTCATGTAAATTGTGGATGTTTTGAAGACGCTTATAACAGGTTTTCATCTTCTATTTATTTTTCTTTCCTTTTGAAATTGACAGCAGAACAGGAAGAATAAACAGCAGTAAAATACTCGACAAAGTAAATCCTCCGATTACAGCTAAAGCCAACGGCTGCTGCATTTGAGATCCGGCACCAATACCAAGGGCAAGAGGCATCAAAGCTAATATTGCTGCTAAAGCAGTCATTATAATCGGGCGCGATCTAATTATGCTAGCATTCATTACCGCTTGATGCTTATCCATGCCCTGGTTTTTAAAAATGAAAAAGTAATGGGTTAAAAAAATACTGTTTTCTGCAACTATGCCTACCATCATTATTGCGCCCATAAAACTTGAAATGTTGAAATTAATATTTGTAACCCAAAGAGCTAAAACCACTCCGAATAAAGAGAGAATTGCCACAAGATAAATAGCCAAAGGGATTAAGAATGATTCAAACTCAATAACCAATACAAGTATTACCAAAAGTGAGGCGGCAAGCAATACCTTGAGCAAACCCTGAAATGATTCCTGCTGAGTTTGAAAAGTCCCGCCGTACTCTAATGTTACTCCCGTTGGTAAATTTAGTTTTTTATTAAGCAAACTTTTTATGTCGGCGACTGTGCTGCCTAAGTCTCTTCCGGAAATTCTTGAAGTTACAGCAACCATTTGTTTCAAATTCTCTCTGTCAATTTCAGACTGCCCGGGATCAATTCTAAAATCGGCAAGAGAACTTAATAAATAGGAACTACCGTTAGATGAAGTAACTCTTAAAGTTTTTAAAAGATCAAGATTGTTCCGGTATCTATCGGGCAGCCTTACACGCACACCAATCAGCTTTTCCCCGGTTTGAATTTCAGTCGTTACATTCCCTTGAATATCATTTTGGATTATTTGATTTAATTCATCAACAGTAAATCCGGCTCTTGCTATTGCAGGCAGATTAAAATTTATTATGTAAGCAGGGCCGCTTATAATTATCCCGTTAGATACATCAACAACACCATTAACATTTTCAATAAGTTTTGCAATTTCTTTCGCCTTTTTTTGAATAAGAGATTTATCATCGCCAAATACTTTTATTTCAACGGGTGAAGGTACGCTTGTAAGATCACCAATAAGATCCTGCATAGCTTGCCCGAATTCAATTTGAAGTGCAGGTTCGGAGTTTTCAACTTTCGCTCTTAATTCATCAATAATATCATTAACGGTCTTACTTCTATTATTTTTTAATTTAATTAAATAATCTCCGTCATTCGGTTCGGTAATGAAAAAGCCAAGCTGTGTTCCTGTTCTTCGCGAATAAGATTCAACTTGGGGAATATTCATAATAATATTTTCAACATGCATTAACATTCTGTTTGTTTCGTTTAACGATGTACCGGGCGGCGATTTATAATCAAGAATGAATGCTCCCTCATCCATATCAGGCATAAATCCGCTGCCAATTGATGAGTAAATAAAATATCCCCCGGTCATCAGCAAAAGAATAACAGGAATTACTAAGTATTTTTTTTTAATTAAAATGTTAAGATATTTTTTATAATAGGTTTCAATTTTGCTTTCTTTTTTTTCCTTAGTTTCTTTTTCAAAATCTTTTGAATGAATAAATTTTGATGCAAGCAAGGGCCCAAAAAATAATGAAAGGATTAATGAGACAATAAGCGACATTGCCATTGTTAGCGAGAGAGATTTGAAAAATGCTCCGGTGACTCCGGATAAAAAAGCAAACGGCAGAAAAATAATTATAGTGCTTGAACTTGAACCGATAACTGCTGTAAACAATTCTTTTATGGATGCTCTGATGGCATCTTCTAATTTTTCGTGCCCCTCTTTAAAATGACGAAAAATATTTTCAATTATTACAATGTTGTCGTCAATTATTAACCCGATGGCTGCGGCAATACCTCCCAGAGTCATGATATTCAGAGTTTCATTTGCAATCATTAGCAGAAGAACAGTTATTGCAACGGTAATAGGAATTACAATTGCAGCAACAAAAGTGATTCTCCAATTTTTTAGAAAAATTAAAAGGACAACTACTGCAAGCAGAACCCCAATTCCAATACTGTCTCGAACACTTCTAAAAGATTCATTAACTAAATCAGCCTGATTATAATAATTTGAAATATTAATACCGGCGGGAATTTGAGATTTTAACTGCTTCCACATTTTATCAACATCGGAAGCAATTTGAACTGTGTTTCCGCTGGGCTGTCTTAGAATATTTACAAGTACAGCCTCTTTTTCTTTAGCTGTAACTCTTATATATTTATCTTTTACCGATGCAGAAACCGAAGCTATATCTTTTAAAAATACCGGAGAAACATTCGTTGAAGTTATAACTGTGTTTTTAATATCGTCAATTGTTTTAAAGGTATTATCAACCAGGGTTAAATACAGGTGATAATTTGCATCCATCAAACCTACGGAACTTACCATATTTGTTTTTGAAAGTGCATCGGAAACTTGCTGAATACTTATACCGTAAGCGCGTAATTTTGCTGGATTAACTTGAACTAGATATTCTTTTGTATTTCCTCCCACAACAATTACCTGGGAAACTCCTTTAATGCGGCTGATTGCCGGTCGCAAAGTATAAAGAGCAATATCCCGCATTTTAATAAGGCTTACGGAATCAGAGGTGAGTGCATAGCCCATTATCGGGAAGAATGTAGCATTCATTCTTTCTACAGTAACACTCGCATTCGGTGGAAGCTGGTTTCTGATTTGTGAAATTTTTCCCTGTAATAATTGCTGCGACTGAATTATATCTGTTCCCCAATCAAAATTAATTGATATTTCAGCCGAACCTCTGGATGTAGTTGAACGTACATTTGTAACTCCGGGAAGAGAATTAATCGTTTCCTCTAGCGGCTTTGTAATTTGCACCATGATTTTATCTGCGGGTTCTTCGCCGTTATCTGCAAGGACTACAATTCGGGGAAAAGTTATATCGGGAAAAATAGAAACCGGTAAATTCAGTACTGTGAAAATACCTGCAAGCACTAAAATAATAACGACAAAAATTATAGCTTTTGTATGTTTTTGTATGAAAGAGAAGATATTCATTTTTCTATGCTTACCTTTGCGGAATCCGGCAGTCCATAATTCCCCTCAACAATAACTTTCATTCCTTCCTTTAATTTTCCGGATTTAACTTCCATAACAGAATCTTTTTTTATGCCAATTCCAACATTAACAGAATATGCGATGCTGTCGGGATTGATTAATGTTAAAGAATATGTATTTTTTTCATCGTCATGTATTATTGCTTTTGACGGAACTGTAAGAACATCTTTATGTTTATTAACAATAATGGAAGCTTCGCCGTAGAGAGAATCTGCCAATAATTGAGATGCATTTATTTCTAATTGGACTGGAATAGTCTGGCTCTGCATATTAACACCCGGTTCAATTCTCTTAACTATTCCGTCAAACTTTTTCACTTCGATTGACGGGAAAGAAATTTTTGCAGCCTGGCCGGGTTTTATTCTATTTACAGATTCAGCCGGAACCTGTGCAATAAAAAAGATAGAATTTTTATCGATTAATCCTGCTATTAATTCTCCTTCGTTTACAATTTCATTTTCATTTTTGGTTTTATTAATTAAAATACCTGTAAACGGAGCGGTAATTTTTATGTGGTTTGAATTATCTTCAGCAATCTTCAATGTACGTTCAGCTTCTGTTTTTTGTTCTGCGGTTACTGCGTTATTAAGCATCTGCTTTGCGCCTTTAATAGCAGCGTATGATTCCTTCGTAATAATTTCGCAAATAATTTCATCTTTTTTTACTTGATCACCGTTGTATAAATTAAATTTAATTATCTCACCGTTCACCGGGGAAATAACCTTATAAACCTGGCGTATAGAAGTGACGCCGTAAGCCGGAACAGTTTCGTCAAGTGTCTCTCTTTTTATAGAATCGACTTTGACCGCAACAACAGTTTGTGTTGAATCCTGAGAACTATTTGAATCAGCCGAATCATTATTTTTCGAACATCCGTTGTATAATAGAAATGAAAAAATTATTACTAAAAATAATTTTAGTAATATCTGTAAGGTTTTAAATTTATTATTCACCATATAATTTTAACAAACCCGCTTTCGCCTGCTGTAAGCTTAAAATTGAATTATTATAATTTTTTTTTGTTTCTATTAATAAACGGTAAGCATCCAGAACTTCGAGTGTAGAGCCGCTTCCTCCAATAAATAATGCTTTTGAATAATAAAAATTGTCTTCTGCTGTTTTAATATTATTTTTATATGCTTCAACTTTCTTCTTTGCAAGATGGAACTCAGTCAATAATGAATCTCGCTCTAGCTCAAGTTCTTTCTTTTTTAGATCTGTTTTTAATTGAGATTGCTCATAAGTAACAGTTGCCTGTTCAATTTTAGCGTTAACTTTACCCCATGAAAAAATCGGAACACTTACATCAACTGAAGCAGAATAACCAAGATCATTTTTATAATTTTTAGGTTTAATTCCTAAAACGCCGGCATCACCCGATAGATTTATTACAGGAAGTTTTTCAGCTTTTGCACTTCTAATATCAAATTGATTGATCTTGGATTCCATTTCTGCAATTTTCACTTCGATAAATTGATTCGGTGATTCTGGGGGGGGAATTGTTGTATCAATTTCTGCTTGACTGATAATTGCAATATTTGTATCCGGCGGTATAACCAATAAACTAAATAATTCTCTTTTTGATTTTATAAAATTGAGGATAGCTTCTTCAAGATTAATTTTTGAATTATTTAAATCGACTTCTGTTTTAAGTACATCGCTTTGTGTTGCATTACCGCCTATGCGGGATTCTTTAAGATATTTATAATAATCTTCCAGTGTTTTAAGCGCATCAGACTGAGCATCAACTTCTCTTTTCGCATTTTCAATTTCATAAAAAACAGATCGAACTTGAAACTTTAATTCTGCTTTCGCCAATTCAATATTTAGATCAGAAAGGTTTATGTTTTTATTAGCTTTTTCAACATAAAGGTTATTTAATCCGCCGTTGTATAAAGTATAATCAGCAGACAATTGTAAACCGTATTCGCCGCCGTTTGTTACTGCAGGATCATAGCCGTTTTCCGGTGCATAGATAAAATGCGACTTTCCTGAAATAGATGGTAATATAGCAGCATTAAATTCATCCACCGCATATCGATTTTTCTTCAAATCCTGGTTTGCAATTTTAATATTAAGATTGCTTTGCAGAGCAATGTTGACTGCTTGTTCAAGAGTGAGGCTGTCAGAATGGATTTCCTGTGCAGATAAATTAACAGTCCACATTAAAAGTAAAATTGAAAGGGAAAATTTTTTAAACATTTATTTGACATTTAAATAACATAACTTTTGTAAATCATTATAATTCTTAAGTATATAAATAAATAAGGGCAGAAAAAATTCTAGATGGTATTAGATGAATCAGAATTATAATTCTGCCCCGAATGATTTATTTCAATTTAGTCTTTATCATTATCTTCATTTTCTTCATCATTTTCTTTGCCTTCTTTTTCTTCATTTTCCTTTTTCATTTTGTCCATCTTTTGAATGTTTCCTTTTGAATCTAGCACTACTTCGGATTTTTTGCCATCATGCTCTACAACTGCTTCATAAGAAGTCTTCTTCCCTTTAGTTAACTTTTCAACTTTATGAATTTTGCATTCGGGATACTTTTTCATAACAGAATTTTTTACGAAATCTGGAATATTATCAGCAGCCAAAGCTTCTTCTATTTCAGCTATTTTTCCGTCCTTTGTATAAAGAAGATCTCTACCTTGTGCACCTTCAATACTTTCAATTTCGTAAAATGTTTTACCGTTTTCCTTTTCTACAGAAGTTCCTTTAATTTCTGCATTTGGATAACTCTTGTGAAATGATTCAATTACTGCTTTAGGAAGATCTTTCTTATCTATTTTTTTCTCCTGGGCTAAACAAGATGAAGTAAAAGCTATGCTCATTAATATAATAGCACCAATCTGAAAAATATTTTTAGTTTTCATATTTAACTCCTTTTTTTAATTTAAAAATAATTTATGACAAATTAATTTTTTAAGATGAAATTAAGATGAAAGAATTTAAATGATGTGATGTATTCAGGTATCAAGGTTTAACATCTCGACTTAATCGAGGCAGCTAATAGAAGTAGATGCCATTTTTTATTGCGTCTAAAATAGTTAGCCATTTTATTTGCCTAAGAGTAAAAAAGAGATTCTTCTCTGCTCTTAAAATGTCAATGTTAGTCTGGGCTTGTCGAAGACTGAGTGTTCGGAACGACTTACGCTTTGCCTAGGCTTATTGTAGCATTTATGATTATTAAAGAATTTTTAAGTTCCCATATAAATAATCTATTAATTATTAGTATTAGTGATCTTTGAGCGAATAAGTTTAACAGACTTATAATCCCGTTTAAAATAAAAAAGGCACCGTAAAAGGTGCCTCATCAGAACTAAAAACAGAATATCTATTTAGGTGCGAGCTTTAGCTTCATTAACTACAATATTTCTTCCATCAATTTCCGAATTATTTAATGCTCTGATTGCTTTGGATGCATCATCTGAACTTTCCATTTCTACAAATCCAAAACCCCTAGATCGGTTTGTGTCGCGGTCCATAATAACTTTAGCAGAAACTACAGAACCATGTTTTTCAAATGTTTGTTTTAATCCATCGTCGTTAACCGACCAGGGCAGAGAACCTACAAATAATTTAGTACTCACAAAGAACCTCTAATAATAAATAAATAAGATTCCGGTCTATTTACCGGATATGCTAAGCTACATATAATAAAATCATTAAACTAATTAATTTTTAGGAGTGTGATTTCATTATTCGTTAAAAAGAAGAAAATGTGACGAAAATTTACTTTTTATAATGGGAACAGAGTTTTACCCATCTCTATTTACCGTCTGATTAATTACTTTTCTTCAAATTTCTCTTCCGCCGGCGCATCGTGATAATTTCATTAAATTTTTGGAAAATGATAAAAAAATTATAAAATTTCATCTGCTCAAAAAGATTTATTCCGTTTTGCAGTATCCGCTTCACTTTAATAAATAACAAAACTGTTTTTCCTCAATAATTAATTATTATTACTAACTTTAGAGGACTCTAAAATGTTATACACTATCTCATTGTATTTGCACATTGTAGGGGCTTTGATTCTTTTTTCTGCTGTGGGGATTGAGTGGATGGTACTAACTAATCTTAGGAAATCCACTTCACGAGAAGGCATACTTTCGTGGCTTAGTATCTTTCCTAAACTAAAAAATTTCTTCATGACGGCATTTTTTCTGTTATTGATTCCAGGCATTTACATGATGCTTGATATATGGCATAGCGCAGGGTTTGTTGTAGTTGGAATAATTGGACTAATACTTCTTTCAATATCCGGCCGGGCACTATCAGGCAGCAGGCTTATGGCAATAGGAAAAGCCGCCGCACAAAGTGAAAGTGAGTCACCGCTTTCGGAACTCTTAATAAAGGTCCGTGATCCTTATTTATGGACATCCTTTTTAATTAGAACGGGCGCTGCGTTTGGGATTGTTTATATGATGACTGTTAAGACTGATATTCTTGATTCAATTATTATAATAGCTATTGGATGTGTCTTAGGATTTTTAGCAGCAAAAATGAGCGGTTCAAACGAAGTGCTTGAAAAAGCTTAATGGAAGTAAATGATTAGAGAGGCAATTTTAATTTTATGTTCGGAGGAATTTTTGGGTTAAGACGGTTCGCTGAGCCGTCTTAACCAGACTTAATGTTATAGTTTCAGTCAGTTCAACACCCTCACTTTATTCAATTCTAGTATGATAAATCTCAAACCGTTTGTTAAAGTCAAACCTCTGTCCTTTCCAGTACATAACTTCATTGTCGAATTCAACCTTCCAATAACTATCGTCATCTTCTCCGGCATCGCTATCAATAAATAATTCTTTTTGCTTTTCATCAATAGTCCATCTGCCTGTATTTTCACTATTCTCTCCCGTTCCGCTTTCAAATGTTGAATCTTTATTAAATTGAATCCACCGCGAATTATCAGGATTGTGTTGTTCTGTTACGTCTTTTGATAGTTCTAACACTTTTGTCATTTTCCATTTGCCGATTATTAATTCAGGAAGACTATCACTCTGAGAATATGCAAGATTGAAAGAAATTAATATTGAAATGAACATAATTAATTTCAGCATAGCATTTCTAATTATAAATGATTTTTCGTCAAGAACTTAATTAATAATAATATAATGCACAATCGAAGTTATGCTTACATAATTATTTCTTTAGTAAAGTAATGCTTCCATTTCCCACATTTAAAACAATTTTACCTGCTCCGTTGCCGAGCTCACCTGTTAGCTGTTTCTCATTCGCTTGTTGATTTTGAAAATTTAATCCGTTGTTGTTTACAATACCGTTTCCAACTAAAGCATGAACTGACGCATTGGTATTAGCAGGTAAAGTTAAATTCAGGTTCCCATTTCCAATTGAAATTGAAACATTGCAGGTATCAATTAAATTAATATCAGCTTCCGTATTACCATTACCTAAATTTACTATTACATTTTGCGCAGCCGTTTTAATTGATACTCCGCCGTTTCCAAGATTTAGAATGTAGTTGAATCTATCTGGCAACAAAATTCCAAACTTAATTTCATAGTTTCTATTGTCATTTTTAGGATGATCAACTTTTATTGTTACATCGTCGTCGGATTTAGAAGCTGCAATTATTATTTTCTCAAGATGCGCTCGAGCATCATCTTCACTTACTTTGCTTTTAACTTTTTTAGTAATATTGTAATAAATATTTTTTGCCGTATCTGAAGAAGAGATGATTATGCTTCCATTAGTATCATCAACTCTAAAATTATTTTGTGAAGCTAATGCAATTATTTGAGTTTCAACTGATTCCGATTCAAATTGATCAGACATGAATGAATCTTCATTACAACTCAAAAAAAGGATGAGTGAAAAGAGAAAAAGGAAAGGAACAACTAATGCTTTCATTTAACCTCCAAGATTTTCTATTAAAGAAATCCGGGAAAGCGTAAGTAAGGGAAAAATATTTCGATAAAATGATTGCCGTGCTTACTCCCCAGCTACTCCCTATAATTGCTTAATTAAACTTAGCTGCAAATTGTAAATCAAAAGTTTGATAGTCAAGAGAAATTATTTGAGCGGTATAGGGATGGTTTGGATAAAAGAATTAGATTGAGTGAAATTATATAATAGAAGACTTAGTTAACAAAGTTAAAATAATAAATTACTTATCTAAGCTTTTCTTTGAGACTTCAATAGCTTTTTGAAGTTTTTGCTTCAATAATTTTTTATCTGGTAATTCGGTAAGATACTCTGAAACTTTGATTCCCGATTTATCAAGCTGCAGTAATTCAATTTGTTCTTTACTGCCTTCGGTACAAAGTATTAAACCCAAAGGGGACTTTTCTCCTGGCTGCATTTCAAACTTTTCAAGATAACGAAGATATAATTCCATTTGCCCTTTATATGCCGCCTTAAATTTCCCAAGTTTCAAATCTATTACAATAAGCCTTTTTAATTTGCGGTGAAAAAATAATAAGTCAATATAGAAATCTTCATTATCAATTATAATCCTTTTCTGGCGTTCAATAAATGAAAAGCCTGTGCCGAGTTCAAGAATAAATTTTTCAAGTTCTCTTAGAATTGCATCTTCAAGATTTTTCTCGCTGTAGAAATCTTTTAATCCGAGAAAATCCAAAATATACGGATCACGAAAAACTAATTCAGTTGAAAATGCGTCCTTTTCTTTTAATGCTTTCAACTCTTTTTTAATAAGTGAATCCGGTTTTTGTGAAATTGCCGTTCTTTCAAAAAGCAAACTATCAATTCTTTCTCTAAGCTGCCTTACACTCCACTTTTCTATTCTACACATTTCTACATAAAAATCTCTACGAAGTGGTTGATCCAATGGAATAAGTACAACGAAATGAGACCAGCTTAATTGTCGTGAGTGTAACGACAATTGATTCATCAGGAAAAACAGATGCGAATTGAAGCATTCGCCTTAAATTTTTTTCTTCAAAGTTACTTCCATATTCTTTAACTAATTGTCGTGATAGTGTAACGACAATCTTTTTCCCATAGTCAGCGCGTTTGTTATCTAAAAGTTCCAGATTAATTCGCTTCCCGATTTTCCAATTTAGCATAGTTAAAGTTGAGTTTACGGCAGCAGCAACAAATTTTTTACTTTCATCAACTAACTTTTTAATGTCATCGAATAATAGACCATGGCCATCAATACTAATTAAATTTTTTGCCATTTTTATACTGTTCTATAGAAAAATTTGTTAATCAAATATTTATTAAATCAAACTTAAAAATATCAGGATACTATAACAAAAATATAATCATTCATTTTTTTAAATGAATATTTCTGATAGAAAATGTCTTTTAGAATTATTATTATCAACTTTCAATTTAATATTTAAATACTTCCATGAAAAACCTTCAACTATCAAAAACTGAAGCGGCGAAAATTGTTTTAAAATCTCAATTGCTTGACGGCAAAATAAAATCTGCACAAGGTAAGCTTGGTTTTGCTGAAATTATTAATAAGCTTGGATACGTTCAGATAGATACGATTTCAGTAATCAATAGAGCGCATCATCATATTCTTTGGTCACGTAAAAATAATTATAAAGAAAAATATCTTCATGACCTTCAAGCTAAAGAGAGATTAATTTTCGAATATTGGACACACGCCATGTCCTTTATTCCAATGCAGGATTACAAATTCGCTTTGCCTAGGATGCAAAATTTTAACAATCCTAAAAGTAAATGGCTTAAATACAGGCACGATCAATCAAAAAAGTTTTTTGCGCCGGTCCTGGAAAGAATTAAAAATGAAGGCCCCTTAAGCTCAAGTGATTTTGAAAATGAATCCGGCAAAAAAGGCGGAACCTGGTGGGAATGGAAACCGGCAAAAACAGCTCTTGAGTATCTTTTCTGGAAAGGTGATTTGATGATAAGCGAAAGGAAAAAATTTCAAAAATATTATGATTTAACTGAAAGAGTTCTTCCAAATAATATTGATACAAGCTTTCCATCTAATAAAGAATTGAGCTATTATTTTGTCAAACGTGCTCTGTCTTCGCTTGGTATTGCGTCTGAAAAAGAAGTATTAAAATTTATGCAGCCGGGCAAAACAAGTGTCTCTGATTTGCAAATTGCAGATAAGAATTCAATCGTAAAAGCAATTGATGAATTATGCGAATCAGGAGAAGTGACTCCGCTGATAATTGAAGCAGATCATAAATTAAAAAATTATGCTTTGAGTGAAACTATAAACAAAGCAGCCGGCAGAAAAAAGTTATTGCCGCAAGTACATTTATTATCGCCATTTGATAATCTTATAATTCAAAGAGAAAGAACAAAAAGATTATTTGATTTTGATTATACAATTGAATGTTACGTACCAGCGCCGAAAAGAAAGTTTGGATATTTTGTGGTACCGATTCTTTGGGGAGATAAATTTATTGGAAGGCTTGATCCCAAAGCAGACCGTTTAACAAACACATTAATAATTAATAATATCGTGTTTGAAGATATTCCAATTGATTATGATGAGTTAATTCCAGAGTTATCATCAGCGCTTTGGAAATTTGCTTTGTTTAACGGATGTGATAAAATTTTAATAAAGAAATGTAAGCCTGGTTCAATTAAATCAATTCTTAAAAGTTCAATAAAAAATTCCGCAACCAAAGGTTAACACCCCGATTTATCGGGGTGACTGTAAAGAGAAAAACTAACAGCTCATAACCGTCCTGCCTGCCGCAGGCAGGTTTAACGGTTTATTCTTCTTGCTGCTTTTCATTCTCCGGTATTATTTGATTCTACCACCGCAATGAATTGCGGTGTTCACTTTTACATTTGATCATTCAATCAATCATTTGTTCAAACCTATTGCCATTTTATATGCAGTTGCCGCTTCGGGAAGCGGTGTTAAGGTATCTAGTAAAAGATTATAAGTACCTTTTGAAGAAAGTTCGTCTGCAACTTTTTTAATTAAAGCTAATGTAGCTTTCATCAAACATGAACCAAGACTTAAACGGGCAACACCTAAATCCTGAAGTTCATTTACTGATGGAGGTAATCCTATTCCGACTTTAGGATTAGCAAGTATATTTATTGGTGCGTTAATTTCCTTAACCAATGTTGAGATCATTTCTTTTTCCCAAACCGGCTGCACGAATATACAGTCGGCACCCGCTTCCCGGTATTTATTGCCGCGCTTAATTGATTCGGCTAATTTCTCTTGCCGCGAACCTGACGAAGTATAAAATGAATCCGTTCTTGCATTAATTACTAAATGAAAGCCAAGTGAATCTGATAATGCACGGATGGCAGATATTCTTTCACAAAATTCCATCTCGTCAATTAATACAGGATTTAAATCAATACTATCTTCAATATTTATTCCTACAATTCCTGTTGCAATAATTTTTTTAACCGAATCAATTATTTCATCCAAATTATTTCCATACCCGGCTTCTATATCCACAGTTACCGGCACTTGTACCGCATTTACAATTCCGGTAATAGCTTCAATCATTTCCGATAGTTGTATTACCTGGCAGTCGGGATAACCTAAAGATGCAGCTATTCCCATACTTGTTGTAGCGATTGCTTTGTATCCACTTGCTTCTATTAATTTAGAGCTTCCAATGTCCCACGAATTTAACAGAACCAAAATCTCTTTGTCATGATGATACTTCAAGAACAGTTCGGCTTTCTCTTTCTGAATACTTGAAACCATAAAATGGCCCTTTCTAAATGTTAAATATAAATGCCTCTAACTTCACACTGAACTGCTGCTAATGTTTATGAATATTTCACTAAAATTATGAACAGCTCAAAAGCCGCATACAAAAACATGCTGTCATTTAGGTTCCCATAGTTCAATCTTGTTTCCTTCTGCGTCCATTATATGTACAAATTTTCCAAAGTCGTAATCCGCTATGCTGTCAAGTATAGTCACTCCGTTTTCTTTTAGCTTGTTTACAAGCCCCTCAATATTCTGAACAGTGTAATTAATCATAAAATCTTTTTGAGATGGAGAAAAATAATCATCACCCTTTTTAAATGGTTTCCATTGCAGAGAATTTATCTCGTCAGGTTTGTTAATATTCCTGGATTCAAAACTCGACGAACCCCAATCATTAAATTCGATCCCTAAATTTTTGCTGTACCATTCTTTCGTTTCCTTCAGGTTGTCCGAATAAAAAAAGATTCCACCAATCCCGGTAACTTTTGGTATTGTATCATCCATAATTATTTCCTTCTGTTTATTTGTGCTGAGTGTATCGTTTGTTTCATCAGTTGAATTGAAACTTAATGTTAGTAATGATAAGAGAGCAATAATCGTAACGATTTTCATATTAATTTCCTTTCGATACTTACCAACTATGTTGGTATTAATATAGAACATGGAAAAGTTATGCTTATGGGAAAGGGAATTTAAATTAACACGCGGAAAATGTAATAAAAAGCATTTTAAAAAACATCAGGCTGCGGAGGGCGGATATTTTGCATCACGGTAATGAATTGCGAAGTTAACTTTTTCATTCGATCATCAAAGGTTAACTCACCGATTCAATGATATCATACATTCAACAAGCAATGGTTTACGCTAGAAAAAGTAGTTTTGTCTATATTTCTATTTTCACTAATTTGAATAATAAAGAGTATAAACAATAATGCGTAAATATTCAGTTGGGATTGATAAGAACAAAAATAAATTCGGCTTTGCTGCTCTGAGTGCCTTGGCCGCAATCGGAGACTGATCCAATAGATACAATAAATAACTCTTTAGTTTATTACATTGCGCTAAAGAAAGCTGGGGTCCCAGTTGAGATGCACTTATATGCGCAGGGCAAAGGTTAACTCCGGGATTTATCCCGGAGAAGAGAGCAACCTTTAGTAAATAATTTCTTAAAATAATTTTAGCTTATCTTAAATAGGTTTAGAACAAAAATAAAAATCTTTTTGAGATAAAATTATGAAACCAACTAATTCAATTATACCCGGCGGTGTTGAGCAATACATAGAAGAACAACCCAAGGAAGTACAAGACAGGTTAAATAAGATAAGGACTGCTATACAAGAAGCTGCCCCTGGAGCTATTGAGACAGTAAGTTACTTTCAAATGCCTGGATATTTCTACAAAGGTTATGATTATAATGGCATGTTTGCCTGGTTCAGTTTTAAGAAACCGAATGTACGGCTTCATGTTCGACCGGAAGCAATAGAAGCCCACAAAAAGGATCTCACTGCTTATTCAAGTACAAAAGCTATTGTTAGTTTTCCATCAGATGAAGAAATACCAATTAAGATTGTGGAAAAGTTAGTGAAGGCAAGTGTAAAGGTAATGAAAGAGAAGAAAGGCTAAAATATATTTATTGTACTGAATGCAATAGTATATTCCCTTTTCTGCTTTATAAATTATAAAAATTATTAATTTAAGCGCATTGTAATTAAGTGGATTGCGCTTTAACAGCAACTCTTAACCATTAACTAAATTTTTTGAAAGGACTTTTAAATGCAAAAATTACGTGTAGCAAGTTTTTCTATTTCTGTGGATGGATTTGGGGCAGGGCCAAATCAAAGCCTAAAAAATCCTTTGGGAGTCGGTGGCCCGGAGCTTCACCAATGGTTTTATCCTACAAAAACTTTTCAGCAAAACGTATTAGGAAAAAGCGGCGGCACAACAGGAGTTGATAATGAATTTGCCGAAAACGGATTTAAAAATATCGGGGCCTGGATTTTAGGGCGCAATATGTTTAGTCCATACCGCGGCGCGCCTAATGCTGATTGGAAAGGCTGGTGGGGAGACAACCCGCCGTATCATGTTCCTGTGTTTATCTTAACTCATCATAAACGCGAATCAATTGAGATGGAAGGCGGCACCACTTTTCACTTTGTAACGGACGGGATTAAGGCAGCTCTTGAAAAAGCTTTTGATTCTGCAGACGGCAAAGATGTAAGGCTTGGCGGAGGCGTTAGTACAATTCGCCAATATCTTAAGGCTCAATTAATAGATGAATTACATTTGGTTCAATCACCTGTAATTTTAGGAAGCGGCGAAAATCTTTTTTTGAATTTGGATCTCAAGTCATTGGGGTATAAATGCACTGAACATGTTCCTAGCGAGAAGGCAATACATTTGATTATAAAAAAAACATCGTAAACTGTTGAAACAGTTAAGGGATGGTGGGGATGACTCTTTATCACCGGGATAAATCCCGGAGTTAACCTTTGGCTTTGCTTCACCGCAATAAATTGCGGTGTTAACTTTTTCATTCTATCAGCAAAGGTTAACTCCCCGATTAAATGATATCATATATACCGTAATTAAAGGTTAACACCCCGATTCATCGGGGTGACTAAACAAATCAAACTCAACTACACATAGCTCCCCGCCGCAATGAATTGCTGTGTTACCTTTTATGGTTAATGGCAGCTTTGGAAAGAAAGAGCTGCCGGGGTAATCAATAATTAAAATATATTCACTTTCCAAAATCTGCTAAACGGCAAATAAATCCCCAACCGCCGCCAAGTTCACTGACTGCCAACATCAATTCATTATTTCCTTGTTTTAAGGGAAGATAAACTGCATCGTTTTCCGGATTGACAATACCTAAAAAACCAGGATCTCTAAAATACTGTGCGCTTCTGCCGCGGAACAGAATTTTACCATTTAGAAATACACTTACATCATCACTGTATCCAATATATAATTTTTTCGTCTCTTCCTTATCGGAATGTATAATAGTTTTTGCATACACTACTTTCATCCCGGGTTGAGGTTCAAGCCGTTTAGAAAAATCATTCGCAAACGATACTCTTAAATGCGGTGCTTCATAATAACGATATAGTACTACGAACCCGGGAGGTTCCGCTTTTACGTCCCGCCAATTAATCGTATCCTCCTCTGACGGTTTGAGGGAGCTTTCGAGATTATGTGCAAGAGCATCATATGAAGGTGAAATGCTCCAATTTGTAATTATATTTTGTTCCATTGATGGCAGGTGCCTTTCCCAAGCTGCATCTGGTGTAGAGCGAATTTTAAAATTAGAGAAATATGTTTTCCCTAATAAAACTGCAAAACCAATTTGGCCTTTCTGAACCCCACTTTTCAAATCATCCATTACAAGTGCAGGCTTTTCCATATCAGTAACATAAAGTTTCGCCTGCGCACCGGATACTTCCAGGCGTATATGAAACCATTCATCTTTTGGAATATCAACAGCACCCGTGAATCCTGTTCCATTATAGATTTGCCAGTTGAAACCGCCACCAAGAATTGGTGTGTATTGTATGGCATCGGGAAGGCCGGATTTATGCGGGCGAAGATATACAAACTCTGACTTACCGCTGTCATTATTAACTCTAAACTCAATACCGAAAAATCCTCTGCCTTCTGTGGCTTCGGCATCTACATCTATAACGCCATCGCGCAATTCAAAGTTTTTTAAAATTGCTTCTCCGCCATTCATGGCAAAACATTTTCGGCCATGATGTTCGGTTATATTAACTTGCCCCTGTAAATCCCAGGTTAAGGAATCTACGTGAATGGGTGGTGTTTGCGGTTGACCCAATATTGACGTAACAGAAAATAAGAAAACAGAAGTGTAGACACTAAGAACTTCAAGCTGCATTTATTTAGCATAGCGGCCCTCCTTAAATTATAATTGAAATTATACAGCCCGCATCTATTATTGAATTCAAATCACTGATCAATTTTATGGATTTTTCAATTTGCTCTGTTGTGTGTACAAAAGAGATAATTAAATACTGCCATAAAATTTTTTTACTAACTGAATTTGGAAAGGTGGTTAAATTAGAAAACGTATTGATAAGTTAATATGAATAATTAACTTAATGCAAAATAATATTGATGAATGGTTATAAAGATATGTTAATAGGAATTTTTAGATAATATATAAGAAATAATTTACAATTAGCCGCCTTACATTTTAATTGCTGAAGCAACATAACCTTTGGCTTTGCTTCACCGCAATAAATTGCGGTGTTAACTTTTTCATTCTATCAGCAATGGTTAATTCCCCGATTAAATGATATCATATATACCGTAATCAAAGGTTAACACCCCGATTCATCGGGGTGAAAACACAGCATACGACAGCTTCCACAACCGCCCTGCCTGCCGCAGGCAGGTTTAATGGTTTATAATTAAATTATATTTCTTTATAAATCCCTCATACTCCTCTGCAAAACTTTTTATCCTATGATGCTCTTTCTGATTTTTAATATACGCAATCACTTTATCTACCTGGGATTCTGAAACTGAGAATGCTGCATAACCTCTTCCCCATGAAAATCTGCCTCCTATTATTTTTTGTTGATTTATATAATGAGAAGAAGCACCTTTAAATAATTTTAAGCACTCTTCAGTCGTAAGGTTTGATGGTAAATCTATTAACGAATGAACATGTTCTGCGTTTACATAATTCACTTTCATAAAAATATTTTTTTCAACAGAATAATTGAAAAGATATTCTGATACTATCTTTGCAGCTTTTTCATTCAGCAGTTTTTCTCTATTGTGAGTTTCCCATATTATATGAAGCCATATTTTTGTGTATGAGTGAAGTGACATGATGCCCCACTTGTTTGTGATTGAATATTAAAATATTCTTTTTATTAAAGTAAATCAAGAAGAAGTAAACTGTTGAAACAGTTAGGGGATGGTGCGGACGAATCTATATCTCCGGGATAAATCCCGGAGTTAACCTTTGGCTTTGCGTCACCGCAATAAATTGCGGTGTTAACTTTTCATTCTATCAGCAAAGGTTAACTCTGCGATTCAATGATATCATATATTCAGTAATCAAAGGTTAACACCCCGATTCATCGGGTGAATAAACAAAGGTAAACTGTTGAAACAGTTAAGGGATGATAGGGAAGACTCTGTATCACCAGGATAAATCCCGGAGTTAACCTTTGGCTTTGCTATCACCGCAATAAATTGCGGTGTTAACTTTTTATTCTATCAGCAAAGGTTAACACTGCGATTCAATGATATCATATATTCCATAAATAAACGCTAACACCCCGATTCATCGGGGTGACTAAACAAATCCAAGACGGGGACTAAGAGTCCCCCAGATTTACGGTATTTTGTTCCACGAGCTAAAGCTCATGGCAAGTCAAAACATCAAAAGCTTGTAGACATAATAAACCGCGATGCCAACAGCTTCATTCGGATTGGAAGTTTATTTACACCGCATAGGATTATTTTCTACAATCTATCGATTATCCATTCAATCAATCGTTACGCATTTTAATTTGCCGGTACTGGTTGAGCTTTTTTCTTTGAAGCGTTTCTTTGCGCTGCTGTTTTTGTGGTGCGGGCTGCTACGCCTAATTTTTTCAAGAAGCTGCTTTTTATCACGCAAAGCTACCTTGGCAATTTTAATATATTGTGCTAACCAGGCATTCATTGCTTTTAAAGCTGTGTCCTGGTCACGGGTTGCTTGCTGCGCCGCTCCCTTCCATGATTCCTGTGTTTGGTTTGCAGAATCATAAGCACTTATCTTCTGCCTTTCGGATGCAAGCTTTTCTTCGGTGTAACCGAATGACTCCAGCGCAGATTTTATTTCCGGGACGTTATTGGCATTATCAAATATTGCATAAGCAGCAGAAATAAAACCCGCAGTTGATTTCGGCATCGAACCGCTTAAGCCAAGCTGCGCCAGTCTTGCATTATCATTTACAAAAACAGCTCTTGCTACTTTAGCCAGCGCCTGGTATGCATCGCGTGCGATTGTTTCCGCGATTCTTAAATTGCTGGTAGCCTGAAATTGCGATCCGGCTGCTGCTATCTGTGCATTCACAGCACTTAAAGCAGCATCATACAAAACTTTTCCTTCGGTTAATTTTTCGGGCGGGTAGCCAAACTGTGTTACAAGCCCTTGAATTTCCGCATCCGCAAGTGTATTGGTTACAGCTACCTGCGCAGCATTTAATTGTTCCGAGATAGAACTTTTTGATCTAGTAGGCATGATTTCCTCCTGTTTATATTATTGATTTATTACGGCTGAATTTTTAAGCCGTTTCATTTCCCCGTTTGTAGAGTCAACATGACAATGTCAGTCTGAGCCTTGTCGAAGACTGAAAGCCCAGAGCAACACACACTTCGACTAAGCTCGGTGTGACATTGAAATTTTAACGTAATATTTTCTGTTGTCAGTCATACGCCTTACTTTTCTTAATGAAATTGTTTTACCATATTATCAGTTCACAACATGAAAATGTCAGTCTGAGGCTCTCGAAGACTGAAAGCCCAGAGCAACTCACACTTCGACTAAGCTCAGCGTGACATTTAAATTGTTATCATTATATATTGTTGCCATTCAAACATTCATTCTGTCATATTCTCTGCCGTCGCGCCGCTTCTTCCACCCGCTTTATCGTTGCTTCCGCTTACATTATGCTTGCTTCCACTCTCCCAATGATTTCTTCCGGCTGCAAAGTGGTTGCTTCCACTATATTTGTCTTTGCTACCAGTCCCTTTGTGATTTCTTCCAGTTGCTTTATCATTCCTTCCAGTCACTCGACGTTTCCTACCAGTCGCTCAGCCATTCCTCCCAGATGAAATATGATTGCTTCCAAGTATTTATTCATTCTACCATACATTCAATCTGCATTTAGGCTTTTAAGATTGTCACGGTATAATATTTTGTTTTTACTGCCGGGTTATTTTATGATTGATTCCCTTATTTTAACTTTTCTTCCCTTTTGATTTACAGCTTAGCAGCTATAATAATTTTCGTGTAATTCTAAGCTCTTAAAACTTGGGGACAAAAATAAAACATGGATTTTTATTTGGGTATCAGGGAATGGATGAGATTTTTAGAAAATTCCAACTAAAGTATAATTGATGAAGTGGCGGCAGATTCGTTGGATAAAACTTTTATTCTTTTGGATTGATTTTTTAACTATTAAGTACAGATTGCAAGTTTATTCATGAGAACAGCATCTTTTGATAAGTTTACCGTAACGTAATGATACAATATTGCAGCATGCGATTATGATGGCGGGTTGACCAGTATGTTAGGCATTTTTACGAATAAATTATTTTCTGATAAATCTTTTTGTGACCAATGAATATTCCTTATAATTAATGAAGTATCATAAACAGCCATAAATACAATAAACTTCCACAAATCTTCATTCATTAATTTTCTGATAATGTTGAGCTTTTTAACTTTATTGTCATCATTATGAAAAATTTCAGCATTAAACCATAAATCAAGAACTTCATTTGTGGTAAGAATCTTACCCTTGAATATTCAACCAGTTATTTTCTATGAAGTCAGATTTATACTTTTTCTTTTCTTGTTTTAGAAAATTATGATATTCCCTTGAATCTGATAATGAATTGAGATATTTCATTATTTTGAAAATATTTGTTTTCTCATTCTGTAAATAGAAATGTCTATAGTCTGTGTAAAGACCTTTTAAACGATGTATTTTCGGTAATGTAGAATTCCCTTCAAATGTTCCGTCGGAATTTTTACTAATACTTGCATTGAAATTTCCTAATCGTAAGTCTTTTAAATTATCCCATAGTATTTCAAATCGCCTTCTAAATAATTCAATTAGTTGCCAATCAATTTTGTCTTTTCCAACTTTTAATGGAACTAATTGATAATCTATTCTTTTCATTTTAAAGATTTCAGAAAAATTCTATTTTCATTTGAATTAAATTCTAAATGCTTAACTACCTTGTAGCTGCGGCGCAGCCCATAATAAGAATGCCACCCCAAAAACAACTACCTTATATTTAGCAAATTGCAGTTATTGTATTAATTTTATTAAAGCTGTACTCCACAATTAGCACAAAAATTTGAGTTGATTGGAATCCGAGATGAACATTTTGGACAATCTTTCTGTAAATGTTCACCACACTCGGTGCAATAGCCAGCTATTTTTTCATTTTCCATATTACATTTTGGGCAAATCAAAAATTCAGTTTCTGTTTCATCATTATCAGTATTTACAAATGTGATATTATTATCACTTTTTAATTTAGATGATCCTATAATTAATATTGATCCAATTACTAATAATGCCCAACCCCATTGCAACTGAACAGAATTAACTGCCGTGTTAGCCACTCCTTTAAAAGGATTGTCTGCTAATTCTAAGTTCATTTTAGTCGTAATTTCATTAAGCTTAACCTCGAAGTTAATAAAAGTAAAAATCAACATAGCAAGTGTACCCAAACCAGAAAACAATAATAATTTGTAAGCCTTATTCACAACTAAGATGAATGAAATAATAGAAAGAATTAAAATTATTACGCCGTCTCCCCTGCCGTTACTAAAGTAATTGATACTGCCTATAATTGGAGCACTAACAATAGGTGTAAAAACGCCTATAAAAAGTAAGATCGAACCGATTATACCAAACATTTGTTTTTGTTCCATTCGATGCTCCTATATAAATATGATTTCCAATGATGGCGAATGGTGTTGCTAATAAAATGCACCTTGAACAGCAATGCCGAATTAGATAATAAATTTTTTAATTAAAAAAAATAAGTCACAGTATGAAAACTAATCAAAAAGCTTAACACGGAAAGGCAAACCCGAAAACCCCAAAATTACCAAGAGCGAAATCGCTGTCGCCCTAACCTGCGGGTTATAATCGAACTACAACCGACCTCCATTTTCATCCGCCTTTAAAGCGTAGTCATATACTTTTTTAACTTCTGCTTTAATTTTCTTAAAAAAATATTTTTTATTCAACAGTACCAAACAGTGTGACTTAGTATCGAGTAATTTAAATATTCTTCCTTCGGATTCGTCTGCCAAGGTATGGTCATCTAAAATTGGAGCCGGGAAAAAATAACCCGTATCATTTGTAATTAAAAAAACATCCAATCTCTCATCAAAATGTTCCCAAGCATCTCGTAATGAACGTTCTTTTAGTGGAGAATCTTCTGTTAAGCTAAATTTTTCACGTAACTTTTTTGCTCGATTGCTTTTCAGTTTTTTTAATTCTTTTGGTGTTCTATGTCCTAAACCAGAAATCCAAAAATATCTTGAAAGAGCACCAGCATGTCCAATTGCTTCTTGCAATGAACTAATAAGAAGTGAAGGACTCTCTTTTTGATAAAGCAATTTCTCATATCTTTCAAAAGCAGCTAATGACCTTTCTGCCGAATACAGAATAGATTCTAAATAAAATACTTCATGATATGGTATTATTCCTTCAAAAGAATTGTTGACAATTTCTGCTCGTCTTCTTAATTCATTTCCCTCAATTTCCAATTTTATTGCCCTTGCTTATAGATTATAATTAAACTGCACATACATGTAGTTAAAAGAACGTAGATGTGCGTGCAGCTGCGTATCTATCATCCATTACTTTCAGCATTCAATAATTGAATATGATTGCTTCCCTCATCTATTCTGTGCAAGTAAATGCGATTGCGGATTAATATTTAATCAGAGATGGAAAGAATGTAATAAAAAGCATTTAAAAAAACATCTGTATAGCCACAATTAGTTAACTTTTACAATTGATCATCAAAGGTTAACACCCGGATTCATCGGGGTGACGGTACAAAGAAAAAATACCAACTCACAACCATCCAGACTGCCGCAGGCAGTTTCAATGAGTTATGATCTAGAAGAAGATAAACTGTTGAAACAGTTAAGGGCTGCCTAGTTTGTTTTCATATCACCGCAATGAATTGTGGTGTTAACTTTTACTGTGATAATTCCAGGTATTAATCTTTTGTACTGTCCACTATCCCGCGTAACCAATTGCGGCGTTAACTTTTTCCTTCGATCATCAAAGGTTAACACCCCGATTCATCGGGGTGAATACACAGCATACGACAGCTTCCACAACCGTTTTAACGGTTTAATATTTTGTTAGTGGTGTCATAAGAAATAAAAGTAAACTGTTGAAACAGTTAATGGCTGCTTAGTTTGGTTTCATATCACCGCAATGAATTACGGTGTTAATCTTTTGTTCTGTTCGCAATCCAGCGCAACCAATTGCGGCGTTAACTTTTTTTGGCTTTGCATCCCGGCTTACTAAAATAAAAATGTATAGGCATTCCCGCTTTTGTATTTAAAAAAACAAACCCAATTTCTTAAAGAAATTGGGTTTGTATATAAAGCTTATTAATAAAATTATATTTACTGCTTATCCAAAATCAAAACTCCAAAACTTTTTGAATTATCTATTCCTTCAAGATTTCCAATCAAATAAACTTTATGAGTTGCGGGGTCAAGCGTAATTGTTCTTAAGCCTTTTTGTGTAGCAACATTCTCAACAACTTTGAATTCAGTTGGTGAAGTTTCCTTCACAATAGTTAAAGTTCCATCACCATTTGAGCTGAATGCAAGATTTGTTTCAGGATCAAAAGCACAGCCGTCAACATGCCCTCCAATTGGTTCAGAGCCGATTATTTTCCCCGTTTGTGCATTTACAATCATCATCAGATTATTGCTGCAGCCGGAAAATAAAATATTGTTTTTAATATCAAGTGCTAAACCAGAAGGGCTTTCACCGGGAGCAATCGGCCAAACATTGAGTACTTTTAAAGTCCGGGGATTGAATTGAGTAATTTTGCCTTTGTCTTCAATATTTACATACATTAATCCTTTTCCATCAGATACAGCAAATTCAGGCTTCCCGTCAAGATCAACTGTTCCAACAACTTTGTTTGTCTTTGCATCAATTGCTGTTGCGTTTGAGCTATTCCCGTTGAATGTGAAAATTCTTTTTGTAAAAGGATCATAAATAATTGCATCGGGATTTTTCCCCGTTACATGAATGTTGTCAATTATTTTGTTTGTCTTTAAATCGAACACAGTAACGGTATCGTTTCTTCCGTTGCTGATAAATCCTTTTCCGAATTCATCTGCAAAAGCAATCCCATGAACTCCGTTAAGATTACTAATTTCTCCGGCTACACTATTTGTATTTAAATCTATAATATGAACCTTGGTCCCGTGAGAAACATAAAGCTTATTTAATGGGGCATCAACGGCAGTATAATCCCACCATCCTTTACCGCCGATATCTATGCTACCAGAGACCT
This sequence comes from uncultured Ignavibacteriales bacterium, assembly GCA_963731745.1. Classification (GTDB taxonomy): domain Bacteria; phylum Bacteroidota; class Ignavibacteria; order Ignavibacteriales; family Ignavibacteriaceae; genus CAVSWT01. The sequence continues at coordinate 49,229 of CAVSWT010000014.1, forward strand.
TATAAACATTTGACTGTGAAAATAAAAACACTGCGGAGCAGAAAAACAAAGCAGCAAACACAAATAATTTTTTCATAATAACACCAATCTATTAATCAAATATTGTTTAAAGGAAGAATGACATAAAAAACAGTTTTTTCTCCGGGTATGCTTTCAACACTTATTTCTCCCCTGTGAAGTTCAACAATTTCTTTTGCAATAGCCAAACCCAAACCGCTGCCGCTAATCTCTGCCTTGATTTCATTTGACCTGTAAAACCTATTAAAAATATGCGGGAACTCTTGCGGCGGTATTCCGGGGCCGTTATTTTCTACTTCAACAATAATTTTACCGCTTGTTTGTCTCTGCAGTGAAACATTTACTTGAGAGCTCTGTTTAGAATATTTCACTGCATTATCAATAAGATTTAAAAAGACGCTTTTAAGTTTTTCTTTATCCGCATTTATTTCTATAGCATCTTCAATTGATAATTTAATTTGAATATTCTTTTTAACTGCCTCCCGGTTCATTGCCTGAACACATTCCAATAGCAGCTCATCAATTCTTGTTTGACTAAGATTTAATTTAGTCTCGGCTGAATCAAGCTTAGCAATTAATAAAAGTGAATTTGTAAGCTTTGTCAAATCATCTATTTCAGCGAGAACAATTTTAATACTCTCTTTGTCTTCATTTTCTTTTATTTTTTTTTCTAAAATCTCTAACTCGGTTTGTATAACTGTTAATGGAGTCCGGATTTCATGAGAAGCGTTTGCAACAAATCTTTTTTGACTTTTAAAAGCACTGTCTATTCTCACTATCATTGCATTTAGTGTTTCACCTAATGCCCGAATTTCATCTTTTGCTTTAGGTAGTTCAAGACGTTTGTCAAGATTTTTTCCCGATATATTTTTTGCAATGTCCATCATCCGAGTAATTGGTTTGAAAGCTGCTTTGGAAATAAAGTAAGCGGCAATTCCGGTTATAATTAATCCGGCGGGTATGATAATCAAAAATAGAAACAACAATCTATCAAGTTCTTCGTAAACATCTTTAACAGAGGATGCAGTTTCTAGGATATAAACAGAATCATTTTCGGATTCAAATGTGCTCCATAAAATTTGGTATTTGTGATGATTAATTTTTTGACTCTCATATTCAATTGTTTCGTTCAATATCTTGTCTATCTGCGAAGGAGAAATTTCAGGTAGTATTGAGTCGCTAATAATAGATTTTCCTTTTTTATCAAACAGCTGAAACCTTTCACGGATTAACCCTTTGGAACGGATTGAATTTAATTTTTTATAATCTATAATAAAATTTTCATCTAATTGTTCTTCAATTTCGGTTTGTAATGATATGGAATAACTTTTCAAGTTAGCATTCAATTTCATAAATGCTGTTTCTTTAGTACTGTTGTAAATGATGCCGGCAAAGATTGTAAGCATTATCCCGAATACAATTGTGTAAGCTAAAACAATCTTAAGTTTTATTGTAAACATTTATAATTCTCTGTCGGTAAAAATATATCCCGAACCTCTAACGGTTTTTATTAATTGTTTATCAAAATCTTTATCAATCTTTTGGCGAAGAAATTTTACAAATGATTCGATCACATTACTTCTCGGATCGAAATTCATATCCCATAAATGTTCTGAAATTTTTTCTCGTGATAAAATTTTATTGGGATTCATCATAAATAATTCGAGTAAGCCAAATTCTTTTGTTGAAAGCTTTATTTCCATTCCAGCACGGTAAGCTAAATGAGTATTCAGGTCCAGTTCAATTCCGTACATAGATATTTTTGAACTTTTAATTTCCGTGTCTCTTCGCGTCAACGCTCTAATGCGTGCTAATAGTTCGCCAAAATGAAACGGCTTGGGAAGGTAATCATCAGCTCCGGAATCCAGCCCTTTAATTTTATCAGAAACATCATCAAGTGCGGTAAGCATTAAAATAGGAGTTTTAATTTTATTCTTTCTAAGATTTCCGCAAGTTTCAAAACCGTTTTGTTTAGGCAGCATAATATCTAAAATGATTAAATCATATTCATTAATTTTTGCAAATTCTTCACCGGTGACCCCATTATATGCGGCGTCAACAGCATAACCTTCGGCGGTTAAACCCCTTTTAATTCCAGAGGAAATTTTTTTATCGTCTTCTATTAATAATATTCTCATTGTTCAAAGTTCAAACAATTAAATTGTGTATTTACAAAATGGTGCTAAAAGATGAAAATAAAATGAAAATTGAAATTTAATTAATGGTTTATCATAGTAAATTAATAATCTAAAAGAATTATAAAATAACTTAATTAATTTCTTTTTATTATCTTTAAAATGAAATTTAAAATATTTCTTAAAAGGGAGCTCACATGAAATTCAAATCAGTTCTAATTTTAACTAGTCACAATCATTTCTTCATCAATGAATTTTGCACAGAATAAATCACACGATAAAGGTGTTTTTGTTGAAAAGCAAAAAGGATATTATGATGAAATTCTTCAGGGAATAAAAGCATTCGATAGTATTCCCAAAACACCAAAGAAATCTTTCAAGCTTGATGTGTCAGGAATGGATCTTCCCAAATCTATTCATGATTTTACAAGCTATTGGCATAACGAACCTATTTCTCAAGGACAAACAGGCACGTGCTGGTCTTTTTCAACTACTTCATTTTTAGAATCTGAAGTTTATCGTCTGAGTAAAAAACAAGTGAAGCTTTCTGAAATGTTTACTGCTTACTGGGAATATACCGAAAAGGCAAAACGATATGTTGAGGAAAGAGGCAGCTCGGAATTTGGTGAAGGTTCTGAAGCAAATGCTGTTACACGAATTTGGAAAAAATACGGCTGTGTGCCTGAGGTTGTTTATGATGGAATGAAACCGGGACAGCAATTTCATAATCATAAAAAAATGTTTGAAGAAATGGAGACTTACTTAAAGAATCTAAAAACTACAAATGCATGGAATGAAGATGAAGCTGTAAGCACCATAAAATCAATTTTGAATCATTATATGGGAACGCCTCCAACTGAATTTAAAATTGATGGAAAGAATTATACTCCAAAAGAATATCTTAATAACTATTTGCAGATAAATCCGGATGATTATGTTGATATGCTTTCATACATGCAGCAGCCTTATTATCAACAGGTTGAATATGAAGTGCCGGATAATTGGTGGCACAATAAAGATTACTACAATGTTCCGTTAGACGAATGGATGGCAGCTTTAAAAAACGCGGTTAGAAACGGCTATACTATGTGCATCGGCGGAGATGTTTCTGAAGCGGGTTATCTTTCACAAAATGATGTAGCTGTAGTACCGACATTTGATATCCCTTCAGAATTTATTGATGAGAACGCAAGACAATTCAGATTCAGCAATCAAACCACAACTGATGATCATGGAATTCATTTAATCGGGTATACGACTAAAGACGGAAAAGATTGGTATTTAATTAAAGACTCAGGTGCTGGCTCAAGAAACGGAAATAATTTTGGCTACATGTTTTATAATGAAGATTATGTGAAATTAAAAATGATGGATTTTATGGTTCATAAAGATGCTGTGAAAGATTTATTGAAGAAGTTTAATAAATAAAAATATCCGGGGCAAACCCACCCCTACCCCTCCCAAGAGGGGACAAAAAGTTTTTATTTTATAATATAGAGTGATAATTTATACCAAAATATCCGAACATCGTCCCCTCCTACGGAGGGGATTGAGGGGTGGGTTGCCTATTTCATTGAAATATATTTTTTTTTACTTATCAGAAACAATATCACTAACTTTAGAAACACCATTCTCATCAAAAGCTTCAATAGCATAAAAATAATCTTGGCCAGCATTCAATGCTCTTAATTCCAATTTGTTACCTTCATCTGCAAATACCTGGTAAGTCTGGTACAATTTATCTTTTGCAATTCCCCAAAGAATATTATAGCCAACAACATTATCCACTTTATCCCAGGTAATAGTTGCGTCTCTTTCATCTTTATGCCTGACAGCTTTTAAATTTGCCGGTGTTTGCGGAACTGCGTCATTTCCGTTTCCAAATATTCTTAGCGCACAAACGGCAAGATTTGGAGTGGGAACATAAACGTTTTCATATTTAATGTAACGCGCTGTAACTGATTTTGGTAATTCAATATAATGATTTGGATGATCTTCTTTTACATTTGAATTATCAAAAATCTTTTCCCAGTTTTTCCCGTCAGGTGAAGAATAAAATTTTGATTGAATATAAACTTTACTAGTATCATTATTATAAAGATTGGATTTGTAATCGGTATAATTAATTTGAATTGCTTTTACATCGAATTGCTTTTCCAGATCGATTTTAAGCCATTCGCCTGAATGGTTAGTTTGCGCAACCCAAAATGATCTTGGGTTTTCATCGGTAACGTTTGCGGAATAAAAAGTATCTTTAACAGAAGATGAAGTCGTTGGTTTTTTATAAGAAAGAAGCATCCAGCCGGTGAAAGAATCGATTTTATCATCTAATTTTTTATCAGGAATGTAATGCGGAAAATCTCCAAACCTCGTATTTGCATGCAGCTGATCATCTTTATCAAACCCGGCCGGAAACATTGAAATTCTTCTTTCAAAGTTCCAATTAACCGCAACCCATGGCGTCCCGGTATTCCAATAATTTCCGTATTTATCTTTAAAAGTATTTCCATGCCCGGTGCCGGCCATAAATCCGCCCGGCTTGTATGAAATAGGATTGTAATTTGCATAAGTAAATGGGCCAAGGGGATTATCGCCGATATATGTTCCATTTGCATAAACATTATATTCTGTTCCCGGTGCGGCATACTGCAAATAATATTTGCCATTATACTTTGTCATCCAGGCGCCTTCAATAAAAGGATCTCTCGGGTCAATATGATTTCTTCCGAATCTTTCCCAGCCATGTTTGTCAGGATGAAGTGTTATTATTCCTTCAGGCCTTTTTTTATAAGTCAATCCTTTATCATGATTTAATTCAACACCATAAATTGGATGAACATTTGAAGAACCGAAATACATATACCATTTATTTAAATCTTGGTCATAAAATATATCCGGATCCCACGGACCGATAGTATCCGGCAATAAAGGCAGCCACCTATTAAAAAATTCAAGCTTACCGGTTTCAGGTTTAGTGGAATAAAAAATTGGGCGTGTCGAAAATGTTGATTGAAATAAGTAAAGAGTGTCTCTAACAGATAAAGCTGCAGGCGCGCAAATATCTTCCATCGGCCATCGGCTTGGTTCAATATACTTCCAATGAAGTAAATCATTAGAATGCCAATAACCGCCGGAGATAGTTACAAATAGAAAATATTCACCATCATGATTTACAATTACCGGATCGGCGCCTGATCTGTAAGAAATGCTATCGTTAATTTGTTCAAAATTGTATCGGTAGTTTATATCAATGGGATTGCAATATGTTTTTTGTTTTTGGGTTTGACTAAAGCCGGTGTGTAAGATGAATTGGGAGAAAAATATAAAAGAAAAAATATATTTCATAAGATTTTTATTAAATGGTTTTTGCAATCATAATTAATGTTTCAATGAAAAAAAAGCTTTGCTGCTTTCGATTGTAAATGGTTTAATTAATCATCTTGCTTAAAAATAAAAGTTATTTTAGTTTAATGATAATAGACCGGTAGTTTAAGAAAAGGTGATTTGCCGGATTAAAATATTTAATATAGTTCGTACGAATATTTACTAACTTAGAACAGCAAATATATTTGAATAAGAAATCTTAAATTGAAAATTGCATCAAAAATAGTTTTTGTTTTCCTGCTTTATACTTTCAATATATCAGCACAACCAAACAACCTAATAACTATAACCGGAAAGGTAGTTGATAAAGAGACAAAGACGCCTTTAGAAAACGTTAATATTTTTTTGGCTAACACTACTATAGGAGTTACAAGCGATCCAAACGGTAATTTTATTATAAAAAATGTTCCTTATGGTTCGTACAGCATTATTTTTAGCTACTTAGGCTTTGAAACTGAATCGAGAGACATTTCTTCTTATAGGCCGTATATAGTTGAAATTAATATTGCATTAAAACAGAAGACAATAGATCTCAACCAGGTAAATGTAACCGGGTCCGTCCCGGAAGATTGGAAAGAAAATTTAGAATTATTCACAAAAATTTTCATCGGTGAAACTGAGAATGCAAAAGAAACAACAATACTGAATCCGGAAGTATTAAATTTTGTAGAGGAAAAAGATGACGGCGCTATAAAAGCCTATTCGGATAGTGTTCTAAAAGTTGAAAACAGGGCTTTGGGTTATATGCTTTATATCGTCTTAGATTCAATCGTGTATGTTCCGGAGAAAAAAATTACTTATAAATTCTTTCCAAGGTTTGAAGAATTGAAACCCGTTTCAGAGCAAGAAAAACAAATGTGGGATGAAAATAGAGAAAAAACTTATTTAGATTCACCCAGGCATTTTTACTATGCATTGGTCCATAATAAATTAGCTGAAAATTATTTTACACTGCATGACAGTCCCGGTATGGGTGCAATTTCTCCTAGTGATTTAAATATAACATGCGACCGCGATTCAACAGTTTACATACTTAATTATAGAGGACAACTGCAGGTAAAAACTTACATGAGCAATCCAAGCACTTTAAATTTTCTTTTCCCTTCTGTTACAATTGATAAATATGGAAATTTAATGACTTATTTTTATTCAGTTGAAACTTACGGTTACTGGGCGAAGCAACGAATTGCTGATATTTTACCGAGGGACTATATTTATCCGGCTAACAGGTAAATTTTTAAAATTACTTTTACAAATAAAATCAGTCGCATTTAATTAAGATCTATTAGATCGTATTAAATAGATAAAGTGGTCTATATATTTTTTATTGTTAAAATTATATTTATAATCCTTTCACTATTTTATTCTTTTATTCAGTCCAAATCGAAAATCAATAACTCTTTTTTAGCAATGCAAGCAATTATATTAATTATTTTATTCGAAGGATGAAGTCTTATGCGAGAACTATTATTAAACGCGGCAGAAAAAGCAATTAAATATAGAGAGGAAATCATAAATCGCTCTGTTGCGCCTTCAAAAGAAGCAATTGAAAGATTGAAAGAATTTGATACCCCATTTCCGGACAACCCAATAGAGCCGGAAAAAGTAATTGATATGCTTGATAAAATAGGATCGCCTGCAACCATTGGAATTTCAGGCAATAGGTTTTTTGGATTTGTAATTGGCGGATCGCTTCCTGCAACTGTGGCTGCAAGCTGGCTTTCAACTGCGTGGGACCAAAATGCCGGCTTATTTGTTGGTTCTCCTGTAGGAACCGTACTTGAAGAAGTCAGCTTAAAATGGCTTTTAGAAATTTTTGGCTTTCCACCTAACAGCGCGGGTGCTTTTGTAACCGGAGCAACAATGGCAAACTTTACCGCGTTAGGTGCGGCAAGATATAAAGTATTAAAAAATGTCGGATGGGATGTTGAATCTGATGGATTATTTGGCGCGCCGCCAATTACAGTTATAGTCGGAGAAGAAGCTCATCCTTCTTTGTTTAGATCATTAGGCTTATTAGGATTAGGAAGAAGCAGAGTGGTTAAAGTTCCGGCAGATGAACAGGGAAGAATGAGATTTGATAAGCTGCCAAAAATTAAAGGGCCGACAATTGTCTGCACTCAAGCAGGAAATGTAAACACCGGTTCTTTTGATCCAATTAATAATATCTGTGAAGCTGCACATGAAGCCGGTGCATGGGTTCATGTTGACGGTGCATTTGGATTATGGGCAAAAGTTTCACCAAAGTATAATCATGTAGTTGAAGGATTGGAAAAAGCAGATTCATGGGCAACAGACGCACATAAATGGTTAAATGTTCCTTATGACAGCGGGTTAGCTTTTATAAAAAATGCTGAAGCTTTAAGATCTTCATTGTATCTGACTGCTCCTTATCTTCCGCAGGGTGAGCATAGAGAGCCTTCGCAGTTTGTTCCTGAATTATCAAGAAGATCAAGAGGAATAGAAATTTGGGCGGCCTTGTATTCTCTTGGTAAAAACGGATTAATAGAAATGATTGAACGAGCATGCAATAATGCAAAAATGTTTGCCGAAGGTTTAAGCAATGCCGGTTATGAAATTTTAAATGATGTAGTAATTAATCAAGTTTTAGTTTCATTCGGCTCAAAAGAAAAAACTTTAAATGTTATAAAAGAAATTCAAAATGATGGAACAAGCTGGTGCGGCGGAACAGAATGGCATGGAAGAACCGCAATGAGGATAAGCGTCAGCTCATGGGCTACAACAGAAGATGATGTAAAAAAATCTTTGGAAGCGATGATAAGGATTGCGAAGAAAGCGAATTGAAGTGTTAAATAAAAAAGCTGTCTTAAGTTATTTAAGACAGCTTGTATTAATTATTGGAAGAATTTAGTTTTTATATTCTTTTAGAAATCCGTCAAATTCTATTTTGTGTGATTCTTCCATGCCTAAAAGTTTAACACATAAATCCTGCGTAACATAATCTTTACCTTCGCACATTTTAATTATTTTGTTGTATTGATCAATAGCCCCTTTTTCGGCTTCAATCACACCTTCAATTACAGAAACCACATTTGTTGTATCTTCTAAAGTTTGAAGATGCTTTTGCTCAGGTTTAAAATTCATTGAACCAGGAACTGTGCCGCCGATTTCCTTAATTCTTTTTGCTAATGATTTAGCATGCCCAAGTTCGTCAGTAATATCCGAAGCTAAAGATTTTTTTATTTCCTCAGCGCGAACGCCGTCAAGGTTAACAGAATTTGATAAATAATTAGTTACAGTTTCAATTTCCATCCAGTAACTTTTTGTAAGATTGTCTAATATTTCTTGTCTGTTTTCCATCGTATCCTCCGTTATTTAATTATTTCTTTTATCAATTTTGGTTTTTGAGTTTTCTTATTTGTAATCGAAAGTATCTTTAAAAAATTCTCTTCTACATATTTCAATTTATTTTTATTATCTGAGTAAAGTTCGGCAATAACATCTCCCTTTTTTATTTTGTCACCGATTTTGAAATTAAAAATTATTCCGGCTTTTGGTTCAATTTTATCTTCTTTAGTTTTTCTTCCTGCACCTAATTCTAATGCGAACATTCCGAGTTCAAAATTATTAATTGAGTTTAAGTTTCCATCTATCATTTGATTTAATTTCAGCATTGAATTTTGATTTCGAATATTTTTCCGGTTTTGTTAAATAACTTGTATCACCATTTTGAAGTTTTACTATCTCTAAAAATTTGTCAAATGCTTCTCCGCTTTTAATTTTTTGTTTTGCTATTTCGGCACCTTCTTCAATAGAAGAGGCTTTTTTACCCAAATAAATCATTGCACCGGAAAGCTGCATGCTTAAATCATATAAATCATTTACAACTTCACCTTTTAAAATTTTTATTGATTCAAGAACTTCAAGCCAGTTGCCGATATAATTTCCCAGCGGTTGATTCATATCGGTTATAAAAGCGATTACTTTTTTATTAAACTCTTTTGCAGTATTTATCAATGATAGTGCAAGATTTTTAGCATCATTATATTCTTTCATAAACGCGCCGCTGCCGGTTTTTACGTCCAGCACAAGCCCGTCAATTCCTTCTGCCAATTTCTTACTCATTATGCTTGCAGTAATTAATGGAATCGATTCAACAGTTGCAGTTACATCCCGCAAAGAATAAATTAGTTTATCTGCTGGAGCAATATCTTTTGTCTGGCCGATTAAAACGGCACCGCATTTATTTAAAACATTTTTATATTCCTTCAATGAAAGGCCTGTCCGGAAACCTGGAATTGATTCCAGCTTATCTAACGTTCCACCTGTATGTCCTAATCCCCTTCCGGAAATCATGGGAACCGGAACGCCGGCGGAAGCAACGGTTGGTGCAATTATTAGTGAAGTTTTATCTCCAACTCCGCCTGTTGAATGCTTGTCGATTTTAATTCCATTAACAGACTTTAAATCAAGAACTTTTCCACTATAAAGCATTGCCTTGGTTAAAGCGGCAGTTTCATTTTCATTAAATCCATTTAAAAAACCGGCCATTAAAAAAGCAGAGAATTGGTAATCCGGAATTTTATCTTTTGTATAAGAATTAATTAAAAATTCAATTTCTTCCGAAGTTAGATTTTGTTTGTCCCGTTTTTTCCTGATTAAGTTAATTGCATTCATAACATAAATTTACAAAAATTAAGAGCTTTTATAAATTGATAAAAACACAATCGGCTGGTTAATAAAAAAGCCCAACTTATTTAAAAGCCGGGCTTTTGGTCACTAACTAAATAAATATTTTAATAATTATTTAGTTGAATCTGTTTTTGAATTATTATTCATATTGTTCATGTTCATATTATTGTTATGCTGCATCTTTTGATTACTATTTTGGTTCATCATATTATTCTTATTCTTCATGTTATCATTTTTTTTACTATGAACATTGTCATCATTCATCATTGAATTATTATCATTAGAATTTTCATTTTTCATATCTGATGAATTACTTTTATCTTTTTCAGAATCAATCCATTTGCCTTTATAAGACTTGTCATTACTTTTATCATCTATTATATTTTTCTTAGCATATCGATAGTAAGCCATTGAATTATATTCTGTAGAATCTTGTCTATTATCATTATTTTGATTCTGCATTTGCGACTGATTCTGGTTTTGATTCTGAGAATTGTTTTGCGCATAAATCAAAGAAGTACTTATAAACATTGAAACAATAAAAACAGATAAAAATTTTGCTATCCTTTTCATATAATATCCTTTCATTATTATTAGCTTAATTACGATGGTAAAATGTTTATAAATTATTTGAGTGTGTGTGAGCGGAAATATTGAGGTTTATTTATTTTGTCTACACTCACAATCCACCTAAAAAATAATGGGAAAAATTTTATTTTTTTAATTCCCAGTTATTCTTTATCACACTAAAAAATACAATTTGCGGACGAATAATTTATTTGTAACACCTTATTTTATTGATTATTTTTAGCCTCTCTTAAAATTTTAATAAGGAGTTAGCAAAGTAAATATGTACTTTAAAACAAGATCTCACACTTGCGGTGAATTAAGAATAGAAAATGTTGGCGAAAATGTAATTTTAAATGGCTGGGTAGATACGCGAAGAGATTTGGGCGGATTAATTTTTATTGATCTCCGCGACAGGTTCGGAATTACTCAAATTGTTTTTGAACCTAGTTTTCATGAAGAAGCACATAATTCAGCTAAAGATTTAAGAAGTGAATTTGTTATTTCGGTTGAGGGAGTAGTAAGAAAGCGGCCGCCTGAAACCGATAACCCTGAACTTCCCACAGGCCACATTGATGTTATGGTAAATAAGCTTGTAATATTAAACGAAGCTAAAACACCACCCTTCCCCATAAAAGATAAAATTGAAACAAGTGAAGATGTAAGATTGAAATATAGATATCTTGACATGCGCAGGCCTTCGATACAAAAGAATTTATTAATGCGCCATAAAATGTACCAGCTTGTTAGAAAATATTTTGATGAAAATAATTTTGTAGAAGTTGAAACTCCAGTGCTTATGAAAAGTACACCTGAAGGTGCTAGAGATTATCTTGTTCCAAGCAGATTGCATAAAGGGAAATTTTATGCTTTGCCGCAGTCACCTCAGCAATATAAACAGCTGTTAATGGTATCGGGACTTGATAGATATTTTCAAATTGTTAAATGTTTTAGAGATGAAGACCTTCGTGCAGACAGACAGCCGGAATTCACACAGATTGATGTTGAAATGTCGTTCATCGATCAGGAAAATATTTTTGAAATGGTCGAAGGATTAATGAAAATTTTATTCAAAGAAATTTGGGGACAGGAGCTGCAGCTTCCAATTCCAAGATTATCATTTGAAGAAGCGATGGAAAAATTTGGGAGTGATAAGCCGGATTTAAGATTTATTCTGGATATGAAAACTCTGAATGATGTTTTTTCAAAAACAGAATTTAAAGCTTTTAAAGATCAAATTAGCAGCAGCGGAATAATAACCGGTATGGTGGCTCCAGGCTGCGGTAATTATACAAGAAATCAATTAGACGTTTTAACTGATTTTGTTAAAAAGTTAGGTGCCGGCGGGTTGATCTGGATGCGAGTAAAAGAAAATGAATTAGAAGCACCTATCGCGAAGTTTTTATCTGATGAAGAAAAAAATAATTTGATTCAAAGATTAAATGCTAAACCGGGCGATTTAATTTTTATACTTTCAGGCCAAAGACTTAAAGCTCTTTCGATTATGGGCCAGCTTCGTTTGGAAATGGCAAAACGATTGGATTTAATTAAGCCTGATTCAAAGTCGCAACTGTTGTGGGTAACTGATTTCCCGTTGTTTGAATGGGATGAACAGACAAAAAGATATTATGCAATGCATCATCCATTTACTTCTCCTAGATTGGAAGATGTTGAATTTATGGAAAGTGATCCAGGCAAAGTAAAAGCGCGCGCGTACGATCTCGTTTTGAATGGAAGTGAAATTGCAGGCGGGTCAATAAGAATACATAATGCTGATTTGCAGGCAAAAATGTTTAAGGCACTTGGAATTTCAGATGAAGATGCTGAATACAAATTCGGATTTTTAATGAATGCATTTAAATACGGCGCACCGCCTCACGGAGGAATAGCATTTGGATTTGATAGAATGGCAATGATTTTTGCTGGAGAAAATTCTATTAGAGAAGTAATAGCATTCCCTAAAACAGCAAGCGCAGTTTCTATTATGGACGACGCTCCTTCTACAGTTTCCGATGAACAATTAAAAGAGCTTCATATTAAAATAAGATAAACAGAAAATACTTCTTTAAAAATAAAAAGCCGTGACTAAAAATCACGGCTTTTTTTAAATTTTAATAATCGTTTAAGGTTGAGTTGGGAACCTTTGATCATTTGCTTTTTCATTATAGATCCACTGAACAACTAAATAAGCAGGGCCTGGGTCAGACTGGGTAGCACCTCCAAAACTTACTATTTTTAATTTTGAATAATGTGAATCTGCATCAAACAAGAAAACATAGTTTGATTCTCTATCTCCCATTTTATTATCCCAACTGGGAACTGCCAATGGTGAAGAAACTCCGTCAAACAAGTCTGTGCTTGTACCGACCTTAAATGAAGTTGAACGGGAAGTAGAACTTCTAATTTCAATTACAGAATAATCTGCAACGGAATAATAATAAATATCGATATCAGAGTTTGAAGAACTTTTAGCTATACCTGCCGACAGATCTAATCCACTAGGTTGGTTAGCTCCAGTACCTGTGGTTTCCCAAATAGTATCTGTATAAGTTTTAGTCGTCAAATCTGAAGTTAATGTAATTGATTTTACAGTTTGAAAACCTGCAGTGACCGAAGCAGAAAAAGTTGTATCTTTATAGTTGGTTAAACTAAGCGTTACATTATAAGAGCCTTCATCCAAGTTGGTCACGCTATCAGGAGTAACTTTACCTGTTGAAGTGCCTCCAACAGCGATAGTAGCACCTGCTGGTGTGGATTGCACAAATATACTTCCTTTCGTAACTGAAGGCGGATTCGTTGGGTCTGAAGTGGAATCACAAGAAGACAATATAAATCCCGCAATTGGTATAATTAGTAAAATAAGATATTTTTTCATCTAAAATTATCCTTTCTATATTTTATTTCTTTGTTAAATTAAAACTCTTTTTTTCCTTATTAATATTTACTGTAAAGGTCCCGGAAAGACTCTGCATATCAGAAGAAAGTTTTGCATTATATTTTCCCATATATCTGTCGCGGATTTGGTCACTCATATTGATTGTCATTTTTTCAGGGTTAAAAGTTCCTTTAACTTCCTGGTTTACCGCATCTCTATAATGAATGGTTATTTTTCCTTTAAACGAAGTTGAATCTTGAGAAGTAATATTTAAAGTTGTAACCTTCGAATCCAATTTCCCCGTCCATGTACCTGTTAAATCGGGAATTTTTGATTCTTCTTTACCTTCAGCTTTTTGATTATCGACAGAGGCTGAGTCTGCCGGAGTTTGAATTGTTTCTACCTGATTCGTTTTATCTTCCGGCGGTTTAGCTTCTTCATTTTTTGATTGACAGCCTGCATAAAATAAAACCGATGAAAATAAAAGTATAAAAATGATTCTAGCTTTGAAATCTTTTGAGGAAATAATATTTGAATCTTTCTTCCTAAAACTCTTCATAGAATAGTTCCTTTAAAATGATTTATTTAATTGTTGAAGAAAAAGAATGACTTAGCAAATATAACTATAATTCAATATCACAAGATAAAGAGAAAATTATTTTTTATTGTGATATAAGTTTGAATATGGTCTTTTCCAAAGAAATAGTTATTAAATTCGGTTTTTATTGTGTGGTAAAATTCCTAATACTGCTCTAAGGAACAGTAAAGTAATTAATTTTAGCAATTTTTACGTGTAAAGATTTCGAGTTTAGTAAAACTTGCCTTAGTCTATCAATCATCAATTGAGTAAATCCAACATGTAAAAATTTCCCCAACCAGAAGTAATTTTGTAAATATACCTTTCTAAAAATTTTTATCAGTTTATAATACCTGCAATCTTTATATAAAGATTTCCACTTTTGAGTACCAAAATAACCTTCTTTAGCAATTATTACAGCACTTAACAGCACATTTTACACAGCATAATTTAAGCAATGAACATCCGTGTAGTCGCCTAAATTATAATAAGTTAACGGTTAGAATAATTGATAAAAATAGCCATTGGCATAATTCTTCTTGAATCTAATCGCAGTTATTAAACAAAAATTATTTAAGGAAAAGATCTTTGGGTCAGCAGCAATTACTCTTAATTACCGTTGCCATTATAATTGTTGGAATAGCATTATTTCTTTCATTTTCCATTTACAGGCAAAACTCAATTGATCAAAATCGTGATAATGTTACTAATGAATCATTAAACTTAGCTTCATTGGCAATGACATATTATAAAAAGCCTAAAAGTATGGGTGGAAACGATAGATCTTTTTTAGGTTGGGATATCCCAGTTGAATTGATATCCACTGCTAGTGGTACTTTTTCTGCTACCACATTTACCGATAGCGTTATAATCATTGGCACAGGAAATGAAATAGTCAGTGGGTACGATTACGTTAAGGTAAAAACAACAGTAACAAGAAATAATTTTAAGGTTTCAGTGTTAGAATAATTGAATTCAAGAGTACAATAACTAATTAACTAATAATCAATAAATGTAAGGAGATCTATAATGGGTCAACAACAACTTCTTTTAATCGTTCTTGGTGTTATCGTAGTTGGTATCGCAGTAGTAGTTGGTATTAACTTATTTAACGCTAGTTCTATTGAAGCAAACAGAGACGGTGTAGTTTCTGATTTAAATAATCTTGGTGCAATGGCAGTTCAGTTCTACAAAAAACCTATATCAATGGGCGGTGGCGGAAGAGCATTTAATACTGCAAATGGAGCTCCAGTAGCTTGGACTATTCCTACTATCTTAGCAATCAACAGCTAATGGTGCATATACAGCAACTGTTAGTAGCAAAATCAGTTACAATTACAGGTGTTGGAACTGAACTCGTTGATGGAACTAACTATGTAACACATCCAGCAGTAGTAGATTCTGTTGGTCAAATAGTAGTCACCAAAGTTCACTAAGAGATAATAAATATTCTATAAAAAGGTGGGTTTATCCCACCTTTTTTTTCTCCAAACCAATTGAATGTTATCAGAATAGATAGATAGTTAAGTCTTAAATCGAGTGACAGTCTTACTACTTCTTGCCAAGTGTTAAAATAACAGCTTTTATTTCGATAGTATTCTTGTAAGAGTTTTATTTAGAAGAGGACTTCGGATTTATCTTCATTTTTTTGAACTAAAATATAGAATTCTTATAAATTACTTTGGTTAAAAAGGATAATTAAAAATTAGGAATAATTCTTGCTTAAAAAGAACAAAAACTAAATGAGAATGAAAAATGATAGAATTTAGATTCACAGCGGAAAGAGTTAGCGGCCAATTAATAAATGGTTCGCTTTCTGCAGCCTCTTCTTCAGAAGGTAAAAAGAAAATTCATAAGTTGGCTGAAAAAAACCAATTAAAAATAAAATCGATTGAAAAGAAGTCGACTTTTTTATACCGGATAAGAAAAGGAACTGACAAGCCGATTAAGGGAGAACAAAAAGCTTATTCAAAAAAAGAAGTTGAAGAGGCTTTATCCCGTTTAGGATATGAAGTTCTTTCGGTCAACAAGAGTTTATTTGAATTCAATGCAAAACCACCCAATGGCGAAATAGTAACCTTTGTTAAGATTAGCGCAGAACTATTGGAGCAGAAATTAGCATACGGGGAAATACTAACTTTATTAATAAACGATACCCAAAACAAAACTTTAAAAAATACACTTAAGGAAATTAATAACGATCTAAAAAAAGGTGCCGATAGCGAAGCCACCTTTTTAAAGTATCAATCGGTGTTCGGTAAATTTACTGCATATATGCTTGGATTAGCTTCTAAAAGCGGTAACATGGCTGAAATTTATAAAGCAACAGCAAAGTTTCTTGAGAGACGTCAGGAATTTAAAAAGAACATGCGAAGTGCTTTAATAACTCCGGCGGTTACTATTTTTGTATTATTCTTAGCAGTTCTTTTTTATGTTGGTTACATTTTTCCTGAAACAGCAAAATTATTTGTGAAGTTTGGAATTGAATTACCGCCGATGACTGCGTTTACTTTAAAGATTAGTGATTTTCTTATGGGTAATATGATATTAGTTTCTGCGGTATTGTTTATTCCGCCAATAGTTTTCTGGAGATATTCTAAAACAAAAAAGGGTGCATACTTTGTCGATAAGACAATCCTGAAGCTGCCCATGATAGGATCGTTAATCCATAAAACAGTATTGGAAGTTTTTGCCAGAGTTTTTTATACACTTTATAGTGGTTCTGCAGAAAGTATCGAACCTATTAGGATAGCAGCCGAAGCAACGGGCAATTCATATTTTGAAGAGAGAATTAAATCGGTAGCAATTCCTTTGATGATTAAAAAAGGAACCGGTGTTACAGATGCTTTTGAAGCCAGCGGCGTATTTACAGATACTGCGTTATCTAGACTTCATTCGGGAGAAGAAACCGGAACAATAAAAAACACTGCTCTCGCAATTAGCAAACTATTACGAAAGCGAAACAGTTTATAAGCTTAAAAATTTAATTGAATTAATCCAGGTGGTTATTGCTATGATTATTATGGTTGTAATGATTGCGTTAACATTAGTTTCAGCTGAAACCGCAACAGTAAGGCCTAAGACTCCTGGCATGTCTACATCTTATAACCATACCATTACGATAGAAAGAAATATAGGATGATCGATACAAGTCTTGAATTAAATGATAAAATAGGATACCTCTTATTTAAAAAAGGTATTATTGATTCAGTTATGCTTGAAAGAGCATTAACAGCTAAAAATAATGATAAAGGTAAAATCAAAAGAAATCTAGCTCAGATATTAGTGCAGGATTTTGGATATGAGCACGATCTTATTTTTAGAGAAGTTGCAACACTTTATGCATTTCGTGAATTTGATACAGCAATCGAAGAGATACCGCATAAGCGTATTGAAGCAATAAAAACATTGATTGAAAATGCCGGCGAACAATTAAAAACTCAAATTCTCGAATACAAAATTCTTCCTTTCATGTATGACGAAAGGCAGAGAGATAAATTAATTCTAGCAAGCATAGATCCTACAGACCGAAATATTCCTAAAATCGCTTTCGGTTTAAATGCCAGCAAATATGAAGTGGTTTATATAAAGAAAAAGGATTTCGAAAAATTAATCCAAATAATTCTTCCTCCAGAAAATGAGTATATGAAAATGCTTGAGGATGCTGATCCTGAATTTCAAATTGAGCAAGAAGAAGGAGGATTAAGCGAAGAAGAACTTGATGCCGAAATTAATAAAAGTGCGCTTATAAATCTTGTAGAAGGAGCTTTAGTTGAAGGTGTAAGAAAAGGGGCGAGCGATATTCATTTTGTTCCAATGTCAGGGCACAAAACAAACATACTATTTAGAGTTGATGGAAACTTACAACCCTGGCACGTGCAGGAAGGAACTTTACCAGAGGCTGTAGTTGCGGTTGTAAAAGATCGTTCAAAAGGAATGGATCGTTTTGAAAGAGAAAGAGCACAGGATGGTTTTATTCAAAGAGAAATTGACGGACATGTGATTCGTTATAGAGTTTCTGTTTTGCCGATGGTTGGCACCGAACTAAAAAATAAATTTGAAAGTATTGTAATAAGAATTCTCGATGACAGAAAAGTTGTGCGTGACCTGGATAAATTAGGTATAACCGGTTATGCACAAAAATCTTTTGTAAAAGCGATTAACCAGCCGCAGGGAATGGTAATCTTAACCGGGCCAACGGGTAGTGGTAAAAGTACAACTCTTGTAGCTGCTTTATATCAGGTGATTGATCCTACGGTAAACGTTTTAACAGTTGAAGATCCGGTTGAGTATGTGATTGAAGGTGCACGCCAATTAAAAATTGGCTATAGAATGAATTTTGAACAAGCGATAAGATCTATTTTACGTCACGACCCAGATATAGTTCTTGTAGGTGAGATGAGAGATAAAGAAACTGCCGAAGTTGCTATTAAATTAGCAAATACAGGGCACTTAACTTTTTCAACACTTCACACAAACGATGCGCCAAGCGCTGTTGCAAGATTATATAAAATGGGCATTGAACCTTTCTTAATAGCTTATGCTATAAACTTAATAGTAGCCCAAAGGCTTATCAGAAGGTTATGCGAGCATTGTAAAGAAAAAGTCACAGAGTATGACGAAGAAGTTATGGAAGCTGCAGAGATGAATATTGCTGAATGGAAAAATTATACAATTTACAAAGCTAAAGGTTGTAGTAAATGCAATGGATCAGGTTATAAAGGAAGAATTGCAATTCATGAAGCTTTATACTTTACAAGAGACATTCGAAAAATAATAGTTAGCTCCGGCATTGAAGTTGATGAAGATAGGATTAGAAAGCAAGCAAAGGTAGATGGTTCTTTGAGTTTAAGAGAAGCTGGATTTGAAAAAGTAAGGATGGGAATAAGCTCGATTGAAGAAGTGCTGGCTTCAACCTCGGAAGAATAAATCGCTTAACTAGCTTAATAAATAAGGTTTTAACATGAAGGATCGTAAATAATGGGACTTGGACAAATGTTTTTGTCAATCGCTTCCATAGCATTAATGGGAGTATTAGTCTTAAACATGAATACATCTTATATGGAAATTTCTGACAAAGCATTGTATCAATCTGATTATGCGATAGATGCAATTTCCATTTGTGAGTCATATGTTGAATTAGCAATCGGAAAAGCATATGATGAGCAAACAATTATTTCAGCTACTTCAAACACAAGTTCATTAACTGGAAAAAATGATTTAGGTCCAGATTCTCCAGAAGGTTCAAAAAGTACTATGATTTTAATGACTTTGATGACTTTAATAATTATAAAGATACTGTCCACACGGATAGAGGGTTTTCACAATTTCAATTAATGTTAGGTATGTAGATTCGAATAATCTTAACAGAAACAGGTGTTGATCAGAACCTGGAGCAAATTAATGACTGTAACTGTTGGATCAACATTTTTATGCCGGTTTACATGCAGTATATATTTAGTTATTTCTAAGGACACTTTAAACAATGGGTGCTCAAGTTTTTATAGATTTATTAGGCTCTGCAATAATTGGGGGAATTATTATTTTAACAATGAATCAAATGCAGGGCAGAGCCGTAGAACAATCTGACTTATATTCTCTAACTAGGGTAGCCCAACGTAATCTGGTTAGTATTGCTAGAATAGTTGAGTATGATTTTAGAAAAATGGGTTACGGTGTTATTGATCCCACTAAATCTATTCTTCAAGCAGATACTCAAGCTCTATAACTTTTTTAGGCGATTACAATCGAAATAATATTATGGATACCATTAAATACTGGCTAGGTCCTACATCAGAATTAGTAAGAACTCCGAATCCTAATGATAGAATTTTGTATAGAAAAATAAATCATGAAACTCCTTATCCCTTTAGATTATGGGTGACTAGGTTTAGGCTGGGTATTTTAGACCAAGATATGAACAAGGTTACGCTTTTACCGGCTATTAAAATAGTTGAAATAAAACTTGAGGTGCAGACTCAAGAACCTTTATTTAATGAGAATAATGAAGTGGCAAATAATAATAAAAAGGACTACTATCCTACTGTATATTGGAAACAAACTAGATTAACTTCAAGAAATTTAAACAGGTGACATAATGGGAAAAATGATCTTGTTAGTTGTCTTGGGTAGTTTCATCATAATGGGAAGGTATATGATGTCCAACAATGACATGGCAAATGATGCAGTTGCCAATGTGATTGACTATTATGCTTCTGCAAATGCAAAACATATTGCTGCAAGTGGGGCAAATTTAGCAATGGGACAAATAAATAAAAATTTATCTTGGAGAACCGGATATAAAAACGAATAATTTTCTACAGGAAAGGTTAATGTTGACTTAGTGGATGACGCTTCCCTAGGCAAAGGCGGTCTGAGAATGGTTTCTGTTGGAGAAGTCGATAATGTAAAAGATACGGTAATTGTTGGGTTAAAAATGGAGTTTTATAATAAATATGTGATGTTTACTAATGTAAACCCGATCGAATGGATACTATGTTACTGGAGACACTATGGATGGTCCATTTCATACAAATGCCACGATTAAACTTGAGCGGAAGGCCGGTGTTCAAGGGCAGAGTAACTATGGGAAAAGGACCAATGAAACTATGCTGACTGGTATGCCCCTGCTGACCCAGTATTTGTTGGTGGATATGAGTATGGATAAAAGTAGATATACCCAACTAATTTGGTATAATTTAACTTCTGAAGCAAAAAGTG
The DNA here is from genome assembly GCA_963731745.1 of uncultured Ignavibacteriales bacterium. Lineage (GTDB taxonomy): Bacteria > Bacteroidota > Ignavibacteria > Ignavibacteriales > Ignavibacteriaceae > CAVSWT01. Next base: position 70,158 of record CAVSWT010000014.1, read on the forward strand.
GTGGTTGGTTTACAAAAAATAAAGATCTTTGGATGACGTTTAATAATGAATACAGTTACGTATAAAGATTCTCCTACAGGAGCAGAAACCACTGTGGATATTAAAGCATTGCCCCCAATGGAGTTATTGCAGTTGAAGGAACAATTCATGTTAAAGGAAAGATAGCGGGCAAGTGTGACATGTAACGGCATTGATGAAAAGCGTGGCGGAGATATTTATTTAGATGATGATATTGGAGTTGTAGATGATCCCGCAAAAAATCCTACTTCAGATCAAATACTTAGGCCTATGTTCGGAAAAAAAATTATATGTTACTGATAATGCGCCCAATAAACATGATATAAATATTACGGCAGCAATGTTTACATTGGAAAGATTTGAAGCTCGAAAATTATGGAACGGTCGGCAAATGTGGTCATATTAATTTATACGTGGAAGCCTAGCCCAGCAAACAGATGGATATTACTGGTGTCGGGAACAAGTCTTCGGGTTACTAATGGATTCAATCTAAAATATAAATTTGACCAGAGGTATTATACAAATGCGCCTCCAGAATTTCCAACAACAAATAGATTTCAGATATTAAGCTGGTGGGAATAAAAAATTGAGAAACACTTTCTCTTTAAATTATTTTAAATAAATTTGTAAATCGATTTAATAAAAATTTAATTTTATTATATATTTTACTTGTATTTATCGTAATCATATAATAATTTACGTTATCAAAATATTAGAAAGTGTTTTTAGTGTCGATAACTGAAGCAAAGACCATTCTAACACAATTTGTAAACTCTGCTCCCCCATCCATATATGGCTCCGAAAAAATCACTTTTTTTGCTGAAAACATTAAGAATTTGGAGCCACAACAAAGAGTTGTTTTAAAGCAATTAATAGATAAATTACTTACTGAGATGATTGAAAGAGATGCTTCGGATATTGAAATAGGCGGACATGGTAATGAAAATTTTATTTGGCTGCGTGTTTTTGGCAAAAAACAAAGAATTAAAGAATTACCTCAGTTTACAGAAGATGAAGCAACTGTAATCATATTAAGTCTTTTGAACGCAAATCAACTTAAAATGCTTACCTTAACTAGAAATTTGGATTTTAGTTATACATTTCTATATGAAAGAAAAAATACTAAAGTTAGGTTTAGAGCTGACGCATATTATGATCTCGACACATTGTGTTTAAATATGAGAGCTATAAATGCCACAATAAGGCCTCTGAGCTCACTGGAATTTCATCCTAATGCAGTTAAAGCAATGAGCCACTCGTATATTAAGTTTGGATTGTCTTTGGTTACGGGAATTACTGGTTCTGGTAAATCAACCACACTTGATTCAATTATAGATGCACACAATGATGTCTCTCCTGCTCATGTTGTTATTATTGCTTCACCAATTGAATATGTGCATGAATCAAGAATGGCTATTATACGTCATCGAGAAGTTGGCCGTGATGTATTAACTTTCAAGGATGGTGTTATTCAAGCATTGAGGCAAGATCCTGATATTATAGTTATTGGTGAAATGAGAGATCCGGATACTATAATGGCAGCACTAGAAATTACCGATACTGGTCATAAAGTTTTTTCAACTCTGCACACTTCTTCCGCAGTTGAATCTATCGATAGAATAATTGCGGAGATGCACCCGAATGAACAAGAACGTGTAAGAAATAGACTAGCAGATGTACTAATTTCCGTAGTATCTCAAAAATTAGTTCCTAGCTTAGATGGCAAACGGGTTATGGCAAAAGAAGTATTAATTGTAAATCCTAATGTTAGAGCCGCAATTAAAAATAATAACACAAGTGAAATATATATGATGATAAATCAAAGCGGATCTGCAGGAATGATAACCTTGGAACAAGATTTGAAGAGGTTATATCTTTCGAAGAAAATATCACTTGATACAGCTGTTGCGTATGCAAATAACAAAACAAGAATTCAACAAATTTTATCGGCGGTTTAATTGAAACCATTAGTTTGTTTTTATTGCGAAGGCGGTGATAGTAAGATTGCCGTTATCAGCAAGGAAAAAGATAAACTAAAACTTCACCGGGCTGGTTCTTTTGAAGTGCTGCAGAGTCATCTTGATCTTGAAGAAGGTGTTTCTGATTTAAGCATTGAAGGTGAAGAATTAGAGTTTGAAAAAATTGAAAAAGCTACTCCACAGACAGCAGCGCTTGGAGTTTCAAGTCAAAGTTTAATCAGTTCTTTTCTTAGAGGGATTAATTTAAATAATCATTTATTTATTCCTGGATTAACTGAGCCTTCAATTTATTATCATATCTATGATGGCACTAAAGCAACAAAGAGTAAAAAAGTTTCAGACGATATCATCGAAGATATTCGCGAGACAAAAAACCTTTCTATTGATCCCGAAAATCTAGGCTATATAGAATTAACTGACAAAACTTTATTAACTGCTTTCTTAAGCGGCGATGTACCCTGCCTTCAATTAATCAATTCTATTGCAAGATTTAATGGAAAAAGATATTATAAAATTCCAACTATAAAAAGTGCGGAAATTTCGTTAGCCTATTATGTGGCGAAAAGAAAAAAGTTTTTCCCGGATGATAACTCTTTAGTTGTTTACATAGGTAAAGAATACAGCAAGCTCGTTTTTCTGCAAGGTCGAAAACTGAAGCATATCGGAACCACGCTTGATATAGGCACTGTAAATCTTCATACATATGATGTATACTTTTCAAAGATTCTTCTAGAAATGGAGAATGGTGGCATATCTTCTCTTGACAACATTGTTGTTTGCGGGGAAGATGATTCTGAAAATTTGGTTCTTTCCTTTTATGGTACTTTCCCTGAGGCTAATGTTTCTCGTCTTGATTTTGATGATATAAATATGAGTAGCCTTGACGAAGAATCAAGAGAGAAAATTTCTTCTTTTACTGTTCCGCTTGCAATAGCAACAGATTATTATGATGACTTGGCTGGCGAACATAAAGGAATAACATTGCTTCCAAAATTTGTTAAAGAACAGCAAAAGTTCTTCCAGTTTAGTTGGCATGGATATGTAATATTAGCATTATTATTTGTTGCTGCATTTTATATTACTCAAAAAATATTGTCCAATAAAAAAGAAATGAATGAGTTGGATTCTCAAATTACGCAACAAACCATTTTATTAAGGCAAAACCAAGAAATTCTTAATCAAATAAATGGACTGGAAGGCAAGATTAGCGGCTTCGATCAAACTCAAGCTATATTGGATTCTATTTCTGTTGGTGCCGAAGTATGGAGTGAAGTACTTAAGGATTTTTCAAAATTCTTTGCAACAAGAAAGAATTTATGGCTGACAAGATTAGTAAAAGATCAGGAGAATTCCGTTTCTGTTGAAGGATATGCTCTTGATAAAAATGTATTAACTGACTTTGCTTATTCAATAGAATCCGCCCAGCTAAAGAATATTATGTACGAAGAATTAAGAGACAAGGGTATATTTAAGTTTACATTAACTTTTAATTTATTAAACTACCCAAAAAAGAAATAGATGAATCGAAAAATTAAAAATTCATTAGGTCTATTAGCTTTACTTATATTGATACTTATCGCAGGTGGTATTTATATTTTTATAATTCAGCGCGGAGATTTAAAAGCTAAAAATGATAAATTACAAAAATTAAAAGTTAATGATTACAATACAGAGCAGTTAACATCGCAATATCAAGAACTTTTAAAACGATCAGCTGTCTTAGACTCGGTATTAGCAACTCGGAAATTTAATATACCACAGAATATTTCTTCGATTAAGTTTTTCACTTTTATAAATAATATCTCTTCGTGGTTCTCATCTAATACACAAATAAGTACTGAGTTTTTAAACCGGGGCCAAGACAAAGAATTTTATTATTATGAATATAGGTTATCAGGCGGTGCAGAATTTAATGATCTCTATAAATTAGTTTATGCACTTGAGCAAAGTAAAGAACTCAAAAAAATAAAAACAATAACTTTAACTAATTTAATCTCAACTGATGAAGATGGATATCCGCATTTTCTCGTAAACTATACAATATTAAGTCATGTTTATTTTTCCGCCAATGATAGATTTGCAAGTACCGGAAAATTGGAAAATAACTTAACCGCACCATCTTTGTATGATATATTCTATCCGTTAATCAGAAACGAAATTCCTCCAAATACAAATTTCTTATTAGATGTTCAAGGAGCAAAACTTCTTGCTTTAATTCCTGAAGGCGCGTTTATTGCTGATAGTAAGGGAAATAGCTATTTACTTTGGGAAGGTGATGAAGTTTATCTTGGTTATTTAACTAAAATTGATTATAAAAATAATAGAGTGAGTTTTGTGCTTAATAAAGGCGGGATTATTGAGAAAGTTGAGCTGGATTTAGAAAGTGAAAAAAATAAGAACAATAAATTAGAGAAATTAAAATGAAAAAGATTATTACATCATTAGCATTTGTATTAATTTTTATATCTTTTGCATATCCTCAAAATTATCTCGAAAGATCACTAAAGAAAGGTTTTACAAATCCAGACGAAATGGTGACACTATCGCCTACTTTATCTTTTGACAGCGCAATCGAATTATTAAGTAAGGTAAGTGAAAAATTAACCGGTAAAAGAATCGTATCAACTGTAACTTCCGCCAGCCCAATTAATATTGAATTAAAAAATATGCCTTACGATAAAGCATTAACTATAATAGTTCAGATGAATGGATTAATGTATGAAGAAAAAGAAGATGTAATTGTAGTCAAGAAAAAAAATGAACCTGAATCAGAAAAACATACTCCCGAAACTTATGCTGCAGTAGATTCGCGAGAAGTAAAAATTTCGGCCGTCTTTTTTGAATTAAATACAACTGCAGCCAGACAAAGAGGCTTCGATTGGAAATTTTTACTTTCAAAGCAAGGTTTGGATTGGGGCGGTAAAATTGGGATTGACCAAGACAAACTTGCTGCAGCACAAAGTAACGCATCCACTGATCAATTAGGGCCCGAATTTGAATTAAATACAAAAACCAAATTTGATGTAGGAGGTTTCTACGGAACAGCCTATGGGATTTTTAAGTTCTTTGAGAATGAGAACTTAGGTGAAATTATAGGCAGCCCCAATATCACAGTAAGAGACCGCACAAAAGGTAGAATTCAAGTAGGCTCAGATATCTCAGTAAAGCAACGAGATTTTGCCGGAAATGTTATTGAAAATTTCTTCTCCACGGGCACAATAATTGAAGTTACCCCTTATATCTATAAAGAAGATGATGTTAGCTATATTCTTTTAGATGTAAGTGTGGAAAGAAGTTCTTATGTGCCGGATCCGACCACCACAATAATAAATAAGACAACAGCGAAAACTCAGGTTTTATTATTAAATGGTGAAGAAACAGTAATCGGCGGCTTGTTCTTAAATGAAGATACAAAAGTTAGAACCGGAATACCCTTTCTTAAAGATCTTCCGTGGTGGGTTTTCGGAATACGTTATTTAGCAGGCTCTGACGAAACCAGCACAAACAAAAAAGAACTTGTTATTTTATTAAAAGCAGACTTAGTTCCAACATTAAAAGAAAGGTTAGAATCACCAAAGTTAACATCATCACCAGTTCAGAAAGAAATAAAGAATTATAGAGATAGAGTTAAGTATTATCAATTTGAACAATCGGAAACTAGCGAAACAAAAAAGTGATGAGATCAATCCTGATAGTTGATGACGATATCAATTTGTGCAAGGCCCTTAATGAAGAATTGATAGAAGTCGGATACGAAACAGAATATGTTAACAGTGGTGATGACGCATTAGATTTTCTAGCCCGCAATGCTGTAGATCTTATACTATTAGATCTAAAAATGCCAAAGAAAGACGGCTTTGAAGTTTTAAAAGAACTACAGCAAAGGAAAACCACTTCTAAAATAATAGTCCTCACTGCATATACTGATGTTAAAAGCGCGATTGATTCAGCACGAATGGGTGCTAATGATTTTATTAGCAAACCATACGATTTGGATGAGCTTTTATTAACAATCAAGAATGTTCTTCAGAAAGATTAATTAATGAAAATAAGTTATCGAATTTTAATCGCAAATTTTGCGATTGTGGGACTAATATTAGTCAGTTCAGCAATAGCATTCTATTCTTTAATATATAATGTACTTGCTTCACAGCAATCAAAAATTTTACTACATTCAGTAAGCAATTTTAGTTCATCCTATCGCCAAGCAATGCAAGAAACTGAAGATGATTTTCTTTACCTATTTAATAACAAAAAAGATTACGTTTTCAGCAATTCAAATTTATCTGAGAGAAGCATCGATTTTATTTTCAAAGCTGACGAAAAATCACCAAATTCACTTTCAATTATATCTTCAAAAAATATAGTATATGTCCCAGATAAAAAATTAACATTAAAAGAATTTCTCGAATATAATCCTCAAGCGGTAATAAAAATCTACCACACTCAGCAAGGCGAGCTATATTATTACGGAAGGATTATTACAGGTGAATTTTTATCAGAATTCTCAAAAAAAATTGGGAGCGAGATTGCTATTATCTGGAATAATTCCACTGCGGAGCTTTCAAACCCACTTGTTAATGAAAAATATCTTTTCTTATTGAATGAGATTTATGAAAAACTTTCAACAAAAAAGACTTATGAAGTATACATAAATGAAAATAACACAGCGGATATTATTGCCGCTTTAGCAAAACCATCTGGTAACTTTGAATATTCAAATAATTTAAAATTTCTTATTTATTCAACGTTAACCGAAATTAGCGAATTAAGATCAAGCCTATTATATATTTTAATTATCGTGGGTATTGCCGGCATTATATTATCACTCATTTTAACTTTTCTTTTCACAGATAAAATTAGAAAACATATCCGCGAATTAAGTAATGCCACAGAGATTACTAAAGAAGGTAACTTTAAAAATAAAATTACTTTTCAAAGTAAAGACGAACTCGGTGACTTAGCTGGCGCATTTAATTCAATGATAGATGAGCTAGATAAAAAACAAAAAATGGAGAAAGATTATTCCGACTTTATTACTCTCATTAATCAAAATCCAACTTTGAAGGAAATTTCTGAAGCAGCGTTAACTAAAATTATTAAGGCTTGTAATTTTATTATTGGTTCGTTATATCACGTTGAAGAAGAAGGGATAACTTTAGGAAGTTGTTATGGCTGGAAAGCCGATTCACCATTTGATAAACAAAATGAATTTTTTAATACCGTTCTTAAAACCAAAGAAACTTTAGAAATAAATATTGAACATGAATTTCCTATTATTTCAACCGGTATAGTAGATGTAGAAATAAAAAACATTCTGATTCTGCCAGTACTTTATAACAATAAAATAATCTCTATTTTAGTTCTGGGCTCTGTCAAAAAAGCTTCTCATCAAGCCAAAGACTATCTTGAAAAAATCAATCCACAATTAGCAATAGGATTAACTAATGCATCTGCTTTGGTGCAGCTTGAGAATTTTGTTTCGGAACTTAAAAGACTGAACGAAGATTATCTGCAGCAAAATGATCAGATAAAAAAGCAGAATGTTTCACTTGTTGAATTGCATAATAAACTTCAAGAAAAAGCAGATGAATTGGAAATTCAAAAACTAAAAGCAGAAGATGCAACTACACTAAAATCACAGTTTTTAGCCAATATGTCACATGAACTTCGCACACCGATGAATTCGATTCTGGGACTTACGAAGGTAATTATTGATGACTCCAGTATAAATAAACATAATAAAGAAAGACTTGAGGTAATTTATAATAGCGGCAAAAGATTAATGAATTTGATAAATGAAATATTAGACTTATCAAAAATAGAATCAGGCCGGATGGAAATAAATGAAGATGAAGTTCCTATAAATGAACTTATAAATGAAATTGAAGCTTTCGTTTACCCATTAATCAATACCAAGAAGTTGAATTATAAAACCAATTGTTTGATCGACAGAAATACGGTTGTGAAATCTGATAGAGTTAAAGTAAGCCAGGTTATTATGAACTTACTAAGCAATGCAATTAAGTTCACGAACGAAGGATTGATTGAGCTAGAAATAAGTGCTGAAGAAGAAGATTTAATATTTAAGATTAAAGACACAGGCATAGGAATATCTGAAGAAAATCAAAAAATAATTTTTGAAGAATTTAGGCAAATTGATGGTACGAACACTAGAAAATATGGAGGTACTGGTCTGGGTTTATCGATATCCCAAAAAATCTCAACTCTTTTGAATGGAAGGCTAGAATTAGCTAGCGAACCTGGTAATGGCTCTACATTTGTATTTACTATTCCATTTAATTTTATCCAAGTCAGAACATCAAATCAAAATAAGGCGGCTAACAATTCTATTTTGCCGACGCAAATTAATAAAACAATTTTAGTAATTGAAGATTTACCTTCCGTAAAACATACAATCGGTCAATATTTAAACTCTAAAGGTTACGATACGGAATTTGCCGATGATGGGAAAACCGGGATCGAAAAAGCGATTCAACTTAACCCATTTGCGATTACTTTAAATGTAATGATGCAAAATAAAAATGGATGGAATATTTTAAAAGAACTCAAAGAAAATGAAAAGACCAAAAATATTCCTGTTATTCCTATTTCGATTTTAGGCGATAAAAATCTTGGTTATGGTTTGAACGCCTATGAATATATGATTAAACCATTTTCAATTGATACACTTAATATTATTCTTGATCAACTTAAAAATAATTCAAAAAGAAAAGTAGAAAAAATTGTTCTTGTTGACGATGATGAGTTAGAATTTGAAAAATTCAAAGCTGAGTTTAATAACGAAAATATTAAAATCCATTACATCAAGGATAGTGAAATTGCTTTTAGTAAAATTTTAGAAATTCAACCTGATTTAATAATCATTGATTTAATTATGCCTAATGTAGATGGAATTACTTTATCGCATAAATTAAAGACTAATCGTGAAACAAAGCATATCCCCATAATTATAAGTACAGCTAAGGATTTAACAAGAGAAGAAGTTAATTCATTACAAAATATAGTTGAAGAAATTACAATAAAAAGTAACGGCCATCCTTTGGACGTTCTAAAAGTTGTTAGAGATAGAATCAGATTTCAAGAAGCAAAAATAATAGATGAAGATAATGAGTTAGAAATCGGAGATGAATTTAGCCTGACAGAAGATGATAGTTTGATGCAATATGATTCTTCAAATGAAATCTTAGTTGTTGATGATGACCCTGATTCTCTATTTATGTTAAATGAGTTATTGAAATCGCAAAATTATAAAACTAGACTTGTAAAAAATGGCCTTGAGTGCCTGGAATATTTAGAAAAGAGAATACCCAGCCTGATCCTTCTAGATATAATGATGCCTGAGATGGATGGTTTTCAAACTATTCAAAGAATTAAAGAAAATAAAAAGTGGTCAAACATTCCTGTATTTGCGGTTACTGCCAAAGCCATGGTTAATGATAAAGTAGTAATTTATAAGCATGGCTTTGATGACTATATAACAAAACCGGTTGAACAGTCTATTCTTTTAACAAAAATTGAAGAAATTTATAACAAATTAAAGCCAGTATAATATGAAAAAAATTTTAGTAATTGATGATCTGCCTGAAAATGTATTTCTGATTCAAGATAGACTTGAACATGAAGGTTTTGATGTTATTACAGCTTATGACGGTCAAAGCGGTATTGAAAGGTGTATAAATGAAAAACCAGATTTGGTTTTATTGGATGTTATGATGCCGGAAATATCTGGTCTCGAAGTATGCAAACATTTAGTGAATAATTCAGCAACTACTACGATTCCAATCATTTTAGTAACCGCAAAATCCACTGCTGAGGACACAAAGGAAGGACTTGAAGCAGGAGCTTTTGATTATATAAAAAAACCTTTCAATAGGATTGAACTAATCGCCAGAGTAAACTCCGCCTTAAAGTTTTCCGATATGCAAAAGAAATTATTAGTAGCCGAACAAAAAAGTACGTTTTCTGCGACAATGGTTACCGCTAATCACAAAATTAAACAGCCATTGACTTTGATTAGTCTTTCATCAGCCGCTATAAAAAGAGAACTGCAAAAAGAGGAAGTAGTAAAAGAAAATATTTTAAACAGGCTGAGCTTTATTGAGGGTGGAATCAAAGAGATAAGTGATGTTCTAAATGATTTAAGTTCAGTAAAAACACCGGAATTTTCTAACTATGTAAAAAATATTAAAATGGTTGATATAGATAAAAACAACAGAGAGGGGAAATTAGATTAATCTTTTTATGAGAGAGAGCATTGAATCAAATTCGTAGGGTTTGGCAAGCAAGCTATTGATTCCAATTTTTTTATAATCCAAATTTTCTGCAAACGAAAGGCTCCCCGAAGATAAAATTACCGGCATTTCAAATTTTAAATTTCTAATCTGTTGAATACAATCTAAGCCATTCAGTCCGGGCATGTTATAATCAATTATAATTAAATCGGCTTTAATTTCTTCAGTTAAAACTTTTAAAACTTCATCACCTGAAGAAACCTTAACTACATTATAACCGTTTGATTCAAGAAGTTCCGCGAGTAAATCTCTAAGCATCACTTCATCATCTGCAAGCAAAATAATTTTTTCTTTATCTTTATTCTTACTTTTAACTGCTTTGGCAGGTTCGAAACTTGGGAAAAATACATCGAAAGTAGTGCCTTTACCTACTTCACTCGAAACCTCAACATGTCCATTATGTGCTTTAATTATACCATAGGTAACATATAAACCTAAGCCGCCTCCAGTTACTTTAACTTTTGTCGAAAAATACGGATCAAATATTTTTTGCAAGTGTTCTTCTTCTATACCGCTACCCGAGTCACTAACTGAAACGTGAACATAATTGCCTTGATCTAATAAGGGAAATTTCATTCTATTCTTATCATCCACTGACAGATTTTGTGCGGTTAGTTTTATATTCCCCTTTGCGGTTATTGCCTCTTTTGCGTTCACACATAAATTTAATAACACTTGATAAACTTCTGTTCCATTTCCAAGCATATCATGAAGGCTATCATAAATATCTGTTTCAAAATTAATTGCCTTTGGAAAAGTTTGGTTTACAACTTTTGTGATTTCCGAAAGAAGCAGATTTGGTTTTATTAGCTCTTTTCGCTTCGGAGTTGGTTTCCCAAATGATAATAAACCTTGCGTAAGATCTTTTGCACGAACCGAGCAGTTTTCAATGTTGTCCAGCAATCGGAATATATCATCGTTCTGCTGTACTTTTCGTTTAAGTAAATTTAAACTTCCAAAAATACTTGATAATAAATTACTAAAATCATGTGCCATTCCGCTTGTCAGCTTACCTATAGTTTCAAGCTTTTGAGCTTGCTGTAGTCGGTTTTCTAAAGCGGTATTTAATTCTCTGGTTTTAATGCTGCTAATTGCAAACGAAAGTATTGAAGCGAATTGTTCCATATTTGCAGCTTCAAAAGCAGAGTAATCTTTTTGTTTTTTGGCAACTATAATTGTTGCTAGTAAACTATTATCAAAAAAGCTCGGGGCTATAATTGCAGATTCACTTTGAAGAGATTGTGTAATGTTATAGCCAATGTTATTCGGTGTATTTAGAATTACAAGCGGACGTTTGTTTACAACCAGCCATTTATCCACAAAGCTAAAACTTGATTCAATTTCCTTTTTAATTTCATCTTTATTTTTTAAGCTTTCTTTAGGATCATAAAACAAATAATCATACTTTTTCTTTTCCTCGTGAAATACTATAAATCCAAAATTACTTTTGGTTATTGAAACACATTTTTTTAAAATTTCTTCTGATAACACTTCAAGCGAATTTTCTTTAACTAGAAGCGTTAAAATATTTTTAAATTCGTTTTGAAATTTTAGTTTGTTCTGGAAATCCTCTGAATCATCTTTGTTAATAATTTTTAATTGAGGGTTTGTCTTTAAGATTATTGAATAGTTTTTGTTTTTAGATTCAGTTTTTATGGGCTTAATGACTATGGTCAAATCATTTTCAGCGGCTAATATTTTGAAATGATTTTTTGCTTTGCTGGATAATTGTTCTTTTTTAATTTCGGGAAAAATAGAAAATAATGACTTCCCTTTTATTCTGCTTTGAGAGCTAAGGTTTTTAAATTCTTTATTAAACCAAGTAATTACAAAATCATCATTGGAAATAGCAAGCGCTAAATCATCTATTTCTAAAAGCTCATTAATGGGAAAATTAGAAATAAGTTTTTGGGACATTCAACTCTTAATCTTGTTTTATTTCGTATTTCTTAATTTTAGTATACAATGTTTTAGGGCTAATTCCTAGTTGATTTGCTGTCTGCGTTCTATCCCACCGATTAATTTTTAATGCTTTTGCGATATGTCTTTTTTCTATTTCATCCATACTTAAAACCACGTTTTCATCAACGCCATTATCTTCATTTATTAAATTTACAGCCACGCTTCTTATTTTGGTGTTTGGAAGATTTAAATCTTCCGGGTGGATTTCTTCTTTTTCTGCAAAAATTATTGCCCGCTCGATTATATGATCTAACTCTCTGATATTCCCCGGGAATTCATAATTCAATAAAAATTCTTCTGAAGTTGAAGATAATTTTTTTCTTGCTTTAATAGACGACTTTGCATCTAAAAAATGATTGGCTAAAAGAAGAATATCTTCTTTTCTTTCTCTCAAAGGCGGTATCGTTAATGTTATTACATTTAATCTAAAAAGTAAATCTCTCCTAAAATTTTTATTGTCTGCTTCTTCCAATAAATTTCTATTTGTTGCTCCAATTACACGCACGTCAGAGTTTAAATTTGTTACCCCACCTATTCTCCTATATTCGCCGTTTTCCAAAAACCTTAAAAGCTTTGGCTGAAGTGTAAGACTTAATTCTCCAATTTCATCTAAAAATAAAGTACCGCCATGCGCTATTTCTACTAAACCTTGTTTAGCTGATTTAGCATCTGTAAAGGCACCTTTCTCATGACCGAAAAGTTCACTTTCTATTAATTGATCAGGAAGTGATGCACAGTTTATAACTACAAATGGATTTTCATGTCTTTCGGAATGCTTGTGTATATATTCAGCTAACAGTTCTTTACCCGTTCCTGTTTCCCCTTCAATAAGCACGTTGGAATCAGACATTGCTGATTTGTTGGCCAAGTTTAAAACTTTCTTAAGCTCTAAACTTTCACCTATAATTTTATTTGAGTATTTATTATTTACTTGCCTGCTAAGTACTTCAGTTTTAACAACAAGTTTTTTATGCTGTAATGCGCGATTAATTGTAACAAGCAATTCATCAAAGTTATACGGCTTGGAAATAAAATCGTAAGCTCCAAGCTTAATGCATTCAATCGCTTTTCTAACTTCTGATTGTGCAGTTAAAACTATTACCTCAATAGAAGGATTATATTCCACTGCAAACTTTAATACTTCTTCTCCCTGAATTTCGCGCATGTTTAAATCAAGAAGAACAACATCATAATTTCTATTTTTTATAGATTCAATTGCAAACTTGCCGTCATATACTGTATCGACAGAAAAACCTTCCTCAAGAAGTTGTTCCTTTAATAGATAACAAAGTGTTTCGTCGTCGTCACAAACTAGTATTTTTAGATTTTGCTGCATATTGAATTATTGTATAGTGATAATTGCTAAAATTTGGAATAAAATGACCGAATAATTATATTTGTAGCTCTTAAAATTTTTGGGCGCGTAGCTCAGGGGTAGAGCATCTGCCTTTTAAGCAGAGGGTCGGTGGTTCGAGCCCACCCGCGCTCACATTCTTTCCTAAATTTTTTAGCCCCGGTTTATTCTGGGGTTTTTTGTTTCCCCAAGCCCGATCCGAAAAATTTTAAATATTATTTCGTTAATATTAATATAATAAATAAATAACAGCAAGTAATCTTGAGTTTCAATAGTCGATTATTTTGGTTAGACTTTTGGCTATATATTCATATAATTGCGGTTACACTAGTTTATATTTATTTCAATATTATTTGGCAGACGGCACTATGGGCGAAATTGTTTTTTGGACATTAGTCCGGCTCTTTATTTTAATTCCGATTATATGGTTTTCACAAAATTATTTCGATTTTAAATTTTGGGGAATTGCTAGTATTATTATTGTGTACCTAACGATTATTCATCCTGCTGTAGTCAGTTATAAAAAGTTTGAAGAAAAAAATAAAGAAGTGAACGAGAATTCACTTTGTGCTAGCTGCAGACACTATGACAAATCAGCAGTTTTGTGTATGAAGTATGATAAGCATCCGACAATAAATTTTATACCTTGCGGTGGAAACGATTGGGAACCAAGATGAATTTTTAATTATTGAATTAAATCACTTTCCCAACCCACCGGGGTTGTATTTATCCTCAATTATTTTATATATGTTGGTCAAAAATAAATTCAATATAGAAAGGATCACCAATGCCCTTAAAACCAGATCAAGTTGTTACAATCGCTTATAATTTGACAGATGAAAATGGAGCTTTATTAGATTCGGCAACTCATGAACACCCATTCGCCTTCTTAAGTGGTAATGAGCAAATTCTTCCCAAACTAGAAGAAAAAATTGGAACCATGTTAATCGGTGGAAAAAATAAAATTACACTCGAACCTTCGGAAGGTTATGGGGAATATCAGGAAGCTGCACTTCAATCAGTTCAAAGAAATGAATTTCCTGAAGGCACTGAATTGAAAGAAGGAATGAGCTTTGTTGCAAATAGTCCTGATGGTCATCAAATGCCTTTTGTTATTAAAAATGTAGCTGATGATGAAATTAAAGTTGACTTTAATCATCCGCTTGCCGGAAAAACTTTAAGTTTTGATTTGGAACTAATTGACATTAGAGATGCCACTCAAGAGGAAAAGTCTCACGGGCATGTTCATGGTGCTGGAGGGCATCATCACTAATTGAAACAATCACCTTTATAAAGCCTGCTCTCCGCAGGCTTTTTCTATAAATACGGTCTTTTCAATTAATATCTTCTTCTATCTCACAAAAATCTTTTAAGAAAAAAAGTCACTAAATCGATTTTCGAAATACTAAAAAATTAATAACCAGAACGTTAAATATAAATGGATCTTATTTAGGAGACTTTTTTATGATTTTGAAATTCACTAACAGAAAAACATTTGGAACCATAATTTTAATTTTAATTTCATTCTCTATATTACTTTATGCATTTCCAACAGGAATAGTAGGCAAGACTTTAAAGAATGGAACAGGTTGTATTTGTCATGGAGCAGAACCAACTCCTGGTGTAACTGTAACAATTGTTGGTCCGGACACTTTAGAAGTAAATCAAACCGGAAATTTTTCTGTAACAATCTCCGGCGGGCCGCTTGCAGCCGCTGGGACGAATATAGCCGCATCTGAAGGTGTTTTAACACCTGGAGAAGGCTTGAGAAGTGAGGCTGGTGAATTAACCCATGTAGCCCCTAAAAACCCTATTAACGGAGTAGTAACATATAATTTTACATATACTGCACCCACGGCGCAAAGTAATCAAACTTTATTCGCAAATGGCAACAGTGTGAATCTAAATGGATTTAACACAGGTGATCAATGGAATTTTGCACCGAACAAAATGATTGTTGTTCGAAATCTTACTGCTGTAAAAGATGAAAATATTGTAAGCAGCTATAGCCTAGATCAAAATTATCCGAATCCTTTTAATCCTTCTACAAAGATCGGTTTTAATCTCCCGCAAGCTGATCATGTAAAACTAATCATATATAATTCAATAGGAGTTGAAGTAGAAACATTAGTAAATGATTTTGTACGCAGCGGAAATCACACAATCACTTTTAATGCAAATAACTTGGCTTCCGGAATTTATTATTATCGGATTTCAACTTCTAAATTTTCAGAAATTAAAAAGATGGTCTTCTTGAAATAAGAAATGAATTTTTGTGGATCAGGATTAATTGCACACTCACTTAATCCTGATCACGATTATCTTCAAATACCTCAAAGAACTTGATCTCATAATTCTAAACTAAATAAAATAAATTTTTAATTTTGCATTTTATTTTAATATTCAAATCCATATAATTGTGAAGTTAATGGGGAATTTCACTATAAATTCCAGAAAGTGAAATAAATGGATAAAGAATCATCGGGAGTTAAATTTAAAAAATTATTTTCTAATATAGAGTCGTCATCAAAGTTTTCCTCTTTTGTAAAGAATAAAAAGTTAACATATAGTTTATTAGTAGTTGCCATACTAATTGCTGTTTTAATTTTCACTTCTTTAAAAACTGCTGAAACAAACATTCCAATTTTCACCGTAAAAAAAGATAAATTTTTAGTTTCAATTACTGAAAGCGGCGAGCTGCGTGCTAAAAATTCAATTTCAATTTCTACTCCAAGAATTAGAGGAAGCCTCAAAATTGTTTATTTAGAACCTGAAGGAAATTATGTTAAAGCTGGAGATGTAGTTGTAAAATTTGATCCCACCGAAGCAATTAATAATTTAAAAGAAGCTGAATCAAAATTAGAAATATCCCTTTCTGAAAAAGAAAAATTGGTAGCTAATCAAAAATCTCAGACGACAAGACTTGAGTCGGATTTAAAAAGCGCTGAACTTACTTTTGAATTATCAAAGCTAAAACTTGAACAAATAAAGTTTGAGGCTGAAATAAAACAACAGGAAGCAAAATTAGAACATGAAAGAAATGAGTTAAGCTATAAAAAAGCAAAACAGGATTTAGAATCACAAAAAATAGTTGATCAATCTGAATTCAATAAAGTTGAAATTGATGTACGCCAAAAGAGAGCTGATCTGGAACGAGCAAAAAGAGATTTAGAAATGCTGACATTAACAGCTCCTAAAGAAGGCTTAGTAGTTTATGAAACAAATTGGAGTACCGGCAGAAAAATTACCATCGGTGATACTCCCTGGCCGGGCATGACTCTTATAAGTCTTCCTGATCTTTCTTCAATGGAAAGTTTAACTTATGTAAATGAAGTAGATGTTAGTAGAATAAAAAAAGGCTTAAAGGTTATTTTAAAATTGGATGCATTTCAAGACAGCAGTTTCGATGGGGAAATTTATTCTGTTGCATCTCTTGGAAAAACCAAGAATAATAATTCCACAATCAAAGTTTTCGAAATTGCAGTTAGCATTAACTCGCAATCAGAAATATTAAAACCTGGAATGACAACAAGCAACAAAATGATAATAAGTCAAATCCCAAATGTTTTGTTCGTTCCACAAGAATCTGTTTTTGAAAAAGACGGAAAAAAAATTGTTTATATTAAAAACGGATCAAGCTTTGATGAACAGACTGTTGAAACAGGCGATAAAAGTGAAGATTATATAGTTATTAATAAAGGCATTTCAGACGGTGACATTGTTGCTTTAAGAGATCCAACAATAAAAATTGATGAAAACGTACAAGAAAAAAGCGGGGAAACAACTCCTTCCCTTCCATCAACTAAATAAGTAATGAATAATTTTGAATCATTTAAAATCGGTTTAAAAGGCCTTCAGGCAAACAAGCTTCGGGCATTACTTACAATGCTGGGTATTGTATTCGGGGTTGCAGCGGTGATTGCAATGTTATCAATTGGTGAGGGCGCCCGGCAGGAATCTTTACAGCAAATCGAATTGATGGGAACAAATAATATAATTATCACTAAAGTTACAACTGCCGAAAATACAACCGGTGATAAAAAATCATTTTCTCCGGGTTTAAATTTAGAAGATGCAAAAGCAATTAAAGAGCTTAATCCCCTGGTTGATTTTATAACTCCTCAACTTGAGATTAAAGTTCCAGTTACATATAAATCTCAAATTCTTCAAACCACTTTGATTGGAACAACGATAGATTATTTTAAAACATTTAATACAAAAATAGATTTAGGTAATGCGTTTAATGAATTTCATTCCGAAAATTATTCCAACGTATGTGTTATTGGTTCCGGTATTAAAGAGCAATTATTCAAATTTGAAAATCCTATCGGCAAAAAAATTAAAATCGGGGATCTATGGTTTGAAGTTATTGGAGCGGCTGCTTCTAAAAATGTTTCTACTTCAGGTTCACAGGGAATAACTTTACGCGATTTTAATGAAGATTTATATATTCCATTTTCAACCATGATGTATAAAATTGGAATTAAAGAAGCTTCAAATGGAGACCGGAATGTTAACCCCTGGCAAAATAATGAAAACGCAAATGTAATCGACAGAAATTCAGTTAGCCAGTTTACCGTAAAAGTAAATGAACCTAACCAGCTTAGAGAAGCCGCAGATTTAATTTCCAGAATTTTAAAACGGCGTCATTACGGAGTGAAAGATTACGAAATAATTTTACCAGAACAGCTTTTACAGCAAAAACAAAAAACTCAAAGAATTTTTAACATTGTAATGGGGGCTATAGCCGGAATTTCTCTGCTTGTTGGTGGTATTGGAATTATGAATATTATGCTTGCCAACATTATGGAACGCACGCGCGAAATTGGTGTGAGACGCGCTGTTGGCGCAACACAATTGGACATACTATCTCAATTCATATACGAAGCGCTAACAATTAGTGTTGTTGGTGGAATTTTAGGTATTGTACTTGGTTTTATTTTAACTTCTCTAATTACAAATTATGCTGAATGGAAAACTATCATTTCGCCTTTTTCGGTTTTTCTGGCTTTTTTTGTTTCAGTCGCAACAGGATTAATCTTTGGAATATATCCGGCAAAGCAGGCTGCAGATAAAAATCCTATTGAATCTCTTCGCTATGAATAATAAAAAAATTTCAAAAATATTTTCAGATAGAAATGCAAAAATTTTTTAACCTGAGTTTATTTATTCTTTTCTTACCCACAATTATAAGTGCACAAAAAATACTTTCTCTAGATGAAGCTTTATCTATTGCGCTTAGTAAAAGTTACAGCATTAAATCAGCAGAGTATTCGCTTGAAAGTTCACAAAAAACTCTTGAAGCTTTACAAAGAGGTTTGTTAAGCAGCGTTAATCTTGAATTTGATTTACCGAATTATTCACAAACTTTGTCGAATCAATTTAACACTCAAACCGGAACGGAGCAATTTTATAAATTTGGTTTTACCACTTTTGAAGGAAGAGTGTTTTTTAATCAACCAATAATTTTTTCCAACGGAACATTTTCATTGGTGGGTTCATTATGGAAAAGAAATCAATTTACTGCGGCGATAGAACCAATTGATTATTATTCAAACTTAAGCTTACGATTGAATCAGCCTTTGTTTACCTTCAATAATCAAAAAGCTAGTTTGAAAAGAGCTGAAATTAATCTCGAAAAATCTGAAAGAAATTATACTAAAGCTTCAAAGGATATTGTTTATAGTGTAACATCTTCGTTCTACAGATTATACCAAGCTAAAAAAAATGTAGAAATTGCTGAAGAAAAAGTTAAGCAAACAGAAGTCTCCTATTCCACGGCAATGAATAAATATAAAGCTGGATTAATTGCCGAGGTAGAAGCGCTGCAGTTAGAGGTTGACCTGGCATCGAGCAACAATGAATTATTAAATTCTAAACAAAATTACAATGAGATAAAAGATAATTTTAAAATATTAATAGGATTAAATCTGGATGAAGACATTGATGCGTCCGCTGTGCTTGAATATAATCCAATAACCATTGATGAAAACGCAGCTGTTGAATTTGCATTAAATAATAATACTGACTTATACAATATGGATGCAGATATAGAATTAAGTAATTTGAATATTGATGAAGTTGATTCAAGAGGAAATATTTCAGGGTTATTGTCGGCTAATTTCGGTGTAAACAAAGTTGATAGAAAATTTGAAGAAATATTTCATGATTTTTCTGAAGATAGAAGTGTGGTTTTTACACTAAGTGTACCCGTCTTTGATTGGGGCAAAAACAGACGGGAAGTTGAAGCAGCTGAAGCACAACACAAACAAGTGAAATTATCATTTGAAAATCAAAAGGAAGTTGTTAAAAAAGACATTGTTGCTTTAGTTAATAAAATTAAATCCGCCAGAGCCAGGGTTGAGGTGTTAAGCAAAAGCGTTGAACTTGCTCAAAAAAGTTTTGATATCACTTTGAAAAGATTTGAGGCTGGAACAATAACAAGCTTTGATCTTTCTCAAATGCAATTGAGATTAACCGATGCTAAAATCAGCAGCTTAAATGCATTAATAGATTATAAAATTTCTTTGGCTGATTTAACCCGAAGAACATTTCACAATTTTGAAAAAAATTAAATTACGCTGGATGCTTTTGGAAAATGATTTTAAACTCTGTTCCCTTTTCGAGTTCTGATTTTACAACAATCTTCGCGCTGTGCCATTTAACAATTGCATTTACGACAGCAAGCCCTAATCCAGCGCCGCCAAGTTTTCTGTTTCTTGATGACTCTACTCTATAAAAATTATCAAATATTTTTGATAATGACTCTGATGGAATTTCTTCTCCCTTATTTATTACACTGATGCTTACGGATAAACTATCCGAATCACCCTTTAAAATAATGTCTGCATTTTCTCGCCCATACTTTACAGCATTGTCAACTAAATTTGAAATTGCCTGTTTTAACAGCTCTTTGTCAATATCAATTTTAGCATTAGTATTTGATTGAACAATAATGTTAATATTTTTATCGGCTCCAAGAATCTTTAAGCTTTTACCCAGGCTATTTAAATATTCATCTAAATCAGTTGCTACTTTATCAATAACCACTAATGAGTTTTCCATTTTTGAAATAAAAAATAAATTGTCGACGATTTTTATTAACCTTAGAATTTCTTCATAATTACTAGACAAAACCTCTATATATTGCTGTGGAGTTTTAGAAGATTTTAATGCTATTTCCGTTTCACCTCTTAATATTGTTAAAGGAGTTTTTAATTCGTGAGCTGCTGAGACAGAAAATTGATTCATATAATCCATCGAGGTTTTAATTCTACTTGTCATCTCATTCATCTTTTTTACCAATCTTCCGTATTCGTCGTTAAATTGTTCGCCTTCAATCTTTTTCGAAAGATTATGTGCGGTTATTTCTTCCGTCTCTTTAATTATTGAATCAATTCTTGATAAAGACTTTTCCGAAAGAAAAATTCCGCCGGCAATTGAGATGATAAAAAATAATGGCGCGAGATAGACATAAATATTTAACAAGCTGCTCAATGATTGGCTGATATAGTCTCTGTTTGAAGCAACAATTATTTGATAATCATTTTTATATAAAACTGCAGCAATTAAATCCTTAGATGACAAGTTTAAATTTTTATATTTAACTATTTTAGATCCAGCCACAGGATATTTAATTGAGAAAAATTCGTTCCCAAGATTAACTGATTTGAAAATAATTTTATCATTATACTTTACCTGAATAAAATTATTTCTTGGCCTGTTTAACAACTCTGAATAAATTATATCCCATAACAAATCTTCGGAATCAGTATAAACTGAATCCGGCGTAAATGTTTCAAAATTAATTTTATTCTGAACTAAGACCTTATTAATGATCTCAGCTTCAAATTTTAAAGACTTTTCTAAATTACTTTCCAGGCTTCTATATAAAGAAATATATAACAATCCGCCCAAAAGAATTTCCAAAACCAGAAAAATTAAAGAATACCATAAAGTAATTTTTATTCGTGAAGATGAAAGAAGATATTTAAATTTGCTGGACATTTTATTTTATCTGACTAGCAATATTAAGAGTGGTGGAAAGCTATTGGTCTTTTATTATGTAACCGATGCCTCTTATAGTTCTTATTATGGGGTTATCACTGTTGTCTAAAATTTTATTCCGAACTTTATTTATGTATACATCTATAATATTAGTTTCGGTATCAAAGTGGTAGTCATATGTATGTTCAATCAACCTCGTTCTGGAAACTACTTTGTTTTTATTTTTCATAAGATATTCTAGAATCGCATATTCTTTTGGTGTTAACGTAATTTCTATATCATTTTTTACTACTCTATGAGATTCTAAATCGAGAATAATGCCCCCAGCGCTTAACTTGGTAGATTTTGCTTTTTCGTTTCTTCTTAACAACGCCCGCACTCTAGCTAACAGCTCTTCGAAAGCGAATGGTTTTGTTAAATAATCATCTGCACCCGCATCTAAGCCGCTTACTTTATCCTTAATGCTGTCATTAACGGTTAACATCAATATTGGGATGCTTATACCTCTTTTTCTTAATTCTTGAGTAACAACATTTCCGTCAAGAAACGGAAGCATAACATCCATAATTATCAAATCATATTCTTCTGATGATGCCAGCCTTAAACCTTCTTTACCATCGATAGGCGGTATCAACAGTATAATATTCTTCTTCCATTCCTTTTTTAATAAAAGAAGAAACTTTCTTTTCATCTTCAATAATTAATATTCGCATAGTGTAAATTTAAAAAAAAGGAGGAGAGTTAATACGCTCTCCTCCAAGATTGACACATAAAGGAACTCTTCTATTCAGTTTTAGGTTTATTTGAATTCTTCTTGGTGTGTTTCATATGCTTATGCATTTTATGTGTCTTAGCCTTTACGCTACTTTTGCTTGTGGAGGCTACATTTGTTTTTTGATTTGTTGCAGCTTTCACATCATTTTTCATCTTTGCGTTTGCTGTTGTTTTAGCATCCTTAACATCTGTTGTCTTGTTCTGAACAGTCGTTTCAGTTTTCTTTATTTTATTTTTTGATGAGGTCTCCGTTTTCTCTTGGGCGAATCCTGAACTAACACTAAATACCAGAACGATAAAAGCCAATGTAGCAGAATAAAAAATTTTAGCTTTCATACAGCCGCTCCTTACAATAATTATTCTTTTATTTGTTGATTTATAAATTTGTTAATTAACACAAGTAAAAGTAGTTGGTGATTATTAAGCTATTCTTAAAGGAAGATTAAGAAAAATTAATCAATTCAAAGCAAAACCAAATAATTGTCATTAATAGGTAAGAATTTTTTGAAAGGCAGGTAAATTAACTTGCTGTAAATCACATTGCTAATTCTAATTAGTCATATATTTCATCAATGATTTTGGTATTATACTTAAAAAAAAATTTATTGCTGTAAATTTTAAATTTAATACATCTCTTCTAAGAACCTTAACTAACTTTCATAATCAATATTTAATTACGGAGGGCTCTATGAAACTATTTCGTATTGTTTTGTTGAGTGTACTTTTGCTGTCCACTTTTATTTCTGCTCAGGTTAAAGATATGCCTGAGATGAAAAGCAAGCTTCAAGAAATGGATAATCAATTTGCTGAAGATATGATGGCAGGAGATAATTCTAAAATGCTTGAAATGTACGCTGATGATGCTATTTCCTTACCGAGCTATTCTCCAATGATGAAGGGCAGAGAAAATATAAAGAAAGCCATGGAGATGGATGCTAACTCAGGAAATAAAATGACTGATTTTAAAATTACAACTACGGACGTCTTCGGCAGCGGCGATATGATTGTAGAAATTGGAACTTATAAACTAACCATGGAAATGAAGGGAATGGATAGTCCTATAGATGATCATGGTAAATTTATGACGGTTTACGAAAAGCAAGATGATGGTTCTTTAAAAATAAAAGCTGACACATGGAATTCAGACATGAATCCCTGGATGAACAATGGAGACATGGATGATACAATGAAACAAGATGATAAAAATTAGTATTTCGATCTTCTGATAAAAAAACCCGGTTCATATAAAGCCGGGTTTTTATTATTTATTATGCTAACTTTTATAGTCCCAATGACTTTAAATAAGCTTCGTCGTTAGGCGGCCTGCCTAAAAATTCTTCAACCATATTAATTTCTTTTTCACTTCCGCCTTTTGAAAGAATAACTTGCCTATAACGTTTTCCAACTTCTTCATTCATAATTCCGTTTTTTTCAAACACAGAAAACATATCCTGGGCGTAAACTAAGGCCCATAAATAACCATAGTATCCTGCCGAATATCCCATTAAATGCCCGAATGCAGCCTGCATGTGAGTTCCTTCCAGGTAAGGATAAAAGGTAATTTTATTCTGAAGGCTCTTTAAAACATCGGTTGTTGATTCATTTCCTTCGGGATTATATTTATCATGATAAGTGAAATCAATAGTACCGTAAAATATTTGCTGAAGAGTTGATAATCCTGATCCAACATTTTTAGCAGCGTACATTTTATCAAATAATTCTTTTGGCATTACTTTCCCGGTTTTGTAATGCTTTGCAAATAGTTTTAATGCATCATAATTCCAAACCCAATTTTCTAAAAGCTGAGAGGGAGCTTCAACAAAATCTCTGGCAACAGAAGTTCCGGCTAAGGATGACAATTTCGCTTCTGTCAATACAGCATGCAGCACATGTCCAAACTCATGAAAAAACGTTTCAGCATCACTATGAGGCATCAAAGAAGGTTCGTCTTCAGTTGGCTTCGGAAAGTTGCAAACTAATGCCGCTACAGGCATTTGATAACCATTTATTGTTTCTTTTCCGCTAATCATAGGAAAACTGGCTGCGTGAGAAAATTTGTTTGCTCGGGGAAAAAGATCCAGGTAAAAACGTGAAATAACTTTGCCGTCCTGCAAAACATTAAAAGCCCTCACATCTTTCTGCCAAACGGAAGCATTTTTAATCTCTTCAAACTTTACTCCAAAAAGATGCTGGGAAATTTGAAAAAATCCATCCAGCACATTATTCAGTTCAAAATATTCTTTAACTTCATTCTGATCTAAATCATATTTTTGTTTTAAAAGAAGATTATCATAAAATGATGATTCCCATGGTTCAATTACTGAAACTGTTTTATCATTTAAATAATCTCGCTTAACTTCAAGCAGTTCGTCATAATCCTTTCTTGCTTTTGCCTTTACCTTTTCAGCTAAATTATTTTCAAATTTCCATACAGCCTCCGGAGACTTTGCCATCCTATCACCTACACGGTAACGCGCGTAAGAATCATAACCAAGCAGAGCTGCCATTTTTTTTCTTTCAATCAAAACATCTTTCAATACTTCCAAATTTTTGTCGGCAGCTCTATTTGTGTATTTAATATAAAGTTCTTTTCTTGCTTTTTCGGATTTGGCAAACTTCATGAAAGGTTTATACGATGGATAAGAAAGTTCTATTTTATAATTTCCATTTTCTGTTCGGTAGGCATTTTTGTAATCATCAGGCAAGCCATCAATTTCACTTTCATCGACGATTAAAGAATCTTTATATTCCGCGATATTTTTGTTGAACAGTAATGATAAATCTGATATTTTATTTTGAATAGTTTTTAATTCTTCCCTTTTTTCTTTTGAAAGTGCAAATCCGTTTCTTTCAAAGTCACGAATAGTGTCATCGACAAACTTTTTCTTGTATCCGGTTAGATTTTTTGCCTCATCAGTTTTGGAATAATCTTTTACAGCTATATATAAATTTTCATCTAAGCTGATATCGGTTAAAAATTTTTGAAAAGATGATATGCCTTCATTGGCAGCTTTCCTAGTATCATCATCAACTAAAACGTTTCCCATTAAATAAACTACCCCATACACATTATTGACTTCATTATAAATATCATCCAATGCAAGCATAGTATTATCAAAATTCCGATCTTCTTTTTTAACATTATAAATTTTTGTTAAATCATTTTTTGCTTTTTCAATTGTCACTTCTGCTGCTTCATTAATATTTGCTGATGACAAATTTGAAAAATCTATCATTTGGTTGAATTTCAACATGAGAGGATTTGCTGGATTATTTTTAGACTCTGGTTTATTATTTGAAGCAAGCAGCGTAATTGAAACAATTAATAAAATCAGACAAGAAAAGAATAATTTTTTCATCAATTTCTCCTATTAAAAATGACAATTAATATAAATATTTTTGATTCTGGGCGGTACATAATTTTGATGGATGGAAAATATTTGGGATGAATATCAACAAACAAGAACTAATTCTAGAAAATAAGTTATTGTCTAACTCATAAAACTTTCAAGAGCATTTCTATTGCGATTCCTGCAATAATTAAAGCGAGTGAATACCGTAAAAATTTAGGTTGAATTTTGTGGCTTAAATTACTTCCGATTGTTACCCCTACAAGAGAGCCTAAAACTGCATATAAAGTAATTAGAAAATCTACTTGTCCCGCAATAATTTTCCCAACACTAGCGGTAAAAGATGTGAATAATACAATGCCTAATGTAGAACCAATAGTAATTCTGACCGGAACTTTTAAAACGGTTATCATTAACGGCGCTAATAAAAACGCTCCTGGTGCGCCAACCATCCCGCCAAACAATCCAACCACTATCGAAATAGTGAGAGCAAGAGTTCTGTTAAAATTGATTTTTCCAGGGTTGTTGTCATCAAGATTTGATGACGTCTTAATAAACATTAGAACCGCGCCGGTTATAGCCATAATAGCGAAAACCAAAATAATAACATTTCCGTTTACAAATTTTGAAAATA
Organism: uncultured Ignavibacteriales bacterium; assembly: GCA_963731745.1. GTDB lineage: Bacteria > Bacteroidota > Ignavibacteria > Ignavibacteriales > Ignavibacteriaceae > CAVSWT01. Next base: position 96,551 of record CAVSWT010000014.1, read on the forward strand.
TTGCTCCAACTAATGCAGATATAGCCATAGGAATTCCGATAGTATAAAGCAATTCTTTTTCAACGCTGCCGTGTTTTTTGTGAATAAAAACGCCGACTAAAGACGATGCAAAAACCTGAACACTCGTAAGCCCAGATATGGTTTTAATATTTAGCTTTTCTGCTCCGAATAGCTGAGGCAAGTAAAGATAGGCGGGAATCAGGATTACAGCACCGCCTAATCCAAGAATTCCGGAGATGATTGACACACAAAGGGAAATTAGAAAAATTACTATGAATTGTTCCATAAAAATTATGCTCTTACAGCTTCATAACCGCCTACAAGCCAGCCATAAGTTCCACCTTCTAGATTCATTACATTTTTATAGCCGTTTTTAACTAGATAATGCGCAGCTTCGTATGAACGATTTCCACTTGCGCAAATACAAACTATGCCTTTATTCTTATCAGCAGGAATCTCATTGATCCTGGAAGTTAATTCTCCAATTGGAATATTAACGACCCCATCAATTTTTCCAAGCGAAAATAATTCGAATGATTCTCTTACATCCAGCAAAAAGAGGTCTTTATTTTCATTTAACATGTTTGCAAGCTGAGCAGAAGTAATAGATTTAAATTCATTTTTATCTTCAACAATTCTTTTTGCTCCGCACTGCAAAGTCATCTTTCCTCCATTAGCCACAGCTTCTGCTGCCGGAGGGAAAAAATCCTTTACAAATTCTACATATTCTTGCTTCGTACGTTTCTTTAAAAAGGGATTATTTTTAAGTTCATTTTTTAATATTGAATATTCATTATCTTCATAATCATGACCGGGATATATTTTTGTGTTTTCAGGAAGAGAAGTTATCTTCTTGAAAAGGCTATCAAACTGTTCTTCAGGGTTTCCGCCCGGCAGATCGCTTCTCCCTGCCTGACCGATTAATAGCAGATCTCCTGTAAAAACAGCGTCGCCAACCCATATTGATATATGATTATCTGTGTGTCCTGGAGTATGCAATATCTTAAATTCTAAATCGCCTGAGTATATTTTATCATTATCATTAACATACTGATCAATTTCAATTTTAGCATTTGCTTCAAGAATATCTTCGATTCCAAATTTCGCAGCATGTTTTAAAACTTCAAATTTATTTTTTGTTGCTTCATGCATTATTATTTTAGTATCCTTGAAATATTCTTTCAATTTTGCCGCACCGCTAACATGATCAGCGTGAGTATGCGTGTCCATAATATGACTTACATTAATTCCTAACTCATCAATCAAATAACTAATTTTTTGAACATCTTCAATATTAGGATCTATAACAGCGCCCACTTTATTATTTTTATCATAAACTATATAAGAAAGCGTACCTGTTCCATCACTGGAACGAATTTGTTTAATTTCCATTTCCTTACCTAAAAAAATTTAATAATGATTGTAAAGTATGATGAATCAATTGTAAATTGGTTTCAAAATAAATCAATAGACCATAATAACCAACACAATTTTTTTATAAAAATAATTTAATTGGTGAACTTTACTATTTTAGAACCCTACTATTTTATGATTGTAAATTACTATATTTGTCTTCAATTAAAATAAAAAGAATCAGTCTTAGTGAATAAATTTTCATGGCTAAAAAGGTAAGTAAAAGCACAAAAAAATCTCAATCTTCAGCTGGCAATTCTAAAAAAACTCTTACAAAGAAAACTAAATTGGTAATTCCAGAATCGACCATTTTTCCAATTGATATCTTTAATGAAATTGGAGATTGCTTCTATTGGCAGGCAGAATCATATCCTATAAAAAACGTAGTCTATTCGGAAAACATTATGAAAATAACAGGTTATAAGAGTAATGACGCTGCTAAATTGCCAAATGGACATTTTAACCTTGTTTTAAATAAGCATAAAGAAAATTTAAATAACCAATGGATTGAATTTATCAATAATAAAAGTCTTAATAGTACTACTCATTTTTATAGTATTACAACAATTGATCAAAAAATAAAATGGGTGAAAGAAAAGGTATTAGTAAAAAGAAATAAAAAAGACGATTCAATTCAAACAATGCAAGGTATTGTTACTGACATTACAGATGTTAAAAATTCCGAGGAATACTATAACAACAAAATAGCTGAATTGGAGTTGCTTAATGCCTCAAAAGATAAATTCATTTCAAAACTTTCGCATGATTTGAGATCACCTTATACCAGCATTTTGGGATTTGTAGAAATATTGATGAGCGAACCCGGCTTAAGCAGTACCGACAGGCTTGAGTATTTAAATTATATTCATACTTCCGCAGAGAGACAACTGAGGTTTATTAATTGCCTGCTTGATTGGTCGCGCATTAAAACCGGCAGAATTAGTTACCAACCGCAAAGATTGCGAGCTGTAAATGCCGTTTATAATTGTGTTGCTTCTTTAACACATGAGTCGGTAAGAAAAAATATCGAAATAAAAGTTAATATTGATGATTCGCTTTTTATTTTAGCAGATGAAAAATTATTTAACCAGGTAATAATTAATTTGGTAAGTAATTCAATAAAATATTCCAACGAATATAAAACAATTGAAATATATGCCGACATATTCAATTACAGCATGGTTGAATTTATTGTTAAAGATGAAGGTATAGGGATTCCTGAAAAGAACAAAGATAAGATTTTTAATATTGAAGATTTGTTTTCAACTGAGGGCACTAAAGGCGAAAGAGGGACAGGTGCCGGGCTTCCATTGGTAAAGGAAATTGTAAAGAAGCACAAAGGAGAGATTTGGTTTTATTCTGAAAAAAATAAGGGCAGCGAATTTCATTTTACAATGCCTTATTCTCACAATTCTATTTTGCTTGTAAGTGCGAATAAAAAGAAAGATAAGTACATAGAAAATTATATAAGTAATAATTTTAAAGACTTAAAGTTCTCACTCGTAGAAAATGCTTTTGAATGTATTGAATTCATCACCAATTCCCCGCCATCTATCATCATCCTTACGGATAGTCTTCCATTAATGAGTAGTTCGTATTTTATAAAATATTTATTAAAAGAAGATCAAAATTTAACCATGCATGTCCTTATGATCATTGAAGATTTCACGGAAGAGAATATTGATAAATTCAAGCAGTTGGGAATAAAAAACATCATTCAAAAACCAGTGGATGAAACTGCATTGATTAACTGCATCAAGCAATTAACAAATCAAATAGCTTAATGTATAAAAGCTAATTCAATCTTTATTTTAGTATGATTATATTTCTTTTATTTGTTAGAAAATTTTAGGAGGAAAAATTGAAACTTGCTGTTATCGGTACCGGGTATGTGGGTTTAGTTACAGGCACTTGCTTTGCAGAAACCGGCAATGATGTTATATGTGTAGATATCGACGAAGCTAAAGTAAAAAAGTTAAGAAAGGGCATCATCCCAATATTTGAACCTGGGCTGGAACTTCTTTTTGAACGAAACATTAAGGACAAAAGATTAACATTTACTACTCATCTTGAAGAGGCAGTTAGAGATGCTAAGGTTATATTTCTAAGTCTGCCTACCCCGCAAGGTGAAGATGGGAGTGCGGATTTAAAATATGTTTTAGGTGTTGCTGATGATCTGGGAAAATTTTTCAAGGCAGAACCGAATATTGGATTTAAAGTTTTGGTAGATAAAAGTACTGTCCCAGTTGGTACGAGTGAAAAAGTAAGAATTGCCGTTAAAAAGAATGCCCCTAACTTTGATTTTGATGTAGCCTCAAATCCTGAATTTTTACGTGAAGGAATGGCTGTTGAAGATTTTATGAAACCAGAACGAGTTGTGATTGGAACCAGCAATGAAAAAACACAATCTATCTTAGATGAATTATATGAGCCTTTTGTTAGAAGCGGAAATCCTATTTATTTCATGGATGAAAAATCAGCAGAAATGACTAAATACGCAGCAAATTCTTTTCTTGCAACAAAAATTTCATTTATGAATGAGATTGCCAATCTATGCGAGTTAACGGGTGCAGAAGTAGATAAAGTTAGAGTTGCAATTGGCGCTGATTCAAGAATAGGAAAAAGGTTTCTATTTCCTGGAATTGGTTATGGCGGGTCATGCTTCCCTAAAGATGTAATTGCATTAATAAATACAGCAAATGAAAAAAATTATGATTTTAAAATTTTGAAATCAGTTTATGATGTAAATAAAAAACAAATTCAGGTATTTTTTAGTAAAATTAAAAACCATTTTAATGATAATCTTAAAGGCAAAAAATTTGCTGTATGGGGCCTTGCTTTTAAACCTAATACTGATGACGTACGTGAAGCTCCTTCCATCACATTAATAAATATGCTGTTAGACAATGGTTCTGCTGTTTCGGCTTATGATCCAGAAGCTATCGAAACCACCAAAGCTGTGATTGGTAATAAAATTGAGTATGCTAAACAATCATACGATACATTGATTGATTCCGATGCATTAATAATTTTAACTGAATGGAATGAATTTAGAAATCCGGACTTCAAAAAAATAAAAGAAAGTTTAAAATCACCCATAATATTTGACGGCAGAAATTTATATGATTCTGAAAAAATGGATGAATTGAAATTTTCATATTATTCGGTAGGAAGAAAGTCAATTGTTCAATAAAATTTTTTGCAGCCTAAAAGCATGTGGAGTAAGTGTTAATGTTATTGACTAGTACAAATGATTTTGAAAAGATGAATACAGTAGAGAAATCCTGGTTTGCTTTATATACAAAACCCCGCAGTGAATTTAAAGCAGCGGAGCAAATTAAATCTGTTGAAGTTGAGTATTACCTCCCAACAATCACTAAGGTGAAACAGTGGAGTGATAGGAAGAAAAAAATAACTGAGCCTGTAATACGCGGATATATTTTTATTTATGCTGATGAAAAACAAAGATTGGTTACATTGGAACAGCAATCTGTTGTTAGATGCGTATTTGAAGCTGGCCGGCCAGCTAAAATTCCATCTTGGCAAATGGAAAACTTAATGAAAATGATGAAAACGGATTCTGAATTTTTTGTTCATGAAGGAATTACCAAAGGTACAAAAGTAAGAATGATTAACGGTCCGTTTGAAGGGATCGTAGGAACTGTACAGGAATTTGATGAAGGAAAATCAATCGCGGTTAGTATCGATCTTTTAAATCGCTCAATTATTGCACGCCTTCCTGCTGAAAGCAGTTTTGAAATTATAAAGAAATAGTAAAATCCACATTTGTTTTTAATGTATCATTACACTTTTTTCAATTCATTTACTTAATTTTGAATTATTCAATTAATTCAACCTATGCTTAATCAAAAAGAAATAACAAAATTAATTAAAAACGATTCAGTCGATAATTATCTTCTTGTAAGGAAAGCGGATTTACGTTTAACAAAATCCAACAAAGAATATTTATCGCTTGAGCTTGGCGATGTTTCGGGCACCATGAATAGCAATGTGTGGGACAATGTTGATTCAATTTTTTCTATTATAAAATCAGGAGATGTGGTAAAAGTAAAAGGCAGCATTGAAGAATTTCAGGGCAATCTGCAAATTAGAATTTCTTCTATAAAGATTATTGATGAAAGTGATGGGATTTCGCCTACTGATTTTCTACCGCATTCAAAGCGTGATATAGCTGTAATGAAAAAAGAATTTGAAGATAGATTAAATAAAATTTCAAATGTTAATTTAAAATCTCTACTTAAATTAATTTTTACTGAGGATAATTTTGAAAAGTATTCAAAAGTTCCTGCCGGAAAATCATGGCATCATTCTTACGTTCACGGCCTGCTTGAACATACTTTGGAAATAATTAAAATATGTGATTTAATGTGTGATATTCACCCTGAAATAAATCGTGACCTTCTCATAAGCGGAGCAATGATGCACGACTTCGGTAAAACAGAAGAATTGAATTTTGAAAAAAATTTTGATTATACAGATAAAGGAAAATTATTGGGCCACATAGTTATTTCTGCAATGCTGGTAAATGAAAAAGCAAAAGAAATAAAAGATTTTCCGGAAGAATTAAAAAATTGTCTTATTCACATTATTCTAAGTCATCAAGGTAAGCTTGAATATGCTTCCCCCGTTGTTCCTAAAACATTGGAAGCAATTACTCTTTATCAGGCTGATGAATTAAGTGCGAAAGTTAATGCTTATAAAAATGCTTTAGCAACTGATGCAAGAGGAGACAGCAGGTGGACCAAATACATCTCTCTAATATCAACCGAATTATATAATCACGGTTTAACACCTGAAGCAGAGGAAGAGATAAACAAAACGTTATTTGATTAATTTTATTTTAGGAATTAAAAATGAAATCACAAGTGCTTAAACTTAGCATGTTCATTTTCATTATTTCAGTTTCATTCTTCAATAATATATTTGCTCAATCGGCTGAACAAATTATAACTGACGGGGACTCATTAGTAAGTATATTTGACAATCAAAGTGCTTTACAAAAGTATTTACAAGCTGACAAAATAAAGCCCAATAACTGGAATGTTTACTGGCGATTAAGTAAGGCGTATGTTGACATTGCCGACGAAATGCCAAACAATAATAGTGATGAAGAAGATGCTCAGCTTGCAAAATATCAAACCGCATATGATTATGCTGATAAGGCTGTAAAACTCGCTCCGACTCAATCGATAACTTATCTACGCAGGGCAATTGCAAATGGAAAAATAGCTTTATTTAAAGGTGTGTTTTCAGTGGCAGGAGTGGTAAACAAAGTTAAAGAAGATTGTGAAAAAGCTATTAAACTTGGTAATGGAGGAAATTATTTTCAATCATTGTCGCACTATGTTTTAGGAAGAACTCATGCAAAGGTAAGTGAGAAATGGGCACCAGCTAGATCTGTATTGGGTCTTGGGTGGGGTGATATTGACACTGCAATCGTTGAATATAATAGGGCAATTAAGCTTAAACCAAATTTTAGAATGTTTTATCTTGATCTCGCAAAAGCATATATAAGAGAAGATGAATATTCTAAGGCAAGAGAAGCATTAAAGAATGTTATGGATAGTCCCAAAGAAGAAAAAAGTGATGATGATTATCTTGCGGAAGCAAAAAATTTAATGGAAGCGATTAAGAATGAATGACTTGTTAAATTTTATTCGCCCAACTTTAAAATGCTTAAAAAATGATGACTATGTGAATCTATGGAAGAACTACTAGAGAAGTTAAGAAAAGCAAAGTCAATAGTTTTTTTTACTGGCGCAGGAGTTTCAGCAGAAAGCGGCATCCCAACTTTTAGAGGGAAGGATGGCATATGGAACAAGCTAAAACCTGAAGAGCTTGCAAGCTTTGATGCTTTTTTAAAAAACCCGGAAATGGTTTGGGAATGGTATAATCATAGAAGAAAAATTATTCATGAATCCCAACCAAACCAAGGCCATTTGGCGATGTCTGAATTTCAAAATCTTTTTCCACATGTTACTGTAATCACGCAAAATATTGATAATCTTCATCGACGTGCCGGCAGCAAAGTTATATATGAACTTCACGGAAATATCGAAAGAAATTATTGTATCAAATGCTCTAAGCAATTTAATGGGGAACTGGATTTTGCTGATAAAGCGCCGATCTGTTCTTGCGGCGGTTTAATTCGTCCGGATGTTGTCTGGTTCGGAGAATATCTTCCTGAATCAGAATTTCTTTCTTCCGAAAAAGCAGCGATGAAGGCAGATATATTTTTTGTAGTGGGAACAAGTGGAATTGTTTATCCTGCAGCAGGAATTATCTTTACTGCAAAAAAGTCAGGCGCATACATTGTTGAAATTAATATTGAGGAAACTGAAATAACAAGATATGCTGATAAATCCTTCTTTGGTGAAGCTGGAAAAATCTTACCCCAAATCCTTCAAAAATTTGACAAAAACTAATAATCACTTCGATATTCTAATTATCTTTTTACTGATTGTTAAATAATTATTTGCTAATTTTAACAAAGTAATTTTTAACTAATATCGGGGAATTTTATGCCTACCAAAATAAAAGATGAAAGCATCGTTGAATCAGTTGACGATACGAAGTATTCAATGCAAACCCATATGATCTATGGAAAAAATGAATCAAAAAAATGGGACTATTCTCACCATGTGGTCGCTCCACTCTCATCCTCTGTTATTTTCAGATTAGATTCTGTTGAAAGAGGAGCAGAAGGCTTTAAGGATTTTGCCAATAATAATATGCTTGGTGAAAAATCAGTTCCAATTTATATTTACGATCGGCTTGGCGAGCCCAATAAAGATTTGCTGGAAGAAAATCTTGCTTATGTTGAAAAAGGTGAAATGGCAGTAACATTTGCAACCGGCATGGGTGCAATTGCCGGTATCCTTGGGGTTCTAACAAAAACAGGCGATGAAATAATAGCACATACTACCCTGTATGGCTGTACGTTTTCTTTGCTACAAAATTGGTATCCTCGTTATCAAATCAAATATACTCCAATTGACCTCACTAATGTTGAAAATTTAATTAACAATATTACTGAGCAAACAAAAGTTGTTTATTTTGAGTCCCCCTCAAATCCAAATCTTGACATAATTGATATTGGAAGTATCAGAAAAATTGTTGATGAAGTAAATAAAAATAGGGACGAAAGTAATAAAATATATATCGTGGTTGATAACACTTTTGCAACACCATACTGCCAGCGACCCATAGAACTTGGTGCAGATTTCTCTGTTAATTCATTAACAAAAGGAATTGGCGGATTCGGAACTGATATGGGAGGTGTTGTAATAGGACCTGAAAAATTTCATGATCTAGTTTTATTAATGAGAAAAGACTTTGGCGCTGCGTTAAATACAAAAGCCGCTTGGACCGTTTTAACATACGGCCTCCCTACTCTGCATTTGCGAATAAGCCAGCAAATTAAAACCGCAACCAGAATTGCAGAATATTTGAATAGCCATCCCAAGGTTGAGTTTGTAAATTATCCAGGCTTGCCAAGTTATAAATTTTACGAGTTAGCTAAAAAACAAATGACTGATTTTAACGGTAACTTTGCTCCAGGCAGTTTAAACTATTTTGTATTAAAGGGAAAAGATGGTTTTGAACAAAAGGAAAATGGAAGGCGATTAATGAATTACGCGGCAAAAAATGCCTATACTATGACCCTCGCTGTTAGTCTTGGCCATACTCGAACATTAATCGAGCATCCTGCTTCGATGACGCATTCCATGATTCCACCAGATAAATTAATTGAATTTGGTATTAATCCTGGCGGGATTAGAATCGCCGCTGGATTAGAAAAAGCAGAAGATATTTTGATGGATCTTGATAAATGTTTGGAAATAATCTAATTATAATTTAAAGTCATTCAATCAAGATGTAATAGGTTGTTTTCTTTTTTCTGAGCTTATCAGGGTTTACATAAAATTCTAGATGTAAATTTTGGGTAAGCTCAGAATAACAATTCTCTGATAGTTAACTTCTAGTATTATTGTTTGTTGAAAATATTGAACCAAGCTATGCTAAATAATATTCTTCAAATCAATTACTTTTCTTTAATTAAAAGCCAACACAAAATATGAAAACTCAAATCAAGTTTTTTGATGTTCCGCAAATTGAGTCTGTTAGCGACATGGTTTTCAAATCAGCGGAAAAATTTTCCAGTAAAGTTGCTCTTGAAGACCTTACTAACACTCCTATTTCAAAAGTTACTTATGCTGAACTGCTTCAAAATGTTTTGACATTTGGAAACGCACTTACAAAGCTGGGCATTACGGAAAGGTCGCACATTTCTATAATCAGCGAAAACCGCGTACAATGGGGAATTGCTTATTTAACTTGTGCTATTTTTAATTTTGTAGTTGTTCCGATCGATAAAAATTTAAATGAAAATGAAATTCTAAATATTTTACACGAATCAGATGCTGAGGCTGTTATTTTCTCCGACTCTTTCAATTCAATTTTTGAAGAAGCTCATCCTTCTCTAAAAAAACTTAAGCACTTAATTAATATGGATACGCTACAGAAAAAATCTTCTTTTCTATCCATGGCGGAAATGATTAAAAATAATAAGCCTGCATCAAAAAATAGTATTCCAAAAATAAATTCAGATGAGATGTTCGAAATCATTTTTACTTCCGGAGCATTAGGCAGGGCAAAAGGGGTAATGCTTTCGCAGCGTAATATTGCGTCAAATTTGATGAGCATGACAAAGTTGATTTCTATTACCGAAGAAGATAGATTTTTATCGGTGCTTCCTATTCATCATACATACGAATGCACGTGCGGATTTTTATGTCCACTATTCAGTGGATCGTCAGTACATTATGCGCGTTCATTAAAAACCGTGGTTGAAGATCTTCAAAAAGTTAAAGCAACAATTCTGCTTGGGGTTCCGCTTTTATATGATAAAATGTATAAACGAATTTCCAAAACAATCAGTGAAGATAAAATTAAGTCGCGTATTGTACCGCCATTAATAAAACTTAGCGGAGCTTTTGAAAAGTTTGGAATAAAAAACATAAAAAGAAAAATCTTTTCTGAACTGCATGAAAGATTTGGCGGTGAAATAAGACTATTTATTGCCGGTGGCGCAGCGCCTGATCCGCAAGTGGCAAAAGGATTAAGGGAATTCGGTTTTACTTTTATTCAAGGCTACGGTTTAACTGAAACGTCACCTATTTTAACTTTAAATCAGCTTGAAAATTTTAAAGATGAAGCGGCGGGAATACCTTTGCCGGGTGTAGAGATTAAAATTGTTAATCCGGATAATGAGGGTGCTGGAGAAGTTTACGCAAAGGGCGATAATGTTATGATTGGCTATTATAAAAATGAATTACTGACGAACGATTCCTTTGAAAAAGGATGGTTTAAAACCGGTGATATTGGCTTTATCGATGAAGATGGATTCCTTCATATAAGCGGAAGAAAGAAAAATGTAATAATTGCAAACAATGGTAAAAATGTTTTTCCGGAAGAAATTGAAGATTTATTAAATAGAAGTCCGTTTATATTAGAATCATTAGTGTATGGCGAAGAAGATAAAAAACATGACGAGATAATCGCCGTTCAAATTGTAACAGATGCAGAAGCATTTATTGAATATGCAGAAAAGAATAATGTAGAAATAACTTCCGATCTAATTAACAAAGTAATTTCCGATGTTGTAAAGAACGCAAATAAAGAATTAGCCGCGTACAAACAGATTAAAAAATTTTACTTGCGTGAAAGCGAGTTTGAAAAAACTACAACACAAAAAATTAAGAGATATCTAGTTAAGAAAAATGAAGAAAGCAATATGTGAAACTTGAAATAAGTTAAGGCCTTATTGAATGGATACAATCAATGATATAAATTCTTTAATAAAATATCTTTTATACTTGATTGATTTTTCTGACTTAATTTATTCACAGAATAAAATAACAAATAACGATTATAAAAATTTACAGAATGAAGTAAAAAATTTCCAACAGAAGATAAATAACTCACAATTTATTCCGCCATTATTAAAAAATGAACTAACAAAAATAAATCTAATGAACAAAAAGAAAGACTTTTCATTTAAGGAATTGCTTTATACTATTTTTATTAATTTTTTTGTTGAGAATTATTCCAGCGACGAAAATTTTGAAAAACAGCGAAGAGAAAGTATTCTAAATTATAGAAATTGTTTGGATAATATTTATAAGATACTCTTAGTGAAGAGTTAGAGTTGGGATTGATTTAATTTAAAACAAAAAAGGCGTCTTAAAAAACGCCTTCATATAATTCAAAATAAGAAATTTAAAACATCAATTAGCTGCGTGGTTTTGCTTCATTAACTACGATATTTCTTCCGTTTAATTCCGAATCATTTAATGCTTTAATAGCATTTTGTGCTTGGGTAGAATTCTCCATTTCAACAAAACCGAAACCTCTTGATCTGCCGGTTTCGCGATCTTTAATAACCTTTGCTGAAACAACTGTGCCATGCTCTTCAAAAGCATCTTGTAATCCTTGATCGTCTATCGACCATGGAAGAGAACCTACAAATAATTTAGTACTCACTAAAGAACCTCTAAAAATAATATAATATAAAGTCCGGCTTATTACCGGGGAGTCAAACTTAGTTATAATATTTTAAATTAACTAATTAATTATATGCGATTAAGTTATTATTTGGCATTTTTCTGTCTAAATTTCTATTAAAATCTGTATTTATTTAAAAATTCTATCGACTATTGTAAAAAGCAATTCAAATTAAATCCGAAGCAGCACCGCAATTGCATTTCAGTTCATCATTTAATCTAAAGCTCATAATAATAAAATTAAAAATATTTCTTTTCATATTTTATTTTAATTCCGTATCTTAAAAAATAATTCCTTCTGCACTCCGCCTCTTGTACTGCTGGATTTTATTAATTACCCAATTATTTAACAAACTTTTTTCGGAGGGCACAGTGAAGAAATTTGTTTACCTGTTTGGAGCGCTGCTTTTATTTTTTTCAACTCAAAACAATCTTGCCGGAGACGATTCTGAAGATAATGATTTTTACAATTTTGATTTCTTTGGCAGAGGCCATGATAAAATCGATCATAAGAGATTGAACTTCGGGCCGATTAGAGCATCACTAAATGTTAACTATTTAAGAAGCACAAGTGCATATGATATCGACGGAAATAAGAAAGATTACAACGGTGGAGATATTTATACCAGGTTTAATGAAATTTTATATGCTAAATATCATGGCGGTAAAATAGGTGATACAAAATTGCATTGGGGTGCTAGTGCTGAATTTTCTTTCATTCAAACGAAATGGAAACCTGGAGATATGAATATGTATGGAGTGGAACAATCAAATAATGGTTTTACCATTACTCCGGGTTTAAATATCGGAACCAGAAGATTGGGAGATATAAGGTTAGGAACTAGATTAGCTGTGAAGTATCAATACGATGGAACTAAAGATGAAAGTGACGCGACTGACAAGCAAAATGCACTGGGCGTTAATTTAAATTTTAATTATAAAATATGTCATAGTTCGAAGGCTTATGTAGGCTTAGATTATTGGAAAACGTTTGCAGCAACGGAAACACAATTCTATCCTGTTTATAATCCGGAAACAAATCAATATGAAAATGCTGAAACGGATTATGACTTTGATAGTGGGGATCAATTTGCGATATATGGAGGCACGGATTATAAATGGTGTTGGGGAGATTGCGGCTGGGGTTATGCCGATCTTAAACTAAACTATTGGACAAAGTCCGATCAAAGTTATAATGGCGAAACAATTGATAAAACCGGAGCTAACTATTTATCGGTAATTCCTAAAGTGGGTTTTAGATGGAAAAATATTCCATTAAATGTTTCCGTTTCAGCAGGTTATAAAAATGAGTATGGTATTGAGCAAGGTATGATTGGTCTATCTGGAAAAAATGTTCGTAAACCTTCCTTGGCTTTGCAAGCATATATTAGTTATAGTTTTTAATGATAATGTGATGAAAATTCATTTTTGACTGATTGCTAATAAACCCGGTTTCCCGCAGAAGCCGGGTTTATCTTTTAAGAAGATAATATTTAAATTGATTTTACAGATAAATATTTTACCATCCAGAAATGCAGCTGGGCCATATCTTTATAAACTTTATAAACAAAATTAACTAAGTTTTTATTTTTTATTTCTTCCAGATTGCTGCTTTGATAAAAAGTATAAACCGATTCATGCAAAAGAAGATCAGCATGTTTGGAATCAGAGTTAAATCCTTTAGGTATCTTCTTATATTTCTTACCGCCAAGTGAATATTTTTTATTCTTTAAAATTGATTTTAAAATTTTTTCAAGTTCATCCCCGGCTGAAGTATTAGCAATAAGGTTTCTGTATTTCTTTAGCATATCAGGCGAAAACGTGTAAATACCCGCGCCGATAAAAAACTCTTTAGGATCAATATGAAAATAAAATCCCGGGCTTTCCATTTTTTTTCCGCCTTCCCAAAAGTACACACCAAGATTTGTTTTATAAGGCGACTTATCTTTTGAAAATCTAACATCACGGTGAATTCTAAAAATAGATTTATCTATTTTAGGGATCGCTGTAATGAATGGTGAAAGCTCAAATAATTTTGCACCCATATTTACAACAAAATCTTGAGCTGGTTCAAAAAAATTATTTATATATTGTTCTCTATTAGCCTCAAACCATTCTCTATTGTTATTTTTAGAGAGTTTTTTCAAAAATGTAATAGTACATTCAGGAAAATTTTGTTGTGAATTTTTAGCCAAAGTTGTCTCCAATAAAAATTTAATATTCCATTTAACGTTTGAATTGCAATATTATAATTTCATTCCTTATTAGTCAATTGCGATTTTGATAAAATAAATGATATATAATTTTTGAAATACTGACCTTTTATAAGATGAAAATTTTAAATTGTCATAATTTTCATGGTTTAAAAAAATGCGGAGAATTAAAATTCTCCGCATCTATCGCTTCACTTAGCAAGGTAGGGTTTTTTGAGTGAGGAATACCGTATTTTATTATGAGTAAATCATTTGTATTATATTCTAATAATCATTTTCTTTGATATATAATTAAATAAAAAGTTTAAATAAAATCGTGTTGTAAATAACGATGTGATGAGGATTAAATTATTCAATTAAAGATTCTAGCATGAAAATTTTTTTAATCATTATTTTGTATACGAGTTTAATGCTGCAATTTTGCGCTTGCAACCAAAATAATGATGGTTCTAATGCTGAGAACTCTTCCGTTTATAAAATAATTACATTTGAAAAGAAGTCCGGAAATTGTGATTCTTCGCAAGCACCATGTGCAGAAATAAGACTTAAGTATCCCCTGATAACTCATACTAACAACGCTGCAGTGACTGATATTATAAATAAGGATATAATAAATTCTCTTTTAGCTCCTTATAATGAAGATAAATCTTTTTCAAATATGGATTCAATGGCAAATGATTTTCTGGACAGCTTTGAAGAATTCAGAAAAGAGTTTCCTGAATCGCATCAAAAATGGTCCATTGAGAGAAATATCACAGTGGAAAATGTAAATGACTCCATCATAAGTTTAGCCAACCATGAGTTCTATTACATGGGTGGGGCTCATCCTAATTCTACTATAAGTTTTATTAATTTTGATTTGAATACTGGAAAGGCAATTGAACTTGCATATCTATTTAAACCCAATTATGAACAAACCTTAAATAAAATTGGAGAAGAAATTTTTAGAGAAAAACAGAAATTAAAATCCACTGAAAGCTTAACAGAAGCAGGCTTTTGGTTTGATCAGGGTAGTTTTGAGTTAAATGATAACTTTCTTATTAAAGATAGCGGTTTGCTATTTCTTTTTAATCCGTACGAAGTAGCAGCATACGCCGTAGGAAAGATTGATATTTTAATTCCTTACAGTGATATAAAAAATTTATTCAAAGATAACAGTCTATTAAAAATGTATTTAAAAAAATAATTTAATTAAATGGTTTGATTGATTGAAAAACAAAACATCTATATCTCAAACTCATAATTATTATTTAAAAATTTTATTAAAAAACTCCTGCATTTCTTTCCAGCTTTTTTCATCTGCTTCTTTATTATATGCAAGCGGTAAATCGAATTTTTTCCCTAGACTATCTGCACCTGGATTTGTAAAACTATGTTTTGCTCCAGGATAATTTACAAACTTGTAATCGACATTGGCAGAATCCATTGACTTTTTGAAAGCCTCGACTTTTTGTGGAGGGTTAAATGGATCATCTTCCCCGTTGCATACTAAAATCGAAGCCTTTACATCGTTTGGATTCTCAACTGCTTGAGTTGGCAAGTCACCATGAAAACTCACAACTCCATCTAAATCAGCGCCGGCAATTGCCATGCGTAAAACAATCCCTCCGCCAAAACAATATCCGATAGCAGCAATATTGTTTGTGTCTGTTTGCGGCTGTTCTTTAAGCAACTTTAATCCGGCATTAAACCTTGCTTTGGCTGTATCCATTTTTTGCATAACTGCCATCGCAAACTTACCTGCATCAGAAGGATGACTAACAGTTTTTCCGTTTCCATACATATCGATTGCAAAAGCGATATAGCCTAAACCAGCAAGCATTTTCGCTCTTTCCCTTGCGTATGCATTTTGTCCCCACCATTCATGTACAACAATTACCCCGGGCATTTTTTCGTTTTTACTTTTGTCGTAAGCAAGAAATCCTTTCAGAGTTGTTCCGTTTGACGAATAAGTGATTTCTTTAGTTGCGATTCCGGAAGAGTTCTCCATATTCGAATCCTTCTTTTTTGCACAACTTGAAATTATTAATGCTGTAATCGATATGAAAACTAAAAATTTCATAAAATTCTCCTCATGATTTTATTTTAATATAATAATTGTAAAATTTAAATGAAATGAGAGAAATATAAGTCAAATAGCTTAAGCTAAAATTAATTATAAAACCTCAATCAAATTATTAACTGATTTTATATTTAAATAGAAAATGGAATTAACTGGAGTGTTTTAAATTAAAAAGAATAATGAAATGTAGTTTGGGATTTAAACCGCACAACTTACATTTTGGTAGTAATTTTCTGCGGCTTTGTTGTATTTATTAGCATCTTCTTTGCGGTCAACTTTTTGAAGAAGTTTCGCCATTTCTTCAGAACTTTCGGCCTCGTTTAATTGATTTTCGATATCCCTATTCAGCCGTATACTGTTTTCGAATAGCTCTTCTGATAATTGAAAATTGTCTAAATCGTTTTGTATCATTCCTTTTATTTTATAAATATCTGCAATCGAAAGCGTATCATTAATTTTACAAGCTATCTGCATAGCCTTATCCGTGTATGCATCTGCTAATGGAGAATTTTTTAATTTTGAATAAATAAACGCTTTTCCGATATATGCGATTGCGCAATTAGAAAGGTAATTGTTTGCAAGAGAATGTGTTATGCATTTATTAAATTCCTCCAAAGCGGCGTCATAGTTATTCATCCTTGTTAAAAGCATTCCAATATTATGATAGGTTCTGGATAAACGTCTTGTATCATTCAGCTTTTCAAATTTTATAGTAGAGTTCTTATAATTCCAAATTGCTTTTTCGTAGTCGCCTTGAATGGTATTTATAATTCCTAGATTTGTAAGAATCATAGCACTCGTATGCATATCTTCTTCGCCTCGTAAAAATACTAATGCATTTTCAAAATGAATCTTGGCTTTTTCAAATCTCCCCATTTCACCATAAAGCGTTCCGAGCATATTTTCACATTTTGCTAATCCTGGTTTGTTTGATACAGATAAAAATATCTGCATAGCTTCAGAGATGTAATAATTTGAATCCTCCCAAAGGGATTGATTCCAATATATTTTTGAAATCATAAGCGAAGTTTCGGCTCGTAAAATCGGATATTCATCTCCAGTGTTTAAATTATTAGAAAGAATTTCTGCTATCTCTAGTGCATATGCATTTTCGCCCGTGAATAGCATCAACTGTGATAAATCTAGATGCATTCTATAATAGTTTTCTGTTGTGAGAAGTTTTTCACTTTGGGTTAATATCCGATCAATCATTAATCGATATGAAGTACTTGTCGTAAGTTGATTTTCAACATGACTTTTTTCTAAAGATGAAAATACTTCTGCATTGTTATTTGAAAATATATCTTCATTAAATTTTTTCATAAGGATTTCAGCGGATTCATTCGTTAGGTATTTCTGAATCAACTCTTTAAAATCACTAACTATATTTTCATTATTGTTTGTCATTTTATTATTTAGTTAAGCTGCAATTTATCATGTTTTCTATTTCTTCCACTTTATTTAAAGACTTAATTTCTGTGAAATATACCAAAGCTTTTCTTAAGTAAGTGTTCTTGGATTCTTGATCATTTATTTCATCATAAAGCAAAGCCAACTCAAATGATGCTTCAGCAATATTCATTTCATTTTTTAAGGAAGTATTAATTCTTAAACTATTTAAAAACAATTCTTCTGCAATATTAAAATTCTTAAGCCTTCTTTCAATTATTCCCTTTACTTTGTATATATCAGCCAGGGTTAATTTATCATCTATCAAATGACTAATCTCTAATGCTTTATTTGCAAATTCAAGTGCATCATAAACACAGTTTTTAGCAATTAGAGATTGAGCTTTGGCGTGATATGTCAGACATAAAATCGGTAAGTAGCTGCCCTCTTTAGCGTACTTTATTCCCTCATCAAATATTTCAATCGCGGAACTATAATTAGCTAACTCATGATGTATGATTCCGCTATTTAATTTAGCTTCAGTAATACCATAATTATTGCCATAAGAACTATAGATATTGATTGCATTTTGTAAATGCTTCAAAGCGTCTTCAGAATTTCCGATAATGTTATTTATTATTCCGAGGTTCGCTTCAAGTTTTCCTGCCATTTCTGGATCAGTTTCTGAATCTACAAAGGAAAGGCTGCTTAAAAAATATTGTTTAGCATTTTCCAAATCCCCTAATTCGCCAAAAATTGTCCCAAGTAAGTTCTCACATTTTGCAACGCCGGCTTTTTCTCCTGTTAATTTATATTGGCCTGCTGCTTCACCTAATGTGATTATACATTTTGCCCAGTTTGCTCTTCTATTATAAACTTCGGCTAAACCAAATAATGCTTCCGCATTTTGAAAGTTATCTGATTTGCATTTATTTGCTTTCCTAAAAATTTCATTTGCTAAATCCAACTTACCATTTGATATACAAATTTTTCCAAGCTCAATAAGTAATTTGAAAAATTGATTGAATTCCAGGTTCTTCTCAGAATAAGTGATAATTCTATCCACCTTTATTCTATCGGTACTATGATCAATATTAATCTTCAGTTGTTCTTTATAGAAAGTATTAATTTTTTCATTCACACCATTTAGATTATTTTCCTGAGGCATATTTATGCTCAATTTTTCAGAACCTTTCACTCCTAAGTAATCAATTAAGAGCTTGTTTAATTCTGTTTCCCAGTTGGAAGTTGGATTATTCATTTTATTACTTTTAATATTATACTAATTAACGAATCCATATCTGGAAAAATGAGGCAGCAAAGCATTTATAATTTGTATTTTACCTGACTGCTTGTAAACATTTATTTGATCGTATTCGGCCTTATAGTATTTGCCGTCTTCAGCCATATATACAAACGTAACTGTATAGGGATTTATTTTACTTACATCAATACCCTGTATAGTTAAATTATAAATAACAGGTTTTTGAAAGCTGCCGTGAGGTGTAAATGTAGAAACTCCGCCTTCATCGCTAACTGACATTGTTATATCTCTGCTTCCCCAAAAAGAGTAACGCTGAAATCTAGCATTAGCAGTTATTGATACCCAACCAAAAGGACCACCTGCATAGCCTGTATTTATTTCTAATAATGATTCCTGGTCTCCATAAATAGTTTTACCGACTGTTACATCTTTTGATAAACTATTATTGACAGGTAAAGTAATCCAATTAGGTTCATCAACAACCTGGCTGCTATTTACTGTTTCCTGTGGTGAGATTATGTTTGTTTCCTGATTACACCCTGTAATCAACAAAGCAAAGAAAATAATGGTTAAAAAGTATTTGAACATTTTAGTACTCCCTTTTATTATTTAAGATTTATTTTTGATTTCATCTGCCTTACCCCTTTATAACTTTGTAAAAGGTGGATCAAATTTATACACGCACTTATACAATGAAGATACCAAGTTCTGGCAGGTAATTTGTACTTATGATATTTTATGGAAATTAAGATGCGGTAATTTCTTCTTCGCTTAACTATAATATTTACTGCACTTAATTAATATTTTGTTTCACCTTGGTACAATAAAATTGCGAATAAATTGTTGATTTTATTTACTATTTCAAGGTTTCCGAGCAATTCGAAGCTGATACTGCTTGAATACTAAATTATATTAAATATTGCTTAGGCTAGAAGGATAGCTATTTTAAATTAAGCAGTTTTAGTAAAAGTTAATTTTAAAAACCTCTGTTTGATGAAACATTTTATCGAATGAAATTTGAAAAGATGCGACAACAGTCATCGATATATTTCATCAAAGTTTATAAATGAATTGAGTTATAATTATATTAGTCAATCAACTTTACATTCCGATTAATTAATTTGATGGTTGCTAAAAAATGCAAAAACCAGATCAATCTAATATGTTTCTCTTCGATGACAATTCCCAAATTAAACCCTCTGATTTAGTTGAACAGTTTCATACCGGGCTACTACTGCTTAAAACGAATGGCATCATTTACCAGGTTAACCGTAAAGTTTTAAAGCTTATTCATAAGGATCCGCAAGAAATTGTGGGGAGTAATTTTACACACTTCATTCATCCGAATGATGTTAAAACTTTTAATGAGACTATTCAAAAAGTTAATGTTTCTTCCACTCCAGAGATAGTTGAGATTAGAATCAGAAAAAGTGAGAACGATTATTATCCCGCTTTAATTTTAATCAACCTTGAATCCATTAATGAACTAAATGAAAAATTTTATTTCTTAACGGTTATAGATTTTACAATACATAAAATGAAAGCGGAGTTTATAAAATATAATGAAACTCGTTTTGAACATATGGCAAACTCGGCTCCTGTAATGATTTGGATAGCAGACGTTGAAGGGTTATTCAGCTTTGTTAACAAAATTTGGCTTGATTATACCGGTGAAAAAATTGGCGAACAATTAGGAATGAATTGGATAAAAAATGTACATCAAAATGATCTTCAAAAATTTCTTGATACATATCAAAATGCCTTTCGTTCAAAAAGTCCATTTACTTTTGAGTTTAGATTTAAAAATAAAGACAACAATTATGAATGGATGATTATGAATGGAACTCCTCGTTTAAACAATGAAAATATTTTTATGGGATTTATTGGATCGTGCACTAATATAAATGCGCAAAAAATATTTGAAGATAAGATGAAGAAAGTGAATAATGAACTTGTTGAGCTGAATAATGCTAAAGATAAATTCTTTTCAATTATTTCTCACGATTTACGTAATCCGCTTGGGGCCCTTGTTGGTTTATTGGGAATTATAGAAGAAGAAGATTTAGAAGAAGAACAACGAAAAAATTTAATCTCTGAGGCTGCTCTTGCATCTAAACTTGCATTGGGATTGATGGAAAATCTTTTAGAGTGGTCAAGAATGCAGGCTGGTAAAATTCCTTTTGAACCTGAAGAACTAGATTTATTAACATTAATCAGAGAGCAAAAATATCTTTATACTCAGAACCTAAAAATTAAAAATATATCTATCGAAGAAATTATTGATGATAATGTTTCGGTTTTTGCTGATTTAAAAATGACTGAAACTATTATTAGAAATCTTATTTCAAATGCAATTAAATATTCAAAACCAAATGGAGTCATTACGATTACTGCTCAAAAGGCAAATGAAATGATAGCAATAAAAGTTATTGATAACGGCGTTGGCATTCCTGAGGCTGATATCTCTAAATTGTTTAGAATAGATATCAACTACACTACAAAAGGCACATTGAAGGAAATGGGAACAGGCTTAGGACTAATCCTTTGTAAAGAATTAGTAGAAAAACAAGGAGGAAAAATAAACGTAACAAGTAAAATAAATTCGGGATCAACTTTTATTTTTACTTTGCCCTCAGCAGGCTCTTCTTTATAGGAAACATTATTTCACCATGCTATTTTTAGCTATTGAATTCTATCAAACAAATAATTAAAACTTAACCTTATTAATTTTGAATACAAGCATACTTCATTTAAAGAAATCGTGCTTAAGCAATTATTATTTTAATGTTATAATTTTTAAATTCATCTTAAATAAACATTCTGGATTTTTTATGACAAATAATTTCAAACAACTTTCGTTTTTAATTTTAATTGTATCTACGCCTTTATTCTCTCAGACTGAACAAGTGAAAACTGTCGATCATGTTGATTTAAAAAAATATGTTGGCCTTTGGTACGAAATAGCCCGCATTCCAAATAAATTTCAGGATCAGTGCGTTAAAGGTACAACTGCACAATATTCAATTGAAAATGATGACAGAATCAAAGTTATAAATTCTTGTATTGACGAAGACGGAGAAGTAGACGAGGCGGAAGGAGTTGCAAAAGTTGTGGATAAAAAATCCAATGCCAAGCTTGAAGTTAGTTTCGTTAGTTTTCTCGGCATTCGGCCATTCTGGGGCGATTACTGGATAGTTGGTCTTGATGAAAATTATATGTGGGCTGTCATCGGAACTCCTGATAGAAAATATGGATGGATTTTAAGCCGCACTAAAAAACTTGAAGAGAGTACTATGAATGAAATCAAAAATATTTTGAAGAGAAACGGATATAACCTAGACGATTTTAAAGAAAGTCCCCAATCATAAATGTTTTAATAATTGTTATTATTGAAGACTTATCTTTGCAACTTATAAATCTCTTATGCATCAAATATTAAAAAAGTAAGAGTTAAAATGGATTACGAAATAAAAGATTTTCAAACTGATGTAATTGAAAAAAGTTTTGAGAAACCAGTGCTTGTTGATTTCTGGGCTGAGTGGTGCGGGCCGTGCAGAATAATTAGTCCTATCCTTGAAAAGCTAGCAGAACAAAATAAAGAAACATGGCAGCTCGCAAAAGTTGATACAGATAAGAATCAGGAGACCGCCTCATCATATGGTGTGCGTGGAATTCCGAATGTAAAGTTATTTAAAGATGGAAAAGTTATAAATGAGTTCACGGGTGCTCTGCCTGAATCTCAAATTGTTGACTGGCTGGCAAAATCTATCCCAGGTAAATTTGCTGCTCAAATTGAAAAAGCTAAAAATTTATTAATTCATGGAAATGCAGCCGATGCGAAAGTAATACTTGAAGAAGTTCTTAACGGTGATATTAATAATATTGAAGTTAAAATTTTACTGGCTAAGATTTTACTTTTTGACGATACAAAAGAATCATTAAGGTTAATTGAAAGTGCCGGCGATAATTTTGA
This sequence comes from uncultured Ignavibacteriales bacterium, assembly GCA_963731745.1. GTDB lineage: Bacteria > Bacteroidota > Ignavibacteria > Ignavibacteriales > Ignavibacteriaceae > CAVSWT01. Next base: position 119,451 of record CAVSWT010000014.1, read on the forward strand.
GTATCAGGAAATTGTAGATTCTATAAAAATAATTTCAGATTTAATTTTGCGCGATCGAAACTCATTTGCTGATTCAGAAATTAAAGAAAAATATTTATCTGCGATAGAAGATTTAAAAAAGAAAAATTTTGATTCATCACTTGAAAAATTTATCAACATTATACGAGATGATAGAAGCTATGATGATGATGGAGCAAGAAAAGCATGTATTGCCATTTTTAAATATCTCGGAGAAGACAATGAAATAACTATAAAACACAGAAGAGATTTCGGCAGCGCTTTATATATTTAGTGATTAAGGAATTAATATATAGCTAAAAATAATTGTTAATATATTAAAAATATTATAAGTTTTACGTCTACTTATTTTTCCCCGCCAACACATTTTGCCTAATTATTCCTTTTTATTAGTTTTCCATTGCAGTTAAAATAAGGAACCACATTCAATGTCAATTAAATTATTAATATCAATATCATTAATCTTTTTATTTTATTATGGATGCACTGTCCCCTCTCATAAAAGCACATCAAATAAAGATGTTGTATTACCCGGTAAGTTTGATGAATATACCTTACTCCCAAATGGCTGGAAATTAACTCCAGCAGGCGATCAAGTTGGAATAGGAGAATTACCGTTAAACTTAATTATTACACATGATGAAAAATATGCTATAACATCTAACAGTGGAACAAAAGTTAATTCAATTTCCGTTATCGACCTTCAAAATAAAAAAGAAATCCAAAGAATGATAATTGATAAAACCTGGCGAGGAATTGTGTTCAACAATGACGATTCAAAACTTTTTGTCAGCGGGGCAAATAATAATTGCGTCTATATTTATAATTTTAATTCCGGTCACTTATCATTAAGCGATTCGATAGTCATCGGCAAACCTTTCCCAAGTGAAGAAATTTCAATTACCGGAATTGATTATTTGGATAAGAAAAACATTTTATTAGCAGCATCAAAAATGAACAATTCTTTGTATGTCTGTGATGTAAAAAGCAAAAAAGTAATAAAGAAAATTAAATTTGACAGCGAATGCTACGATGTGAAAATAAATCATGCAGAAACTTTTGCTTATGTTTCTCTATGGGCTAATTCTTCCATCGCTGAAATTGATTTGAAAACATTCTCTATTAAAAATACTATTGAAGTTGGAGATCATCCTACAGAAATTTTAATAACAAAAAATGATGAGCGTCTATTTACACCTAATGCAAATAATAACTCTATCTCTGTAATAGATTTAAAATCTAAAAAAGAAACTGAAAAAATTATTTCCTCATTAAATCCTGACGCTCCATACGGTAGCACTCCAAACGCAGTATGTTTTAATAATGATGAAACGGTTTTACTAGTTGCAAACGCCGATAATAACTATCTGGCACTTTTTGATATTAGTCAAAAAGATAAATCAAAAAGCATAGGATTTATTCCTGTCGGATGGTATCCGACTTCGGTTAAAACATTAAACTTTAATAAAATTATTGTGGCAAACGCAAAGGGCTTATCCTCAAAACCAAATCCGAACGGCCCTGTTACTACTGATTCAGCTAATTATGTTAATGATGAATATATCGGTTACCTTTTTAAAGGCACGTTGTCAATAATTGATTATCCAACGAAAGAACTACTGCAATCATTTACAAAAAAAGTTTATTCAAACACACCTTACGTTCAAGAGAAGAAAAATTCATCTGAGCAAAATGTTATTCCCGCTGATTACAACAATATAGGAAGCGAAAAAATAAAACATGTTTTTTACATCATAAAAGAGAACAGAACTTACGATCAAGTGTTTGGCGATATCACGGAAGGAAACGGCGATTCATCAATCTGCATTTTTGGAAAACAAATCACTCCGAACGAACATAAGATTGTACATGATTACACTTTATATGACAATTTTTATTGCGATGCAGAAGTAAGTGCAGACGGTCATAATTGGTCAACAGCTGCATATGCAACCGATTACACTGAAAAAACCTGGCCTGTATATTATGGCGATAGAGGCGGCAAATATGAATATGAAGGCGGTGTTAAAGTTGCCGCTCCATCATCAGGTTATATTTGGAACCAGGTGATGGATAAAAATTTATCCTTCAGAAATTATGGTGAATTTGTTAGTGAAGTAAAAGGTTCGAAGACTACTTATTTAGCAAACGACAGCGACTTAGTAAAATATACAAATCCGGACTACCCGGGCTTTGATATGAATATCTCGGATATGGTTCGGTATGACGTTTGGGAAAAGGAGTTTGATGAATTTGTAAAAAAAGATTCACTGCCTGCTTTCAATTTAATTCGACTTCCTAATGATCACACCATGGGTACGGTAAAAGGTAAATTAACTCCTCAAGCATATGTCGCTGAGAACGATTATGCTCTTGGATTGATGATTGAAAAAATATCCAAAAGTAAATTTTGGAAAGAAAGCATAATTTTTGCTTTAGAAGATGATGCACAAAATGGATCTGATCATGTGGATGCGCATCGCTCCACACTTATTGTAATTAGTCCTTATATAAAAAGGCATTATGTTGATCATACAATGTATTCAACATCAAGCGTATTAAAAACAATTGAATTGATACTAGGTTTAAAACCCATGACTCAATTTGATCTTTCAGCAGCACCCATAATAAATTCTGTTACAGATCATCCAGATTTTAATATATTCAATTCTATCAAACCTTCGATTGACATAGATGCAAAAAATCTTGCAAATGCCTACGGTTCAAAGAGGAGTGAAGAATTTAATTTTGCGGTGGAAGATGATATTCCGGATATAGAATTAAATGAAATTATTTGGAAATCCATTAAGGGGAAAAATGCAAAAATGCCGCCGCCGGTTAGAAGTGCATTTGTAAACGTAGTTCAAAAAGAAAAAGATGATAAAGATTAGTTTTAAATTTATTTATTGATCTTACTATTCCCTCTCCTTTTTAGGAGAGGGCTAACTTAAAATTTAGTGAGTTGTTTTTCCTTCATACATTTTTGCAAATGCTTCATCAATCGGTTCCCATAATTCAATCTTGTTTCCTTCAATATCTAGTATGTGAACAAACTTTCCGTAATCATAAGTTTCAATCTCATCAACAATAGTTACGCCTTCCTCTTTTAATTCTTTAACTAACACTTCTAGGTTTTCAACCCTGTAGTTTATCATAAAATCTTTTTGCGATGGTTCAAAGTATTTTGTGTCTTCTTTAAAAGGACTCCAAACAGTATAGTTTTTCTGTTCAGTGTTATCGGTATTTCTCACTTCAAAGATAGAGCCGTATTCATCTTTAACTAACCCCAAATGTTTCTCGTACCAATTTTTCATTGCTTCGGGATTTTTTGTTTTAAAAAATATTCCGCCGATTCCTGTCACTCTTTTATTTGAAGACGCCATACGTAACCTCGTATTAAATTTTTTAATTATTTAAAAGTTCAATTTACGTGAGTAAAATCTGATTTTGTTTTTGAGAATAACTCTAATTTGAAATAAATTAGAATTGAGAGTAGATAATTAAATTTTTAATAAATTATAATTTGGGAAATGCATTAAGAATTTAATCGTAATTTTTTTAGCTGGCGAAAACTTACAAGCCTTTTTTGATTTTCATCCCATAAGCTTAGCAAAACACTTTTTAAGCTGCTCTTTAATGTTAAAACATTTGCTTTTTGTAATAATGGATTTTCTTTATGACATTTTTCAAGCATATAATTTGGAATTCGCGGACTAAGATGATGTATATGATGAAAACCGATATTGCCTGTAAACCACTGTAAAACTTTAGGTAATTTATAATATGAGCTTCCCTTTAATGCAGCTTGCGTAAAATCCCAAGCATCGCCTGTTTCCCAATATGTATCTTCAAATTGATGCTGAATAAAAAACAGCCAGGTGCCTACTGAAGAAGTTATAATTGTTATTGGTAATTGAATTAATAAAAAAGCTTTTATTCCAATCAGCCAAATCATAAGTCCAACAGCAATGCCAATTGCAAGATCAGTATAATAAACACTTGCAACCTTTCGTTTCATGTTGGGCCGTTTTGGATTTGGAAATCGGTAAAGAATTAAAAATAGAATTGTGGGAACAAATAAAAATAAAACTACTGGATTGCGGTAAATTCTGTATTTAAATCTTCCCCATTTTGATAGACTAAGATATTCAGATACAGTCATTGTATAAATATCTCCAACACCGCGTTCCTCTAAATTTCCGGCGCTTGCATGATGAATCGCGTGGCTCTTTCGCCAGTAGTGATAGGGGGTTAAAGTGAAAACGCTGCAGAACATCCCGCTTAAATCATTTGCTTTTCGGGAACGGAAAAATGAACCATGCCCGCAGTCATGCTGAATAATAAACATCCGGACCAAAAATCCAGCAGCGGGAAAAGCCAGTAAAAGTGTAAGCCAATAACTATAACTAAGGCTTAGATACATCATGTACCAAATAACAAAAAAAGGAATTGTAGAATTACTAAGCTGCCAGGTGCTTTTCCAGGCATGTGCTTTATGATATTTAGCTACCAGGTTTTTCCAAACTTGCTGATTTGTAACTGCATTTTTAAAAGATGTCAATATTCAAACTTTCTCATTAAAACATATAAGTGTAAGATAAGTATATTGGATAAACCATAAAATACTAAAATCATATCTTATTTATTTTTTAATTTCAGATAATCTTCTTTCAAAATAGCCATTAAATAAAAATCTATATAATGGTCATCAAAAAACATGGCTTGACGGAGAGTACCTTCTTTTATAAATCCGGCTTTTTCATATGCATTTATTGCTCTTGTGTTTTCTACACTTACATGCAGCTGAACGCGGTTAAAATTTAAAGTATTAAATGCATAATCAACCATTAATTTTGTAGCTTCTTTACCATACCCCTTTGACCAATTTTCTTTTTCCGCAATTGCGATGTAAAAAGTTGCCATTCGACCCACCCAATCAATTCTAACGAAAGAGGTACAGCCAATTGGTTCATCAGGCTTATTTGTGCAGACAGTGAAGAAAATTGTTGAATGATCTTGTAATTTCTGTTCAATCCTTTTCCTTTGTGTTTCAACTGAAGATGGAACTGCATAATATAGGTATTGCCTTGGATCAGAATGATTTTCAGAAAGTGCAATTATAGTTTCATCGCCGGGTTCAGGAGAACGTAAATATATTTTTGTTCCGATTAAAAAAGGATTTTTCATAAAATTGGTTTAGCTAAGTATTCTAATTTGACTCTCTTTTTAAAATTACCAGAGTCGCATCGTCATCCCATTTTTTATTACTTCCGAATTTTGCTGCGGCATTAAATATTTCATCCACAATTTGTTTAACTGATTTATCTTTGTTTTCAGCAATAGCTTTTTTTATTCCTTCAATTCCAAAATCTTCCGAATGTAAATTTTTTCTTTCACTTATTCCATCTGTATAAAGCACAAGCAAAGAACCGGGCTTTAAATATGCATGTCCTCTTTGTAAGTCAATTTCGGGCAAAGCTCCAAACAACATACCTGTAGCTTCCAGTTCGGTAAAGCTTTCGCCATCAAATAATATTGCAGACGGATGGCCGGCATTCACATAAAGCAGGTTTCCCGTTTTATCAACTTCAGCATAAAATAAAGAAATAAAATTTGTAGAGTAAACACTTCTGTAAATAACATTATTCAGCTTTTCAAAAGTGTAAACCATTTTTAAATGTTTTTCAAGACCCATTCGCAAGCCTGTAACTACATCTCTAGCTAGTAGTGCAGCGGGCAATCCATGGCCACTTGCATCACCAATACAAAATCCAAAATTCTTATTATCAAAATTAAAATAATCATACAGGTCACCGCCGACTAACTCCGCCGGCTGAGATTTTCCTGCAACTTTGAATCCCACAAATTCCGGGGCAGTAATTGGAAGTAAGCTTTGCTGAATATGTGCAGCCTGTTCAATTCCTGTTTTCACGGCTTCATTGAAAAGACGGTAATTAAGCATGGTACGGACGGCATTCAAGCACAATTCAATTTCTTCTCTAACCCATCCGCTTCTCAATTCAAAAATTATAATCCATCTGTAATCTGCACCGCGAACAGTAATGGCAGCCGGAATACTATACCAATCCTGATTAATTAATGATGAATCAATAGTTAAATTCGGATTATCAAAAATGTATGTTTTTGATTTTAATACCGCTTGCAATGCTTCCGAATCAGTTGAAATTTTTACATTGGTTTTTTTAATCTTCGTTCCAGTGGAAGCAATTAAAATATATTGATCTTCTGCTTCTTCAAAAATTCTTCCGTTGCCGATTTTAAGATCCTCGCCAAAGGTTTTTTCAAGCTCATTCACGATTGTAAATAAAAAATCTTTCCCGGATTTTTCCAGGCCTATTTTTACTAATACAAAGTCTAATTTTTTATAAAATGTTTTTGGGTCAAGCATATTCTGGTTTAATTTTTTTTGATTGGAAAAAATAGCTAAATAAGAATTAAGAAAATAATTTTTAAGGTTTTGATTTGATAATAAATATTTAAAGAAAAGTAATAAACAGAATTATTTCATAATAAAATTTAACAAAAATGCTTATTCTTATTGAAATAAATTCTGCCTGAATTGGATTGATTGAGAGCTTGAAAATAAAATTTTGCTATTTAATTTTTAGACCGTTTTTCTAAAATATTTTTGAGATTCTCAAGTTCTTTTGATACCCTGCCGGCATAAATTCTTTTAATGAAAGCTGAAAGAAATTTAAGAAGTCCTTTGAACTCAGCACTTAATGAGTAAGTAAGCTTAGTGTTATTTTTTAATGAAACTACATGTCTATATCCATTTAACAAAAGCTGATTATCAACTGATTGAAACGCTACTCTTTTATTTCTATTATACTCCGTAATTTTTGTAGGAACAGAAACAGTTTTATTAATGAATCTAACTGAAAAATTACGTATGCCTTTAAGTGCGTTTTTAGTTCTCTCATTTTTAATTTCAATTTCATCAACCCGCCATTTCGAGTCGTTCTCAAAATTTGAGATAAAATTAAATACTTCTTCTCTCGGCCGATTAATCAAAATAGTTTTCTGGACGGTTATCATAGTAGAAGCCTTAATTAAAATTAAGTAATCTTATATTCTTTTATATTTAAATGAAATGCACAACTTTATTAAAAGTTGTTGGTAAATTTAATGAAGATTAAAGATGATGCTATGTATTTAAGGTCACACTAAAGATGAATTTAAGTGAGTGGAAACTTTTAAAATTGAAATGCTCATTTAAATTTTTTAGAAATTCTGACTAATTGTTTAATATTCAAATTAACAAGCAGTACACCTGCAGTGATAATCATTCCGCTTAAAACCATTAAAAAAGTTATCCGTTCATTAAGAAAAATCCAAGCTGTTATTATGGTAATAAAAGGTTCAAAATATAAAAATGCACCGGCTTTGGCGGCATCCATCTCTTTCAATGCTTGCGCCCATAAAACATAGCCCAATCCCGAACAAAATATTCCTAAGAATAAAATAGCAAACCAGACTTTGATGGATATATGAAATAATACAGTAACAAATTCGCTTCCTACAACGAAAGGCGAGATTATTATTGCCATAGTTAAAAATAAGTATAGGATAGTCATTAAAGGTGAATACTGTAAACTAATTTTTTTATTTATTATAGAATAAACACCCCATGTAAAAGCGCTTCCAAGAACTAAAAAGTCACCTTTGTTTTTAAGAAAGTCAATGTTCGAAATATCTCCACGGCTTATTAAAAGCAGTAACCCTATGAATGCAACAATGATTCCCATAACTTTAAAAAGAGTTAAAGTTTCCTTCAGAAAGAAAAATCCAAGCAAGGCAATGAAAATCGGCGCCATCCCTACAATCCACCCTGTATTTGACGCTGAAGTAAATTCAAGGCCATATATTTGAATCATTAAATGAAGAACAGCAACTAAGGCTAATAAAATTATCCACGAATGACTTTTAAATTTAATTGTAAAGCCTCTTTTCGTGTAAATAGCAATTGTACATAAAAGTGTGACGGCGATTATTAACCTTATTAAGATTAGCTGCGGAGGTGTAACTTCAGACAAAGCAAATTTTGTGGCAATAAACGAACTACCCCAAAATATAGTTGCAGCAATGGGTTTCCAGTATTTAGTCACTTCTGTATTCAATAAGTGCTTTTTCTAGAATTGTCTCATTCGTTTTTTTAGAACTAGAAGTTAAAATTCAGTTGATGCAAACTTAGTTTGACTTTTCCGTTTTTCGCGCTGATGAATAATCTTCTAAATTATAATTGATCATCCTATCAGGCATGTTAACTTTTACAATTTCAACATTAGATTCCGTATAAAATTTAGTTGCAAGAGTATCATGAAAGTCTGAAAAAACCACTACCCTTTTTATACCGGCGGCTATTAAAGCTTTTGCGCATGTTGTGCATGACATATTTGTAATATAAGCTGTTGCTCCTTTAATATTCACTCCATGATTTGCGGCTTGAGTTAACGCGTTTATTTCCGCATGATTAGTTCTTGCGCAATGATTGTCAACAATCAAACAGCCGACATCCTCGCAATGAGGCTGGCCGGGAAGCGAGCCATTGTATCCAGTTGAAAGCACAAATCTATCTTTTACAAACACACAGCCGCAATGCATTCTTGGACAAGTTGAACGCTCTGAAGCAAGCATTGCGAGTTTAAGAAAATATTCATCCCATGAAGGTCTTTTATTTATTTTGTTCATCTCAATTTTAATTTTTGTTAATGAAATTTATTGAATCGAAATTTAATGAAAAGATTTGAATGAAGGTAACTTGATAAATTTTTGAACGGCATTCTAAGGCAACTTAGATTGAATATAAGGCTGACATAAAATAAAAATTATTTTTTATTAAAAATTAAAAAAATCTATTATTAATAAAGACAAATTAATGTATTCGAGTTTTTGGATATAATAAAGTGTTTCAATTAAGCTGATATTTTAGCCCCGCCAATGCGGGGCTTCTAATTAATTTAAATTCTTTATTTCATCTTTTTATTTTTCATATCCATTTGACTGCTCTGCATCATATTCTGCATCGCCATCATATCCGCAGGATCAATATATCCCCAATGTTCTGTTATTTTGCCATCTTTAATAACCATAATATCAACACCCGAAAATGACATTTCTTTATTCGTTGGAGGCATTCCCATAAATTCACCTTTTTGGGTTCCTGTAGTTGTAGACATTGCAAAAACTGTATCCCCGGCTACTGCCATTGAATGAATTTTAGTATGCATATCAGGGAAAGCAGCATGGTACATCATGAACATTTCTTTCACCCCGGCTAAGCCGGATTTTTTTGTCATTGATGTATCGAGCTGATGATCAACAGCATCTTCTGCAATCAATGAATCCAAATCATTAACGTTCCCCGAATCAAAAACCGCCGTGGATTTTACTGCAACATCAATTTTTTTTTGATTCATTGCGGCTTGTTCGTCGCCTGCATTATTGCTGCATGCTTGAAGTGTAAAAAGTGCGGCAGCCAGACAAGTAATAAAATACTTCTTCATAACTCACCTTTCTTTTTGTTTATGAAATAACTTAGAGGGATAATTGGAGCAAAGGAAGTTAGGATAATTTTAATTAAGAAGATATAAAAATCTATACTTTTTAGATGTTTAATCAATATCAAGCTTTTTATATCACAATAGATTCTTTTTCACTTATTAATTTTGCCTGATTGAATGAAGTGAAAAATTTAAAAATATCTCTTTTTCAAAATCTTGAAAATATTCATCTCAATAAATTTATATCAAGAACAGCTATACAGTAATGTCTAATCTATTTATTATTTGAATTTGGAACATCCTTCTCACTTGAATCTAAGTTTGAATTCTGTAAAGCAAGTCTTCCCGATTTTTTTATAGCGTCGGTAATTAAATATTCAATTTGTGCATTGATGCTTCTAAGTTCATCCGCTGCCCATTTTTCAAGGGCAGCATGGATGTTCCCATCAATTCTTAATAAAAATTTTTTCTTTTCCGCCATACTTACTTCATGTCTTTAACCGGCTGCCGCCGCAGAGTGTTTTCTTTCATAATTAAGATACCAAGCTAGAATTATTACCCAAGGATATTTATCTATCAACTCTGATCTTTTTTCTAAATATATTTCAACTGTTTCCTTAAATTTCATTCTTCCTTTAAATTGCACCAACAAGTAGTCTTTCGAATCTCTAATTTCAAATTCGTCTTTAAAAAATTTAAAATGGATTGTCAATCTTTCACCTTTTGGCAGCTCTACAAAACCGTGTTTTTTGAATTTTACTTTTTTATATTTTGCAAATGGTAATGAGTTTACCGTTTCTTTAATAGCTATTTCCGATTTCCAAATAGAGGTGCGGTAAATCGTCCAGCTTTTCTGAAACATTTCTACTTCTATTTTAAATCCGAATTTTTTAACATTTTTAACTACAGCAATTATTTCATCATTACATTTTAATTCAAAATATCTTTTCCACACTGAAGGCTGAGTCAATATTAATTGTTGACCAAAGTAATCGGATAAATTTTTCATTAGCTTTTGAATTACTGTTATTGATAAAGTGTGCCCGTATTTATAATTGGCGTTACTTCGCTTTCTGAAACTAAAGCTACCATAAGGTTGTTAACCATTGTTGCTTTTTTCTCTTCATCCAATTCAATAATCTTTTGTTCACTTAAAGATTTTAATGCAATTTCAACCATGCCTACAGCTCCCTCAACAATTTTATACCTTGCTGCTACTACTGCCTCCGCCTGCTGCCTTCTCAGCATTGCTTGTGCAATTTCTTGCGCATAAGCTAGATGACTGATCCTTGCTTCAATTACTTTAACTCCGGCAATATCCAATCTTGATTGAACCTGCTTTTGCAGATTTTCTGCTATCTCCTGCGGGCTCCCTCTTAATGATGCTTTATTGCTTTCGCTGTCATCGTATGGAAATTCCGATGCAAGTGATCTAATTGATGTCTCGCTCTGGATATCGACAAACTGTTCATAGTTTTCCACATCGAAAACTGCCTTTGCAGAATCACCAACTTTCCAAACTATTACCGCTCCTATCTCAATGGGATTGCCGCTTAAATCATTTACTTTAATTTTTTCACTGCTGAAATTTCTTATTCGAAGTGAAATTCTTTTTTTCAAAGTAAATGGATTCACCCACCAAAATCCGGATTGACGAATAGTTCCTATGTATTTACCGAAAAATATAAGAACCCTTGAGTCATTCGGCTGAACAATTATAAACCCACTGATTAAAAGGATAAAAATTAAAATAAGTGGAAAGAATAACCATAAAAATTGTGGATCTCTTGTTTTGATACCGCCAATTAGCACATAAATTTCTAACGCTAAAATTAATATTGAAATTAACAATACTATAAAACCGTTAATTTTTGATGCTGGTTTTTCTGCTATATTTTCCATTTTTGTCCTTAAAAAAGTTAATGCTATCGTAATGATATCACTTTAATATCAGAGAAGCAATTAAAATTTTAACAATTTATTCAACCGTAGAGACGCTCCGGCGGAGCGTCTTAAACGGCAATATTAATTTTTGTGAATTTATTGTTAATATGATGTGTGCTTTTAGACGCCTCGCCGAGGCGTTTCTACGAATGGTTTTTTAAACTAAAGAATATTAAACGGAAATTTCTTCAGCTTCAAAAGCTTCATTCATTGAAAGATTAATTTCTTTGATGTTGAAGTTGTAGTCTGCTTTGTCTTTTTCGGTTGATTCATCTTTGGGATTACCAATAAAAAATTCTGCAAGTTGTTTTGCGGAAGATTTATCTTCGGCGTCAATTGTAACTGAATATACTCTTGTTAGATTTACTTTGAAAGTCTTCATTAAAATTGTTCCACATTTATTTTAATAATTCACTCAGCCCTCTCATCTCCCATCAAATAATATCCGGTAACTTTTTTAAATGCTTCGGAGGTTTTATCTCCAAGCCATCCATCCGGTTTAACATAAATTCCGGGAAATGTATTTAAGAATTTTTGAAGCTCTGCTCCATAATTTATTTTTGATTTTGAATATCTTAATATTGGTTTTGTTATGTCATCGTCAGGATTGATTTTCGGGTCTCCTAAAAAAAAAATTTCATTTTTTTCTGACAATCGTCTTAATAAAACCGCCGCACCGCACTGTTGAGAAACAGCGTTATCTGACCAGGTGCCGTCGGCAATATACTTGCCCTTTTGATAATGATTTGAATATCCCCAAAGATATGGAGAATATACTTGCGGATGTTTCATTCTGTACCCCCAACCATTGTAACCTTCAATTTTATATAGAGTGCCGGGAACACTCCAATCACTCCATTTGTCAATGTTCATCATTGTTAAAGCATCTGCCGCGCTGTCTTCCCAAATAAAAGGCGGGTTTCCGTTTTTAGGCCTTCCTGCCGGAACGTGAACCGTCCTTGCCGAAAGAGGATCGCCATTGTGAAGATGACAATTAAAATTCATAGAGGCTTCCATCTGGTGAATTATGGCAATAAAAAACCATGGAATATTAAGCTGCTTCCCAACGGTTTCGTACCGAGCTTTATTGGAAATTATTTTCGCCAAAATTTTTTCAACAATTGCCGTCTTGCCCGGATCAATAACACATGTATTAAACAAGTTTGTGTATTCATTTATCAAGCTATTATTTAAACTTAAGCTAGCCATAATTCCTCCATGTTTTAATTTTAAAATCGCAGCAGAAAAAGAGTGAAAAGAATTTTGTTTAGTATGAATTTACTTTAAAAGGATTTGCTAAACTAAATCGATTATGAATGAAATTTAACGACAAGAAAAGAAAGATAAATAAATTTATTAAATCAATAGTTTATTTGAACTAATAAACTCTTGATGCTGTTCTACTGTTTTTCTTCAATAGATTTTTTAATTGATTTTACTTCCTCAATAAGATTTTTGAGTATTTCTTTTTCAGTTTGTTCAGTTTGAGTTGAATTAATATTGGCGTTAAGTACCGGCTGTATATTTTTAATACGCAGCATAATTTCATTTTTTGCTTCTTCGAACATCCGTATATCCAAGAATTCGATATCCGGGTATGCTGATGGATTTCCTTCTTGATTTACGGTTTGAATATATATATTCCCCATTTTAAATAGCCTTTGAAGCGGCCCTTGTTTAGCATAAACATCAATAATCTTAGATATCGGAATCGTACTTTTTATTTTCCAAAATACACCCTTTGAAGAAATAATTGAATCTTCATTAATTTCATAAAGAAGGGATTTATGAAATGCGGGTATCCAAAATAATGTGCCAAGTGCAGCAGCTAAAAACATAATCAACGCAGTTAAAATTCCAACAGATTCAGGATATCTAAAAAACATTAAAAGTAATATTAAAAAAACAGCTATTGGTAAAAATACCACCCACCACAGAATATACCATTTGGTTTTTTGTTCGACTTCAGGCTTTATTAAAATCTGTCTCATTTTTTAACCGCTTTTATTGAAAATTATTCAATTTAAAGTGAATAATAAAATTTATTCGGAATCTTTATTCAAAGATTGTATTTCAATATATAAAAATCAATTGTAAACTGAATTTAAGAATTGTAATAAGTGCACAGATGTTTTATTTTGTTATTTCGCATATAAAAAAATGTTATTTGAATAACTACAAAGGTTAGGAATGAAACTCTTTTTACTCGGAATTTTACTTGTGTTTTTTTCAGCTGCTTTCTCACTAAAAGCTCAAACTTCTTCCTCTTCAGAACAAACAAATTATGAATTAGAAGATATTTTTAATAGCAATGCACAGTTATACAACGTGCCCGTAGACTTACTAAAATCAGTCGCTTATGCAGAAACACGAATGATGCAAATTATTCCGGAACCAACCGATGATGCTTCCTGCATGAATATGCCCAAAGCTTATGGAATAATGGGATTAAGGGATGACGACTGGTTCGGTCATTCGCTTACTGAAGGCGCAAAAATCATTAATGCATCTGTAAATGATGTTAAAAATGATGTAAAATTAAATATTAAAGCAGCCGCGGCATTATTATCAAAGTATGCATACGAACTTAATGTTATTGATAGAAACAATATCTCTGCATGGCGGCCGGTATTGGAAAAATATTCCGGAATTCCGCAGAAGGAAATTAAACCTTTTTATTCATTTGATGTTTTCAAAGTGATGAATGAAGGAACAAAAATTAACGGTGTTAAAATTAATAGCCACCAAGAAATAAATATGGCGCAATTTGGAGAGGATGTAAATCCCAAAAACAAATTAAAGAATATTGAGAAAAGTGAATCATCAAATTCTTCATTAAATTCCCAATCCGTAGATTACCCTCCGGCGTTTTGGGATCCAAGTCAGAATTATACAGCAAATGCTATTTCACAAAAATTTTTAGTTGTTCACGATACTGAAGGCCCCTTTGCCGGATCAGTTTCATGGCTGAAGAATCCGGCTGCAAGCGCAAGCTCTCATTATATAATTAGAAGTTCTGATGGATATATAATTCAACTCGTCAGAGAAAAAGACAGAGCTTGGCATGCCCGCTCCTGGAATAATGTAATGCTTGGTGTTGAACATGAAGGATATGTTGCCCAGCCAGCTTATTTTACAGAAGCTATGTATCAATCATCCGCGGCTTTGTTCAGGCATTTTGTTGATACTTATGGAATTCCTGTTGATACATTTAGAATTGTAGGCCATTATCAGCATTTAAAAACATGGTGGGTAAATTGGATAAATAATACCTGGAATAAAGAAAATCCAGGTTATCAAGTAAACCCGTTGGACAACTCTCATACTGACCCTGGAAAATATTGGAACTGGGCTCACTACTTTGATTTAATAACTGCCGGAGCCGCTGCACCTTCTGTAATAAATTATTCTCCCGCAGACATTGCCGACAGTATTTGGGCAAGCAATTCGGTAAAAATTTCATTCGACCAAGCGATGACTGAAGTTCAAACTGAGAATGCATTTACCATAAGTCCGGAAATCCCGGGAACATTTAAATGGGAAAATAACGGAAAGACGATAGTCTTTACACCTACTGATTATTATGAGCCAGCAACTAAATATACTGTAACCGTCGATACTACGGCATTAAGCATATTAAACAAACCGTTAAGCTCATCATATTCATTCAACTTTTTTACAAAATCGGCAATTGATTTTAATATTTCAAATTCATACCCAGCTAACAACCAAAAAGATATCAGTACTACAGTAAAAATTATTGTGAATTTTAATATTCCAATAATTGATAAATCTACTCTTGGGGGAAGAATTGAGCTGCGCGATTCAGCAGGAAATAAAGTTGTGTATAAAAACGCTCTTTACGAAGAAAGAAATAATAAAGGCTATATGTCTATAACGCCAAAAATAAATTTAAATTACTCTGCGAAGTATCAACTGCTGCTAAAGAGCGGAATTGAAAGTATGAATAATAGCAGCTTTACATCAGACACTTTAATCAATTTTACAACTGCCGCAAATAATTTTGTTCAAGGAACTGTTATTGACAGTTTTAAGAATGTTAATAATTGGATTCAACCAAAACTGAATTCAAATTCATCTAACCTTGACACAAGCTTAACAAATTTCACTTATTCTGTTAGCGAAAAAATAGTCGGGGCTGGTTCAGGTCAATTAAATTACGCATTCATCAATACTGGTATTTGTGTATTAGAACCTTCTTCACATATTTATATGGGAGTAGATTCAGCGTCTAAATTTGGTATTTGGGTTTATGGCGATTTAAGCTACAATAAGATTATATTTAATTTTGAAAACAGCTTAAATAAGACAAGCATCATGAATTCTGATACTTTAAATTGGACTGGATGGAAGTTTATTGAACTTCCTTTGGATTCAATTAATTTATCAGGTGGAATTTATTTAAATAGTATAGCAATTGAAAATGAAAGCTCAGCTGCAAATTCTCATGCCGGAAGCTTATCCGGTTCAATTTATATAGATGGAATTCAAGTATACAATTATAATCCGGTAACCGCCGTAAAAGATAAAAAGCCCGCCGTTGTAAATGATTATAAACTCTTTCAAAATTATCCGAACCCATTTAATCCAAGCACTACAATTCAATATCAAATTCCGAAAGATGGTTTTGTTTCTTTGAAAGTTTACAATTTAATTGGACAAGAAGTTGCAACATTAGTTAATCAATTTGAAAAGTCGGGTCGCTATAAAATTAATTTTGATGTATCTTCAATTGATGGCGGCCTATCAAGCGGGATATATTTTTATTCTTTGAAAACTGGAAATTTTAACAAAACAAATAAATTCATTTTGCTTAAGTAAGAACAAATAATTCGCCGGCGAATAAAAACCCAATTTCTAAAAGAAGTTGGGTTTTTATCAGATTAATAGTGCGATGAGTCTTTTGGCTCATCTATTATTTTAAATATTTGCAAAGAAAAACAATTTGCTATTAAAAAATATTATACATCTTTCTTACAAAGATTTTATCAATGTAAATTCTTTTCAAGAGTCTTTATTTCGTATAAATAAAGAAAATAAATTTGTTTGGATAAATCATCCCAAATCCATCGGCGGAATAAATTTATTAAATCAAAAAAAAATTTTTATCACCAGCTGCAATGAAAATCTTGCTTCTTCATTAAGACAAAAAAATTTTGACACTTTAAAATTTGGAAAGGAAGCTATTCTAAATTTAGAAGAAGAACATTTCTATAAAAAATCAATACGTGATGTAATTAAAGCAGGATTAAGACACGGCATTATTGAAGAAATTTTATTTTCAGAAGATGCCAAGCAGCAAGTGGAAAAGTTTAAAAAGTTATGTACTCACGGCAAAAAACCACAAATTAAATTTTTCTTTAATGATGTTTTCTCACCACAAAACAGACTTTTTGTTTATCGAAAAAATAATGATTGGCTGGCAGCTATTTTAATTTCTCAAATTGATGAAAACTTTTTAAGGAGCGAACTTCTTTTAAGAATAAAAACTGCACCTAATGGGGTGATGGATGCCTTAATCTTTTCGGTATTTAACAAATTGAAAGAAGAAGGATTTAAATATTGGAGCCTGGGTGACGTTCCATTTATCGTTAAATCAGCTACAAAATTTTCAAAAGAATATTTGCTGAACTTTATGGGAAGAAGACTAAAGTTTGCCTACAACTATTCCGGTTTGTTTAAATTTAAAAATAAGTTCGATCCGATTTGGAGTGATGTTTATATTTGTACAAAACCTAAATTAAATCTCCCCACATTTTTGTTTCTTACAAACAAAAGCAATCTAACTAAGCTTGTTTTAAGCGGAGTGTTAAGCTGGTTAGGACTGTTTCAAAATTAAATCTTTTAGCGCTTGTATCCACATGGGGTGATCATTCAAGCTTTCCACTAATTGTACTTTTTCACCGCCGTGTTCTTTAAATATCTGCTGATATTCGCTTCCAATTTCAACAACCGTTTCCAAACAATCTGCAA
Source organism: uncultured Ignavibacteriales bacterium (assembly GCA_963731745.1). Taxonomy (GTDB): domain Bacteria; phylum Bacteroidota; class Ignavibacteria; order Ignavibacteriales; family Ignavibacteriaceae; genus CAVSWT01. The sequence continues at coordinate 136,931 of CAVSWT010000014.1, forward strand.
CAAATGCAGGACTAAAAACCAGTAATTTTTTTGCTCCTTTTTTAGCTTGTTCCCTAACCACTTCATCAGAAAAAGGAGTCAGCCATTTTTTATCTAACCTCGATTGAAAACAAACAGTATATTTTTCTTTCGGAATATTCAGCTTGGAAGCAATAGATCGAGTTGTGGCATAACATTCAGCTTTGTAGCAATAAAAATTATCTTCGTTAATTTCCTCTTCACACTTGTGATCATTACAAGGTTTTCCGTCAACATAAACTTTATCAACCTGTCTTTCCGGCAATCCATGATAGCTAAACAAAACGTGATCATAATCTGCTATGCTATGTTTTTTTGCTCTTTCAAGAATAGTATTTAGATATCCTTCATTGTCAAAAAAATGACTGATAATTTTAATTTCCGGAATCACCCACCATTTCCTAATTAGTTTCATTGCTTTATCAATTGCTGAGCCTGTACTTGATGAAGCATATTGGGGAAACAAAGGAAGAATAATAATTTTCTTATAGCTCTTCATTCTCATTGCTTCAACAACTTTATCCATGCTGGGGTTTTGGTAACGCATAGCTAAATGAACATCAAACTCATCACCAAGTTCTTTATTAAGCTTTTCTTTTACACTTTCACTATAAATTAAAAGCGGGGAACCTTTTTCTGTCCACAATTCTTGATAAATTTTAGCTGACTTTGGCGCACGGAACGGAACTATAATAAAGTTAACTAATATTTTTCTTGCCAGCCAAGGAATATCAATTACTCTTGGATCATTTAAAAATTCAAATAAATATCTTCTAACATCCGAAACCGAAGGGCTGTCTGGGGTTCCAAGCTGAATTAATAATATACCGGTTTTTGAATTCATAATTATTTTTTGATTATTGAATAATCACAAATATAATGTTCAATTTTTATTTTTAATAATTAATGAGCAAATGTTTTGTTTAATATTTTATGCGGGTTTTAATTTTTTTATCATTCGCAGCGGATTGTTTTTGATTCTTCTATGCACTCATTTCGGTATTTATAGAATGCGCTAAAGTACCTCTCTCTTTTATCTTATTAATAAAATTATTATCGCTCCTCAAAAATAAAATATCTTTTTCTTTTTCATCTGTATGAATACAGAACTCTCGCTTCCCCGGCAAATAAAAAACAATCGCATAATCATATGTATGCTTGAATGAAATCCAATTTTCTGTTTTTTGATAAACTTCTATTTTTTCAATAGTCCAGCCTGAGCCAATATGAACCATGTATGAACTAAACGGATACACTAGAATTTGTTTCCCATTTTCATCTTTAGTTTTAATTTTAAAGGGGAGTCGGAGATTGAAATGTCAAGATGTGTAAATGATTGATCATCAAGGGTTTTAGTAAAATTACTTTTTATATTTATCCACTTGATGACATTCAAAGAATTTATGGCTTTTTCTACCAGAGGTATTGAAAAGCTAATGCTTTCAACCTTATCCTTGTGAACTTTCATTCCAGGACAATAGATAATTTGTAAGTTCTTGTTTATAAATCCTTTAAGGTAATTTATCACACTACCTTCAAGAACTTGTGAAAAAACTTCCATTCTTTTTAAATCAGTTTCCAATAATGTACATATATTTTAATGATAAAAATTAAGACTTACAATTTGCTAAAATTTATCTATTAAATTTTGCTCTAAATCATATATACATTAATCTCTATTAAATAGATATAAATGAGAGATTCTTTTACTACTATTTACCTAAATTTTGAAGTATAGAGAAGGAATGAAATGAAATTGATAATTTTAAATTAAAGACTATCAATTACCTTTTTTAATTTGTTGTGAACTTCTGAGGCTATTCCCGCTAAAGATTCGTTTTGAACCGCCTGCATGGAAGCAATAGGATCTACAGCTGCTATTTCAATTTTCCCGTCAGATTGTTCAATAACGGTAACGTTGCAGGGCAGCATGCTGCCGATTTTATCTTCAGCTTGTAATGCTTTATAAGCGAATGAGGGATTGCAGGCTCCAAGTATTTTATAATTTTTAAAATCTACATCAAGCTTTTTTTTCAAAGTGGCTTTTACGTCAATTTCTGTAAGAACCCCAAAGCCTTCTTGCTTTAATGCTTCAGTTACCTTTAAAACCGCATCATCAAAGCTGGAGGTTAAGGTTTTGCTAAAATAATAATTCATAATAAATCCATTAATAATGCGTGAATATTTTTATAAGTTAAGATGCACAATTTTCAGTATCGATTCACAGCTGAGTTGAATTTTCAAAACTCCCGTTTTTGTCTGAAGTATAATACATGAAATAAATGTAACCGATGAACAAAACTGTTAAAATAATTTGAATATAAATGGGCGTTGTTACCAATTCTCCGTTCATAATGCATTAAGTGAATATGCTATATATACGATTTCTTGTATTTATTTCAGATTTATTTTTTTATTCTATTTATATTTAACTTCAATTATCGTAATTTATCTTCAAATATTTTTGGGGAATATCATGGATAGGAGAGAATTTATAAAAAAAAGTGTTCAAGCCGGAATTATATCCGGAGCAGCACTTCCTTTCGTTAGTTATTCTAATTTATTAAGCAGCAGCAATGTTTCTTCAACTAATTATGATTTAGTTGCAATCAAAGGCGGTGAACCCGACGCTATGTTCGATAAAGCCATCAGCAGTCTTGGAGGAATGAAATCATTTGTAAAAAAAGGACAGACAGTTGTTCTTAAGCCTAACATTGGGTGGGATGTATCTCCCGAAAGAGCAGGCAATACAAATCCTCTCTTAATAAATAGAATAATAAAACATTGTTTTGAAGCCGGAGCGAAGGATGTTTATGTCTTCGATCATACTTGCGATAACTGGAACAAATGTTATTCAAACAGCGGCATTGAAACTGCGGTTAAAGATGCAGGAGGAAAAATTGTTTCCGGCGCCAGTGAGGGATACTATCAAGATGTTACAATTAAGGGATCAAAGAAACTTTCCAACGCAAAAGTTCATGAACTAATTCTTAGCTCTGATGTGTTTATTAATGTTCCTATCTTAAAAAATCATGGTTCTGCCGGCTTAACAATTTCTATGAAAAATTTAATGGGAATTGTTTGGGACCGCGGCTACTGGCATCAAAATAACTTGCATCAATGCATTGCTGATTTTGCTTTATACCGCAAACCCGATTTAAATATTGTTGATGCATATTATGTCATGAAACGAAATGGTCCGCGAGGTGTTTCAACCGAAGATGTTATAAAGATGAAGTCACAAATTATTTCGACCGATATTGTGGCTGCCGATGCTGCTGCTGCAAAATTATTCGGACAGGAACCAGATAATGTTTCTTACATAAAACTAGCAGATGAATTAAAAATCGGCACAAAGGATTTGAGCAAGCTGAATATAAATAGAATAATTATGTAATAATGAAATTGATGTATTTACGTAAGCTGAGAGTTTACATAGCCTTATTATTTTTTGTAAGTGTTACTTTTATATTTTTAGATTTCACTAATTTAATTCCTGCTGCGTCGTATAAATATTTTTTATATCTCCAATTCATTCCCTCGATTTTAAAATTTATTAATATTTATAGTGTAGGCGCTGCCGGATTTCTTTTTGTAATTGTTTTAACATTTTTGTTCGGCAGAGTTTATTGTTCTACAATTTGCCCGCTCGGCATTTTACAAGATTTAATTTCTCGAGTATCAAAAAAACTTAACAAAAAAAAATACTTTCACGCTTTAAAAGATTATAAAATAATCAAATACTCTTTTTTAGCGGCCGCAGTAATATCATTCATCTCCAGCAGTTTAATCTGTTATTAGCCTTCTCGATCCGTATAGTAACTATGGAAGAATATTAACAAATTTATTCCATCCCTTATTATTATTGGTCAATAATTTTATTGCATTCTCATTCGAGAAAATTAATATATATTATTTCTACCCTATTGAAATAAAAGACTTCAGCATTTTTGCAGCAATTATTTCATTTTTAATTTTAATGACAATCTTCATAATGTCTTTCAACAAAGGAAGACTATTCTGCAATACTCTTTGTCCTGTCGGAACTTTATTAGGTTTAATTTCTAAATTGTCTTTATACAAAATCTCAATCAATTTGGAAAAATGTAACTCATGTAATTTATGCACACGCTCCTGTAAATCCGGATGTATAGATAAAAAAAATAAGACAGTAGATTTTTCAAGATGCGTTGCATGCTACAATTGTATTAGTGTTTGCCCATCAGGTGGAATTACATATTTTAAAACTTCAATTCCGAGTAAAAAAATTAATTCTTCTCAAGCTGATTTAATTGCCGAGAAAACTGATCTAAAAAGAAGAGAGACCATAACAAAAACATTTTTTTACGTTCTTACTTTAGCAGGCTTATCATCGGCACAAACAAAAATAGTCCCTAAAAAAGAAAACAAAACACCCTTTATAAAAAAATATCCCGTTTCACCGCCGGGATCTAAAAGCTTAGATCATTTCACTACCGCATGTACTGCATGCCATTTATGCATTAGCGCTTGCCCAACACAAGTATTACAGCCTTCATTTTTAGAATATGGATTTTTAGGAATATTGCAGCCGCGTATGGATTATAAAATTTCATTTTGCAATTTTGATTGTACAATTTGCGGCGACATCTGTCCCAGCGGAGCAATATTGCCGATTTCTCAATCTATTAAAAAAACTATTCAATTAGGGAAAGCACATTTTATAAAAGAAAATTGCATCGTTGAAATTGAAAAATCTGAATGCGGGGCTTGTTCTGAGCACTGCCCAACTAAGGCTGTAAAAATGGTTCCTTATAATAATCTTCATTTGCCGGAAGTTAAAAATGAATATTGTGTTGGCTGCGGAGCTTGCGAATATGCATGTCCGACAAAACCATACAAAGCGATATATGTTGAAGGAAATCCAATTCATTTAACTGCTGAAAAAATGCCTGAAGAGAAGCTAAAAGATAAGCTTGATTACCAGGAAGAATTTCCTTTTTAGAAAATCAATTTTAGTTTTTAAAAGCGTTCTGACGCCAATAAAAATAAACGCCTCCGAATAAAGCTACTGAAATACTTAAGTCCAAAGTTGCAGCACCTATTAAAAATGCGAAACTGTTGCTTGCAAACCGACCGATAGTTACACCGGCAGCAATCATGATTAAAACAAGAATTAAAAATGCCGGAGAATAAAATTGATGTAGTTTTGGCTCTTTTAATGAATCTATTCTTTTTAAATTTCTGTGACAGCTTTTCCTAATTACAAACTTTGCTTTAAGGCTCCCGAAGAAAAGACTTAATAGAACCGGAATGATTATCCATATTTTGTCTGGCTTAATCACTTCGGCTTTTTGGATAAGAATTATACTTTTAATTAGAAGTATCCCTGCTCCAATAAACCAAATTGCTGCAGCAATAATATTAAGTGTACGTTTTGAAACTGAAATCATATCTATTATTAATTTAAATTAACTAAAACTCTACCCGTTAATTTTCCAACAAGCATTTGATCTATTTTTGATGACAAATCTTCAAGAGGAACTTCCGTATAAATTTTTTCAAGTTCTTGCATCTTCCATTCATTGGAAATTTTTTGCCAGATTATGTTTCTTATTTCCATTGGACAATTGGCCGAATCAATCCCTAGTAAATTTACACCTCTAAGTATAAAAGGATAAACTGTAAGTTCAAGATTTGGCGAGGCAGCATTTCCGCATACAGCAACGCTTCCCCATGGCTTTGTTGATTTAATTGCTCGCGAAAGAATTTCTCCACCGACTGTGTCTATTACGCCCTCCCATTGTGCCTTTAATAAAGCTTTGTCCGGCAATTTGCCGAATGAATTTCTATCAATTATTTTTTTAGCACCGAGAGTTTTTAAATAGGCTTCATTTTCTGATTTCCCGGTTAAAGCAGCTGCGTTGTAATTTTTCCGGGAAAGAAATGAAATCGCAAAAGAACCAACACCGCCAGTTGCGCCAGTAACAAGAATTTCATCATTTGAAGGTTGTAATCCAGCCCCTTCTAATTTATAAATCGATAAAGCTGCTGTAAAACCGGCAGTTCCATAAATCATACTTTCTTTCAATGACAAATTTTGAGGCTTGGCGACAATCCAATTTGCTGGAACGCTTATAAATTCTCCCCAACCACCCGAAGTATTCATACCCAAATCGAAACCAGTTATAATTACCTCATCACCTTCTTTAAAAGTTTTGTTCGACGACGAAACAACAATTCCTGCCGCATCAATGCCCGGAGTATGAGGATAAGTTCGTGTTACACCTTTATTTCCATTAGCAGATAAAGCATCTTTATAGTTTAATGATGAATATTTTACATTAACCAGCACTTCATTTTTCGGTAAACTATCAATCTTTCTTTCAATAATACTTCTTATAAACTTTTCGTTTTCTTCCCGTACAACAAATGCTTTGAATAATTTTTTCATCTTTTATCCAGTTATTTATCAAGCCAATGAATTATGTTTAAAATTAATTCCTTATTATTTACAGCGCTTGAATGATTCATTCCAATTTTAATATTATCAGGTAAAATTATTTGAGCAGTAAACATTGCTTCATCTCCAAATACTGCGATCTTTCCTTTGCCATATTTTAGAACGGCTCCTTGAACTCCATTATCAATTTTTCTTGTAGGCGTTGCCACACGAAACACTCCTGCAGTGTCAGGCATGAAAATAACATAATTAGCATTTAACCTAATTATAGAAATCGCGTTGGGTGGAATATCAAATCCTTGGCCTAAAAATGTTTCAATAGAATCTATGTTTTTTGTTAAACTATTGGATGCTAAGGTGCTATTAAATTTATAAAACATTGAAGGAAATTTGCCTGTTGTATCTTTGGCATATCCATTATAAAATTTAAAACCAAAAGATGCTGCCAAATCTGATGAAGCCCCGGCGAAGGGCATGTGTCCAGCGATTAACAACAACGAACCGCCGTCTTTCACCCATTTATTTAAATAATTGATTTCATTTTTAGAATAGGCCGATGGATTTGGAATAATCCAGCGATTAACATTTATAGGATTTAAAGGATCAGCAATAATAAGAATGTCGTCTCTATTCAGAGTTCCCTTTTTAAATTTAAGATGAAGCGGTTTCGTTTTGTAACCATCAGCTTTCAATAATTCAGCAAACGGTTTAAATTTATTTGAAATTGAGAAATAATTATTATGTGCTTCATCAAAATATATAGTTTTGCCACTCCACCTCGGATATTTAGGATTAGTTACAACAGGTACAAAACTTGAATCAATAGAAATCGTTTGCTTAGTTGAAAGTTCTTCCTCATTACTTTCAGAGTAGCAGCCTTGCAGCAGCAGTCCTGCAATAATTATGGAAAGCAGATAGATGTATTTCTTTTTCATCCTTTACGACCATTATGCAATAACCTGGTTATTAAGCAATTATTTAATAATCATTACTCAACATTCTTTAAATAATTTATATTTTTAATTTCACCTGCAACAATTAATTTATCTTCGGGCTGAATAATATAATCGGGACTAGGTATTGCATTTATTTTTTCGCCATACTTCTCTTTTGTTTTTATCGACAATACATCTACTCCAAATCTCTGTCGGATGTTTAATTCTCTTATAGATTTTCCTTTAAATGATTTTGGAGAGAGTATTTCATTGATGGAATATCCTTCCATAAAATGAATTTGTGTCGTTTCGTCTTTCATGTTAATACTGCTTGCAAGACTCGCTGTAATTTCTCTTCGTTCGGTTTCTTTTTGATAAGCATCTAAAATATCTTTTCGCCAAATCATCCCAATAATTTTTTTGGACATCATTGAATCAACCACAGGCAATCCTTCAAAACCGTATTTTTGCATTTTATCCAGCGCACTCTGACAATTTTCATCTACAGTTACAGGTTCAAAATTTGGATTAAATATATCTCCAGCAATTAAGACATTTTCTAACGATTCTTTTTCAAATAAATAATCTTTTATATCATAAATTGATATCATACCAGCAACTCTGCCGCGTACATTTACTACAGGAAAATCCGCTTCTTGCGCGCGGATAATATGGTTTACAACCTGGCTAAAATTGTCTGTAATGGTTATAGTATCAAACTCTTTTCTGAAAACATTTTTAATGAAAATTGATTCCATTAAATTCGTTTCAAATCCTTCTTTAATGCCGATATTACGAAGAACAAGTTTTAAAGTATAAATAGATTCACGCGATAACTTTGAAGAAATTATTGTACTTATAATTCCCGTTATCATTAATGGAAGAACAATTCTATAATCATTGGTTAATTCGAAGACGATAATTATTGCAGTGATTGGAGCGCGAGTGGTACCGGCAACCAGGCCCGTCATAGCGACCAAAGCATAAGCGCCGGGAGTAGCTGTCATTTCCGGAAATAAATTATGAACCATTGATCCGAAAAAATAACCGAGCATTGCACCCATAAAAAGAGAAGGGGCAAAAATTCCGCCGGATCCTCCTGAACCAAGCGTTATGGAAGTCGCAAGTATTTTTACGAAGATTAATATAAAGGCAATATACCAGATCATATTTCCATATAATGCATCATTAATCGAATCGTATCCCACGCCCATAACCTGTGGAAAGATTAATCCTATCGCGCCTATTCCAATTCCGCCAAGCGCCGGATTCCAGTATTCTGGAATTTTTAATCTATTGTCAAAAAAATCTTCGAAGAGATAAAGAAATTTTATAAAAAGAAAAGCAACTATTCCGCTAAGAGCTCCAAGCACAAAGTAAAAAATTATTTCGTACGGAGAAACTAACTGATAATGCGGGACAACAAAGGCGGCAAAATTTCCTTCAAAGCTATGAGAAATAACCGTAGCCATTACTGAAGAAATAACAATCGGTGAAAATTGAGCGACGGTAAAATCCATCAAAATAATTTCTACAGCAAATAAAGCTCCTGCAATTGGAGCATTAAATGCAGCCGCAATTCCCGCAGCGGCTCCGCATCCCACTAAAGTTTTTAACCGCTTACTTGGCACTCTTAAAAATTGTCCCACCATTGATCCAATGCTTGAGCCAATCTGAATTATCGGACCTTCTCTTCCAACTGATCCTCCGGAACCAATAGAAATTGCAGAAGCAATCGCTTTAATGATAGCCACTCGTGGACGAATGTTTCCTCCGCGTAATAATATTGCCTGCATAACTTCGGGAACACCATGCCCTTTGGCTTCAGGCGCCAGAAAATATATTATTGGCCCGACAATTAGTCCGCCTATTACAGGAACAATTAAAACCCAATACCAGGGAGTGTGCATTATGTTTTGAAGTATACTGGAATCACCGTGGAAAGAGATTGAGGATATCGCTTTGATTAATGCCCGAATACCGATTGCAGAAAAGCCACCCATTACACCGATTATTATTGCGATAATAATTAAGAAGGTATGTTCAGTCATTCTAGCACGTTCAAAAAGGCTGGTTGTGTAAAGAGATAATTTTCTGAATGAACTTTTGGGGAACACAATTTTCACAGTAGCGCAACTCCACTTAAAGAATTTTTATTCGAGGCTTGTTGTACACAAATATAAAAATAAAACTTAAAAAAACCGTTATAGTTAAATTCTAATAATTATATTTAAAACAGAACAATTCGCTTTCGGTTAAATCTATAATTGAATTTAGTTTTTATTTCAGCAGCACAAGTTTTTTTGTTTGACTAAAATCCCCGGCTTGTAATCTATAGTAATAGACACCGCTTGGCAAATTGCCTGCATTAAAATTTACTTCATATTCCCCTGAAGATTTTGTTTCATTTACCAAAGTTTCTATTTCATTTCCGAGCACGTTAAAAATTGTTAGCTTTACTGTGGCGGCATGCTTCATGTTTAGAGATGGAATTGAATATTTAATTTTTGTTGTTGGATTAAAAGGATTGGGATAATTTTGTGATAAAGAAAAATTATCAATTACATTATTATTCTCTCTAGCCTCTGTTGTATTTACTATGCTAAATTTTTTATTGCTTATATCCGAAATGCCGTAATCATTGCTGCTTACTATTTGGATCAGGCAATTATTAGACGGCGTGTCTGAAACTTTCCATCGGTAAACACCAAACTCCGATGTGGTAGAGCCCGAAATAAATGACCAGGTGCTGCCGTTATTTGTTGACAAACCAATTTTAATATCTCCAACCTTTATACTGTTCCATCTAATTTCTTGGATACTTCCTGCTATCCAATTTTCACCGCCGTCTGGGGAAAGTAGATCAATTTGAGCTGCTGTATTTGGCTGATAAACTTCAAACTTATTTATGTTTATGTTGCCTGATTCAAATACAAATTTCATTGTTTTGATTCCAGCATTCAACTGAAAACTATCGGAAGGGATAGTTGTCCAGGTTTGCCATCCGCCTGTATTTGGTACATTTATCGTCCCGGTTTTATTAACTCCGTCAAATTCAATGTGAAAAGAACCACCGGAAGAATTATTTGAAGCCGCTCTTACTTCAAAGTTATAATATCCGTTTTTTTTTACATCCACTAAATAATTGATCCATTCATTCGTCTCCAGCCAACCAACATTATATCCGCCATTTTCATCAGAACATTCTTCGATATCGACCCCTTCATTAATTCGATACTTTCCACCAGTGTTAGCTGCATCGTTATCATTGTAAGCTGTTCCTTGTCCTCCAATATTAAAATTTTCCGCTTCTATTATCCCAGGAATTGCTGTCGGATTTATTTTGTAGGGCGCTTCTACGCAATCACTTCCTACCTTAATACTTACTATGTTGCTTTGGGAAAAATAACCTTTATCTGTATATGCAACTGCATGCACCTTATAGCAGCCCGCAGCAGCATTCAACACATTAATTTGATACGGCTCATAAAATGTTTCACCAATTTTAACTTGATCTTGGAAAAAATCAACTCTGGTTATATTACCGTCGAATTTAACATCTGTATTAATCGTTAAATTAGATCCCGGTTCTATCACAGAATTATTTATTGGATCTATAATATTTATTTCAGGTTGTTCAGATATATCTTGATAAACTCTTACATAATCAACTTGCATGGTTTGCGGGAAGACGGTTGCAGATGTAGGATTGCCTGGCCAGTTCCCTCCAACTGCGAGGTTCAATATTATAAAAAAATTTTTTTGAAATGCATTTAATTCTTTGGAAGTAATATCAATAGAAACATATGCTTTATCGTCTACATACCAGGTTATTTTTTGTGGGTCCCACACGATTGCGAAAGTATGAAAATCATCAGCAAAAATTCCTGATGTTAAAGAATAGCTTCCTCCATATTGTGCATGCCCGTTTTGGTCCCAATGTGCAGTACCATAAATCTTTTTATCACTGTTAGCTCCTGATGACCCGCCTATCATTTCCAAAATATCAATTTCCCCGCATGCAGGCCAACTTACAGACGAAATATTCTCTCCCAGTAGCCAGAAGGCCGGCCAAATTCCCTGACTATAAGGCAGCTTAATTCTAGCTTCAATTTTTCCGTACTTAAAAAATTTTTTGCCTTGGGTTTTTAATCTTGCAGAGGTGTAGCTTCGATTTCCAAAAATTTCTTCCTGAGCTTTAATGGTGAGTAAACCATCTTTTACAAATGAATTCTCTTCCCTATTGGTATAATATTCCAGTTCATTATTTCCCCAACCGCCGCCGCCGGTTTCACGAGTCCAGGCAGTTTGGTCAAGCAAGGTTCCATCAAATTCATCCGCCCAAACTAATTTATAATTTTGCGAGAATAACATTTCGGAAATAAAAAAGAGGATTAAATATATAAAGTAAATGGATTTCATAAGCGTCCCCAAAACTAAATTAGATTGTTAAAAAAATACACACAAAATTAAGAATAAAATAGATTTAATGGTAGGAGAAAAACCTGACTTTTAAAGACAAAAAAACCCAATTTCTTTACAAAATTGGGTTTTTCTAATTATTAGAAATTGGTAATTTTTTTATTCAATCCTGGTAATGGCCATAATTGTTAAATCATCCTTCATGCTGTTTCCATTCATAAAATTTCTTAAATCATCACGCAGAGCCTGAATGAGCTGTTTTGAATTTTCTCTACAGTTCAATTCAACAATTTTTTTTATTTGATCTTCACCAAATTCGGACTCTCCGTTAAAAGCCTCAGAAAGCCCATCTGAATAGAGAACTAAACTTTCTCCTTTATTCAAAGTTACTTTGTTAAAGGAATAATCAAGAGTATAAAATAATCCAATAGGCATGGATGTAGAATCAATTGTAATCATTTCAAAATTTTTGACATGAATTGGAAGACAGTGGCCGGCATTGCTGAGTTCAATAGACCCGTCTTTATTTGCTCTTCCACAAACTAACGTCATGAAATGGGAATTGATACTGCTTTCACAAAATAGCCTATTAGCATGTTTTAATAAATCGCTTAACGGAAAATTCAAATTTGTTAGGCTGTGAAAAACCGCATGCATTTGAGTCATAAGCATTGAAGCCGCAACTCCTTTTCCAGTCACGTCTCCAAGCATAAATAAAAAACCATCCTCATTTTCATTGGTAATTATATCGCAATAATCTCCACTGACTACTCCTGCGGGCGAGTAATAATAATTAATTTCCCAACCGTCTTTAACAAAATTATTTTTTGGCAGCAATCCCATCTGAATTCTATTCGCAAGCTCTAAATCATCTTCGAGAGCTCTTTGCTGCTTTGCATTGAGATCTCCAAGACAAACTGTAATCAATGGATCTACCAACAATCTGTCTTCCTCAATTGCAGTATGACAAACTTCACAAATACCGTATGTGCCGGCTTCAATTCGTTCAAGGGCTAAATCTACTTCATGAAGTAAATCAAGCAAATGCCGTTGTTCACTTTGAGCTGCGATTGTGGTTTCTAATTTCTTTTTTCTTTCAGTAAGCTGAACTTTAAAATCGTTTAGTATGGCAGCTTCCATTTCAAACTCCTAAAAATTAATTTAATCGAGTATCCTTATTAATAATTATTAATTTATTTGGCAATAAAAAAGTGATAGATGGTAATAGGTTTTTACTATTCGCTTTTTAATTTAAACTTTTCAGTTTACTAATTAAAAATGTTTTCTCAATGGTATTATCATTTAATTCAATCGCTTTTTCAAGCAGATTTTTCGATAGCTTAAAGTTGCCTAGTGATTTTTGAATGTCAGCCTGGATGGCGTAGAAAAGATAGTTATTTGAGAATTCCCCATTTTTTTCTAATTCAAGAATTTGTTTTAATGCTTCCTCGGCGCCGTTAACTTTTTCGACTACTACCAATCTATTTAGCTTTATAATCGGAGATGGATTAATTTCTATAAGCAAATCGTATAGTTTCACTATTGCCTCCCAGTTTGTCTGCTCAAAGCTCTTCGACGTAGAGTGGATGCTGGCAATTACAGCTTCAATATGATATTCCGAAATATTTGTTCCGCGAGAAGATCTGTTTAAAAATTGCAAGCCTTGTTCGATATAATCTCGATTCCAAAGTGCACGATTTTGTTTATCAAGCGTAACTAAATTTCCACTTTCATCAAGACGAGCATCAAATCTAGAAATATTAAAAAACATCAGTGCCAACAAAGCATTTAATTCAGGGGTATCACACATTTCATTGCTGTGAAGAATCAATGCCATTCTAATTGCTTCATCACAAATATCTCTTTTAATTAAGCTTTCCCCATCCGTCGCTTTATAACCTTCATTAAAAATTAAATATATTACTTTTAAAACAACTTCGAGCCTATTTAATAATTCTTTTCCTTCCGGGATGATTAATTTGCCAACTTTATTCTTAAATTTTTGTTTTGCTCTGGTTATAGCTTTCTTAACCGCATCTTCCTTTTTCATAAGCGCATTTGCAATTTCGGATAATCCTAGTCCGCCAATTAATTTTAAGCTAAGCATTATTTGTTCGCCTGGATTTAAGGAAGGATGGCAGCAGGCAAACATTATTTTTAATTGATCGTCAGATAAGCTGCTTAGTATATCTTCATCTTTTAAATCAATTTCAGAAAGCATCTTTTTTGTTGATGTTTCTATATCAACCGATTTATTCTCCCTTCTTAACTGATCAATCAAATAATTTTTAGCTGTTTTGTAAAGCCAGCCTGTTGGATTTTGTGGGATTTCTTTGTAGGCCCAGATACGCATGGCTTTTAATAATGCCTCTTGAACAGCATCTTCAATTAATTCAATTCTGTTTGAAGAAAATTTAGCTGTTAAAAGTGATACGATTTTGCCATACTCGTATCTAAATAAGTGATCTATCGAATTGTTAATCTCCAATGGCAGCCATCTTTAAGGTGATGGGCAAAGATAAGAAATATTTCTTTTTTTGTGTATTATACTTTTTGGCGGCTACCTTTGTGTTTGGAGATTTTATCTTTTAAATTCTATCCGCTTTTAGGGAACTTTGATTTCATTATACTTTCCTTCGGACAATTAAACTTAATTAAACATCCATACTTAAAATTTCTCTAACTTCTACTTCTCCATTATTCTGGAAAATTGGACAGCCTTTAGAAATTTCTGCGGCTTCATCAAGGTTATTAGCGTTTACAATAAGATAGCCTGCCACAATTTCTTTTCCTTCGGCATATGGGCCATCACTAACAATTTTGCCTTTTTTAGTTAACCTTTTGCCATCTTTTGAAAGTGGTAAGCCGTCAACTAAAATTCCTTTTTGCGTAAGGTCATTCATCCAATTCTTCCATACCTGCATGTTTTCTTGTTTCTCTTTGGGGGTCATTCTTTCCATTTCTGCTTCGCCGCCTCTAAATAAATACATAAACTTTGTCATTTGAAACTCCTTTTTGATTTGTAATGATGTTTAAAAGAAACTTTTAATACTTTTTTAAGTTTTATCTTGTTTAAATGTATAACGAATAAGTGTAAAATTTGGAGACAAATATTTTAAAATAAATTTATAAAACTTATTAATTATAAGATTCTTTTGAATCTGATTAATTTGGTATGATTTAAACTATAGTTTTCCCCTTCCGTTGAAATTTAAAATGTATACTTCAATTTTTTCTATTATTTTTAAATAATAGAATTTCGGCAAAGAAAGCTAGATATGGTCAATTGAATTAAATATTAAATCGTGTTTTCACATTATGGTGAAAACATAAAGCCAACCATAAATTTGAATCCTATTTTATCCATACCTAGAGCACCATAATCTAAAGTATATATTGATATTTCAGGTCGGGCAGAAATTTGTATTTGCGGGCCGACAGGGTAAGTAACCATTAAACCTATGGGGAAACTTATTGCAAAGTCGTTTTCACTAATTGGGGGCACTTCAAAACTTCCGTAAACGAATCCAATACCCATATATGGAATAAACATAAGGTCTGCTGCAGGTACATGAAAACGGGCAACAGAATTTGCTGATATCTGAAATAAATTTCCGCCTGGAGTAAAAGTTATATATTCCCCAAAAGAAAACGTGGGTGTAAAAAGATAGCCGCCGTTAAAGCCAATTTCGAAAACGGAATTATCAATAGTTCCGGATAAAATTCCCAATTCTGTTCCAAAGGTATAATTTTTATTCTGCGCAACTGTTAATCCGGAAAAACTTACACAAAAAAATATTAGCAAAAATAATCTAGCTGGTTTAGTTAACTGTAAAAACGTTCTCATTTTTATTTCCTATGGTTATAATTTTAGTAAAATATATCCATAAAAAAACTCAACTATGTTTAAATAAATCACAATTAAAAAATTGATGATTAATCAAAACTATATAGAATTAAATTTGTTTGGATAAACTAAGTCGGGTTTTGACAAGAATAGATTAGTTTATACTACCGGGGAAATTAATATTTAAATATTAAAGAAACGTTTGGAATGTTATTCCCCTTCATCATAATTCAAAATGGGACTTAGCCATTTTTCCATTTCTTCTATACTTAATCCTTTTCTCTTATGATAATCCAGCACCTGATCTTTTCCAATTTTGCCGACATTAAAATACCTGGATTCTGGATGAGCGAAATATAAACCGCTGACTGAAGCAGCAGGATGCATTGCATAACTTTCTGTTAATTTTATTTTTGTGTTTTTTTCAACGTCTAACAAACTAAAAATTATCGGCTTTTCCGTATGATCCGGTTGTGCCGGATAACCAGGCGCGGGACGAATGCCCTGATAATTTTCTTTTATTAAATCCTCTTTTCCATATTCTTCTTCAGGTGCATATCCCCAATATTTTTTTCGAACTAATTCATGAAGATGCTCGGCAAATGCCTCTGCAAGCCTATCTGCCAGAGCTTTAGTAAGAATGCTGTTATAATCGTCATGCTCTTTTTCAAATTTATCAACAATCTTTTCGATTCCAATTCCGGCTGTGACTGCAAAAGCTCCAACATAATCTTTTACGCCACTTTCCTTAGGTGCGATATAATCTGCCAGGGCTAAATTGGGCAAGCCATTTGATTTTTGAGATTGAGATCTAAGGCTATGCAAAACTCGTTTTACTCCGCTTCTTGAATCATCTGTATAAACTTCAATATCATCATAGCTGATTGTATTGGCTGCAAAAATGCCCGCCACTCCATTTGCAGTTAAAAGCTTTTTAGAAATAATATCATCAAGCAGCTTATTTGCATCATTAAATAATTTTTTAGCTTCTACGCCATACTTTTCATTTTCAAATATCGCAGGATATTTTCCTTTTAATTCCCAGGTTAAAAAGAAAGGAGTCCAATCAATATATTCTCTCAATTTCTCAAGCGGATAATTATTTAAAATTGTTATTCCAAGTTTTTCGGGTTTTGTAATTTTTATTTTTTGCCAATCTGTTTTAAGTCTATTTTCCCTTGCCTTATCAATACTTAAAAAGTTTTTTTCGCTTTGTCTTTTTCTATGATTGATCCTGATCTTTTCATATTCTTCTTTTATGTTCGATTCAAATTTTTCTTTAACTTTTTTATCGTCACTTAATAAACTGCTTACAACAGGAACGCTTCGAGATGCATCCAATACATGAACCGTTGTTCCCTTATATCCCGGCTGAATTTTTACAGCTGTATGAACCCGTGATGTTGTTGCGCCGCCAATTAACAATGGAATTTTTATGCCTCTTCGTTCCATTTCTTTTGCAACGTGAACCATCTCATCAAGAGAAGGAGTTATAAGACCGCTTAGTCCAATCACATCAACTTTTTCATCAATTGCTGTTTGTAAAATTTTATCTGAATTAACCATTACCCCCAAATCGAGTACGTTGTAGTTATTGCAGCCGAGCACAACGCCGACAATGTTCTTCCCAATATCATGAACATCGCCTTTTACGGTTGCCATTAATATTTTCCTGCCGCGCGAGTATCGTTAGACGCAAGCTTATCCTGCTCTATAAATGGTATTAAGTATGCGACTGATTTTTTCATTACCCGGGCGCTTTTAACAACTTGCGGTAAAAACATTTTACCAGCGCCAAAAAGATCACCTACTATGTTCATTCCATCCATCAAAGGGCCTTCAATCACTTCAATGGGTTTAGGTAATTTCTTTCGAGCTTCTTCGGTATCTTCTTCGATATAATCAACAATTCCTTTTACAAGTGCATGCTTTAATCTCTCTTCAACAGTACCATTTCTCCATTCATCTTTTTTAACAGCTTCTTTACCTTTTTGTTTAACCGTCTCTGCAAAATCAACTAATCTTTCTGTTGCATCTTTTCTTCTGTTTAGAAGAACATCTTCTACCAGCTCTAAAAGATCTTTTGAAATTTCTTCGTAAACTTCAAGCTGGCCTGCATTTACAATTCCCATATCCAACCCGGCTTTAATGGCGTGAAATAGAAATGCTGAATGCATTGCCTCACGAACTAAATTGTTGCCGCGAAAGGAAAATGATATGTTACTAATTCCGCCGCTGACTTTAACAAGCGGAAGATTTTGTTTAATCCATCTTGCTGTTTCAATAAAATCAACAGCGTAATTATTATGCTCTTCAATCCCTGTTGCAACAGTTAATACGTTTGGATCAAAAATTATATCCTGCGGATTGAAACCAACTTTATTAATTAATATATCATAAGCGCGTTTGCAAATGTCTATTCTTCTTTGAAAAGTATCACCTTGCCCTTGTTCATCAAAGGCCATCACTACAGTTGCAGCTCCATACATTTTAATTTTTTGGGCGTGATCAATAAAAACTTCTTCACCTTCCTTTAAACTGATGGAATTGACAATGCTTTTTCCCTGCAGGCATTTTAATCCAGCTTCAATTACAGACCATTTAGATGAATCAACCATTATGGGCAGTTTTGCAATATCGGGCTCCGCCTGAAGAAGATTAATATATTTCACCATTGCTTCTTCAGAATTTAACAAGCCTTCATCCATGTTTATATCAAGTACTTGAGCGCCGCCTTCTACCTGTCCGCGGGCAACAGCAAGTGCGCCGTCATAATCTCCCGATAAAATCAAATTAGCAAATTTTTTAGAGCCTGTAATATTTGTGCGTTCACCTATATTAACAAAGTTAGTTTCAGGCCTAATAACAACCGGTTCAAGCCCGCTTAATCTTAAATACGGTTTAACTTCAGGCGGTTTCCTGGGAGGATATTTTTTTGTGATTTCTGCAAAATGCTTTATGTGCTCGGGCGTTGTACCGCAACATCCGCCGACGATATTTAAAAGTCCTTCTTGCGCATACTCTTCCAACACCTTCGTCATTGATTCCGGTGTATCGTCATATTCTCCAAACTCATTCGGCAACCCAGCATTAGGATATAGGCTTGTGTAAATATTTGCCACTAATGATAAATCATGAATAAACGGCCGCATTTCCGGAGCGCCTAATGAACAATTTACTCCAACACTAAGTAGATTTTCCGCGTGCGAAACTGAAATCCAAAATGCCTCTATTGTTTGTCCCGATAAAGTTCTTCCACTCATGTCAACCACAGTACCGGAAATCATCAAAGGAATTTGTTTACCTAGTTTTCTGCTAAGCTCCCCAATGCCGTATATCGCCGCTTTTGCATTAAGGGTATCAAATACAGTTTCGATAAGAAGAATATCCGCTCCACCATCTATCAAACCATGTGCTTGTTCTTTATAAACTGCACTGATTTGATCAAAAGTAACAGCGCGGAAACCAGGATCGGTTACAGAAGGAGACATTGATAAAGTTTTGTTTGTAGGCCCAATTGCTCCGGCAACAAATCTTTGTATAGAATTATCTTTCGCATTGTATTCATCAACGCACTCTTTTGCAATTTTTGCTGCTTGAAAATTTAAATCATAAACTAGATTTTCGGTTTTATAATCTGCTTGCGAAATTCCGTTGCCGTTAAATGTATTAGTTCCGAGTATTTCTGCACCGGATTCTAAAAAAGCTTTATGAATTTCTTTAACCATTTCAGGTTGAGTAAGACACAAAATATCATTGTTGCCTTTTAAGTCAAACGGATGATTTTTTAATAACTTGCCGCGAAAATCTTCTTCAGTTAATCGAAGCTTTTGAATCATTGTGCCGCGCGGCCCATCCAGAAGCATTATTTTTTTTGATAATATATTTTTAAGGGTTTCTAATGTATTTATCATGTTTTTATAATTTTTTTTCACTTGATGCAAAGGATTGTAAATATAATTAAATTACATTTTAATAAAAATTAACTTAATCATTCAGAGGATGTTCATGATTATTGTAACTGGCGGAGCAGGATTTATAGGAAGCGCAATTGTATGGAGATTAAATCAGCTTGGTAAAGAAAATTTAATTATTGTAGATGAACTTGGATTTGAGGAAAAATGGAAAAACTTAGTTGGATTAAAATTTCAAGACTTCATTCACAAAGATGATTTACTTGAAAAACTTAATACCGGAGTTAAATATAAAATTTCTGCAATCATTCATATGGGTGCAAATTCATCAACCACAGAAAAAGATGCAGATCATTTAATGAAAAATAATTTTCAGTATACACAAAAACTTGCTAAGTATTGTTTTAAAAATAATATAAGATTTGTTTATGCTTCCTCCGCAGCAACTTACGGCGATGGATCTCTCGGATTTAATGATGATGAAAATCAATTAACAAATTTACGCCCTCTAAACATGTATGGTTATTCGAAAAGTTTATTTGATATTTGGGCGAAGAACCAGGGTTTGTTGGATAAAATTGCAGGATTAAAATACTTTAATGTTTACGGCCCCAATGAATATCACAAAGGAGATATGAGAAGCGTTGTAATCAAAGCTTATGAACAAATAAGAGATACTGGTAAAGTAAAGTTATTTAAATCAGAAAATCCAGACTACAAAGATGGTGAACAAAAAAGAGATTTTGTATATGTTAAAGATGCAGTGGAAATGACGCTCTTCTTTTTAGATAATGCCGATAAAAATGGTATATACAATATTGGATCAGGTAATGCACGAACATGGAAAGATCTGGTAACAGCAATCTTCACCGCAATGGAAAAACCGGTTGAAATAGAATATATCGATCTTCCCAAAAATTTATCGCAAAAGTACCAATACTTTACCGAAGCAGATTTAACTAAAATTAAAAAAGCCGGTTATTCAAAATCCATAAGTTCATTGGAAAATGGAGTAACCGACTATGTAAAAAATTATCTGCTGAAAGAAAATTATTTAGGTTATTAGCTTTTAAAATTAGATGGATTCTAATTAATTATACTGAATCTCGTCTTCATCATCAAAATCATCTTCATCTTCTTCGTCAAAATCAAAGTCGTCATCAAAAATCTCATCTTCGTCTTCAGGCTCTATTTCCGAAATGTCATCTTCCTCATCTTCAGTTCCGCCTTCTTCCTCATCAAAATCGTCGTCGTCATCTTCATCATCAAAATCATCATCTTCGTCTTCATAATCAGAAACGCTTAAATACATTTCCAAAGTTTCAATATCTTCATGCCCAGTTACCGGTATCCCATTTTCAATACATTCTTCAATTAATTGTTCCTGGGTTTTAAATACTTTTTCTTTGGAATCATTTGCTAAAGTAATCATTATACTAATTCTCCTATTAAAATCTTTTGTCCTTAAAAATGCCACTTAAATATTTATAAAATATTTTAAATAGCCAAATTAAATTTTAATGTTTAAAATAGTTTTAAAATATGGATACGAAAACTTAATTTAGAGTATAATAAGTGTCAATACTATTTAAAATATTTATGAGTTAAAATGATTCTTGCAACACTTTGTTATGTGATGGACAAAAAAAATGATCTTACATTAATGCTTCATAGAGTTAAAAAGAAGAATGATTTTCACGAGGGAAAATGGAATGGGCTCGGCGGAAAATTTGATGAAGGCGAAAGTCCGGAAGAATGTGTTATTAGGGAAGTTAAGGAAGAATCGGGTTTAACAATTAAAAACCCCAATCTTCGCGGTTTTATTTCCTTTCCCAATTTTGATGGTAAAAATGATTGGTATGTTTTTATATTTACAGCAGAAAATTATTCTGGAATATTAGTTGATTCCAATGAAGGAAATTTAGAATGGATTTCAAATAACAAAATATTGGATTTGAATTTATGGGATGGCGACAAGATTTTTCTTAAATGGGTTTTTGCAGATGGTTCTGCCAAAAACAAAGAGAAATTTTTCAGTGCAAAATTCAATTATGTGAAAGGGAAATTCAAGAATTATTCTGTTAACTTTTATTGATTAACTTCAGTATTGTTCAGTTGTATCTAATGACAAAAGACATCAAAATAATATAAATATTCTAATGAGTTTAAAATGGTTTCACAAGTCCAATCAAATTTAAACAATGCTGTGTTATTAAAATTATTCGAAACTCCGGTAATGATGTATGAATGGCCCGACGGCGAAGAATTGGCGGAAAAAATAAAAGACTTGGTTTACAAAAAAATGAATTCATACAAAGGAATCGTTGTTTCAAATGTGGGAGGCTGGCATTCTGAAAAAGGCATTGAAAATACCTGGGATGATGACTGCATAAAAGAACTTATGCACAAAGTTTATCTTGCTAAAGATGAAGTAATAAGAAGAACAGTTAAAAATCCAACTGAGGAGCATTTTAATAATTGGGAATCTGAAACCTGGGCTAATGTGAACTGGAAAAATTCTTTTAATGCTTCGCATGCACATATGGTGAAAGATACTGTTTGGTCAGGAATTTTTTATGTTGAAACCGGAGATTCGGATAAAGATTCTTCTTTCGGCGGAAAAACTATTTTTGAAAACCGGAGTTTAATTCCAAAAGAAATCATTAATAATAAAAATCCTTTTGAAAATGAATTTGCTGTTGTTCCGAAAAAAGGATTAATGGTTTTATTTCCATCATCTCTACATCATTACGTTGAAAAGTATACAGGTGATAAAAAAAGAATTACTATTGCTTTTAATTTGAAGCATACAGGTTTCGTTATTCCGGATTACTCAAAAATCGATAGCCATAAAAAAGAAATTTCCTGGATGTGGAAAAATTTCCGCGGCATTATGTATTTACAGAGCAAAGTTGTAAGAGGATTTAAGAAACTTTTAAAGTAAAATAGAAGGAAGAAACAGTAATGCAATAAATTTTTATTGAGTAATTTTTAAAACAATTTTGCCAATATTTTTATTCGCCTCCATATATTCATGAGCTTCGGCAACATCTTTCCAATCATAAATTTTATCAATTATCGGTTTAAATTTTTGATTATTAAATTTTTCAAATGCAAAATTTATAAAATTACTGTTTAGATTTATTTGATAATCCAAACTTCGAGATCGAAGTGTCGAGCCAATGACTGATAATCTTTTAATAAGAATCTGCCTTAAATCAAATTCTTCCACTAACCCTCCTCCCAAAGTTGCTAGGATAACTAATCTTCCATCAATGGCCAGTGATTTTATATTATCCTTAACATAAGGTGCTGATATAAAATCTATGATAACATTGACACCATTTCCATGAGTAAAATCTAAAATCTTTTCGGCAAAGTTTTCATTTTTATAATCAATCGCTTTTTCTGCACCAAGCTCAATACAGATATGATGTTTTGATTTTGAGGCCGTGACAAAGACTTTCGCTCCAATTTCTTTAGCAATTTGAATTCCCGCAGTTCCAACTCCGCTTGCTCCTGCGTGAATTAAAACGGCTTCTTCTTTTTTTAATTTTGCTAGTGTAATTAAAGCTTGATATGCTGTTAAAAATACTTCAGGTATTGCAGCAGCTTCTTCAAAAGATAAAATTTCCGGAATTTTATTTGCCATTGATTCATGGATAACGCAATATTCGGCATATCCACCTCCGGGAACTAATCCAAAAACTTTATCGCCCTCCTTATATTTTGTTACTTCAGGCCCCATTTCAGTAACAACTCCGGATACTTCTAGTCCCAATGTTTCGCTTGCACCTTTTGGCGGAGGATACTTTCCTTGCCGTTGAAGAATATCTGCCCGGTTAAGTGCCGTAGCTTCAACTTTGATGAGTAGTTCTTTCGCAGAAGGAATGGGTTTTGGGACTTTGCTTAATTTTAATTGTTCAGATTTTCCCGGCATCTTAACAATAATCGCATTCATTCGTTCTGAGCTTTTCATAATATTAAACCCAATATCTTTAAATTTATTTTGCAGACAAAAATTTGTGAATAGCTTCAGCCAAAAATTCGGTATTTTCCACAGGGGGTAAATGGCCTGCATTTGGCACAACAATAAAATCTGAATAAGCAGTCATTTCTGAATATTTTTTCATTTGTGCAGGAGGAGTAAAGTTATCTTCTTCACCGCAAACAAATAAGTGAAGGTATATTTATTTTTTCTAAAAAATGTAGTTGTGTCAGTTCTTCCCGCCATAGCAAGAATACATCCTTTAACGCCGACAGCATGAAAATGATTTTCGATCGTTCAAGAATATTTAAATACTTTTCTTTCATATTTGAGATTGATTTCTCAGCAAAACATGTCGGAACAAAATCTTCAACAAATTTTTGAACCCCTAAACTATTTATTTTTTTGATTCCATCCGCTCTTTTTAGTTTTCCCACATTATCATCGGCTTCAGGTTTGGTATCGCAAAAAATAACTTTGCTGCCAAATTTATTCCGGCATTCTTTCCATTGCTCTAAATGAAATATATCCTCCCATAGAAATTCCGCACAGCACGGGTTTATTTAAATTTTCCTTGTCTGATGATATTATTCAAGATCATCTACAAACATTTCTATTGTGTATTGACCATCACCCACAGGGGCATTACCCAACCCGCGCAAATCATATGAAATACAGAAATAATAATTTTTTAAAATGGAAATTAAGTCATCCCATAAAAAATGATCGTAAGGAAAAGGATGAATAAAAATTATTGCTTGATGATGTTTATTTCCGGCTTGAAAAAGTGTCATATTATTTTTTATTGCTTTGTCTTATTAATTTATAAAAATGGTTCATTCCTTCTACAAAATAAGGATAGATAAAATGAAAATAAAATTTATTGTAATACTTCTGCTTATTATGATATTTACAGCAAACGTGCTAGCTAAAATAAATTCCAAATCAGATTCGGTGAAATATTATGTTTGGATTCCAAGCGCAATCGGCGGATTAAATATCAGCCAAGTTGCATTAAGCAATTGGGCAAAAGGCGGTGATAATTCATTAGCATGGACGCTGATGGGTAATTTAAGCTTATCGTATATTAATGATGATTGGACTCTTCGGAATAATTTAAAATTTGCATTCGGAAGAACTAAGTTAGGCGGCCAGGATTTTAGAACCAACGATAATGAGTTATATTTGGAAAGCGTTTTGTCATCTCACCTTGGCTGGGCAGTAGATCCTTATTTTAGCAATACAATTAATACAGCAATTACAAAAGGGTTCAATTTTAAAAAGATCCTCCGCAAGAAATCGCCAATTTTTTTGACCCCGGCTATATTACACAAAGTGTTGGATTTACGTATGATAAATTGCTTGGATTTAAAACACGGCTTGGATTTGCGGTTCAAGAAACTTTTACAAATAAATACCGGCAATACTCTGATAATGCGACGACAAAAGAAAAACTGGAAGCCTTTAAACTTGAAACCGGAATCGAATCAGTTACTGCCGGCGAATTTCATTTTCAAGATAATTTAATATTTAGAAGCAGCCTTAGATTATTTACCCGTTATGAACATTTGGATGTGTGGGACATAAGATGGGATAGTGCCTTTATTGCTAAATTTAATGATTATATTAACGTTAATTTTGGGGTGCTGGTTATATATGAAAAGAAACAATCATTGAAAACACAACTTAGAGAAGGATTGCAATTAGGTTTCACCTATACTTTTATTTAATACTTCTGAAATGCTGTTTAGGATATAAAATGTTTTTAAATTTATTTATATATTAATACAGGACTAGAATAATTCAAAAAAAAGAACCGATTATGAAAATTGCATTTGTATCTTCAGAAGTTTTTCCATTCTCCAAAACCGGCGGCCTGGCTGATGTTGCCGGAGCTTTGCCAAAAGCACTTGAAATGCTTGGCCATGATGTAAAAGTTTTTACTCCGAAATATGATTTAATTGACGAAAATAAATTCGGGCTAAAATACAATTGGAACATTGGCGGTATGCCGATTAGGATAAATGGCCACATACGTGATGTGCATGTTCATCAGTGTTCACTTCCGGATTCGCCTATTGAAATAAATTTTATTGATTGCCCTCATTATTTTAGCCGGGGAAAAATATATTCAAATAGTTTTGATGAAGATGAACGATTCATTTTGTTTTCAAAAGGTGTAATTGAAACATTACAAAGGATGCAATGGACGCCTGATATTATTCACTGTAATGATTGGCAGACAGGTTTAATACCATTGTTTATAAAGGATAATTACAGCTGGGATAAAATGTTTGATCATACTGCAACAATTTATACAATACATAATATAGGTTATCAAGGCAGATTTTCAAAAGCGGCTTTGCTTAATGCAGAAATAAAGGCAAGCTTATTTTATCCAGGAGGCCCGGTTGAGTTTGAAGATAATGTTTCATTTATGAAATCGGGAATTGTTTTTGCAGACGTCATTAATACCGTTAGCAAAACTTACGCTTATGAAATATTAACTCCTGAATATGGTTCTGGAATGCAGGATGAATTAAAAGCACGGCAAAAAGATTTATATGGAATCGTAAATGGCGTTGATTATGATACATGGAATCCCGAAGAAGATAAGTTTCTTCCGTTTAGATATTCTAAAAAATATTTAAGTGGAAAATTAAAGAACAAAAAATTTCTTTTAGAACATATGGGTTTGCAATTTCAAGAAGACGTTCCTCTAATTGCAATTATCTCCCGTATGGCTGCACAAAAAGGTTTTGATATATTTGAAGCAGCAACCGAAGAGCTTATTAAGCTAAGTGCTCAATGGGTTGTTCTAGGAAGCGGAGAAGAAAAATACGAAAATCATTTTAGATTACTTTCTGAAAAGTTTCCGGAAAAAGTTTCAGTATACCTTGGCTTTAATAATGAATTATCACATTTAATTGAAGCGGGGGCAGATTTATTCCTTATGCCATCGCACTACGAGCCCTGCGGATTAAATCAAATTTACAGTTTGAAATATGGCACTATTCCGATTGTACGTAAAACCGGCGGGTTAGCCGATACCGTTTTGGATTGGGATGAAATGAGTTTTAATGGATATGATACCGGGACCGGTTTTTCATTTAATGATTATACTCCTTTTGCACTATCTGTCACCGTTGAAAGAGCTTTGAAATACTTTCACCAAAAGGATGTTTGGGCAAAAATTCAAAAGAACGGAATGAGTCAAGATTTTTCATGGGATCATTCCGCTAAAGAATATATTTCGCTTTACGAAAAAGCAGTTAAAAAAAGAACTACTTAATTTTATTTTTCCAAAAAATTTAAAATTCACTATTTAATTTTCATCGAACGATTTAGTTTTTACCATCATTTCAGATAATTTTTCACCGCCCTTAATTCCAAAGTCCAATGTTCTTATAGGGAATGGAATCATAATATCATTCTCATCATAAGCTTTTTTGATATTCATTATTGCATCGCTTTGAGCCGCCATATATTGTTTTTGGTTTTCAAAGTTTATCCAAATTCTCAGTACAAAGTTAATTGAACTGTCGCCGAAACCTTCATAAAATAGCTCAACTTCTTTTTCTACATCCTGATTTGAAATGTTCTTAATCGAGTCAATAGTCACGCGTTTTACTTTTTCCAAATCATCTCCGTAGGAAACGCCTACTGCCAAATCAACTCTTCTTTTTCCGGTTTCAGAATAATTTGTTAAAGCATTTTGAAACACTTCTTTGTTTGGAACTAATACCATTTGACCTTGCGGAGTAAGCAAATCCGTTGTCCGTAAACTGATTCGCTTCACCGTCCCAAAATAATCGTTTGATTTAATAACATCTCCAACCTTAAACGGTTCTTTAATAGCAATCGCAATTCCGGACATAAAATTCGCAGCAATATCTTGAAATGCAA
Source organism: uncultured Ignavibacteriales bacterium (assembly GCA_963731745.1). Taxonomy (GTDB): domain Bacteria; phylum Bacteroidota; class Ignavibacteria; order Ignavibacteriales; family Ignavibacteriaceae; genus CAVSWT01. Next base: position 164,403 of record CAVSWT010000014.1, read on the forward strand.
ATCCTAATGCTAAACCAATAATTCCAACACCTGCAAGCAATGACGTTAATGCTTTATCCAAATTCAAAAGTCCTAAAGCAATAAAAAAGCCTATCGAAATAATTACAAAAAAAGTAATTTTTGATATCAATGTATTAATTGCATGATGATGAGAAACTCTATTTAATATGTTTAAAATTGCTTTTCTTAAAACTTTAGAAAGAACAAAAAATATAACCACAACCAATATTGCAACGGCCAGATTGGGCAGCATTGTGATAAAAGTAGTTAGCCATTCTTGTAATTTGTCGCTTACAGTGTTAAAAGCATGGTTAATATCCATCAGTTACTCCTATTTTCATTTTCTTAGAATATAAAGACTTATTTTTCTGTTTGATGTGATATGTTCAATATTTCAAGTTGCATTGTAAGCGTATTGTAAAAGATCTTTTTAGTGTAAATGAATTTTTTATTTTTAACTTTCTTTCATTCAATGCTATCATTATTTTGATACAAAAAAATTTTAATTGTGATTATAAATTAATTGTTTTTCGTTTTTTTGTAATATCTTCAGAATCCAAAAGATTTTATTTATGCAAGAATTAAACTTTAATCCATTTAAATCAGGTAAAGATTTCAGAAAAAATTATAAGCTTCATGATTTGGCTGAAATAACCGGTAAAAATCTTCTGGTTCAATGGGGGTTTGATTTTAATGATTTTGGAAAAGACAATAGATACAAAAAGGTTTGGGAAAAAGGAAAAGATAAGCCAGATTTAATTATTTCTTATAAAAATAAAAAAGCATTATTAGACTGGAAAGCAAAGCATAAATCAGTTTGGCTAATAAATGAACGAGCATATAATTCTTACAAGGAATGGGAAAAAATTTTGATGCTGCCAGTTATCATCTCTTTTTTCGTGTTTGACGAAAATCATGAAATTAAAGAGATGCGTTTTGCATGCTTAGGGCAGCATAATCATAAAATCACCGGGAAAAAAGAATGGGACAAAAACCAAACTGTTGAATTTGAATCTGCGCTTCCTTTCTTTTCCAAACCGGCAATTATAAAATATTTAGCTTAATTTTTATGACCACAATCAAAAAAAAAGAAATAGAATATATCTTTATCAATTCAAGTTCTCCCGATGAATTGTTTGATGCTTTTCGGGCCGCGATTGAAAACAATATAAAAGATGTTACTCTATATAAATCACTGTTATGGAATAAAGCGCTCTCGCCTGATGAAATAGCGATGTACGCAGAAAAAATCTGCAAGGAATTTCCCGATTCCTCATTCAAAATATATTATGCAGTTGGGCAAATTTTAGAATCGATTTCTGTTTATGGAATATATCATGAAAGGGCAATGCACTATTATAAAAAAGCCGCTGATTCAAATCCTGACTCTCATGAACCTTTTGTTGCGATTGCTAAAATGTACAATTATGAACTAGATTGTCCGAAACTAAAAAATGTTTTAAAAATTTTGGAACAAGGCGTGGAAGCCGTTCATCTTAAAAGCAAAGTTTATTTTGCAATATCTAATATTTATAAAAAAACTGGAAATAAAGAAAAAGAAAAATTCTATCAGGCACTTGGGGAAAAACTTCAAAGAGAATTACATTGAGTTAAATGAGTTAAGTGTAATTTGATTTATCGCTATTGTTTTTCAATAATGATATCCAATCGAAAAATAAAATTGCACATCACCAAAGCTTAAAGGATTGCCGGGTAAATTTTTTGTGAACAGAAAACTTCTCCCTACTGAAAATTCTGCGGGGCCAACCGGCGTATCAAAAGCTAAGGAAAGGCCTATTCCGTGTCTCAAATCTTTTAGCTTAATTTGCTCTTGTTCAGGCCAAGCTCGCCCAAGATCGTAACGTGCTTTAAAGTAGGAATCAAAAAAAATATCAAACGGCAATCTATAACGATATTCCAGGGAGGCTAAAAAGATCTGTCTTCCTCTAAAATCATCCTGTCTCATACCAAAAAATGAAGATTGTCCGCCGATTGAATACTCCTTAGTTAAAGGCAAAGTTTTATCGGCAAAACCGAGCATAAATCTTGGGGAAAAAGTGTGCACACCATGAATTGTAAAATAATTTCTATAATCCAATCCAAAATTTACATAACCAACCTGGCCGCCAAATACTTTTTGAGCAGTTTCATAAAAAGCATTAAAATAAACACCTTTAGTTGGATAAGGATATTTGTCCTGCGTATCTATTGTTGTGCTGGTTCTTAATGAAACAATTTTAGTTGTAAAAGGATCTTCCGGTATTATTCCTTGTTTTAATTTTAATTTATCATACTCATATTCTCCCCTAATTATTAAATTTCCGAATTTACCTACTTGCGCTCCAACTGCAATTGAGCCTCCGTAATAAATTTGTCTATACTCTCCTATAACTGACCTTGAAAACTCATTACTTTCTTTGGGAGAATCATCTTTATAATTATAGGCATCATCAAATTTATAATACGCATTGAATTTATAAGTTAAATAAGTATTTAAAATTCTGTTGGACTTCAACTCTAACGTGTAGGCACGATTTCTAACTCCTCCAAAAAGTATTAAGCCGAGCTCATTCCCTGAACCAAATATATTTTCATTTCTTATATCCAAACCAAACTGTGCCTTTTTTTCATCGTCAATTCGAAAACCGATTCGCATCAAGCTGGCTGCTCTTTCCTGCACATTGATGTCTAAAATATTTTCATCCTTTTGACGCAAAACCGAAAGATTAATATTTTCAAATAAATTGGTTGTTCTTAAGTTTGTTAATCCTAATTGAATCGGCTGATAGCGAAAATATTCTCCTTCTTTTAAAGGAATTTCCCTGGTAATCACTGTTGGATCTGTAATTTCATTTCCTTCAATTCTTATTTTGGAAATAAGTCCTTCATCAAAAGTTAAATGTAAAACTCCTGATTTCTTATTAAATTCAATATCCTCCACATCGGCAAGCGAAAATCCTTTTTCTCTATACAGATTTAAGATAGTTATAAGTTTCTTATAAAGAATTCGTGAGTTGAACGGCACATTGTATAATGGATAAAGGATAGAATCCACTTCTTCCGGCGGTATTAAATTTATGCCATCGATTATAAAGTCTTTAACAATTGGATTTTTTTTATACTCAAAGTTAATTGTGGAAAAATCATCATTCTCAAGTATTTCGGCTTGAATGTCTTCATACTCACCTGTTTGATATTTATTATAAATATCCTTTAAAATTTCTGCACTGCTTACAGAATCCCTTCCAATGTAGCTGCCGTATAATTTACCGTTTCCATTTAAAGCATTATTTTCACTTACAACATTTTTGATATAGAATTCATTTTCTTTCAACCGATAATTATAAATAGAATCCAATTCGTGACGGATTTTTTTAACATAAGGCAAGGCCGCACGGTAACCTTTTTCAATAAGACCTTCTACATTTATAAAATCTGTTGATAATTTATTAGGCAAATTAGGCTCAATATAAACATCGGCATCTTTTAATTGCTGCTCGTTTAATATCCGCATTGGTATACTTACTATTTGATCGGCGACCATCCATGGAAGATTCAATTCATTTTCCGGATGTAAAGAACTCGTAGTATTTACAGCAATAACATAGTCACTGATTGTCTTTGCTGTTTCAACTGGTATGTTAGCAACTAACCCGCCGTCAACTAAAATCATTGAATCAAGTTTAACAGGAGCTAAAAAAAAGGAAACACTTGAACTTGCCCTAAGAGCCTGGCTCAACGAGCCTCTATCCAAAATTACTATATTTCCACTGACAAGGTCTGTAGTAACTGCCCTAAAATGAACTCTTAATTCATCAAAATTATTTTTTACATGGATTGGCGCCTGAAAAGCAAGAAGACTAAGATAATTTGAAAGCTTTTGGCCATCGTTAAATGAGGTCGGAATAATAGGTTTTAGACCGTTTAATCTTAAAGTAAATATCGCTCGGTCTTCAGTTACTTTTTGATCAATAAATAATTGTCTGCGATCTGTTTCCCTATTAAAAGATAAAAGTTCACCCCAATCTGTATTCCTGGCAATTGAATCAATTTGATTAACTGAATAACCTGCTGCATAAAGTCCGCCAATTACACTTCCCATGCTGGTTCCAACAATTACGTCAATATGAATACCTGCCTGTTCAAAAGCTTTTAGCACACCTATTTGGGAGAGACCTCTTGCCCCGCCGCCGCTTAACGCTAGTGCAACAATTGGCTTTTTTAAAGGGACTTTTTCGTTTAAGCCGAATGGCAAAGCGACATTTCTGTATTCAATTGATAGGGTTCTTTTTTTTTGAGGAAGAGAAACGCTGCTAAAAACTATAAGCGAAAGAATGAAGAAAGCCGCTATTTTTGTTTGATATTTCATCCGCATAAAAAAAGTATTGTCTTCACTTTAGAATAATAACTAAATCTAAAGGTATTTAAAATACTTTTAATTTTTCTTACTTACGCTTTTTCTGCTGCGTTTTTGCATTTTGTTCTGCGGTTTCCATTAGTTTCTGCATAAACCCTTTTTTCTTATTCGGATTTTTTACAGGGACTAATTCCATTCCATCATGTTTATGATTAATATAATACTGTTGAGCAATCGAAAATACATTAAACATAAAATAATATAAGTTTAATCCTGACGGAAAAGACATAAACATCAAAGTAAGCATTACAGGCATGACATAAACTAAAGCCTGCTGTTTAGGATCTTTTGTGCTCATCTTCTGCTGCACAAATGTTGTAACTCCCATTAACAATGCAAGTCCGCTAATATGCTGGATTCCAAACAGCGGAAGTTTAAAACCTAAATTCAGTATTTCATCAGGTGCGGAAAGGTCTTTAATCCACAGCATAAACGGCTCCTGGCGAAGCTCAATTGCTATTTTGAACAATCCCCATAAAGCAACGAAAATCGGCATTTGCAATAACAGCGGTAAACATCCTCCAGCTGGATTGACTCCGTAAGTTGAGTACAGTTTCATAGTTTCTTTTTGCTGCTTCTGCTGGTCATCTTTATACTTTTCTTTAAGCTCATTTATTTTGGGCTGAAGCATCTGCATCTTCTTCATTGATTGATAACTTTGTTTCGTTAACGGATACAAAACAAATTTTATTATCAATGAAAAAACAATAATTACCCAGCCATAATTCGGAATGAATGTATGTAAAAAGTTGAACAAAGGTAAAAGTATATATTCTGCGATGGGACGAACGATGAATTTCAGACCGAAGAAACTTCCAAAATCAACAATTGCTTCTAAATTATGTCCATAAGTAGATAGTATATCGTAATCCACAGGGCCTATATAGAGTAAAAAAGAAGTTTTTTCCAAAGCCTGGTTTTTAAAAGGAATAATTAAATGAGCATTATAAAATTCTTTAACGCCAACTTTATTAACGGTTTTTTTAGTTGCTTTAATGTATGCGCCATCGACTCCGGAAGGATTTGTAGGCGCTATTATAGCAGCAAAATATTTGTTTCTTACACCTAGCCAATCAATTCTTCCATTAAAATCTTCTTCATTCGGCTTATCTTCATCTTTGGCATCAACTGTTACTTGTTCTCCGCCATAATAAACGCTCGCATCAGAATAAGTTGCTTCATCGACAGAATTTTTTTCAGTGAATCTTATCCCGTTTCCCCACACAAGATCATATGCATTGTTACTAATAAGATTATTCATGCCAACCATTTCGATGCTGCTGCCGATGCTGTATCTGTCTCCGTAAAACGTAAACAACTTATTAATATATTTTCCGCTGCCTGCGCTTAATTTGAAAGAGATGGTGACGCTGTCATTCCCGGTTAATTTAAATTTATTTTTTCTGGCATCAGTTGAAAAAATTAAATCTCCAGTATTGATTGCTTTGCCGTCTGCTGTAACAAATGCTAAATTATATGAGCCTCCTTCCGAATAATTAATAAGCTGAACACCAAATTTATACGGATCATTATTTTCTTCTCCGGCTGAATACCAGTTATTAAATTTTTTAAGATAATAGCGGACGAAATTACCGCCTTTTGTTGACAGCTCAATTATTGCAACATCGTTTTCTATCGTGATTATCTTTTCATTTTTCTTTAATGTATCTGCAGAGAAATATTTACCAAAATCAGTCGGAGCTGATTGTTTAGGGGGGACTTCCTGCTTTTCAACTTTTTTCTCAGCTTCTTTTATAATTTTAGATGAATCAAGCACTACTTGAGTAGTGTCTTTCCCTTGTACATTCTTATTAACTTGATCAGGAGAAGGGGCATTTAAATACATCCACAAAATCAGTATTGCGCCGATAAGGATGAATGCAAAAGTGGTATTTTTATCCATTAAATATTCCGTTAAGTTAAAGGATCGTACCCACCCTTGTTAAATGGGTTACACCTTAAAATTCGCCAGATTGATTTTGCTCCGCCTTTAATAACGCCATACTTATTAAATGCTTGAATAGCATATTCAGAACAAGTTGGATAGAAACGGCACGAAGGCGGTAGCAGTGGTGATATAAATTTTTTATAAAGGTTAATTATAAAAATAAAAATATATTTCATTTTAAAGATTGCCTTTGAGTATTTCCATTAACTCAATCATTTCCGGCATAATATCTTTAAGTTTCAATTTTTTATTTCTCTTTGCTGTAAGCGCATTTGCTGAAAAAACTACTTTTAAAACAATTTTTTTTTCTTCCGCAATATCCTTTAAAGTTTGTTTGTTTAGCCTATAAGATTCTTTAATTAATCTTTTAACTCTGTTTCTCCAAACGGCGTTTCCACTTTTTTTTGAAACAGCCGCCGCTATTTTAACCTCAGGGATTAAATGTTTTGTTTCAATTATAAAGCTAGCTTTTAGTTTTTTGTTTGCAGAAAAAATTGTTTTTCCTGAAGTATAAATAGATTCAAAATCTTTTTTACTTTTTATCCTTTCTTTTGCAGAAAGACTAAAACGCTTCAATTGAATTATTTCTCATCGCTAACAGTTAGTTTTTTTCTTCCTCGCGCACGTCTTCTTGCTAAAACTTTTCTGCCGTTTTTGGTTTTCATTCTTTCTCTAAAGCCGTGCTTATTTTTTCTTTTTCTATTGCTCGGCTGAAATGTTCTTTTCATGATCAACTCCTTTTTACAAAAAGACTGTAAAAATAGCTATTGCAGGCTAAATAAACAAGATAAAACCATATGTAATAAGCAGGTAGTTTAATTTAAAAATGTTTTTTGAAATAAACTCAAAATTAATTTGCAGAAGGGATTTAGAGTCCTTATTTTTTAATACAGATACGCTCTTAAAATTAATGTTAATATCTTGTGGATATATTTAATCTTGTGAAAACGTTTCACATTTCTCTTCGGCAAAAAAATCGCCGGGAAGTAAACACATTTTTGTTGATTAATTAAAATAGAGGCTCTAACCTCCTTAATCCAAACAAAATAACCGCGCTTACTTAATGTTAATAAGTTGTGAATTGTTTTCCCGCTTGGGGCATTTTTTAGTATAAGTTTAATTTTTGTTTTATTTGAATAACTTTTTGTTTTGTGGATAAACATTTATGATTATTAGTGAACCAATTAAAAATTTTACAGATTTAAAGCCTAATGAAGTTTGGAGTGAATGCTTAAAAACTATTAAAGATAATGTAACCACCATGACTTTTAACACGTGGTTCTTGCCTATTAAACCACTTGAGCTGGCGGATAAAACATTAAAAGTACAGCTGCCGAGCCAGTTTTTTTGGGAGTGGATTGATGAACATTATAACACACTTATAAACAAAACACTTAAAAAAGTTTTAGGCGAAGAATCAAAATTAGCATACATAATTACGGAAGAAATTGAAGTAAGAGATAATACTGAGATTAAAAAGGAAGTTCCTGCAGCAACTAAACAGAGTGAACCAAAAAAAGAACTTCCGATGTTTGAGACTTATTTAAATTCCCGCTATACATTTGAAAATTTCATTAAGGGCGAGGGCAATCAACTTGCTCGTGCTGCAGGAAGTGCAATTGGAGATAATCCCGGAGGGACTTCATTCAATCCACTGTTTTTATATGGCGGCGTTGGTTTAGGCAAAACACACCTTATTCAGGCAATTGGAAATAAGATTGTTAATAATTTTCCGGAAAAAAAAGTAATATATCTTTCTTCAGATATTTTTACTGTCGAGTTTGTAGAAGCTATTCAATCTAATACCGTAAATGATTTTTCCAGTTTTTACCGTGGAATGGATGTTCTAATAATTGATGATATCCAATTTTTAATCGGAAAAGAAAAAACACAGGATCTTTTCTTTCATATTTTTAATACACTTCATCAATCCAGAAAACAAATTATTCTTTCCAGCGATAAGCCGCCAAAAGATTTAAAAGGCTTAGATGATAGATTGATTTCAAGATTTCAATGGGGATTAACGGCCGACATCCAACCGCCTGATCTTGAAACCAGGATTGCAATTCTTAAGCGTAAGGCTGATGATTATGGTATGATGGTTTCAAATGATATTTTAGAATATATAGCAGCAAATATTACCAGCAATATTAGAGAACTTGAGGGCTGCTTAATTAAGCTCCTGGCAAATGCTTCACTTAGTTCCAAAGAAATTAATATTGAACTTGCCAAAAAAACAGTAAAGGAAATTGCGACAGACAGAAAAGTAAACATTACTATTGAAAATATTACTAAAGTTGTTTGTTCATACCTTAATATTGATGAAAATAAGGTTCGAGATAAAACAAGAAAAAAAGAAGTTGTTTTGGCAAGGCAAGTCGCAATGTATTTATCAAAAGAATTAACTAAATCATCTTTAAAAACCATCGGGCTGCATTTTGGCGGAAGAGATCATTCAACCGTAATTCACGCGTGCGGGGCAATCGATCAATTGCGGGTTACCGATTCAGTTCTTGATGAAATGATAGAAACACTTCGAAACCAGATTGAAATAAGTTCTTCATGATAGAATTTATTTATATCTTCTTTTCTCTTTCATAAACTATATAATCTGTAATAGGCGGTGTTGCCCAATTGCTCCGTAAAAGCAGGGCTATCTGGCCTCTGTGGTAAGAGGAATGATTTGCGATATGGGTTAATATCTGTGAAATGTTATTGACAAACTCTATCCCTTTAGAGTTTTGATATTTAATCTTCTTTATTAATCCTTCTTCTGATAATGAATCAATAAACTTAAGCCACTCTTTTGAACTTTTATAGGATAAGCCTCGCATATCTTCAATTGAGTATTTATTCCAAAAATTTTGAGACGCTCTTTCAGGATCATTAATTCTTTTAAACCAATTGATTTGGGCATCAATTATATGTCCCATAATTTGGAAGGCTTTTTCATTTTTCCCCTCAATCTGGGCTAAAGAGTTTATGCTTTTTTCATTAGCCCAATGATTATAGTTAAACAAATCCACAAAATGATCTTTCATGTTTAACCTTCTTTCCGTTTTATCAGAATTATAGAATTACGTATAATTAAAAACTAAATTAATTCTGCATCAGAAGGAATCTCACCTTCTTCATCTTCCGAAATTACTTTTGCGATATCAGCAATTGAGTCACCATCATTCAGCCTTATTACCCTAACGCCCTGGGTATTCCTTCCCATCACCCGGATATCAGAAACGCTTTGCCGAATTACCATTCCTTGAGTTGAGATTATAACAAGTTCATCGCCATCAACAACCTCCATTAACGCCATCATCTTTCCGACTTTATCGCTAGTCTTAACTGTTATTACCCCTTTCCCGCCGCGTTTAGTAATTCTATAATCATTTATATCGGATCTTTTTCCAAATCCTTTTTCGGTAACAACAAGAATCGTGTCTTTTCTCTTTATAACTAACAGGCCAACGACTCTATCTCCCTTACCTAATCTTACGCCTCTTACTCCTGTAGCTGTTCTTCCCATATCTCTAACATCATTTTCATGGAAACGAATCGCAAAGCCGTGATAAGTGCCAAGCACTATATCATTATTTCCATCAGTCATTTTAACAGCAATTAAACTGTCACCCTTGTTTAAGTTAATTGCATTTATACCACCTTTTCTTACATTGCCATAAGCGGAAAGAACGGTTTTTTTAATGGTGCCTTGTTCTGTAGCCATAATTAAATAGCTGTCATCTTTAAATTCTTTAACGGTTACAAAAGCAGTAATGTTTTCTTCTTTATCCTTCTCAAGAAGATTTACAACTGACCGTCCTCTGCTTGCCCTTCCACTCTCTGGAATTTCATGAACCTTAAGCCAGTAGCACTTCCCTTTGTCGGTGAAGAATAAAATATATTGATGCGTGGAAGCAATAAACATATGTTCAATAAAGTCGTCATCTTTTGTTCCCGCGCCAGTAACTCCTTTGCCGCCGCGGCCTTGTTTGCGGTAACCGCTAACTGGAAAGCGTTTTATAAACCCGGTGTGCGAAATTGTAACCACCACATCTTCTTCGGCAATTATATCTTCGAGAGAAAATTCTTCATAGTTATATATTATTTCCGTTCTTCTAGCGTCGCCATATCTTTCCTTTATTAGAAGCAGCTCGTCTTTAATAATCAAATATCTTTTTTCTTCGCTGTCCAAAATTCCTTTTAATTTTTCAATCAATTTTATAATGTCTTTGTATTCATCTTCTATTTTCTTTCTTTCTAATCCAGTTAACCTCTGCAGCCGCATATCAAGAATAGCTTTAGCTTGTATCTCGCTCAACTTGAACTTTTTTATCAAGTTGTTTTTTGCGGTTTCAACATCTCTCGATTTTTTGATTGTTTCTATTACTGCATCAATATTGTCAAGAGCAATTATGTAACCTTCCAAAATATGTGCTCTGCGCTCTGCGGCATCAAGTTCGTATTTAGTTCTTCTTATAAGAACGCTCATGCGATGATTAATAAAATGCTGCATCATTTCTTTAAGTGTCAGCACTTTCGGAACACCCCCAACAAGAGCCAGCATTATAACACCGAATGTCGTCTGCATCTGCGTATGCTTAAACAACTGATTTAAAACTACTGCGGGTTGAGCGTCCCTTTTTAATTCTATTACGACTCGCATTCCATCTCTGTCCGATTCGTCCCTTATATTTGAAAGATCATTTAGCTTGCCTTCCTTAACTAAGTCGGCAATTTTTTCAATAAGGTTTGCCTTGTTAACTTGATACGGAAGTTCGGTTATTATTATGTTTTCTTTATTGTTTTTTAGAGTTTCAATATTTGCTTTTGCCCTGACGATTATTTTGCCCCGACCTGTGGTGTAGGCTTCTTTAACTCCGGTATAACCATATATAATTCCTCCGGTAGGAAAATCGGGAGCAATTACATATTTCATTAATTTTTCTACTGTGGTATCCGGATTTTTGATTAATGCAATTATTCCGTCTATTACTTCTGTAAGATTTTGCGGTGGAATATTTGTCGCCATTCCAACTGCTATCCCGCTGGCACCATTTACTAAAAGATTTGGAAGATACGAAGGCATCACCGTTGGCTCTTGAAGAGAGTCATCAAAGTTAGAAGTAAAATCAACTGTGTTTTTATCAAGGTCTCTTAAAATTTCTTCAGAAATTCTAGCAAGCCTTGCCTCTGTATATCTCATTGCCGCAGGTGAGTCTCCATCAACAGAGCCAAAATTACCCTGACCGTCAACCAGCGGATAACGCAGGGAAAAATCTTGAACCATTCGAACCATTGAATCATAAACCGCAGTATCGCCGTGCGGATGGTATTTACCTAAAACCTCTCCGACAATTCTTGCCGATTTTTTATAAGCCTTGTTGTATGCCACTCCCAGTTCATGCATTCCAAAAAGAACTCTTCTATGAACAGGTTTTAATCCGTCTCTTACATCCGGCAAAGCTCGCGAGACAATAACAGACATCGAATAATCGATGTATGAAGATTTCATTTCTTCTTCTAATGAAACGGGAATTATTTTTTCAAAAATTGTTGCCATAAAACTTCTACTTTTACTTTATTAATTTTTAAACATCCAAGTTTCTAACATACTTGGCATTCTTTTCTATAAATTCTCTTCTAGGCTCAACTGCATCACCCATAAGTGTTTCAAATATTTTATCTGCTGTTGCCGCACTATCTAGGGTTACCTGAAGTACCGTTCTGGTTTCAGGATTCATAGTTGTTTCCCACAATTGCAGCGGGTTCATTTCTCCCAATCCTTTATATCGAGAAATTGTTATTCCTTTTATCGTGCCTTCTTCAATTGCCGTTTCCAGGTTTTCTTCTTCTGTTTCTTTTCCGTTAGGCTTCATTCTTTTGATTATTTCATCACGCTCAGTTTCGTCAAAGGCATAATATTCCTGCTTTCCTTTTTTAACTTTATATAAAGGCGGTTGAGCTATATAGACTTTGCCTGAAGTTATTAATTCTTTCATGTGCCTATAAAGAAATGTTAAAAGCAATGTTCTAATATGGCTGCCGTCTACATCAGCATCTGTCATCAATATAATTTTTCCATACCTTGCTTTTTCGTGATTAAATTCTGCCCCAAGGCCAGCACCAATTGCAGCGATGATCGCTTTAATTTCGTTATTCTCTAGAATTTTAGTCAGCTTAGCTTTTTCAACATTTAGTATTTTTCCTTTTAATGGAAGGATTGCTTGAAATCTTCTGTCTCTGCCTTGTTTAGCGGAACCGCCGGCAGAATCCCCCTCAACAATGTATATCTCACAATGCTCAGGGTCGGTTATAGAGCAATCGGCAAGCTTGCCAGGTAAATTCATGCTGTCAAGGGCGTTCTTTCTTCTGGCTAAGTCTCTGGCTTTTCTAGCAGCTTCACGAGCTTCTGCTGCCCGGGCACATTTTTCAATTATCTTTTTACCGACCGAAGGATTTTCTTCTAAATATTCTGCAAGTTTTTCACCGACTAATGTTTCTACGGCAGATTTTGTTTCGCTGTTTCCAAGCTTCGTTTTGGTTTGCCCTTCAAACTGAGGCTCTGCAACCTTAACTGAAATAACCGCTGTTAATCCTTCTCTAAAATCATCGCCGGTTAAATTAATTTTACCTTCTTTAATAAGATTGTTTTTATACGCGTAATTATTTAAGGTTCTTGTGAGAGCTGTTTTAAAGCCAACCAGATGCGTGCCGCCCTCGTGTGTATTTATATTATTCACATAGGAAAAAATATTTTCAGAATAGGTGTTGTTATATTGAAATGCAATTTCAATGGGTGTACTGTCTTTTTCTCCTTCAATATAAACCGGCTTATGCATTGACTCTCGGGTTTCATCAAGGTATTTGACAAACTCTATTAAACCGCCTTTAAAATGATATTCTTCTTCTTCGCCGCCGTTTCTTTTATCGGTTATTTTTATTGTAATATTTTTATTTAAATAAGCCAGCTCTCTCATTCTTTCTGCTAGAGTATCAAACTTAAATTTTGTCGCCTTAAATATCTCTGCATCAGGAATAAAAGTGATTGTCGTTCCTGTTTCGTTTTTTTTCGCTTTATCTATTACAGCAACATCTTTAACTGGGAGTCCTCTAACATACTCCTGAAAATAAACTTTTCCATCTCTTCTTACTTCCGCTTTTAAAGAAGAAGAAAGAGCGTTAACCACCGAAACTCCAACGCCGTGTAAACCACCTGAAACTTTATATGTATCTTTATCAAATTTACCCCCGGCATGAAGCACGGTCATTACAATTTCCAAGGCTGATTTTTTTTCAACCGGGTGCATATCTACAGGTATCCCGCGCCCATTATCCACAACAGTAATGCTTTCGTCTTTATTTATGGTAATGGAAATCATATCTGCATAGCCGCCAAGTGCTTCATCAATGCTATTATCAACTACTTCGTTTACTAGGTGATGAAATCCTCTAGTTCCTACATCTCCAATATACATCGCTGGACGTTTTCTTACAGCTTCAAGTCCTTTAAGTACATTTATATTTTTGGCACTATACTCGTTTTTATTTTTAGCGTTATCCATATTTTTCCTAAAATGTTTAATGGTTAAGCTGTGAACTTAATCCATTTTATTCTTTCGTCATTAAAATATTTATTTACTTTTCTAAGAATTAGTTCTTCCTTAAATTTTAATTCATTTCTCCAGGCAGCGTTTTCAACTTTGAGATAAAGAACTTTTTTTTCTACTTTTTTGGGAGTAACTACTTTTTCCCAATCAGGAAATATTTTGAAAAAATTAATTATTACATCCGATTCTTTAATTACCTTTCTAATACCTGCTAAACCGGGATCGTTTTTAATTATCTCTGCCATGCTTTGGAATTTCTCAGGCATACGCAGCTTCCCCCTGCTGGACTTTTATAACTAAATCTTTTTTCTCTTTGGTTAAGAAAGATAAATTTGTAAAATCCGTTAAGGTTATAAACGCTTGTCCTACTTCTCTTAAATACTCACTTATTCTAGATGATCGTTTAACATCCAATTCACCAAACACATCATCTAATAAAAAGATAGGATTTCTTCCAGTGATTTCTTTTAAGTAAAAAAACTGCGCAAACCTCAACACTACCTGGAAGGTTTTGTTTTGTCCTTGTGAACCAAACGTTTTCAAATTCAATTTATTTATTTCAAAAATAAAATCGTCTCTATGCGGCCCAACCAGGTTAACCGCTCTTCTAAGTTCTTCTTCTCTCTTTAATTTTAACATTTCAATATATTTTTCTTCCACGCTTTCTATTTGAATAGAACCATCCAACGAAAGATAATCAATCCTCGGCTCTTCTTCCTGCTGCATAATTACGCTATATGAATTTTTAATATATCTATTAAATTCTTGAATAAACCTAATTCTATGTTTTATTATTTCTGTGCCGGATTCCACTAACTTTGTTGTCCAGGCTTCCAATTCATCATACAAAATATTTCTTCTTTTTTCTTTAATTTGTGTTAGAAGAGAGGAGCGTTGACGAAGAGTTTTGTTATAATCCAATAAAAAATTTAGATATGTTTCGCTGCCCTGGGAAATAATTGAATCAATAAATTTTCTTCTATCTCCTGGCGGACCTAAAGTTATTGAATGATCCATTGGAGATAATATAACAACAGGAAATTTTCCAATAACATCCGAATATTTATTTATTTGTTTGTTGTTCTGAAAAAAATATTTTTTATTTTCTTCTTTTGAGAAATAAATTCTAACATTATCGGTAGAAAACTCGTTAAATATTCCCCTCAACTCAAAAACATTTTCGTTAAATCTTAACACTTCGTTTTCGTTCTTAGAATTATATCCTTTGGTAGTGCACAAATAATAAATTGCTTCAAGAATAGTTGTTTTTCCTTGCCCATTTCCACCAACTATATAGTTTATTTTATCAGAAAAGGTTAGTTCAGTATTTTTATGGCTTCTGAAATTATTTAGTTGGATGGAAGATAATATCATTTTAATTATTTAATCGCACAGGCATTAAAAGCAGCATCAAATCTTCGTCTTCATTTTTTTCAGTCGGCTCAATAATACAGGCTTTAGTTGGCGAATGAAGTTTAAAAATAATTTCTTCGTCGTTAACATGTGAAAGTATGTCGTTTACATATGCGGTATTAAAGCCTATGTCCATCGGCTCACCATCATAATTACAATTAATTTTTTCTTTAGCATTTGCTCCATGATCAATGTCTTCAGCAGATAATTCTAAATTATTTTTAGATAAAGAAAATTTTACCTGCTTTGAATTTGAAGAAGAAAAAAGCATCATTCTTTTAACTGCTGAATGAAGTTCGCTCGTTTTTATTTTTAATAAATTTTCATTTTCCAAAGGAATAACACTGCTATATGCCGGATATTTTTCCCCAATCAATCTGGAAATAAATTCAAGATCTTCAATCTGTATTGATATATTCGTTTTGCTTAAAAGAACATTTACAGTTCCATCTCCCAACTGTTTAGAAAGAACTGAAATCGCTCTCTCAGGAACAATATACTGGTCGGTATTTTCAGATGAAATCTTTTTATTTAAATATTTTACTAATCTATGTCCATCTGTTGTTACAAAACGTAAACCTTCAGGTGTAAATTCGAATAATGTACCTGTCATTGCAGGGCGCATATCTTCTTTACTCATAGCAAAAGATGTTTGATCTATCGCTTTTTTAAGTTCTGAACCATTTATTTTTACTTCTTTGTCTGTAGATATTTTGGGAATTTCCGGAAAATCTTCCGGGGAAGAAAATCCGATATTGTAAACTCCGCTATCCGTTTTAAGCCTTATTTTTGATACAGATTGTCCGCCGGCGGGATTGGAATCTATTTCAAAATTAATTTGTGTATCACCCAATGTTCTTATTATATCAAAAAGAAGCCTTGCGGGAATAACCATTTTGTAGTTGCCGTTAGAAGAGATATTTATCGAAGCTCTTAATGCAATTTCTAAATCAGTAGCAGTAACAGAAAGTTCGTTTTCGTTTATTTCAAAGAGAAAATTTTCCAGTATAGGCATTGGAGTTCTTGACGGAACTGCCGGAATTATTTTAGATAAAAGTTTCTCAAGAACTTTACTGTTTACTTTGAAATCCATATAATTTTTCTCCTATTGAAGCATCAAAAAATAATAAAACTAAACACTAATCTCAATTAAATATACTGCTTCATTTTCCTAATTTTTATAATTTTTATCAATATTCATACAAATAAAAAAAGCCAGCATTTTATTTTATACTGGCTATTAAATTATTTTTTATTTTATTAGGCTTTTATGGAGAAGTCGACGAACCGACCGATAAATCATCGCTGCTGGACATGGTTGCAAACAACTGATAAACGCCGTTAATATAAGTGCTTGAATAAATAACTAAAATTTTTGTTCCTGCACTTATTGAAATATCACCGGAAACTGCCCCGCTTGCGCTTGAAGAAGTTGCACCGCTAGGAATTTCATACGTAGTTGAATATGAATATAAACCGTTTTGAATTGCTTCGACCGTAACTGTTTTTCCAGCTGGAACATTAACTTCTTCTCCCTTGAAATTTATTCTTAAGGATCCGGCAGAAATGTTTTTAAAAATTACTTTACTTTCTAATTTAGATGAGCAGCCTGTTAAGAAAATAAGCGGCAGCAATAAAAAAGGTAAATACTTTATAAATTTAATCATTATAGAAACCTCTTTTGAAGTTTTATATCTAATTCCCATAAGAACTTAAAACAACAACGGTTAAAAGTTACTTTAATTTATTTTAATAATCAATAAGTTTTATATGCCTTACAAATACTTTACCAACACACTATTAATATTAATTAATATATATTTTAAATGTTAATAGTTATAATAAGGATGTGGAAAAGTTAATATTACCCTAAAAGGGTAAAAAATACCTTTTTATAAGCTATTTTTAAAAAGTTTTTTGTTAATAACTTTTTAAGATTGATGCGTTACCAACACAATGTTAATTTGACAAAGTTTATTAACAACTTTATCGCTACTAGAAGAACAATTTATTAACATCCATTTAAAATAAAAAGGCTTGCTTCTATATAAAGCAAGCCCACGGTTAACAGCAATAGCAAAAATTTATTGAACAGTAAAATTGGCGGTTGAAGTGAAAGCAGTCCCTTGTTGGTTTCCAACATTTCCTGTAATTGAAAAGGACCATTGCTGCCCAGCTTGTAAACCAGTTATTGGACCAACATCAATTGGATTTTGCTGATCTGATGTTAGATTAACTTGAACTGTTTCATCGGTTACGCCTGCAGCTGCGCAATTACCGACTATTTGTGTCATATAGACTGCCACCGAAGGTGTAAATTCAAAATAATATTGTTGCTGATTATCCTGAACTAGAGAAACTGTAACAGTTACATTTCCAGTATTTCCGCCGCCAGTTCCACCTCCTGTTCCTAATCCGCCGCCGATTCCAGTTCCTAATGGATTTGATGAGTTATCGTTTTTGCTGCAACCATAAAAAAGGCCAAAGATTAGTAATAAAAAAACAGATATTTTAGTATAAGCCATTTTCACTTCCTCCAAAAATAAATTTCAGAATATTAAATTAAATTAAACTTAAGAGCTGTTCCTAGCTGAAAAGAAAGTGCTCTTGCCGAGAAATCTTTTATAACATTTGTAATTCCAAATCCAAATGTAAACTGAGGTGCAAGGGTCATTAAACTGCTAAGCTTAATATCATAACCGGCACCAGCTTTAACGGCAAAACGCACGTTTGTATTCTTTTAAAGACGCTTTTTGAGGGGCAAATTGTTGTTGTTGTCCCCCAAAATTTCCAACTGGAGTTATGGTTGTAGTCGTGCTTCCTTCAATATTAAATCCAATAGCAGGTCCTACTAAAAAATACATCCCGGTATTAGGCAGGCATAATTTTAATAGAGGTTCAATCATAAAATACGCAAGGCTAAGATCTGTATCTACAGTTCCTTGAATACCTAACTGCTGGATGGTTCCAGTTTCACTGTTTGAACCACTTTTGTTATCATAAAATTGAACTTGAGTTAAAAGGCCTAAAACAGGGGAAAATTTCATATCAACTTGTGCACCAAAGAGAATTCCTAATCCAGAAAAAGACTGATTTAAATCTGATCCTGTAATAATATTAAAGTTTAATCCTGTTATTGGACCAAGACTAAGTTTAAATTGTTGTGCAAAACTGTCTTTAGAAGAAACGAAAAAGAAAAGAAGAACAAGAGTTGAAATAGAAAGAACTTTTTTCATTATAGCCTCCGGGGAAAGATTGTTTTTAAATAATTTATTTTTTCTTCTACACATTAATGCGTAAAAAGTTATTGTATGAGCTCAAAAAAAATCTAAATTAAAAATAATTGGCCCTTAATTTTACTGAAGGGATGTAAAATCTAGATAGAATCACAATTTAGTATTATTTAGAATCGTTAATTACTCGAGGAAAACAATTTGAGTAACTAAGAAAAAAAACCGCAAAAGCAAGTGATAATTTAGAAAAAAAAGTGAAAAAGTCCACTCATTAATAGAGGTTAAATAAAGTTATATTAAAATATTTTACTAAATGCTTGCTGTTGGGCAGAAATTGTCTTATTAATGTCTTCATCAGAATGTGCAGTTGAAATAAAAGCTGCTTCAAATTGAGCCGGGGCCAAATAAATTCCTTGATTTAACATTTCATTAAAATATTTCCCGTATAGCTCAGTATTGGATTTCAAAGCAGACTTAAAATCCACCACGGGCGTTTCAGTAAAAAACAAACACGACATTGAACCAGCACGGTTTAAAGCAAAGTTTTTATTAATCTTCTTTAGATTATCTTTGAAACCATTTTCGAGAGCAATAGATTTTTCTTCAAGTATAGAATAAACCTCCGGATGCTCTTTTATATAAGTTAATGCAGCAATTCCCGCGGTCATTGCCAATGGATTTCCGCTTAATGTTCCTGCCTGGTAAACAGGTCCGCTGGGAGCAATCATTTCCATAATTTCTTTTTTTCCGCCGAAAGCACCAACAGGCAATCCGCCGCCAATTATTTTTCCGAAAGTTGTAAGGTCGGGAATTATGTTCACTATTTCCTGGGCGCCGCCTTTTGCAACCCTAAATCCGGTCATAACTTCATCAAAAATCAGAACAATATTTTCTTCAGAGCATATTTTTCTTAATCCATTTAAGAACTCATCTGTTCCTCGAATCATTCCCATGTTACCCGCAAAAGGCTCAACAATAATTGCAGCTATTTGATTTTTGTTTTGTTCAATAATTTTTTTTACGGAATTAATGTCGTTATAATCTGCCAGCAAAGTATCTGCCGCATTTGCTTTTGTTACACCAGGACTAGTGGGTACACCAAGAGTTAACGCCCCGCTGCCTGCTTTAATTAGAAAGTAATCGGCATGTCCATGATAACAGCCTTCAAACTTGATAAATTTATCTCTTTTAGTATAGGCTCGGGCCGCCCTAATCGCGCTCATTGTAGCTTCAGTTCCACTGTTAACCATTCTAACCATTTCAATTGAAGGCACAAGCTCAATAATTAATTTCGCCATCTGAATTTCTAATTCTGTTGGCGCCCCGAAACTAACTCCATTTTCAACTGCCGCAATTAACTTTTCTTTTATAAATGAAGGGTTGTGGCCAAATAGATGCGGACCCCAGCTTCCTATATATTCGATATATTCGTTATCATCAACATCCACCAATTTAGATCCAAAAGCTTTTTTAATAAAAAGTGGATTACCTCCTACAGCTTTAAATGCTCTCACCGGCGAATTCACCCCGCCTGGAATATATTTTTTTGCTTCTTCAAATAATAAATTGCTTTTGGTTGTATTCATAATAATTCGCCTTTAACTGAATAAAAAAAGATGGTTCAAATGTAGTAAATAAGTAAGTTTTATTTAAGTGCAATTAAAAAGAAATTGTATTATTTAAAATCTACCGGGATGATTTCTTCGCCAAGAAATATTTCACCTTCATCAAAGCCAATTAAATTTTGCCCAAACATAACTTTATGATCAACTTTTCTATATTTAGAAAGAGTTATCAACGGTTCATTCCCTTTTTCCGCTGTGTCCTGGTTAACCGTAGTAACCACACATCTAGCACAAGGCTTTACGGCTTGAAATTTTATCGATCCAATTTTAAAATTATTAAATGTATCTTCAAAAAAAGGACTCCCGCCATCGAAGACGAAATTTGGGCGAAAGCGGTTCATAGGAAGAGGTGTTTCTAATTTTGAATTTAATTCCTCCAAAGATTTTTCCCCTATAATTAAAAATGGATATGCATCAGCAAAACCGACAATTTTCTTTTCGGGCGAATATTCAGCATCTACTATTCTTTCAGTAGAATCAGGCATATACACAAGCCTGCATTCAACGCTAAGCGCTTGTGAAAACCAATCATCTATTTCTTTGCTTGAGGTTTGAGCTCATGCAAAAGTCATCCCAAATGGGAACTTCAATTTCGTTTTCTGAAAGATGATTCAGAGGAATTTTTATTGGGCCAATTGTTTCATTTTTATGATGGACTTTTAATAGATCACTTTCGAATGATGTTTGAAGCAAAGCCATCTGCGGATATTGACGCTGAGTCATAAAATCATTATTTGAATTAATAAGCATCCATCTACGGTCATATTTTAAGCCTCTCTTTTCTACAAAGGCAGAAGCAAGCGAAATTCCACCGAGCGATTTAATTGGATAAACATTTATCTGGGTAAGCTTCATAAAAAATTATTTTTTCCT
This sequence comes from uncultured Ignavibacteriales bacterium, assembly GCA_963731745.1. Classification (GTDB taxonomy): domain Bacteria; phylum Bacteroidota; class Ignavibacteria; order Ignavibacteriales; family Ignavibacteriaceae; genus CAVSWT01. The sequence goes on from CAVSWT010000014.1 coordinate 185,516, forward strand.
GAGATTAATTACGGTTATTTCCGGCTGCGAATTATACCTGATTGGAACAACTGACATTCCTAATCCTCTAGTTACTATCATTAACATATTGCCGAACCAAAAATTTCCACGGACGTATTTTGTTTCAAATAATGTGACCGACAAATTATAAAAAGGAAACAAAAAAGAAACTTGTCCGCCGTGAGTATGTCCGGCTAGCAATAGATCATAGTTTCGTTTCGCCACAGATTTGACTAAATCTTCTCTAGGTTGATGAACTAGAAATATCTTAAAGTCGCCTTTAATATCATTCATTAATGTATCTAACAAAGTCTTTTTAATATTATCTGAATATGTTTCCGTTACAAAAGTAATTCCTATAGATGATTTATTTATTTCGATCTTTTTATTCACATCATCTAACATTAAAACATTGTTCCGCTTCAAAGCACGCATTACAGCATGCCGGCTTTTTAAATAATCCGGACGGTAAGCCCAATTATCATGATCGCCGACGCAGGAATAAACTCCATATTTTGCTTTTATTTTTCCTATGTATTCCGCTCCTAAATTAATATAGTCCGGTGTTGATGTAATAATGTCCCCTCCAACTAGAACGAGATCGGGCTTTGTGCTATTAACTTTTTCAATGTATCTGCTTAGCCTCCAGGAGTTGGTATATTTGTCTGCCTGTAGATCAGCAATAAAAGTAATTTTAAAATTGTTTAATTGATCCGGCAAATTTTGTTTATAATAATTTACCTCTCTTACTTGCACGGTCATATAATTATATACAGCATTTAAAGGGACAAAAAACAGGAAGAAAACAACAATAGAAAAGACAGTTATATTGTAATGCTTTTTTAACTTCTCTCTATTTTTTTTATAGTACGAATAGAAAATGAGTCGAAAAAAATCTAAAATAAAAATAAAAAGCATGGATTGAATAATTATGAAAACCGAAAGCCAAAAAGGAAACATGATTATAAAATCAAACCAGCCGCCGTCAGGCTGACGCGGGAAGCTGTTTCCGGTGCTGATGCTGTATACCCAGCCCGCCAAAAGAAAAAGAGGATATAAATTTAGAAATAGAATAACTGCAAAATTTATAATATTAACTTTTTTAGAGACGGATATTTTAAAAACGCCTAAGACTATTCTTCTAAATTTTTTGTAGAAATAAATTTCTGCAATAATTATAAGAACAAGTATTAAAATAATTTTTATAAAAAAAGACATGTTGCGTGATGGTTACAGAGTTTAAATTTTTTGATGAAAATAATTCATGGAAATATAAAATTTTAAATTAGAACAAATTACAAGTAATACCGAGTAGAAAAATTTTATATTTTAGTGCTGAAAATAGTTATTGATTTATTTAAAAGATAAGCAGAAAATAACTCATGAAAAAATTATCGCTGTCATCACAATTTTTCCTTTTTATTTTTTTGACCAATTTACATGCGCAAAGCTGGATAAGAATAAATCAGGTTGGCTATCTTCAACAGTCAAATAAAGTGGCTGTTCTCTGCAGCAAAGAAAACATCTCTCCTAAAAATTTTGAAGTTTGTGATGCTTTGACAGACGAAACAATTTACACCTCAACTAAAATTATTACTTACGGAGAATTCAGTCCATTTAAAAACACTTTTAGATTAGATTTTTCTGAATTCAAAACCAAAGGAAGTTATTATTTAAAATGTGATGATGTTCGTTCTCCTAATTTTAAAATTTCAAATGATGCTTATAATGGCTCTGCAGATTTTCTTTTGAAATACATGCGTCAGCAGCAATGCGGATACAATCCTTTGTTAAAAGACTCCTGTCATACTCATGATGGATTTATAATTTATAATCCACCGAAAGATTCGCAATATATTAATGTTGTGGGTGGGTGGCATGATGCAAGTGATTATCTTCAGTATGTTACAACATCTGCTAATGCAGTTTTTCAAATGCTGTTTGCATATCAGCAAAACCCGGAATCATTTTCTGATAGTTTTGATAAGAATGGTGACTCTGGTTCAAATGGAATTCCTGATATTTTAGATCAAGCAAAATGGGGATTAGATTGGCTTGTAAAAATGAATCCTAGAGACAAAGAAATGTATAATCAAATTGCGGATGATAGAGACCACCAGGGGTTCAAACTTCCAAATTTAGATTCTATAAGTTATGGAATCGATTTAGAAAGGCCGGTTTATTTTTGTACCGGCAAACCGCAGGGAGTTTTTAAAAACAAAAATAGATCAACCGGAATTGCTTCAACTGCAGGTAAATATTCTTCGGCATTTGCTTTGGGTTCGAAGTTATTAAAAAAATACTATCCTGAATTTTCGGATAAAATAAAAACCAAAGCTGTGGAAGCGTATAATTTTGGAAAAGAACATTCAGGAGTTTGTCAAACTGCACCATGCGTGTCCCCATATTTTTATGAGGAAGACAACTGGGTTGACGATATGGAATTAGCCGCTGTTCAATTAAATCAACTTACAAAAGAAAAAAAATATTTGAAAGAAGCAGTAGATTACGGAAATCAAGAACCGGTTACTCCATGGATGGGAGCCGACACAGCAAGACATTATGAATGGTATCCGTTTTTAAATCTTGGACATTATTATCTTTCAAATTCCAACGACTCAAAAGCAAAGAAAGAGTTTATTAATTATTTAAGAGAAGGAATAGATAGCGTATATCAAAGAGGGAAATCAAATCCTTTTTTATTTGGTGTTCCGTTTATCTGGTGTTCAAATAATTTGGTTGCTGCAATTCTTACTCAATGCAGATTATATTTTAATTTAACAAATGATCCAACTTATCTTCCGATGGAAGCGGCTTTGCGCGATTGGCTGTTTGGTTGCAATCCATGGGGCACAAGCATGATTATTGGATATCCAGCAAACGGAGATTTCCCAGCAGATCCCCACTCTGCATTTACTGCAACAGCAAACTATAAAATTGACGGCGGCCTGGTTGACGGCCCAGTTTACACAAGCATTTTCAATCAGCTTAAAGGATTGACTTTACACCATCCCGATGAGTATGCGGAATTTCAATCAAATAGATTTGTATATCACGATGACTATGGCGATTATTCGACTAACGAACCAACCATGGATGGAACGGCAAGCCTAACTTATTATTTATCTGCTCTTCAAAAAGAAGGAAATGTAAAAACAAATAAAGAGCTTGACTATAATCATGGAGCAATAATTAGAACAGATACAACCAAAAAAGAAATTCATCTTGTTTTTACAGGGCATGAATATGCCGATGGAATTGAGACTGTTAGAAAAACATTAAACAAACATAACATAAATGCAGCATTCTTTTTTACAGGAGATTTTTATAGGAATCCTAAATTCAAAAACATTATAGAAGAATTAAAAAATGACGGTGATTATTTAGGCGCGCATTCAGACAAGCATTTACTTTATGCTTCATGGGAAAACAGAGATTCGACTTTGGTAACGAAAGAAGAATTCATTAATGATTTAAAAGCAAATTATTTAGAAATGAAAAAGTTTGGGATAGAAAAAAACGATGCGCCTTATTTTCTTCCGCCTTTTGAATGGCACAATAATCAAATAAATGAATGGTGCAAAGAAGTTGGAATTACATTAATTAATTTTACTCCAGGAACTTCTTCAAATCAAGATTGGACTTATCCCGGCTTGGGAAAGCAGTATGTAAGCAGCGATACAATTTTTCAAAGAATAATTAATTATGAAAAGACAAAACCGAACGACTTAAATGGTTTTATACTTTTAACTCATCCGGGAACCGATCCCAGAAGAGAAGATAAATTTTATAATAGGCTGGATGAATTGATTTCAACACTTGAAGCGAAAGGATATAAGTTTACTTTGGTATCTAAAGCTTTGGAGAATTAGTTCTTTAGTTTTTCAATCAGTTCTTTCATACTGTCATAATGAGAACCGCGCCAATATATTTTATCACAGCTCTTGCAGTATAAAAAATCATTATGTGCCGCTTTAACTTTTGGAGGAAGGCGGTCAATTATTTTTTCTTTTTCAATCTTTTCTAAAACAGAATTGCATTCAACACAGCGGCGTAAATTCTTTAATCAGATTTTTTAAATCAAATCGTTTTACTACTTCTTCAACTTGCTTAACCGGGTTTGTATTTCTAACCCAATAGCCGCGGGTTACTTCGCTTCGTTTTAAAATTCCAACATCTCTTGTAAGGATGGCTCTTTTTTCTTCCAAAGAAATTTTTACTATTTCTTGATCCGAAAAATCATTTCTATAGTTCGTATCAAAGCCAAGCATCCTTAAATACCTGGCAAGAGTTCCAAGATGAACATCTAAAATAAATTTTGGTTCTCTTAATGGTTCAGGCCGGAGCTTTTGTAGATTGGAAATATCGATTGATTCGAAAACGGGATAAACACTTATATCATCGCCGCCATTTATGATATAAGAAAAATCTTTTGATTCACCATTTACTAAAATTAAATCTACTTCTGTGTGCGGCACACCTAAAGATTCAATTACATCTTTTATAGATGCACGGTCGATGAAATTATGTTCAAATCTTTTCTTTCTTTTTTCTTTCGGAAGGAAATCGTTTAACTCTTCATAAAATCTAAAAGTTGCTTTATGCATATTTTAAAAAATGGACTTTTTTAAGATGGAGTCTGTTACTAAATACAAACCTGTCATTTCGAACGAGTCTTCGAGAGAGAAATCTTTCAAATTATTGCGGAAAAGATTTCTCCCTTGGGTCGAAATGACATTTGCTGTTGTGAAGTAATGCTTTCGAAAAAAAACGTTCTGTTAATTAATTAGAAGTTAAAACGGCTTATTATAATCTTTAAATATGTCTTTAATAAAATTAAACTCGTCATCCGACAATGGATTATCAGCTTGTGCAAGATTTGCTTTTACCTGCTTCAAATTTCTAAAGCCGGGAATAACTGCTCCAACAACTTTATAATGAAGCAAATACTGCAAAGCCATTCTTGATAAATCTTCAACGGAAGAACCAAATTTATTTTTTAGCTTTTCTAGTTTTGGTTCAAGCTTTGTTAAATTCTCAACAGAAAATCTTTTTGCATTTTTACGATGGTCGCCGTCATCAAATTTAGGCGGTTTATCTTTATTATATTTATCAAGCAGCAGGCCTTGTGCAAGCGGACTGTAGGCTACATAGGATATTTTATTTTTTTCTATCAGATCACGGGTTTTTGTTCCTTTAGGTAAGAGATAATCATTTAAAGCGCTTGATGAGCTTTGAATAACTTCTGGCTTAACTTTGGGAATTAAAAAAGCATATTCCTCATCATCCTTTGCGCACTGTCCTATAATTCTAATTTTGCCTTCTTCTTTTAACCTGTACATAACTTCAACAGCATCATCAACAAACTTATAATTCTCTCCGAAGTTTGCATGATGGAAATAATAAATATCAATGTATTCCCGCTTCAAATTAATTAATGATTGTTCGCATTGATGGCGGATATGCGCAGGCTCATAAGCATGTTCTGCTGTCCCTGGGAACCATCCGATTTTAGAAGAGATGATAAAATCCTTGGAACGGTTTCCGAGAATTCTTGAAAGCATTCTTTCAGCCCTGCCATTGCCGTATACATCAGCATTGTCAAAATGCGTAACGCCATTATCAATTGCATAGTTTATTGCTTCTGCAATTTCTTTTTCATTTACGTCTGCCCAGCCGTTTGGGGTTCCGTTCACCCAATTGAGTCCGCCCATTGTCCAGCAGCCAAGACTTATTTCCGAAACTTCAATATCTGTTTTCCCTATTTTTCTATATTTCATTTTTTCTCCTTAAGATTCAAAAGTTTTTCTTTGTCGCTTTTCTTTAATCCATTAACAACCAGTCATAAGAGTGGTCAATTAATTCTAAAATAAAATTATTTTTTAAAGTTCCATTCAAGGTCAATTGTGTTCCAATGTTTTTTATTCATATGATAGCCTGGCTGAATTTCATCATATCTTTCTCGCAACTCAATTGCTTTTTCCGGATCACATTTTACGTTAATACTAATGGGAGGAGTTAAGCTGGCAATTAAAAATATTTTTCCCATTACCTTGTAAACAGGTGAGTCTTCGTTAAAGGGAAGTTCTTCTGTAACTCCATTTTTCTTTAAACAATACTCGCGTATAAATTCGAGATGCATGGTGATAGGTCAAAATTCAAAAGTTAAAAACCAAAGTGAAAAATATTAAAAGTCTAATTCTTTTTCATCCAATTTACAGTATCTTTTATTCCTTCAGCATAGCTGGTTGGTTTAAAGTTAAATTTTTTTTCAAACTTGCTGCTGTCAAATAGATAATCAGAATCGTATTGATACAGCATCTCTTTCATTTCTTTTAAACTTTTATTGAACAATCCCATTGACTTTAATATAAATTTTGGAAGCACAGTATATTTCGGCGGTTTGTTAAATTCTTTTGTACAAAGTTCAATTATCTCTTTTCCGGTTAAAACATTTTTGTCTGTTGGTAAATGCCATATTTGATTGTAAGCATCAGGAGTGTTTCCAAGCAGTGCTGTTGCTTTGCCTGCATCCAAAGTATATGTGAATGAATGTTTAACTTTATCATTTATCATCCACGTCGGCTTTTTGCCTTTTAATAGATTGTCCAAAACCAAAAAGTTTATAGGCGCTTGTGCTTTTGGTCCATAAAAATCAGCAGCACGCGCAATGATTGCCTGCAGTTTTCCTTTTTCAACTTCGTCTAAAATCATTTCGGAAATTTGTTTTCTTACTTTTCCTTTTTCGCTGGTTGGTATATGTGGAGTTTCTTCCGTCATCCAGCCGTTAACTTTTCCATAAGAATATACGTTATCAAAAAAAACTAGCTTTGAATTATGTTTTTCACAGGCATCAATTACATTCTGCATAATCTTCGGCCATAGTTCGCGCCATACGTTTATCTCGTATGCTAATCCTACAGTCAGATAAACAACATCGGAGCCCTTTACAGCTTCAGATACTTTTTCGCGATCAGCTAAATCTGCAGGAAATAACTCATCGGTGGAATTTATTATTTTAGGATTACGGCTCACGAGCCTAATTTTATTGGTAAATTTTGGCAGTTCTTGCGCTAAGCTTGTCCCTATTACTCCTGATGATCCGAGAATTGTTTGCATATAATATATTAAGTATGATATGAATAAAAATTAAAAATCTTTTAGTTTGAATTTTTTATTACTACAAAAGAATTTTACTAAAGTTGTGATTTAAGAGATAAAATGAAACTAAATTGAAATGCTTTGTGCTTTAAATCACAAAAATAATCCTTTCCTTATGACCAGCAGCATCGTAAAAAAAAATGGTATTGCAATTATTTTCTTTTACCTATAAGATAATATCTGTTGATATGTTAAAATGAAAGGAGACAAATTATGTGGCAAGGATGGATAGATATAGCAGTAGGTGTATGGTTGATAGTTTGCGGATTTGTCCCTGGCTTGCAATCATCTGCCAGCATGGTAGTTGGTGGAGCGGTTGCGACTGTATTCGGCTTTTGGGGTGCAGGCAGAACAAATGGCTGGCAGGGAACGATTAATGGTTTAATAGGAATCTGGCTGCTTTTAAGTGCAATCGTATTCTTATTAGTTGTTCCGTGGAATTTTTTCCTTTCCGGAATTATAATCGGTGCGCTGGCTATCTGGAATGTAGCACAAAATCCCGGTGAGACTATAGCACACACACATTAATTATAACCTAAAACATAAAAAAACATCCTCCTTTAATATGGGAGGATGTTTTATTCTATAAGAATCTTTTTCTATTCATTTGATTACCGGTTTAGTTTACACTTTCACCAACTCTTCTGTAAATTCTAATTAATCATCTTTTATTTTTATCAATCCATCTCGCAACGTCTTTCGCAAAATAAGTTAAAAACATATCGGCGCCTGCACGTTTAATTGCAATTAAAGATTCGAGCATAACTCGTTCTTCATCAATCCATCCATTTATTCCGGCAGCTTTTATCATGGCATATTCCCCGCTGACTTGATACGCTGCGGTGGGCATTCCAAATTTATCTTTAACTCTTCTAATTATATCTAAATAAGCCCCGGCTGGTTTTACCATAACAATGTCCGCGCCTTCTTCAATATCGGATTCGACCTCCCTAATAGCTTCGTCGCTGTTTCCAATATCCATTTGATGTGAGCGTCTATCTCCAAAAGCTGGAGCAGATTCAGCGGCATCTCTAAATGGACCATAATAACCAGAAGAATATTTAGCAGCGTAACTCATAATAGGAATTTTTGTGTATCCTTTGTAATCAAGCGCTTTCCTAATTGCGGCAACTCTTCCATCCATCATGTCGCTCGGAGCTATTATATCTGCACCTGCTTCTGCATGAGAGACCGCTTCTTTCGCCAGAAGGCTGACCGTTTCATCATTTAAAATATCTTCGCCGTCTAAAACTCCGCAATGGCCGTGAGAAGTGTATTCACAAAGACAGACATCGGTTATTACCAAAAGATTTTTTACTTCTGCTTTTATTGCTCTAACTGCTTTTTGAATTATTCCATTCGGGTCATAAGCTTCGGAACCTTTTTCGTCTTTGTGTTCTGGTATTCCAAATAAAATTACAGCGGGCAGGCCAAGTGATTCTACTTCTTTACACTCTTCAACTAACTTATCAATTGATAATTGAAATACTCCCGGCATAGATTTAATTTCTTTTTTGATCTTTTCTCCAGGGACAACAAATAAAGGATATATCAAATCATTTTTTGATAATTCAGTTTCCCGGACCATGTCTCTTATTAAAGGATTATATCTTAATCGTCTTAATCTTTTTGTTGGAAAATTTGCCATCTTTGCTCCTTCGTGCGCAATTAAAAATTAAAAATGTATAATTAACAATTATTTTAAATTTAGTTTTGTTTTTTTAATTATTGATACCAATAGTTTTATGATTTCTTTGCAATCATCATAAATGCTTTTATAATATTCTTCTTTTAAATGATCCGTTTCTTTTAGTAACTTAATCCAATATTCTGTTTCAAATGCTTCTTTAAGGGCAATTTGTAATTTATGTATAAAATCTTTTTTTGATGAAGCGTATTGTGATTCAGAAATATTTGCTCCGACCGAAGTCCCGCTTCTTAATAATTGTTTATAAAGAGCTTCAAGTTTTATATCATGTTCTAGTAAATATGAATAAAGATTAACAATACGTTTTGAAAAATTAAAACTTTTATTAAGAATTACATTTCCATATTCGACGGACTTTTCAAATACAAACATTAAATTTTTAATTATTCATTGTTAATTTTTAATTGCAGCAATTTTTTCCAAAATTGCTGCAGTGTTTTTTATGCAGTCGCCCACCGAAATTCCGCCGCGGTAATTGCCGCTTAAAATTAAACCCGGATTTTTTTTCTCAAATTCATCAAAATAATTTTCATGTTCAATGTATCCTAGGTTATACTGGGGTATAGCCTTTGACCAAAATCTGCTGGCAATGTAAATCGGATTACCTGAGATTTTCATTAAGGGTTCAAATTCGTTTCTAACTTTTCTGATCAGATCTTCTTTATCCTGATTTATAACTTCCGGATTTCTTGCTCCACCAACGAATAAAGTAAAAGTTGCTTTATCATCTTCAGTTCTATTTGGGAAGATAACTGAACTCCAAATAGCACCAAGAAATGATTTTTTTTCTTTTGAAGGAATTAGAAATCCAAACCCATCGAGCGGCCGTTCAATATCTTTTTTATTGTAAGCTAAATACAAAACCAAAACAGGCGGATAAAAAATTTCATCAAGATGTTTTGCTATATTTTCATCGAAATGGCCAAACAATTTTGATGCAGAGTATGCCGGGATTGTTGAAATTACAAAGTCGCAATCAATTGACTTTGTAATTCCTTTTTGATCAAACTTAACTGTGTAGCCGAGGTTTGTTTTTTGAATTGAAATAACTTCAGCATCAAGAATAACTTTATCACCAAGATTATTGGCAATTGCTTTTGGTAAAACCTGCATTCCATCTTTAAATGAAAACATCTTTGCGCTTTGCTTTGATTTCTCGGCGCGTTGTTTTCTTTCTTTCATGCTTTTAATTGTACCGACGATTAGTCCGCCATATTTTTCTTCAAGCTGATATAATTTTGGGAATGCCGACTTAACGCTTAGGTTGTCCGGATTTCCGGCATAAACTCCGGCAACAAACGGGTTAATTGCATAATCTAAAAACTCACTCCCAAGTCTTCTAACAACAAAATCAGAAATGCTTTGGTAGTAACCATCTTTTGATCTGCCTATAAATGGCTCAGCAAAAACTCGAGCTTTAGCCTTTGCAGAAAAAAGCTTTGTTGTCAAAAATTCCTGCGGCTTCATTGGAAGCGGGATCAATTCATTGTCTTTTAAAATATATCTTTTGTTCCCCGCTTTATTTGCATATATAAGCTGATCCTGCAAATCTAATTCTTCCACTAATTGCCTTATCAAAGGTGTTGTTTCCAATCCGCTGTTAGGGCCCCGGTCAAACAAATATCCGTTCTCCTTGACTGATTCCATTGAACCGCCTGCTGCAATTTTCTTTTCGATTACTGTTACATCATAGCCTTCTTTAGTTAGAAGATATGCTTGTGTTAATCCGGATATTCCTGCTCCGAGAACAATTATTTTTTTTGAAGACATTTTGAATTTATTTTTTAATTAATAATTCATAATACTTTTGCTAATTTATCAATTAATAAAATAATAATTAAGTTAATTAATGATGTAATTTCTTTAGATTATCAGATGTATTTTTAACTGCAGTTAGATAATATTCAATTAAAAAGCTGAGAAAATTATGATGTCAGGAAAAGTTAAGAAAAAATGGTTAACAAAATTTGAAACTTCCGGCCAACAAGAATCCCCGGATTATAATGAAACAATAAAATATTTTAAAAAATTTGTTGATAAAACATCTTATGTGAAGATGTTCAATTTAGGAATATCACCCCAAGGAAGAGAAATAAAATATTTGGTTGTGGCGAAAGGAAAAGAATTCACTCCAGCAAAGGCGAAGAAAAGCAAAAAAGTAATTGTCTTAGTTCAAAACGGAATTCATCCCGGTGAAATTGCCGGGAAAGATGCTTCGATGCTTTTGCTGCGTGAAATTTTAATTTCAAAAGAGCAAGAACATTTACTTGATAATGTTATACTATTAATAATTCCGGTATTTAATGTTGATGGCCATGAAAGAATAAGTCCGTTTAACAGGCCAAACCAAAATGGCCCTGTAAAAATGGGTTGGCGTACAAATTCACTCAACTTGAATTTGAATCGTGATTACATGAAAGCCGACACGCAAGAAATGAAAAGCTGGCTGCAATTATTCAATATATGGCAGCCTGATTTTATGATTGACAATCATGCAACGAATGGAGCAGACTATCAATATCACATTACTTACGGAATAGGCAAGCATAAAAATGCTTCTGAAATATTATCAAGTTGGGTGAATGAAAAATTTTATCCTCAGCTAATTGCAAATGTTGAAAAGGATGGATTTCTAACAGCGCCTTACATCGAATTTATAAATGACGAAAGTATTCTTGAGGGATTTTCCGATCAGCCGTCGCTTCCAAGATTTTCGGAAGGTTATTCGATTGTTCAAAACCGGGTTTGCCTTTTAGTTGAAACACATAGTTTAAAACCATTTGAAAATAGAGTTCACTCAACTCTATCTACAATGATTCACACTTTAGATTACTTAACTAAAAATTCAAAGGAAGTTATAGCTCTTAACAAAAAAGCAGAAGAACAGACAATTGACGATTATATAAAAAACAAAAAACCATTTCCAATTAATTTTGAAGAAGAAGAAAAGCCCGACAAATTTTTATTTAAAGGACTAAAATCTTTTGAAGCTGAAAGCGAAATAACTGGGAACAAAATCATAAAATATACTAAGCAGCCGGTTGAATTTTATATACCAATATATAATAAATATAAAGTAACAGATTACATACAAGTTCCAAAAGCATATTTAATACCGAGACAATTTACCGATATTGCAGAAAGAATTAAGCTGCACGGAATAGCAGTTGATCAATTAAAAAAACGAAATGAATTTTTTGTTGAAAGATATAAATTTAAAAATGTCAAATTCTGGTCGAGGCCATATGAAGGAAGGCTTCCCGTAAATTTTGAAATAGAAAAATATGAAGAAAAAATTATTGCTGAAGAAAATTCGTTTGTTATCTTCACAAATCAAAAAAACTTACGGGTAATTTTATTTTTATTGGAACCAGCATCAAAAGATTCATTTGTCCGCTGGGGATTTTTTAATGCTTTCTTTGAAAGAAAGGAATACGCCGAAGCATTTATAATGGAGCCCATTGCTAAAGAAATGCTGAATAAAAATAAGTCACTTCAAAAAGAGTTTTTAAATAAAATCGAGAGCGATGAAGAGTTTAGAAACAATCCTGTGGAAAGATTGGATTTCTTTTATAGAAGGTCACCATATTTTGATGAAGGAGAAAAAGTTTATCCAATAATGAGAGTTATAAAATAATTACAAACCCGGTTTCTTTGAGAAACCGGGTTTGTTTCATTTTTAGATAAATGGAACAACTTTTTTAGCAGCAGAACTTTCATAAGCCAATTCAATAATTCTAATTACATTCCTTGCTTCTTCTGGATTAACATCCAGGGGCTTACCGTCTACAATAGCATCATAAATGTTATCAAAATAATTTTTGTAACACCCGGCTTCGGTTTCAATTTTTCCTTCGAAATGAATATCATTTATATTTGTATTTAATAATCCCCAACTCTCTTTCGGCTCTATTCCCCAATTTTCGCTCAATGGTGAAATATGTTTTTTCAAATCCTCTTCTTGTGTATCCAATCCATATTTAATAAAGGAACCTTCTGTTCCGTGAAGAATATATCGCGGCCCCAACTCTCTAACCAGCAAGCTCCCCTTCAACGTTACTTTAGGAATATCTTTAGAAGGATAATACAATATAATTTCGTAAGCATCATTTACTTTTCCGTCATCGCGCTTAATTCTTATATCAGCATAAATGCTTTCCGGCAATCCAAACAATACTAAAGCTTGATCAATCATGTGAGTACCGAGATCAAATAAAATTCCATGACCAAAACTTTTTTCCTCTTTCCAAGTATCGGGTTTGATAAAATTTCTGTAACGGTCGTAGTGCGATTCGAATTCCACTAGTCTGCCAAGATAACCGGAGTTAATAATTTTTTTAACAGTTAAAAAATCGCCATCCCATCTTCTGTTTTGAAATACACTTAAAATTCGTTTTTGTTTTTTAGCTATTGCAATTAATTCATCCGCTTCTTTCGAGGTTGGAGTAAACGGTTTTTCAACGATTACATGTTTACCCGCGAGTAAAGCTTCTTTTGCAAAATTTAGATGAGTTGAATTAGGAGTTGAAATAATTATTAAATCTAAATTATCATCCTTTGCTAAGGAAGAAAAATCTCTTACGATTTCTATATATGGGTAATCCCTTTTCGATTTTTCACTTTTACGTTCTACTATTTTTATCAAATTGAATTTATCATGTGCATGAATAAAGGGAGCATGAAAATATTCTCCCGACATCCCATAACCCGCTAACCCAACATTTAATTTTTTCATTTCTGCCCTTACTTAAATATGATAACTAAACTAACAATTCAATTTAAAAATAAAAACCGCCGTAATAAACGGCGGTCGGATGAAATCTATAGTTTCTAAAAAACTGAGAATATGATAAAGTCAATTTCTCAATAGAAATTGGACTCATCAAGTTTCAATCACATAGATGAAATCATTTTTTGTGCTTTTTGTCTAATGAATGCTTGATTCAAATTATTTAACGCATTAAAATTTGCGGCTTGCTTGTAATATTTTTGTGCCTCTTCCTTGTCGCCGTTTTCATCATAAGCCACTGCCAGTCTATAATACGTGTAAGGATTTTGCCAGTTCGAGTTTTTAAATTCATCAATAGCTTTTTTGTAATTTTTTTCTTGCATCGCAATCATTCCCATAATTTCATGCGCCAGCCAAATCTGGAAGTTGTTTTTATCTGTTCCGGCTTTTTCCAGCAATTCGTTAGATTTGCTTTTAGCAGTTTTAATGTCACCTTTCATCAAAGCGATTCTTGCATCATTATAAAGTGAAAATCTTTTAGAATTATTTTTATTTGCTTCCGATTGATTTGAAGTTAGTATTAAGTCCAATGATTTTTTATACTTTTTATCTGCTTCATCATATTTTCCCGCTTCAAAAAGAATATTTCCCATAGCATTTAAATCCGCAGACATTGCTGCTGCATCGTTTATTTTTTCTGCTATGGCATATTCATTTTGCATTTCTTTCATTGCCATGTCAAAATTACCTTCATCTACGTATGAAACTACTTTTGAAAAAATAGCTCCTCTTTTTTCGCCATCATTTCTAGCAACTTTTGTTAACATCTTATCAAGCTTTTCTCTTGCAGTTTTATTTTTCCCTAAATAATTATAGTCGCTTGCCATTCCGAAATACGACGCAACAAAATGAGGATCTATACTTAATGCTTTTTCATATTCTTTAATTGACTGGTTGTATTTACCTTCCTTTAGCAATAGTTCTGCATATGAATCATAAGGATTAGGATCATCAGGAATTAGTTTGATGTATTTTTGAAATGCTTTTTCTGCTTCTGCATATTGACCGAGATTTTTATAAGAATACCCAAGCATATTGTAAGGTGAAGAAAATTCTGGCGCTAAGCTGGAAGCTTTTTTTAACTCGGCAGCGCAGGCTTTAAAATCTTGCTGCCCAAAATAAAATTGTCCGAGTAAATTTAAAGCTCTCTCGTCTTTGGGATAAAGACGGACTAATTTTTTTAATGTTTCTTCTTGTTTTTTTACTTCTCCGCTATTGCCGTATTTTGTAGAGGCAATGATTAATTGTTCCCCTTCGGAAACATTGTCTTTTATGGCTTCAGCCTTATTCAGCTGTTCAAAAAAGTCTTTTGCAGTTGCGCTTGTAAGTGCATCAAAATAATATGCCAAAGCAAAATTGTTATCGATTTCATGAGCTTTTTCAAAATATTTATTTGCATCTGTAAATTTTAATTTTTCAAATAAATCTCTTCCCTTTAGATATTCCGCTTTTGCTTCTTTTGATTTAGTTGTAATTGGCACTTTTTCATTCTCACTCCCTTTTGCATAGCTTAAAACAACAATCATAAATAAGAACATAATGGACAAAGAAATTGAGCGAAAAGAAAACACTTTTCTCATACTATCCTCCTTGGTGATTTATTATTTGGGAATTTTAATCAACATAAGCAATAACCATTTGGGAAAAACAAAAAATGGACGAACGGTATAATGTTATTATGACTGGAGAATAAGATTGAGGAAGAAGGAACTAATTTAAGTATACTTTTTAAGGAAAGTAATTTTTCTTAGTTGAACTAATACAGCGCCGCCGAAAGCGATTGCCATTCCAATTGCTTCTTTAAAAGAAATTTGCTCACCTAAAAAGAACCAGGCAAGTATGGCAATTTGAATTAGCATTGTACCGTTTATTATACTTGATTCAATTGCCGAAAGTGATTGGAGAGAAAGATTCCACAAGGTAAATGCGAAAGCAGTATTTATAGCTGCAAGCCAAACTATATATAAAAATCCTTTGAGGCTTAAGACTGGAAAACCATTTATAATTAATCCCGAGATTAACAACATTAACGCCCCGATCGCCATGCTTATAAATGTAACTACTAAAGGGGAAATATTTCGAGCCCGGTTAATATCTCTTCCAATAATTGCCGAAACAGCATTAGCCAAAATACCTACAATCATTATAATTAATCCAACCGTCATGTTTGAATTTAAAGTTGACGGAAAAAAATAAATTAATATTCCGAAGATAAATATGAAGGAACCGATCCACTGAAGATTAGTTGGTTTTTCGTTTATTAAAAATATTCCCAAAACGGCTACAACAATTGGTGTGAAGTTCAACAGCAAGCTTACCGTGACTGAAGGCAATAACGATAGGCCGAGGAATTGAGTCCCTTGTGTAAATGTGTAAAAAGTTAATCCAAGCAGAAAAAGTTTTTTCCATTGACTAGAAGATAAGTTCTTAATTTCGGAATAATATTTCTTCTTTAATATGAAAGGAATAAAACAAATTGAAGCGAGAAAATAACGCAAGCCGGCAAATGTTAAAGGAGGAATTTCAAGTAATCCCCACTTTATAATTATAAAAGAAGTTGACCATAAAAAAGTAACAAACAATGCTTGAAGAATGGGAATAAGTCTGAATGAATTTTCTCTTTGCATTACTACCTTAAAAGGTGTTGGACTACTTAAATCCGTATTTCTTTATGTGTTTATAAGCGAGATATCCAACAGCGCTAAGCTGCGCCATCCCCAAAGCATATCTAAATGGATTAAATTTTGAGTCTTCTTTGAACTGAAAATATTGCAGGCTAAGCATATTATCTAGCCCGGTTATTTGCTGGTTGTTTGATTGATATGAATTTGAAAACACAGCTTTTGTCCAAAGCCACTGAAAATTTGGATCATTATTCAAAGGCATATTTTTACTTGTAGTGTTCAGCTCTAAATATAAATCGAAATTTTCTAAATCATAAAGAAAATATTTTTGCAAAGAAGAGCTGGGATTGAAACGACTATTAATATTTAAAGTATCAGAAATTTTTTACTGCGCATAATTTAACTGCGATAAAACAAATAAAGCAAAAGACAGTTTAATTAAAGTCTTCATTGAATTGTAATTTTCTTTTAATTAAAATATAAAAGAATTTATAAAAGCACTACGAATTATTTATCGTATAGCGGTTTATCAAATATTAATTTATTAAAAAACTATCCCCGACGAAAATACATTCAACTAAAAACAAATTATCGCAATAGAATCATTTTTTTTGTTTGAGTAAATGTTCCAGCATTTAATTTATAAAAATAAATTCCACTTGTAAGATTCGAAGCATCAAAAGTTACTTCATAATTTCCCGGCGACTGTTCTTGGTTTACTAGTGTAGAAACTTCTCTTCCCAGAATATCGTAAACTCGCAGTTGCACAGACAGAGCATTACCTGTCTCTACGAATGAAATAGAATAATTAATTTTGGTTGTTGGATTAAATGGGTTTGGATAATTTTGGTTAATTTGAATTTCCGTTGGAAAATTTAAATTATCAAGTAAAGAATTGATGTCCGTCGTCATTTCAGGTATGAATTCCTCCACGGTTACAACGGCAGGATGCGGTGGGCTAGGCGTTACAGAACCGCCGATGGCGTAGATTTTTTTATCAGCAGAAATTATTGCTAATCCCCATCTTACACCGGACATTGACTGCTTTGGTGTCCAAGTATCTGTACTCGGATCATATGCTTCCAAAGAACTAAGTAAAGAAGAACCTTTTCGGCCGCCAGCTGCATAGATTCTCCCATCCACTACGGTCGCAGATAATGCTGCTCTTGCTGATATCATATCTTTTTTTGAAGCCCAAGTATTGGTTACAGGATCATATTCTTCTACGGTTTTCAATCCGACCGAGGGACTGCCGCCGCCAATAGCATATATTTTTCCATTGACTGTACAGGCCGTAAGAAGTGCCCTTGCCGTAGGCATTGACGCTTTTTCTGTCCATGTATCGGTTGCTGGATTATATTCTTCTACCACCTTGAGTAATTGCGAACCATTGGATGTTCCGCCAATAGCATAAATTTTATTATTTACTGCAGATACAGCGAGAGCAAATCTAGCTGTAGGCATTGGTGTTTTTGTAGTCCAGGTATTGGTTGCTGGATCATATTCATTTACGGTTGAAACAGGTGGCCCGGCCGATCCGTTCAGTCCTCCACCAATAACATAAATTTTCCCTTCGACAGCACAAGAAGATAACCAGCGTCTTCCAGTGGGCATGCTTTTTTTTGTTGTCCAGCTATTTGTTTGAGCATCATATTCTTCCACGGTAGTCAAGCCAGGATCATTAGCGGTGGAATATCCGCCGAAAGCGTAAATCTTTCCTTCTACAACACTGGTCGTAAGACCGAGCCGTGGAGTTGGCATATTGGCCTTCATCGTCCATGTTTGACTTTGTGCTAACCAAAATGATGTTATAAAAAGAAAGTTTAATACAATTAACATCAGATTATTAATATAAGTTTTCATCTTTATTTCTCCTTCTGAATATGAAATATCCCGTTTTTAATCACTTTTTTTTACTAATTAATTTTGTTGATTATTAATATTTGATTTTCCTAAAAATTTTTTTCATTTAAGAAGCATTAATTTTTTCGTATTCATAAATTCATTAATTCTAATACTATAAAAGTAAACCCCGCTTGGTAAACCGGACGCGTCAAATTCAATCTCGTAATTCCCCGGCAGCTGTTGTTTATTTACAAGAGTTCCTACTTCTTTTCCAAGGATGTCGTAAACTTTAAGTTGTACAGACGGGGCATGCCCCGTCTCTAAGTACGGAATGGAATATTTAATTTTTGTGGTTGGGTTAAATGGATTGGGGTAGTTCTGATATAAAAGATATTGCTGAGGAACTTCCGAATCATTCGATTCATTATTATCTACACTAACTAATGCGCCTGACGATACAAGTTTTGGGTTACCTTCACTGTCACCGTGATTATGATAGTAGGCGAAATCTCTTATATCATCTGCACCATCATTATTGATTCCAAGGTCTTCAAATACATCAAATCTCCAATATCCCACTAATCCGCTGTCAAGTGATGAATAATAAGCCGGAGGAAGAGTATCGTTCATTGTTGCTTGAAGTTGACTCTGAGACCGAACAATATTCCATAACCGCACTTCATCAATTGCAGCATAAATGGGCTGCCAGGAAATTCCATCAAAATTACTTCCTATAGTGAAATTATTAGAGGATGGTTTTATGCTTGTATTCCCGGTGCTCAATTCATTATCGAGATTTCCGTCAAGATACAATTTTATAGCCGTTCCATCGAAAGTAGCAGCAACATGGTGCCATGTTTCATCATTGATTGGTGTAATCCCATCACAAGAATATAGTGCTCCATCCATTCCCCAAAATTCAAATTTAATTACATAGCTATCCGGCACCATATTTAAGCTATATCCGGTTTGTTCGGTATATAGATACTTATCAGCAATTCTACCATATCTTCCGTTACCTTGTGAAACATCAACTTTTACCCAGCCTTCAATTGTAATGTTATTTGCAATATTTAAAACAGTACTGTTCCCGCAGTTTAACAAATCATCCATTACCTGAAAAGCTTTAGCCCCTGATGAGGTGTTATTTGATTTAACAGCCAGGCATTTTGAAAACTCGGAAGTGTTGTTCCTGGCATCTGTAGCAGTGGCAGTAATGAAGTAACCATTTGGAACCGAAACGAGGAAAGTGGTTTTGAAACTTGCATTTCCATTAGCATCAGTTGTAACGTTTTTCGAGCCCAGTAAAGTTTGGCCTTCACCATAGCCGGATGGATCGCAGGTTTTATTGGAGAAAAATTCCAGCCTAAAAGCAACATTGGCTGTACTATTTAACGTTCCCTCAATGGTTGTACTGCCACCAGCAGATGAAGCCGAAATTAGCTCGGGAAAATTCTGCAGGTTATTTGGCCCCGTATCGCCATCACCAGCATCATTCGCCGTCACAGTATTATTACCCAAATCGATCCCCAGGCCACCATTAGAGAAAATTAAGTTGGATATGATGGCATTTGCATTGCTAGTCTTAAAGTTATCGGTAATAGAGATCCCAAGGTATTTGTTAAATGCAATAATATTACCTGCATCTGGAGCTGTTCCCCCGATCGTATTGTTAATTCCATCTATAATTTCTATTCCATTCAGGTTTTCAATGGGATTGGTACCGGTTAGGTCTGTACCCATGTAATTCCCTTGTACAACATTTGAATCACTATATAAAGAAATCCCCGACAAGCTGTTGCCTGAGATGATGTTGCGTGCTGCAGTTGTTGTCCCCCCAATGATATTCCTATTACTGGTGATAGATATGCCATCATTATTGTTGCTAAGGCTTTTTTTACCACTGATATCGGTGCCGATGAAATTTCCTTGTACAAGATTTCCAGGTCCATTTAAAATTAATCCAATTCCTGCTTGTTGAGAATTAACGGGATTACCCTCTCCACTGCCAGAAATTATGTTTCTAGCACCTGGAACTGATCCACCGATTAAATTGCTGGCAGCATAATAAATAGATATACCCTGATGTAAATTACCAAGGACTACTGTGCCTGATTTATCAGTACCAATCAGATTTCCTTGCACTTTATTGTTGCTAGCACCCAAGCCGGTGATTTCGATTCCAACTGCGTTGCCGGAAATAACATTACGGGCTGATGGCGCCGTTCCTCCTATCACATTGTTAGCGGAATTATGGATATATATACCGCTAGAAGTATTGCTTTTAATAGCTCCTGATCCTGATACATCTGTACCGATGAAATTCCCCATAATTGTATTATGGCCGTTGCTTTCCAGATTAATTCCGAACCATGTAATGTCATTGATAACCAGACCCTGCACGGTACTGTTTCCTGCAGTAATCTTCAATCCGATTGCACTGTTACCGGCATTACTGCCGTTCAATTCGATCATTAAAACAGCATTGCTGCCGGCGGTAATAGGATTAGTGCTGGGGCTAGCACCCGGTTGCGAGTAGCCATCAATTACTACCGGATCGGTTATGACCGGGAATGGTGAAGCTGGAGAGATTGTATGTTTAGTATTTCCTGGTATGTTAAATCTAATAGTATCCTTGCCGGGATTATTGTTAGCATCAATCAGCATTTGACGAAATGAGCCCGCACCGTTATCGTTAGTATTAGTCACTGTGAATGGCGGATAACCAATTATAAATTTTGCGTCACTAATATCCAAAGGGCTTCCGTCTGTTGCATCTGACACTTTGACAAGGCAGTTGGTTGAAGGTTCATTAGGAACTGTCCATTTATAGCCGCCATAATTGTGAGTGCTCGTAATAATAGTTTTGTAATTTGTTCCGCCATTTGTAGAATACTCAATCTTGACAGGATTGCTTAAACCCTGACTTGTCCAGGTTATATATTTATTTGAACCAGGACTCCACAGTTCGCCTCCATTTGGTGAAGAAACTGTAAGCTTAGGTGATTGTATTGGTGATATTGAATAAAGGCTTCCGTAAATATCTATATCCGATGTTGCAGAATTTCGGGAATCCTGCCAGGTCACAACTGCATTAGCATTTTTAGTGCTTACAGCAATAACCGGATTTTTAGGGTTCTCATTGCCCGTCACCGCTGAGAGAACCACATTATTCGGAGGGAAATCTGAAGGTGGGACAGCAGGTGAATTGACTGCATTAGCCCGGATGTGATTGACTTTGGTGTCATTGTTTGGATCCGTGCTCGGAGTTTCACGCCAGGCAATCATAAACTTGTCGGCAATTTGATTGTACGCCACTGCCGGTTTCCAGCTTTTAGCATATTCAGTAGTAGCCCAGTGATAATAGATCCTTGAAACAGGGAAAACCGTATTGGATACGCCCGAATGTGCATCATATTTTATCTGGGTAGCATTAACGATTCCAGCCCAGATACCGGTCCATTCCTGGCTGCCGAATTGCTGATCGCGGTCACCCCATACGATCATAAAAACTTGCTCTCCCTCCCAGTTTCCATAGGCAACATCTGCGTTATATGCAATGCCGACTTTTGATGTCTGAAATGGAACATGATCATCTACAGCAGTTCCCGATTGTGAATCGAACACTTCTGACACGATGGCTCCATTTTCATCGAGCATAGTCAAACCGAACCCACTAGCGCCATTAATTACCAAAAGATAGCGGCCTTGCGGTGTTTCAGTTGAAGTGACAGGAGCATAAGCTATTGAATATCTGGCACCATCAGCACAAAGTCCATTACCTTCATCTCTAATTAATTGAGTAGTTCCTAAAGGTTGCCCTCCTGAAGAAATTTTCCTGGTATAAATTTTAATATTACAAAAGTCTGGGGTTCCACTGTCATAAAGTAGCGCGCCTGTAAGAAGGTAACTATCATCTAAAAAATTATATACGATTTTAGGAGAACCAGCCTGGTTCATGAGAACTCCGCCGCTGTGTGTGATTGGCGATCCAGAAGCATCTAAACTAATTCCATAGATTACGCTGCCGGTAAGAGCAATAATTGTTTCAAAAACAACAAGATATTCATTTGTTTGGGGATTATAAGCTACAGCAGGATGCGAACTATTTTGGCTTACCATTACCGGGTTTCCAATCGGTGTTCCGGATTTATCAAGCCGCTGTGCATAAACGCTAACAATTATATTGTCACCGCTTTTATTCCAAACTGCCAGGTACTCATCATTAGTAGAATTATAGGCAATGGAACAGTCGCTGTCTAAATTACCACCTGTATGAATCGGGGCATCTGCAAATAGAGACAAATTAATAAACAACATAAACCCAGCTGTTGCTAAAATTTTTAAAAATCTCATAACATACTCCTCTCTTGGAAGATTGATTATTTAGCCATATAACGTAATGAGCCGAACTTCACGAATCGAAAAAACATTTTTATTTAATTTTTTTAATTATTCTAGCGTTCGGTTGATTGGAGAACGATAGTTACCAATGTTAACACTGCACTTCCAACTCCCATCATTTTGTTTACTCCAAATGCATACATAATTTCCTTGGCGTTTTATTAGCTTTCCATTTTTGTCAGGCAATGAAATATTAAATGTTCCGGTTGTATATCCTAAATCATTTGAGTTTGATACGAGTACCTCAGCGGGTTTATGTTCTAAAGAAAAACCGGAAATTGAACGATTTTTTCTTACTATATCTTTAATTGACTCCCTTCCAATTACTATTGGCGCTTCGGGAAAATAAAGGACGGCATCATCTGCCCAGAAAGAAACCACTCGTTCAGTATCCCCAGCAGCAATTGCAGCAGACCATTCTTCATCAGTGGCAAATAGTTTTAATTGTTCTGATTTGGAGTCTGTGGATTTACAGCTTAGAAATAAAAAAGCGAATAGTGAAATTAGGATGAAAAAAAAATTTTTCATTTTATTACTCCTATTTTAGTAGTAAAAGCCTTATAACTAATTAGATCGGTTTAGATTTTGGATTTTCCACTTATAGAATAAAAATCCTTGTTTTTTTTATTATTATATTGTAAAATTCTTTGCTCACAGTCTTGACAAAATCATTAAAAAGTTATGAGGAATCTCTGTTAATCTTATGAAAACTGGAGAATTACATATTTTTTACTTTGGTGATTTTGTTTTAGATACACGCAAGCACAGTTTGAAAAAGGGAATACAACAAATACACCTGCGCCCAAAAGCTTTTGACACACTTTTGTATTTGGTTAAGCATCACGGTTCTCTAATTAAAAAACAGGATATGCTGGATGATTTGTGGCCTAATGTGATTGTCACAGAAAATACATTGAGCCATTGTATTGATGAAGTTCGTCAGGCGTTAGAAGATAATGCACAGGATCCAATTTTTATTCGAACTATACCCAGGCTAGGCTTTAAATTCATAGCGGATGTTAAGGAATTGAAAGCTGACGAAAATTCAACTGTAAATGTTGAACCAGAAGTAAATAATAAAGAAAGAAAAATTGACACATTCCTAGCCAGAATTCGGCAAAAAAAGCAAACACCTTTATTAAATTTATCTTCAAAGAAAAAATTCACACTTATTGGAGTTATTGTAATTTTATTGCTTGGGCTATTAACAGCAGTTGTATTCAATTTAATTAATAATAACGATAATGAAATTAAGTCTATCGCAGTTCTTCCTTTTATAAATCTTAATGTTGATCCCGAAGAGGAATACTTTGCCGATGGTATGACTGAAACATTAATTTCTAATTTGGGAAAGGTAAAACCATTAAGAGTAATTTCACGAACATCGGTGATGACATATAAAAACGCATCCAAGTCGCTGCCAGAAATAGCTAAACAATTAAATGTTGATGCTATCGTTGAAGGATCCGTTTTGAATGCAAACGGTTATGTTAGAATAACTGCCAAACTTATCAAAGCAGATAAAGACCAGCTATTGTGGGTTAAAAGCTATAAACGGGATATGCATGATATTCTGAAATTACAAGGAGAACTTGCAAATGAAATAGCTTCTGAGATTCAAGTTAAGTTAACGCCGGAAGAACATGCAAAAGTTGTTTCGTCCAAATCTGTAAACCCCAAAGCCTACATTGCATATCTTAAAGGGCGCTACTTTTGGAACATGAGAACCGGAGATGGCTTCGAAAAAGCTAAAGAGCAATTTATTAAAGCTATTGTTATTGATTCCGAATATGCCCCGGCATATGCGGGTTTGTCGGATACATATTTCCTACAAGGTAATTACGGAAACATACCAATAAATGAAGCAACCATAAAAGCAAAGAAATGTGTTACTAAAGCACTTTCATTGGATGAAACATTAGCTGAAGCTCATGTATCTTTGTCGGCATGCTTATATAATGAATGGGACTTATTAAACGCTAAAAGAGAATTGGAGAGAGCAATAGAACTTAATCCAAATTATGCAACAGCGCATCAATGGTATGCATTCAGTTTAATAAGATCAGGTTTGACAGAGGAAGGAATTTCAGAGATGAAAAAAGCTGCCCAGCTTTCACCATTATCACTGCGAATACAAGTAGATTTGGGACGTGAATTTTATCTTGCCCGTCAATATGACAAAGCAATAAACCAATACAAAGAAACACTTGAACTGGATCAGAATTTTCCCCCAACACATAGTTTACTTGGATTGGCATATCTAAAGAAAGGGGATTATAAAAATGCAATAAATGAATTAGAAAAAGGGAGGAAGCTTAGAAATGCTACAATGAGTAGATATCTGGGATACGCCTATGCTTTAGCTGGAGACACTATTAAAGCAGATAGTTTCCTTAATATATTACTCGATCGATGGAATGAATGGCATGATGGGGCAACCGACATAGCACTTATTTATGCCGGTTTTGGTAATAATGAAAAAACGTTTGCGTGGTTGAAAAAAGCATATGATAAACGTGACACCGGACTGCTTAGTCTAAGAATAGACCCACTTTGGGATTCATTTCGAACAGATTCTCGATTTCAGAATTTAGTAAATAATATAGAAATTCAAACAAACAAAGCTCATGTTAATGTTATGTAATGAATAGAAATAATTTTCTTTTACTTCAAATTTGTAAAAATCCTTTTTTACTTTAGCAGCAGCATCTTTTTAGTTTTAATAAAGCCTCCAGTTTTCAAAGTATAAAAGTAAATTCCACTTGAAAGATTTGATGCATCAAATGATACTTCATAATTCCCGGGCTGTTGCTGTTTGTTAACTAGAGTTGCAACTTTTCTTCCAAGTATATCGTAAACTTTAAGTTTAACTAACCCACCCCAGGTCCCTCCCTGGAGGGGACTTTGTGAAGAAGGAATTGCATATTTAATTTTTGTAATTGGATTAAATGGGTTTGGATAATTTTGATATAACATGAATGCCGAAGGAAGCTGTTGTTCATCGGAATTAATACTTGTAACAACAGAATTTGCCGGAAAGAAAATATTATCAAGCCAAACCTGCGCAGGGTTAACAGAATTATTGTTTTTAAATGTCCATGTTAGTCTATGTTCTCCTGCAGAAAGGTCATATTCAAAAATCTGCCAGTCAATGGATTTTTGCCAGAGGTCAAAATTAATGCTATCAACATCAAACGTAAGTGCAGCGGAAGTATTCGAAAATGCTTTTACAGCAAAAGCGATAGTTGTATCATTTGCCAAATTAATATTTATTGCAAGGCTGGATGACTTACCATGAGAAACATCTCCAGCCTTAATTGAATTAGAACCCGTTTGAGCATCTGCATTTGTTATTTCCCAAGCAGCATCACCGTAAGTTTCCCATTGGAATAAATCAGACAAGTTTTCGTGTTCAAAAGTTTCGGTGAATTTGTCAGGAACGGATGCAAAGGCTTTTATATCTGAAACATATTCTTTCGTTTGGTTAAGGGGATCAGTAATATTAATTTTAACCAAGACAGTATATAAACCTCTTTTATCGGGAGTGAATTTACCATCTGTAGAAATTTGAGAAGCACTTCCATCGGGGGTTTCTAAAAGCCATGAGCTATTTGCTGTATAATCAAAGCCCGCAGGCTTTAAAATATTAGAATTAAAAGTTAAAATTTGACCAATGTCTGCATTAACAGATTTTGGATTAATTTCTGGTATAAAAAGTTCTTTAGATACGATGGCCTGTGATACAGTATCATCCGGCGAATCATTTATTAATTTTGGAAAATATAAATGCTGATCTCCCAAATTCAATCCAATATCATTAAACAAACTGTCCATCTTTTTAGAACCTGATGATGCATTATCGGTAATTCTCCAAACGGCGAATTGAGCATCATAAAAATCACCGCAATGATATTGAGCCGAATCAACATGCTTGACTAATTTCAATAAATATTCCGCGGCAGGTACTCCGTTCCATTTATCAAGTGATGGTACGATATCGAGAACTTCAGAATCATCAGGCGGAATTTTTGCATTGTCAATACATGCTGTATAAATTCCATTCAATGTTTTGATTGTTCCTGGTTTTACAAACAAATCACCACTGTGAATTACAATTAAATTTTGTCTGAAGGTTTTAGGATCGGTTAAAACATCGCCTGCTTTAATATTTATTATCAAACCGGCTTTTGCTGCCAAAGCATCAATGTCAGATTGAAGGGGGGGCTTTTTGGTTCTTGCCATTAAATCATCTGCGTGATTTTCCCGGGGTATGCTAAGAGTTTTTTGTTTAAGATCAAATGCAATCCTTTCCGGAGGAAGGTCCGGTGCTCTAGACTCAAGTAGATTTTTCATTTCATCCTCAGAAATAGGTTGGCCGCCATTAGAATTTTGCCATTTCCCAGTAGGGAGCTTAGTCCAATCATCATATTGGTCTTCAAGCCCCATCAAATGGCCGGCTTCGTGAGCAAACGTTCCTACATCATTTCCTTTATCATCAGGAAACCAAGTTGCTGTTGATACATCATTTGTATTAGGTCCCCCAAGATTTTTAACATAACTGCGCCCATCTCCGCATTCAAGCTTAATATTATCAAAGCCAGGCGTTCCTGAAGCAACTGTATCTCCCGGATGAGAATGTGAAACTATTTCCATCTCAACCATTTTTCCATCACTAGATGTTTGACCATTCCATTTATTTAAAATATCATTTTTAATTTTTGATTCATTGACAGCATTATCGCAAGGGCCGTAAAACTCCAGATTAAGCTTTATTTTTATTGTATTATTATCTTGCGGCGGGAAATTTTTTGTATTATTTCCAAAAATCGAAACGCCATCTCCAAAAAATTCACCCTTGCTCTTTAATAATGCTCTGCCGGATGCAACAGCATCAAACAGAGATAATTCATAACCTATTTCAACGCCGCCATGTGGAATTTGCAAATCATTTGGAGCGGCGGCCATATGTTCGTGGTTGTTTTTTAACTTTTTAAAATCATCTTCACTCAAATTTTCTTTTAGAAGATTTGAAGAAATTGCGGATGACGCTCCGCAGGGATCTGTTGGCACAACATTAAAATTTTGAGGCGGAGTATAGTGTATTTTAAAATCTTCGGGTACATTTGAATTTATATCGAAAACAATATTTTCAATTTCCTGCTGTGCAATATTTTTTACAGAAACTTGTTTTGTATTTCCATTGGCTGTAATTGTAAATAATACTTTAGAACCATCCAGAATAGAATCATCTTTAAATTCATCATTTAAAGAAAAAAAGTTATTGTTTTGAATTGACTGCCAGATCTGCTGCACGTTTTGAGAAGTGATTGTAAAAGTTGTATCAATGATTTCATCAAGCTGATCGCCGGTTGATTTTACAAAATTAGTTTGGCCATTGGCTAGTATAGTAATTGTTTCGAAATCAGACCAAGGAGTTAAACCCGCCGAAGTGCAATCAAGCTTAAAATCGGAAGGGGGGCTTTGAGAATAAAGTGTTAAGCATAAAAGATTAAAACCCAGAAGCATTGTTTTCAATAAATTCATTTTATATCCTTTTTGATAATTATCAGGGTAAAAGAAAATTTTCTAATTGTGTTAGAGGTTTAAGATGATGAAAGTATTTAATAAAGTATTTTTAATCTGGCTTAATATTTTATTTTGTCCGATGATAATTTTCATTTTATCAGCAGCATCTTTTTAGTTTTAATAAAGCCTCCGGTTTTCAAAGTATAAAAGTAAATTCCGCTAGCAAGAGTAGATGCATCAAAAGTAACTTCATAATTTCCCGGCAGCTGTTGTTTGTTAACTAGAGTCACAACTTCTCTTCCAAGTATATCGTAAACTTTAAGTGTAACTAACCCACCCCAGGCCCCTCCCTGGAGAGGACTTTGTGAAGAGGAAGGAATTGCATATTTAATTGTGGTTGTAGGGTTAAATGGGTTTGGATAATTTTGAAATAACTTATAGTTTGTGGGAAGTGATGTTTTTTTGTATTCATTAACCGAAGTTATGAGCTCTCCTCCTGAAAATGTTTTAATAATCTTTCCATAGGGGCCAACTAAATATCCTGTACTTTCATCCGTAAAAAACATCGCATTGAAACTAGTACTTCCGGGAAATTCATCTGTTAAATCCGACCAACTATTACCTCCGTCTGTTGTTTTGAATAAAATATGAACGGGAATACCAAAAGTATCGGAAGTACATATTGCATAACCAATGCTGTCACTAACAAATTGAATTTGTACTGGAACACTATGGTTGTCAATTGCTGCATCTGTCCACGTATCTCCTTTATCTGTAGTTTTAAATATTTGTCCTTTTTTTCCAAAGAAACCCGTGGTTGAATTAATAAAATCAACCTTGCTATTTAAATTTTGATTATTATATCCAACAGAAAGAGTATCCCAATTATCCCCGCCATCTATCGTTCTATAAAGCCTGGAATCGCCCGATATAAATCCAAGATTTTCATCAGCAAAGTAGACATATTGTTTATCATGCATGTTGCTATTAATATTGAGAGGCGACCACATATTTCCGCCATCAGTGGTTTTGATAGCTCCATCCCCGGTTGCAGGATCTCTATATACAGCAAAGCCAAGATTGTTGTTAACAAAATGAACATCGAGAAAAATTGGGTTCGAAGAAGAAACCCCGGTGTTTAATTCATTCCAGGATTTTCCGCCGTCAATTGTTTTTATTAATTTGGAACCGGCAATAAATCCAGTCATTTCATCAATAAAAAAAATGGAATTAAAAAAAGCATTGGATGGAGAAAAGGAAGAATCAACATAAATTACATTCCAATTTTCACCTGCATCACTTGTTTTATAAACTTTTAGTTTCGAGAAACCACTTAATCCGGCAGCATAACCGATTGATGGTGAAGTAAAGTAAACTCCATAAAAACTAGTTGAAATATCTCCGCTTATTTGTTCCCAGTTTTCACCTCCATCAATTGTCAGTAATATAGTTCCGCGATTACCAAAAGCATAAGCGGAGTCAGCAGAAACGTGAGTAATGGAACGAATATATTGCTGATTGTCATTATTACCTTTATTCCATGTATCCCCACCATCCTTTGTGTAATAAATTGCGCCCCCGTAACCTCCAATAATAGCATTAGTACTGCTGCCGGCCGATAGCGCCTTCATAAAAGCAGTTTGAACAGCAAAAACAGAATCCCAGCTTTCCCCATCATCAGTGCTTCTTGCAACTATATCTAAATTGGTTGCCGGGTCATATCCTAAAATAAAAATCGGATCGTTTTGCATAGTTTTATTAAGAGGAGTAGATATGTTTTTATCAATGCTGGACACAGTTTTCCACTTTCTTGAAAAAAGTGCTGTTCTACGGGTGGCATTTGTGGAGTGATTAGTGCTTAAAGGATGCCATTTGTCAGAGCTTTCGGGATCATTAGGGTTCATCACCTGATCCTTTAAATATATATTCGTTTTTGTAATATCCGAATTTCCATCATGCTCACCAACAGCAATGCCTCTGCCGGTTGCCGTAAATAGCACATCATTTAATATTTCATTAGCATCAATTGGGGTGTTGGTAAAGTTTTTACCGCTGTCTACAGAAGTATAAATATTACCAATAGAAGTCTCAGTAATATTTATATCATTATCTCTATCGTTTACTACTACACCAGTAATACGATTATCTAAAGTCGCCCTTCTACTTATTATAAAGTCTTCAATATCTGATCTCGGTTCTATAGTGTAGTATGTATGGGATTTACCGGTATATTTATCATAAGTAATAATAAAAGCTGCTTGAGCAAAAGCACTTATAGGATTCGACGACGTAACCGTACTTGCAGCAATTACCTCTTCATGTAAATATGCTTCATATTTTTTTTTCAATTTTTTATCTGCGTATATTATTGAACCACCGTAACCTCCTATCAGAAAACCATCGGGGAAGTTAATGGAAGTTGTAAAATCATCACCGGACGGCAATGGGTTTTGCCAGTCCCAGATGGTTGGATAATCAAATTGCGGAAATAAATAAGTCCCGAAGCAAACAATAAAAAAAAGAACCATAGAGAAATTTCTGTATGACAAATGCATTTCTTACCCTCACTTATATTGAATGAAAAGTAGATTTACAATTCTTTTAATAAACTTTTTATTTATTTTATGGGCCAGCAGAAATAATAGCAGGCTAGTTATTTTTTAAAGCATTATAGGATCGGGTTCTAGATGATACCCTGACTCTATTTTATATTCAGAAGTTTAATAAGTTGGGTTAAGCATTTACTTTTTTGAAGTTAAGGACTTTTGAAAATAAATGCAATAAAAGAGAGAATTTATCAACATATCAATTTAAGTATATTAAAAAATTTAGGATGAATAAACTTTTATTAAATAATAATATCGAGCATCTAAGACAAAAATATTTATGGGAATGGCCTACATAAGTTCTAAATGATTTTGTGAATAAATAATCTTATTAAATAAAAATTTAAGGATAGTCTGATGAAAAAAATGATTTTCTTTCTTGCCATAATTTCCTTTATGAACATACCAAAGAATGTGAAAGCGGGAGATATGCCGGGGTTAGATAATTCATCTCAAGAAATAAAAAGCTTTAATGATTTGATAGGCACATGGGATTGTAAATCAATAAGCAGGAATCAGGATGGTTCATGGAAGACTGATACAGTAAACGCAACCTGGGTCTGGTTTAATATTTTAAATGGAGAAGCAGTGCAAGATATTTTTTACGCAGGAGTTGAACCGGCAAATACTAAATCAGCAACTTTCAGCGGCACCAATATCAGGATATATAATCCTAATGATAAAATTTGGAATATGGCCTGGTTCGATACAAATAACAGAAAAATTGGAATATTTACAGCAGTAGAGAAAAAAGATACAATTTTAATGGAAGGCAAAAACGCTTTGGGTAGAGAGATCAGGAATGTGTTTTCAGATATCTCTGAAACTAAATTTACATGGACACAATTCTGGACTTTTGATGACGGAAAGACCTGGATTGATGTCTCAAAAATTTGGTGTACTAAAGTAACGGATTAAAAAATGATGAACACAGAATTAATTTGTTAACTCTTATAATTCATTACATACTTTTAATCATTAAAGACAATTAATGAAAATTTTTTTTTCATATTAGCCTAAACGTATTTAAATAAATTCAAACGCAAAATGAAAAAATCGCACTAAGCTAAATTATTATATCTCATTTAACATTCAGGCAAGATTTAATTTATAAAGTAATTCATCACTCCGCGAATGATTCACGGATTTTCTGATTGTTGTATTGCCTGACGTACGCAGATCATTTATAAATATTATTTTACAGTCTCTCTATTTTTAAAACAACCCTTCAATCGATAGATATCTTTCGCCTGTATCATAATTAAATGTCAATATTTTATTTCCTTTAGGAATTTCAGGTAATTTTTTTGAAACTGCTGCTAAAGAAGCTCCTGATGAAAGCCCAACCAGTAAACCTTCTTCCTTAGCTGATCTTTGAGCAAATTCAATCGCAGATTCTTTAGATACCTGGATAGTTCCATCAAGCAATGAAACATCCATAACATTTGGAATAAAGCCCGCGCCAATACCTTGAATGGGATGCGGTCCCGGCTTACCGCCTGAAATAACCGGTGAAAGTTCCGGTTCAACAGCGAACACTTTTATATTTTTAAATTTATCTTTCAAAACTTTAGCAACACCGGTTATATGGCCGCCGGTTCCAACGCCGGTTATTAAATAATCAAGTCCATCCGGAAAATCCGTTAATATTTCCTGTGCTGTGTGGTTTACATGTGCGGCTACATTTGCCGGATTATCAAATTGCTGGGGCATCCAGGCATTTGTATTCTTTGCTACCAGCTCACCGGCTTTTTCAATTGCGCCCTTCATTCCCAATTCACGCGGAGTTAATTCAAATGTAGCGCCGTATGCAGACATTAATTTTCTTCTTTCAATTGACATGGATTCAGGCATAACAAGAATTAATCTGTAACCTTTATACGCTGCAACCATTGCAAGTCCGATGCCTGTATTACCTGAAGTAGGTTCAATTATAACGCTATCCTTTTTAAGAATCCCGTTCTGCTCAGCATCTTCAATCATTGATAACGCAATTCTATCTTTAATGCTTCCACCGGGATTCGCTCGTTCACATTTAACCCATACATCATAATCGCTGCCGAACAGTTTATTGATTTTAATATGCGGCGTTTTGCCGATGCTTTCAAGAACATTATTGTATTTCATGTTTGCTCCTATTTTTAAATTATAAATTCCATTGTATCAAAATAATTTTCGTTTGAACGTACTTTCA
Source organism: uncultured Ignavibacteriales bacterium (assembly GCA_963731745.1). Lineage (GTDB taxonomy): Bacteria > Bacteroidota > Ignavibacteria > Ignavibacteriales > Ignavibacteriaceae > CAVSWT01. Next base: position 218,373 of record CAVSWT010000014.1, read on the forward strand.
TTTCCATCTTACTATAAACAACAGAATTCGGCGGAACACTTTGAGTCACCCACGCATTTCCACCAATTAAACTCCCCTGTCCAACCACCGTCTCGCCGCCTAAAATTACTGCTTGTGAATATATGATAACATTGTCTTTAATTGTCGGATGGCGTTTAATGTTTGAAAGGGATTTATCGACACTCAAAGCTCCAAGTGTAACGCCTTGATATATTTTTACATTCTTACCAATTATTGTTGTTTCACCAATAACAATTCCAGTACCGTGATCAATAAAAAAAGGACAGCCAATTTCAGCACCGGGATGAATATCAATTCCTGTGATTTCATGAGCATGTTCAGTTAGGATTCTGGGTACGATTGAAACATCTGATTTGTAGAGTTCATGCGCAAGTCTGTATATGGCGATTGCCATAAAACCAGGATAAGCTAGTATAACTTCATCGATGCTTTCAGCTGCGGGATCGCCTTTGTAAATTGCCTCTGCATCTAACCACAGCATATCGTGAACTTTAGGCACTTCAGAAATAAAAGTTTTTGCAATTTGAGAGGCATTTCCTTTAGTGTTTGAATTACCATTTCCGTTAACATTCTTTAGAATAGAAATTAAATTTCTTTCCATCAGTTGAAGCTTGGCAATAACATCTTCCGGCGAATAATAAACTCTGCTTGAGAAATGCGGAAACAGTAAACCAATCAATTCATTTAATAATTCAATTGATTCTTTTTTTAATGATGAATTGCAAGTGTGAGTTTCTCTTTTGCTTAACAGTTTTTCTGCAAAGTTGTTAAACTCTTTATCTTTTAAATCAAACATAACCAAAACCTAAAATTAATTATACTATCATGAAGGATTGATCATAAATTTTTAAAATCAACTTTCGAATGATAAATTTTTAAAATAAATCGGGAACAGGCAAAGGTAGTTATTTTTTTTGATAATTAAATTGAGAAGGGACAAATATTTTAAAATCAATTCCAACATTCATGAGCTATTAAACTTGGAATTTTTTTCAATACAATAGTATTGAAAATTAAACTACTAAAGACAGTTTACAATGAAGGTTATTAAATTATTATTTCTTTTATAACCAATTTATGCTGCATTGTTTCAAGTAGAATATTTAATTGTTTCGTTTAATCGTAACTTCCACAACCATACCCTTAAATCGGGATTTTAAACTTGATACTCTATCGGCCTGTCCTTTATCCGGGCCGCAGCCGCCCGATAAGCCAATACGCCATTGGCTGCCTAAGTCTTCTATTGCAGTAGATTTATTCCCATGATCGCTTTGAGGGCCCGTCCAGGTACGGCTATACTCTTTACCGAAATATAAAGGATCGTTAAAGTGATAGGCATACATATCATATTGAGTTGCATCTTCATCTTTAGGAACGTAGATATAAGCATTCGCACAAGATCTTCCTGCATCGGCTGAAGTTTCTTCGATTCCCCAGCTTCCTTCAATTACTGTTTTTTTCTGTTCAACTAAAATTTCTGCAGTAGCATTTCCCAATGATTCAGACTTGCCATTACGCATTCGGAATACTTCAACTGTTACATTGTCTGTCCCTTCAGCATTATTTCCATGTACTATCCAGGAGGCCACATCCAAAGGAGATACATAGTAGTTTCCACCTGTTACAAAACCTCCGAAAATTCCCTTAGTTGACCAGGTGTAGCTGAATTCATCTCCCGACTGTTTAAGTTCATCTGGAACTTCTGCTTGAAATTTTTGAACATCCGGCGGCCATAAAGATTTTTTACGTGGAATAATTTTAATTCTTAGCTCTCTTATTTTTACATTCACAGATGCATCGCCAATTGAATTTCTTTTTTGACCGTCAATTTCAAAAGCTTCAACTTTTACACTATCATCGCCGGTAGTTGAACCGTCCGATATATATTCAACTACATTAGCGGTAGTCGTAAAGTCTTTTCCCTGATGGATATTGTCTTTTATATTTCCATGTGCACCTGAAGTTGACCATTGATATTCTATTTTAGGCGCGTTATCTCCTGTGGCTGAAGGTACTGTTGCGGTAAATGATATTTTATCGCCTTTAACTATATCACCAAGCTGCGGGGTTAATTTTACTTTGGATTTGTTAACTGTAATATCCCAGGTTTCTGCGAGCGCAGAATTATCAAAAGCCCGTGCCTGGGCAAAGGTATCAAAGCCTGTTAAAATCGCATCAACTCCGCCAATAGCTTTTACAAAAGATTTTCCGACTTCTAAAAATTTAGAGCCTTTTCCCAACTCTTTGCCGCTTATTTCCGCTAAAGTTTTTACGAAGTTTAAATAAGATTCCTGCACTAAACCATCTGTGAGTAATGCATTAATACCATCCTGTATGGCTTCCTTTACATTACCGGATAAAGCTTTTTTCCAGATATTAGGTGCGGTTTGTGCCAATGTATTTATTAGTAAACTAATTGCCCCTTGAGCTTTTTCATTCTTTAAGGCTTTATTAATGGCATCGCCTTTAAGCGGAAGAATTGTAGTTGTAACGAAAGGGACAAGAAAATCAATAACGACAGACTTTTTAATTAGGTCCGAAAGCTCATTTTGCCTGCTTGTTGAAAGACTACCTATAGAGCCATCATGAACGCCTATTCCAATCACAGTCACTTTATACTCTGTTTTAGTTGCATCATCAGGCACAACCTGTAGGTCTATAGTTTCTGAAGAAATACCGGAATAGGCGGAATTATTTAGGTTCCAAATATAACTTATCCCTTGTTGGGCAACAGCAGCCGTAATGTCATTTACAGTGCCCCAAAAAGATGTTGCTCCTTTAGTAGCTGAGAGTTCTAATTTTTTTATTTCTGCTGCCGGAGAAACTCTATCAATATAAGCAATTGCCCTTCTGCGGAAATCATTGCGTATCACAATATCATTTAATCCGGGCTGAAGAATTGTAATTCCGCTTTTGGGAGTTGGGGGTTGTATTCTAACACCGTCTGTAACCGGTGGGGCTGGGGTATCCGAACCAAGCAGCTTTGCAGCAGTTTGAGCACATATTGGATTTAATACGGAAAGTGCTCCTGTGATTGTATAAGGAGAATTTGATAATGCAGATTCAACAGAAGATGTTACGGGGTCAATTTCTGTGCTCAAAGCAAGTTCTTTAATAAGAGCACTTTGAAGTTCATCAGGCATTTGCCAGCCGCCTGTATCAAAATAAATTAATGCTTCAGCAGTAGTTCGGGCCGAAATTGTTGCCTTCCCGGTAGAAGGATCAACCCATCCCATCAGCACAATGTCTCCATTTGAATTATAAACTCTAACAAGCCGCATGTCATCTTTATAAACTTTATGAGAAACTGATCCATCCGCAGAAATTGGATATTCTTGATCAATAGCAGAGGTAAGAGTTAGATCTTCAGCTTTTAATGGTGAGTTGGCAGGAAGGATAATAGTAGTATTTACCGTTACTAAATCAGGATTAGAAGTATCTCCTCCTGTATCGTCACCGGGACTAGTTGGCTCCGGACTTTTACAGCTTTGGAAGAAAAAAAGTAATATAACCGGGAGGTAAAGAATTAATTTTCTGAGCCCAATTTTTTTTGTTGGAAATTTTGAGGATAAGAGTTTCATAATACTCTCCTAAAAATTATTTGTTATCTGTTAGTGACACAGATTATGTCCAAACTATTTGATCATGGGTATTTAGAGTTTATGTTATGAACATTGCGGCGGTATATTTTATAATGCGCAAAAAAGATTTAATTTGGCTCACGAGTGTTAAATTTTATCTTTCTTAGGAAAGCAAAGAATATCTAATTAATAATTTATTACCATCATGCCAGCGAAACCAAGCTTCGTCTACTTTATTATAATCATTATCAAGTAAACGCACTTTTAGCCAGCTTTCTTTAACCATGATAGGACTTAAGTATGAATATTTCTTCAGCGGAATAGTGGAAGCATGCAAAAGCGGTTTTATCCTGAGCGGATTGTTTGTTTGATCAATAATTTCTACATCAAAAACAGACAATAGAAAATCAGGCCACAACAAAATTTGAACATCGGAAACCGAAAGCCATGATGTTAGCTGAGTTTGTTTATTAACTTCAACTTGAATCCAATCACGGCTTAAGGTTAAAATTTTTAAGTAAAGAATTTCATAATCCATTTTTAGATGTTCCGGATAAAACCAGGGCGGGGCGTAACTTATGCTGTATTGATTATTATCTGTTTCTTTAAAAACCAGACTATCATAGGGCAGATGTTCCGAAACATCTTTTTCAAGATTAGGTGAATAAAAATAAAGTATTCGTTTTTTATAAAAGTTTGGTTTCACCATCCCCAAACCCATATCAAAATTTTCATTCTGTTTTTTAGAAATATTTGAAAAGGACAATGAGCTTAACATTAATGTCGGAGTGACTGTTCTCCTTTGTGGTACGGGATCTTCAATAGAACGGTTAGTGTTAAATTTATAAATTATCCATATTAACGGAATGAGATTTAATATCAAGAGAAAAATTGTAATTTTTTTTAAGAGTTTCGGCTCGATCTTTTTAACAAAAATAATAGCCAAAGTTAGTGCTATAATACCCCCAATTACTCCATACCCCAAAACAGTTGCCCCGCCGGCTAAACCACTGTTTTTAGGCACAGCTATTCCGCCTGTAAATATTCCCAGAAAAAAACCACTTATTAAAGTAATGACGATAAAAAATATTTTCATCATAGTTTAGTTCCGATTTGATTGGGATAAAGGAAAATAGTGAAATAAAATACTAAAATGTAATTTGGAGGTAATATTTTTAAATTAATTTTTAGTACTAAATTCAAATCGGGAATAAATTTAATTCACTTCTGAAGATTATATTTAAATTAATTAATGAGGAAAAAAATAATTAAGTATTTTTAACCCTCTTTTAGGCTGCGTTAGTTTTATGCTTTTTATTTATTCTATTGTGAATTTCATTTGCTACATATTCTGCGTCTCTCGAAGTCCCATGTATCATCGTAGAAGATAATGAATAGAGAAAATGCAGGCCAGAGAAATATAATCCCGGTTCATTTTTAACTATACCGCGTTCCTGCATAGGTTCTCTGTCCTTAAAGACCGGGATGTCAATCCAGGAGAATGACGGATGAAAACCTGTACACCAAACTACATTTTTAACATTTACTACTTCATTGTTTTCAAGTAATGGAAGTCCATCCTTAACGCCAATTACTTTTGGAACACGTTTAATTCCTGCGGCAACAAATTGTTTGGGTTTATTTCTAATTAATGGACCTCCCATAGAAGTTAATTTTGGACGAACTTTTCTTCCTATTGGTGTGCCGGTCGTTAAAATTCTGTGAAATATAAACCGTATCACCAACCGTATAAGAAGAGTTTTAGCAATAGCGCTTTCAATATTAAAAGGGAGATGGCCGGTATCTCTTCCGGATAACCAAACCTCGTGATTATTTTTTGCCGCTTCAAGAGCTAATTCTGAACCGGAATTACCTGCGCCGACAACAAGTACATTGCCTGTTTGAAGTTGAGCTGGATTGCGGTAGTAATAAGAATGTAACTGTGTAATATCCGGATTAAGCTTTTTAGCAAATTCAGGTATTTTCGGATTTTGAAAATTTGACATTGCAACAACAACATGTTTGGCTTGAAAATGTTTGTCTCCCGCATTTATACAATAGGATTCACCTTCTTTTGAAAGCCCAACAACCTTTACACCGGTTCTTACAGGCAAATCGAAATGTTTTGCATAATTTTCAAGATAGTCAGCCATTTCATCTTTTGTTGGAAATGAATTTGGTGAGGCGGGGAATGGCATTCCAGCAAGACTGTCAAATTTAGCCGGAGTAAAAAGTCTTAATGAATCCCACCGGTTTCTCCATGAATCCCCAACTCGTTTGTTTGCATCAAGTATAACAAATGGAATATCATGTTTCTTTAAATAATAGCCTACCGACAAACCAGCCTGACCTGCGCCAATTACAACTACTTTGAATTGTTCAGATGTACTTTGATTTTTCATGACTTAACTTTCAATATTAAATAAAAATCGTTCACTTTTTTTATTAACTATTTTTGAGCAGGAATAACACCAAGCTGCTGCATCAAACCCAGCTCATCAATATTTGACCAGCATTCAATGAATTTACCATCCGATATTTTATCAGTGTCAACTCCGTTAAACTTAACTTTATTTCCTGTTGATGGAATTCCTTTGAATTCTCCTTTGTGTGTTGCACTAACTGTATAATATGTAACAACCTTATCATCTTCTGCTATCTGATCGTTAATAGTAAATTTTATATCTGGGAATGCTTTGTGCAAATGAGTGTAAAATTGTTTCACTTGTTCCGGGCCTTTTAGGTCTTCTTCCGGCCTAGCTGTATGTATAACGAAATCATCGGAAACGAGATTTTCAATCATATCAAACTTTCCTTTATTCCAGATTTCATTAACAACGTGAGAAACTAAATTTTTGTTTTCTTCCTGGATTTCATTATGATTTTTCATTTTAACATCTCCTTTATTTTTATTAGTGATTTTGTTTTCGATATAAACATAAGGAGAATGATAAGCGAAGAAATCAGAGGTACTACGTATTTATATTTTAGAATCACGTAATTGTAGATAAGACAATTCGACAAGTATTTTTTTACTTAATCTTTACTTTAATTTGCTAACTAAGCAGAATTCCGTAAAAATCATTTGCATGCTAAGTTTTTGAACTTTATATTTCCATACCTTTGGAAATATAAAATTATAACTCTATGAAAACACAACCGTTTACAAATTTAGCCCGAATATTTTCTTCATTATCAGGAGAGACAAGAATTGCTATACTAAAAATTATAAGGGACAAACAACTAAGCTGTTCTGATCTGCAGAATGCCGATTTGTCAGAAAGCTGCTGCAGCGTTGGTGAAATTTCCAAGCAGTTGAAGATTCCTATTTCAACGGTTTCATATCATTTAAAAGAATTAAAACACACCAGCTTGATAAATACTTTTAAAAAAGCAAAGAATGTATATTGTTCGATAAATACTGAAACGACTGGCCAGTTGTCAGAATTTTTTAAAACTATCAGTGAGGATATTGTGAATATAAATCCGGTTAAGTAAATATCAATTTATTTTTGATAGCATAAGAGGCGGCAAAAGCTCGGGCAGATTTTCCCGAGACCCCTAATTTGCTGTAGATGTTGGTTAAATGTTTTTCAACTGTGCGGACACTTAAAAATAGCTTTTCGGCAATCTCTTCGTTGTTTTTCCCTTCGGCAATTAATCTTAGAACTTCTAATTCTCTTCCTGTAAATTCATATTGGTTTTTCTGAGAGTCACTTAAATTATCTTTATATAAATTCTTCTGCAGATTTTTTGCTTTTTCAAAGTCTTTTTCAGCGCCAAGCTGCTTAAATGTTGAAATCGCAATGCTTAACTCCCCTTCTGCTTGTGCATACAAATCTAGATTTATTAAAACTTCCGAAAGAGTTAACCTATTTTTGGCCGCTTCAAACGGCAGTTTTATTTCGTCAAAAATATCAATAGCATCTTCTAAATTTTGTCTTGCTGATTTATATTTATTCAAAGCTAAATTTATATTTCCTTCGGCACTTAAATACGCAGCTTTTATGGGTAAATTATTAACATTGTCGGCTATATCTTTTAATTCACTTAATAATTCTTGAGCTTCTTCTAATTTTCCCAGATGGATGTAAATCCTTAAAAGCAGTTCAACCCCAACTGTTCTTTCGGCTTTTTCTTTTACTAATATTCTGCGTAAATATGTCTCAGCCATATTCCGGGCATTCTCATAATCGCCTTTGTCATAATAAAGTGCTGAAAGGTATAAAGGTTTAAGCGGATGGGGATTAACATCGTTTAATAATTTCTCGGCTTCATTCCATTTTCCTTGCCTTCTTTTTAAATCCGCTAGCCTAATGGTGCATGCAGTAATTTGTGCCGGCCTGAATTCTTTTAATTCTGAGATAGCTGCGAATAATTCCTTTTCAGCTTCATTCCATTTTCCCTGTAAGATTAATACTCCGGCATATTTCATCTTACAGTTTGCAAACATTGATTTAAATCTCCACTTTTTGCAAATTTCTTTTACATTGTTGCACCATTGACTGGCTCTTTCATAATCGCGGACTCGCTCACATGCATCTATCAAAAAACAGCAGGCAACAGTTGTTATATTAATATCTGTTTTTTCAGAGGTTGTAGCCAGTAAGGTTGCTTCATCTAAAAGAGGCATACCTTCAGCGATGTTTCCTTCAACAACTAAAATAAATCCTTTTAATGCTTCCGCCAGCAATTCTCCATCAATATAGTTGTGCGCTTTACTTATTGTCATAGCTTCATCTAAATACTTAAATGCCAGTTCGATATTTTTATCTACTTGAAATGTCCATCTTGCTTTCAAGATTTTCATTAAACTATGTTCCCAGGATTCGGGAATTTCTTCAAGAAGACTTTCGGCTCTTTTAAACCATCCGCTGGCGATAGCAAATTCACCTTTGAATTCAATATAATCGATTCCTATCCAGCAAGCATTTCGAGCCGCACCTAGATTATCATTTTTTTCCAGGAATAAGTTATGAGCTTTACTGCGGTATTCGAAAACACCGGCCGCATCATTCAACCACCAGCAAGCCCAGGCAAGTTGTTCATATACAATAGGCGATTCTTCAATGGCTAAAGCTTTTTCCAAACATTCTTGTGCTTTTTCCCATTCGCCGATGGATAATGCCTGGCATCCTATTTCAAAAGGTTCATTTTGCATGTTAGGCTTAAAAAAGAAAATAAATTTCGGAGATACTTATATGGATGGAAGATATTAAAATATTTAACTAACGGAAAGATTTTTGGTAATGTCTCCGTTTCATATATTAAATTAATCTGAACAGTCATTCTGAATCCACGTATCGTAAGTCATATTTATTCCAGAAGATTTATAGTTTAAATAAATCCCGAAACAAGTTCAGCTTGCAACTATTATCTATTGCATTTGTGTAATATGATTCACCTTCTTTAGAAAGAGTATCTATCAAAAAAAAATTTTCCTTTCACCTAATTTTTATTACCATTTATCCATTGTACAATCCTAATCAATAATAAATCATTCTGATTATTTCTTTTATAATTAATTTAATTAAAACATTAAGGTTATTTATGATAATATTATTTCTCATTATACTCATTTTTATTAATGTAAATACTCACGCACAGCAGGACACTTCTGATACAAGAACCATTCAAAAATTCATTGAAATAAATGATGCAAAATTATTTGTTAATATTGAAGGCAAAGGTTCACCATCAATAATATTTATTTCAGGTTCCGGCGAAGATCATAGCACATGGGAAAATGTTCAATCAATTATTGCCAAAAATAACACGACTCTTTCATATGACAGGTCTGGGCTTGGTAAATCTGATAGTTCAACATACGCAAAAGACGCCGATGGAAGGAGTCAAGAATTAAATTCACTTTTAACCGAGCTTAATTTAGATACAAAATATATTCTAGTTGGACATTCGCTTGGCTGCCAAATTGCGAAAGTTTACGCACATAAATTTCCATCTAAAGTAGGCGGAATTTTATTTATTGACCCTGGTTTTAATGAGGATAGTTTAAAAGCACTACTAACAAAAGATGATTGGGATAATCGAGAAAAAATGATTTTAAAATATACGCCGCCGATGAATTTGACTCAGAAAGAAGAAAAAAATTTTGTAAACAAAAGTTGTGTTGAAGCTGATTCATCATTTCCATTACCGCAGATACCTATTATTTTACTTACAGCAACTAAATATAATCCAAGCTTTCCCGGCGCAGAAAAAGAGCTTGAAGTAAAAAAGAAGTATCATGAAAATTGGCTTAAACAAATTCCTAATGCAGAGCATAAATTTGTAAATACCTCACGGCATTATATACAAAATGAAGATCCGGAAACAGTAATTGAAGCTATTCGTGATTTGATAAATAAATAAGTTCAATTTTTAAGGCACTAATTATTGCAGAATAGTGATCTCCTGAAAAACATTAAATTAATTGATTAACAAAAAGATTTTAAGGAACCGCAATAATGAAGTTCCTTAAATAATTTACTGAATTCTTTCAATCTTTGTTCATAACTTCTAAAGTGTTTGCCAATCTTTCTCTGCTTGTATCGGAAGATTTATTAGTTTCATAGCAACTTTGATGTATGGCGCCGAGACGCTCGAATAATTATTCGATCGCATATTTGAGATAAACTCGTCCATATAATTTAAGAGCTGCTGCAGTTTGTTTGTCTAAGTAGCTTTTCTACATAAATATTTTGATCTTATATTGTAGAGACGCATTGCAATGCGTCTCTACGAACCATTAACAATAACAATCAACTTATACAAATTTCATATATAAAAGTTATCTTAATAAAATCATCTTTTTGGTTTGAATAAAATTTCCAGCTCTTAGTTGATAAAAATATACACCACTCGCCTGTCCATATCGAGAGGGATTAAACTCAACCTCATAATTACCCTGTTGTTGTTGATTGTCAACAAGAGTTGCAATGTCTCTTCCCATGATGTCATAAATTTTTAATGTAACCAACCCACGCCTTTCCCCTCCCCGGAGGGAACTATATGAGGATGAGGGTATTGAATATTTTATTTTTGTACTTGGATTAAATGGGTTGGGGTAATTATTAAAGAGTTCAAATTTTACATTTTTATTATCAGCTTCTGATATATCAGTCGAAGAGGAATAAGTATATGTGTATTTTTCATCGTTCATCCAATCTGAGCCGCTTCCTTTTTGAGAAATGTATTCGACAATATTGTCATTGCCATCATAAGAAGCATTATTTTTTAAATTATTTTCCCATGAAGAATTATTCCATTTATAGGAAGTCCATTCCAGCCATTTATTATTTGAATTGTAACTTTGAGTTGATCTTAAATCATTTTGCCAATCAGAAGTCCAGTTGTAGCGAGTCCATTCTATCCAATTATTATTTGCATCATAACTTTGGGTTTCTCTAATATCTTTTGCCCAGTCTGAATTATCCCAATAATAACTAATCCATTCATTCCAATTTTGATTTACATCATAACCTTGAGTTTCTCTTTCTGATTTAACCCAATCGCCTGAACCCCAATAAAAATAAAAATATTCTGTCCAGTTTCCATTTCCATTATAAGTTCTAGTTTCCCTTTCGTTGCTTTCCCAGTTTAAGCCATTCAAGTTGTAATCAATCCACTCAATCCAGTTATTATTTCCATCATAGCTTTGAGTTTCTCTATCAACAGCATTCCAGGAACTGCCAGATTTTTCAAAATCAAACCATTCAATCCAATTTCCATTTCCATCATATGCCAAAGTTTGTTTTTCATTCTCTAGCCAGGCAGAACCGCTCCAATTAAAATCAATCCACTCAATCCAATTCCCATTTGCGTCATAACTTTGTGTTTCTCTATCATCTTCGTCCCAACCCGAACCGTTCCAGACAAAATAAGTCCATTCCAACCAATTATTATTATTATCATGCGTTTCAATTTCCCTTTCACTATTTACCCATGCAGAACCATTCCAGGTCTGCCAAATTTCTTCAACGATGTAATTACTTCCATCATAGGTGGGGGTGTAATACGAATCGTTCTTCCAATCAGAATTGTCCCAGATTTCTCCCAATGTATTGATTAAATAACTATCGCTTACCGTTCTCTTTTGTACAGTTTTATCTGATGTTTTATTGGTTTTAAAATGTCTATTATGGCTTTCCAGCTTATTAATATCACTTTCATAAAATTTTTTGTTTTGGCCAGCTTTAGAATTATGCGATAATCTTTTGTTCTGCCTTACTGGCTCTTCATCTATGTCAGACGAATAACTGAAAAAAGAGAAAAATATAGTTAAGGCAATTGAATGTATAAATAACTTCATGAGTTACTCCAGGTATTTTTTAGAAATAACAATTGTTTGCTTCACGAATAATAGTAGTGAATGTAATAATTCGTCAATGTGAATTTTAATAAAAAAGTACCAGGCTATATTTATTTTTTTATTAGCCGTGCGAATTTTCAAGTCATCTGCACGAGATTAATAGCGTATCAGAAGCAGCAAAGAATATGAATATAGAGGAGTAGATTTTGAATCAATATAAATTTTAGACTAATTAAAAACAACTTAATAATTCTTTATTTATCAGAATTCATGGGGAAAACTAATGCCGGCTTAGCAGATATTTGCAGATATGTTATGTGTAATGACTGAAATTTTTATCAGCTCTTTTTAGGATTCACTTTTTTAATTATAACTATTACAACTCCAATAGTTAAAAGTCCTGTAAAAAGCACAAGCATCATTACAAACATGTCTTTTCCTTTGGGCACAAAGCTGAAGCATGTTTTTAATACGTTTGCGATTGTGGAAGTTACTTCGCCTTGGGATGCATTGCTAATTGCCATTTCAAATGTTGAAGGCAAAATTCTGAAGTTGCCGGTTTTTTGAAATGACGGGTCCATGTATTGAACAATCTTTCCGTCTTTATCAAGAAAGATTAAAACTCCTTTGTGTAGAAATCCTCCGTAAGTTCTTTTGAAATGAAATCCGGCTGCATCTGTTAATTGATAAATGTTTGTGCTGTCGCCGGTTAAAAATGTCCAGGCTTCATCCGGAATTTTTTTATCGCTTAAGCCCAGCATAGCAACTTTTTTTTCTGCTGCCATTTTTGGATTTTCATTTTGATCAACGCTGATGCTGATGATATTGTAATCTTTCCCCGGTTCTTGTTTTACTCTGCCCACAACATCTGCAATTTCACTCATAAGCGGAGTGCAGATTCCAAGGCATCTGTAATAACAGAAATCAAGCACGGTTGGTTTGTTAACGAGGTCTTTTAATAAAACCGTATCCCCTTTTGAGTTTAAGAATTTTAAGTTTAAAGGAATTTTATTTCCAAGATGCTGAACTACTTCCGCAGAATTGTAATCTGCGTAAGAAGTGCTAAATAATAAAAACAAACTTAGCAGAGCTGCGAACGGCAGTCTGCCAATGAGGGTAAAAATTTTTTTCATGATTGATATAAAACTAAAAAAAAGCGAAAAGGGAAACAATGGAATAAATTTTCGAAACATATAGTAGAGACGAGTCAAATCTCGTCTCTACTTTAATTATTATTGTTTGGTGGTTAACTTTTTATATATAGATGTTATCTGGTAAAGAGCCGAATAACAAGCACTACTTTTTCCCATTGTTTGAGGATTTGAATCGGCCATCTGTTGATACGTATATATTGCCGCCTTTATTAATTCTTCATCCTGAAATATTTTTGGTGGGGCTATAACCCAACCAAGATTTGTTTTTGTAGCAAAAACAGAGAACGCTGCCAAAATAGGAAAAACAATTCCATCTGGAATGTCTAAAATACTACCTTTTTCATCTCGAGAAATTGCTCTTAATCGAGATCCTTCAAAACCGTCATGTTTCTTCCATTTTGCATACAGTTCTAAAGCTTGTGCCGCTATATCCAAATAAAATTGATAAAGTTGTTTATATTTATCATTTTCAGGATCATCTGGATTTTTTGCTTTCTTATATATTTCTTGAAAATCCTTTAAGCATTTAGTCTTCATACTATAAGTAAAAACTTTATTTGGTATTTGTCCATCACCGTCTTTTAACCACAATTCAGCTGGAACCAACGCTTCAATTACCTGGAGGAGTTTTTCTGTTTTTATATAATCCTCCGAAATTTTAGTTTCGCTTTTTTTTAATTTTGTAAAAGGAAGTTTTGATTGTATGCTTTTTTCCAATTCATCAAGTTGACCAAGACGACCAGCTATAGAAATTGTCATCACATCATTTTGAAAATTCCTTGAGATAGAGGTTTCTGCAATTAAATCTTCATCCCCGGTAATAATAAGTTCATATTTTACATGAATTGTTGGAACACTTTCTCTTTGTTCATTTTTTTCATTGATAAAATCTTTCAAAACGCCTTGGGTTTGCGAACCATTAACTATGCTTGGTTCAATCAAACGCACAGTTTTATTTTTTTCATCTATCTCAAAATTTCGAGCAACTGATTACAATTCCGCTATTCAAAACTGAAAAATTATGAGGAGTATTAGTTAAAGTATCAAGAATAGCACGATGAACTTGTGTGGGGACCTTTCTCTTCTTTCCCTCGGCCTCTAAAAGATAATCCCTTACGTTTTCGTCCGTTGGAAGATCTAAGATCGAGGAAATTGGCGCATGACCAGTGAAAACTTTTCTATCATTTTCATTGTCTTCTGGACAACTGATATTACGGATAAAAAAAAATGAAAATCATTGAATTTGTGCGAACGCGTGGGGGTTGGATTTGCCATTTTTGGCTCCTTTCGATGTTTCATTTAGATCATCTTTTTTTTGTCTCTAACAACCAGTTAGGACAAGATGAATCTTAATACTTGCTAAAATAATTGAATTAATTACTTTTGTCAATCTATATTTTTATTTATTTCGGGGCAAAAAAAAACGAGCCATTAAGACTCGCTTTTTAATTTATAATTTTTCAGAAATTTATGATGTTCCAATCTTTAACGAAGTCATTGTAAGTGACCCGCCCACAACTTTATCATTAAATAAGTTTACTTGTTCATTATCATCTTTTGATGCAAGAGCATAAAGCAAAGGCAGATAATGTTCGGAGTGGGGATTGCCAAATCAAATTCTTTTCCCTGTGATTTGAAATTGATTAAATGCTTGTGGTCATTTTCTAAAATAAACTTTTTCATTTTTTCACGGGCTTCCAAAGCCCAATCGTAGCCGTAATCAGTTTCATTTAATTTATCCCAGGCAACCATTCTTAAGTTGTGGACCATGTTTCCGCTTCCGACAATCAGCACTCCTTTTTTCCTAAGCGGTGCAAGCTCTTTTGCAATTTCATAATGGTGTTGCGGCGATTGGGAATAATCCAGGCTCATCTCAATTACAGGCACATCAGCGTTTGGGTACATGTGTTTTATTACAGACCACGCGCCGTGATCGAGTCCCCAATTAACATCCAAACCAATTTCTGTTTTTTTAACAATGCTTTTTGTTTCATTGGCAAGTTCCGGGTTTCCCGGTGCCGGATATTGAACTTCATATAACTCTTTTGGAAAGCCGCCGAAATCGTGAATAGTTTTTGGCTTTTCCATTGCCGTTACATAAGTGCCTTTTGTTTCCCAATGAGCCGATATGCACAAAACAGCATTGGGCCGTGGAATTTCTTTCCCGACATTTCTGAATCCCTGTACAAATTCATTTTCTTCAATTGCATTCATCGGGCTGCCGTGGCCAAGAAACAGCACAGGCATTGGAGCTGTGCTGTTAAACTCTCGTGTTATATTATTTAAGTCATTCGGTTTCATCGCTAGTTTCAAGTTACATAATACAATAGTTAAATTAAATATCTGTAGATGGTCACTAAAATGATATTCTATTAAATCAGTCTTCCAGAGTAAATAAAGAGAATGTCATTTCGACCGGAGGGAGAAATCTATGCCACAAAGAGATAAAAGATTTCTCACTCGAAGACTCGTTCGAAATGACAATTCCGAAATGAGCAAGAA